>NZ_FUXA01000007.1 GCF_900167085.1 Eubacterium ruminantium
GGGATACTTATGGAGCGATTCTAAGACGATATCCCGATATCTGTCAGCCTTTCGAATCCGTTCTTTCGCCTGGTCTCTTGCCTTGGCAAAGCCATCAGGCTCCATATCCCAATACTTCAGTACCGTCTTGTAATCTATCCCAAGCCGACGGCTTACCTGGGACTTGTTTAGTTTGTTTCGTTTCAGTTCCTGAATCTTCTCGTAGATCATCCAATCTTTCACCTTTCTTATCACCTCCGAGGATGAGTATATCCCCAAAGGCGTGATCTATGGAAAATTAAGTGCCGAAACTATGGAAAATTAAATGCCGTCAGCTATGGAAAATAGTATACCGTTTACAGTTTCCTCCTGGGCTTCTTTTTCTTGCATCTTAAGTTCATATCTTTCCAGCTTCTTTTCTGCATCTGCCAGAATCACATCTTTTTTATTCTTATACTCTATGTATTCTGTTTTAGTTATCCTTCTAAACGCAAACGCTTCAAAAGAGTCCCTTAGTTCTATTTTTATCTTGTTAATAAGACTTGTTTGCTTATCAATATTTTTCTTCAGACTTACTCTTTTGTTACAATAAAAAAGCGGCAAGAACATATAATAGTTTCACCGCTTAGTCTTTATCACATAGGAAACATATTATTTTTTGTGTTCCTTAGCTTTATGATTATTTTGCTTTTTATCGTCAAGGATTATCTTTGACAAGGGATTGCTGGAGTCTAACGCCTCCAGCTTTTCTATTTGATAAACCTTCTGGCTTTCAAATATACATATCACTAAAATTAACCTAATATTGAATGAATATAGCTCTTCAAACCATCCTCTGATTTTAAATCATACTGTTTTCCTATATACCTAAAATACTCAGTTATTGCCTTCTTAGATATAATCTCATTAGATTTAACATCATCGCCATAACCTCTTCGAGCATTTACCCAAGGAGTTTCATGATGTGTTATTTTTTCCAGTGTTTTACCACCATACATTCCAAACGTATCAACAACTAAATCAATAACCTCTTTCTCTTCAGCAGATAAATTATCTTTCGATCCATTAAATAAAGCAAAACGAGCATCATCTATTGGATTATACTTAAAATCTCTAAACAACTCAAAAACCTCATAATATACAGGACCATGTATCCAAGCTCTACAATCCTCTTCAAATATAGGTGTATCATATAATGCTGAGTATATACCCTGAACATAATAAAGAAGCTTTTGTAGCATTAATGGAGTTACTTCCTCTAATTTATTAAATATATAAGCTATAACCCCTATCATCTTTGGAGAAATCGAGAATAGTTTTTCAGTGCTTTCAACAGCCCCGATTGCTTTTCGAAATGCAGTTTCAGATATTTTATCTCTATTATCAAAAAGGCATTTTTTCATGTATTCCGGAGAAGTAAGCGCAGTCTTTATCACATCTGAATATTCTTTTGATGGTATCTGCCCTTCCAAATATCTAGTAATTGTAATTTCTCCAAATCCAAGAGCAAGCGATAAAGGAGCTTTTCCAATCTTATATATGCTCATTAATTTCTGTATATCATTAATGCTTACCAACCATTCCGCCTCTCTATACTGTTTATCAATTTCTCTAATATTATAATCGAGCAGCCCTGGGAAACTTAATTCTTCGCCACATTCAGAACATATAGCTGTTGTAATCGTAAAACTATACTCTTTGTCTTTTATTATTTTTTTAATATCTTTTTTCTTCAGATAATATTCTACTTCTTTGCGACATCCTATACAGAAGTCTCTTCTTTCCTTCGCTAACATATCAACCATCTCCTTTTTATCTAAAATAGTAATTTAATGGATAATGTTGTTCATGAAATGAAATCACAATCACATAATTGTTTTCCAACTTGTTAAATTTAATGTAGAGTGAAACTGTCACTTCTTCAGTTCCAGTTCTCTCCAGCAATTGAACATCCTTTCCAAAAATATATAGCATTTCATGTTCAAATCCAACATGTTCGTTTTGTACTATTTCAGAAAAATCCATAACCTCCAAACTCAGTATGATATCTTTTGCTTTAGATTCATCAATAACATAATTAATGAACAAATCAATATTATCCTGTCTTCTACTATTACGATCCAATCTATATCTGTCTTCAGATACCGCCTTTTTTACATCTGAGAGATATTCTTCAATCTCCTCTTGAGTTATATTATTCATTATTCTATCCTCCATATAATCAAATTAATGAATGATAGGCTTTTTGGTATTTTCTATCATTAGGATAACCTGATGATAGCATTTTGTCAATACTCTATCATTGAAATTCTGAATTAGTAAGAAACTTCTTAACTCACCACCCGCAGTTCCGGTGTGAACTTCCACAGTATCTCTATCTTCATGTCTTGACTTACGATTATCTTATCTATAAGTGATGTTGCCATGGAGATAAGCATTTCCAATTATTGGAGAAAAAAGATTTTCAGGCTAAATAAAGATAGTAAAGTGTACATCTCAAAAGAAAATGCAAATTTCCTACCTGAATATATAAAAGAAGATGTTATTAACAATGATTTGAAGTTTAGTGTAGGAATCCCTGAATCTTGTGAAGAGCAATATGATGACGGATTAATCATTTTTGAATTTGTAACTGAAGAATATCCAGATATAAAGTCATACTCCGGAAATAACCCAGACGTTCAATAAATCAAATAAAGGTGAAGTCTTAATTTATCGACTTCACCTTATTCTCATGGTTTTATCTGTAAAACCTCATATATGATTTTCTTATCAACATTATTAGCTTTTAGAATCTTTTCAACCTTACTGATACATTCCGTATAGATTCTATCTTTATAATATTTTTTTCCATCATCAATACTAGTATAAATATCATTTCTTTTCGCAACATTTTCTATATCATTTTCCATGATATAATGTTTTAGTTTTGGCGACGATTTTCCCCAACACACTTCTATCATTTTTCAATGTTTTTCAATCAAAACATCAAATGCTGACAAAGCATATTCACAATTGATACCCTCGCCCCGCATAGCGCCTTTAAATCCCAGCAATGTCGTATCAACAACACATACAGTCATTGGCTTATTCATCTTTTCCAAAGCTTTTTTTACACCAATTAACGCCGCTTGATTTGAAGTCGCATCTTTTACTCTTCCATACATAAACTCTTTATGTTCTTTATACTGTAATAGAACTTTTACAAGCCATTCCGAAAAACAAACACATCAGTTTCGGAAAACAAATAAATTATAACATAGATTATCATGGTTTCAATGTCCCTAGTCAGCAAAAAAAGACATATCGTAGCTACTATTACGTAACTACGATATGCCATATTTCCTTTTATTTTTATGCTATAGGATGTCGTAAATGGAAAAATATCTTACCCATTAACTATATACTGATATATATCCTCTCTCACCGGTGTTTCCAGCTTCCACTCTATCTCAACCGCGGTCTTATCAGTATTCGGCATAATAAATGGTCTTGTAAATCCTGTAGCTGTCATTCTACCAAGATAATAGAACTCCTTGGAGATTTTATCGTCTTTATTCTTTCTCACGAAAAGTTCAACATCTATGCCGCGTTCCTTTGCATGAAGGAAGTTCTGAACATCCTCCGATTCAACTGTTCTACTTTGCTTTGATATTGCAATGAGTGAGCTGCGGGATGTGAAATGATCCTCATACTTTATAGTGTCCTGAATGTCATCACTTTTATCATAGTTAATGAATACTGGAAATGTCTTAGTAGCCTTATCATACTTATAACCACCGATATTGAGTGGTACTTCATTATGCTCCCAGTTAAGAAGTCTACATGCATCTTCATAGGTATACTTCTGATACAGCACCAGCTCTGTATCCTTATAAGTCTTTGAATAATCACGATCGTATCTGTATCTTCCGAATTCAAGAAGCTCCTTCACAATGTCGTAGAACTCTTTGTTATGAATCATTTTCTGTAGAGGCTTGCTTATCTCAAAGTCACCATCTTGGCTCTTCTCGATAAATATACAATCCTCGTAGGTCTTCTTTCCGGAACCGGATGGGAACTCATTTGTGAGTACATTTACAACACTCTTCACAACCTTGTCCGGGCAGTCCTTGTTGTAATTCTCCTTCAGCAAAGTCTTCATCCCCTGAACCAGCGCATCCTTATAAATCAGCATGCGAGATAACATTTCCAGCTCATGAATTCGCTTTCCACTTGCTAACTTCTTAGAAATGAATTCAACTATCTTCTCCTCATTTGCGGAAAGCCTTACCTTATAATCTTTCTCATATTTCACAAGGAACTTATAGTATGAACCAAGGGAATTATTATCGAAAATTCGGAGTAAATCCATTTCACCGTATCTGTCGAAGTCCATCAGGTTTGGAATGCGTCCCAGCTTATATTTCAAATTCTTGTAGTTTTCTCTGATAAGCTTAATATCACTGAAGTTCGCCGTATCGATTGCAGCATAAATCTTCTTCTTGGATATCTCATCAAAATGAATTGTCGAGATTCCCGGAATAACCTTCTCTCCCTCAGTAACATAGCGACGGATGTTGTCCTTGTTGTAGGTTCTATCGCCAGAAAGAGCAATCGGAATCATGAAGTTATTCTTATAATTAGCAATGAAATCCAGAATAACTACAAAGTCCTTATCATCAGACTTTCTGAGACCACGGCCAAGCTGCTGAACAAATACTATCGGAGACTCCGTAGGTCGGAGCATTACAACCTGATTCACTTCAGGAATATCTACACCCTCGTTAAATATATCGACTGTGAAAATGTAATCAAGGTATTCACCATGCTTTGTACCATCTATATCAACCTGAATATCCTTTGTGAGAAGTTCTATCGCAGCTTCTCTTTCTTCCTGACTGTCTGCACCTGTGAGTGCCTTTGTCTTATATCCCCTATCATTAAATATACCACTTAGAGTTTCTGCTTCCTTTCTGGAACTGCAGAAGATAAGTCCCTTCACTCTGTCACCCGAATAACCATAGAAGTTCATTTGCTGAGTGATATAATCCACTCTCTTGTCAGAAACAAGGAATCTGAAGTTTTCCATTTCAGTTTTCTCGTCAATTACTACACCATCTATTTCCATATCTGTTATGCCAAAATAATGGAATGGACAGAGGAGATTTTCCTCCATAGCCTGCTGAAGTCTAATCTCAAGAGCAATATTGTGATCAAATGTCGCGAATACATCAAAGTCATCTGTTCTTTCAGGAGACGCCGTCATACCAAGCCAGAATTCCGGTTCAAAATATTCCATAATCTTCTGATAACTAGCCGCTCCTGTTCTATGAGCCTCATCTATGACGATAGTCTTAAAACAGTCCTTCGGAAACCGCGTCATAACTTCTTCCTTCGACATCATTTGCATAGTAGCAAAAAGAATATCCGTATCAGTATCCCTACTATTTCCGGAAAGAAGTCCATAAGTCTTGTTTCGACCAAATACATTTTTATATGACTTCATCGCCTGTTTTGCAATCTGCTCACGGTGGACGATGAAAAGAATGCGGTTAGATTTCTTAGCATTATTCTTGAAACCACTCTTCACATTACCATCATTATCACCCATAGCATCACGGAGTCCGAAGGCAGATGCGTACGTTTTGCCCGTCCCGGTTGCTGAGACCAGGAGTGCTTTAGTCTCACCACGCTCTATTAAAGCCCTTAAATTATTGATAAAGCCCACCTGCATTGAGTTTGGAGCCAATTTATACTGTTCAAAAGATACAACTTGACCGTTTTTCTCGCCACCGTTATATGTCATATCAGTGACAAGGTTTTGAAGAGCTATCTTCTTCTGCTTTTTGATAGTTTCATATCTAATACGATATTCTTCTATAAATTCATCATAAGACTTTGTATGATTCGTATCACTCCAAAGCTTGTTAAACTCTGCAGTGATATTTTTATACATTTCACCTTCTTCAGTAGAAACAAGTTTTGTATTCCACTCTTTATTAACCGCCAGAGCTCTATCAGTCATGTTAGCACTGCCGATTATAAATGTATAAGTCTCATCTTTCTTAAAAATATACCCTTTTGTATGAAATCCTATATTTTCTCCACTTTGCACCTGATACATGCGAAGTTCTATATTTTTAAAACCGGCCAACTTATCAAGTGCCTTCGGATCTGTAAAGTTATTATAGTCAGTTGTCAGGATTCGTCCCGGAATTCCTTTTCTTTCTAACTCTTGAAAAGTTTGAAGCATTGGCGTAATACCACCTAGAGTTATGAAGGCAACACTAAAAGTAAAGGAGTCACATCTGCGAAGCTCATCTTCGATAGATGTAAGCACCTTTACTCCATTTGTATGATTGTTTGATATGAATTCCGGTTTATATGCAGCACTAGATTTATTTGTTGAATCGATGAATGCAGTCGTTGCACCGGATTTGATTTTGTCGATATAGTTACTCATTCCTATCTCTTTACTATTCTGAAGTAACAGACACTACTTCATTATCATTAACTGCCATATCCAATATTGATAGAATCATTTCGTAAACTTCTTTAGTTTCTTCATAATTAAAATTCTTTTTATCATAAAGCAATAAATCTGCTTTATATTCTTCTGGAGATATAATAAATTCTACCACGTCATCACCATAAGCACCAACCATTTCATTATAATCTCTCGTAAATCCATTCCAATCATCACCGCTTAAAACAGGATCTCCAAATATATCTTCAATATATCCATTCCATATATGATAAGATACATTTTTATAAGTAATTATCGTTTCTGTTTCACCTTCGTATCCTTCATAATATTTTATGTTATCTTTTATCTTTCCAGTGTCCATTATCTAACATCTCCTTTTGTTCATTAGTCTCTGTACCATTTTTTCTTGCACGCACGGCAGCATCCCATACACTTTTAGGCACCCATTTATTCTTACCACTTGGAGTTTTTCCAACTAATATTTCATGTTGTCGAGGTCTAGGATTGGGACCATGTCCAATACCTGGTTTAATTCGTTCTACAACCCAGGTGTCTGTTTGATCTATTGGTGCTCCTGGCGTTCGAGTATGCCATCTACTAACATACTTATACTCTCCGCGTTGCCATGTGTATTTAACCTGCTTATATCCTTGCTTTTCTTGCTCATTAATATTTGAATTCGATGGAATTTTTATAGGAGAACCCTTAGGTAATTCCTTTGTCAAATATTCATGATGTTCCTGAATTTCTTTCTCATTTTCTGATACAATTTGTGAATATTCCATCTGCTCTGTTGTAGTCTGCGGAGATCCACTTGTACCATTTGTCAATCCACTATCAGAGCTGTGCATTATCTATCACCTCTCTTTCTAGAAGAATTCCTTTGTTTAAGACTATTATCAGGAATTATTACTTTTATTCCCTTTTCAATTGCGTAGTTAAATATTTTTAAAGCTTCTTTATCATCCTTACACACATCGTATACTATTATCGCTTCAAGATGTAGATGATCCACTGTATATTTAACCGCCTCAATCAAGTACTCTCGTTCAACTAGATTATCAATAAAACCTTTTGTACTAAAAGCAACTACTGTACATTTTTCTAAGCCATCAAGATAAAACCATAAACTATTAACTGTTGGATATGTGATATTAGGAATCACTATTGCATTCATCTCAATAGCAAGCCATAATGAAACCACTCTAGCTTTTTTTATTCTGTAATTGTTTTCTATATCATCTACGTCACCAAGCTCACTATAATCAGGGGAAATAAAAAATCTAACACCTCTGAATCTTTCTTTAAACCACTCTAGTCTTTTTTCGTCATTATAGTATATCGCATTATAAAGACCGTCCTTTCCATCGAATACATCATCATAATTATAGAAAGCTACTGCTGTAAATGGAGTTTTCCTGTATTCAGCCTTATTAGGATATAACGCAATATAATCAGGATATACCTTCGTATTACATATTATTTCTGGAAGATCATGCCTTCCAACCGAGTGTGTTTTATTTGTATAACGGAGATATTGTAGATTTAGCAGTTTTTGTAAATCCTTGGGAACCGCCACCCTCTCACCATACTCATTGGTGTGATATTCATACCTTTTCATTTTGTATTCCTCCTTTCAGGTATAAACAAATAAATGCAACTATATTATTAGCTGCATTAGAGGAATACATATTAATTCTGCACTCCTCGATAATAACAGCGCACATCACAAATAACTTGCGCTATCCCTCTCGAGTATGCTAAGATAATCTTGTCTAGGGAGTATGTTAGCATACTCTATAGGGAGCACTTAGTAATGATTCATTGCTTTGTGCTTTCTTTTTTGTTTAAGCGACCCATTCATAGTAAACCATTTCTAATGAATATTCATTCCATTCAAGTTCACCATCATTTTGAAGTCGACCTATCACTATATATGGCTTTACGTTTTGCTGTTTTGAAAAGTCTTTAATGCTTTTCAGCGTATAATCACCATTCATTAAAAACAATCTATATGCTTCAGAATCAAGCAATATATTACCCGCAAATAAATCTGCTTGTTCTTCGTTATCACTTTTTACAGAACTAAAATCTACGAAACTATTATCCACATCTCCGTTGATTAAATGACCAATCTCATGAAATAATGTGAACCAAAACTTATCAGCTCTCTTTTGTCTAAGCGTTAAACATAGCATAACTTTTCCATTATCAAGTCTACTTATAAATCCTTGAACAGGAGCTCCTTTAAAATGAGGCACGATCATAAATGCTATTCCACATTCTTTGAAAATAGAAGTCAATTCTTTGTTAATATCCGAAAGATTGCTAAACATCAGATTTTTTATCTCGTACAAGCGTTTTTTCAGTTTATCTATGTCCAGCTTAGCATCTAACTGAATTCTATTAGCACAAGACTCACATATTCTCTTCCAAGCATATAAAACATATGGATCAACATTTACGTTGTTATTTACTTGGGCTCTATATGCTGCATTATATTGGATTTTTGAGATATACTTAAGATTGCTCACTCCCATAAATTTTCTAACTTCTACAATTTTATCAGTATCATTTGATGCCGCATATATCAACTCAGTTTTTTCTAAATAATCAATAATATCACTTAGTCTTTTGAATACTTTTTTTTCTTCATCATCTATACCTAGATTTTTTTCTAAATTCATCTTCTGATTATCATAATTAGCCTGTAAATCTATCCAATAATTCATTGGTTTTGATAATGCATATTCAAGTTTTTTTGCAAAGGCAGTTGATATATCTTTATTACCTTTTACAACAGTACTTATATGTTTTTCTGTAACCCCAGTTCTATAGGATAACTCTCTCTGTGTCATACCCATCTCTTCAAGAAGTTCTGCAAGTGCATTTCCCGGATGTTGTAATTCCATTTTTTTATTATCATCCATACCATTCAACCCCTTTCAGAAAACTATATGGCGGTTCATCACTTACCCATCTGGTTAAATAGAATTATAGACATTTTTTTCGCATGTGTCAAGCACATAAGAACCAGACCTACCCTAGTCGTAGATCTGGTATCATTACCTCCTGTATTATTTTGCTATGATATTCAGGCCCGCATATATAACAATATTTGAAGAAAAATATCCCTTAAAAATCAGAAAAAACGCTTTTTTGAAAAAGGACAAAGTCTGGGAGCACCCTATTTATAAGGTCTCCGCGACTTTGTCCCTATTATGACATATTACCCAGTTGCTGATATAAGTAATGCTTTATCTTCCCCCATTTCTCTTATCTTTTTCAGGTTATTGATAAAGTCCACCTGCATCGAATTTGGTGAAAGTCTATATTGTTCCAGTGAAACAACAGGACTAGCCTTTGCAGCAAGTTTTCTCTGCTTCTTTATAGTCTGATATTTAGTTCTATATTCTTCAATGAAATCCTCATACTTACTTGTATGATTCTTATCATCCCACAGCGCATCAAAAGCAGACTGGATGTTCTTATACATTTCACCTTCAGCTGTTGATACCATCTTGGTATTCCATTCTTTATTAACAGAGAGCGCTTTTCCTGTCATGTTGGAACTACCAATGATAAATGTATATGTTTCGTCACGCCTAAAGATGTATCCCTTTGTGTGGAAACCGATTCTTTCTGTATCAGGTGTCGGAGTAGTCGCATCTTCTAAAACTGCACTCTCCCCACCTATATATTCTCCATCGGATATTCCTGATAGCACAGCATCCTCATGATACATACGTAGCTCGATATTTTTAAACTCCGCGAGCTTATCAAGTGCCTTAGGGTCAGTAAACATGTTGTAATCTGTTGTGAGGACCTTTCCAGGAACACCTCTTTCTTCAAGCTCCTTAAATGTAAGAAGCAGTGGCTCTATTCCACCGAGAGTTATGAAAGCAACACTAAAAGTAAAGGAGTCACATCTGCGAAGCTCATCTTCTATTGATGTAAGCACCTTTACTCCATTTGTATGATCATTTGATATGAATTCCGGTTTGTATGCAGCACTGGATTTATTTGTCGAATCGATAAATGCAGTCGTTGCACCGGATTTGATTTTGTCGATATGTTTACTCATCACTACCCTCATTCAAAATAATAAATGTTATTTTAATTCTTCGTTATATATTATAACATAGGAACATACATAATCTGAGTAATCTGATTTTTTATACACTTCTATCATTTTCTCGAATACTCTCACGAATAGTGTTGGAATCTCTTTTATTTTTTCATTAGGAATCGATAGTTCAGTCATTTTATCCCAAGTATAATCATCAAAAGCAATACCCTCACATATTATTTCTCCGTCTGCTCTTTGATCTGCTTTTTTGAATGTCTTAATCACATCACCATTTTTATCAAACAAATAAACACTACCACATTCCGGACATTTCCATATTTTCATTATCATGTTTGGAAAGTCATCTTCTATAGTATCTGTTCTATACAACTTAGGATACAATCCTTGTTCATCAGTTTCTATTTTATTAGAATCAAACTTCGAATCACATATTAATTTCCAGTCTTTATTCTTAATAAATGTATATTCTACTCCTGAAGGTTCAGAATTATAATGAATACCATACTCGCATATTTTACATTTTAATGTAGCCATTTATCTTCCTCCTATATGATACATTTTACCATTATGTAATAACTTTACATCACCACGAACATATCCCTTATTCTTTGCTTTTCTATAACCACCATAAACAGCTTTATATGCCGTCCTTATATCAGGATATTTTGAAAAAATAACAACTTGTCCATCTCTATGTGTATCTGCGGGATATCTGTAATTATCTGCCTCAACTTGATCAAAAGCTTCTTTTATGTTATTAGCCACTTTGTTTGTTGATGTCGACGTCATACCCTTCACCTCTGTATGAACTCCATCAATTGATAAATCAGCCCTCTTTTGATCCTGTTTTTCTTGCAAAAAAACAACATAATGGCCATTATCTATATAGTACTCTCCAACTTCAATTGCATTTTTATCTTTAACCTTATTTCCACCTGAATCATAATAAGTTTTCTCTTTTCCTCTGTCACTTGCGCCACCATATCCACCCATTATAAGCACCTCCTTTGCCATTGCTGTCCATAACTAGGTATGCCAACAATATTAACATTAGGATACTTATTATTTAACCATTCCGGATATTTTCCACATACAATCAAGTTTTTAGGATATACAGTATGTACTAACGCATCTATTCCGCCTACAAATATCCTTCTAGCCTCAGGATCATCAAGTGTTCCATTTGTTGTTACAGCAACAGAAGAATTCATAGGCAAACCATCAAAACACCAGTCCCATGTTTTTTCAGGTCCAAAGCCTGCAGTTGGAATCATAATTCCATTATTCTTTTGGACTGCATAAGCCATGCAACGGTTCCTATAACAATTCCAAATTAACTTGTCATCATCATAGTCCCTATACAGACTGTAATCAGTAGAAATAAAACCGTTACCCTAGTCGTAGATCTGGTTGGTATCCTCCTGTATTATATTGCTATGATAATCAGGCCCGCATATATAACAATATTTGAAGAAAAATATCCCTTAAAAATCAGAAAAAACGCTTTTTTGAAAAAGGACAAAGTATGGGAGCACCCTATTTATAAGGCCTCCGCGACTTTGTCCCTATTATGACATATTCTTTTCCATCTATAGTTACGATATATTCTCCTTCTACACAAAGCATATATTCGTCATGTAACCTTTTTGCTAGAGTCGACTTTCCAGATCTGCTTGGACCTACAATAATTATATTTCTCATTATTCTAATTCCTTTTCGATAATAATTATCGACTCTTCGTTCTCACCAATCATTTCAACAGAAATCTTTCTTACCTTAGTTGAAAACACCTCGTCAATATCCCTTATTTCTTCATAAGCCGCCTCCATCTCTTCTTTTGTTGGAAGCTTACCAACTGTAATATGTGGCACATATTCAACCCCGATATCATATGACTTAAACTCATTCCCATATAACGTATCATGAATTCTTTTTATAACATCAGCACCTTTAGTCAGGTATAGAGACAGATAGTTCCCCGACGCATCAGTATATTTACCAAGGTCCTTCAGTTCTATATCAAATGGAACTATTCCCATCAGTCTCTTATTCAGAATATCTGTAACTTCCTCATTACTCATATCGGATTCAAACGGAAATACAATAGTTATATGAGGCCTCACAAGATTGGCAAGAGGATCATATTTGTCACGTATAGAATTTATTATTTCGATATTTTCAAATGTCGGAAAAATCATTATAGTTCTTAAATTCATTTTCAATCTCCGTTCATTATATTCATAATTCCTTAGAATCTATAATTCATCACAATTAAAACTCTCTGTCTTTAGATTACAGTAATGTCTTCCCTTTATTGCGGTAAATTTGAGAACGCAGTAGTCCGGATCAGTAACTCCCTTTTTGTAAAACATGGTATCCCCTCTTCTCCAGATCATATTCTTTGTTTCCTGATCTGTCAGAACTTCCATGGTTCCAATTAACATGATGCCCTCATATTTGATCAAGCCCTTATGATAGAAATATATACTGGCATTTGGATTATCCCGAAACTGCTTAACCCTCAAAGAAGATGTATTCGTAGAAAAATAAAATTCCTTTAAACCATTTCTCTTTCGAGGCTTTAGCATAGCCTTAATATTTGGAAATCCTTCCTCATCTACTGAAGTAACAAAACTCACATTCTGCTTATCTATAAATTTTTCTAAATGATTATTCAACATATTTTTAAATCCTTTTCTTGTGTTATAGTTTTATAATTTTATTTTTCTTTACATTAGTTTATCAAATCACATTAATTCTTCGATAACAAATGGCAACATATAAAATATATCACAAACCAATTTTTCTGAACAGATGAAGAGAGCGCCCAGAAGTACTTCTACTTATAGACGCTCTATCATTTTATTTAACTTTTCAGATCAAGATATGTATGTACAAGTTCTGAGATGTTTTCATAATTCTCTTCTTTAATGTTCTCACCAAGAACATCAAGGAAATCTTTATCATCGGAAGAATATGTGATCATCATGAGTTTATCATACTCCTCACGGATTTTTTCAATATTCTCATCCTTCGCATACTTATCTATAAGCATAAGTCCGTCAATATCCATAAGGTCGCTTTCCTGAAGAATCTCTTTCTCGTCATCATCTACGTTTTCTTCTTCCACACCTTTATCTTCCTCAGCTTTTTCTTCTTTGGATTTCTCCTCTTTGGCTTCCTTAACCTTTTCCTCAACTACACGATTTTCTTCCTCGACCTTATTGGCTGCAAATTCCGTGTCACTTATACCTTTCCTTGTTTCTACAAATAAAACATATTCGCCGATGGCATCGACTGTATCCTGCATCATTTCAAGGAAATCCTCAAGATTGTCGCTTACATATGTTTTATTTCCAATATTTACTGCAGCTTCTATAGTTGAAACCATATTGACTATACCCACGGCACCGATGTTACCGCTGCTGGTTCTTATAGCATGTACTCTGCTTCGGAATCCTCTGTAATCCTCATGGAATTTCAAGCGAAGTTCCTCTTCAACATTCTTGTTTCTTGTATAGAAACTTGAAAGCATTTTGTTGTAAACATTGATATTTCCGCCAATCTTTTCAAGCACCTTTGCAACATCAAGTTTCAGTGAAAGTTTCTCAAGACCTTCGCTGTATCTGGACTCCTTGATATATTGGCTCATATCCGATGTTCTGTACTTAACCTTGCTTCTGTCCACGTTATTCATGATCATTGTTGCAAGATTTCTCTTATCAAGAGGTTTTAAGATAACATCCGTAAAACCTTCTTCTATAAGTTTCTGTCTATCTTCACTGATAACATTTTCTGTCATGGCAATAATCGGAAGGCTACTGAACTTCTCATCATTTAATTCTCTGATTTCTTTCATTGTATCAGTACCATTCATTACCGGCATGATCATATCCATGAATACAAGGTCATATTCATTATTCATTACCATATCAATGGCATTGATTCCCGATGAAGCGATATCACATTTTATTTCCATCTGATTCATGATACCCGCCGCTACGGTTGTATTGAGCTCGACATCATCGACAAAGAGGATACTTACATCAGGCGTCCACATCTGCTCAGCTTCTTCCATGGATACAAGTTCAATAACGTCAGCATTAACATTTGTCTGATAAATGCTTCCTTCAGGTCGCTCCTGAATTATTGAAAATGTAAATGTAGAACCTACTCCATATGTACTCTCGACATCAATGCTTCCGTTCATAACATCAGAAAGCTTCTTGGCAATAGCAAGTCCGATACCTGTCCCCGGATATCCGGACTCCTGCTTATTACTTGTGATATTGTAAACTTCAAATATATGATCAAGTCTGTCTTTACGAATTCCGATACCTGTATCTGCTACACCAAATACAAGACTGTAAAGTCTTTCATTCTTTGGATCCGAATATTTATAGCAGTCAACTGTGAGTGTTATCGACCCTTCTCTTGTATACTTCTGAGCATTATCCAGAAGATACATAAGAACGGATTTGATTTTTTCAAAGTCACCTATAAGTATATCAGGTATATCTTTACCAAGTTCAACGAAAAACTTGATTGGTTTGTCACCAATCATGTTGATCATTCTATCGGAAAGGTCGCATACAAGAGTTGTGATCGAATAAGGCGCATTGATTGAATTTTCACGTCCCGACTCAAGCTTAGCAAGACGGATAATACCATCAACTTTATCAATAATATCAGTACTCTGAATGACAATATTCTTCAGGTTCTCCTGCTCTTCAGTGGTTCTCGCACCACTGTTCATCGTATTTTCCGCCAGATTGATTATGGCATTTATCGGAATCTTGATCTCATTACTGATATTTGCGAGATAATCATTCTTGGCTGTACTTGTCTTAACTGTATCTTCATGCTCTTTAACAAGCATTTCAAGCTCTTTGTTCTTACCGCGAAGCACTTTCCTTAACTTCATAAATACAAATACAGCGAGTGATACAAGAAGTACTGCAAGGGCAATGATTGAAATCTTAACACTCCTTCTCTCAAAGAAACCAAATTCCTTTTCGATGGTAAATGTCATGGCTTTTTCACTCTGCACTCCATCCGCATTTACAGCCGAAAGGTAGAATGTGTATTCTCCTCCGTCAAGGTTGGTATACTGCGCCTGCATCGGTGCATTTCCGGAAATCCTTATAGTCTCTTTATCAAATCCGCTAAGATTGTAGCTAACTTCAAGGTTCTCTCTATTGACATAAGTAAGAACACCGAATGTGATCGTTATCTTGTTTGTCTTAGAAGGAATTGTAAGATTTCCACCGATTTCGTCAAATGAATAATCTTTGCCGTCTACATCAATCTCTGAAACAGTAAGTTTTGGAGGTGCTGTATTGATCTTTATATTCTCTGTATTCATGGTCTCAATACCGCTTGTACAGCAGATATAAAGCACACCGTTCGAATCAACCGCTGACTTCGATGAACCGTTTACAGTACGGATAAGTCCGTCACCTCTTACATAGTATCTTGAAGAAATTCCCGATGTACCGAGAAGCTCAGCTTCATTTGTCTTCAAAACACCCTTAGATCCAATAACCCAAACAGTATCGCCGCTTGGAACAACGTCATATACATTGTTGGAGAAATCAATACTGCTGAGAGCTCTTACTGTATCTCCATAAAATGTAATTCCGTTATCCGTTCCGATATAATATCCTGATTCACCTTTAGTGATGCAGGTAACCATATCCGATGTCATACCGTTCTTGGTATTGTAATTCTTTATATTCTTACCACTTATCACATATATTCCGCCACCTTCAGATCCGGCAATAATCTTACCGTCATCTGTTTCTATAACGGAAGTGATATTCGGATAATCAAGTCCATCATTAACTGTATAATTCTCAACATTCGCTCCATCTATTATGGAAATTCCTTCGCTTGTTGCTGCAGCTATCTTACCCGAATGTAATTCAATGAGACTATTTATAGTATTGGATGGAAGCCCGTTAACTCTTCCTAAAAACTGCGGTTCATCCTTGCCATTCCATTTGCAAATACCAAAACGTCTGAATGTCGCAACCCAGATATTGCCATAACGGTCTTTTATAATATCACTTACGCCGACGCCTTTTAACACATCTGTAAGTTCATTCTTTTCAAGTTTATTCTGAGTATTGATTATATAAAGTCCTTCATCGGTGCAGACATATCTGTTGCCATCGATAACCTTTATACAGTTTACTGAATACTCCGGAAGATTATTTCTGGAAGTAAAATCAGTAAATTTACTCATCGCCAGATGAAGAAGTCCGTTTCTTGAAGATGAAAGCCATATTCCACCTTCATAATCTACTATCATCGAAGATATATAACTATCTACTTTAAGATTCTGTATATTACGGTAAACACTGTCATTTCCGATATATCCCAGTCCGTTATCAGTACATACATAAAGGGTATCTTTATCGAAATACATGTCATTTATACCATAGTTTCCGGAAGCGTATTCTGTTACATTTGAAAGCTCTGTTACTTTAATTATCTCGCCACTTACAGAACCTGCATATATAGCATCTTCACCCGCTATAAGACAAGTAAGTTCTTCTATCCCGAAATTCTCTGTCTTTTCGGTTCTGACAATACTTGCTCCATCACCGGAAAAACTGATATTGAATAACTGGTTGCCTCCGTCTATACCCCATACTTTATTGTTAAAGTATGTGATCTTTCTAATATTTTTATCAGGGAAATAATCTTCGGGAGTAAGGACCAAAGAATCTTCATTTACTCTAAAAAGTCCGTTTGATGCGGCTACAAAAATGATTCCATTTTCAGTTTCACACACATCATTGATCGTCTTTATACCGTTATAGTAATCAGAAGAAAAATGATGCATTTCATTTCCCTTTTTGTAGAAAAGACCATAATTATTGGTAGCTATCCAAAGTCTTCCCTGGCTATCCTGGAAAAGGTCATTTATACAGTAAACATCCGCTTTCTCCGTATCCCAAAGATTGAAAACCTTGAACTCATTTCCGTCATATCTGTAAAGACCGCCGTCGGTACCTACCCATATATAACCTGACGCCGACTGATATACACAGTTAACTTCGTTACTTCCGAGTCCGTTATCCTGAGTAAATAACGTAGAAATATATTCAGAAACTTTAAAATGGTCCGAGCCGGTTTCAGCTTTAACTTTCCTGATCCGTCCATTTCCCGATACTACAAATAGGCATGTAATAATACATGCCCAAATTGTAATAAATGATATTAACTTTTTTAAAGTCTTATTTCTGATCATAATAGTTTTATTTTGATTCAGTAATCTCTACAATGGTTTCCTTCATGATCTCAATAGCTTTATCGCAGTCTTCCTTTGTTGCAATAAGCGGTGGAACAAGACGTACAACTGCAGGTCTAACAGCAGTCATAAGAAGATATTTCTTCTCAGCACAAGTATATTTTAATTCATTTGCTATAGGAACATCAAATTCAATACCTGTGATCTGTCCGATTCCTCGAATCTCTTTAACATGTGGAAGTTCTTTTGCTCTCTCCCTAAAATATGCACCTGTTTCTTTTGCATTTTCAGGAAGCTTCTTCTCAAGGAGTTCCTCGATCTGTGCATAAGCTGCTGCACAGCATACAGGATTTCCACCGAATGTTGTTCCGTGTGCACCAGGTCCGAATGTATTCATGATTTTTTCTGTTGAACACATAGCACCTATAGGCATTCCGCCACCCATAGCCTTTGCCATGGTAATGATATCAGGCTTAACTCCGTATGTCATATAACCCATGATATCACCTGTACGTCCCCATCCTGTCTGAACTTCATCAAAGATAAGGAGCATATTCTTCTCATCACAAAGCTTTCTTAAACCAACAAGGAAATCTTTATCAGCAGGATATACACCGCCTTCTCCCTGTACAGGCTCAACCATGATTGCGATCACATCATCTGTTGCCGCCTCTTTAAAAGCTTCAAGATTGTTGAATTCTGCATATTTAAATCCTTCAACTAAAGGTGCAAAGCCTTTCTGTATAGCGCTATCCGGCTGACCGGTAGCTGCAAGTGTACCGAGTGTTCTTCCATGAAAGCTGTTAAGAGCTGTAACGATCTTAAATCTTTCAGGTCCGAAATTATCTACACCATATTTACGTGCAAGCTTGATAGCTGCTTCATTTGCTTCAGCTCCACTGTTCTGGAACTGAATCTTATCCATCTTTATTGTCTCACAGATAAGCTTAGCAAGCATGATCTGTGGTAATGTATAACAGTAATTTGAAGAATGAACCATCTCGTCAATCTGCTGCTTAACATACTTAGAAACTCTTTCATTACAGTGACCTGCAGCATTTACCGCAATGCCGCCAAGGAAATCAAGATATGCATTTCCTTCTTCATCATATATATACATTCCCTTTGCTTTTTCAGCAATGAAATCAAAACGAGGAAACTGTTCATTAAGATATTTCTTGGCAGTCTCTTCTACTTCAGCTTTTGTCATTCCAAAATCTTTCATATTCATTATAATCACCATCCTACATCAATATTAATATCAATTAATATCAGTTATTTCACCTGAAGTATCCGATCAGGTATTTATCATTCTTCAACTGAGATATACTACAATATACTATAATATCATACTCAGTGCAATTCGCTTCTTCTGAATATCTACAGAAAGAACCTTAACTTCCACAATATCTCCAACCTTAACTACATCAAGAGGATGCTTAACGAACTTCTTATTAGTTAGCTGAGAGATATGAACAAGTCCGTCCTGGTGAACTCCGATATCAACAAATGCACCGAAATCGATAACATTTCTGACTGTTCCCTTAAGTATCATTCCTTCCTTAAGATCCTTCATGTCAAGGACATCTGAACGAAGTACTACAGGTGGCATATCAGCTCTCGGGTCTCTTCCCGGTCTTTCAAGCTCCTTGATTATATCCTTGAGAGTTGGTTCACCAATGCCAATCTCTTCTGCTGTTTTCTTGTAATCATTTATAAATATAACCGACTTACCGTCTTTTATATCTTCCTTCTTAATCTTACACTTATCAAGAAGCTTCTCTGCTGCTTCATAACTTTCAGGATGAACACCTGTATTATCAAATGGATCGGTTCCGTTAGCGATTCTCATGAAACCTGCACACTGCTCATATGCTTTAGGTCCGAGCTTTGGAACTTTAAGAAGCTCTTTTCTATTCTTAAATGCACCGTTTTCTTCTCTGAATGCAACTATATTCTTGGCAATAGTCTTATTGATTCCGGAAATGTATTCCATAAGTGGTGCTGAAGCTGTATTAAGATCTACACCTACAGTATTAACGCAGTCTTCAACTACACTTCCAAGTCTTTCTCCAAGTTTCTTCTGATTCATATCATGCTGATACTGACCAACACCGATTGCCTTAGGATCAATCTTTACAAGTTCAGCAAGCGGATCCTGAAGTCTTCTTGCAATTGATGCGGCACTTCTCTGTCCTACATCAAACTCAGGAAATTCTTCTGTTGCAAGTTTACTTGCAGAATATACTGACGCACCTGCTTCATTGGTGATAGCGTAACTTACTCCTCCACCGATCTCACTGATTATCTCAGCAACTATCTGCTCAGACTCTCTGCTGGCTGTACCGTTTCCGATAGAAATAAGTGAAATATTGTATTTTTTGATAAGCTGCTTAACCTTTTCCTTTGCAGCCTTTATCTTTACTTCATTTGTAGGAGCTGTAGGATAAACAACTGCTGTATCAAGGACTTTACCTGTTGAATCAACAACAGCAAGCTTACAACCTGTTCTAAAAGCAGGATCCCATCCAAGAACATTTCTTCCTGCTACAGGAGGCTGCATAAGGAGCTGCTCAAGGTTCTTTCCGAAAACAGTGATAGCACTGTCTTCAGCTACTTCAGAAAGCTCATTTCTTATATCTCTCTCAATAGCCGGAGCAAGAAGTCTGTCATAACTGTCTTTAATGGCCTTCTTAAGAAAATCATTTACCACTGCATTGTCTGAAATGATTATATTCTTCTCAAGATATGCCTGAATCTCATCAACAGGGGCCTCAATCTTAACAGTAAGGAACTTCTCCTTCTCGCCTCTATTTAAAGCAAGTGTCTTATATCCTGCTACCTTCTTTAAAGGCTCACTGTATTCATAATAATTTTCATATACAGATTCTGCTTCCTTGTCCTTTGCATTTGAAATGAGGGAGCCCTTATCAAATGTAAGATTTCTTATATATGATCTATATTCAGCTGTATCCGAAATATCTTCCGCAATAATGTCTGACGCTCCGTTTAAAGCATCATCAGCTGTAAGTACTTCTTTCTCTTCTGAAATATATTTGAGTGCTTCTTTCTCCAGATCAAAAGTACTTCCCGCAAGCATAATAGCCTGTGCAAACGGCTCAAGTCCTTTCTCCTTGGCGATCATTGCTCTGGTTCTCTTCTTCTGTTTATAAGGCGCATAAAGGTCTTCAACAGCAACAAGTGTCTCAGCAGCTTCAATCTTCTTCTTAAGTTCGTCTGTAAGCTTCCCCTGCTCTTCAATCGAACTGATAACCGCTGCCTTTCTTTCTTCAAGATTACGCAAATATTTGAGTCTCTCATCAAGCTCTCTTAACTGCTCATCTGTAAGAGTTCCTGTTTTTTCCTTTCTATATCTCGCGATAAAAGGTACAGTATTTCCTTCATCAAGAAGGGTAACCGCTGCATCCACTCGCCATAATTCAACATTAAGTTCCTTCGCAATAACTGCATTAATATTCACTTTAATAACCTCCGTAAGTTAAATTAAACATTTTTATACTGGCTGTTAAACAGGTCACTGTAAAATCCACCCAGTTTCATGAGACTTTCATGATTGCCCTGCTCGATGATATTTCCATCTTTCATAACAAGGATCATATCAGCTTCCATAATTGTTGAAAGTCTGTGTGCTACGATAAAACTTGTTCTTCCTGCCATAAGCTTTGCAAATGCTCTCTGTACACGAAGTTCAGTTCTTGTATCTATAGATGACGTAGCTTCATCAAGTATAAGCATCGGTGGAACCGAAAGCATTACTCTTGTAATACAGAGCAGCTGTTTCTGTCCCTGAGAAAGGCTTCCACCATCCTCTCCGAGCACTGTATCATATCCATTTGGCAGTCTTTTGATAAAACTATGGGCATGTGTAGCCTTAGCTGCCGCAATGATCTCTTCATCCGTAGCTTCACGGCCGTAGGCTATATTTTCTTTGATGCTGGCAGCCTTAAGCCATGTTTCCTGAAGAACCATACCATAATTATCTCTGAGACTCTTTCTTGTTATATCTCTTACATCATTTCCTTCAACCTGTATTGATCCGCTGTTTACGTCATAGAATCTCATAAGAAGATTTATAACCGTACTCTTACCGCATCCTGTCGGACCTACTATAGCTACTCGCATCCCCGGCTTTACAAGAAGGTTGAGATTCTGAATAAGCTTCTTATCAGGAACATAAGAGAAATTAACATCTTTAAGCATTACGCTGCCTTTAACATCTTTAAGGACAACTGCATTTTCCTTATCCGGAGTTTCAGGCTCTTCATCTATAAGTTCAAATACTCTTCCCGCACAGGCAAGGGCATTTTGAAGTTCAGTAACAACGCCGGATATTTCATTAAATGGCTTCGTGTACTGATTTGCATAACTGAGGAAACATGTAAGCTGTCCAACTGTTATCCTTCCCTTAAGGACGAAGACAGCTCCCACTATACCAACCGCAGCATAAACAAGATTGTTGATGAATCTTGTACTTGGATTTATTAAAGATGAGAAAAATGTTGCCTTAAGACTCACGTCCGCAAGTTCATCATTTATCTTATCAAAACGTTCTATCGCATCGTCTTCATATGAGAAAGCCTGAACGACTTTTTCATTTCCGACCATTTCTTCTACCATTCCTGTAAGAAGTGCTCTCTTCTCCGACTGCTTCACGAAAAGGTTATATGTCTTCTTAGCTATGAATGCCGCTACAAAAAGCGAAAGCGGTGTAAGAAGAACTACAACCAAAGTTATGGTTATATTCAGAGTGAACATAAAGCAAAGTGTTCCTATGATCATAACCAATCCCGTGAAGAACTGAGAGAATCCCATTAAAAGTCCGTCACTGAACTGATCTATGTCCGCAATGATCCTTGAAACAAAATCTCCATACTGCTTTGTATCAAGATAGCTGAGCGGAAGGCTCTGAATATGATCAAATGCTTTCTTTCTTATGTCTTTAACAACTCTATATGTTATATGATTGTTGATCACATTCATTATCCACTGGAATAAAGCCGCCAAAAGTATAACCATGATCATTCTGATCAGTATCTTTGAAATGCCGTCAAGATCAACAATTCCCGGCGCTATTATAAGGTCTATGGCTTTACCCGCAAGGATAGGCACATACAGTGAAAGCAGTGTTGTCGCAGCTGCAGCCATAAGTGAAATGATAATAAGCGGAATGTATGGTTTTAAATATTTGACAACTCTTCCGATAGTCTTCTTATTCATTATCTGTCACCTGCCTTTCCATTTGCAGCAGGTGCGTCATTTGACTGATTCTGCGAATTATATATTTCCTTATAGACATCACAATCTTTCATAAGTTCATCATGTGAACCGATACCGACTACATTTCCGTCATCTAATACCACAATCTTATCAGCGTAACGGATTGAGGATGTTCTCTGGGAAACGATAAATGTTGTCATTCCCTTGGAATAATCCTTTATAGAGGCTCTAAGCTTTGCATCTGTCGCAAAGTCAAGAGCTGATGAACTGTCATCAAGAATAAGTATATCAGGCTTTCTGACAAGGGCTCTTGCTATACAGAGTCTCTGCTTCTGACCGCCCGAAAGATTTGTAGCCCCCTGATTAAGCATAAACTCAAGATTACCGTCTTTCTCCATAACGAAATCATAAGCCTGAGCAGCTTTAAGGGCTTCATTTATCTCTTTATCATCCGCGTCTTTCTTGCCCCATCTGATATTGTCAGCGATGCTTCCTTTAAAAAGAACCGCTTTCTGAGGAACGATGCCTATCTTATGTCTAAGCTCTTTCTTGCCGTAGTCTTTGACATTCTTACCGTCAACAAGAAGTTCACCATCTGAAACATCATAAAATCTTGGAATAAGATTAACCAATGTGGACTTTCCTGCACCGGTACCACCTATAATTCCCACAGTCTCTCCTTCATATACAGAGAGATTCAGACCTTCAAGGGAATTCTCTCCGGAACCTTTGTATTTGAAACTGATATTATTGAAGGAAACTCGTGGAATACTACCTGATTCGTTTACATTACCGGCTTCATCAGTGCTGCCGACCCCATCAGCCACATATGTAATAGAAGACTCTTCTCCAAGTATTGCAGCGACTCTATGTCCACAGGCTATAGCCTTTGTTGTTGTCACAATTAGGTTCGCAAGTTTTATAAGCTCGATAAGGATCTGCGACATGTAATTTACAAGGGCGATAACCTGTCCCTGAGACAGTCCAAATGCCTCAACCCTTATTGCACCTTTATGAATAAGCGCAACCGTTCCCAAGTTGATAACTACAAATGTTATAGGATTAAGAAGTGCTGAAATATGTCCTACAAATAACTGGCTTTTCATAAGCCCTGTTGTAGCTTCGTCAAAATCTTTAATGTCAGCTTCCTGATGATTAAATGCTCTTACAACTCTCGCACCTACAAGATTCTCTCTTGTAATAAGAGTAACCTTATCAAGTCTTCCCTGAACCTTCTTATATAATGGCACAGTAGAAAAAATAATACCGAAAACAATTGCGATAAGTATCGGAAGAACGATAACAAATACAACCGCTGTCTTAACATCAACTGTAAATGCCATGATAACCGCACCGAATACTATAAATGGCGATCTAAGGAACAGACGCAGAACCATATTTACGCCTGTCTGCATCTGATTGACATCACTGGTCATTCTCGTAATGAGTGTTGCCGTTCCATTTTTATCTATCTCATTGTATGAAATACTCATGATATGTTTGAAAAGATCGGATCTTAATTCTCGTCCGAATCCCATAGCAGCCTTTGCCGCGAAATACTGTGCTGTTACCGAGCATATAAGTCCGATTAAAGCAAGAAGAATGAGCATACCGCCCATTTTATAGATATATACCTTATCGTTCTCAGCAATTCCCACATCGATCATCTTTGCGACAACCAGCGGAACGAAAAGTTCAAATGTCGCCTCAAGCATCTTGAAAAGAGGCGCCATGACTGTTTGTAATTTATAATTTTTTAAATATTTAAGTATACTTTTCATTGATAAAAAACTTCTTCCACTAATTCATAACCAAATAAAAAAACACTAAAAGAGTATAGCATTTTTCATATAAAAAATAAAGCGATACATATTTCGGCAATTATAGAATTTCCCGAATATACAGGAATTGTTAGAGTCTACTCACGCATGTTAGATTAATTCAACTTCTGTTAGTTTTTTAGAAGATTATTATTGATAATAGACTTTCATAATGCTATACTATCTATATTGTGAACAATTATATTTTTTAAGGGGATTTAACATGCATTCTAATGAATCAGCCGAAGATTATCTTGAGGCAATACTTGTACTCGGAACCAAGCTTCCTGTAGTTAGATCTGTTGATGTATCTAACGAACTCGGATATAAAAAATCAAGCGTAAGTATCGCTATGAAAAATCTTCGTGAGAAAAAATACATAACAATGACCGATGCCGGATATATCTATCTGACAGAAGAAGGAAAGAAAATAGCCGAAAGCGTTTACGAACGCCATCAGTTCTTTACAAATATACTCCAGGAACTCGGAGTATCCAAAGAAATCGCATCAAAGGATGCCTGCCGTATCGAACATGTTATCAGTCAGGAAAGCTTTGAAGCGATCAAAAATCATTTCAAAAAATAACCAGGTATGTCTGTATGCTTATAATAGATGAGGAATTATCCAAAACCAATCCGGTATATAGCAAAATTGAGGAGTATTATGACCCGCGCGATATCATCATGTTCGATATCGAAACAACTGGGCTTAGTGCCTCCTCTTCTTTTATTTACCTAATCGGTGTTAATTATTATAAAGACGGTACTTGGCATATAACCCAGTACTTCAATGACGACGGCCGAAGTGAGCCTCAGATTATCGAGACTTTCATGGAATTTATCCTTGATTACAAATATCTGCTCACTTTTAACGGAAATACCTTCGATATTCCTTATGTTTCAAAAAGACTTGAATCCATAAATGATCATTTTCATATGAATATCAGGGACAACTTCTCCCGCCTTACAAAGATCGATTTATATAAAATGATTCGTCCTTACAAGACTTCTCTCGGATTATCCAATCTGAAACAGAAAACAATTGAGCGTTTTGTAGGGCTTAACAGAATCGATCAGATGAACGGCGGTCAGCTTATAGAAGTATATTTTGATTATCTTTCCACCGACGATGCACGTTCTAAGTCTCTTGTTCTTCAGCATAACAGAGATGATATGGATGGAATGTTCTATCTTGCTGACATCCTTGCATTAAAGGCTTTATCCGAAGGAGAATTTTCTGTAGCAGACCTATCAATGTCCGGAACCGAAAGACTAAAACTTAAGATATCACTTGATCTAAAGCATTTTCCTGATATGGATATTGCATCCATGTATCATGATAAAAATTCCGCTTTAAATAAAGCCGGTCTTTCATCTCCTCTTCTTATGATTTCTTCAGATGAAAGAAAAGCATACATCAGTCTTCCTGTGGAACACGGCGTATTCATTCATTTCTATGAGGATTATAAGAATTATAATTATTATCCGGAACTGGATGAAGCTTTCCACAAAGACCTTGCACCGACCTTAACAGAATATAAATGTGAAAAAGCTAAAGCCCTCAACTGCTATACAAAACTTGAAGGCTTCTTCGTTAAGAAATATAAATTCACAGAGCTTGAGTCTTATTACTCATTTGACGAAACTTCTTCAGGTGCTGCATCTAAGAATAAACTAACCCCATATGCAGAACTGACAGATGACTTCCTGGGAAATGAAAAAATCCTGAATTCATTTGCCCGCTACACCGTCAAAACAATTCTTGGGGTATAAAAAAAGTCCGGATAACCGGACTTTTTTAGTGGACCTGACGGGGGTCGAACCCGTGTCCAAAAACCCTTCCATTATAACCTCTCCCATCACAGACATGTGTTTTGACATTCCCTCCTCTGCACATCCACAGTCAGATTTACAGATTCAGTAGCTTCATAGGTTCTTTCCCATCCTCAAAGCTTTGGAAGGAAAGTGCTCCGCCTCATCGGTGCCAGACTCACAAGCAGCGGATTACTTGTGGCTGACAGCTGCCATTAGGCAGCGATTGCTAAATTATCTTCAGCGTTTATTTTTTTCCGAGTTTTAACGTGGTCCCGGACCACGGATGGCTGTCATAATTTCTAGATCCCTGTCGAAGCCAATACAGGCCCATTTATATATAATAATCCGGAAGGTTTTGCTAACTCAATCAATGCCCTTCCAAAAATATTATCTTATTTCTCGCTGTCACTGACAGGAGCGTCAGGATTTGTAGCTAATGTCATTCCTGCGTAAAGATCATAATACTTCTCTACATAATAATCATTGAACCAATTCTTAAATTCAACTGCCGGAATGTATTTAACAACTTTAGCTTCTTTCTCGGCATCCTTCTTTTTCTTATCATTATAGAGCTTCTTTCCAAGAGGAATTCCAATGATCGCTCCGATAAGAATAGCACATATAAATGCCGCTAAAGCCTGCTTTAATTTCTTGATCTTCTTGTCTCTTTCTCTGTTCTTCTTCTCTTTTTTATGTCTGTCAACTTTTTCCTGACTCATTTCTCGTACCCCTGGTTATCATGCAAATATATTTAACGTTCTAACACCTTCAAGTGCTATATTTTAACGCTATAGCTTATAATATAACACCTCAACTGTAACTATGCAAGCAAAGCATCATACAAGAAAACTATATATCCTGCGTCATACTTAGACTTTGAGGTTTCTAACTTTAAATTCTCTCTCAGCTTCTCTTCTTGCATCCTTCTTGGCAATATCATCTCTCTTATCGTAGAGTTTCTTACCTCTCGCAAGCGCAATCTCAACCTTAGCTCGTCCATTTTTGAAATAAACCTTGGTCGGAACTATTGTATATCCCGCTACCTCTCTTTGCTGGGCAAGTTTAAGTATCTCATTCTTATGCAGAAGAAGCTTTCTTTTTCTCAAAGGATCTCTGTTGAAAATATTTCCTTTTTCATATGGATTGATATGCATATGATGAATAAATATCTCGCCGTTATCGACTCCGATAAACGCTTCCTTAATACTGCAGTTTCCCTGCCTCAGAGACTTAACCTCTGTTCCGGCAAGTTCTATCCCCGCTTCATATGTCTGCTCTATAAAATAATCATGAAATACCTTTTTATTGTTTGCTATAAGTTTCTCTTTACTTCCACTCATCTTTTCACCATCCAAGCAAAAATGAATCCTATTGAAGTTTTTTGATCAATTCAAAATCAATGGTTCTTTCTATTTTATCAGCCTTACGAACTTTGATATATACCTTATCGCCCAGACTAAATAAATTGCCTGTTCTGTCTCCTCTCATGCACATTTCAACTTCATTATATCTGTAGAAATCGTCAGAAAGATATGCAACATTAATCGCACCTTCAACTGTATTCTCAAGTTCTACAAATATATTCTGCTGAGTGAATCCGGATATGACACCGACGTATTCCTTTCCTATTCTCTCAGCCATATATTCAATCTCTTTAAGCCTTACAACATCTCGCTCAGCTTCGTCCGCTCTTCTTTCCTTGAAAGAGTTGTCTGCCGAAACCTTTGGAAGTATCTTGCTGTAATGGCTGATTCTCTCATTATTTAGCTTTCCATGAAGATTTTCCTTGATGATCCTGTGAATCTGAAGATCAGGATATCGTCTGATCGGAGATGTGAAATGACAATAATACTTACATGCCAGTCCGAAATGTCCTGTACATTCGGTACCGTATCTTGCCTGCTGCATAGATCTAAGTGTAAGCTTACTGATCATATCTTCATACGGCTCTCCCTCTATCTTCTTAAGGAGTTTCTGGAATTCCTTCGGATGAATATTGTCATGGGCAGCTGTCTTGAAATAAATACCGAAATTTCTTATGGTTGCAGCCAGTATATCCACCTTTTCAGGATCCGGTGCTTCATGTGTTCTGTATTCAAATGGAATTTCCTGCCAGTAATAATCCTCGGCAACCACTTCATTTGCCATCAACATGAAATCTTCTATAAGCTTTGTTGCATCATTTCTGTCATGAGCACATATTTTAATAGGCTTGTGATTCTCATCAACCTTGATTTCTGTTTCAGCCATATCAAAGTCGATTGATCCTCTCTCATGTCTTTTCTCTCTGATGATCCTTGAAAGCTCCTGCATCCTGTCAAATAAAGGAATAAGCTCTTTATATCTCTCAACCGGCGCATCCTCAGCTCTTGTTATAAGCTTGTTTACGTCAGTATAATTCATACGTTCATTTACATTTATAACACCTTCTGTTATCTCGTGGCTTAACACCTTGCCCTTTTCATCAATTTCCATTATCACAGAAAGAGTAAGTCTGTCTACGCCTGCATTAAGCGAACAAATGCCATTTGATAACTTATGAGGAAGCATAGGGATAACACTGTCTACAAGATAATTACTTGTACCTCTGTTAAGAGCTTCCTTATCAAGCGGACTTCCTTCTTTAACATAATTCGATACATCGGCTATATGAACACCCAATGTATAAATATGATCTTTATACGAAAGCGTTATAGCATCATCAAGATCCTTAGCATCTTCGCCATCGATAGTTACCGTATCGAGCTTTCTGAAATCTTTTCTTCCCTTCATTTCTTCTTCACTAACTGAATCAGGAATTCTCTCGAGTTCCTTCATTACGTCTTCCGGAAAATCAATAGGAATATTGTAACTTCTCACAACAGTTACTATATCCGAAGCAGGATCATTTATATGTCCGATAACTTCAGTAACTACGCCCGATGGAGACTTCTTATCATCACCATAATCCTTGATATCGGCGATAACGATGCTTCCTTTAACAGCTCCGCATCCTGCTTCCTTCGGAATGAATATATCACTGGCAATCTTCTTATTGTTCGGTATAACAAAACCGAAGTCCTTCGAAGGCTCATAGATACCAATTACATTTCTTATCTCATGACTAATAACTCTTATAACCGCAGCCTCTGTACGATTGCCGTCACGGCCTTGCTTAGTCTCTCTGATAAGAACCTTGTCGCCTTCAAATGCATTTGCCGTATCCTTCGCATGAATAAAGAAATCCTCGTCAAAGCCTTCAACTGTTACAAATCCAAATCCCTTTCTGTTACCTGTGAAAACACCCACATGTGTATCTCCCGGCATAAGCATATAACGGTTATTTCTTGTTTTCAGAATTTTATATTCATTTTCAAGCATACCAAGGATATCAAGAAGTGCCTGCTTATCTTCATCAGACTGAAGCATAAGAAAATAAGATAATTCCTTGAATCTCATAGGTTTATATTCTTTGCCCTTCATGAGATTTAAGATTATCCCCTTTCTTTCCTCTATGATTTCTTCTTCAGAACGCTCATAATCCTTTTCTTCATCGAAATCATCTTCAACATTTAATTTATCTATATCTTTATCAATATTCTTGTCTTTATTTATGTTTTTGTCTTTATTTATGTTTTTGTCTTTATCATCAAAATGTTTTTTCATATTTACCCCCAAGTATAAAGGTCAATCAACTACCTACTTTAAGTATACCAACGTTAATGTGTTTTTGAAAGTAAAAAAGGTGCTCTTTTTAACAGAGCACCTAAATATCATTATAATTATGCAAGCCACTTTGAACGGATAAGTATAGCAAGTACAAAGAATAAAACCGCAAGACAAACTGTAACTTTCTTGATTACAGAATCTTTAGAACGACCTTTGTTCTTAGCCCAATATGAATCACTTGATCCAGTCAATGCACCGGAAAGTCCGTTTTCTTTACCTTCCTGCATTAAAACAACGATTATAAGTACTATAGAAATTACAATAAATGCAATTGTGACTGCTGTTCTTACTGCTTCCACGATTAATTCCTCCCAAAATAATGCATAAACACACTTTGTGATAATAACATAGTTAAAATAATTAATCAATCACTTTTTTATTTTTTAATAATATCGTAATGCACCAATCGCTATTCCTCTTTTTTCAGAGCTGTACTTTGCAGGTATTTTATTATGTCCTTACGTGTGATAATTCCTATAAATACATTTCTATCATCCACAACCGGTACGAAGTTCTGATTCATTGCTCTTTCAACCAGTTCTTCCATAGATGTATCTATAGTTACCGCCGGATAATTTCTTCTAAAATTAATATCTGCAATTCTGAGATTTTCCAGAGATACCGGCGATCTTTCCATTATATCAAGAGTTTCGAAATTACATATAGTCCACAGAAAATCTCCTTCACTTATGGTTCCAAGATATTCATTTTCTCTATTTAACACAGGAATTGCTGAATAACCGTGATATTTCATGGTTTCCATCCCCTGCCTTATAGTAAAATCCTCATAAAGATGGGCAACATATATTTTAGGCTGAATAAAAAATGAAATGTTCATATTGTTCCCTCCGTTTTATTATTTACGTTCGATAATATATACGTATTCAATATTTTACTCGTATTCAATATTTACTCGTATTCAATATTTTACTTGTATTCGATGTTTTACTCGTATTCGATATTTTACTCGTATTCAATATTTACTCGTATTCAATATTTTACTCGTATACGATATTTTACTGGTATTCAATTTTTTACTCGTATTCAATTTTTTACTCGTATTCGATATTATATTGTTCTCTCAGCTCCTTCGAAGCCATCTCGATTTCCTTTTCAAGCTCGGTTGCTGACATAAGCACAGCACCGGCGCCTCGTATAATAAGCTGAACCATGAAGTCCGATGTAGCAACGGTAATATTCATGGTAGAAACATTTTCATTCGTAAACTTGGCAATATATTGATCGGCCGTCTCTGCTTCCTTTGTATAAACGACATTTATATTCTGATATTTGTCTATTCTCGGCTGATCTCCCGGCACGTTATAAGCATCAAACACCACAACCACCTCGGTATTCCTGATTGCCTGGTAATTGGACATAATATCCAGGAGTTTCATTCTCGCCCCAAGCATATTATCATTTACAAGGCCCTTTAGCGAATCCCACCTGTGTATGATATTATATCCGTCAACGAGTAGATAATTCTTCCTTATAACACCCTTAGCTGTTGATTTTACGCCGGTTGTTTCAGCTGAAAATGTCCTCTTTGTAAGATGATATTTTCTCTTCACAAATGGATCCGATTTCTTATTAGCACTTAAGGCTCTATTCAAAATAGCATCTATCTCATCGACGCCGATTGCCATATCGTAAGAAAAACCTTTTGCTTCTTTTTCTTTCGAGCCTGAAGTTGATGTATTAACCGAATCAGCCTTAGGATAAAGCCATTTTAACTCCTCATAATTTCGGATCTTCTTTTCCAAATGGCATATATCCATAGCCTCACGCCAATCAACGTAGTATCCCGAACCTCCGGAACAAAATACCGATCCGACCGGAGCTCTTCTGTCATTTTCAGGTTTATAATTTACATTAATAAGACTTTCATCTTCCCTAATCTTCTCCTGTTCACCACTTGGAAGATACATCTCCTCAACAATGCTGAATTTACCTGAACCATGAGTATATGCTGTAAGGTCCGCCTGATAATTTCTTATCAATCTAACAGGAGCGATTCCTTCTATCAAAGCTTTCTGATTCTCCATCTTCTTAAGCTCAGATTTACCGCCCATTTCATTTATATCATTCATGATCCTGCCCACGGAATTATCAGGCAGATTGATTCTGAATTTCATGAATGGCTCGAGAAGGATATTATTTCCGGCTTCCTCTCCGCTTATGAGAGCCGCTCTGAAACTTCTTATGGATGCTTCTCTGAGGTCTCCTCCTTCTGTATGTTTAAGATGGATTTTGCCCGCAACAAGGGTAACTCTAATATCAGTTACTCTGAGTCCGGCAATGACACCTCGCAAGCTTCCTCTCTGGGCAGCACCTCTTATAGATGAAATGATTTCATTCTGGTAAGACATTGCAAGATCATTAACACTTACTTCCGAGTCAATAACTATACCACTTCCCGGAGGTAAAGGTCTCAGGAGTAAATGAACTTCCGCATAATGTCTTAAAGGCTCATAATGTCCTACGCCGTACACTGCATTTTTGATGGTTTCTTTAAATAAAACCTTTCCTGAATCAAAAGAAACCTTTACATTAAACCTCTCAAGAAGCTGTCTCTCCAGAATTTCCAGCTGGACTTCTCCCATAATACTTATCTTGATGTCAGAACCTTTTTCATCACTGTCAATATTGATGAGCGGCTCCTCGTCAGCTATCTCTCTGAGCATAGGAAGAAATCTCTCAACAGACATATCTTCAGGCAAAATAATTCTATAACTGAGAAGCGGGCTGAGTATCGGAAGATAATCATTTTCCTCAAATCCTATAGCTTGTCCGGGATAAGTACTAACAAGTCCGGTAACAGCTATAATATCACCTTTTTCAGCCATGCTTTTAGTAGAATATTTTGCTCCGGAATAAACTCTGATCTGATCAACCTTCTCTCCCATAAGAATTTCCTGTCTCACAGAAAGTTTTCCTCCGGTAATCTTCATAAATGTCAGTCTGTTCTTCTTCTCGTCTCTTGATATCTTAAATACGCGCGCACCAAATGTGTCAGGATAGTCCTGTTCAACCGTAAGTATCGAAACGGCATCCATAAACTCTGTAACACCCTGATTCTTTAAAGCCGAACCGAAGAAGCATGGAAAAAGCTTTCTATCAATGACCATATCTTTGATATTCTCAAATGATACATTGCCCGTTTCCAAGTATTCTTCCAGTACATCTTCAGATAAAACCGCTATACTCTCAGCCTCATCGGAATCATTAATTCCATCTTTCCATTTTTCATCATATACCGCAAAACCTTCGGAAAGATTACTGTTTAATTCATTTATCATCTGCTCCTGTGTCACGGTTGCATAGTCCATTTTGTTGACAAATACCACTGTCGGAACCGCATATTTTTCCAAAAGTCTAAATAATGTTTCGGTATGCGCTGTAACTCCATCAGCTGCATTTATCAGTAAAATGGCATAGTCTATGACCCCAAGAACTCTTTCGGTTTCTGCGACAAAGTCCTCATGTCCCGGCGTATCTATAAGTGTAAACTGCGTATCTTTCCAATCAAATACAGCCTGCTTGGAGAAAATTGTTATACCTCTATCTTTCTCCATGGCATCAGTATCGAGAAATGCATCTTTATTATCTACCCTTCCCATATTTCTGATCGTACCTGAGTTGTACAAGATACTTTCTGATAATGTTGTCTTTCCCGCGTCCACATGAGCGAGTATGCCTACTGAAATTTTCTTCATCTATCTATCTCAAATCTTTTTTAATCTGTCTTATTATATTCTATCTTTTCACTCTATCTTTTCACTCTATCTTTTCACAGTCCATCTTCTACATCAGTTATATATCTATTAACTTTTTTACTGATTCGGAATATTTTATGGAATATTATCTATGCCAAATGCATCCACAATAATTGTCATCTATCCCATCATACTTTACTTTGATCACAATCTATTCCGTCATGAATTACTCTGGTCACAATCTATACCGTCATGAATTACTCTGATCATAATCTATTCCGTTATGAATTACTCTGGTCACAATCTATTCCGTTATCACTCTAATCACAATATATTCCGTTATGATTTGCTTTGATTATAATCTATCCGTCACCATTTACTCAACATATAGATTATCCGACCGGAAATTACATATTAATCAATCGACTGCAAATTAATCTACATATGAATTATCGACCTCAAGTCCATTTACATATGAGTCATTAAGACGCACTCGAATCAACGTGTGTACCGATTAATAAATATATATATTAAAATTATACTTGAACCACAAAGTAAGGGCAATAAGCATTTTGACTCAAATGATAAAACCCCTGTGTAAATCACACAGGGGTTAAACCTTCAATAAATATATATTTACTGTTTATCTTTAAGAAGATCTCTTATCTCAGTAAGAAGCTTTTCTTCAGCAGATGGTTCTGCAGGAGCAGCAGCCTCTTCTTCTTTCTTGCGCAAACTTAACATCTTATTCATACCTTTAAGCATTAAGAATAACACAAAGGCTAAGATGATAAAGTTAACCACAGCCATTATGAATGCTCCGATTCCAAGTTGCGCTTTACCTACTGTTACTGTCCATCCATTAAGACCGCCTGCAACGAAGCATCCTACTATTGGGTTGATGATGTTATCTGTCAAAGATGCAACTATTGAAGAAAATGCACCACCAATGATCATGCCGATTGCAAGGTCCATTACATTGCCCTTAAGAGCAAATTCTTTGAACTCTTTTAAAAACTTCTTCATATCTTCCTCCACATATAATATTTTATCTAAGCTGCATGTTGTAAATTGAGGATTCGATTAAAACTCTTCCTTACCAATCTGTCCAACTGCACCGCCTTCGATCATATCTTCACGTATAAAGGTTACAAGATCGTCTTCGTTAATATCAGCATCATCACAGATACGAGTAGCCTGTCTGTCTACACAACGCTCGAAATAGTTACGTACGAGACGGGCATTAGCGAAGTTTTCAGTCTTCTCATCTGCAAGTCCTCTAAGATATGTTTCTGCAATAAATGCAGCATTATCTGTAAGAACATAATCATTTTCTTTACACATAAGTTTGAAGATTGTCATAAGCTCTGAGCTCTTGTAATCTCTAAAGAAAATATACTTGTTGAAACGTGAACGAAGACCAGGGTTTGATTCAATGAACTCATGCATTCTATCAGTATATCCGGCAACGATAACGATGAGGTCATCACGGTCATCTTCCATACGTTTCAGGAGTGTATCAACTGCTTCCTGTCCGTAGTCTCCTACATCCTTGTAGTTTGTGAGGGTATATGCCTCATCAAGGAAAAGGATACCACCGATAGCTTTATCGATAACAGCAGTTGTCTTGATAGCTGTACCACCAGGAGAATGGTCTACAAGACCTGAACGGTCTACTTCAACGAACTGTCCACGGCTAACAACGCCGAGCTGTTTATATATTCTCGCAATAAGACGTGCGACTGTTGTCTTACCTGTACCAGGATTACCTGTAAATACAAGGTGGAATGACATCTCAGGAACTCTATATCCCTTCATCTCACGAAGCTTACGAACCTTGATAATATTTACAAGATGAAGAACATCCTGCTTAACGTCATCAAGACCTGTAAGATCTTTAAGCTTCTTGATAAGGTCATCAAGTGAAAGCTCTACGTCATCTGAGAATCCATCATGACGGTTTGCTCCGACCTTATTCTTACCACGCTTTGTAGAGTCCTTATCTTCCTCAGAAATGAAGTTTGCATACTGAGATACATCATCGGCTCTCTTCTTGATAAGATTATATCCGGAACTCATGATCTTCTCTTTAGTAACAAACTTTCCTGTTGCAGCATCGAATGTTGAAACAGTCTTAGATTTAACAGGCTCTCTGTTCTTATCCTCGATAGGATTTATCTTTGGAGCCTGTGACTCTTCACGAGGCTTAAGTCTTCTTTCCTTCATTACACCCTCTTCGATAAGAGTATCATAAAGGAACTGCATGTAAGATGATAATCTTTCTTTGATCTCATTACTTACATCATCATAATTAATGAAGCCTTCACCCAGTTTTCTAAAGCAGTCAACAACGAATTTTGACTTAGAAACGCTGAGCTCTGAACGTTCATTGTTCATCTTATCCACATCAATGAAGAAGACGAGTGATCTAGGCTGCATAGAAAGGAATTCAGGATCGTTACACTTATTCTCAACGAATTCAACGAACTTCTCTTCTGAAATAACCATTCTAAGGTTAACTCTAATGAATTCAACCTGATCTGCGATCATTTGTGCTTCTGGATCATATAAATATCCAAGGAACATCAGCATATCGTATCTAAGAAGATCCTTAAGAGGCATCTTAGAACCTTCAGGATAAATATTTGAATCGTTGCTAATGTCATCTGCATATAATATACATTCCGAAATTATACTTTTAAGATTTTTTATTTCCATAGTCTTCACCCTGCCACAGTTCGCAATAAAAATACTTTTATAGCCGCTGTATCAAAAAACATTACATAATTAGTAATTAACAATCTTTCCAAAATCAGCCTTAAGTGAAGCTCCTCCAACAAGACCTCCATCGATATCAGGCTGAGCGAAAAGCTCTGCAGCATTTCCTGCATTTACAGATCCGCCGTACTGAATACGAACAGCTTCTGCAGTAGCTACATCATAAATCTCTGCTATACAGTCACGAATTCCCTTACAAACTTCTTCAGCCTGCTCTGTTGTAGCAGTTTTTCCTGTTCCGATAGCCCAGATTGGTTCGTAAGCGATAACCATATTCTTAACATCATCAGCTGCAACATCTTTAAGATCTGACTTAATCTGAAGTCTGATCCAGTCCATTGTTACACCCATTTCTCTCTGCTCAAGTGATTCACCACAGCAAAGGATTGGTGTAAGTCCTGACTCGATTGCTTTCTTAACCTTCTTGTTAAGCACACAGTCACATTCCTTGAAATAATCACGTCTCTCTGAATGTCCGATGATAACATACTCTACACCTGCATCCTTAAGCATTTCTGCTGAGATTTCTCCTGTGTAAGCACCCTTATCTTCGAAATACATATTTTCAGCACCAACTTTAACATTTGTTCCCTTAACTGCTTCAACAACAGGAACGATATCAATAGCAGGTACACAATAAACTACGTCAACTGCATCATTTACAACAAGGTCCTTTAACTCATCTACAAGCTTAACTGCCTGTGATGGAGTCATATTCATCTTCCAGTTTCCTGCGATAATCTTACGTCTAGACATTTTTAGTTCTCCTTATGCTAATAATTTTCTTAAAACCCTTTGAAGTACAGCAAAAAGCATGCGACGGCGTACTCAAAAAAGTACGCCATGTATGCTTTTGTAAGTAATCCAATCTTTAAATTGAAAAATTATTTGTTGTTAGCTGCTGCTACACCAGGAAGTTCCTTACCTTCAAGGAATTCAAGTGAAGCACCACCACCTGTAGAGATGTGGCTCATCTTATCGCCGAATCCAAGCTGATTACAAGCTGCTGCTGAATCTCCACCACCGATGATAGTTGTAGCATCTGTTGCTGCAAGAGCTTCTGCTACTGCAATAGTACCCTTTGCAAGAGTTGGGTTCTCGAATACACCCATAGGTCCATTCCAAACAACTGTCTTAGCTGTCTTAGCAGCTTCAGCGAAGAGTGCTCTTGTCTTCTCACCGATATCAAGACCTTCCTTATTTGCAGGAATTGCATTTGAAGGAACTGTCTCAACTTCGATAGGTCCATCGATTGGATCAGGGAAACCATCACCAACAACTGTATCGATTGGAAGGAGAAGCTTCTTACCAAGCTTTTCTGCCTTCTCGATCATTTCTTTACAATAATCGATCTTTGTATCATCAACAAGTGAAAGACCAACTTCCTTACCCTGAGCCTTAAGGAATGTATAAGCCATACCACCACCGATGATAAGTGTATCACACTTCTCAAGGAGGTTAGAGATAACATTAAGCTTATCAGCAACCTTAGCACCACCGAGGATAGCTACGAATGGTCTAACAGGATTCTCTACAGCATTTCCAAGGAAATCGATTTCCTTCTGCATAAGATATCCAACAACTGCAGTATCAACATACTGAGTAACACCAACATTTGAGCAGTGAGCTCTGTGAGCTGTACCAAATGCGTCATTTACGAATACATCGCAGATTGAAGCAAGATCCTTAGAGAATGCTTCTCCGTTCTTTGTCTCTTCTGCTCTGAATCTTGTATTCTCAAGAAGGATAACTTCTCCATCTTTCATTGCATTAACTGCTTCAACAACGTTTGGTCCTACAACTTCAGGATTTGCAACAAACTTAACTTCCTGTCCAAGAAGTTCTGAAAGACGTACTGCAACAGGTGCAAGTGTCTTTGTAAGTTTATCTTCTTCTGTCTTAACTTTTCCGAGGTGTGAGCAAAGAATAATCTTTCCTCCATCTGCAATAAGTTTCTTGATTGTTGGAAGAGCTGCAACAAGTCTATTCTCGTCTGTTATAACTCCATTCTTAAGAGGTACGTTAAAATCGCATCTTACGAGGACTCTCTGGCCCTTAACATTGATATCATCAACTGATTTCTTATTAAGTGACATCTTTATATCTCCTTTTAATTATTAATCTCCCACGTATAGTCGTAACGATTCGTGTGTATATCCACCCCTTTATATCATAAAGAGGTATATATACACACAAATCCCTAACCTATCTGTAGTAAGATCTGATTGTTTGGAAACCATGTTTCCTTTAATGTTAAAAAAACGGGTCCGGTCATGAAAACCGGACCCGAGTTAATTCCACGGAGTCAGATTAAAAAATCCGACATGGTTTAGTGACCGCTATTAATCAAACTAAAATTAGTTTAACTCAGCGAAATACTTGATTGTTCTAACCATCTGGCTTGTGTATGAGTTCTCGTTATCATACCAAGAAACAACCTGTACTTCGTAAAGATCATCAGCAATCTTAGAAACCATTGTCTGTGTAGCATCAAAGAGTGAACCAAATCTCATTCCGATAACGTCAGAAGAAACGATCTGATCCTCATTGTAACCAAATGATTCAGAAGCAGCAGCCTTCATTGCAGCGTTGATACCATCAACTGTTACATCTGCTCCCTTAACTACAGCTGTAAGGATTGTTGTAGAACCTGTTGGAACAGGAACTCTCTGTGCAGATCCGATAAGCTTTCCGTTAAGCTCAGGGATAACAAGACCGATAGCCTTAGCAGCACCTGTTGAGTTAGGAACGATGTTAGCAGCACCAGCACGTGCTCTTCTAAGATCACCCTTTCTGTGTGGTCCGTCAAGGATCATCTGATCACCTGTATAAGCATGAATTGTGCTCATGATACCACTCTGAATTGGTGCATAATCATTAAGTGCCTTAGCCATAGGTGCAAGGCAGTTTGTTGTACATGAAGCAGCTGAGATAATCTGATCATCTGCTGTAAGTGTATTTTCGTTAACTGAGTAAACGATTGTCTTAAGATCATTTCCTGCTGGAGCTGAGATAACAACCTTCTTAGCACCTGCATTGATATGAGCCTGTGACTTATCTTTTGAGCAGTAGAAACCTGTACACTCAAGAACAACATCAACGTCAAGCTCTCCCCATGGACAGTTATTTGCATCTGCTTCCTTATAAATCTTTAATGTCTTTCCATCAACTGTGATCGTATTAGCTTCATCATCAGCTGAAACTGTATGAAGGTTCTGTCCGATAACACCAGCGAATCCACCCTGTGCTGTATCGTACTTAAGAAGCTGAGCGAGCATTGAAGGCTTTGTAAGATCGTTGATTGCAACTACCTCATATCCTTCTGCATCAAACATCTGTCTGAAAGCAAGACGTCCTATACGACCAAATCCATTGATTGCTACTTTTACTGCCATGTTTTTAAATCCTCCTAGATTTTATAATATATACTGCAAAAAGCAGTAAGATTTCGTGAAAAGTATCACAGAGATATAATAACCTTTACGTTATCAAATTTCAAGAGAAAAAATCAGCCTAATTTTTCAAACCTGTATTTCTGCTTAATATCAGGATATTTCACTTTATCCACCTTACTTACGAACATCATATAAGGCCTGCAATACAACTGAAAATCATCATATAACGCCTGATAAACAATAAGCTTCTCCCTTGTTTCGGAATGAATAGCCGTGCCGATTATCTGATACAAATATAAATTCTTCGCTGCATCCTCTTCCGACAATAACTCTCTCTTGAAATGTCTGACGATGTCCCCCGGTTTAAATTCCCGGGTCCACGTATCGTCTGTATCAACACATTCTGTATAACCTTCATCAACTGCACTCTTTCCAGAATTGCTTAAATTCTCCTCAGAGAAATCATCAGGATCATCATCAAACTCATCGTATGATTCATCATCCTCCGCAATACCTTTCACGAAACCCAAATCAGGTTCAGACTTTCCTAAATCTGCTGAAAGACCATCAAGAGCATCTCTGAAAATTTCATAATTTTCCGTTTCATATTCTTTGCAGTAGACCGCATATTCGATAATATCAAAACAGCCGATAAACTCCTCGGTTGCTTTTCTGAACGCTTCCGATACGATTTCCGGATCATTTCCAAAAACTCCGCAACCAAAGGCCCCCAACACTATAGCCTTCACGCCATTTGCTACAGCAATGGTAAGAATATGTCTCGCTCTTTTTAAATGTATCCTGTATAACTCTTCTTCAGACAGATGTATCCCGTATCCATTGTTGGATTCTAAACTGTTGTAAGGTATTCCTCTAAGATCCGGAGCGGCCGAACTGATTACATCGACTGTACACCACTTGTTCTTAGGTAATCTTTCGGGATACTCATCATCCGACTTACAAATGACTATGTCCGGTGAATATATCACCGCATCCGTATGTATCGGATTATTTGAAAGCCTGTTCTGATTGTAAAATGCATCAATTAACCATTTCTGGTTCAATGTCGGATATAGATTGGAGCATCTGCAAAGAGCTTCTTCCTGAGCTGAACTTCCTCCTACGACTCCACCACCCGGATTAACAGCTGAAGCAAAATTCAAAACAGCAACCTTTTTATTCGGAAATGCCTGGCATATATCCATAGCCGCTTCAAAACTTCTCTTCTTACTGACTCTGACTTTACTCTCTTCGGCATTCACCCTGTTTATCACAGGATACTCATCCTCTGCATAAAGTCTTGTTCTGTTTACACTGCTAACCGTTTCTGCGTATAAGGTTTTCTCCGTCGAATAAAATTCAACCGTATCTTTAAAAACCCCTGCATTTATCTCTCTTATATCCATTTAATAAAACTACCCCTTTAATATGTCTTCTTTTTTAGGTACATGAGGCATTCGCTTATTCCATCTAACGCCACTTCAAGCTTAAGTGCTTTAAATACCGAATGCATCTTTCCATTCGGATAGAAGTCCTCATTGATAATAGAAAGCGCTTCTACCGATGCAGCATTGGCATTCTGATTAAGCTTTTCGAGTTCATAGCCAAATTGCTTAATACTTTGGCTTATGTCCTTGTATTCAGCGATCGATTTCTGATTTAATTGAATAATGCTGTAATAGTATTTCAGTCCTTCAATGTAACCTCTCTTGATAGAAGGCAATTCGTCAAATCTTACAATTTCATCTGCCATATTTAACACCCCTTTTTTATAAGATTTTCACTTCTCTCCCCCAAGAGAAAACTGTATATACATTTTACCAATTTACAGCCAAAAAATCAATCAATAAACGCTATTGAAATATTATCTTTTTCACTTGTTACATCGTCACACACAATTGTCAGACGATGTATATAATCTTCCATTTCCGAGTCTATTTTTTGTGTATTATAAAATACAATAAGTGCCTTTTCGAAGATGTCAGATAAAGCATCATAAAGGCTGTCCAGATTATTTCCGTAATAATCTTCTTCCCCTATCTTTTCTCTGATTCTTCTATGCAATTCAACCTTATCAGCTACTCCTTCGAGATCGATAAGTTTTATATCATCATAATCCAAGTTAAATGATTCCATCCCGTCTCCTTATTATTCCCATCAATATCCTGGCATCCGGTCACGTATATTATTTGATGTCACGCGGTTATTATCGATATCACACACATAAATCACTTGATGTACAGGTTAGTTTTCTTCCCCATATAAAAGTGTGAAGCTTTCATAATGATCATCGGTATAATAAATCAGGCCGTCATTTGAGAAAACTATTCTTTTGGCTCCTCTTTTCTTACCTTTGGTATCGATGTCACATTCAGTATAACTTCTTCCGCTTTTTTCAGGTAAAAGCCCTTCGTAATTACCGAATCTGTCACCGCCTATAGCCTTTCCCGGAGCATAATCCTCAAGAACGCCGCCGCTCCATCCAAGATTCTTTGCTTCCTTTTTGGTGATAAAATTATCCGGAAGTTCATTGTATAAATGAATATATAAGGCTACTTCATCTTTTGAATAATATGATCCATTTCTGTCGAGAGACTCCTCTTCTGTCGCGGATGATTTCTCTGTTACAGATGATACTTCTGTTGTACTCTTATCTTCGGTGCTGATTACAGATTCCGAATTATTTACTGTCGAAGCCTCTTGCTTTTTTTCTTCAGCACTTTTATCTTCGGTACCATTTTCTGATTTTGATTTTCCGGTACCATTCTCTTCAGTACTCTTCTTTCCGGCACTGTTCTCTTCTGTAACATTCTGAGAAGCTGTTGTTTTTATCTCTCCCGAAGGCTTTTTCTTATCCTTCTTTCCGCATCCGTAAAATGATGTGACCACCATGAGAAGGAGCATAATAACTGCAAATATCCTTTTATTCCTTCTCATTATCTTATTCATAAAACCATTCATTTCTATCTCTCCCGAATCTGTAAATCCAATATGGCTGTCGCAAAAACTTGACTGTCGAAAAGCTCATGTTACTCCGAAAATTTTGAAATTGTCTTATCGCTGTAAGTAATCATTCTGTCGGGTTATTTAAGAACAGCCATACCAAACTTAGATTATTTATTCTGATAATAAAATATTGCGAGATTTGTCCTATCTCTTATGTCGAGTTTTCTCAAGATGTTACTCAGATAATTTCTGACTGTACCTTCGGAAAGGAAAAGCTTATCGGCTATCTCCTTATTGGAAAGTCCATTTGCAACTTCCTCTATTATCTCTTTTTCCTGAGGCGTTATACCATAGCTTGCATAGTCAAATGATCCGCCATTTTTCTTGATCATTTCCGGAAGCCTCTGGGTAATTCCATTTCCAAATACGCACTGACCCTGACAAACAAGCTTCACCGCCGGTATTATTCCATCAAAATCCTGCTTAATGATATATCCTTTAGCTCCAAGATTAATGGCGCTTACAATATATTCATCATCATTAAAAGTTGTTAAATAAAGTATCTTGGCATCCGGATTTTTGGAAATAATCTCTGTTCCCGCCTCTAAACCGGACATGCCTTTCATCCTGATGTCCATAAGCAGCAAATCAGGTTTATATTCCTCATAAAGTTTTATTGCGTCTTCTCCACTATTACCTGTTCCAACAACCTCAATCTCACTATCGGAAGATAATATGGTTTTCAGACTCATAGCCACAAGATTATCATCATCAACAACTAGTATTTTCATTTCAGCCCTCTCTTATGTTTATATATTTTTCCCCAAACGTACAAACACTCTGAAACCATTACCCTTGGTGAAATATGCTTGACCATTAAATTGCTCGGCACGTTTGATTATATTGTCCAACCCCATTCCTCTATGATCAATTTCAACCTCTTCACCTTCACTGTCTTTGGAATGCCCCAAAGAATCATAATCCCGAACGATAATCTGATACATGGACGGATGTTCATCAATCCTAATATCAACCGAATCATTATCGCTATATTTGATTATATTCGAAACCGCTTCCTTGACAATGTTTATGATAGCATATTTTATCTCTTTAGACATATTATCATTTTCAACATCGCACTCAAAATTTAAATTAAACTTGGATTCAAGCGGTTTTAACATTTCATTTACGGATATTTCTATATCAATGGCGTCATCTCGTATATCATGGACACTCTCACGAATATTATTCATGGCTGTGTCCAGCGTATTTCTAAGATCTTTAAGCTCCTGTGAAATAGCCTCTTCCTTATGAACCACCATCATAGCACCTACCTGAAGGAGGGACCTGCTGAGCATGTGACCCACGTTGTCATGTATCTCCCTGGCGATACGGTTTCTTTCCGCAAGCTGCGCAGTATATATATTCTTGTCCTGCTCTTCGAGAATAATGATATTCTGATGTTTCAGCAATTCATTTTTAATCTCACCCTCATCTCTTATCTTCTTTATATGTATTCGATTTTTATCGATGACATCTGTCTTATATGCCATATATCCGGCCAGGATCATGATAAAAGTAATGTATATGATCTCCTGGGGCTGAAATAAATTAAAAGCATTTATTATTGCCACAAATGAAATCAGACCGGCACCATAATGTCGGTCAAAATATGCTTCATATATAATTATAGGCAAAATAAATACAGCCTTCGGAATGAAGATACAAATCGAAGCTGCTATCAGGACGAAAATCTTATTAATAAGACTGAATTTATTTCCGATCATCCTTAAATATGACGTCAGGAAAGCAGCCGTGACCATGACAAATATCATGATCACAAGCTGCATATCCTTAAAGTGCTTCACAAAAACGAAAGCTGCTAATAATATTAATATTACCTTATCAAGTAATGTCTTCAAATCTACACCTTTTTACTCACTCTTTTGCATTTTGGCTTTCCCTATAGCAAGTCCTACTGTCATAACCATAACCCCAAATAACAACTGAATCAACAGGAAATTTGCTATATCTCCGAAATCGCCGCCGTTCTGTATCTTTTCAACAGCTCTTGAATACCAAAATGTAGGAACGAATCTTCCGAGGGTTTTTGCCATTCCTCCAAGCATCTCAAGCGGAACGAATATTCCTCCGAGGAAGCAGAATGAAAGTGATATAACATTTGTAAATGCAGGAACTGTTCTTTCTTTAAGTCCAAGATTTGAAACTGCTATTACAAACATAGTCATTGTTACGCTGAGTACGCAGATATTGCTTACCATAAGCCACCATCTGTCTGTAAATGATTCTTTATCGATCACCGAACCTATTACAATGAGGAATATATCTACGAAAACAGTTACAACAACTGTTGCCGCTGTTATCATAAACTGTCTTTTAACTCTTGGCATTGATGAAATATTGGATCTCTTATCAATCTTTTGGCTTCCCATTTTCAAAATAACAGGAAGGATAGCTGAAAGAATTATAGTCATCAAACCATATGGAAGCATTACAAATGCATTAAAGAAAACTTCTTCATTATCACTTTTTTCCATTATTGAAACTGACGAATTATTTTTATATGATTCTGTGGAAAGTTTTGCTGCTTCTTCTATACTGAAACCGCCCTTATAGTAATTCTTGAAAAGATTTATATAATTTTCAATCTCTGCATCGATAAGATATCCCATTCTGCTTCCTGCATCTTTGGTACTATCTATCTTCAAAGAACCATCACCGTTAAGTACACTGTCGCCAAATCCTTCAGGAATCACAATATAGTTAGATATCTTTGTGTAATACATAAGATCTACGATCTCTTCTTTTGAATAATCCTTTTCTTTAATCTCATTGAATTCTCCAAGAAAATCAATCAATACCTTTGAAACTTCCGATTTATCATTATCAACGATTACGAGTCCGTGGCTGACTGCCGAATATGCTTCATCTTGGTTTGAACCCATTCCTGTAAGAATAAGTATAACAGTAACAGATATCAAAAGATAAATCGCTATTGAAACTTTGAAGCTTTTTAAAACCTTGAAATACGATTTAAAGACTGTCATAACTGTTCCTCCTTCCGAAGATTATCGCTCCTATTATCATTACTGCCGACATAATGATTAATGAGATAATGCACTGGAAAAATCTACTTCCTGCGCCAAACATATTTAATGAATAGAAAGCATCCGATATTACCGCTGCCGGATTGATCTTATTTACGATCGGTGCCTTTTCCAAAAGCACTACTTTCATATCACCGTACATAAGTCCTGAAAGTGCACAGCTTATAAGGCTTACTGCTGACAGAAAACTTTCTTTCTTATCTCTGTTAGCACTTCCTATATTTCCTACTAAAAATCCGAGAGCCAAACCACAAAGTGTTGCAAGAACAGTGGTTGCATAAATGATAAAGATATTTCCTCCGAATTTAATATTTAAAACAAAAATGATATATGATAATGCAACACAGTTTACTACTGTCTGAACTATAAATGATGCAATTAAACTTCCGAGCTGAAATGCCAGTCTGTTAACCGGAGATGCATTTGTTCTTGCACCCACAGCCGACATATTTGCCTGGCTGTTGTTTCCTATTCTCACACTGTTAAATGATGAAAAGAGTGCAGCCATCGCAATGATATTATAAAAATACTGAACGAACGGATCCTTATTTTCACCTGCAAGATCCTTATTATTTAAATATTCAACTCTCTTGCTGATACCTTCATAAACTTCATTTAATTTTTCAGGATGTTCTTCCGAAACCTTCTGGATAAGATCAATCTGTTCATTATAAGTAGATGTGATGATATCAAGCATTGTTGCCTGATTTCCGTTACTTCTTACTACGACTGTAAATTTACCATTTTCTGCAACTTTAATGATTCCACCGATCTTATCATCTTCAAGAAGTTTCTGTGCATTTTCTAAATCTTCATCATATGTCGCCGCCAAAACTTCCTTGTCATTTACCCTAATGTTGTCAAGTACTTCGGTCACGTGTTCTTTAACTTCTTCATTGTCTGTTTCAAAATAAACCGCCGTCTTGATTGGTTCAACAACATAGGAGTCAAATATTTTACCAAAAGCCATATAAAACAGCGTTCCGAGGATCACAGGAAACATAAGTGTCCAGAATATCGCAGCCTTATCTCTGACTCCTATCTTCAATTGTTTTGATACAATATTAAGAAACATATCTTATGCCTCCTTATCTCTAAGAGTTCTACCTGTAATCTCAAGAAATACATCATTCAATGTTGGGAGTTCCGAATAAATCCTCTCATAATCAAGATTGTTATTTGTTAAGTAATCAATAACGTGAGAAATGTTATGCTTTCCGCTTGAACACTTGATAGTTAGTCTTCCTGACATATATTTCACATCATAAACATGATTAAGACTGCTGACTCCCTGTATATCCTTTTCAGAAATATTTTTAATATCTACAATGACATTTTCTGTATTTTTGATCTTTCTCTTCAGTTCATCGCTGGTTCCTTCAGCAACTTTCTTGCCCTTATCCATAATGAGAATCTGTGAACAGATCTGCTCAACTTCTTCCATATAATGGCTTGTATAAATGATTGTTGCTCCTGCATTATTCAGCTCGACTATTCCCTCGAGGATCTTATTTCTACTCTGTGGATCAACTGCAACTGTAGGCTCATCCATTATGATTATTTCAGGCTTATGAGCTATTCCACATGCGATGTTCAGTCTTCTGAGAAGACCACCGGAGAGCTTTTTAGGTTTGAACTTTTTGAAATCTTCAATACCTACAAACTTGATTGCATCTTCTACATATTTTTTACGTGTTTTCTTATCTTTGATGTAAAGACCGCAGAAATAATCAACATTTTCATATACGGTAAGTTCATCGAAAACTGCAACTTCCTGCATAACAACTCCAATCTTTCTCTTAAGATCGTATCTGCTGCTTGTCATCTTCTCTCCGAAAAGCTTAACTTCACCGTTATCATAATTAAGAAGTGAAAGAATGCAGTTTATAGTAGTTGTCTTACCTGAACCATTTGGTCCTAAAAGGCCGAAAACCTCTCCCTTTTTTATCTTCATATTAAAATTGTCCAGAGCTATGAGCTCCTTATATCTTTTTACAAGATTATCAACTTCAACTATCACTTCTGACATAGTAGTCCTCCTTTTTATATCAAATCATTTAACTTTTTAAACATCGTTTAGCTTGTTTTGATTCATAATCATTTTGCTTAAGTAAACTCCGTTCATATATCGTAACTTCATGTCATTATAATATAACAAATAAATGTCATTTATTAGTGTTAAACGTAATCCGCTCATGTGACATTTGTCACAAAAAAATACCGACCCGTGATTGTTGGCTTATTTCCAACTCTCCAGATCGGTACTGAAAGTTTTATCGGGTTTTAATTTGCTATCTAACGATTACATTCATGAAGAAGAATCCATTGAGCGAATCGTAGAATTCGTTATACGGTCCGCTTATCTCATTTGCAAGAAATGATGTCTCAACATTTGAACTATCTAAAATTATGCAATCATAAACGCCCTTCTCTCCGGACTGTAATCTTTCACTTATCTTTTCCTTAAATTCCGTCTGATCGGAATATACATATCCCAGGAAGTTATAATAATTGCCCTCCATGGAATTACATGTATAAAACTCATCTCTATTCCAAGAATGCGAATCATATATATATGAATCACATACATTGAAATATTTATGATAAGCCACGCCTTCTATAGCGCCGTAATCCAGATCATCCCAAGTGGCGTCAAGCATATACCACTCTCCGTCCAACTTGACCTGATTCCACGCATGACCGTTATTTCTGACTTTTCCGTAAACCACTCTATTTTCAATCCCTGCTCTTGTAAGAAGAAGATACATAGCTTTTGCATATCCGTCACAAACAGCTTCGTGTGTTACAAGTGCTCCATATGCTGTATGCTGATCGTCATATACTGATTCTGCACCTATATATTTGCAGTCACATACAAGACGGTCATGAAGCGCGAGTTCCTTCTCAAAGTCACTCATATCTTCGGTAACACATTCGTTATAGACCTTTTCAACTTCTTCACGTAACTTCACAGCCTTTTCCATTTTTTCAGGAATCGGTTCATCATAAACTATATTTCTGTAAACATAACCGCAGTCTGTCTTGAACACTCCAATTTCAATCTTTACACGCTTATCGTCAATCTCATTCCATATATAATCCATTCCGAGCTTGCCTTTAACGTTGTGATAGTAGTCATAGAAATTGACAAAATCCTCTTTACACTTTGCGTCAAGGTAAAATGCTATCCTTCCTGTATCACCTTTATCAACACGATATGAAACATATTCCGCTGCACTCTTTACATCAGGAAATATCTCACGGCCGTTATATTCGACTTTCTTATATTGATAAGTATTGTCATTTTCGCCCCGATACAATGAAGATTCTTCATCATCCGGATCTACAAAATAAGGATCTCTGGAACTTCTTTCCTGACTTTTATAAACATCGATTGAATTGTCATTACGGCCGTTTCTTTCAGCCCTGCTCTTTTCACGCTCTTTTTGAACTCTTAAACCGAAAATACCAATCACCATGGTGATGACAAGCACTACGATAAATACCGAATTTACCTTTTTCCTTTTTGGTTTTTGAGGGCCAAGATAATAGTTTGAATACAAACTAAAATCCTGCTTAGTGCTGTGTATATCATTAAAAAAATTGTTGCCCGGGTATGCGGTATTCCCGTTTACGTTGCCAGGATATACTGTATTGCCATTTGTGTTACCCGGGTACGCGGTATTACCGTTTACGTTGCCAGGATATACGGTATTACCACCGGAATTTCCCGGATATGCGCCGCTGCTGCCAGGTTGAAATCGGTCATTAATACCATTTGAATTGCCTGAGTACGTATTATTGCCACTCGAATTACCAGGGTATGCACTGCCATTCCCAGCTCCGTACGGAGAATCATTTATCTCACTACCGTTACTGCCGGAATATATATTATTCTCATTCGTCCCTCCATCGTATACGGACTTGCCACCGGTGTACTGTCCTGCAGACGATGTACCATCTCGATATATGTTATTATCCGAATACTGATTACCGCTGCCTGAGTACGGACTATCGTTACTGCCTGTATTTTCATTTTTCAGTTTATATTTAAAATTGTTTTCTGATTCCGGAAAATCTCCCATTGTAAACCCTCAAATACTTAATCACTTACTGCAAAATTGGTTCGTATCATATTCTTTTCTGATACCAAAGAAGGTCATACCATCTGTCGAATTTTTTACCTACCAATTTCATGTCTGCAACCTGAACATAACCTGCATTTATAAGTTCTCCTTCTGCCATCTCTGTTCATCCTTCCTTTTGTCGAACATTTTGTATACGTTTCATTCTACCTTACAATATATCACAGATATTTATCGCATAACAAACACTCTTTTGTGAAATATTGAAGAATATCTTTTTCCTAACTGTTTCTTAGTATCAAAGAAAAAAGTACCTACAAGCATTTAATACTCATAGGCACTGTAAATTCTCGAAATCCCCGAACAAAGTATAATCAGACAAATACCATTATTACTCTCTTATACGCTTGTTAAGACTATTTATTGCGTCCGTGTTACCCAGATGAAATTGCATTTTTCTTTCATCATCTGTAACATATTTAACAAGATCTGTACCGATTGTAATGCCGGTCTCATCATCAACCTTAAATGTGAAATCGACAATACCGTCCGCAACAAAAACCATTTTGTCTTTATCTTTTATTTCTTCGGATATTTTAACTTCTCTAAAAGCGTTAATATACTCATCGATCATATCCGGATCCTTGGTAGAAAAACTCTCATATCCATTTTCGCCGCCGAATCCGACAATAATCTCCACAGGTTTTATCTTACCCTCGATAATATCAATGAAGGTATCGTCAACAAATACACGTTCCACATCATACTTTGTTTTTTTATCGTCGTCGCCTTTAGTTTTACTACTACAACCACTAAGTAATGTAATAGATGATAATATAAATATACCGATTATAAGAAATCGAATACGATTCTTCATGACCATCTCACCTGCTTTGTTCAAATAAATACCTCCCTCAAAATGGTAATGCAATATATTTTTAGTCTTTTTTCTTCTTCATTCCGGTCCATTCGTATGGTGTCTGCTGATATACATAATAATTTAGCCAGTTTGTATAAAGCATGTTCGCATGACAGCGCCATGACTTAACAGGATCCTCAGCAGGATCATCATCAGGATAGTAATTTACAGGAATATCAGGATTAAGTCCTCTCTTGATATCTCTCTTGTATTCCTGATCCAATGTATATGTATCATATTCCGGATGACCGTTAACGAAAATATTTTTACCGTCCTTATCAATGATTATATAAGGACCGCATTCTTCAGAATCAGCTATGACTCTCAGTGAATCACAGGCATCAACTTCTTCTTCATTTATACCTGTATATCTTGAAACAGGTACCAAAAATGTATCATCGAAGCCTCTGACAATCTCTTCTTTTCTATGAACAGTCTTCTGCTTATATATACCTGAAAGCTTTTTAGGAAGCTCATACTTCTTTATTCCATAATGGTAATAAAGTCCGGCTTGGGCTCCCCAGCAGATATGAAGCGTTGATGTAATATTATCTTTAGCCCAGTTCATTATCTCACATAATTCAGGCCAATATTCTACATCTTCAAAATCCATCTTCTCAACAGGCGCCCCTGTTATGATAAGGCCATCCCACTTTCTATCTTTAACAGTAGCAAAATCAGAATAAAAACGCTCAAGATGAGAAATTGATGTATGCTTTGATTCATACGAAACAGTTCTGATAAATGTTATGTTAACCTGAAGCGGTGTGTTGGATAAACTTCTCAATAACTGAAGCTCTGTATCCTCCTTAAGAGGCATGAGATTTAAAATAAGAATATCTATAGGTCGGATATCCTGCGTTGTCGCACGATTTTCATCCATTACAAATATATTTTCATTTTCAAGTGTTTTTTTAACCGGTAGATCATTATCAATTTTTATTGGCATAATGTCACTTCCTTAATCAATTTTCTGAAATGTCGGTTTCATATTATTGAATGTACAATAATATTTGAATCCGAATGACAGCAGACGTTCTCCCGCTTCTTTGAAAGCATGTCCGACATGAATATCATCATGCGCATCGCTGCCGACAGTTATTATCTCACCGCCCAAATCCTTATATAATCTAAGGATATCGTCATGAGGATGCATATAATCCATGCCCCTGTACAGACTTCCGGTATTTATCTCAAGCCCCTTACCATCATAAATCATTTTCTTAAATGCAGGCTCGAGTATGTCATGATATTGTCCGCTTTTATAATTTTCAGCCTTTGTAGGCCCATATCTAAATATATAATCTACATGTCCGTAAACATTATAATCATTAAAATGTTCAACATTATAAAGGATCGTCTCAAAATAATGTCTGTATGCATCCGTCTCCTTCTTTCCTTCAAAATACTCAGGATAATACGGATCCATACCATCCACAACATGTGATGAACATATGATAAAATCAAGTCCCGGATGATCTTTGCTATAACTGTTAAGTGTTTCACATGTAGTTGGCATGACGCCCTGCTCAACACCTATCCTTAGATCAAATGAATCATGTCCTACATAACGCTTTATCTCTTCATCTGTAAGAAGTTTCAATCTAAGATCTGTCATATATCTGATATACTCATCTATATTAAGATCAAACTTTACATCGTCCGGAGTATCCGGAAAGTCAAGGTCATTGTGATCTGTAATGCAGATTGAATTCATACCTTTTGAAACAGCAGTTTTAATCACGTCCAAAACTTTTGTCTCACAATCACCTGAAAATTCTGTATGAAGATGATAATCCGGTATCATATCTTTTCTCCTTTTAAAAGTCTGTAAAAAGACCTAATATCCATATAGTATACACAATTTTAGCTATAAAAAGCAAGTAACACACGTTGAAAAAACATATTTAATAATTTACACATATTTTTTATTCATGACATATTTTGTTCATATTTATGTTGTACTATAAAACCATCGAAAGAGAAATAATTCTTCTTTTCATAGTTTTTCATAATTTTCATAGTTTCAAAAAACCGCCAACATCGATTGGCGGTTTTTTAATGCAATTTTTAATGTGAAATTGATAATTCATATCTTCCGGTATGAATTATTTTTTTATTTTAGTCACAGGTGTAACTACACCATTTGGCCCAACCAGGCTTACATTCTGAAGCTGTGATTCAATATTACCTCTTATGGCAGCAATATACTCCTTGCGAAGTATCTGCTGCTCTTCCTTTTCTTCCGCAGTAAGGCCTTCCTTCTGGGATTTATGATATAACTCATTTATTCTCTTAATCTTATCTTCTGTCATTATTTCTTCCTTTATAACTTTTATTTTCTAAATTCATTTTATAAATTTTTGTAATCTTCTTCGGAAATGATTGGAACACCAAGTTCCTTTGCTTTTTTATTCTTTCCGGAAGTTGATGTAATATCATTATTTATGAGATATGTTGTATTCTTCGAAACCGAGCCTGCAACCTTGCCGCCTCGGGACTCAATCTCCGCCTTAAGCTCATCTCTATTTGAATATGAGTTGAGAGATCCAGTGATAACAAATGTTTTCCCTGCCAGATCCTGCTCTGCTGCCATCTCTGTCTTCTCAAACTCAAGAATCGAAACAAGTTCATCATACTGCTTTATATTCTTCTCAACTTTGAAATATGCAGCTATGTCGCCGGCGATTACTTCACCGATACCCTCTATCTCACTAAGTTCCTGCACATCGGCAGCCTTGATTTTTAACGGATCCTCGTCAAAATATTTTGCAATAAGCTTTGCATTTGCAACACCTACGCCCGGAATCCCGAGAGAATATATAAATGCACCGACAGTAACTTTCTTTGATCTTTCAATAGCATCCATAGTATTTATATAAGACTTTTCTCCAAAACCTTCCATGGTAACTATCTCATTATGAAATCTATCCAACTTATAGAAATCCGAAAACTCCTTTAAGAATCCTCTGTCTGCGAATTTCTCGATGGTAGCTTCAGACATTCCGTCTATATTCATTGCATTTCTTGATACAAATAAGGCAAATCCCTTTATATTCTTGGCAGGACACATTTCATTTTCACAGAATAATGTTTCGGTTCCGTTTTCATTTCTTATGACTGTCTTGCCACCGCAAGAAGGACAGGTCTCAGGAATTACAACATTTCCCGAACGGGTGAGATTTTCCGCAATCTGCGGAATGATCATATTGGCCTTATATACTGTAATTTCATCGCCTATACCAAGCGCAAACTCTTTGACAATGCTCACATTGTGAACACTGGCACGACTTACGGTTGTACCCTCTAATTCAACAGGATCAAATATAGCAACAGGATTTATAAGTCCTGTTCTTGACGGACTCCACTCAATATCCCTTAAAATGGTTTTTGCCTGCTCATCCTTCCACTTAAATGCTATGGCATTTCTTGGGAATTTAGCTGTTCTTCCAAGACTGCGTCCATATTCAACATCTTCAAATGAAAGCACAAGACCATCTGATGGGAAATCATTTTCTGAAATCTTCTCAGAAAACCATTTGATCGTATCTATAATATTATCCGCATTCACTTTTTTATATTCTACGACTTCAAATCCCAGCCCCTTTAAAAACTCAAATCTTTTGATAAATGAATTTTCAAATGAAGCAACAAGTTCGCGATCATCCGGTTCAACAAGGGAAAATGCATAAAACCTGACATTTCTCTCTGCCGTTATCTTATTGCTAAGCTGACGAACAGAGCCGCTGCAAAGATTTCTTGGATTTTTATATTTTGCATCAACATCAGCTATACCTGCGTTGATCCTTTCAAAATCAGAATAAGATATTATAGCCTCACCTCTAAGGGAAAGCTTTCCTTTGTAGGATATCTTTGCCGGAATATTTACAAATGTCTTTGCATTTGCAGTGATGACTTCTCCTATCTCTCCATTCCCTCTTGTTACAGCCTTTGTAAGTTCTCCGTCTTCATATGTGAGAACAACAGTAAGCCCGTCCATTTTCCATGACATAACACCGTCTTTACCATTCAGCCAGTCACGGAGAACTTCAGGATCTTTCGTCTTATCCAAAGAAAGCATAGGCTGTGGATGTGCCTCCTTCGGAAGTTCACTTACAACTTCATAACCGACTTTAATTGTCGGGCTATTGCTTAATACAGTCCCTGTTTCCTCTTCAAGTTTTAACAACTCATCATAAAGAGCATCATAAGTAAGATTACTCATAATCTCTCTATCTTCCATATAGTATGCCTTGGAGGCCTCATTTAACTGAGCAACCAATTCTTTAATTCTGTCAACTTTATTCATGCGTACCTCTATCTCTTCATTAATGTATCAAAAAGTCCTCTGGCAAATCTCTGAGTTATCTTTCGGCCGAACTTATCCATTTCACGCTGTCTTCTTTCACGTTCTTTCTCAGCCTCACGTCTTTCTCTCTCAAGCTGTTTTTGATACTCTCTTTCTCTTCTTTCTCTTTCTTTTGCAGCTTCCTTTTCGAGCCTCTGTCTTTCTTTCTCTTCTTCCTTCTCTCTGGCGAGTCTTTCCTTCTCATATTCAAGTTTCTCTGCTTCAAGAGCTGCCATTTTCTCTTCGACTTCAGCTCTTCTCTGAAGGAATTCAAAAGCAGAATCTCTGTCAACAAAGTCTTTATATTTGATATAGAGCTTATCATTCATGATATTAAGATTTATATCACTTTCATCAGTAGCTCCCATCATACTCTGAGGCGGAAGGATTTTAGCCTGCTTAACTATTGTAGGAACACCTTCTTCATCAAGAACGGAAATGAGTGCTTCACCTGTTCCAAGAGCCTGCAAAGCTTCCATGGTATTGATCTCAGGATTTTCTCTAAATGATGCCGCCGCAGCTTTTATATTTTTCTGCTCTGCAGGTGTATATGCACGAAGAGCATGCTGAATCTTATTTCCAAGCTGAGCAAGCACAGAATCAGGAATATCTCTCGGATTCTGTGTAACGAAATAAATTCCCACTCCTTTTGATCTTATTAACTTGACCATCTGTTCTATCTTAGTAAGAAGCGCTTTCGGTGCATCATCAAAAAGCATATGAGCCTCATCAAAGAAGAATACCATCTTAGGCTTATCAAGATCACCTGCCTCAGGAAGGAGTTCAAAAAGCTCTGATATAAGCCAAAGCATAAATGTGGCATACATAGTCGGACTCTGCATCAGCTGCTGACAATTAAGTATCTGTATACGTCCTCTTCCGTCGAACTCAGGAATAAACCAGTCTTTAATATCGATGGCAGGTTCTCCAAAGAATATTTCTCCACCTTCTGATTCAAGTGCCACAACAGATCTTGTGATAGCTGCAAGACTCTGCTTTGCCATATTTCCGTAAGTAACACTGTAAGTGTCCGCCTTATCGGAAACATGCTTTAACATAGATTTAAGGTCTTTTGTATCGATAAGAAGTAAGTTCTCATCGTCAGCTATCTTAAAGATTATCGTCATTATATCTGTCTGCGTATCATTTAAGCCAAGCACTCTCGAAAGAAGGAGCGGTCCCATCTCCGAGATTGTAGTTCTAAGACTTAATCCGCTTGTCTGATACACATCCCAAAATGTCGTAGGATAAGATTTAAGCGCAAAACTGTATTTCTCCAAGGAAAGCTTTTCAACTCTTTTTGCAACATTCTCATTCATTTCTCCCTGTTTGATCATTCCCGAGAGATCACCCTTTGCATCAGCAAGAAATACAGGCACTCCCGCATCACTGAATGACTCTGCAAGAACTTTAAGGGTTACTGTCTTTCCTGTACCTGTAGCCCCGGCAATAAGTCCATGTCTATTTGCCATTCGAGGATAAATATATATCTCTTCATCACCTGATTTACCGATCAAAATTTTGCCGTCAAATAACATCTTATACCTCCGTTCGTCCCAATAATTTTAGTCTGCCAGTCTTCTGAATCTCGCTTTACTGTTTATCAGCCAGTCTTCTAAGCTCTGCTTCTTCTGCCGGAGTAAGTTTTCTATATTCACCCGGCTTCAGATTCCCCAGTTCAATATTGAGCTCTCTGATCCTTTTAAGAAATACAACCTTATAACCAAAGTATTCGCACATTCTTCTGATCTGTCGATTCAGCCCCTGGGTAATTGTTATTCTGAAAGAACGATTTCCCTGCTTTACACATTTACATTTCTTTGTAACAGTGTCGAGTATAGGAACTCCGCCTCTCATGCCTTTTATAAAATTCTCGTCTATATCTTTATCGACTCTTACAACGTATTCTTTCTCATGATTATTTCTGGATTTCTGTATCCTGTTAGCCAGATCACCGTCTGTTGTCAGGAGCAGAAGCCCCTGTGAATCCTTATCAAGTCTTCCGACATATATAAGTTTTCCCGGATAATCCAGTTTTCTGAAAATACTGTCTTTATCAGCTTCTTTGGAAGTACATACAAGACCAAGCGGCTTGTTGTAGAGAATAATCACATCATTTTTCTTGGCACTTACAAGATTCCCTTTAAACCTAACCTCATCGCCTTCATGAACTGTCTCGCCCATAACAGCAATATGCCCATTTATTGTGATATTCCCCTTCTCTATCTCTTCATCCGTTTTTCTTCTTGAAAGAACTCCGGCTTCGCTAAGGAATTTGTTGATCCTTATTCCCTTATCATTTAATTCTGCCATGCTTGTCACCTTTATAATTAAAGTTAAATTTTATTTTAGCTAAATATTATTTGCTTTTTACCTTGATTTCTTTAATATAGTTATGTATACTCATTACAGTATAAAAAGAATCGAGGTACAATCCTATGGATAAAATAGATAAAAAAATACTTGATCTTCTTCAGGAAAATGCAAGATATCCTCTTAAGTATCTGGCCAGTCAGGTTTTCCTGTCTTCGCCTGCAGTTTCTGCTCGTATCGAAAGACTTGAGAAGCAGGGAATCATCAGCGGATATCATGCTGATATTGAACCAATAACACTTGGTTTTCACATCACAGCATTTATCAACCTTGCTTTAGATCCTAAGCAGAAACCGGAATTTTATCCTTTTATCGATTCATGTCCTAATGTTCTTGAATGCGACTGTGTAACCGGCATTTATTCAATGCTTATAAAAGTTTGTTTCACAAGTACTCTTGAACTGGATACATTCATCGGACATCTTCAGGAATTCGGTAAAACCGAAACACAGATAGTCTTCTCTACACCTGTTAAACACAGAGGTATCAACATAACCGGTATCTCAACAGAGTCGGATGATGAAGCTGTATCCGAAAAGAATGATCCGGAATAATAAACCGGTCATAACACAAGTGATTATAGCACAAACATATGCTATTCTCAAACGTATAAACACATACTTAAAGACTTAAAAAAGCATGTACCCTTTCAATGGTTACATGCTTTTATTACTTTGATTTTTACTTTTTTGATTTCTCTTCCGATTTATCTTCAGACTTCTCTTCAGACATTTCTTCAGTCTTCTTTTTGGATATATCTTCGGTTTTGTTGCCACCGTTTCCGATCTCTTCATAGAATTTTCTAAGTGTTTCATCTTCTTTAAGACACTTATCTTCGTCTGCTTTAACTTTCTTATAAAGAGCCTGAATGTCTTTCTCTCGGATCTTTTCATTCATGAAATCAATCTTCTCAGTACTGAGACCACTGTCTATAACATACTTACCGTCCTGCTTAACAAGATAGCTGCATATGATATCCTTCGGAGTACTCTCAACATCCTTTAATGTGACCTTAGCAATGACAAAGCAGATTATATCCGAATCATTAAGTCCTTCAACAGTATAGCAGTTAATATCGCTATATCCTCTAACCTTATCAGCTCTATTCTTGTAATCAGTCATATCCATGAAAGCACTCGGATCAGTTGTGCATTTCATAAGTGTTTCCTGGTCACACTCAGTAAGAGCCTTGAGATAAGTTCCCATCAATTCATTTACTTCAGGAATACTGTTCGTCTCATAAATCTTATTATTTTTCTTGTCCACGGCATCTTTGATCTTCTTATAATTTTTGATATATAAAAATACTCCTGCGCCGACAGCCATAATAAATATAACCCAAATAAATACAAGCAATTTGATCTTTTTTAATCTATTTTTGCGAGCCTGCTGTTTTGTCATGATTCACCACCATTCTTTAGAAAACCCGTTTTATTTCTTTTTAAATTCCGTCTATATGATTTCATATAAATCCCCGTCGAGATTTTATATTATAAACCATTAATCATGTAATGCACCTGATAGGAATCGAACCTACGCACGCGGCTCCGGAGGCCACTGCTCTATCCACTGAGCTACAGATGCTTATATTTTATCCCGGACGCTTATCCGGTGACTTTTCAGAGTCCATACTCAAATGCCTTTTTCACGCTTTCCACATCTCTTGCGATCTGGTTTTTAAGCTCTTCAAATGAACCAAACTTCATTTCATCCCTAATAAACTTTTCAGGAATAACTTCAGCATTTTCTCCATATACGTCTTTATCAAAATCAAATATATTGGTTTCTACATTAACATCGAACTCTCCGGCAGTCGGCTTACGTCCGATATTACTGATACCTTTATATTCATTTCCGGCAATTTTTATCCTTGAAGCATATACACCGCATCTCGGCACAATTCTTTCCTTCTCAAAAGAAAGATTGATAGTCGGAAATCCTATTCCAGTTCCCATATGCTGTCCGTGAATTATCTCGCCTTCTATCTTGTAATCTCTTCCCAGCATTGCTTTTACCAGTAAAATATTGCCATCAGCAAGAGCATCTCTTATTATGGTTGAACTTATAACTTCGCCATTATATTCAAGTTTGTCATAGAATTCGCATTTATAATCATATTTATCTTCAAACTTCTTGAGCGTTCCGACATTTCCTTCTCTTTTATATCCGAACCTGAAATCGCTTCCAACAACAACTTCCTTAGCTGATAACTTATCTTTCAGAAATTTAAATATAAATTCTTCCGGTGACATCTTGGCAAATTCTTCGGTAAATCGCATGATAACAAGATAATCAACACCCATGGATTCCAGCACCATGTCTCTTTCTTCATGAGAAATGATACCATTTTTGCCCATTTCAATCATACATACAACAGAAGAAAGTCCTTTTTCCTTCAGCATACATATTCTATTGACGAGCAGTCTGTGACCTCTGTGAAGTCCATCAAATTTACCGATAGTAACTGCGGAATTACCGATATCCAAGGTATTTAATTCATCTATGTCATTTACAATAATCATTTCAACCAACCATATTCTGATAAAACATTTTCATTGTATATATTTAAGCCAAAAACATTTTATATGACTTCATCATACCGCTCTCCCGGTCATATCTGTATAATGCCGCAAGATTGCCATTCATATATACTCTGAATATCTCTCCAAGAAGAATCTTTTCTCTGTCTTCTTCAGAAATATCAAGATAATCCTCATGTAATTTATTGCCGTTAAGGAGATATTTCATAAAATCATCTTTAATATTCGCAGAAGGATAATCCAAAAGAAGACTGTCCATTGGGAGAACCGCTTTTTCTATAGTACCCTCATTCATAAGTTCTTCAACCTCATGAAGCTTCAGGCTATTTTCCAGAAGGAACCTTCCCGTCTGTCTTCGAAGAAGCGAGAACATCAGACCTCCGGTACCAAGTTTATCACCGATATCTCTGCAAAGACTTCTTATATATGTGCCCTTTGAACACTTAACCGTGAATCTTACAAATGGAAAATCTATCTCATGGATATCTATATTAAAGATTTCCACCGGTCTTTCAAATCTCGGAACTTCCTTTCCTTCTCTTGCATATTCATAAAGCTTCTTACCATCAACTTTAATCGCTGCATATTTAGGCGGAATCTGCATGGATTTTCCAACAAATGACATCACTGCATCCCTGATAGTATCTTCATCAGGAACAATATATCCTTCATTTGAAATGATTTCACCAGCGATATCATCCGTATCGGAACATTCCCCAAGTTTAAGAACCGCTTCATATTCTTTTGTGTCGGAAGTCAACATTTCACAAAGCTTTGTTGCATTCCCAAGGCACACAACCAGTACTCCCTCCGCAAGCGGATCGAGAGTACCTGTATGGCCTATCTTCTTCTGATGAAGTATGCCACGAAGTTTGGCTACCACATCAAAAGAAGTAAAATCCTGTTCTTTATAAATGTTTAGAACCCCATTTATCACTTAAGTTGTCCCTCTACCATAGTAATAACTTTTCCAAGTATATCATCAACATTACCTTCAATCTCGAATCCCGCTGCATGTACATGACCGCCGCCACCGAATTCTGTGGCAATCACACTGACATCAACATAATTCTTTGATCTAAGACTGAATTTATATGACTTTCTGGCCACCTGATATATAAATATCGCAACTTCGACACCATCAGTAAGTCTAAGCTGTTCAACTATACCTTCAGTATCCATCGATGTAGCCTTAAACTGCTTAAAGATCTGCTTCGAAATATATCCCGAAATGATCTTTCCGCCGGCATGTAACTCGGATTCCAGAACAGTTCTAGCCATAAGAAGATTCTGTTTATATGACTTTTTGTAGAAAGTCTCATCAATAACTATATTCGGTCTTGCACCATTTTCAATCAAAATGCCCGCAAGCTCCATAGTTCTTCTGCTTGTGCTGCTGTATTTAAATACGCCGGTATCATGAACTATACCAAGATATAAACATTCAGCTATTTCCGGTGTAAGTTTCTCAAGATCAATCAACTCGCATATCACTTCACATGCCGAAGATGAACCACCGTCGATACAGCAAATATCTCCGAAACCGGTATTGCTCACATGATGATCTATAGTAAATGTTGTAATTGCATTTCTGAAAACAGGCGCGAATTTTCCGTGTCTGTCTGTATCAGCCGCATCCACAGATATTGCAAGATCGTAACATGTATCTAGAGGCTCATGTTTGACCTTTCTTGCTCCTGATAATATCTTAAAACTTGATGGAAATGCTTCTGCAAATGCATCTATTTTCTTGTCTTTATAGTTTGTATTTATGTAATTATACAAACCAAGTATAGAGCCTATGCAGTCTCCGTCAGGCTTTGTATGTCCGATAATAGCAATAGAAGCAGCTGCAGAAATAAGCTTATGCAATTTTTTCCCTTTGTCTCTAATGTCTGTTATCATCATTATTCCTCATTAAATAACTCATACGAATACACCGATATCATTTATCTATTCGTTGTCATCCGTATCAAAACTCTCATCATTTACATTATTATCAGTGCCTAAGATTTCATCTATCTTCTTGGACATTTCAACACCATACTCGATTGAATTATCCAGAGTGAAGATAAGTTCCGGTGTATTTCTGAGATTCAGTGAATCAGCAAGGCTTTTTCTAATAAATCCCTTTGCGGAATTAAGACCTTTTATACAATCAGCCTTCTTATCCTCATCACCGAGAACACTTATATATATTTTACAGAACTTGAGGTCTTTAGTGACCTCAAGCTTTGAAATGGTGGTTCTCACAGGATCGATTCTCGGGTCCTTTACTTCATACATAATTATATGACTAAGAACTCTCTGAACATCACTGTTAGTTCTTCCACCTCTATAACTATTTCCTTTTCTCAAATCTGTCTCCTTTAAATGGCCTATCTAGGAACCTCAACCATAGCATAGCATTCGATCTGATCGTCAACCTTGATATCGTTGAAATCTTCAAATACAAGACCACATTCATAACCTGCTTTAACTTCCTTAACATCATCCTTGAATCTCTTAAGGGAAGCAAGCTTTCCGTCAAATATCTGCTCTCCGTCTCTTGTGATCCTTGCAGAGCATCCTCTCTGAACAAGACCGTCAAGAACGTAAGAACCTGCGATAGTACCGATACCTGAAGCCTTATATGTCTGTCTTACTTCTACATGACCGATGATCTTCTCTTCGAAAATAGGATCAAGCATACCCTTCATAGCAGACTCGATATCGTCTATAGCATTATAGATAACTCTATATAATCTTACATCAACTTTTTCCTGATCTGCAAGGGATTTAGCCTGTGCATCAGGACGAATATTAAATCCGATAATAATAGCATTTGAAGCAGCCGCAAGTGTTACGTCCGATTCATTTATGGCACCAACACCTGAATGGATACACTTGATAACAATCTCTTCATTTGAAAGCTTAAGAAGACTCTGCTTAACAGCTTCTACAGAACCCTGTACATCGGCCTTAATGATAAGATCAAGTTCCTTAACAGTACCTTCCTGCATCTTGTTGAAGAGATCATCAAGAGACATACCACGCTTTGTGTCAAGGATAAGATTCTCTTTACCTCTTGTCTTAAATGCATCTGTAATCTCTCTCGCTTCTTTCTCACTCTTAGTAGCAAGGAAAATATCCCCTGAATTTGGAACACCGTTAAGACCAATGATCTCAACAGGAGTTGAAGGTGTAGCTTCCTTAAGACGTCTCTGCTTATGATCAAGCATAGCTCTTACACGTCCGCTAACTTCGCCGATGGCGATATGATCACCGACCTTAAGTGTACCCTTCTGTACAAGAAGTGTAGCTACAGGGCCTCTACCCTTATCAAGACGAGCCTCGATTACAAGACCTCTTGCCAAACGATTCTTATTAGCCTTAAGCTCAAGCATATCAGCTGTAAGAAGTATCATATCAAGAAGGTTATCAAGACCTTCTCTTGTATGTGCTGAAACAGGACAGAATATAGTAGATCCGCCCCAGTCTTCAGCTATAAGACCGTACTCTGTAAGCTCCTGCTTAACTCTTTCTACATTTGCACTTTCTTTATCAATCTTATTTACAGCAACGATGATTTCGATACCTGCAGCCTTAGCATGGTTGATAGCTTCTACTGTCTGAGGCATAACACCATCATCAGCAGCTACAACAAGGATCGCGATATCTGTAGACTGAGCACCTCTCATACGCATAGCTGTGAATGCTTCATGTCCCGGTGTATCGAGGAATGTAATTCTCTGATCATTTGCCTTAACAACATAAGCACCGATATGCTGAGTGATACCACCGGCCTCATCTGCTGTAACCTGTGTCTTTCTGATAGCATCAAGAAGGGATGTTTTACCATGATCTACGTGTCCCATTACACAGACAACAGGAGGTCTTGGTGAAAGTGAATCTTCAGGATCCTCCTCATCCTTAAGAAGTTCTTCGATAATATCAACCTTCTCTTCTTCATCTGCTATATAGTTATATTCAAGAGCGATTTCTGCTGCACTTTCAAATGAAAGCTCTGTATTTACAGTAACGATCTTTCCTTCAAGGAAAAGCTTCTTGATCATTGCATTTACAGGCTGTTTAAGCTTGTCAGCAAGTTCCTTAACTGTTAATACTTCAGGAAGGATAACATTCTTGATTACCGGCTCTGCTGGTTCCTGCTTAACAGGCTCCTTCTTAACGTCCTTATGTGAATCCTTATGTGACTGAGATTTTCTTGTTATTTCAGGACGCATGCTCTCTCTGTCACGCTTCTCCTTATCATACTTTTCTCTGTCACGTCTGCTTTCTCTGTCTCTCTTCTCGCTCTCACGACGGCTATGCTGATCTCTGTCAACATCTCTGTTATCTCTTTCGCGGCGATTATCTCTACCACGATCTCTTACGTCCCTGTCTGAATCCTTATCAAACATATCCTTATCATGATCTCTGTCTCTTCCCATACGATCACGATTTCTATCTCTGTTATCGCGCATTCCGCCTGAAGATCTGTCTCCGTCTCTTCTTATCGGTCTGTCGCCATCTCTTCTTGGTCTGTCACCATCTCTTCTTGGTCTATCACCGTCACGTACCGGTCTATCACCATCTCTTCTGATTGGTCTGTCGCCATCTCTTCTTGGTCTATCACCATCTCTTCTGATTGGTCTGTCGCCATCTCTTCTTGGTCTATCACCATCACGTACAGGTCTGTCTCCGTCTCTTCTTGGTCTATCGCCGTCACGTACCGGTCTATCTCCGTCTCTTCTTGGTCTATCGCCGTCACGTACAGGTCTGTCGCCATCTCTTCTTGGTCTATCGCCGTACATACGGAGACCGTCACGTACAGGTCTGTCGCCATCTCTTCTTGGTCTATCGCCGTCGCGTACAGGTCTGTCTCCTGACTGTCTTGCAGCCGCATTTCCGTTCTGGCTGTCATTATTATCAGTTTTAACAGGTGTCTTCTCCTCCGACTTAACGCTCTTCTCATTTGCATTATCTGCCGCGGCAGGTTTTGCCTGAGTATTTTTAGCGTTAAGTATATTTCTTACATATGCCATAAGTTCATCATCAATTCCGCTCGATGCCTTAAGGCCTTCTTTTTTATTTCCAACGAGTTGAAGAACATCGTTACTTGATATAGCTTTACCGGTTTCCCCGGTGAGCTGTTTTGCGAATTCATATACTCTCATTAATTACACCTCCAGATTATTGCTGTTCGAATCTCTTGATAAATTGTTCTGCAAAATTATCATCTGTAATTGCAATGACTGTTCTGCTCTCTTTACCGATCAAATGTCCCAGCTCATCCATTACACTGCAGATAACATAAGGAACCTTATAAAATCTACATTTATTCTCAAACTTTTTAACCGTATTATCTGACGCATCTTCTGCGATTATCACAAATTTAGCTGAACCGTCTGCTATAGCTTTCTCAGCCATAAAGCCGCCCGAAACAAGTGCTCCTGCTCTCGCAGCAAGTCCAAGCATTCCGAGTCTTTTATCCATTCTCACTAAACCTCTCTATCAACTTATCATATATCTCATCAGGAACATTCATGCTGAAAGATTTTGAAAGACTCTTATTCTTTCTGGCTTTTTCGATGCATTTTACGTCCTGACAAACATATGCACCACGTCCATTCATTCTTCCGGTTTTATCGAGTAAGATTTCTCCGTCAGAAGTTCTGATAATTCTATATAATTCATTTTTATTTCGTGACTCACCACAGCCAACGCATTTTCTAATAGGTTTTTTCTTTTCCATTTAGTCCACTTTCCGTCTCCGGATTTAATTATGATTACTCATTGTCCTCACTATTATCCGTTGACTCTTCATCGTATTCTTCATCATATTCTTCATCTGAATATTCCTCATCAGAATACTCTTCGTCTGAATACTCTTCATCAGAATACTCTTCATCGGTATACTTATCGTCTTCATAATCATCGTATTCATCGTCTGTATACTCGTCGTTATATCCGTCTTCATCATAATCGTAATCATCAAGCTCTTTTGCCTGTGACTCGCTCTTGATATCAATCTTGTAACCTGTAAGTCTTGCTGCAAGTCTTGCGTTCTGTCCTTCCTTACCGATAGCAAGTGAAAGTTGATAATCAGGAACAACTACCTTAGCTGCCTTCTCGCCATCAATAAGCTTAACAGATACAACCTTTGCAGGACTGAGTGCATGCTCGATGAATACTGCAGGATCTTCACTCCACTCAATGATATCAATTTTCTCACCCTTAAGGTCTTCAACAATATTATTTACTCTTGTACCGTTCATTCCGACACAAGCACCTACTGCATCTACATTTTCATCTGTAGAATTAACAGCGATCTTTGTTCTTGAACCTGCTTCTCTGCTTATGCTCTTGATCTCAACTGTTCCGTCTGAAACTTCTGTGATCTCTCTTTCGAAAAGACGCTTTACAAGATCAGGATGTGTTCTTGAAACAACGATCTTGAATCCCTTAGGATTTTTCTTTACTTCTACTATATAAAGCTTAATTCTGTCTCCGACTTTATAGTTCTCGCCCTCGATCATTTCCTGCTCACCAAGGATTGTCTCAGTCTTCTCGTCAAGGCTTATTGTAAGGCCTCTGTCATTAACCTTCTGAACAACACCTGTGATGATGTCTTTCTCTTTTGAAGCAAAATAATCAAATACAGCTGATCTCTCACCTTCTTTGATTGCCTGAACGATGATACTTCTTGCTTTCTGAGCTGCGATACGACCAAAATCCTTTGTTGTAACTTCAACTCTGATTTCATCATCGATCTCTGCATTTGGATCAATATGTCTTGCCTCTTCAAGAGTCATTTCTCTATGAGTATCATAAATTACATCTACTACTGTTTTATTTGCAAATACCTGAATCTTTCCTGATTCTCTATCCATTCTCACTTCATATTCGGTATTCTTTCCGAAATCCTTCTCACATGCTGAGTAAACAGATTTCTCAATAGCCTCCATGAGAACCTCTTTGCTAATTCCTTTCTCCTTCTCTAATTGATCGAGTGCATCAATTATCTCTGACATTTTTATCTCCTCCTTTTTTTATACGACTTTTTTTATTCTACGAAAGCGAGCTTTACTATTGAAATATTCTCTCTTTCGATTTGTATCACTTTATCATTTTCCTTAACAGTAAGATACTTTTCATCAAATGCATCCAGAACGGCCTCAAATTCCTTCTGACCGTCAAGAGCTTTATATAACTTGATATCCACAAGTCTTCCTATAGATCTCTCAAATTCCTTATCCTTCTTAAGAGTTCTTGTTAATCCGGGTGAACTAACCTCAAGGATATATTCATCTTTAATAAAATCTTTTTCATCCAGCAAAACTTCAAGTTGTCTACTGATGGAAACGCAGTCATCAATTCCTATTCCGCCATCTTTATCTGCATAAACTCTCAGATAATTTTCTCCGGCTTCTTTGACATATTCAACATCCCAAAGAAGATATCCTCCGGCTTCGATGATAGGTGTGACAAGTTCCGTACACTTTTCTTCAATCTCAGCTTTTTTCAAGTTATTACTCCTTATCCCGTTTGCATAAATTAAAGTGGGTTCGATGCCCGAACCCACTTTAGTTACATAACATATATCATTTCCAATTATAACACCTTTCCGAATAAATGCAAGCGTTAAATAAATCCTTTATTTTATCCGGAATGATCATATTTCAACAAGTTCCTTTGTTGACGACGCGAAATTATCATATCCATCCTTAGTTACCACGCCCATATCTTCTATACGAACACCGCCGAATCCCGGAATATATATGCCCGGCTCGATAGTTTCTATCATGCCTTCTGCAAGGATCGTCTCATCTCTTACATTTAAAGCAGGTAATTCATGAATATAAAGACCTACGCTGTGACCAAGTCCATGTCCGAAATATTCTCCGTAACCTTCCTTCGCAATGATGTCTCTGGCTACCCTGTCCACATCGATACATTTCAGTCCGGCCTTAATATATGCCACTGCTTCAAGCTGAGCCTTAAGTACAATGTCATATATTTTCTTCTGTTCATCAGAAGCCTTACCTATCACTACTGTTCTTGTCATATCAGAACAATATCCATTATAAATGCATCCGAAGTCCATCGTCACAAAATCGCCGACTTCGATCTTTTTATTTCCCGGAATCGCATGAGGCATAGATGAGTTAATTCCTGAAGCAACAATTGTATCAAATGACAATCCTTCTGCTCCTCTTTTTTTCATGGAATATTCAAGCTCAGCCGCAACCTCAAGTTCAGTCATACCCGGCTTAAGTATTCCGAGAATGTCAGAAAATGCTGCATCACCGATAGCTTCAGCCTTCTTAAGGATTTCAATCTCTTCAGGTGTTTTTATCATTCTTTCCTGTTCAAGAAAATCTCCCAGACCTCTCCATTCGATCTGTCTGTTTCTATTCTTTGCTTCCATGTGGCTGTAATACTTATTGAAAGCATCATGTATTCCTTTGCTGAGTTCATGGAACACACCTACGGTAATGCTTTTATCCTCAAAACCGACAAGGAGGATATTATCGCTATATTCAACGAAAATATCTGCCAGAATCTTATATTTCGGATTATTATTATTAAATTCAAATACCTTGAATCCATTTCCTTTTTCAGCAGTTTCTTCTTTTGCTGCAACAGTATATCTCGAATCAACAAGAAGAACCTTCTCTCTCGGTGTAATAAGGGCAAGTCCCTCTCCACCTCTGAATCCTGTGAAATATCTCAGGTTATAAGGATCCGAAATAAATATCATATCAAATCCCGTCTTTGACAGTAAGGAATCATCCACCTCTGTCTTCTTATTGATCTCTGCTCCGCAAAAGGCACATCTCGCCACCCCAAATGGCACTGCCTTTTTACAATTTGGACAAACTGATCCTTTCGGAAGTCCGTCAACTAATGGTTTTAAATTCATAATACCCCTCCCATACTCAAAATATCTTCTTTTATTATTTTTATTGAATTATTTTGTGGTCTTATTATATCTAGTCTCATATATTTTGTTTAAATCTTCTTTATTATTTTTGTTTAATCTCATTGTTTAAATGTTTATGTTCATATGTTTTTCATATGTTTTGTCATATGTTTTGTCATATGTTTTGTCATATGTTTTGTCATATGTTTTGTCATATGTTTGTCATATGTTTTTTCATACGTTTTTTCATATGTTTTTTTCATACGTTTATATTCAAATGTTTTTATCTAATCTTTTGCTTACTATAATCATTTTATTTGCTTAATCAGTCTGCTGAATTTGTTTGTCTTAAATGCCGGTTTGAATTCATTTACTGTCATGTTTCTTCTTTATAATAAGAACGATCAGTGCAATCAAAGATATTACCGTTAACGAAATAAATAATGTAAGATTCATACTGTCACCGGTTTTTACATTGGTATCTTTACCTATGTCATCCTCTTTAGATGCGGTAACCGTTTCGCTGACAACAATTTCCTTCACAATATCTCTTTTTGAATCCTTATTTACATTTGTATCTTTGTCTGAGTCATTATCTGTGTCATCATCAGAATCATTAGAGTCTTCATTTTGCATTTCTTCATTGATGAATTTGGCAATGCTTCCCTCCGAACTGATCACACCCTCTTCGCCTTCAGACGAAACGTAATATCCTTCAGCTGAATCCTCAACCTCGTTAACATAATACCCGGCGCCAACAGGAAGTTTACTAATAGTTATCTTTTCTCCACCCTTAAGTTTTATCGACGCACTATATACCGATACCGGTTCACCTGTCTCACCGGTTTCCGGATCAATAGGATAAACAGTTCTTACTTTATAAAAATATACACTCTTTATATCTGTACCTTCAGCAGGAAACTCAAATGGAATATCCGTTGAAATATCAGTAAGAATAACTTCAAATTCAAATTCCTTATTGGTTCCTACCACCGTTTTCTCGATAGTCAGTTTTCCATCGAGTTTTCTTCTATTAATAAAGAGAAGATTATAACCTTTCTTATCCCCGCCAAGTAGGATTTCCTGCTTGTCAGCAGCTTTTCCGTTATAATCTACTGCATAAAATCCATTTTCATCTTCTTCTATTATAAGACGAGTTTCTGCAGGAATCATACCTTCTCCTCCTACAAAGATGGATTCAGCCGAAAAATTGCCGCCTGCAAATATATCGTCCTGCTCTTCCTCATCTAAATAGAATTTAATATCATCTTGATGAACCATATTTCCTACTACCGCAACCTGTCCGGCTCTCAGATAAATTTCATATTCATCATTTTCATCCGGAACAACTCTCTCTGAGTTAACGCTATTGCGTCCCGGATATACGGAAGTCGCCTGCTCTTCGGAAACAATATCAACTTCAACAGGTTCAGTATAGAATTCTTCTTTTATAGTATCATACAACTTGAATTTAAAATGGTTCAGCTTGTCTTCGCTATTCGCTTCACCTTCTATATTTTTATATATTCTGAAATATGATGACTGTCTTGCAAGATAAAAATACCATTCACCCGCAAAGTCTTCTGTTATAGTTCCGCTTGATAATGTATTTTCAATATCGGCAGTTCCGATCCAATCCACTGAATTACCGTAATCAGAGCCCTTCTTTCCATTATGAATGATCTGATTATATCTAGCTGTGGAATCGTCAGCTGAAGAAAAATGCACTCCAACCGGTATATTATTTATAGTAAGAACACTATCAATCGGTATATCAACATCTATCTTATAGATATCGCTCGCTGCTTCGGTTCTTACAAGATCATAAACATTATTGTCGATACTGTATGTAGTACCGGAGAAATCATAATTATTTCCTTCATTTATAAATTCAATATTAAAATGATATTTTGTATCATCCGTCCATGAATCCATAAAATTCTTCGGGCTTACTTTTATAGTTACAAATCCATTATTTGCACCCGGCTCATTATTAATATTTTTCATTTCATCATCGGATTTCTTGGTCGCATCTTGAGGAGTACTTGTTTCATAACATTCATTTTCCTTTGCCAGAACCCCTTTGTCAGTAAGAAATACTGATAAAGCAACCATAAAAATAACTAACAGATAAAAGCCGCTTTTTCGACCGGCTTTTAAAGATTTATCAAATATCATTTTCATCCTCCCTGTAAAAATCTAACCCACAGGAATCTTCACTAAACTACTCTTAGTATATGATAATATCCGATGTGTTGCAAGAATAAAAAGCCCCGAGAAACAAGGGATAAATGCTGGATAAATGCACAAAACAATTCATAAAAAAACAAGAAATAAGTGTATGAATATCTTCATATATAAGAAATTGTTAATACTCAAAACACAAAGAAAAATGTGCCAATCGGCACTAAGGCCAATTGACACATTTCCGTGAAAATCTATAAGACTAAGGATTGGTTATTTCAAGGAAATCGATATATCCATCCCATGTACCATCATCAGTAGTAACGATAAGTTTTACTTCCTGATCACCTAATCCATGCTGTACGTTCTTTATTGTGTATGTTGCAGGATAACCATCTCCATAGTAGAAAGTTCCCTTATATTCACCGCCAATATAAAGATCGATTTTTGCGAGGTTATTGTTATTTGAACATGCTCTTAATGAGAAGTTATGTCTGTCATATCCAAAATACTGGTTGTAAGAAACAGAGTCATTATTTTCATATAATGCAACTCCTGAAAATGGTGAATTAATCTTACCAGCATACTGGCCGCCAATCTTCATATCCTCACACTGAACTGTTGTTCCGTTCCAAGAACCTGAATTGCTGCTATTGTTATTGTTGTTATTATTGTTGTAGTTATTATTATTGTTGTTATTGTTAGCATTGTTATTATTTCCATTGCCACCAATCTCATAACCACCAAATGTAACAACATTGTACTTAACATTTGCATATCCACTGCTCTGGTATCCCTCAACATTAAGAGTTACTTCGAACAGATTGCCAAGATTCATACCTGCTCTTGCCCATGCATCAAAATGTTCACTAACAGAAATTCTACCGCTTGTTCTCTTACTTGTTCTAACACTCCAATACTGCTTGAATGTTGTATTACCATCAATAGAAGGCTGATTTACACGTGTTGTCTCGTAAAGATCATATGTACCTCCATCGATGTAAACCTGTCCTCTGGACTGTCCTCCTGGTGGTCTCCATGTTCCCCAACTGTCTACGATATAATACTCAACAAGAGGGTTTCTTGACCATCCGTATACGCATAAGTATGAGTTACCGTTTGGATTATAGTCGGCACTATAATCAATTGTAATCGGGCCATACTCACCGTATTTCTTAGTGCAATCGAGTGTCTTACCTGTTCTAAACAGAACGTTTCCTATGTTGTCCCATGAACAACTAAATGCACCACCGCCATTCAGTGTCATGCTGGTATTACCATAGTCTTTCCAAAGAGTATAGTCAACACCGTCGATCTGTCCAGACTCATTGTTGTAGCACTTGTATCCCGCGTTTGCTGCTTTACTTACTGTATTAGGTGTAAACAACATGAATGCGGCTACGACACCTGCTACTAGGCCTTTGAGCTTCCTTAGTTGCATTCTAGCAACCTCCCTTCACAATTATTTGGTCTAAAGATAATATTCTATGGTTCTTAATCCTTAGACTATATATTTCAGAGTATGCCGGATCCGAAATATCAAATAAACATCACATATTCATTCACCAAAAATATATGAAGTTTTAAAAATGATATGGATAAAGCAAAACTCGAAATAATCAATTAGTACTGCCATAGTGATATAAATCTCTAAATGTGCCGTCCCCCTTGGCCCATTAGCTCTGAACAATTGTTAATATAACACAATCAAATTACTTGTCAAAGGAAATTTTTAGCACTTTTATACAAGTCTTTTCTCCTTTGCAAGGTCATGAAACCGCTATTTTACTAGCTTTGAACAACTTTTTTGACCATTTTTGTGCAACTTATCCACGATAAAGATTTACACCTCGTTCATTTTTCTGTAACATTTTCGATGTATTTCGGCAATAAATATAACGTGCGTTAACTTAATTTTATTTATATATTTTATAACAATTTTACTGATTCTTTTCACAGCTCAGTAAATTTTACTAATGTTAACCGACGTTTTTACGTCACTTCTCGAACAATAATACGCATAATTTATCGGGTGTTAAAATGTAATTTATCGGGTATATGGATTCGTAATATTTTTGTAACATCTCTCTACAGATGATATATGACACTATTTTTCCGATGTCACTCTCACCCCCCTATCAGGTAATGATTTTTACATTTTATCTCAATAACCTCCAAGTTCATCTATGCCAAATCCACATTTGTCCTTAACTAACCCATATTCATCTATACCAACATCGCCACTCAGTGTAATATTGTGATATTCCGGGTCTGATAGTTTTAATCTTCATAGCCCTTTATCGTTTAGAATTCATAATATTCAATTTATTACTTTATGTAATCTCCATTACATTACTCAATGTATTCATCATTGTATTCACCATTGTATTCACCATTGTATTTCTCGTTGTATTTCTCAAAAATATATATCAAAATGCAAAAAAAGAGTTCATCACTTAAAGTAATGAACTCTTTAATAATCTAATGATCAATTATAAAATTGTTATAAAACAGTTATAATTATTCACCCATCTGCTTAGCAACTTCTGCTGCGAAGTCTTCGTTCTTCTTCTCAAGTCCTTCACCTGTTTCGAATCTGATGAAGCTCTTAAGTTCGAAAGTAACACCATTGTCTTTTGCTACCTTCTCTACATACTTAGCAACTGTTTCCTTATCTTCAGCCTTAACATAAACCTGATCAACAAGGCAGATTTCCTTAAGGTGCTTAGCGAAACGTCCTTCTACAAGACCAGCGAAGATCTTGTTCTCAAGATATTCAGCCTTATGTGTAGCAGCGATATCTCTAAGAGCCTGGATAGCTTCGTCTGAAAGGAAGTTGAAAAGGAAGTTCATGTTGCTCTTCTTCTCTTCATAGATTGCAACATCTTCATCATTCCATGCCTTCTTCTCGATAGCTTCTGCTATTACAGCATTAAGAAGTGGCTTTGGCAGAGATGCTGGATCAGCAAGAGAGCTGTCAACGATAATTTCTTTTTCCTTAGCAAGCTTTTCAGCAGAAATCTCAGTTCTCTGAACATACTGAGGATTCATAGCAGCGATCTGCATTGCAATATTCTTCATTGCTTCTTTAACATTGTCATTTGGCTGATCACATGTTGCATTTACAAGAACACCGATCTTACCACCCATGTGGATGTAAGAAACTACAACATCACCTGTAAGCTTAGCAAAACGACGAATTGTAAGGTTCTCACCAATCTTAGCGATCATAGCCTTGTGATGAGCTTCTACTGTCTCAGATGGCTCGATAGCTGACTGAGCAGCATTAAGAGCAGCTACATCTGCATAATCGTTATCATTGATCTGCTTAGCAAGACCTTCAACGTATGTTGTGAATACTTCGTTCTTAGCAACGAAGTCTGTTTCTGAATTTACTTCAAGAATTGTTGCTGTCTTAGCATCATCTGAGATAAATGTAGCAACAACACCTTCTGCTGCAATTCTACCAGCCTTCTTCTCAGCAGAAGCAAGACCCTTCTTTCTGAGGAAGTCGATAGCTGCATCAAAGTCGCCGTCTGTTTCTGTAAGAGCTTTCTTACAATCCATCATTCCGGCACCTGTCATCTCTCTTAACTTCTTAACGTCACTTGCTGAAATAGCCATTAATATATCCTCCTAAATTCGTGATGATCTACAACCATCACTCAAACTAATAGTCTTTTTACTTCTAATGTAACAAATAATTACTCAGCATCTGCTGCAACTTCTTCAGCATCTTCAGCTGCTGAATCAGCATCAACACCCTGATTTGCTTCGATAACAGCGTCAGCCATCTTAGAAACGATAAGCTTAACTGCACGGATAGCATCATCGTTACCAGGGATTACATAATCAAGCTCTTCAGGATCGCAGTTTGTATCAGCGATACCAACAAGTGTAATACCAAGCTTGTGAGCTTCATCTATACAAATGCTTTCCTTGCGAGGATCTACAACGAAAATCATATCAGGAATCTTCTTCATATCCTTGATACCGCCAAGGTTCTTCTGAAGTTTATCCATTTCCTTCTTAATATTTACAACTTCTTTCTTAGGAAGAACATCGAATGTTCCGTCTGCTTCCATCTTCTCATACTTCTTAAGTGTTTCGATACGAGACTGGATTGTCTTGAAGTTTGTAAGCATACCACCTAACCATCTCTGGTTAACATAATACATACCGCAACGCTCTGCCTCTGACATGATTGAGTCCTGAGCCTGCTTCTTTGTTCCTACGAAAAGAACCTTACCACCATTAGCTACACAGTCAAATACTGCCTTGTATGCTTCGTCAACCTTGTTTACTGACTTCTGAAGGTCGATGATGTAGATTCCGTTACGCTCAGTATAGATATACTCAGCCATCTTAGGATTCCATCTTCTTGTCTGATGTCCGAAATGAACACCTGCTTCGAGTAACTGCTTCATTGAAATAACGCTCATTTTTTTACCTCCTTGGTTTTAACCGTCTGCAAACTCTTATTTTTTACAGGAACCGCCAGCGTCGAAGGCGGCACCGCCTGCATATAAGCTTGCATGTTTAATATATTATTACTTTAAAAAAAGCACTTTGTGACCATAGACAGTCACAAAGTGCATAATATCACGAATTTGTCCAATAAGCAAGTACAAATTGTAAGTTTTTTTAATATACTCTTGTAAGAACCTTAGCTATCTCTTCGTAGCTCATACCCTTCTTAACCTGGAACTCACCAACTTCAAGAGCCGTTGCATATCCTGTGCTTTCAAGCCAAATATTGAAGTCATATGCATCATCAATAATTCCGGCTTCCATAAGACGTTCTGCAACTTCTTCTGAGTACATTCCACTTTCAACAACGATTGTTACTGTTTCATCAGATGTCTTAGCCGGCTCTTCTGTAGCTTTCTCAGTAGTTACTTCTTCTGTCTTCTTTTCAGTAGTAGCTTCTGTTGTTGCCTCAGTTGTAATCTCTGTTGTTGCCTTTGTTGTAGCTTCAGTAGTCTGCTTCTCTGTAGTTACTTTTTCAGTAGTAAGAACTTCTGTAGTTACTTCTGTTTTTATATTAGTTGAAGCTTCTGTTTTCTTATCTTTTGGTGGAGTAGGTTTTTCTTTCTTAGCGTTTTCATCTGCTACAGCTGTTCTAACACTTCCATCACTCTTTTCATAACCAAGAGTTTTCATCGCAGCGAACATAATCAACACTCCAAGAAGAACACCTATGCCAATTCCTCTTAAGTAATATTTTACCTTCAATGCTTATTCCCCCTGATGCTTATCAATTACATATTTTACTTCGCCTACTCCGATATCAAGAAGTTTTGATATCTCTAATATACTGAATCCGGCATGGTACATACCCATAACATTCTCTTCAGTATTGCCGCCCTCAAGGCTTATTCCTTCAACTGCAAGTATCTCATCAAGACTTTCTGTCTGCTCGACATCACTTACATCTTCTTTTTCTTCTTCGTCTTCATCCTCATCGGAATCATCCGCTGCCGCCCTAGAGATTCTGTCGCTGATTGAGATAACTCTGTTCTGACCATCATCTTCACCGTCTTCAGCTTCTTCGATTTTCTCCTCAGAATCTTCGATTTCGTCCTCAGAATCTTCGATATCCTCTTCAGGAACTTCTACTTCATCAGATTCTTCCTCAACGATTTCTTCTTCAACGATCTCTTCAGCTTCTTCAATTTCTTCTTCAGTTGTATCAGGAACTACTTCCTCAACTTCAGAAACTACTTCAGCTTCCTCTGTCTCTTCTACAACTTCAGCACTTTTTGATGCCTGGCTGACTGCTAAAGCATCTCTTTTATCAAGTTCATTTTTAAGAGCTTCAAGTCCCTTCTTATATTCATCCATAAGATTTAATGAAACTCTTATCTCTTTTTCTTTTTCAAGGATCAGTGCATAAGTAGAATCGATTTCTTCACGACTCTTAGCAACACTATCGATAACTTCAGCTGTATGTTCATCAATTTCAGCAATCTTACTTTCAGTTCTCTGATCAAGTTCTTTTGCTTTTTTATCGCCTGTCGAATCAAGTTTCTTTATACTGTCATCGATCTTCTTTTCAATTTCCTTAAGCTTGTTATTGAGCTTATCAATACTCTTTTTATTCTCTTTATCAAGCTTATCATTGTTGTTCTTAATCTTATTAACAATTTCCTTCTCGATAAGAGGTTTAAGATTTCCACCTTTATTTCCGACTGATTTAGCAAAATAATCATTTACCATCGAATCAATCTTCTGTTTCTTATCCTCCGGAATGTCGCTTATATCAAAATTGTCACCTTGTTTGTCATCCATTCCGATAAAGCAACTTACAACAATAAAAATAACGGCAAGCGCAATAAGAACTATTATTGTTGGTGTCATATGTACTCTCTCCTATTCATCATATTGTTTTAATACATAATCGAATCGTACCGTCCGATTAATCTCCTTCTCTATTAAAACACTTTATTGAGTATAATGCCACAATATTTTTATTTTTTTACAAAATTATTGTTAATTTTTATGCTCATTAAATGCCCAGTTCGGTAAAGATTGCTTCATTTACAATCTTTATGTATGTACCTTTCATTCCCTGAGACTTGGATTCAATTATTCCCGCACCCTCAAGTTTTCTTAAAGCATTTACGATTATCGATCTTGTGATCTGGTATTTAACAGCAACCCTGCTTGCTACAAGGACGCCTTCTTTCTTGTTAAGTTCTTTAAATACGCTGATCACAGCTTCTTTTTCTGAGATAGAGAGTGATTCCGCTGCAGACTTAACCATGATGCGCTTTCTTCTCTCATCTTCGTCTTCTTCATATATAGACCTCATCATCTCAAGCTCTATAACTGTATTCATATATTCGCTAAAGATAATGTCATCAACATCAAATATATCATTATTTCTATAAATGAATGTTGTTCCGAGTCTTTCTCCCGCGAAGTCAACAGGCATTACTATTGCTGAATGCTTCCTACTTACTTCTTCATCAAAGCCGAGTGTCATAAGATTAACATTTTCTTTTGTTGAAAGAACTGATAAAAACCTTTCATTAAGTCCATCATCTATAACTTTCCCCAGCTCCTCCGGTAAAAGTTCATTTATTACTTCCACCTTTGAATTATCATATAAACCAAGTACTTTTCCCTTCATACTTATAACCAGCACATTTGCTGAAAGGATTTCTCCTGCACATTTACAAATATCATCAAATATAACCTTGTATGATGAATTGTAATGTAATAATTTGTTTAATTTCCTTGTTTTATCAAGTAGCTTAACACTCACACCTGATCCCTCACATCTTTATTCATTTTCTTTCTTTTTGGACATCACGTATCCGCACTCCTCATTTGAGCAGCATAATTTATTGCCTTTTTCAACCATTAAGCTGCCACATTCAGGACATTTTTGTGATGACGGCTTGTTCCAAGACATGAAATCACATTCCGGATAATCAATACATCCGAAATACCTTCTTCCCTTTTTGGTTTTCTTGATAACGATGTCTTTACCACATTTTGGACACTGTACGCCAATCTTTTCGAAGTACGGCTTTGTATTCCTGCAATCAGGGAATCCCGGACATGCAAGGAACTTACCATGCGGGCCATACTTAATAACCATCATCTTACCGCACTCTTCACAAACGGTATCTGACACTTCATCTGCTATATGGATATTCTCAAGAGCTTTCTCAGCATTCTTTACTGCTATATCAAGATCCGGATAGAAATTCCTTACAACGACTTTCCAGTCTATCACTCCTTCGCCGATCTTGTCCAGCAAACTCTCCATATTTGCAGTAAATTCAGTATCTATGATTACCGGGAATGCTGTCTCCATGATTCCGTTAACAGCTTCACCAAGTTCTGTTACATACAGATTCTTTTCTTCTTTAATTACATATCTTCTGTTGAGGATAGTCGCAATTGTAGGCGCATAAGTTGATGGTCTTCCTATTCCGTTCTCTTCCATTGTTCGAACCAGAAGTGCTTCTGTGAAATGAACAGGAGGATTTGTGAAATGCTGCTTACTTTCAAAATCATCAAGCTTTAATTCAGTACCAACCTGAATCTCCTCAAGCTTCTTGATATTTTCTTCTTTTTCTTCCGAATTCTGAGAATAAACCTCCATAAATCCGGCGAAATCAAGGCTGCTTGTTGACGCCTTGAATGTATGACCGCCTGCATTTACTTTAATTGCACCTGTCTTATATACAGCAGGTTTCATTCTGCTGGCAAGGAATCTGTTATAAATAAGCTGATATAATCTGAACAGATCTCTTGAAACGCTTTCTTTTATACTTTCAGGTGTAACATCTACATAAGTCGGTCTGATAGCTTCGTGAGCATCCTGTATCTTCTTACCTTTATTTCCGTCTGCAATAACTTCAGCAACATAATCATTTCCGTATTTATCAACGATAAAACTTCTTGCTGCTGCATCGGCTTCCTCGGAAATACGCACAGAGTCAGTACGAAGGTAAGTGATAAGACCTATGGTTCCACGGCCTTTAATATCAATTCCTTCGTATAATTCCTGAGCAAGTCTCATTGTCTTTGATGTTGAAAAATTAAGTCTTGAAGCCGCATCCTGCTGAAGTGTACTTGTTGTAAAAGGAAGAGGTGCCTTTCTTGTTCTGGTTCCCTCTTTAACTTCTTTTACTACAAACTTATCAGCTTTAGCTTCTTTAATGATCTTTTCTGCTTCATCAGAGTTTGCAATATCGCCACTATAATGGAAGGCGATGCTTGATCTGTTGCCCGGACAGATAAGTTTACTGTCAAGACTCCAGTACTCTTCCGGAATAAATGCATCTATCTCTTTCTCTCTGTCACAGATCATCTTAAGAGCAACCGACTGAACTCGTCCAGCTGAAAGACCTCTTTTAATCTTCTGCCAAAGAAGTGGGCTGATTTCATAACCTACCAATCTATCAAGAACTCGTCTTGCCTGCTGAGCATCAACCAGGCTCATATCTATCTTACGTGCGTTTTTGATTGAATCTTTAACCGCATTCTTTGTAATCTCATTGAATGTAATTCTCTGAAAACTACCCTCCTCAAGTTTAAGCGCTATAGCCAAATGATATGATATAGCCTCTCCCTCACGGTCCGGGTCAGTTGCGAGATATATCTTACTTGCTTTTTTTACTTCTTTTCGAAGTAATGCAAGGACTTCTCCTTTACCCCTAATAGTTATGTAATGAGGTTCAAAATCATCCTCCGGATCAACTCCCATAGTACTCTTAGGGAGATCCCTCACATGTCCGTATGATGCGATAACCTCATAATCCTTCCCTAAAAACTTTTTAATTGTTTTCGCCTTTGCAGGCGACTCAACTATCACAAGATTTTTTGCCATTTGTAAATTCCCCTATCATGACTCTTTATGCGGGTAAATATACAACAAAAAAAAATTAAATGCAAGAGTCATATTTTTAAAGATTGATCCGGCGAATGTAATATCCCCTTTCAGTTTCCTTGATAAATCCGCCTCTCATAAGTTCGATAACTCCCCTTATACACACTCCCGGGCTAAGCCCTGTTATGCTTATGATATCGTCGATAAAAACATCGGAACTTCCTATTATTTTGTATATTTTCTTTTCATTTTCATCCAAAGGCTGCACTAAAATATCATCTTTTTTATCATTCTTCCTTTTAGAATGATTCTTTTCTTTCTCCTTTTCCTCCGAATCCCTCTCCTTATTCCGGCCGTCATAAAATTCACTTATTCCTATCATGTCTTCAATGACTGTTTCCGCATTATTTGAAATCAATGCTCCATTTTTTATAAGAAGGTTTGTTCCTTCGCTAAGAGGATCATTTATCCTTCCGGGAACCGCATATACATTTCTCCCCTGTTCCAATGCCTGATCTGCAGTAATAAGAGAACCGCTTTTTTTGCGCGCCTCGACAACCAGAACCCCATCGGACAATCCGCTGATGATTCTGTTCCTAATGGGGAAATTAAAGCTGAAGGGGCCGATATCAAGACCATTTTCTGATATCACAAGACCTTTCTCATACATTTCCATATAGATTGATGTATTCCCTTTAGGATAGATAACATTAATACCGCTTCCCATAACACCTATGGTCTTCCCGCTATCTTTAAGAACCTCTTTATGAGCAGCCGCATCTATACCAAAGGCCAATCCACTCACCACTGTAAATCCCGCCTTTCCAAATGATGCCGCAAAATAAGAAGCAGCCTCACGTCCATATGGTGTTGCCTGTCTCGACCCGACTATAGCTATCTTTATATCTTCTTTAAGCAGCTGAATATTACCTTTAAAATATAGTATCCGCGGCGGTTCAAATATATTCTTTAGATTATCGGGATATAAATCATCATTTATAGTTATAATTCCGAATCCTTCCTTCAAAAGCCTGTCTTTAAACCTTTCAGTTTCCTCGGTAACAACCTTTCTCTCTGTCTCTTTTATAAGCCCTGCAGCTTTCTCGGGAATCACAGTTTTTAATTCATCAAAGGGAGCTTCAAGAATAGCTTCTGCCGTTTTATATCTTTCAAACAGTCTACAGATGGATAAAGCACCTATTTCCTTATGATTTGATAACCATATCAATAAATCTTTTTCTCTCATGCCTCCCCCTCATCCGATGGCTTCCGATCTGTCACTGATATTTCTGTAAAACATAGCTTCATATACATCATCTTCCTGTATCTCGTCTCTGTCATTCAGATCAGCAACGGTTCTTGCCAATCTCTTTATCCTGAAATATCCTCTTGCAGATAGATTCGATGTATCAAATTCCTTCTTCAGGAGTTCTTCACCCGCCGGATTTATCTTGATAAATCTTTCAATCTTATCCTGGGGAATATCCGAATTAAAACATATATCCTCATCCTTAAATCTATATATCTGTCTTTCTCTGGCTATTTCAATCTGTTCTCTCATTTCTTCGGATGACATGGTCTTTTTACCGGAGGATAATTCTTTATAATCCACAGACTTTACTTCAAGCCTTATATCAATCCTATCCAGAATCGGATAACTTATCTTATTCCTGTAGGCCTTTATCTCATTTTCGGTACATCGGCAAAACTTTCTGTCAGGATAATGACCGCAGGGGCATGGATTCATCGCAGCAACAAGCATAAAATCCGACGGAAATTTAAATGTCGAATGATGCCTGGAAATAGTTATGGTTTTATCCTCCATTGGCTGTCTAAGGCATTCTATGACCTTTTTCTTATATTCCGGCAGCTCGTCAAGAAAAAGAACTCCTCGGTCCGCCAGACTCACTTCTCCGGGGCGAGGAACAGCCCCTCCGCCAACCAGTGCAGTTTCTGTAACCGTATGATGCGGACTTCGAAACGGTCTTTCTATGATAAGTCCTTTTTGCCCCTTCATAAGGCCTGAAATACTATAGATTTTCGTAAGCTCCAAACTTTCTTCATACGAAAGCGGCGGCATAATACCCGGAATACATCTTGCAATCAAGGATTTGCCCGCACCTGCAGCACCACTCATAAGAATATTATGAAATCCCGCAACAGCTACCATAACCCCTCGCTTCATAGTATCCTGGCCGCGAACATTTTCCATATTTACATCGATATGCCTATTTATATCCCCGTTTTCAAAACCCTTTCTTATCATATCTTTACTTGTTTTATGATATGAAATATCGTCTGATGCCTCTCCCAGAAGATGATCCACAAGTGCTTTTAATTCTCTGACACCATATATCTCAATATCATCGACAAATAAAGCCTCATTAACATTTTCCTCAGGAATTATAGCCTTCTTTATCCCCTGCTTTGAAGCATAATGAACTATAGGAAGAACCCCTTCAACAGCCTTTATCTCGCCTGAAAGGCCAAGTTCTCCCAATATTATCGTATTCTCTAATTTACCCGCCGGAATGATCTGCATAGACGTCAGGATAGCCATGGCAATAGAAAGATCATACATAGCTCCGTCTTTTCTGACATCTGCAGGTGAAAGATTTACCGTTATCCTGCTGGCAGGAATGATAAATCCTGAATTTTTGATAGCTGTACGAACCCTCTCACCCGCTTCCTTTACAGACGAAGCAAGATAACCAACCATAGATAAGGTCGGAAGCCCCGGACTGATATCAGCTTCAACATTTACCAGCATCCCATCAATCCCCATGGCCGTACCGCTTATAATATTACTATACATTTGTACTCCTTTTTGCCTCTCCAAGCATAAAAGTGAGTCTCATTAAAATCATTATATTATAACTAAACAAAAAAGAGCAACTTATATAATGCTACAATTTGTAGCATTGTATGCCGCTCTTTTTCGATAATCATAAATTTTTATTTTCTGTATTTGTTTATTATGTTTATTTATTGTATTTATTCTTTCTGATACTCTTTCCGAAATTCTTTCCGAAATTTTTACCTGACTTGTCGCTCACATTCTTGCTTGTGTTTTTTCTTACATTAATGCTTGTACTTTTACTAACGCTAATGCTTGCGCTCTTACTTGTATTTTTATTAGCATTTCTGCTCGCCTTATCACTTGCATTATTGTTTGCACTCTTGTTTGTACTCTCCCCAGACTTCTTCCCACTATTTTTTCTGACAGAATATCCAAAACTTCCAAGGCTTTCACCTAAAGTGAAATAATCACCGTGAGAATAAACCATAAGGCCGGATGAATTAAGCTCAAACTTGCCCTTTTCATCCATATATTTCTTATTTGCAGAAACAGAAACCACGTTAGCTATAAACATATCATGGGTACCGAGTTTCTTCACCTCAACGACCTTGCAGCCTATACAAACAGGGCTTTCATCGATTCCCGGGCATGAAACACCATTAATTTCTACAGGTGTGAGTTTCATTTCTTTGAATTTATCCACGTCCTTACCGGATTTAACACCGCAATAGTCAGCCGCAAATACAAGATCATCATTCACAAGATTAATAACGAACTCTTTTGTTTCATTAATAATATCATATGAATATCTTGAAGGTCTTATGGAAATGCTAACCATCGCAGGATCCGAGCAAATAGTTCCTGCCCATGCTATGGTTAATGCATTCGGCTTTTCTCCCGGTCTCTGGCAGCTTACAAGGACCGCCGGAAGGGGATAAAGCATATTTCCGGGCTTGAAGTCTTCTCTAGCCATACTTTCTCCTTATATTTCTGGGTACTGAATGCATCATATATATCAACAGTACATCCCATATTTCAGGGCACTAACTGCTTCATATATATCAACAGTACATCCCATATTTTAGGGCACTAACTGCTTCATATATATTTAGTAATTGAAATAAACAAGTTCCTCTTCAGCCGGTGAAGTCATTGATACAGTATCAGCATAAATAACCGGTCCATCGCCCTCAAATTCAGGATAATATTCCTTCTCGATCTTTCCTTCTACGATTACCCAGTCACGATCTTTTAATGTACTTGTGCCACCATAATAGCATTTAAATCCAACGAAAGCAACGTCTGCTGCGCAACATGTCATGGCAAAACGCCCTGGAACGAATTCATTTTTGCCATATGTACTTGGCTTATGAACCATGGCTTTGAATTTAACCTTCTTGCCAAGATATTTGTCCGGATTATCAGCTGCATCGATATAGAAAAGACCAAAATCAGCTTCATCAAAAGTGATAAGCGGTCCGTCTGTATCAAATGGAAGCTGTGCTTCTTCCTCATCATCCGCATCAGGAATACCGTCTTTATTTTCAAATATAACCTGTGCACGTCTGTTGACAGCTCTTATACTTCTTCTATATTCAGCCTTCTTAGTATTCTCATCGCAACGATTGAAAATGATCATGTCGGCATTCTTTAACTGATCCATGATGATCTTCTTCATGTTGCTGAGATAAACATCAAATGTTGATGAATCAACAAATGAAAGAACCTGAACAACAGTCCATCCCTTAGGAACTCTTATGCTGAAAATCTTATCAAGCTCCCACATTCCATTGTACTCAATAAGCACGAGCTCAGGCTTAACCTTTGAGCTTATATCAAGTAAATGCTCTGCCGTAAGAGTTTCCTCTGTTATAAACTCAACGAATATATTCTTTTCTGCCAAAAGATCTATATCATATTCTTCCTCTCCATCTTCACATACAAGGAGAAGTGTTTTCTGTCCTTCTGTAAATGAGCGATCTACCAAAGTCTCTCTGGCAAATTTTGTTTTACCACTTCCGAGAAAACCCATGAAGACATAAACAGGAATTTCTTTATTCATATCAAACCTCTTTTGTTTCTTTGATCATTTATATACTGCTATATTATATTTTTCTCAGGAAATATCGCGGGAAATATTTATACAAATACATTTCGCAATAATTTACACATATATATCCCATACCAATTTATACATATACATTCCGCAATGATTTATACGTATATCCCGCAATATCATCCAAAAATAATCTGTAATTAGATTACATTCCGAATAATTCTGCAATCTTATCTTCTGCAAGGTTACTACCGATAACACAAAGCTTACCTGTGTAATCTGCTACACCTTCTCTTACTTCATATTCACCCGGAACAAGATCGAACTCAAGCCATTTTCCGGACTTATCAGGAATTATTCCCTTTGCACGAAGAATGATTCCGAATTCATTATCTTCTTCAACTGCAAGCTTATCAAGAATAGCTCTAAGTTCTGTTTCATCATATTTAAGAGCTGTTTCTCTTCCCCAGCTTGTAAATACTTCATCTGCATCATGTCCGTGATGGTGATGATGTCCACAGCTGCATACTCCATTTTCATCATAATGATGGTGGTGTTCATGCTCATCTTCGTCATCATGGTGATGATGGTGATGCTCATGTTCATCTTCGTCATCATGGTGATGATGGTGATGCTCATGTTCCTCTTCATCATCATGGTGATGATGGTGATGTTCATGTTCATCCTCGTCATCGTCGTCATCATGATGATGTCCGCAGCTGCATACTCCATTTTCATCATAATGATGATGGTGATGATGATCATCCTCTTCAGGATTATATCTAAAGTTCTTCATTATATCTTCTATTGATGAAGAATGCTCGATAGCATCAAGAATGATTGTTCCATCGATCTGATCCCATGGAGTTGTGATCATTCTTGCATCAGCATTATGCTCTTTAATCATATTTACAACTTCAACAAGCTTTTCCTCTGTAGCATTCTGGCTTCTACTGAGAACTACAGTTCCGCAGGCCTCAATCTGGTTAAGGAAGAACTCACCAAAGTTCTTTATGTACATCTTTGCCTTTGTTACATCAACAACAGTTGTAGCACTGTTAAGCTTAATATCCACGTCCTGAGAAGCTTTCTCAACTGCCTTAATAACATCTGAAAGCTTACCTACTCCTGATGGCTCGATGATAACTCTGTCAGGTTTATATTCATCAACAACCTTCTTAAGAGCTTCTCCGAAGTCACCAACAAGTGAACAACAGATACATCCGGAATTCATTTCTGTAATCTCGATTCCTGCTTCCTTAAGGAATCCACCATCTATACCAATCTCACCAAACTCATTTTCAATAAGAACAACCTTTTCATTCTTGAATGCATCTGCAATAAGCTTCTTGATGAGTGTTGTTTTTCCGGCGCCTAAAAATCCGGAAATAATATCTATCTTTGCCATTTTTTTCCTCCGTTTTTTACAATACAAACAATAAACAGTTTTCACGTTATGTTATAGCAAATGAAACAGATATTTGCAACCCATTTGCAAGTATCGTATTTACCAAATAAAATAACCGTATTTAGGCTAAATTACCTTATGCTAACCACATGAACATCATATATAAATTTCCACTGTAATAGCTAATCTATCTTTCTTCGTCTTTCCATTTTCTCTTACAAAAATGAATTTACCATGCCCCCTGACAGAAACCCTGTCTCCTTCAGTAAGGCTCTTTTCTTTCTTCGTAGCTGTTCTTCCATTTATAAAAATGCGTCCTTCATTTATTATCTCCGCCGCGCTTTCTCTGGACATATTGAAAATCCTTGCAATAACAGCATCAAGTCTGTTGGAACTTATAACAACCTGTCTTTCTTCTTTTTCTATCACTAAATTATCTTCAATCTCTGAAATCTCTTGTACATCCACAGCCGTATGCTTTACCTTAAAAAGATTATCGCAAATAAATTCCGCCATATGTTCAAGAACGAAAACATACGCATTTTCCTTTATAAGGATATCCCCCAGCATTTCTCTTGTAATCCCAAGATTTATCAATGCTCCAAGGTAATCTCTGTGTGTAAGCTTTTCGGCATACTTGGCCCCCCGCGGCATAATCTTTATGAGCTTAATCGGTGGCTCTTCCGTATAAGAACACATTTCTTCATTCCCAAATATGATCATGCCGCGTTCCGCTTCATCATATCCGCCATATATCCTATATGGCACATTGATGGATTGTGCATAATCAAGAAATGAGGCAAGATCACCTTGCCCCATAAAATCCGTGTAAGTATATGTTCCGGTTCTCTCTGCTCTTTTTGCGAGCTCCTCTATCCTTTTTCTGTCCATAACTTCCTATCAATTCTCAATCGAAACTTCTTATCAATTATTGTTCATAACTTCCTGTTAATTCTCGATCATAAATTCCTATCAATTATTGTTCATAACTTCCTGTTAATTCTCGAGCACAAATTCCTATCAATTATTGATCATAACTTCTTATTAATTATTGATAGTAACTTCCAGTTGATTAAATGGTATTACTACACCATTCTCGTCGAACTGTTTCTTTATTTCTTCTGTTACTGCCCATCTTGCAGTATGAAAATCAGGACTCTTAACCCAGAATCTGACTCCGAACTTCACAGCACTATCCATGAATTCATCCACAAAACTTACAGCACCTTTATCTTTCAAAGTAAGCTCATTATCCAAAGCCGTTTTAATAAGAATATCCTTCACAGTCTTCATATCACTTTTATAGGATACACCAATCTTAATCTCAACCATTCTTTCGCCAAGCTTTGTGACATTAATGATTGAAGTATTGGAAAGGTTGCCGTTCGGGATAACCACAACTCTGTTATCAACGGTTCTAAGCTTTGTATAGAATACATCAATGCCTATTACCGTACCTTCGCATTTAGTATGATTTTCAATGATATAATCACCGACATCGAAAGGCTTAAGTATAAGTATCAGCACACCACCGGCAAGATTTGAAAGACTTCCCTGAAGTGCAAGTCCTATAGCAATACCCGAAGCTCCAAGTATCGTTACAAATGAAGTAACCTGGAATCCAAGCAACGAAGCCGCCGATATAAATAATAATATATAAAGAATTATCCTTATAAATGAAATCAGGAATCCTGAAACACTCGCCGATAATTTATGCCTGTCAAATGACTTATGGATAATCTTCAGTACAACTTTTATTACCTTACTTCCAATATAAATGAATAATAAAGTCAGTAAGACATATACACCTTTTTCGACTATCCAATCCAGCGCCTTATCCAGCCATACCGATATTTTACTTTTATTTTTTTCTGCACCTTTTATGAACTCTTCGGCTACATCTTTGTAAATATTTATCATAGACATTACCTGTTATTTACCATAAATGATCACTTACTACTTTGCTGTCTTCTTAGCAGGCGATTTACTGCCGCTTTTCTTCTTAAATACAGAAACCGATAAAGCAGGCACGGTTATCTGGATATACTGATTTCTTTCATCAACCGAACCGACTTTTGTCTGTCTCACAGTTTTATTATTCTTTCCTTCTCCACCGAATTTAGCATTATCGCTTGAGAAAATTTCCTGCCATTTTCCTTCTGAAGGAACACCAAGCTTATAATTCTTCTGTTCAACCGGAGTGAAGTTGCAGACAACCACAAGAGTATCTTTCTCATTCTTAGCATTTCTCTCATATGATACGATGCTTCTGTTGGCATCATTTACACTGATCCAGTTAAATCCTTCAGGTGATGAATCATATTCATAAAGCGCAGGCTCAGAATTATATAATTTATTAAGTTCTTTCACGTAATCCTGAATACATCTATGGGCATCAAACTCAAAAAGAGACCAGTCAAGTTCAGAGGACTCATTGAATTCAGCAAACTGAGCGAATTCCTGTCCCATGAAAATGAGTTTCTTTCCCGGATGAGTCATCATAAATCCGTATGCCGTTCTAAGGTTAGAAAATTTATCTTCATATCCTCCCGGCATCTTCTGTATCATAGAGCCTTTTTCATGAACAACTTCATCATGCGAAAGTACAAGAATGAATTTCTCACTAAATGCATACATCATACTGAATGTAAGCTCATTATGATGATATTTTCTGTATAAAGGATCAAGTTTCATATAAGACAGGAAATCATTCATCCATCCCATATTCCACTTATAATCAAATCCCATGCCGCCATCTTCTACATTATGAGTCATCATAGGCCATGCCGTTGACTCTTCTGCTATCATAATGACGCCGGGATAGTTTTCTTTCATTTTCTGATTTACCTCTTTAATGAAAGCTATCGCCTCGAGATTTTCATTACCGCCATAAATGTTCGGTCTCCACTCGCCGCCATTTCTTCCATAATCAAGGTAAAGCATTGATGCAACCGCATCAACTCTGATTCCGTCTATATGATACTTGTCAGCCCAGTAAAGTGCATTTGCAACAAGGAAATTCTTTACTTCATTTCTTCCGTAATCAAATATATAAGTTCCCCAGTGAGGATGCTCTCCACGTAAAGGATCCTGATTCTCATATAAAGGAGTTCCGTCAAATCTTCCAAGCCCATGTTCGTCACGAGGGAAATGTGCAGGTACCCAGTCAATGATGACACCGATACCCTTTGTATGCATATAATCCACGAATCCCATGAACTCTTCCGGCGATCCGTATCTTGATGTCGGAGCATAATATCCTGTTATCTGATAGCCCCATGAAGGATCATACGGATGTTCCATAATAGGCATAAGTTCAACATAGTTGTAACCCATTTCCTTCATATAATCCGCAAGCCTTATAGCTATCTCTCTGTAACTGTAAAATTCTCTTCCATCATCAGGACGTTTCCACGATCCCAAATGAACTTCATAGATATTAAGAGGTTTTTCTAATGGTACCTTGTCATCTTTAGCACCTTCATTTGACGAACTTCTTGCATCTATCCATTTCTTATCATGCCAAATATAATCAAGAGTCGTTACCTTTGAAGCATTTGCAGGTCTGATCTCAGATGTAAATGCATAAGGGTCACTCTTCATGAAAACATCGCCCTTTTTGGATCTTATTTCATATTTATAAATCTCATCAGTAAGATTGCCCGGAATAAACAGTTCAAAAATGCCCGAATAATCAAGCTTTCTCATCTGATGACGTCTTCCATCCCAATTATTGAAATTACCGACAACTGATACACGCTCTGCATTTGGCGCCCATACTGCAAAAAGCGTACCTTTTACGCCATCAACAACCATTGGATGAGAGCCTAATTTTTCATATATTTCATAATGAATGCCCTCATTGAATCTGCTGATATCTATAGGATCAATAACAGGCTCGAAAACGTATGGGTCTACTGTCTTCTGCTCTGTTCCATCCTCATATTTTATATCAAGCTCATAATCAAATGATTTCTTATCTTTGATGCAGATTGAGAAAAATCCCTCATATCTCTCAGAAATAAGTGAATAGCGTTTTTTGTCTTTTTTATCAATTACCGTAACCACCTTAGCCCCGGGAATAAATGCATTTACATATACATCATCTAAGCATTCATGTATTCCAAGTATATGATGCGGATTATCATGTCTTGCATTTACCAGAGCTTCTACTTCCATCCAATTTATAGCAAAAACAGCTCTTCTCTTTGACGCCATGCTAAACCTCCCTAATCAAGTGTATGAATAAAAATACCGCTTCTCAGCTTTGGCTCAAACCATGTTGATTTTGGTGGCATAAGTCTATGATCGTCTGCCACTTTAAAGAGTTCATCTATTGATGTAGGATACATAGAAAATGCTATCTGCATATCATTTTCAACTCGTCTCTCAAGTTCCTTAAGTCCCCTAATACCTCCTACGAAATCTATACGCTTATCAACACGTGGATCTCCTATTCCAAGGATTGGTCCAAGTATCTGATTCTGAAGTATAGATACGTCTAATCCATCAACGGCATCGTCGGATTTATACTCTTCTTTTACTGAAAGCTTATACCATTTTCCGGAAATGTACATACCGAAAATCCCCTTATTTTCAGGCTTATACATTGTTAAAACTTCTTCAACATCACAGATATTCTTAATCTTATCCATGAATTCTTCTTCCGTTAATCCGTTAAGATCTTTAACAACTCTGTTGTAATCAAGAATCTTAAGTTCATTATCAGGGAAAAGAACAGAAAGGAAATAGTTGAATTCCTCTTCTCCTGTATATCCCGGATTTTCTTCTCTTTTCTTAAGGCCAACCTTAACAGCAGAAGCTGCTCTATGATGACCATCAGCTATATAAATCTTATCGGTTGCAGCAAATTCACTTCTTATAGCCGCAATATCATTTTCATCATCAATAACCCAAACATTATGAGTAATATCATCTTCAGAAGTAAAGCTATATAAAGCCTCGCCCTGCTTAACTTTATTTACTATCTGAGTAACAGCAGTTCTATTCCTATATGCAAGGAAAATAGGTCCTGTCTGAGCATTACATGTATAAACATGATTTATTCTGTCTGCTTCTTTATCAGCTCTGGTATTTTCATGCTTCATGATAACACCATTCTGATAATCATCAATCGATGCCGCAGCAACAATACCTGTCTGGTGTCTTCCGTCCATGATCAGTTCATAAATATAATAAACATTTTTATCTTCATGAACGTAGCTTCCTTCTTTGATCATATCATAAAGCATGTCCTTAGCTTTCTGATATACTTCAGGAGCATACATGTCCTGTTCAGGTGGAAACTGTGTCTCAGGTCTGTCGATCCTTAAAAATGTATAAGGCTTGCCCTGAACCGCTTCAGCAGCTTCCTGTCTGTTATAAACATCATACGGGAGAGCCGCAATACTGTCTTCCAAACCTTTTTTAGGTCTATATGCGGCAAATGGTCTTACTTCTGCCATGATCATACCTCACTTATCATAAAATCTCTTTAATGCAAGAAAAGGCTGTATTCGTGTCATTGCACCAACACAGCCTTTACAAATTAACCTCTAATAAATTTAACCGCTCCGGCTATAGAAGCCTTGAAATCTTCATCAGAATTGTTGTTGAAAACATAAAGTTCAGGAATATTTCCCGGTTTCTCAAAATTCTGAGTAGCAACATATTCATCCCAATGTTCAAGTTTCCAAACATCTCTGTCTGAATTTCTGCTGATCATTCTCTGATGTGCAACTTCTATGTCTGTATGAATCCAGATAACCGCAAGTTCTGCACCTTTTTCAGAAAGTTTTTCACGAAGAGACTGAAGATAGTCGTCATCTCTGATCTCATCTGTGAATGGAGCGTTGATCAATACTGTATCATTATATTCCAAAGCATCAAATGCAAGGTCAAGAACAGCATAATACTCATAATCTCTGATCTCTCTCTGGAAGAACTCAGAAGATCTGTTATATTCCTGTCCTGCAACCTTAAAAATCTGCTTAGAAAGTACGATCAATGTGTCTTTGTCAAGATAGACACAGTTAGTTAAAGCCTTAGCAAGTTTTTTTGAAATAAATGTTTTTCCACAAGCCGGCGGAGAAGTAACTAAAACTAGTTTCTTCATCGACTTTACCTCCCTCTATAGAATGCTCTTATATATTAAATACATCAAATAATATTCTTTGATGGCACAGCCGAAAGATATTATAGCATAAACTATTTCTTTTGGATATAGTCTTTTGCACAAAGTAATTCTGCTGATAATACCGCACCACCTGCAGCACCCCTAAGAGTATTGTGTGAAAGTCCAACAAACTTATAATCAAAAAGTGTATCTTCTCTGAGACGTCCCATAGAAACACCCATTCCATTCTCATAGTCAACATCAAGTGAAACCTGAGGTCTGTTATCTTCCTCAAGATACTGGATGAACTGCTTTGGAGCTGAAGGAAGATTAAGCTTCTGTGGTTCTCCGCTGAAGTTAACCCATCTGTCGATGATTTCTTCCTTTGTAGGCTTCTTTCCAAAGTTAACAAATACAGTAGCTGTATGTCCGTTAAGAACAGGAACTCTTATACACTGACTTGTGATCTTTGGTCCGTTCTCACACTTCTTGATAACTCCGTCTTCAACCTTACCCCAGATTCTAAGTGGCTCCTGCTCACTCTTCTCTTCTTCACCACCGATATATGGAATGATATTTCCAACCATTTCCGGCCAATCCTTGAAAGTCTTACCTGCACCTGAAATAGCCTGATATGTAGAAACAACTACTTCCTTTGGCTCAAACTCTTTAAGTGCGAAGAGTGCAGGTGCATAACTCTGGATTGAGCAGTTAGGCTTAACAGCGATAAATCCTCTCTTTGTTCCGAGTCTTTCCTTCTGATATTTGATTACTTCATAATGCTCAGGATTAAGTTCAGGAACAACCATAGGTACGTCAGGTGTCCATCTGTGGGCGCTGTTGTTTGAAACAACCGGAGTCTCAGTCTTAGCATAAGCTTCCTCGATTGCCTTGATCTCATCCTTAGTCATATCTACTGCACTAAAAACAAAATCTACTGTTGAAGCAACTTTCTCAACTTCATTTACATTATATAATTTAAGCCCCTTTACAGCTTCAGGAATTGGTGTATCCATCTTCCATCTTCCTTCTACTGCTTCCTCATATGTTTTACCTTCGCTTCTTGGGCTGGCAGCTACAGTTACAACTTCAAACCATGGATGATTCTCAAGGATAGAGATAAATCTCTGTCCTACCATACCTGTTGCTCCAAGTATACCTACTTTAAATTTCTCGCTCATAAAAAACTTCCTCTCTCTATTTGCACGAATATATTATTTTACTATTCTAACTCTTACTACTCCATCGATAGCTGAAAGTGCAGCAGCCATATCTTCTGTTGCCTTCTCGCTGATATCAAGGATAGTATATGCATAATCGCCCTTTGACTTGCTTACCATCTCAGTAACGTTGATTCCCTTATTAGCGAAAACGCCTGTGAACTGTGTGAGCATATTAGGAATATTCTTATGACAAACTGTTACTCTTGATGCAGATTCACATACACCTGCTTCACAACGTGGATAGTTAACTGAGTTTACAACATTACCATTCTCGATAAAGTCACGAATCTCTTTAACAGCCATGATAGCACAGTTATCTTCTGATTCCTCAGTTGAAGCTCCAAGGTGAGGTGTACAGATAACTCCCTTATGTCCTGCAACTGTAGGATTAGCGAAGTCTGTAACATATCTCTTAACATGTCCTTCATCAATAGCATCAAGAAGAGCCTTCTCATCAATGAGAATATCTCTAGCGAAGTTAAGTACTACAACTCCATCCTTCATACGGCTGATAGCGTCTGCATTGATCATACCCTTTGTAGAATCAAGAAGTGGTACATGAACTGTGATGAAATCACAATTTGTATAAATATCATTTACGTTTGTGATGTGCTTAACGCTTCTTGAAAGCTTCCAAGCTGCATCAACTGAAACATATGGATCATATCCGTAAACTTCCATACCAAGTGAAACTGCAGCGTTAGCAACAAGTGCACCGATAGCACCAAGTCCGATTACACCAAGTTTCTTACCCTGGATTTCATTTCCTGCGAATGCTTTCTTCTTCTTTTCAGCTGTCTTTGCGATATCAGCGTCATCCTTTGACTCTGTTACCCAGTTAGCACCACCGATGATATCTCTTGAACCAAGAAGAAGACCTGCAAGAACAAGCTCCTTAACACCGTTTGCGTTAGCACCTGGTGTATTGAAAACTACGATACCTTTCTCTGCATATGCATCGATAGGAATATTGTTAACTCCGGCACCTGCACGGGCAACTGCAAGAAGTTTATCTGAAACAGTGAGGTCATGCATAGCTGCACTTCTTACGAGTACAACATCAGCCTCATTGAATTCTTCTGTAATCTGATAATCATTTGTAAATAAATCTGTTCCGCACTTAGCGATAGGATTAAGACAATTAATCTTCATGTTATATCCACTCCTTAATCTATATATATAGCTGTTTGGAATGAGTATATATATAGGCAAAGATGTGCCTATTTATATATACCCATTCCTAACTTATTTTAATTCAAATATTAACTTAAGCAGTTGATTATGAATTAGCTTCTTCAAATGCCTTCATGAACTCAACAAGCTTCTCTACACCTTCGATTGGCATAGCGTTGTAGATAGATGCACGCATACCACCTACTGATCTGTGACCCTTAAGGTTAACAAATCCTGCTGCTGTAGCTTCCTTAACGAACTTAGCATCAAGTTCATCATTTCCTGTTACGAATGGTACGTTCATAAGTGAACGATCCTTCTTCTCTACTGTTCCTCTGAACATCTTTGACTGATCAAGGAAATCATAAAGGATTGCAGCTTTCTTCTCATTATGAGCCTTCATAGCTTCAAGTCCGCCCATTGACTTAACCCACTTGAATACAAGTCCGCAGATATAAATACCATAACATGGAGGTGTATTGTAAAGTGAATCAGCATCTGCCTGTGTCTTATACTTAAGCATTGTTGGTACGAATTCAGGAAGATCATCTCTGATAAGGTCTTCTCTGATGATAACAACTACAACCCCTGCAGGTCCTACGTTCTTCTGAACACCAAAGTAGATAAGTCCGTAATCTGATACATTTACAGGCTGTGAAAGGATATCAGATGACATATCTGCTACAAGGATCTTGCCCTTTGTATTTGGAAGAGTCTTGTAAGCTGTTCCGTAGATTGTATTGTTATGGCAGATATAAACATAATCAGCATCATCATCGATCGGAAGATCAGAACAATCAGGAATGTACGAGAATGTCTTGTCTTCTGATGAAGCAACTGCATTTGCCTTACCATACTTCTTAGCTTCCTGATAAGCCTTCTTAGCCCACTGTCCTGTGATGATATAATCAGCAACACCATTCTTCATAAGGTTCATTGGTACAGCTGCGAACTGCTGTGATGCACCACCCTGAAGGAAAAGCACCTTATAATTATCAGGAATGTTCATAAGATCTCTTAAGTCTTTCTCTGCTTCTTTAATGATAGCATCATAAGTCTTGGATCTATGACTCATCTCCATTACGCTCTGTCCGGATCCCTGATAATCAAGCATTTCATCTGCTGCCTGCTTTAAAACTACTTCCGGTAAAATTGATGGTCCAGCTGAAAAGTTATAAACTCTTGCCATTTTTTATTCCTCCATATTTGAAAACATATAAATTATTATCTTAATTAATTACTTATTAAGCTCCTCTTCACTGTCGAAACATGTCTCGATAGCTGCACCAGGGGCAACCATTGGCCAAACCTTATCGTCCTGACCAATTACACATTCTATAACATAAGGACCCTCTCCTGCAATAGCTTTAGTGAGTGCATCCTCAAATTCTTTAACTGTTGTAACTCTGAATGCTGTACAACCAAGTCCTTCAGATACTTTAACGAAGTCAACTCCGTCATTAAGAACAGTATTGGAATATCTCTTATCATAGAAAAGTGTCTGCCACTGTCTAACCATACCGAGAACATGATTATTGATAACAATTTCTATCATATGAACATTGCTTCTTGATGCAGTAGCAAGTTCATTCATATTCATTCTAAAACATCCGTCACCTGCAATGTTGATTACAGTTTTGTCAGGACATCCAACCTTAGCTCCGATAGCTGCTCCAAGTCCGTAACCCATTGTTCCGAGTCCGCCTGAAGTAAGAAGCTGTCTAGGTTTCTTATAACTATAGTACTGAGCTGCCCACATCTGATGCTGACCTACATCAGTACAGATTATAGCCTCGCCATTTGTCTTTTCATAAATCTTATTGATTACTGCAGGACCTGTGAGATTTTCCATATCATAATGAAGCGGATACTCTTCCTTGATAGCTTTTATCTCAGCCATCCAGTCAGCTTTCTTCTTAGCAGTAATCTTTGTGTTGAGAGTCTTAAGGATCTCTTCTGCATCACCTACTATGCTTGCATCAACTTCAATATTCTTATTGATCTCAGCAGCATCGATATCTATATGAAGAATCTTTGCATCTGCAGCAAACTTTGAAGCCTTACCGATAACTCTGTCAGAGAATCTTGCTCCGATAACGATAAGAAGATCTGCCTTATTTACACCAAAATTGGAAGCCTTTGTACCATGCATTCCGATCATTCCGGTATATCTCTTACTTGTTCCGTCAAATGCACCCTTACCCATAAGAGTATCACATACAGGAGCATCAATCTTCTCAACAAAATCAGCGAGTGCTTTTGATGCACCGGAAAGTGTTGCACCGCCACCAACAAGTACATAAGGTCTCTTGGAAGCATTAATTATATTAACAGCCTTCTCTATATCATCACTCTTAATAGTAGATGTAACCTTTGCGATAGGTTCAGGCTTATGATATTCATAATCCGCATAACTTGCCGTTACATCCTTTGTAATATCTACAAGAACAGGACCCGGTCTTCCGGATTTTGCAATCTTAAACGCACGTCTTATTGTATCTGCAAGTTCATGTACATTCTTTACGATGAAGCTATGCTTTGTAATAGGCATAACAACACCTGCTATATCTATCTCCTGGAAGCTATCCTTACCGAGAAGCGCAACACCAACATTTGCAGTAATGGCAACAAGCGGAATGGAATCCATATATGCTGTTGCTATACCTGTTACAAGATTGGTTGCTCCCGGTCCTGAGGTTGCCATACATACACCCACCTTACCTGTAGCTCTCGCATAACCATCTGCAGCATGTGCAGCTCCCTGCTCATGTGATGTAAGAATGTGTGTGATTTCTCCTGAATGCTTATATAATTCATCATAAACATTAAGTATTGTACCACCCGGATAACCAAAGACGGTATCAACGCCCTGTTCCTTAAGGCATTCAATAACAATCTCAGATCCACTTAACTGTTTCATTCTTCCTCTCCTTTATATAGTCTTATTTATGTATAATTCGTAAAAAATCTAATAATTACTATTTCTACCACAACAGACGCTTAATGTCTAGTCTAATGTTTGAAATAGTCCAAAATAAACCGATTAATTCTTTGGAATCTCTAAGATAGCTCCTCTGTTTCCTGATGTTACCATTGAAGCATATCTTGCAAGATATCCTGTCTTAACCTTAGGCTCTCTTGGTGTCCAAGATTCACGTCTCTTTGCGAGCTCTTCATCAGAAACTTTAAGGTTGATAGAGTAATTATTGATATCGATTGAAATGATATCTCCCTCTTCTACAAGAGCGATAGGTCCGCCAACTGCTGCTTCAGGAGAAACATGTCCGATTGAAGCACCACGGCTTGCTCCTGAGAAACGTCCGTCTGTAATAAGAGCTACTGTAGAGCCAAGTCCCATACCTGCGATAGCTGATGTAGGATTGAGCATTTCTCTCATTCCAGGTCCGCCCTTAGGGCCTTCATATCTGATAACAACAACATCTCCGGCTACGATCTTTCCGCCCTTGATTGCTGCTATTGCATCTTCTTCACATTCAAATACTCTTGCAGGTCCTTCATGGCAAAGCATTTCAGGAACAACTGCTGAACGCTTAACAACCGAACCGTCAGGAGCAAGATTTCCTTTAAGAACTGCAAGTCCACCTGTCTTTGTATATGGATTATCAACAGGTCTTATAACTTCAGGATCCTTATTTACAGAATACTTAACTGCTTCAGCGAGAGTCTTACCTGTTACTGTCATGCAGTCTCCATTTATAAGGCCGATATCATAAAGCTCTTTGATAACTGCATATACACCACCTGCTTCATTAAGATCTTCCATATAAGTAGGACCTGCAGGAGCAAGGTGACAAAGGTTAGGTGTCTTCTCGCTAATAGGATTTGCAAATGATATATCAAAATCGAATCCGATCTCATGTGCGATAGCAGGAAGATGAAGCATAGAGTTTGTTGAACATCCAAGTGCCATATCAACTGTAAGCGCATTAAGGATTGCATCCTTTGTGATGATATCTCTAGGACGGATATTCTTCTTTAACATATCCATAACTGCATAACCTGCTTTCTTAGCAAGTCTGAGACGCTCTGAATAAACTGCAGGAATTGTTCCGTTTCCAGGAAGACCCATACCAAGAACTTCTGTAAGGCAGTTCATTGAGTTTGCAGTATACATACCTGAGCATGAACCACATGTTGGGCAAACATTCTCTTCATATTCTCTTACATCATCTTCATCTATCTTACCTGCAGCAAATTCGCCGACAGCTTCAAACATAGATGAAAGGCTTCTCTTACGTCCCTTTACATGACCTGCAAGCATAGGACCACCTGAAACAAATACAGTTGGAACATTAACTCTTGCAGCTGCCATAAGAAGTCCCGGAACGTTCTTATCACAGTTAGGGATCATAACAAGTGCATCAAACTGATGAGCAATTGCCATTGCTTCTGTTGAATCAGCTATAAGATCTCTTGTAACAAGAGAATACTTCATTCCGATATGACCCATTGCGATACCGTCACATACTGCTATAGCCGGGAACATAACAGGCGTACCACCTGCTTCTGCAACACCAAGCTTAACAGCTTCAGCAATCTTATCAAGATTCATATGACCGGGTACTATCTCATTATATGAACAAACAATACCTACCATTGGTTTCTTTATCTCTTCTGCAGTATAGCCCAGCGCATTCAAAAGTGAACGTGCAGGTGCCTGCTGCATACCACATTTCATATTATCACTCTGCATAATCTTTACTCCTTTTGTTTGATAATGTCAAACACAGTAACCAACAATACTACTGCTCCGAGACCTGCCAAGATAAATCCCATAATCTTAAAGAATGTCGGACTATTATCGAATCCTTCTATATAATTCTTTTTCGGATTATCAGGATTATATCTGACTGTAAATTGTTCGCCTCTTCTTACATAACTATGTATGTATCCTTTTTTTTGATACGTTGTACCATCAACCTCAAACTTTACAGTCGTTTTGTATGCATGTCCGTTTCTGCCTCTTCTTACACGTATTACGCTAGTAGCTGTTGCAACCGTTTCTCCTGTGTATGAATCGATTTCCTTTTTAAGTTCGTCCGGTTTCAAAAAAGCTAAAAATAATCCGATACCAATCAGTATCACGCCAGCCAAACCCATGATCATATTTTTATTCATTTTAATCCTCCCTAATGTGAACAGCCCATCGCCAAATTCAAACTGTTCAGATAAATACTGCTTATAACATCAAATTCTCAAATCCCCCTGTATGGATTTAGATCCTGAACATAAACCGACCAAAATGAAATAAAAAAATATAATGCGAACTAAATTCTGTCAGCTATAAGGCTTCCCATCTCATCGCATTTAACCTGAGCTTCGCCCGGCTTAGCGATATCGATTGTACGATAGCCTTCTTCAAGTACCTTCTTAACTGCTGTTTCAATAGCATCTGCTTCTTTATCAAGGTCAAATGTATAACGTAACATCATTGCTGCACTAAGAATAGTAGCTATTGGATTTGCTATATTCTTTCCTGCGATATCAGGAGCTGAACCACCTGATGGCTCATACATACCGAACTTTGTCTCATTAAGAGATGCAGAAGGAAGCATTCCGATAGATCCTGTGATCATCGAAGCTTCATCAGAAAGAATATCTCCGAACATATTCTCTGTAAGCATTACATCGAACTGTGAAGGATTCTTTACAAGCTGCATTGCGGCATTATCTACAAGCATTGTCTCAAATTCAACTTCAGGATAATCAGCTGCAACTTCAGCAACTATCTTTCTCCAGAGTCTTGATGAATCAAGAACATTTGCTTTATCTACAAGTGTAACCTTCTTACGACGCTTCATTGCTATATCAAAACCTTTGATCGCAATACGTCTGATTTCTTTCTCTGTATATGTAAGTGTATCAACTGCTGTCACTACACCATCTATCTCTTTAGTATATCTGTCTCCGAAATAAAGTCCACCGGTAAGCTCTCTCATTATCATCATATCGAAGCCCTGTGCTGCTACCGACTCTTTAAGAGGACAAGCTTCCTTAAGTTCCGGATAAAGATAAGCAGGACGAAGGTTAGCAAAAAGTTCAAGCTCCTTACGAATTTTCAGAAGTCCTGCTTCAGGCCTCTTCTCAGGTGGAAGTTTATACCATGGACTTGTCTGTGTATTACCACCGATAGACCCGAGAAGAACCGCATCCTTAGACTTTGCGATTGCTACAGCCTCATCTGTAAGAGGTTCGCCTGTAGCATCTATAGAGCATCCACCCATAAGGATCTGCTCATAATTAAATGTGTGTCCGAACTTTTCACCGACTTTATCAAGAACCTTCATTGCTTCAGTAACAACTTCAGGTCCGATTCCGTCACCTTTAATAACTGCTAGATTACAAATCATTTTATCATCTCCTGTTTATATAGATTATAAACTATTATTCTTTTGAATTTACGTAATTGATAAGACCACCCTTAGCGATAAGGTTCTGCATGAATGGAGGGAATGCCTGTCCCTGATATGTCTTACCTGTTGTCTCATCTGTTATTACACCACTGTCGAAATCTATATCAACAATGTCTCCTGCTTTGATCTCATTTGCTGCTTCTGCACATTCAATAATAGGAAGTCCTATGTTGATTGAATTTCTGTAGAAAATTCTTGCAAATGTATCAGCGATAACACAGCTGATTCCTGAAGCCTTGATTGCGATAGGTGCATGCTCTCTTGAAGAACCGCAGCCAAAATTCTTGCCGGCTACCATTATATCTCCGTCTTTGACTCTATTTACAAAATCAGCATCGATATCTTCCATACACTTCTTTGCAAGTTCTGCAGGATCGGCAGTATTAAGATATCTTGCCGGGATGATAACATCTGTATCTACATTGTCACCATATTTATGTACTGTTCCATGTGCTTTCATGTAAGCCTCCTGTTCTTTAGATAAACGATAGATCTTTATCGTTCGCTCTATTCTATTTATTTCATTTAATTCTGTATATTTCATTTAATATTATTTTTCTTTTTTTTATCTATCCTGATTGCTGAAACCACTGCATAAACCACAACCAGCACCAGTAAAACATACTCAACTATAAGAAAAATATAATTCTTTGTGCCGCAGAATAATCCATCCATGATCAACTGAATTCCAATCAGCAGAAATACTATTCCCGATTGGCGGTAATATGGTTTCTTGTCCATGGTGCGTCGTTCTTCTTTATTTGCATAAATCCACGCATTATTTATAAGCGGCCCTTTTTCCTTAACCTGAAGGATCCCTAAAGTAATGCATAACGCCGCAGCCACATACATGATTATTTCTACAGCTATCATAAGCTTACCTCCTAATTACAGTTCTTCAGGTGAAGCGATCTTTCCGAGAACTGCTGAAGCCGCTGCTACTGCAGGACTTGCAAGGTATATTTCAGAATCAATAGCACCCATACGTCCTACGAAGTTACGATTGGTTGTTGAAACCGATCTCTCTCCGTGAGCAAGGATACCCATATGTCCTCCAAGGCAAGGACCACAAGTAGGAGTTGAAATGATTGCGCCTGCATTTATAAATATCTCAGCAAGTCCTTCCTTAATCATCTGAAGGTAAACCGCCTGAGTTGCAGGAATAATTATAACTCTTACATTCTTAGCACATGTACGTCCGTTTAATACATCTGCAGCGATACGCATATCAGAGATACGACCATTTGTACATGAACCGATAACAACCTGATCGATAGTGATATCGCCAACCTCATCTATAGTCTTTGTGTTCTCAGGAAGATGAGGGAATGCAACTGTTGGACGAAGTGTTGAAAGATCAATAGTATATGTCTCGTCATATTCTGCATCTTCATCTGCTTCATATGCTTTATATTCTCTTGTTGCATGCTCTTTTAAATATTCAACAGTTAATTCATCTACAGGGAAGATACCATTCTTGGCACCGGCTTCGATAGCCATATTCGCGATTGTGAATCTGTCGTCCATTGTAAGCTCTTTGATACCGTCACCAACGAATTCCATTGATCTGTATCTTGCACCGTCAACACCGATCTTGCCGATGATGTGAAGGATAACATCTTTACCACTTACCCATGCCGGCTTCTTTCCTGTTATAACAAACTTAATAGCTGAAGGTACTCTGAACCATGTCTGTCCTGTAACCATACCGCATGCCATATCTGTACTTCCCACACCTGTTGAGAATGCACCGAGCGCACCGTATGTACATGTATGTGAATCAGCTCCTATAACTGCATCACCTGCAACTACAAGACCTTTTTCAGGAAGGAGTGAATGTTCAATACCCATTGCTCCTACATCGAAATAATTTGTGATCTGATTTTCGTTTGAGAAATCTCTAACCTGTTTAACATGTTCAGCACTCTTAATATCTTTATTAGGAGTAAAATGATCCATTACAAGAGCGATCTTGTCTTTATCAAATACGTCCTTCTTCTTAAATTTACTTAGTTCATTGATGGCCACCGGAGTAGTTACATCATTTCCTAACACAAGATCAAGTTTCGCTTCGATAAGATCACCTGCTGCAACACTTGGAAGACCTGCATGAGCAGCAAGAATCTTTTGGGTCATAGTCATTCCCATATTTATTTCCTCCTAAAATTTACTCAAGACAAAAGAGACGGTAATCTTCTCAAACTCACAAGAATGATTCCCGACTCATCTGTCAGTATATTCAACCTAAACTTTTTCGGTTAAACATGAATTAGATATGATTATATATCTTTATATACCATAATTACAATCATTTTTTCTTGAAATTCATTTCTTTACCTTGATTAAGCCCCTCATATTCGGATTCAACCACCTTAAAAATGAGCTTATCGTCTACTTTTGAAAAAATACCGACGAACCAGTAATCTTCATTTATATATCCCTGATTCATTACAAGATTATCATCGGTGATATTGGCATTACCTGTAACCGTATATAGATCCTTAAAGGTAAATTCAATCTTATATTCACCATTTTCCGTACTGTCTTCGGAGATCTTGAGGAGGCTCTCACCGTCTTCATCGAAAACCCATTCCCCAAGAAATTCATCATTAACAGCCGGCTTATGGTCTTCAACAGCCAGAATATTATTATAATATCCGAATCCCAGATATTCAGGTTTTGATATCTTGGTTATGTCTCCGTTTTCATCGGTCTCAACATATACGATATCTGTTTCAAATACAGGCGAATGTGCTGATTTTTCATTATCTTTTATCTTATATTTGATGGCATAATTGTTGTAAGGATCGTCTGTATAAATAGGATAAAGCATTTCCATATCTTCGCCGTACCAGTTATCCATAAACAGATTTATATCTATCCTCTGAAGGAAAACCGAGTCACCGAGGTCCAGCCATCTGTTGGCATAGAATCCTGTGCCTTTCACCTTAAGTGCTTCATTTCCTTCTTCCAAAAGGACTGTCTCCTCTTCCGGAATATCCTTTTTAAATATCCATGCTTTGTCGCCGGAAACATTTTTGAATTTAAATATCTCTCCCGACATCATTGTATCTTCATTACCTATTTCTCTAAGAGAAATGATATACTGGCCGTCCACAGTAGCCGCCAGAATCTGATAAAATGAAGTCTCATTCAAAAACTTCTCCTGATCCGTAACATATCCGTCAGAAGTGCTCTCAGGTTTTAAACCGATGAGATTCGCATTATTATCATCTTCAAATGCATTTTGGAAAGATATATCTGCCTTAACAAATGCCTGACCATCTTCACCTGTTATCGTGCATTTCTTTTTATCTTCATAAAATTCGATCTTAAGTGCCGGAGTTTCACTGATAGGATTACCGCTATTAACCATAACCCACTCTCCATCAAGAAAGCTCATTATATCGTCCACTGTATCGACATAGATATCCTTTACATCCGGACCATCTTTCAGTCCGGCAGGCAGAACAACTTCCGTAGTTATCTCAGTCACATCCGAACCCGGTTCATTTGTACTGAGCGAAGTACCGTTTATATCTTCTGTTGTTACAATACTGCTAGAAGGCTGTCCATGATTATTGTTATGCTTTTTATGCTGATTTGTATTCGAACATCCGGTAAGCATCGCAAGTCCCATCACGACTCCTGCTGCCAGCCCCTTCTTCTTCATATCTTTACCTCCTGTAGGGAATAACTCAAAATGTAAAATCATCATGCTTGATCCGTCATTTAAATGACCAATCTATTCCACTTCAGTTCCATCACCAAAACTTTTCTTTAACCTCTTCAAAGTATCATTATCTACTTCTTTTTCGCCATATCTTACTTCATTATAAATATCCGTAGATTTTGTGATATCCTTCTTCACATCTTCTCTAATCTTATCACGGATATCAAATGTTGTATCTGTATCACTCGGAGTATTTTTCTTATTAAGCTTTATGACATTTTTTCTGTATAATCTTCTGAATTTTTCTTCATTGGAAAATCTTTCTCTGAACTTCCCGAAAACACCACCATTTTTAGCAGCCTCTTTACCTCTTACATCCTCAAGCTTCTCAACTATATCTCCGTCTTCTTTCTTTCTCGCAAGGATAAGTTTGATTATCCTTCTGAGAATTATGAATACCATTATGGCAATTACTGTAAAAACAAGTATCTGAACGAGGAAATAAAATGAATTGCCGGAGCCCTCTATAAGTTCCTCCATCTCTTCTTCCTCAACAACTTTTCTCCTTGACGGAGGTTCTTCGGAGAAAATGAGACCGAATAAAAATCCGATTCCCCTGAAAAAGAATACAAATATAAACAGTATCCATTTCATGCTTTTTAGGAATCTTTCAAGATATTCATCAAGCCCGAAAACATTTGCAAGGAATATCATTAGAACAATTCCGAATATAACTCCCGCAACTATAATTGTATTGGAATTAAGCATTTTATTTGCGGTCTTTTTAGATATATCCTTACTCGTATCAAAGAACTCTCTTACGCCGTCCATATAAAGGATTATGAAATGCAGTAAAAATAGCATAAGCGGGATTGTATAAGCCCTTGCAAGAACAAGATTATTATGAGTTGCAAAACCGTAAATATATACAAAAATACCAAAGGCAAAAGGCGCCAACGGAAGATCTTCAAAAGATTTAATGGTCTTACCTTTTTCAAGGAAAAGCATAGCTGTTACACCATAATATACAACCCCAAAACAAAGCATAACTTTGTGCGGAATGAGATCCGGCATAATGATCACAGCTATAAACATCAAAATATGTAAGAATAGTATTAATATATTATTATTGGCTTTATATCTCAAAAGATATGAAATCAAACTGATCGTACAAAGCACAAGTATTGATGTCACATCAAATGGCTTTTGTTTAAAGAAAAACAAAAGGAAATCCAATATAAAATATATAAATATAGTATTGTATATATATACAAAAAACGTTCTGATCAATTTCAACCTAGGAGTCATTTTTCTTCACCTCCCAGCCGTACATATAACTTCTCTTCTCTCTGAGAGGAATAGTATCATAATGAGGAACAACCATTGTAACCGCCAGATTATTCCTGTTCATCTTGTCAACTTCTGTAAGAAGATCCTCTCTGTGATATGGAGAAATAATTATATATTGAATATTTTGAGCACCGTATTTTGTTTCTTTCTTTAATATCTTCATGAACTCTTCCGTAGCACCTGTAGATGTTATGGAAGAAAGTGATTTGTCTATAGTTATTGAATGGCTAAGATCGGCCCCCTTACCTACGTAAGGACATGGAATATCTCTATTTGTATGAAGTTCTGACACATCCCCGGAAAGACTTAATGCTTCGCCGGATCTTATATCCCTCATATAACCATTCGAAAAGAATGAAACTGCAATTTTTCTTTCAAGAAGTCTCCTTGCAATAGAACTTGCAAGACAGATTGTTTCTTCAAGGAGATATCCTGTAGCGATCATATTGTCCGCCTCAAGATTAAGGAATATCTTGACTTCCCTGTCCATAGTATAATCATAAAGATTTACCATAAGATCATTTCTCTTGGCTGTCTGTCTCCAATTGATACTCTTCTGACTGTCAGTTCGGGTATATTCCCTGATGCCTCTAAATGAAAGATTATCATAAATAAGACTTCTCTTTGCAGATACTTCACCCATGATTCCACGCATCATATTATCGAAACTATCCGTTCTTATCTTACGCGGAAATACATAAATAATCGCATCATTATCAACCTGACGCGCAAAAGTAGAGATAAGAAAAAAGTCCCTTACCTGTATGGTTCCGTTAGACACAAGAAAAAAGCCTCTTCTGGTACCTCTGATGATATACTTTCTGGTTATCTTCTGATTTGCGAGAACAGAAAACGCTTCATTTCTATAACATAGATCTGTTATAGTAGAGTTCTTTTCATCATTAAATACCAAGGATTTATCAATGGAATATTTCAGCTGAAATACAGGCAAAGGGAGAAGCTTTTTATTGCTTATCTCGATCTTCATCTCATTCTCTTCGCCGTACTCAATGTAATTTCTGTCAAAAGATATTTTGGCAGAAAGTCCCTTATTCCAATTGCGTCGGTATAATTCTTTTTGAAAAGCAAAAATAATATAAAGCGCAATAAATGCTATGATAAGTTTCATTCAGCCCAATTCTCCGTAGGTACAATTATCCCTTTAACAATATCATTAATTACAGTATTACATTCAAGCATAGTCTGTATTCCGGATGCAGTGATTATCCTGTGTCCGAGTACATAAGGTGCAAGGAATCTTACATCATCCGGAATAACATAATTTCTTCCGGAAATAGCTGCAAATGCCTGACTCACTCTCATAAGAGCAATACTTGCTCTCGGACTGATACCTACAAGAAGCTTATTGGAATTTCTTGTAGCTATAGCTATATCAACAATATATTCTTCTATGCACTTATGAACATAGATATTTTTCACTTCATTTATAGCATTAAGGATATCCTCACAACTGCAAACCGGCTGAATCTCTTCCATCGGATTTGCTGATTTATAGGTTTCAAGGATGGTAATCTCATCCTCCTTATTAAGATTATCCATAGACATTTTAATAAGGAATCTATCTAACTGCGCTTCCGGAATCGGATATGTACCTGTGGTTTCAAGTGGGTTTTCTGTTGCAATAACAAGAAACGGACTAGGGAGAGATAAAGTCTCTCTATCGATTGTGCATGTTCTTTCCTCCATAGATTCAAGAAGACTCGACTGAGTTCTAGGAGTTGCACGGTTGATTTCGTCCGCAAGTAGAATATTTGTAAAAATAGGACCTTTCAGCAGATGGAACTCTTCATCTTTTCTGCTGTAAACATTAATACCTGTAATATCCTGAGGCATAAGGTCCGGCGTAAACTGGATACGTCCCATATCTCCGTTTATACTCTTTGCAATACATTTCGCAAGAGTTGTCTTACCAGTTCCGGGATTATCCTCTAAAAGAACGTGTCCGCCTGCAAGAATAGCAGAAAAAATAAGTGAAAATGTCTCATCTCTTCCGATGATGCACCTTCTCACATTTCCAAGAACTTTTAAGTATAAATCTCTAGTAATCATATAATTCCCCTTTATCAAATTATAACCAATACATTTTGTTCCATCTTAAGATATCGGCCGCATCTTCAATTTCTTGAAAATGCGACCGTGAATTATTAAATTTAGTTGTAATATTCTACACCTGATTCAAAGATCTGCTGATCCTTTTCTCCGTAAATATTTATATAATCAGCTGTAGCACGTCTCTCAGAATGACCCATCTTTCCGAGGATACGTCCTGTTGCATCTGTGATACCTTCAATAGCCATGTAAGATGCGTTGATGTTGTAATCCTCATCCATAGTTGGATTACCTTCAAGATCAACATACTGTGTAGCTACCTGACCATTCTCGAAGAGCTTCTTAAGCCACTCATCATTCGCAACAAATCTTCCTTCACCATGTGACATAGGTATAGAGTAAACTCCACCGAGTTCAGCACGTCTGAGCCATGGTGACTTATTGGAAACAACCTTTGTATATGCCATCTTGGACTGATGACGTCCGATAGAGTTACGAGCAAGTGTTGGGCTGTCCTCTCCCTGAGCTCTGATTTCACCATATGGTACGAGACCAAGTTTCATAAGAGCCTGGAAACCGTTACAGATACCAAGAACAAGACCGTCTCTCTCATGGATAAGCTTCATAAGTTCATCAGCAATCTTCTGATTTCTGAATGCTGTAGCGATAAATTTACCTGATCCGTCAGGTTCATCACCTGCTGAGAATCCACCAGGGAACATAACGATCTGAGCATTGCTGATGGCCTTTGTAAATGCATCAACAGATTCTCTTATTCCTTCAGCATCCATATTGTTAAGAACTATAGTTGTAACTTCAGCTCCTGCTCTTTCGAACGCATGAGCTGAATCATATTCGCAGTTAGTACCAGGGAATACAGGTATAAATACACGTGGCTTAGCAATCTTATTCTTAGCAACCTGTATTGTCTTTGCTGTATAAAGTCCTGTAGAGATCTTCTTATCTTCAACATTTGAAGCTGTTGGGAATACCTTTTCAAGTTTTCCTGTCCAGATATTAACTGCTTCATCAACTGAAACCTTACTGCTTCCGTAGCTGAATGTTCCATCATCTGTAACTTCACCGATTACAGTAAATGGTGCCTTAAGCTTCTCAAGATTTTCAGGACAGATCTCAACGATTATTGAACCGTAATCTCTACTGATAAGTTCTTCCTTAGAAATGATCTTATTATCTAACTTAACGCCAAGCTTATTACCGAATGCCATTTTGCTGACTGCTTCGATGACACCACCGAAACCAACTGCAAATGCAGATTCGATTAGATCATTTTCAACATCTGATCTGTAACTTGCATACTTATCAAGTACATCAGCATAATCAGGAAGGCTGAATTCATCTTTCTTGATATCAAGTTTTAATATAAGATTTCCTGCCTTCTTAAACTCTGTTGTGATTATATTCATGTAGCTGTTTACATCAACTGCGAATGAACAGAGTGTTGGTGGAACATCTATATCATTAAATGTTCCCGACATACTGTCCTTACCACCGATTGATGGAAGTCCGAGTCCGATTTGAGCAGCATATGAACCAAGAAGAGCTGCAAGAGGCTTACCCCATCTTGTAGGATCTTCTGTCATTCTTTCAAAATATTCCTGGAATGTAAGTCTAATCTTACTTACATCACCACCTGCAGCAGCTATCTTAGCTACTGAATGAATAACAGCATATACTGCACCATGATATGGGCTCCAGCTTGAAAGATATGGATCAAGACCATAGCTCATCATAGTTACTGTATCTGTCTTACCCTTAAGAACAGGGAGTTTAGCTGTCATTGTCTGTATAGGTGAAAGCTGATATTTACCACCGTAAGGCATTGTTACTGTACCTGCACCAATAGTACTGTCGAACATCTCAACAAGGCCCTTCTGTGAACATACATTAAGATCTGCGAGAACTGCCTTCCAAATATCAGTAACATCTGCTTTATCATCAAGTCCGTAAACTGATGCTTTCTTTGCTTCTTCGAAATAGTTGTCATCCTTAGAAGGTGTCTCAACAACTGCTGTTGTTTCCTGATGAGCACCGTTTGTATCAAGGAATGCACGGCTGAGGTCAACGATAGTCTTACCTCTCCATTTCATAACAAGTCTTGGGCTTTCTGTAACTGTTGCAACCTTAACTGCTTCAAGGTTTTCTTCTCTCGCATAGTCAAGGATCTTATCAGCATCTGCAGGATCAACAACAAGTGCCATTCTTTCCTGTGACTCTGAGATTGCAAGTTCTGTTCCGTCAAGACCTGCATATTTCTTAGGAACGAGATCAAGATTAATATCAAGTCCGGCTGCAAGTTCACCGATAGCTACGGATACACCACCTGCACCGAAGTCATTACATTTCTTAATGAGAGAGGCAACTTCTTCTCTTCTGAAAAGTCTCTGAAGTTTTCTTTCTGTAGGAGCATTACCCTTCTGAACCTCAGCACCGCAAGTTGTAAGTGATTCAGATGTGTGTGCCTTTGAAGATCCTGTTGCACCACCGCAACCGTCACGACCTGTACGTCCACCAAGGAGGATAATGATATCTCCCGGATCAGATGTAAGTCTCTTAACATTCTTCTTAGGAGCTGCACCGATAACGGCACCGATCTCCATACGCTTAGCAACATAATTTGGATGATATACTTCGTTTACAAGACCTGTAGCAAGACCGATCTGGTTACCATATGAAGAATATCCTTCTGCTGCTGTTCTTACGATCTTTCTCTGAGGAAGCTTACCAGGCATAGTCTCCTTAAGTGACTTTGTAGGATCAGCCGCACCTGTAACACGCATAGCCTGATATACATATGTACGTCCTGAAAGCGGATCACGGATAGCTCCACCAAGACATGTAGCAGCACCACCGAATGGCTCGATTTCTGTAGGATGGTTATGTGTTTCATTCTTGAAACTTACAAGCCAGTCCTCTTTCACGCCATCTATCTCAACAGGAACAACTATTGTACAAGCGTTGATCTCATCCGACTCATCAAGGTCAGCAAGCTTTCCGTCTGCACGAAGCTTCTTCATTCCCATAAGAGCTATATCCATAAGGCAGATGAACTTATCATCACGTCCCTTGTAAATAACTTCTCTGTCGCTCTTATATTTATCAAATGTATCTGTGATAGCCTTCTTATAGAAACCGTCTGTAAATGATACATCAGTAAGCTCTGTCGCAAATGTTGTATGACGGCAGTGATCTGACCAATATGTATCAAGTACTCTGATTTCAGTCATTGAAGGATCACGTGATTCTTCATTCTTGAAATAATTCTGAATATGAAGGAAATCCTTAAATGTCATAGCAAGTCCAAGACTGTCATAAAGTGCCTTTAATTCTGCTTCAGGCATATCCTTAAATCCGTCAAAGATCTTAACATCTTCAGGTTCAGGATGCTGCATAACAAGAGTTTCAGGCTTAACTTCATCAGTAATCCTTGAATCTACAGGGTTAACAACATACTCCTCGATTGCCTTCTTATCATCTTCTGAAATCTCACCGCTTATAACATAAGTTACAGCAGATCTTATGATTGGCTCTTCATTTTCATTGAGAAGCTTAACACACTGTTCTGCAGAATCTGCCCTCTGATCAAACTGACCCGGAAGGAATTCGGTAGCAAATACAAAATCGCCTTCATTCTTTGGAAAAGACTCCTCAAATACAGTATCAACAGGTGGTTCTGAAAATACAGTAGGGATAGCCTTCTTATATGTATCCTCTGTAATATTCTCAATATCATATCTTACAAGTTCGCGAACTGTGATATTCTTGATACCGAGATACTCTCTGAACTGCTGCTGAAGATCTTTTGCTCTTACAGCATAATCCTGTTTTTTCTCCACATAGATTCTTCTTACGTTACTCATTTTATCCTCCATATATTATGATGCATGTATAGGCATTTGCTGCCTTTATCATACATTATTTATGCATTTTCCTTATCATCCTGTATATGACAACATTCTGGAATACCATAGGATTGTCATGTACAAAGAAAATGATACCGCTGGTAGGCGCAAGTACTGTTGAAATGACATTTCCGGTCATAGGGTCGATTATATCAGCCAGCTTCTGACCTCTTGTAACTTCTTCATTTGTACCTACGTATTTTCTAAAGAAACCTGCTTCATCTGACTTGATTGAAAGCATCTTTTCTTCATTCATTACAGTGGAAATATATCCACCCTGGCAATTATATTTGATGATTCCCATTCTTGAAAGGAATCTTAAAACTGCGGAAACAGCTGTCTCAGCATATCCTTCGTGGATTCTTTCTGTCCCTCCGGAATAGATAGAGAAAACTTCTGTTCCTGCCATCTGCCAGTTATAAGCAAGAGTTACAGCCTCATATGGTCTGCCTTCACTCATAAGAACATAAGGCATTCCAAAGAGATTTGCAAGATTTGTTCCTTCTTTTTCAGATGCCAGCATCCTTATATGAGGAATGAACTGTCCCTGAAGATAGAAACTTCTGAACTGAATACCATAAAGATATTCTTTCGCTGTTTCAAGTGTAGCATATGCTATTCTGCTTGTTGCAGGTCCGCTTGGATTTCCCGGAAACTGTCTGTTGATATCCGAATCATCCGAAAGCCAGTATTTGTGACTTGCATTCATTGCGCTGTAATTAAGCGAAGGGATAACAAGTATCTGTTTGCCCGATACTATCGCACCCTCTTCTTCAAGTCTTGCCAGTTTTTTGGAAAGAATGGAGCAAATATAAAGCTGCTGAAATTCATGTCCTCTCAGAGCTCCGACTATACAAGCCGATTTCTCTCCTCTTCCGTAAGTATATCCATAAACAGAATACTCGCCTCTAAAAGCAGTATTCATGGTATAAAGCGTTTCTTTGGTCATTTTCTCACTCCTACTATTCTTGCAAGTAAAGAGCCTTCCTCGATAGCAGGATATTCTCTCATTCCTGTTATCATTCCCGTTATAGGTGCCCTGATCACTTCTTCAACAGATCCTGTAATAACATCAACGACTTTTCCGATTTCATCATTTTCATTTACCATATCATGAACAGATGACTTAGGAATAAATATTCCGCTGCTCTCAGAATTGATATAGATCATATCGTCGTCATGGACCAAAAACGGATCCTTTGGCTTAACGGTCTCACCCTTCCAGATTCCCATATATTTCATAAGCGAAAATATACCGTCAACTATCTGATTACAGTAATCCTGATCGATCTTATATGCATAACTTGACTCAGTAACGCAGCATTTAACACCGATCTTATTGAGTTCATATGCAAGGCTTCCTTTGTTAACCTGTGTCGATGGATGTACCCAGATCATATCTGTATTAAGATGTTCAACGTAAGGCATTATCTCTTTCTCAACATCATCATTCATTCTGATCTGCGGAATCTCGCAAAGGTACATATCACTTCCGTGAACATCGAGACAGAAATCAGCGCCTTCGATATCACGAAGCACTGCATTTGCCGCATATTCACCCATAGCTCCCTGTTCAGAACCCGGGAAGAGTTCATTCATATTAAGTTCAGGTCCGGGAATCTCCCTTACTCCCGCTTCAAGTCCCATAGGATTAAGCGATGGATATATATCAACTATTCCGGTAAGATCCTCGTAACTGTTTTTTATTCTTCTGATCGTTTCATAACAAATATACTGCCCCTGTAGCTCATCTCCGTAAATCCCCGAAACGATACAAAGCCTCTTGCACCCTCTTGTATAATCAGGCTCGAGACGGTTCTTCTTTATCTTCAGTGTTTCCCCAACCATAAGGTTCACTGAAACTACTGTATCTATCATGTAACACCCCTAAATTTATGTAATTATTACAACGTCAAACTTTATTATACAATAATAAGAGTTATTGTATCAAGTGCGATTATAAAGCCAAAAATATTTAAAATATATTTTCATTAAACTGCATTTTTTTACACCAAAGTTGCTTCTTATTCATTTTGAAGCATCTCTTTCGCGGCACTGATAACATTGTCCGAGATAATATCTCCGCCAAGAAGTCTTGCTATCTCCTTGACTTTTTCATCTCCTTCAATTCGCCTGATTCCCGTGAATGTTCTCTCATCTTTAACAACTTTTTCAATGATATAGCTGTTATCAGCCTTTGAGGCTATCTGCGGAAGATGTGTAATGGAAATGATCTGGTGATCCTTCGCAAGTTTCTTCATCATCTCCGCAACTTTCTGGGCAGTGATGCCGCTGATACCCACATCTACCTCATCGAATATAAGAGTCGGCGTATTATCCGTATCCGCAAGTGTTGACTTTATGCTGAGCATGATTCTTGATAACTCACCGCCGGATGCCACCATATGAAGCGGTCTTGCTTCTTCTCCCACGTTAGTAGATATCATAAATACTGCCTGATCTATACCATCTGCAGTATATGTCTCTTTCCTGTCGAAATTCATATAAAAGAGAACTCTGTTAAAGTTAAGATTTTCAAGACCTTCGCTTATGCCCTTACTGAGTACTTCAGCCTGCTTCTTTCTTGCGGCAGACAGTTCTTCCGATATACGGTCAAGCTCTCTCTCAAGCTTGATATCATTTTCTTTAAGTTCTTCAAGTTTTTCATCAAATGATAAAAGTCCTGAAAGCTCCTCTTTCATTTCTTCACAGCTATTAAGTATATCTTCTATGGAATGACCGTATTTTGCTTTAAGTGAATTAATAAGATCCAGTCTTCTCTCGGTTTCTTTATATGTTTCATCATCAAACTCAGCATCTGCTATATATTCACTGAGAGAATGATTGAAATCATTTAAAATAGAATCCACATCTGTAAGAAGGCTTACAAGTCCTTCCGCATCTTTATCAAGCTTTTCGATATTTCTAAGTCGCTGAAGAGCTCTTGAGATATTATTTCCTGCTGAAGATGATGAATCATATCCTGTGATATTATAAACTTCTTCTGTTATCTCGCATATTTCCTTACTGTTATTCATTTTAAGGAATAATGCTTCAAGTTCCTCATCTTCACCCGGACGAAGGGCTGCCGCATCAATCTCATTTATCTCGTATTTAAGGAAATCAATCCTCTTAAATCTGTCAGACGATGAACCATTCATCTTCTCCAATTCATGATGATTATTCATATAAGCCTTATAACTTTCGGAAACCTTTTCCTTAAGTGCCTGAAGCCCCTTATCCGATGCATCAAGTATCTCTATATGTTTATCTTCCTGAAGAAGTGTCGTCTGTTCATGCTGAGCATGAAGATTTATAAGCTTCTCCGCAACCTCTTTAATCTTCGATACAGTGACAGTCTCTCCGTTAATTCGGCTTATCACTCTGTCACCGGACAGTTTTCTTGAAATGGTTATCATTCCGTCTGAAATGAATTCTTTTATCACTTCATCCTGAATCTTATCACTGTTCACATCAAAAGAAAGCTCCACGAGCCCGTCCTTATCTTTATCTCTTAAAAGTTCTCTACTAAATCGTCCGCCCAGTCCGATTCCTATGGCACCGATAATAATAGATTTACCGGCTCCTGTCTCTCCGGTGAGGATATTCAGCCCCTTGCCGAATTCAATATCCAGCTCATCAATAAGCGCCAGATTTTTAACATGTATATTTATAAGCATACTTAACCTATTCCCTTCAATAAAGCCAAAATTCTCTCAAAGAACAAAACGCAAAGATTACACATTGTGTATATTTCGGTAATTATACAATGCGTATTCTTTGCGGTCAACATATCATTCTTCTGATTTAATCTTTATCTCTTTTATGATCTTTTCTGTATAATTATGATTCTTTACTGCGAGAAAGATAGTATCGTCTCCTGCAATACTTCCAAGTAATCCGTCTATCTCAAGTCTATCAAGAGCCGCTGCAACAGCCATTGCCACACCGGAGACAGTCTTGATCACTATAAGATTTTCAGCCGGAACCATAGATAAAATGCCTGCCTGTAATACCGACTTGTATGAGTCGCTTCCTGTCATATTTGCATCTTTAACTGCTGTATAAACAAGCCTTCTTCCCGAACCCATCTTCTTTCTCAGCCCAAGCTCTCTTATATCTCTGGATACAGTTGCCTGAGTTACATGATATCCATGATTAACTAGTTCTTCTCTCAGATCCTCCTGTGTTTCGATATCCTTTGAAGCGATTATCTCGAGTATCATGTCCTGTCTTTCATTTTTCATAATTTATACCATCCGATTTTACTTAATAAATCTATCTCTTAGTCTATACGCTTTATCTTCTGTCTTAAAATATCATAGAAATTACTTTCCGTGATTGAAATGCACTTTACTGTATCCCCTAAAACTTCTATGTCACAATATTCATCTTCTTTGATCGCTCTGTTTATAAATCCGTCAAAGGATACATCAACGCCAACTCCGTCATATGCACAGTCTTCAAATACTTCTACTCGAATCTTATCTTCGCTGGAGAATACAAAGCTCTTACTTTCAAGCGAATGAGGTGATATCGGAGTTACTATCATGACTTTTGCATCCGGTGATACAAGCGGTCCTCCTGCTGAAAGATTATAAGCAGTGGAACCTGTCGGAGTTGAAATGATAACGCCGTCCGCTTTATAAGTTTCAAAATAATCACCATTTACATATACCTTAAGTGCTATCAGTCTGAGCTTTCCGGTTCTGTAAAATACGATATCATTTACAGCTTTAAAACTGCCGTCGCCTATCTTACCCGTAAGGAGCATTCGTTCGCTAAGTTTATAATTTCCTTCAACAAGGTGCTGAACCATCTCTTCCATCCTCTGGACTTCGACTTCAGCAAGGAATCCCATTCTTCCGAGGTTCACTCCTATCATCGGAAGATCGGAGCCTCCCGTAACGTGAGCCGCACGAAGAAATGTTCCGTCTCCTCCGAGAACGATTATAGCGTCTCTGTCTTTTAATTTATCTTCAGTTACACATCCCTGAACCGTATCCTGATCTCCACTGGCTATAGTCGCCGTCCCGTTGTGGCGCTTTATTATCTCCACCAGCTGATTTGATAAAGTTCTGTCACTGTCTTTAATGCTATTTACATATATCAAAAAATTACGAAGACTTTTCATGCTTTAATACCTATTGTTATTTATCAAGAGTTTCATGACTGAGTGTAACCACTTCATCTATACGTGAATCATCAATCCTTACTATATCTTCACTTTGTTTATCACCCTGCTCATCCATATCTTCTGTCTTTTTAATATAGAGCAGATATTCGATATTTCCTTCCGGTCCTTTAACCGGTGAGAAATCAAGCCCCTTGAAACTGAATCCGTTATTTCCGGCAAATTCAGTAACCATTTTTATTACTTCTTTATGGACATTTCTATCTCTTACAACGCCCTTTTTCCCTACCTTTTCACGACCTGCTTCAAACTGAGGTTTAATGAGGCACACAACCTCTCCACCCGGTTTAAGAAGGTCTCTTACAGGTCCAAGAACCTTTGTAAGTGATATAAATGAAACATCTATCGAAGCAAAGTCAAGAATATCGGAAATGTCATCAGGTGTAACATATCTTATATTGGTCTTTTCCATACATACGACACGCTCATCATTTCTGAGTTTCCAGTCAAGCTGACCGTGTCCTACATCCACACTGTAAACCTTGGTTGCCCCGTTCTGCAGCATGCAGTCTGTAAAACCACCTGTTGAAGCTCCGACATCCATACAGACATAACCATCAAGTCTTATTCCGTATACATCCATGGCTTTCTCAAGCTTAAGTCCGCCTCGGCTTACATACTTCAAAGTCTTGCCCCTGACCTCGATATTTACAGTCTCTTCGAATGTACTTCCTGCTTTATCTTCTTTATTGTTATCAACATAAACTATTCCTGCCATGATAAGACGCTTTGCCTTTTCTCTTGAATCGGCAAGCCCCTTCTCATACAGTAATACATCAAGTCTTTTCTTCATAATGATCCTTTTATAAATTTTTAACTATGGTTTCATACATCATATCGGCCGAGATTCCCAATTCATTTCTAAGTTCATCCACCGAACCCTGTCTTACCATATCCTGTTTGATACAGAAGTTGAGTATCTTCGGATATCTTATATTCTCCTTAGAGCATCCTGTATCAAATTTCTCACCTGAACACATCTTGGAAAGTTCATCAAGAATGATACTTGCGGCTCTCTCACCATAGCTTCCGGCTTCGCAGGTTTCTTCGGCAAATGCAATTATATCGAACTTACCTGCCAGATTTTTAAGTAACTCTTCATCGATAGGTTTTATAAATCTTCCGCTGACAAAGAGAGGTTCGATATTACTTTCGGAAATGAGTCTGTCTCTTAATTTGACCGATTCTTCAACCATATTTCCGCAGGCAATTATAGCCACTCTCTTCTTTATCTCACCGGAAGTATCTTTCTTATCATCAAGAGAACTATTCTTCTCCTCTATCTCAATACTGCCTGATATTATTTCAGCCGATTCATCGGAAAAATCTTTATTCGTTGCAAGGCCTCTATATGCAAATCCTCTACTGTATTTAATAGCTACAGGTCCGTCGCATTTTGCAGCATATTCAAATGCTGCACAAAGCTCGGATGCATTTTTAGGAGCTATTACCTTAAGTCCCGGCATATCCGCAAGATAAGCATCATCATATATACCCTGATGTGTTTCTCCGTCTCGACCTACCAGTCCGGATCTATCTATAGCGAAGATAACATGCAGCCCCTGAAGACATACATCATGAAGTATCTGATCATAAGCTCTCTGCAAGAATGAAGAATATATTGCCACAACCGGAATATACCCTCCCGCTGCAAGTCCTGCCGCAAATGTTACCGCATGCTGTTCAGCTATACCAACATCAAAAGTCCTCTCAGGGAATTTCTTCTGGAAATAATTGACTCCGGTCCCCTGAGCCATGGCTGCTGTGATAGCCACTATTCTATTATCTTTTGCTCCCAGCTCACATAACTTTTTACCGAATACATCAGTATTTGTGGCTCTTGTTTTTCTATTTACGCTTTTACCTGTTTCAAGAAGGAAAGGATCCACTCCATGGAAATGCTCAGGATATTTTTCTGCATATTTATATCCTGCACCCTTTACTGTCTTTACATGAACAAGAATAGGCTTATTCAGCTTAAATGCCTTTCTGAATGTTCTGGTCATTTCTTTAATATTATGACCATCAACAGGTCCTATATAAGTTATGCCCATTTCTTCGACAAAACTTCCCTTAACGAAAAGAGTCTTTAAACTGTCCTTAGAGCGCTTAAGTCCCTTTGCCATCTTCTCTCCCACATCGGGAATACTCTTAAGGATATTCTCAACTCCTGCCTTAAGATCATTATAAGGCTCACCAACTCGCAGTTTATTCAAATATCTTGAGACGCCGCCTACATTTTTATCTATGGACATTTCATTATCATTCAGAATAATAACAAGATTGGACTTGATCCTCGAAAGCTGATTGAATGCTTCATAGACCATACCGCCTGTCATGGAACCATCCCCTATAACAGCGCATATTTTCTCATTGGAACCTCTGAGTTCCCTTGCAGCAACCATTCCGACAGCAGCCGAAATACTGGTAGAACTGTGGCCTGTATTGAAAGAATCCGCATCACTTTCATCTCTTTTCGGAAATCCACTGAGTCCGTCAAACTTCCTGAGAGTATCAAAATCATTTTTTCTTCCTGTGAGTATCTTATGTGTATAGGCCTGGTGACCCACATCAAAAATAAGCTTATCTTCAGGGAAATTCATACATAAATGAAGTGCCATGGTAAGCTCCACAACTCCAAGATTAGACGCAAGATGTCCACCATTTTTGCTGACCTTTTCAAGGATAAAATTTCGTATCTCCTGTGCAAGATCATCCATACAATCCGGAGATACATTCTTTATATCATTTGCTTTATTAATATCTTTAAGTATTTTCATTATTTTTCTCTGGTTATCATTTTGATTATAAGATCCTTAAGCATATCGAGATAAGGATTGATGTCATCATTTTGATTTATTATTTCACTATATGCTTCATCAATAAGACCTGTCGCAAGTTCTGATGCCTGCTTAACATATTCGCGGGCCTTATCAAGTCCGTAAAGTGTAACAAATGTAACCTTTCCATTTTTTTCATCCTGGCTTACTTCCTTGCCCAGAATCTTTTCATCCCCTGTTACGTCAAGGATGTCATCCTGAACCTGAAACGCCATACCGACATAGTATGCAGCATTCTGAAGCTTATCAAGAAGCTCTCCGCTTACTCCGGCAAGTGTTGCGCCGATAGCAACAGCACATTCAAGAAGTGCTGCTGTCTTATTGGAATAAATATATGAAAGCTGTTTCTTATCAGGCTTCTTTCCTGTAAGTACCACATCCAGAGTCTGACCGCCAAGCATTCCGTAAAGTCCCGGTTTTGAAGCAAGGATAAGGATTGATTTCTCTACATCCGCATCTCCCGGTGCGTCTATAAAACTCTTTGCGGCAACTTCATAGCTGTAATTTAAAAGTCCGTCTCCGGCAAGGATAGCAATGTCCTCTCCAAATGCTTTATGCACTGTTGGCTTTCCTCTTCTGAGAGAATCATTATCAAGTGCCGGAAGATCATCATGTATAAGTGAATATGTATGTATCATTTCAAGAGCCGCCATGAAATTCTCTATAACTTTATCATGCGCCTTGATCTTTTTCTTATCTTTATTGCTAAGTGAAAATGCCTTATATGTAAGGTACATAAGAGTTGGTCTTACTCTCTTACCACCGGCTTCAACCGCGTAAACCATAGCATCTCTGACCTTATCAGACATTCCGTCAGGTTCAGGAAGAAACTTAAGAACAGTCTCTTCTATGTATGTGCCAACGGTTTTTTCGTTAATCTTGTCCTTATTTTTTTTACTGTTATTTACTTTTTTTGAAGTTTTCTCAGCCATAGTTTCACTTCCTATTTTGTATTATCAGTATTTAAAATCTTTATCTCAGTTTCAACGCCTTCGAGGTTCTCTCTGCATTTTTCAGAAAGAACAACGCCTTCTTTATACAGGTCCATAGCTTCATTTAATTTGGTATCCGGATTTTCAAGTTTTGCTACGATCTCTTCAAGTCTTTCAAACGCATCCTCTATAACAAAATTCTCTTCAACCGAATCTTCCTTTTTGGTTTTCTTAACTCTTTCAGCCATTTTTACCTCTCATTTATGATCAATGTTTAAAAGCAAATTTCTTTATTATCTTTTATCGTTTTATACTAATCACTTTATATTAATACATGTTATATCTTATCATGATTTATATTACTTAATGTTACAGCTTGTCATGATTTATATTACCTCATGTTACAGCTTGTTATGATTTGTTATTTTTTTTACTTCTGCTGTGATAATACCGCTTTTTAATGTGATATTCACTTCATCACCCTTACTTACGGAAGTTACATCCTTCACAGGTTCATCATTAAATGTGATATAACCGAAACCATTTATAAGCTTTGCTGTTGGTGATAATCCGTTAAGCTTAGTAATATCAAGCTGAAGCCTATGCCTCTTCTCAGTATATAAATCTCGCATTCCCGTATGAAGTCTTCTTTCGCTTTCTTTTTGAAAAAGCTTTAATTCATCATACTTATCAAGCATCAATTTATCTATCTTTTCTCTATAATCAGAAAGCCTCATCTTCTTGGCAGATAATTCTTCCTTAGGACTTTTTCTCTCTATCTTCTCTCTGAGAAGCTCAGCTCTCGACTTGTAAGAATTTAATTTATTGAAAAAATCATTATCAATAATGCTTCTCAGTCGCGCTGCATTATTAAGGCTTGTCATGATATCCGGAATCGCAATCTCCGCCGCTGCCGACGGTGTCGGCACTCTGACATCCGCAACATAATCGGCTATGGTTGTGTCAACCTCATGGCCGGTGCCGGAAATGATAGGCGTCTTTGCATTATAGATTGCTCTTGCAACTATTTCCTCATTGAATGCCCAGAGGTCTTCGATAGAACCTCCGCCACGTCCGACGATTATTGTATCGAGATTCATATTATCCAGAACCTCAATTCCCTTTGCTATGGTTTCTGCAGCCCCTTCACCCTGAACCTTTGATGGGTAAAGGATCAACTGAACATATGGATTACGTCTTTTTGCAATATTGATAATATCCTGAATGGCAGCACCTGTTGCCGCCGTAACTATTCCGACTGTTTTGGGGTATTTGACTATCTTCTTCTTATGTTCGAAGTCAAACAGCCCCTCATTGTAAAGTTTCTCTTTGAGTTTTAAAAACTCAGCATTTAATCGACCTTCAGTGTCTTCTGCAAGACGAATGTCCGTTGCATAAAGCTGTACCTTGCCGTCTTTTTCATACATTCCGATGGAACATTTTGCAATTATAGCCTGTCCGTCGCACAGTTTAAATTTCAGTCCCTGATAAGTACTTCCTTTAAACATAACAACCGGCATGGAACCCACTTCATCTTTCAAAGAAAAATAAATATGTCCCACGCTGGTATATTTGCAATTTGAAACCTCACCCGTAATATATACACTTCTCAAAAAGTAATCATTTACAAGGAGATTCTTTGTATAATTTATAATCTGTCCAATCGAATATGTCTTCAAGTCTATATCCTATTCTGAAAATTTAGCAAGAACACCATTGATAAATGCTGATGCTTCAGGTTCGCAGTAGTTCTTAGAGATTTCAACTGCTTCATTTACAGCGACCTTAAATGGAATATCGTCATCAAATTTAATCTCATATACAGCAAGTCTGAGTATTGCAAGTTCTGTCTTTCCGATTCGTTTAACAGACCAGCCGTCTGATGCTTCTTCAAGCATTTTATCGATTTCTTCGATATGACTTATAACATTCTTCGCCTTTTCTCTGATATATTCATTATCTTTATCTGAAATATCATCACTTTCAACTTTATCTTTCATGTATTCCCTTCTCTGCTCGGTCATTTCGTCCTTGCCGTGGAATTCTGCTCTGAAAACAATCTTAAAAATGTTCTCTCTTAATTCTCTTCTGGTCATTTTATACTACCGCCTAATTTATTAATTCGCTGTCCAAAGCTAATAGGTCTTTACGACTTATAGCTCTTATTCTGATACAATACTTCTTAGAAGCTTATCAATCTGATATATTACAGCCAATATGCATAATATTTCAATAATAATTTGTTACCGGATACAAAAATAGATATTATTTTTCCTTCTCATCAATATCTACACTTGATACCCTGACATTTACTTTCTTAACACTCAGTCCCGTCATCGAACTGATGTTGGTCTTAACTTTTTCCTGAACGTCTTTGCAAACGTCAACTATATTATATCCGAATTTCACTTCAATAGAAGTATCGATAGTAAGACCGTTCTCGCCGAAGTCAATCCTTATACCTTTAGCAAGATTTTTCTTGCCAAGTTTTGTTATAAGATCTTTGGTGATATTGCCTGTAAGTCTTGCTACACCTTCTACTTCCATTATCGCAAGTCCGGCTATACTTGAAACTACATCATCGGCTATCTGAATAAATCCGCCATTATCTCCGCTGCCATCATTTATCTTTACAGAATCATCCGAAACAGATTTTTTAACGGATACATCATTAGATTTCTTCTTATTCTCCGACATAGACCAGTCCCCTTTCAGATTTTTATACATTTTATCACTATTTATACATTATACACTATTCGACTGTATAAATCACTAGAAATATTATGCATCACTTTATTATGAACTTTCCCGGTCATAAATAGGCAATTATATAATGAAATAATACACTCTTTATGATACAATTATGAAGTATTATTGCATATTATCCAGTGGAGGGAAAACTAATGAGTGACAAAGTAAAAGAGACGAAAAAAACAAGGAATAAGGACAAGTCCGCCATTCTTCGGCTGAGTCTTGCTTTTCTTATTCCTTTTATCATAGCGATCATCGCTCTTGCAACAGGGCATTTCGCTCCTTTCGGAGATAAAGACGTTCTGTCGGCAGGACATTTTGAGAAATACAGATATCTTCTTAACGATCTGCATGACAAGGTTCATGATGATTCTGTCAATACTTCCGGTTTCATAAGCGGACAGGGATATGATATCAAAGAATCATGGGCATTCTATCTTTCAGATCCTACAAATCTTATAACACTCGCTTTTCCAAAAAGCGACATGGCCGATGTTTTAGATATCCTCTATGCTTTTAAGATTGGACTCGCCGGCCTTTTCTTTAGTTTGCTTCTTAATTACAAAAAGAAGAAAGAACAAGAAGATAAACTTACTGAAGAAAAATGTCGCAGCAAAATTATAGAATCTCTTAAGGCTAAAAAAGAAGCCAAAAAAGCTAAGAAACTTGCTGCTCTGGAAAAAAGCGGCAAAGCCGATAAAAATATCGATATTAAGATAGGTGGAAATGATGAGCCAAAGTCTAAATTCGGTATTTTCATCAAGAATTTCGATATTATCAATCTTGCCCTTTCCATCTCTTATGCTTTATCTGCATATATGATAGGAAGTGGTCTCAATGTAACATGGCTTGGAGCAGTTGCTCTTTTCCCTCTTGTTATTCTCGCTATCGAGAAACTTGTATATGAAGGAAAATGGATGATGTACTGCTTCTCTCTTACTGCGTCATTTTTCCTTAATTTCTATATTACAATAATAGTATTTTTCTTTACACTTATATATTTCTTCCTTCAGGATTACAGAAATTCAAAGCATCTCGTTGTATCTATCATCAAGAAATTCATCAGTGATATACTCGCCATAGGTATGGCTTCCGTTGTCATTGTTACTTCACTCAGAAGTGATCTTATCGGTAAGATGCTTTCTCTCGAATTTCCGAAAGCACTTGTTAAATTGAATATTTTCGATCTGTTCAAATTCCAGCTTGCAGGTATGAAGATCGATGCTGCTGTTGAATCCGACAATATAGCTATATATTCCTGCATCCTTACTTTACTTATGATCTTCATGTATGCTTCCAATGGAAATATCAATTTCAATAGAAAATTAAAGAATATCATCCTTACAGCTGTTCTTTATATTGCAACATTCCACACTACAATGAATTATTTCTTCAGTGGATTATACTATCCGAAAAAATTCTCGGCTATTTTTGGATTTATACTTATATTCATGACACTGAATATGGCACACAGCGTATTTATTAATATTGAACATCAGCGTTCTTTAACAGTTCTTCTCTCTTTTGTAATAGTTACATCCATAGTAATTATAACTATGGTCAAATCAACTGATTATTCATCAATGACACCTTTTATGACTGCACTTGAACTTGCTGCAGTTTATTTCCTTATAATTCTCTTATATAAAAATGATAATATGACTCATACAGTACTGAAAACTGCATTGGGTATTATTGTTATAGCTGAAATGGCATTTTCATACGGAGGCAACCTCAGTAAAATCGGAAAGACATCCAAAACTTATGCAGATACGTCTGTAGGCAAGTATGAAGCTGCCGAAGATTATATCCGTAACACTTACGGTAAAGATTCTAAGATTTCCATCTTTGATAGTAACGAGAATATATCTACACCGCTTACAAATATGCTTTGCGGATATGATTATGTAATTGCCTTAAAACATACAAATCATATAAATCCCGGCCTTGAGAAAGTAGAATCTTTTAATGACGTAGATATTTATAAGAATAATTATGTTGTTGATAATGGATTCTTCGTTAATGATAATATTAAACGACTTGTATATGATAATGATGAAATATTCTTATCATCTAATTATCTTGCAAATAACACTCTAGGTGGAAATGATCTATATAAAATCACCACGGGTGAAATGGATATTCAGCAGGTATCTGTTTTTCTTCTTAACTCTCCTGTAAAGAGACCTGAAAACCGCTATAGAGTTAGTTTTATCTCTAACACACCGGGAAGCCTATATAGCTTGTTAAATGGCAACATTACTTATATGGGCGAATCTGACACAGAGCAGGAATTATTTTATTTCTACTCTATAGGGGCAAAACCTCTTTTCCATCATGAAACCAACCTTCAGTTTGCCATATTTGATACAAAATCATTCGAAGATATTTATAATAATATAAACAGAGTTCAGCTTACAAAAAGCTCTGATGATAAAAAAGATTATACCCTATCATCTGATAAGCCGGGTTATGCTCTTATCCCGGTAAACAGCAAAAATGTTGCATCTTCTTCAATGGAAAAGATATTTACTATAGGAGACAGCAATTTTGCCTTAGTTAAGGTTGATTCCGGCTCCAATAATATAAGTATTGAAAATGTAAGTATTATACCGATACTCATTTTCATTTCTATTATCTGCCTTTTGGTTTGTATCCTTTGGGGTAAGGTTCTCGTAAAACATGCAAATTATGATGATTCAAAGGTCATTGGTAAAATATCAGTATTTGCAGAAAATAACAGAACTTATCTTCTTACATTATCAATATTATCAATTATATTCGTAATATATCTCTTCCTGAGAAGTACAGCTCCTTTTGGCATAGGATTCTTCCCTTCTCACGATGGTGTTGCACAGAACTTCCCATTTTACTATGGATATTATAAGCAGATCTTTAGAGGAGATTTTTCTTTCATAAATTATAATATAGGTCTCGGTATAGATAGTTTTGGTAAAGTTATCCTTACATTTTTACCTGTATTCTATCTGATAGCTTTCTTCTCATTATCAAATATGCCGCTTTGTTTCACACTTATCGCATATTTATTATTTATATTACCTGCATTCAGTTTCATGATATATCTTACACACAGACCAAATAAAAAGAATATGTCCAAGAAAGACTTAAGACTGATTCCTTTTGCACTTGCATATGGTCTGTCTGCATATGTGATTTCATTTATGTCACATCATAGTTTAGTCATAAATGCAATACTTTTACCTCTTCTTATACTTGCTTTCGAACGCTTACTATATAAGAAAAAGTATATTATGTATGTTCTACTTTTAACATATACAATGATGTATGATTTCTATATGGCATTCCTTATGTGTGAATTTATATTCCTTTACTTTATGTGTCAGAACTTCGATAATGTTAAGGATTTCTTTGTAAAAGGATTTAGAGTAGCATTCTTCTCAATCATTTCAGCCGGCATGTCAGCTACTGTCCTTTTACCATCATTTTTCTCAACGGTTCAGAAGTCTCCATATCAGACAAATGATGCATCCATACCTTCTATCAAATTTACAGATGATTTCCTAAATATCTTTAATTTCGGTAAGGTAGGTACACGCGCTATTATCATAGATAAATCATCTTTCTCCGTTAATATGTACTGCGGACTTTTAATGGTTCTGTTGATACCGATTTATCTGTTCTGCAAGAATATTAAACTGTCTGAAAGAATCAAAAAAGTTTGTCTGCTTGGTCTTATGTTTATTGCTTTTGGTAATCCACTTCTTAATTACATTTTCCACGGATTACATAGACAGATATTTGTGCCAAATCGCTTCTCTATATTCTTCATTTTCCTTCTTATAACGATCATATACGATCTTATAATGAACAGATCTGAAGAACTAAAAAAGAAACCTGTTATATTCTTCTACATCTGGGAACTGATCATCGGTGTACTGTTTATACTCAGTGCCAAGAAGTTTCTTTCATTCCCAACAATAATAAGTCTTGTATTTATAGTTTTCTATGCTGTACTTCTCACAGTATATAAATTTAAGAAGGATAAAAAAGGTATTTCAAAGATCATTGCTTTAACTTTTGTGCTCGAATTACTTATTACAGCATTTAACTTCACTAGATATACTATTTACAGCACACATATCAACAGAGAGTTGGATTCATATACCAACGCGTCCATAATGTGCGAAAGAAATAATGTTAAAGCTGATCATGCCAGAACAGAATACCTTTCAGCCGAAGCAAATAATTCAATGATACTTAATACAGAATCCATATCATTTTTCTCATCAAGTATTAACCAGGAAAACCTTGATATGATGGCTTATTTTGGAGCAGACGTTCCTCTTATAACCAATAATATTCATTATAAGTTAACAAATCCAATATCAGACATTTTCTTAAATGTTAAATATAATTTAACCAATAAATATATGAAACAGTCCGACACCTATTCATATATGAAGGAAATAGACAATATCAATAACATCAGTCTTTATGAAAATCCTTACAATGTTGGATTTGGTTTCCTGATCAGAAATGACTCAGAGTTAATTAATATGAATAATGATCTGTCTAATGGTAAAACTTACAATTCATATGTTGAATTACAAAATGATTTTTCAAACAAGTTGGTTGGGGAAGATCTGTATGAATTAATTGAATTTGAAACCGATCCTGAAAAGATTCAAAATGATCCACATGTAAGCTATGTTATGTCCGATTATTCTAATTATGAAGAAGGTAATCCAAATGCATATGTAACTACTGTGATTGCTATCGGTGATGAGCTTAAGGGTGAGTTTTATCTGGATTTTGGTATATTGACACATCTTGCTTCTAAAGATAGTGATAAACAGGAACCAATATATATTAAGTTCCAGGCCGACCAGTATGATAGTTATGCCGGAAGCAGTTTCTATCTTGCAAAACTTAATGAAAATACCTTACAGAAGATACATGATAAATTATCTGATTCTGTGCTTTATAATATATATGATGAAGATGATGATATAAATGCAACTATCGATGCTTCAGGAGATGGATTAATATATGTATCACTTCCATACAAAGATGCATTTACAGTCAAAGTTGATGGTAAAGAAGTTAAAACACAATCCCTTTTCAAAGGTATCGGTATCCCTGTAACAGCAGGTACTCATCAGATTTGTATCAGTTATCGAATTGCAGGATTAGATATAAGCATATGGGTTAGTATCGCTTTTCTCCTCTTCTTTATAGGATTTACAATCTGCACAACCATCTACAAGAAGAGAAAGCCGAATAAAGCTGATGAAAATACATCTGAAAATATTTCAGACATAAATTAATAGTTGAAAAAAACTATTTATTATATTAAAATTAGAAAAGATATGCATACTAAGGAGGAATAATATGATATCAGCAGGTGAAATCAGAAATGGTGTAACAGTAGAAATTGAAGGTAATATATATCAGGTAATAGAATTCATGCACGTTAAGCCTGGTAAAGGTGCTGCTTTCGTTAGAACAAAGCTTAAGAATATCAAAAACGGTGGTGTTGTTGAAAAGACTTTCAGACCAACTGAAAAGCTTGAAACCGCACATATTGAAAAGCGTGAAATGACATATTCTTACAAGGACGGAGAACTCTTCTACTTCATGGATCCGGAAACATTTGATATGGTTCCTGTAAGTGAAAATCTTATTAGTGATGATATGAAGTTCGTTAAAGAGAATGAGTCATGTAAGATCAGTTCATATAAGGGCGAGGTATTCGCTATCGAGCCACCTATCAACGTTACACTTCTTGTAACAGAATGTGAGCCTGGTGTTGCAGGAAACACAGCTACAAACGCTACAAAGCCTTGTACAGTTGAAACAGGTGCTACACTTAATGTTCCACTCTTTGTTAACCAGGGTGATTCAATCAAGATTGATACAAGAACAGGCGAATATATGTCAAGAGTTTAATGCTCTTCATTCTATAAAAAATGGGACTTATAAAGTCCCATTTTTTTTATGCATATAATCCGATATCTCTTCATCACTCTTATACTGTCAATAATTATCTCATTACTAATAATCTATGACATACTCATAACTAAACTATACACAAATAGCCGCATAGTCTTTAATTTTGTAATATATTAAACCATATTATCTTATGCTCCTGTAATATTAAAATATCCGAATATTTAAACCTTTAAATATTATAATACAACATACTTACAAGTTATAAAAAAGGCCCCACAGATTACTCTGTGGGACCTTGTAGTTTGTCTTATATATAATTCTCAAAATCAACTCATGTTAATTCATGAAGCTTTGGTTTAAGAATTACTTTAAGTCTCTGGAAGTATACATTACCATTCTTGTCTGTTACTTTAAGAACTATATATGTATATTCATTGTTATACAGATATGAATCCTTAAGTTCAAGCATTGAAGGTTTTGCTCCATTTACTTCCATGTCTGAAGCAAAGATACATGTATTTCTATCTACATATGATAAGAAACCTGAACCTACATATGGCAATGTGCTATCTGTAGTATTAGCATCTCTATCGTAGATAAGAATGTGCTTTCCGTCTCCTTCATGATATTCATCATCAGGATTTGTCTCATCATAATCAAGATCGTAGTATGCCTTAACATTTTCAATCTCTACTGAGTTATCAGATCTTAATAAGTATGAGAATTCCGGATAACCACCTTCAACAACTGTTGTTGTATATCCTGAAGAACCATTTTCAAGGATTACAGCATTTGTAAGATTTGTAGCACCAGGAACACCCTTAGCTACAACCTGTGTTGAGCTGTGGTCATAAAGCTTAAGTACTGTCTTTCTTGTACTCTTTCTACCTGTGTTGAGGATAAGGTTGATGAAGAATCTTCTTTCATCATTATTATCTCTCTGCCATCCTGTAAGTACTGAACGACCTGCACCTATGTATGTAACCATACCTGCCGTATTTCCACCAGGCTGATACTGATATACAAAGTAGTTATTTCCACCATCTTTAGGATCTGCAACATAGTTTGTTGACATTGTACCAAGTGTACCACCAGATAATGAATAATAAACAATTATATTATCACTATCTTCATTAACTACATTACAGAAGTCACCTTCAATCGTAGCACTGACCTTAAGTGTCTTACCGATATTGAATGGATAAAGTGTAACTATACCCTCATTATTCTGTTCTGCACCATTAGTCTGTACATGTCCATCAACTTCATATTGAGCCATGTTGAAATCCGTATGGTTTTTCTCCTGCGATTCATCAGTAGGATAATATAAACTATAATCAGTCATAGGAAAAGCATGACCATCTACTGTCTGCCCTAAACCTGCTTTATAAGTAAGCTTTGTTGGATTAAGCTTAAGCGGTGCATCAGGAACATTATTATTGTTATTGTTGTTATTGTTTCCGTCTGTTACTTCTTCACTTATTATAGAAGATTTAAATGTAACACTTCCGGAAGCATCTTTAACTGTTCCTAAATTCTGACCATTGACCCAGATTGTAAATCCAGGAGAACCCCAGCTCGGAGCATTATTGATAGTATAATTAATTGAAATATTATGCTTTTTGTAATTATCTACATTGCTTGTTTCATCATCAGTTATTGTAAAGTACGCAGATGCATCACCAACATCAGCATAAGTATTATTCGAAGAATCCAATACGATATCAACATTTTCTGCAGCTGTATCGACTGTATATGTTGTAAGAATCTTATCAGTCCATGTCGAATGATATGGATTACCTATCTTAATAGTAACTTTACCCTCATATCTTTCTTCAGCAACAGGTGTTTTAACTGTTTCAGCTGCTGTAGAAGACTCCTCAGCTCCTGTATATGCTGCCATACCGAAATACTTAGAAAGCTTCTTAGTCATTGTTACAGTTGAATCAGATGTAAGTGTATCATAGAAGAGAATAGTTGAACCACCATCATTAATATAATGGATGACCGCATCATTAGCTTCTATACTCTTCATATCTGCTCCTGCAAAATTCTGTGCTGCACCAAAAAGAACACAAGTATATTCTGAAAGATTCGCTTTACCTGAATCATCTACAGCTGCACAGAACGAATAATACTTCCACATCTTCTTGAAGAACTGTTCGTAAATCTTAGCATCTCTCCAATTAGAATATAAGCTAACATATTTTCTCAAATCAGGACAGTTATTTGCATCGCTTTCTGCACAAAGTGAAAAGAAATCATAAAATGGCATTTCAGAGTATGTATCAAATGACAATTCATAATCAACTTCCTGTGAAACAGCATTAGCAGATAGTGCCTTACCATTCAAATTGCTTCCATTAGACTGAAGTCTTCTTAATTCAACCTCAAGGTCTACACCTGATTCCTGATATTTTTTAACTATACTATCATATGTACCCATATTCATAGTATCTGACTGACACATAAATTTCTGGATAGCTGCCTTTTCATTATTAGTTACACTTGAAGCATCATTATTTATTATTTTCTGCATACCGGTATATGCATTCTTAAACTCAACCGCAGCCTGATCATATTTACTTCTGAGTGTTTTGATTTCAGATGTATCCATTCCTGCATATCGAGAATTAACATCTTCAACTAAATCTGAAAATTCTTCGATATACATAACATCCATATCTACATTGAAATCATCTTTTACATCAGTAAACCAGTTTGTATTCCAATCATCAACACCTGTTTTTGTTTCAACCGTAAGATCATTGAAATATTTTACAATACCAAATCTATGTTCATGAACACCAAGATTATTTTTAACATTAAGACTAAAATCTCTTGGTATATTAGAATCATTGTATGATGGCATATCTACTAAAGCAACTGAACTTGTTGAATTCTGTGCCTGTGTAATATATTTTTTGATATTATTGATAGCATCATCTGCTGATGTTATACCTCCAAACGATGTTTTATCATTAAATCCAGAAGATAATCCTAACATATCATGCTCAGAATATTTTCCGCCTTGATGACCACCACCAAATCTATTGCCTACAAGATTCTTTCTTGACTGCTGACATTCAGTACAGAAAATAAGAGATTCATCTCTCTGATCCCTTTCTTGTTCACATGCATCTTCCGGTATAAGCTGAAGAAGATTTACTTGAATCTTTTCCTGATCAGTCCTTGCAATCTTCATACATCCTGTTACAGATGCTTTAGCACCGTAAGTATTTTCTACCTCAAGCTTCCAATAAACAACACCGAAGAAATCAGCATCAAAATCATTTGTAAGAGTTCCGGAATTTCCATCTGTCTGATCTACCCACTCATCTTCTTCGAATCTGCTGTTAGCATTGTCATCAAAGTAAAGTTTAGCTGATGCTATGGTTCCACCTGCAGCTTCATATGAGAATGAAACATGATGATCTTTAATCCATGAATCAGGATTTCCTTCTATATACTGCATTGGTGCATTTTTAACAATGAGCTTAGGTCTCTGTCTACCATTATCAAGCGCATTCTTAAATGCAACAGCATTTACACCTGTACCATCTGCTGGTGCTGTATATGCATTGCCAAGATAATCTTCAGTATCCAATCCTGCAAATACAGTTACATACTTAAGACCATCCTTATCAGCATATGTTGTTCCATAATCACCTGAATTTTCAATTTTGATAGTATCATCAAAATCAAAATTCCAAACAATATTATCTTTTCCAGATGTAGCATCTGCTTCTAATCTACCAAGTAATTTTGCCATATTAGATTTTGGATCAATCGAAAAATTATTTGCAAGTCCTGCAACCGCATCTTTTGCAACAATTATTGGCATGCCCTTACTTCTATATTCATCAAGCTCATCATATTTTGCTTCTGAAATATCATTTCCAAGAAGTGCTCCGACAGAACCATCTGCCCTACCGTAATTCTCCATATAATCATATGCATCTCCGTAAATGAAATACATATTATATGATTTATCATAAACAGAAGCCATCTTATTTCTGTTAAATGCATCTATAGACTTAATACCGGAATTATCACCTCCGATATATACTGCATCAAAATTATCAAGAACAGTTTTCTTAGTACAGTTAAATTCATATGAAGACATATGAACTACGTTAACCTGATCCATACTAAGTCCTGTAAGATGTGCAATCTTTGCTTTTGAAACCTTCCAAGAATAGTAATCTGTAACTGTTCCAAGATCATCACTTGTAATAACATCTCCATCTTCAAGGAATGATGTTAACGATTTAGAACCATCGTATGATATCTCATCTGAAGTTACGCCGTTAAGAACTCCTTTATGTCGAAGATAATACCAAGTTTCATTTTTAGTAGCATCATAAGCAGCTGTTCCTTCAGCATTATGATCACCACCACCATTTACAAGTTGCTTACGTCCTGTTGCATGTGCAAATGATAAATTACCTGCTGTTCTGTGAAGAGCCAAAGGATCTGTAATTCCTCTTATATTCGTATTACCGTCAATCTTACCAAACAAAGCTGCAAGCTTACGATCAATTGGATATGAAGGCTCAATTTCAAGTACTGTGAAAACATTTGAAGAATCTCCATCTCCTCCACCGATACGTCTGTATGAAGCATTATTGATGATATCTGCGATATCCTTAACAAGAACCTTATCATTTGCTGACATATAACCTGCCATACGACTTGGTGTTGTTACAAGGATATTCTTTGCTAAAGGTTCTTCTGTAGAAGTCATAACCTTATTACATACATATTCAAAGTTTGCATCATACTTTGTTGTTAACTTTGTAGCTCCATTGCTTGATGAAGTATTAATAAGGCTCTTTGCATATATAATTCTTCCTGAATTACTTGCTCCACTAAGGAATAATGCTCTGAGCTGATTATATACATCATTATTAATTGCTTTACCCTTAGCTCCATCCTCAATGATTATATAATCATAAGAACCGAACTGTGTTGTAGGAAGACTTGAATCATTATAAGCTTTATAATCATATTCTACATAAGTAGGATGTGTCTCACGAGCTACATATGCAGGATAAAGATCTGCTGTATCTGTCAGCTTATAAACAGTCTTTGAAGCATTATACTGTTTAGCATTTGTCTCCGCATTATTTTCTACAAATTTAGGAATACTTCCATCTCCTGATGCTATATCAGCCTCAAGGAAAAGCTTAGCAGTAGATGCTGTAAGTCCCTCTTTTGTCTTATCTGAAATAGCTCCTGTTTCTGAACCATCAGCATTTATAACGAGAACTTTTGCTAACTTAGCAGAGCCGTTAACATAGTAATATGACTTAGAAGCATCTGAAGGAGTTCCTACCGGATTTCCATCCTTATCTTTAGGAGGATTAGCCGGATCATAATCACTTAAGATATAAGTTTTTGTCCATTCAGGATTACGCATCTTACCACTAAGCTTTGTATAAAGTGACTGACCTGCTGCCTCTTTATTGAAAAACTGCTTAGCTGTGAAAGAAGCTGATGTATCCCATGAATATGCGAATCCGCTATATTTATTAAATACATCTGTAATAAGATTATTATAGAATGTACTTGTTGGGATATCATCATCCTGAGAAGCTATAGGACCATCAACGATAAATGGTACAGGCTGGTTAGCTGTTGCTAAACTACCTAACTGAATCTTAACAAGTTCAGGAATACCATTATCACTCTGTCCATAATAATTATTTGGGTCAACATGGAGATAGATAAGATCTGCTACAGATAACGCATCTATACAAGCCTGTGTATCCATTCCTGTTGTTGAAAACACCTTATAATCAATACTGTTATCAGCCATCTTCTGTTCAATAGTCTTATAACCATCGATTACAAGATTCTGAAATACAGGGAATGATTTAGCAGTATCTCCCATCGCAGAAGCTGCTCCTGATGTTACTTCAACAATTCTGAAATAATGATCGTCTCCACTTTCATGTGACTTCTCAATAATTCTATCAATATTTGTATACGTTACTACGTCAAATGCTGGCTTTGCATCTACTGTAGGTGCAGCGCCGCCATTATCACCATCTGCTGCCATTGAAAAAGAGAGTATGGTAACAAATGCACAAGCAACGAGCATCAGTGATAATGCTATGACCAGAATTTTTTTGTTAACTTTTCTCATCAATTATCACCTTCCTTCCTACTCTTTTGGATCTATAAGGACATTTGAATTCTTGATATTTATAATATTCTGAATTGATGCCCCATGTTTCTGATATGCAAAGTCAAGATTTAAACTTAAACTCTGATTTAACGGATCAACAGTAATCCTTGCGGCACTTATAATCTTTCCGTTTGAACTTGTTCCATAATTAAGTTTTGATGTATATACTGTATTGTCACTTACACCGGAACTATTTAACTTAGTCATATACTTATATGTCTTCTCAATGTAAATCTTTTCCTGATTAAAAGTGATTATCGCTGTACATTCATCATTTACATTACCAGGATCGGTAATACCTGTACCTAAGTAATTACTGTCATAAGGAACACTGTATTTAACTGTCAATTTTGACAGATAAATATTCTTGTATGTTACTGTTGCTGAAGGATCATCTCCTACTTTAGTCTTAAGATAATCTCCTGAAACAGTAGCTGATGCTGGGAAATGCTTATATCCGTTATCTTCATAATTCAATGTTGTTGAATCCCCACCCGGAATTAACGACTTACGCTGATATTTAACTGCTGTAGCACTCTTGGCTATTGATTCACCAACTTTTTTCTTATTGAAAGCATATACATAATTATCTTCAAATACATAGCCTTCAATTGTCAGCTCTTTAGCCTGAATGATTATATCAGATAACTCATTTAATGTTTCCTGTCCGGAATTCTGAACTGATATATCAGCTTCCTGCTTTTTTAAAGTTACCGACTCATGACCCATGAAAGTAACTACTGCTGTTATGAGCAATGCCAGAACAGCAATCGCTACTATCAATTCGACAAGAGTGAAACCTTTATTCTTTTTTGCCTTAAGAATCATGCTTCATACCTCCTATCTTATTTTGAGCCATGGCTACCGTTTGCACGAATATACTTTCGTGCAACGGTTTTTCCACTTGTCTTTTTAAATTCATATGTTCCAACCCCATAGATACACTCGCCTCTACGGTTAAATGCTATATAGATAGCATCGCTGCCATCCTTCGGAGCAAAATTTGTTACATCAGTACCATCGGCCTTCTTGCCTGTAAAATTAACTTTTACATAACTTGTAAGATTTTTACCGAGGCCACCATTCATTGTACTTGTTGATACAAATGAACCGGCAACAGATGTTGCAGTAAGATCATAATATCCCTGGCAAAGGAATACTTCCTGTTTACTTGCCGGCTTATACAATTTTATACAATAAGCATAATTTTCTTCGTCACCCTGTATAAGACCGTTCTTATCAACATCTACTGACATTCCTTTACAGCTTGCATAAAGCGTCGCAATTTCCGAATCAAATGTAGAAGCAGCTTCTTTAGCTCTAGCCGTATATGTAATAGATATTGATATTACTGACATTGCAGATACTACTGCGACAATGGCTAGGACTATGATCATTTCTACCATGGAGAAGCCGTCGTTACGTTTAATAGTTTTCTTCATGCGCCATCTCCTATTCCACGTTCTTCATCCAGTTGCTGTATTTAACAACATCTGAATAGTCAATAGTATTAATATCCTTTACTGTATCATCACCATTTTTATCATACGATAAAAGTTTTGTTATAAGAACTTCTTTACTATCACTTGAATCATAAGCGATACCTTTATCATCACAAGCTGCCTTAAGCTGATCAACTGTTAAATCATCATATACAGTTGAGAATCCATTGAATGCTCTTAAAACTTTCTCAGCATCAGGATCTTTCTCAGTCTGAAGTTCTGTGATGATAGCTCTACACATCTCCGGATTAGCTGAGATAGACTTAACACCATTACCTACATAAATCTTATCACCGGCTACGATAAGTCCTTCAAAGTTCTCAACTCCATTGAAGTATACAGCTCCCTTAGTTACTACAATACCTCTTAATGTCTTTAAACCATTTTCAACTACACAATCAGAAGCATCAAGAATAATATCTTCCTGACTCATCCAAACCTTATATCCTGATGAAAGCTGAAGAACATGTTCATCACTTGCTGTACCGTTAGGTTTTACTTCCCAATTAGGCATATCGAAGTATCTGTTAATTGGTGATATAGAAGATCTTCCATATGTTGCTGAAGTCACTAATGAATTTACAAAATCAGCTTCAGCTGAACCTTCGGCAGCATCATCAAGCGTAAATCTTACATAATCATAGTGCTTTGTAATATCATTTGCGATTGACATTGCATTAGCTACACTTGATGTCTTGATTGTATCACTTGCACCTTCTGTAGGACTTGAGATTGTTGTATCCTTCTGAAGGTAGATATCATAATCATTTCCTGAACTTGTACTTACAATCGATGTTAAGGCACCGCTTGTATATACTTCATTTGATAAGTTTTCATCCGGTTTAATAATTGTTCCGGCTTTAAACTGTTCCTCATTTATTACCCCTTCATCAAGATACTGACGAATTGGGCTAAAGTTTGATGATGCTGCAGAAGAACTCTTCTGAAGTTCATCCATATAAGCCTGTGCATAAGCAGCAGCCATCTCATCAGCAGAATCATAAGACTTATTATCTTCTGCGAAAATTCTATCGAAATCGAAGAAATAATACATTCTGTTAGATCCTGCAGGTTTGATTCCCTTACATGGAACAGCATCTGTATTACTGAAAAATGCTTCAAATAAATTGTAATTTGAAGAATCTCTTGTTAAAAGTGTTGAGTTAAGTTTGATTGTATAATATGTTCCTTTAGCATCAGTCTTCTCTTCGTAAGTACCTGCTCCTGTAGGAATATATATAAGCTGATTGCTCTTTACAGCAACACTTTCGCCTGTTTTGTAATCCTCAACTCTGCTGTCATATGATACGACATCTTTAACAACCTGAGATGTATCACCGGCAGCATATCTGATTTCATTTCCGGCAATAACCATATCCTTATGCTCAGCTGAAAGTTCGATGTATGCCTGACCGGCTACAAATAACTTATTAGCTTGAGAAAGATCGATGGAAGAATGCTCACCGTTCATAATGATAGCACTACTCTTGTAGTGAGCTCTTTCAGATGAAGTTGCAGGTGTTTCACCCTGATTGTAAATGTCAATTCCTACTCTGTCATCTTTGTGACCATTAACCTTATCTGTTGCTGTTAATGGTATAAACTTTCTGTTTACCTGTGTTCCGTTACCGAAACCATAGTAAGATCCAACAAGTTCAACCTTTGAATAATCAGAATCAACTTCAAGGTCGTCCTTTACATGTAAGTTTGCAACAAATAATGCACTTGATCCGATTGGTGTATCACTTCCTGAAGTTCCTCCTGGAACTGTATAACCATCAAGTACAACGTTATCAGCCCAAACAGCAGCCTTGCTTACTGTTGTACCATTACTGTTATACACCGATACATCTGCACCATTTAAAATTGCAAATGTTCCAGGTACTACAATATTCTTAGCACGGATATTAACCTTTGCTCCGTTAATAAAGAGTCCTGAATATCTACTGTTTGCATTATAACCATTATATGCATACTGATCATTATTTACGAAAGCTGCATCAACAGTGTCTGTCTTCTCACTTGAATCGAGAATACCATCAGTATTTCCTGTAACAAGACCTGCAAGTCTTGCATTGTAAAGATCATTTGTTGTTCTGTTTGTAACAGGCTGCATCTTTACTTTAACATCAGTAGTCTTACCTGAAAGATCTGTAACACTGCTAATTGTCTGAGACTGTGTGTAATTATCTTTAGTGTCAGAATCAGTTACACCATAAAGGTTATAATCTTTATCATAAAAGTCTGCACCACCGTAAATATTACCACTTATAGAAATTGCTGATGATTTAACCTGATTAATTTCAACACCTGAGTCACCTACAAGACAATAATCAAAAAGTGAAGACTTGTTAGCATCAATTGTATTGAAGTTAACATCAAATTCAGGTCTAACAATTTCATAATCTGCTGAAACTGTCTGTGTGAATGAACCACTAGCTGAAGATCTGCTGTAATTAGCAGTTCTTTGTAATCTAACATTCTTTACAACTATCTTACCAAGTGTAAAGTTGTCAGTTGTTGTTTTTCCGTCAGAACCTGTAGTAATTCTTATTCTTACACAGTCTTCAGCGGAATAAAGTCCAGGATTTTTCATTCTGTCTTCATCCCAAAATTCTATTACCATATTATCTGAAATTACCTTTACAGAGTCATTTGAGATAAATGATTCACAAAGTTTACTAAACTGTGCAAGACTTCTATATGCTGTATCATTTTTGATGCCGTTCATGAAATAATCTTTAAATCTCTGGTTAGCAACATCAGAACCGATATTAACATAAGTCTTCTTTGTAGTATCAAAGTAAACCATCTCATCGACTACTGTAGAGTACGCCTCAACCATGGCATTACTTGTTCTTGTTCCAAGTCCTGCATATACTTCATCCATAGCCTGTTCTACAAAATGGAAGTTATCTTTTGAGTTATAATCAACCACTTTAAGTCTATATGCATATGCAGCAGCTGTTAAAAGTGCTCCCGCTATTATTCCGAGAAATGAGAGGGCTACGATTACAAGAATTATTCCAGATCCTTTACTATCCTTTTTATTCAATTTAATCTACCCCCTTTCCTGCGGTATATCTAACTGAGTCCATAGATCCGCTTACAGGATCCATAACAACTGTTACTGTAAAAAGTCTATCATTAGACTGAGTATCATTTTTAATATCTACCAGCTTATTGCTTGGTAAATCTTCATGACTTGCTATAGTTGACGGTTTTCCATAATCTCTAAGAGCATTAAGTTCTGCTAGAGTAAGATCATCACCGCCTCCACTGGTTCTTATATAATTTTTATCTGTGGAGAACATCTTTTTACCATCAACTTCATAATTAAGTGACATATTTGTGTAAATAGTCATTACATCCTTATGTCCAGGTACAGCAGCATCAATACTTTCGCCACTCTTTAACGATACAGAAAGATTAATATTAACAGGAACTAAATTACCTGCAATCTCTGTATTGTAACATATATACTGACGCTCCGGTGTCGCACCACCTGTATAAACATCTGCGTAATCTGTTCCTTCGAGCTGGTTCTTATCAGGCTTCAAAAGATAAACTTTTGCGTTCTGTGTGTCAGCATCATTATAAAATTCGATAAAATCATTTGTTGTATAATATTTATCTGTTTCATCCGGAACATATGGCTCATAATAGAAGAAAACATCCGGAGCCTTTGAAGTATAGAATTTCTTAGCAAATGCTGTATATTTAAGTTTTGCTTCAGCACCGCTACCACCAACTGTGAAATTATCATAATATGCTACATCGCATGTAACTTCATAATAATCTATTTTATCTGATAAATTCTTATGAGCTGTATTAGAGATATGAATATATCTACATGCAGGAGCATCATTAGAAAATGTGTTGGTTCCTGTAATACCGGTTACCTGCTTCTTCCATTCATCCGGATTTGTTGCTTTAAGGAAATCCATCTTCTGAGTAAAGATTGAATCAGAAGCCTGCTTATCAAAATTGGAAGCTACACTCTGGATGATTGCAACCTTAGTTGCATCAAGATCCTGGATAAAACCGATATTAACATTATTTGGATTAACATAATCTTTAGTATAATCACCGGTTGAAGGTACACATACAATCTTATCTACAAGTCCATCTGAGTTAGTGTGAGTAATTGAACCTTCATTTGTAAGTATAAAGCCATCTTCTTTAAGTGAGTCAGAGTATGCTGATGAATCATAAAGAATTTCATATCTTTTATTTACATCAGCAGAATCTTTTTTACCAAGAACACAACTACTTAAATCATCAAGAATTGCTTTTCTCGTATACTCATTTGATTTTGGTCCTAACTTTGTATTATCCAAAGTATATATGTAAGCATTGTACTCAACTGTAGTCAAAAGATTGCCATCTACATCTACAAGCTCACATGTTACTTTATCAGCATTTGTTTTCTTACTGAATCCTGTAATACTGATATCACTGACACCAGAGGAGCTCATGATGTCAAGCTCCTCTTTGTCAGTTCTCTGAATAAAATTCATTACATATTCAGCATTCTCTACAGCGGCCTGTCTTTCCTTAGCCTTTCTTCCTGTATTGGTTGACTGAATAATCTGTGTCAAGATAGGTGTGATAAGTAGACCAAGTATTGCAACGGCTATAACGACTTCTATTAAACTGAAGCCTGAATTTTTCTTTTTTGCCACTTCGCACCACTCCAATTCTTTAATAAACCTTTACACTTCCGGATCTTGTTCCAAGTGTAAATCTAGGTGATGAAGCATCATCATTAGCAACCTTGATGAAAACAGGAATAGTAGAAGTATTATCAACATTACACTGAATGCCGCTCTTATCATCCCCATCTACTCTTGGGCTTGAAGCTACATAAATCTTAAGATCTGAAGAAAGAATCTCTGATTCATACTGCTTATCACCAATCTTATAAGTTACATAATTTTTACCATCCTTCTCATAAACTGAGATATCAAGTGTTGCTGCATCATTACCGTCATAAGTAACAAATGTTTCCTCTCTGTTAGGATCAGCTGCTACAATTACACCGGCTGATGATGTATCATTATCTGCTTTTACAAGAGCAATCTGGATATCATGATCTGTAGCGATTGCTTCACCGCCATCAGCATCATACTTGCTAGCTACAACTCCTGAAACCGAACCAGAACCTGTAAAGATATTACCAACTCCGTTAGGAACATCTACATTTGGCTTCTCAGGTGTTCTGTTAGGTCCGCTAACTGCATAGAAGTTAAGAGCTAAAGATCCTGTATAAAGTTCCTGTCCTGTCTTATCATCAGCACTTCTAACACATGAAAGACTTGAAATATTGATGAAGTATTTATAGTTTGCAATATAATCAAGATAACTCTTCCATGATTCATATGTTCCCTGATATGTAACAGGATATGTTACAAGGTAACATCTGTACGACTGATCATCTTCAGGCTCAACTGTTGCTGCAGCTGCTGCACCATCAGTAGCACCCTGTCCAAGTGTATAGAACTCTGTCGGTCTTGGTAAACCGATACTTACATTCTTCCACTCGAGTTTTGTTTCAACGACTCTCATGAAGTCAACTGTTGTTTCCTGGTTAAGATCTGCAGGATACTTTGTAAGTTCCTTCTCGAAAGCTTTATTGTATACTTCAATTTCCTGAAGAAGCTGTTCTTTCTGTTTTGCCTTTTCATTAAGTTCTGCAAGTCTTGCTCTGAGTGTTACACACTCATCTTCAACTGTATCAATCTTATCCTGTGTCTTCTTATATGCAAATACATATCCCAGAACAAGGATTAAGATTCCAAGTAATACTAATAAAATCTGTAAAGTTGATTTTTTCATGTTGTAATCCTCCTTATTCTGACTCTGATGCTGGTTCTTCAGCCGGAGCATCTGCTCCCTCTGATTCTTCACCTACTATATCTTCAAGCTGAAGTTCCTGGAATTTACATGTTAATGAGAAATCATATACAGATGCACCTGTCTTCTCATCTGTTGCAGAAGCAATAGAAGCAACATACACATCATCTATACATTCAATCTTCTTAAGGTTCATGATAAATTCTTCAATATCTTCATATGAAGAAGCACGTCCAGGAATGGCAATGCTTTCATCTGTAGAATTGTATGAATTGATTACAACATTTGTAGGCTGAGCCTTCTGAACTTCATTAACGAATTCAAGTGCCTGCTCATTCTTATGTCTTGTCATCATTGACATTGTCATAACATCAAGATATTTAGCCTTAGCATCATCATGTTCTGCTATGATTTTTTCGATTTCTTCAGCAGCCTTGATCTTAACTTTAAGATCTGCTCTTTCATCTTTCTTTTCTTTAAGTTTCTTATTCTGTAAGAACCAAGCAGCTGCAACTGCAATACAACAAAGTGCAACAAAGATAACGAAAGGAACTGTACTTATTCCACTACTTGCTGAAGCTTTTGCACCTGACTTACTGAGGCTGAATCCCATCGGATCCATAGCTGCTCCGATCGGAGCTATGAGATATACCGGGCTGTATACCTTAAGATCAATACCCGGATCAAATTTTATATTATATAAACTGTCCATAACCCTTGTGGAAACATTGAGCTGAATCTTAAAGAGTCCGTCTATTCCTTTAATGAGAGCACCGTCTCCTGTAAGGAATACATCGTCAATAGGGCTGTCAGGATTCTTACTTGCATAATAATCCATAACACGTCCAATGTTGTTGATAAGATATCTGAAAGCACCTGTTGCTTCATTATCATCAAAATCAACAGTTATGATTCTATCATTCTGAAGAAGTGCCATAGCTGTTGTAGCATCAACACCTCTCTCTTCCATAACTACATTAACAACCGGATTAGTTCCATATGGTACTGTTCTCTGAAGGAGAAGCTTGTCACCCTGAACTATATTAAGAACAGTTGACTCACTACCAAGCTGAATAACCATTGTTGTAGCCTGCTCTGTTGTCTGTGTTTTGATAAGCTGAAGCATTGAGTTTCCGATGTAGTCAAGCGCCTCAACCTTGAGACCTGCAGCAGCACCGAGATCATAATATGATCTAACCATATTAGAAGGTGCAGCAACTGCCATTACTCTCATCTTCTTATTGCCTTCAGCATCTGTGATTGTTTCCAAAAGAGAATGTGCGACAACGTAATCTTCTACATTAACAGGGAAATACTCTGATGCATTTGCATTGATGATTCCCGCAATCTTATTCTCTTTAACCTGAGGTATCTCTACCTCTCTGTTAACTATCTTTGTAGAGTTCATAACGAAGATAGCATTCTTATTAGTAATTCCGGCCTGACTGAGCTGTGATCTAATCTCCCCTGCTATTCTGCCCTGATCTCTGATTATACCATCTTCATAAGAATCTTCCGGAGTCTCGAACATGAGAACTCTGTGGATATTGGTCTGCTTCTTCTGCGAAGCAGAGATTTCGATGATAGTAATACTTTCGTTTGTGATGTCTATTGATAAGACTTTATTACTTTTCGCCATCCTATAGCCTCCCTCGCTAATCAGTAGTTTAAAAGAGCTTTCGCCCCATTTATACGCTGTCAGTGTGTAAAACTACTGACCGCAAAAAACTAATTAAGCCGTTTTTTTTTACTTAATTAGTCTAATTCAAGATTAAATATTTTAGTTACATAAAACAAAAAAACAATTATCTTTTTAAAAGATGTAAGGGTTTTACGACGAGTTAAAACCCTTACACCCAGTTTAAATTACTACAATAAGCAAATCTTACTTATACTTCTTGCATGTAACAGGCTGAATCTCCCACTCAGTATTAGTTGCATCTTTACCGATGTAAACTGAAAGAACTTCACCATTAACAGTTACGTTGTAGTATGCAGCCTTATCCTTTGTGTACTTAATGTCACATCCACCAGCAAGTGTTGATTCCATCTCGCTCTTAAGATTATCACCAATTGCTGTTACAGCAACGTTTCCTTTTTTACCACCCTTTACAGAGCAAATAATCTGACCACTTGTAGCTTTAGCGATCTCTGAGTAACAATCTTCATCAGCCATAGCTGTCTGAACACCTGTTAATACTGTACCAGCTGCTGTTACATCATCAGCTCTTCTTGACTTGTCGATGTAACGGATAAGTGCAGGAGCGATAGCTGCTGCAAGGATTGCCATGATGGCAATAACGATAATAAGTTCTACGAGTGAGAAACCTCTGTTTGTCTTCTTCATAATTGATTCTCCTTTTCATTTTGTTTTTTAGTTTTCTTCATAGTTTTAGATAATATATATATTCCGTTCCTCGTCTAACGGATTATATCGTAACTATGTGTAACATATATGTGATCATATCAAGTTGCCTTCATAAGGCAACTTTTGATATGCATTCACCAACGAGATTTTAATAACTGTCTACCGCATCGTACATACTCATGATTGGTGAGTAAATAGCAACTACGATAACACCAACAACTCCGGCAAGGACAACCATGATAAGAGGCTCCATCGCTGCCGATAATGATTCAACAGCAAGGTCAACTTCTTCTTCATAGTAATCAGCAACCTTAACCATCATATCTTCTATATTACCTGTTTCCTCACCGATATGCATCATCTGAGGTAACATAATTGGGAATATATCCATATCTTTGATAGGTTTAGAAAGTGGAACACCTTTTGCTACCTGACTCTTGCATTCCATAAGTTTATCTCTGATAACCTTATTCTTCATAACCTTTGCAGTCTGATCAACTGCATCGATAAGGGAAATACCTGAAGCAAGAAGTGTTGAGAATGTTCTTGCGAATGTCGCAGCAGCTGTCTTGATAGAAAGATTTCCGAATACAGGCATCTTAAGAGCAAGACTTCCGAAGAACTGCTGTCCTGTAGGTGTAACCTTGAAGAATTTAATTCCTATAACAATACCTAATATTATAAAAAGAGGTAACCACCATTTGTGAACAAGGAAATTAGAGAAGTTAACAAGCATCTGAGTAGCCCCCGGAAGCTTTGTTCCCATTTCTTCAAACATATCTGAGAATGTAGGAATAACCTTAATCATCATTATTGCAACTACTACACCGATAACAACAAGTACAACAATTGGATAAGTCATCGCACTCTTAATCTTAGCTTGAATATATCCATCCTTCTCAAACTGTGTTGCAAGTCTTTCGAAACATACTTCAAGTTTACCAGACATTTCGCCGGCGGCAACCATGTTGTAAAGGATAGGTGGGAATATCTCAGGATTCAACTTAAATGCATCCGCAAGTGTTCCACCCTTCTGAACATGTGTCTGTGCTTCCTTAAGTGCTGTCTGAAGAGTTTTGTTCTCCATCTGTTCAGCGAGCATGTCCAACGCCTGAATGATTGGAACACCCGCACGAAGTATTGAACCAAACTGCTTACAAAAAACTGCAAGGTCTCTTGTTTTAACTTTCTTACGACCGAAATTGATCTGAATATCTTTATTCTCATCAATTTCCATAATGCTGAGACCTTCTTTTCTCAGTCTTTCTTTTGCAAGGTCAACGCTTTGAGCTTCTATAGAACCTTTCTTCGTTTTTCCAGAAGCGTCCATGGCCTTGTAATTATATTGTGCCATACCAATTCCTCCGAACATCTTTATAGATTTTTTGCCTATATCTTACGTTAATAATACAACATACATGAATAATTTGCAATGTTTTTGTTAACAATTGATAAAAATTTGGCAGTTTTTTCTATAAATAAATACTTAAATTTACTTTTTGTTTACAATTTCGACATATTAGTACAAATTCTTATGCATACTACTCTGATCCTGAGCATACATAAATGCCATATCTCTGGAAATGACACCTGTTCTATAAAGATCAACAAGAGCATCATCCATAGTGATCATTCCCGATCCCTTTGATGTCTGGATTGTTGACTCAATCTGATGTGTCTTAGCCTCACGTATCTGAGCTCTGATAGCAGGACTCGCAAGCATTACTTCAAACGCTGCAACTCGTCCCTTTCCATCAGCTGTAGGAAGAAGCTGCTGTGAGATAACTCCTTCGATAACCATCGCAAGCTGGATTCTTATCTGCTGCTGCTGATGAGGTGGGAATACGTCGATAATACGGTCGATAGTTGCTGCCGCGCCGATTGTATGAAGTGTAGAGAATACAAGGTGTCCGGTTTCGGCTGCTGTAATAGCAATCTGAATTGTTTCCGGATCACGCATTTCTCCTACCAGGATGATATCCGGGTCTTCACGAAGAGCAGCTCTAAGTGCATTATCGAAAGAAAGTGTATCCATACCAAGTTCTCTCTGGTTAACTATCGATTTCTTATGTTTGTGAATATACTCGATAGGATCCTCAAGAGTAATAATATGTGTTGCTAAGTTTTCATTTGCTTTATTAATAACAGAAGCAAGGGTTGTTGATTTACCTGAACCTGTAGGTCCTGTTACAAGAACAAGCCCTCTTTTCTTCTTATAAAGTTCAACAACTGAAGGTGGAAGCCCAAGAGCTTCAGGTCTTGGAATGACAGTATCGATCTTTCTGTACGCTGCTGCCATATTACCTCTATCCATGAATACGTTAACACGGAAACGACCTCTATCTCTTACTTGATATGCAAAGTCGCATTCACCTCTGTCCTTAAGTATTGCTTTGTGTCTGTCGTTCATGGTCATACCGATACTTTCTGCCGCATCAAGTGCTGAAAGCGGAGGTACATCGACATCTATCAACTGACCATTTATACGAAGCTTAGGTGGTATTCCTGTTGCAATATGAATATCGGAAGCATTCTTCTCAATAGCCATACTCAGGAGTTCGTCCATATCGATCATATTGTATTCCCCTGTCCTTTCTTACTTTTCTTTGTTTTCATTTTATTCTTTATATTAAACGCTCAACGAGCGAATATATACAATTTAATATTCATCTTCTGCTGTGTATGTGATCTTCTTCATCTCATCAAGTGATGTGATTCCGTTAAGAACATGTTTTGCAGCACTCATCTTAAGAGTAGACATTCCTTCTTCAAGAGCCTGAGCTTCGATAACATCAGCTGTTGCTCCTTTTGAGATAACCGCCTGAAGTTTTTTAGAAACAGGCATCATCTCGTATACACCAATTCGTCCGGAATATCCTGTATTGTTGCAAAGAGGACAACCAACAGGTTCATAAACGACAACATCTTCGTCCATATCCTCTATACCAAGAGCTATCATCTCTTCTTCATCCGCAAGTCGAGGTGACTTACAAGCTGTACAAAGACGTCTAACAAGTCTCTGTGCGATAACTCCTACTAAAGCATCACCAATGATATAAGGTTCAATACCCATATCAATAATACGTGTAACTGTTGAAGCAGCTGAGTTTGTATGGAGTGTCGAAACAACAAGGTGTCCTGTGATAGCCGCCTGAACTGCTATCTGTGCAGTCTCGCCGTCTCGAATTTCTCCTATCATTATTATGTCAGGGTCCTGACGGAGAATAGATCTAAGTGCAGCTGCGAATGTAAGCTCCGCTTTAACATTTACCTGTACCTGATTAATTCCGTCGATGTTAGCCTCGACAGGGTCTTCAACAGTGATAATATTAACATCTTCTGTATTAAGCTCAGAAAGTGATGTATACAGTGTTGTTGATTTACCGGAACCTGTAGGGCCGGTAACAAGTATAATACCGTGCGGGTTACTGAGGATTCCGTCGAATACTTCAATTTCCGCAGGTGAGAATCCAAGTCCTGACTTAGGTTTAGTAAGTCCATCCTTGGAAGTAAGTCTCATAACCGTTTTCTCTCCGTATACAGTAGGAAGGATAGAAACACGGACATCAAACTCTCTTCTATCAACCATGATAGTGATACGACCATCCTGAGGTTTTCTCTTCTCAGCAATATCCATACCGCCAATGATCTTAATACGAGCTGAAATAGCAGCAGCAAGGCTGTAATCATATGTCATAACCTGTTTAAGAGCACCGTCTATACGGTATCTAACTCTTACATATGTTTCCATCGGCTCGATATGAATATCGGAACCTCTCTGTCTTACTCCACCTTCTATTATCTGATTAACAAGAAGAACGATCGGTGAATTATCAACATCATCATCAAGCTGACTTGCTTCTTCATCTGTAACTTCACCGGATGCTTGTTCTTTTCTATACTGCTCAGCAGCTTCCATAGCCTGAGCACTACCATAATACTTACCGATTACTTCATTAAGGTCTTCTTCAAAGGAAAGCATCGGTTCTACCTGAAGGCCGGAAGTTATACTTATATCATCTATAGCAACAAGATCCATCGGATCTGCCATTGCAACTTTTAATATGTTAGGATTATTCTCATCATATCCTACAGGCATTATCTTGTATTTATTTACAAGACTGTCAGGAACAAGTTTAAGAACCGCATCATCAACCTTAACACTCTTTATCTCGCAGTAGTCAATACCTGTCTGTGCTGTAAGTACCGTTATCAGAAGTTCCCTACTGATAAATCCCATCTGCATTATGATATTACCGATTCTTCCGCCGCTTTCTTTCTGTTTTTCAAGTGCTTGCTGAAGCTGGTCCTCAGATATAGCGCCCGCTTCTACAAGAAGATCGCCTATACGAATCTTTTTTCTTACTCCAGATACTTTCATATTTTTCCCTCTCTCACCACGGCATCGCCCCCGCCGTATATATATTATGTAAATACAGACAATTTATTATATCACACTTTTTTCACATTTAAAAGTATATATATTATTATTTCAGTTAGAATTCATCCTTATTATCATGCCTTTTTTTAGGCAATCTGCCGAAATATTGAACTTAATATATAACTTTTGACTAGGATGAGGCGCCGATTCCTGTTCACGACCATATTCATCACGAATAGATTTCACTTCAGCTTTTATGTCACCCTTTCTGAAATCCATTATTTCAACATTATCACCGATACAGAACTTATTCTTCTGATACAGAAGCACGCTTCCGTCATCATTTACTTCTTCAATAACTCCAAGATATATATAATTTCTGACATATGTATTGGAATCATAAATCTGTGAATCGCTGTCAGGCTTTCCAAAATAAAATCCTGTTGTAAACTGTCTATATGTGCAAGCAGATATCTGCTCTTTATAATGTTCTATCTTACTTTTATATAATTCAGGTGATTCAAGGTAATCATCTATAGCTTCTCTGTATGTTCTGGCCGCAGCTGCAACATACAGTTTAGTTTTCATTCTTCCTTCTATCTTAAAAGAATATATACCGGCTTCTATCATTTCCGGAATATGTTCTATCATACAAAGATCCTTAGAGTTGAAAATATATGTTCCTCTCTCATCTTCTTCAATCGGCATATATTCTCCCGGTCTTGATTCCTCAACAACCGCATATTTCCATCTGCAAGGATGTGTACAAAGTCCGCGGTTCGCATCTCTTCCGGCCATGTAATTCGAAAGAAGGCATCTTCCCGAATATGATATACACATAGCACCATGCATAAATGCTTCTATCTCGAGATCATCAGGAATATTCGCTCTTATCTCTTTAATCTCCGCAAGGGAAAGTTCTCTTGCTGTAACAACCCTTTTAGCACCCATACCATACCAGAAATTAAATGTTTCATAATTAGTATTATTTGCCTGAGTACTTATATGAAGTTCCATTTCCGGCATATACTTTTTCGCCAGCATAAAAACCCCCGGGTCGGAAATAAGAACCGCATCCAGTCCTACATCCTTTATCTCTTTGAAATATTCAGGGATCTCATGAATATCATTATTATGAGCGAAAATATTAACGGTAAGATATACTTTAGCGCCATGAGCATGAGCATATTCAACGCCCTTTTTCATGTCTTCTATACTAAAATTATCAGCCTTGGCACGAAGTCCAAATCTCTGACCTCCTATGTATACCGCATCTGCGCCGTAATCAACAGCACATATCAAAGTATCAAGCCCTCCCGCAGGAAGAAGCAATTCTACAGTTTTATCTTTATTCATTCTCTCCTCCAATGATACTCAGAATTTTTATACCACAAGAATTATCATCAATTCGCCGGATATTTTATATCATAAAACACTACAAATCTCAGCATAAATCACGAAAATTCAGTTAACGATTGATACCGACATGCCGTCTCCCACGGATAAAAGCACTGTCGAAAGTCTTTCGTCATTTTTTATATTTTTTAAGAACTCTCTCATCTTATCATGGACCGTTCTGTCTCTTTTTTCAACAAGAAAATGTGATTCAATGATCTCGCCATCCAAAAGAATATTATCGGTAATTATAATCGTTCCTTTATGGCTCAGTCTTATAGCCTCTTCCATATAATTCTTATACTGAGCTTTGGCCGCATCAATAAATATCATATCAAATGTTCCATAATTCTGAACATCCATTTTCTTCATCACTTCATATGCATCCCCTCTAAGAAGGGTGATATTGTTATTTAATTTATCATCACTCGTCGAACCATAGTTTTCCAATGCATCTCCGCCTGATGTACAGCATTCTTCCATTGTATCTCGTATATTTTTTGTCTCTATACCTAAAACTTTGCGGAAGTTTTCTTCCGCCTCATCCGCTCTTTCTTCTTCAAGTTCTATGGTTACTATCTTCGGTGAGATACCTCTCCCCTTGGATACACTATCCATATATAAAGCAGAATAACCGACTGCCGCTCCGACTTCCAGAATCTTTTCCGGTCCTGACATAAGAATAAGGAGCTTTAAAAGCTCCTTAGTATTCTTCCTGATAACCGGTATACCTCTGGCACGAGCATCTAAATAAATATCATTCAGCTTTCCTTCATCATCTGATATAAATGATTCCAAAAATGAATTAACGCGTGAATAATCCATCTTACCGCTCCTCCCCTGGTTCACTATTATCATCTACTCCTCATAATCGCCGTCTCCGGAATCATCAGATCCACCATCTGAATCAGAACTGTCCGAATCAGAGCTGTCCGAATCTGAACTATCCGAATCTGAACTATCTGAATCAGAGCTGTCCGAATCTTCTTTCTTTTCAGAATCTCCGGAAGTTGCTCCATTTACACCTTCTTTTCCTGATTTATCATCCAGATTCTTTCGTTTTAGTTTGTTCTTATCTTGAACAACCTTTCTGATAACAGTTCTTCCACTCATAGACTCGATGATCTCATTATAAGTCATGGAAGCTTTAAGTTTGTATTTGCCCGGTTTGATATCCTTATTGTATTTGCCGAGATAAAGCTTTGCTGCCATAACGTATTTATTCTTAACAAGCTTAGCCTTATAAAGTGTCTTTGCAATATCCATTGCCGACTCATCTTCGCCGACCTCAACAGTTACGGTTGTATTTGATCCCGGACTCGCTGCCGAATCACTGAATACATTATATGTAAAATCAAATGCTACAGAAAAACCTCTTACAATGAAATATACCAAAAGTACATCGATAAAAAGCTCCAATGTGTAAAACATAGCTGATTTTAGTGTTCTCTCTGCTCTTTTCCCCATACTTTTTTTAATTTTGATCATAATTAAATTCCCTCATCAAGATAATTAAATATTATATCGGCTGCCGTTATATCAAGCATAGTTTTAAGCAGCCTTCTTAAAGCGCTTTCCGCTCTAATATATTCATCCACCAATGGATTATGAAGAAGTTCATCATTGGACGCATAAAGCCCCGCAGTTTCTTCATAAGCATTGTAGCTGTAATCCTGTATCTCACGATTTTTAACATATAGCTCACGAAGCCTTTTTTCAAGATCTTCGTTTCTGCGCAAATGATTTCTTGCACTAACATAGTTTTTGTATTCTATTGAATTTTTAATCATGCCGTTCAGTTTTTTGCATTCGGCAATTAATTCTTCCATAATACTAAACCTCAGAAATGATAGGTAAGATCATCGGGCTCCTCTTTGTTCTTTTCCACAGAAATTCTCCAAGGGCATCCCTTATTGCTGTCTTAAGCTTATTCCAGTCAGCAGAACCACGTCCTGTATTGTCCTGGATAGCTTCTTCAACAACCATCCTGCAATCTTCGATCAGAGATTCAGATTCTCTGACATATACAAATCCTCTTGAAACAATATCAGGTCCGGCCATAACCATTCCACTTCCCTTCTCAAGGGTGATAGCAACGATTATAAGACCATTTTCAGATAAATGCTGTCTGTCTCGTAAAACAATATTTCCGACATCGCCTACACCAAGTCCGTCAACAAGAACTCCCGCTGCAGGCACTCTTCCGGTAACTTCCAACATATCTCCCGATATACTTAGTACATCTCCGGTTTTAAGAATCTTGATATTTTCTCTTTCAATTCCCATCTCATGAGCAAGCTCGGCATGCGCTTTAAGATGTCTATACTCTCCGTGAACCGGAATAGCATATTTTGGTCTTGTAAGTGCATACATAAGTTTAAGCTCTTCCTGACAGGCATGTCCGGATACATGTGTATCCTGGTAAATAACCTTTGCGCCCTTCATCTCAAGTTCATTGATTATCTTATATACCGACTTTTCATTTCCAGGTATCGGATGAGATGAAAATACAACAAGATCTCCCGGTTTGATCTTAATCTTATTATGTACTGATGCAGCAATCCTTGATAATACAGCCATATCTTCACCCTGACTACCGGTTGTGATATATACGAGCTGATCATCTTTATAATTACTTGCCTCATCTATATCAATAAGTGTATTGCCCGGAATATTTATATATCCAAGCTCAGAAGCAATATTGATGATATTCACCATACTTCTTCCTTCAACTATACACTTTCTGCCATATTTATAAGCAGAATTGATTATCTGCTGAACTCTGTCTACATTACTTGCAAATGTAGCAATGATAAGTCGTCTGTCTCTATTATCATCAAAGATATGATCAAGAGTCTTTCCGACTGTCTTCTCAGATGGTGTAAATCCCGGTCTTTCAACATTTGTTGAATCAGCCATAAGCGCAAGCACGCCCTTCTTACCAAGTTCACCAAATCTCTGAAGATCGATTATACCACCATATACAGGAGTGTAATCAACTTTAAAATCTCCCGTGTGAACAATGATACCTGCCGGTGTATAAATAGCAAGTGCCGCAGAATCCGCGATACTATGGTTGGTTCTTATAAACTCAACTCTGAAGCATCCAAGATTTATAGTCTGTCCATACGAAACAACTTTTCTCTTAACATTGTTCGCAAGTTCATGTTCTTTTAATTTATATTCAATAAGTCCCATTGTAAGCTTTGTAGCATAAATAGGCATATTGATCTGCTTTTCAACATACGGAATCGATCCTATATGATCTTCATGTCCGTGTGTAACAACAAGTCCCTTAACCTTGTCTTTATTTTCAATGAGGTATGTCACATCAGGAATAACCAGATCGATACCCAACATACCGTCATCAGGGAAGGACAGACCACAATCCACAACGATAATGCTGTCCTCATATTCTATGGCCGTGATATTCATTCCTATTTGTTCCAGTCCTCCAAGGGGAATGATCTTCACCGGCGTATTACTCTTAGTCGCCAAAACTAAACCTCCAAATTAATATCGTCAAGCAGTTCATTAAATATCTTTATAACTGCCATCATTTCTTCTTCGTCTTCAATCTCATTGTAAATCGCTTCTTCATCTCCGGCGCCCGAAACGTCCCTGAGCACCATAAAATCACCGTCCTCTGTATCATCAGGGGAATCGGTCACAAGAATATAACTTTTACCTTGCAGCTTTGTCTCTGCAATAATGAAGAAGGATACTTCACCGTCTTCTGTCTCAAAAATAATCTCTTCCAAATCTTTTGTCCTTTACATTAATACAACGAACCAATAACCGACCAAAATGCCGCCGGATAAACATGCATAATAATTTCCAAGTTATGCGTTTTTCTTCATATCAAGATAATTCTGTAAAATAATTGCGGCCGCCATCTTATCGATATATTCCTTACGTCCGGATGCTACCACACCGGTTTCCTCAAGTATTCTGTCAGCCTCAATAGTCGTAAGTCTCTCATCCACAAGAATAACAGGAAGCCCTGTTCTTCTTTCAAGCATCTCCCTGAATTCATCAGTTGCCGCTGCACGTTCTCCCAGCGTATTATTCATATTCTTAGGATATCCGAGAACTATCTCCTCAACATTATATTCAGAAATGATCTCTTCAATCTTTGCTACAGTTTTTCTAAGTTTATTTGCTCTTTCTCTCTCAATCGTAAGAAGAGGCTGTGCTGTTATCAGCAACTCATCGGAAATAGCAACTCCTACTGTTTTTGTTCCGTAATCAAGACCTATTACTCTCATTTTATCTTCCGTCCCTAAGCTTCGTATCTATATAATTTTCCATAAGGACTTCTATGATCTCATCTCTTTCAGCTTTCATGATAAGGCTTCTTGCACCCTTGTAACTTGTAATATATGTCGGATCACCGCTCATGATATAACCTACTATCTGGCTAACAGGATTATAGCCTTTCTCAGAGAGAGCAGCATAAACCTGTTCGATGATCTCAGGTACTTCAAGTGTAGATTCTTTTACTATATCAACATCCTGTGTCCTTTGATTGTTCATTGTATCACATCCTTATTCGCTAATGTATTAATATCTGTTAAAACACCCTTATACTCACAGTTAACCATTATCATATCTTATTTTAAGATTAAACGCAAGTTTTCTGTTTTCTTACGTTTACCAAAGCAAATATAAGAAAATAAATAATTAAAGAAAACTAAAGCTTAACTGTCCCTGTTCAGGCATGTCTCCGAGTATTCCAAGTTCAGCCATTTTATCTACAACGGTCTTCGATATCTTAGCTCTGTCACGAAGTTCTTCCTGAGAAAGGAAGACGCCATCCTTCGCAGCAGCCTTAAGCTGAGCCGCAGCCTTTTCGCCCATTCCGTCGATGGAAGCAAGACTCGGCATGATCTTTCCGTCTATTACCTGGAAATATTTATCATCAGCCTTGTAAATATCTATAGGCATGAATTCAAATCCGCGGGCATACATTTCCTGGACTATTCTCATATCCTTGATACTGTCAGCATCCTTCGCCGTCTGATCCTTCTTGTCTATCTTTCTAAGTTCGGCAAGACATCTGTCAAGTTTATCTCTTCCCTGACACATCTGTTCATAACTGAATGCATCCGCACGAATACTGAAAAACGCAGCATAATAAGCCTGTGGATAATAGATCTTATAATAAGCTATTCTCCACGCCATCATTACATATGCAGCCGCATGTGCTTTCGGGAACATGTATTTAATCTTCTCGCATGACCATATGTACCAGTCCGGAATATTATGCGCAGCCATGTCTTCCTTCCACTGCGCCCATTCCTTACATTTTCCTCCGGCAACTTTTCCCTTACGAACATTTTCCATAATGCTGAATGCTTCACCGGATTCAAGTCCCATATGGATCAGATAAACCATGATATCATCTCGACAGCAGATTGCCGAAGAAAGCTTACATTTACCTTCTTCAATAAGTGTCTGTGCATTGCCGAGCCATACGTCGGTACCATGGGAAAGACCTGAAATTCTTACGAGATCCGAGAAACTTTCCGGCTTTGCATCGATAACCATCTGCATAGCAAAATCAGTACCGAACTCAGGTATACCAAGGCAGCCAAGAGGCGTTCCGCCTATATCAGACGGCTTTAATCCGAGCACTTCCGTTCCGTGGAATAATGACATAACCTTTTCATCATCCAAAGGAACTTTTTTCGCGTCCGTACCTGTCAGATCCTCAAGCCTTCTTATCATTGTAGGATCATCGTGTCCGAGAATATCAAATTTAAGAAGGTTATGGTCGATGGAATGATATTCGAAATGAGTTGTGGTAATATCGGTTGTCATATCATTTGCCGGTCTCTGAATAGGTGTAAATGAATAGATCTCTTCATTTGCCGGAAGAACTATAATTCCTCCCGGATGCTGTCCTGTAGTTCTCTTTACGCCTGTACATCTTGCAGCAAGTCGTTCTATCTCCGCTCTTCTCTTGGTTATTCCTCTCGCTTCGCAGTATTTAAGAACATATCCATAAGCCGTCTTCTCCGCAAGAGTACCTATGGTTCCTGCTCGGAAGGCTTTACCTTTTCCGAATATTTCCTCTATATATGCATGGGCTCTCGGCTGGTAATCGCCCGAGAAGTTAAGGTCAATATCAGGCTCCTTATCACCCTTAAATCCAAGGAAAGTTTCAAATGGAATATCATGCCCTTCCTTTTTCATCTTCGTTCCGCATTTCGGACAATCGCAATCAGGCATGTCACATCCTGACATACCGCTGTAGCTCTTAACAAGCTCCGAGTCGAAATCAGTATAGTAGCAATTCGGGCAAATATAATGAGGTGACAAAGGATTAACCTCTGTAATACCCGCCATAGTAGCTGCAAATGAAGAACCAACAGAACCTCTCGATCCTACAAGATAGCCGTCATCATTTGATTTCCAAACAAGTTTCTGAGCGATGATATACATAACGGAGTAACCATTTCCGATAATGGAATTCAGTTCCTTCTCAAGTCTCGTTTCAACTATCTCAGGAAGGTTAGGTCCGTATATTTCATGGGCCTTTGTATAGCAGATATCTCTAAGTGTCTTATCAGAATTCTCGATAACCGGAGGAGCCTTATCCGGACGTACCGGACTTATCTTCTCGATCATGTCGCATATCTTGTTGGAATTCTCTATAACTATCTCTCTTGCTTTGTCATATCCTAGGAAGCTGAATTCATCAAGCATTTCTCTTGTTGTTCTGAAATAAAGAGGCGGCAGAACCTGTTCAACACTTTCGCCATTTTCCGCTGCATCTTTAAGAGCCTTTTTCATAGAACCCTTATTCATATTCCCTTCGATGACGATTTCTCTGTATATATCATCTTCCGGATCAAGGAAATGAACATTTCCCGTTGCAACAACAGGCTTACCGTATTCTTCTCCGAGCTCGACTATCTTTCTAACGATTTCCTCTAAATCCTCTCTCGAAGTTACACGGCTTCTGTCATCATTTATCATATATTCGTCATTTGAAGGCGGCTGAACTTCAAGATAATCGAAGAACTTAACAAGGTTCGCAATATCCTCATCAGATGCACCGTTCAAAAGATATTCATAAAGTTCACTTCCCGAAGTTCCCGAGCCCACAAGAAGACCTTCTCTATACTGCTCAACAAGGCTCATAGGCATACGTGGTTTAACATTGAAGAAGTTAATATGCGACTCGGAAATAAGTCTGTAAAGATTAACTCTACCAACATCATTTTTAACCAAAATGGTCGAATCATAAACACGGCCTTTCTTTATCTTATCGGCCGAAACACTTCCGTATGCATTGAGCTGCTCAACAGTTGTTATCCCCTTTTCTCTGATCATTTCCATCATCTTAACGAATATCTTGCCTGTAACATCAGCATCGTCACAAGCTCTATGATGATGTTTATTCTCTACACCAAAATATTTACAGAGTCTGTCCAGGTTATATCTTCCGATATCAGGAATAAATACCTGCGCAAGAGTCATGGTATCGAGAGCTGTAAAATCATATTTAAATCCCTGTCTTGTAGAATACTCTCTGATAAATCCGGTATCGAATGCGGCATTATGAGCAACTAGTACTGCACCCTTCGAAAATTCAAGGAATTGCGGAAGTATCACCTCTATAGTCGGCGCACCCGCAACCATTGCATCAGTGATTGATGTAAGTTTTTCGATATTGTAAGGGATTGGTACTTCCGGATTAACGAATTCAGAAAATCTGCCAATCTCTTTACCGTTTTTATCTATCCTTACAGCACCGATCTCTATGATCTTACAATGTTTCAAAGAAAGACCTGTGGTCTCTATATCAAATACTACAAATTCAGTATTGTCTTTATCAAAATCCTCTCCATGTCCGTTAAGAACAAGAGTCTTCATATCATTTGCAAGATAAGCTGTAACACCGAAAATAAGCTTGAATTCCTCGTCCATTGACACTTCGTGAGCCGCAATCGGGAAGCCTTGAACCGCACCATTGTCTGTTATGGCCACAGCTTTATGGCCCCATGATTTTGCCCTTTTAACAAGTTGTTTTATGTCAACTACAGAATCCATTTCGCTCATAACGGTATGCATATTGAGCTCTACTCTTTTTTCTTCTTCATCATCAGTTCTTCTGTTTCTCCAATCTGAAGAAGGTTTGATACCGGACACTGATGTTATGTTAACTTCTTTTGCGTATGCATCATAAGCAGGAACACCCTTCAATTTATAAAAATTACCTACTTTAAGCGCTTCTCTTATAACATCTATATCATCAGGTTGAACAAAAAGCTTGAATGCAATAGTATCTGTAAAATCCGTAATATTCGCAGTGATAAGAATCTTTCCGGTACGAAGTTCTCTCTCTTCCATTGTGAGAATCTGGCCATTTATGCACACTTCTCCCATATTATCTTCGAGAAGGCTGATCTCAACCGTTTCACCCTCACAATTTCTGCCGTAAAAGCAGTCAGGATCTCCGGATGAATATTTCTTCTTTCCTCCGAATTTTCCTCCCTGATATTCACGACCTGTACCAAGCTTCTTCTTTTCTTCTTCCTTTTTGTCCGAATCTTTTTTATCGGCATCCTTATGATCAGGATTACCGCTGTTTGCGTTATTATCTGAATTACCGCCGGCTGATTTATTATCATTTCCGGCAGCACCTGAATTGCTGTTTCCGGCATCATTATTCTTTCCTGCACCGGAACTTCCATTAGCGCCTGCTTCTCCAATTCCGTTAGGATTTGCGGCATTTATTTCGTTAGCCATGATATAATCATCCGAAATATTTTCATCAGAATAACCGACAATCGAATTAAGAAAGGCCTCATCTCTAAGCCTGTCATTTTCATCACCCATATCAAATGGAATTCCATTATCAATTTTACCTACGGCACTTCTCTCACCGGAATATCCGGACATTCCCGGAGTGCAGCCTATTACAAATGCGAAATCCTGATCACTGAAATCATCCGCCCCATCATCGTCCTGACCACATATCCTCTCGAATTCAAATTCACTAATATCACTTAATCCATCCGTAGTCTCACGAGAATTTGATAGATCTGGTGAATTTGATAGATCTGATGAATCTGATAATTCTGATGAATCTGATAATTCTGATGATTTACTTGCCTCAACATTTGCATCTGCGGGATTTGTACCACTCTCTGATAACGATTCAGTCGAATTATCCCCAGCAACGTTCATATCAGCCGGGCTACCGGTATCTCCTGCTTCATCCTTATTGGATTCTGCCTTTTTGATGCCTGCCTTTTTGGTGCCGTCCTCTGATTTATAATAAAATACCACTTCAACTTTCATGCCAAAGCGATTAAGAAATGTATCTTCAAGATATTCCTTAATCTTCTCGGTTCTACCTCTGATGACAAAGTTATCATCAACAGTGATATTTATCTGATTTTCTTCCACACTAAAATCAGCCTTCTTCATAATCTGATGATCGAATGCACTTTTTCTCTCAATCTCACGTAGAAAGCTGTCTCTGTAAACTTCCAGAAGTGTTGTCGGATTATACTGATCCGACAAAAAATATCTCTCTATAAACTTAACCTTGGTCTTTCCTTTAGAAGTAAAAAGGTGCTCCTTAAGCACCTCTTCAGCTCTGTAAATATATTCCTTTGGGATCAATCTGTCCGCCTCAAAGCTTATATCAAGTTCTCCCTTTGCGGAATCATTTACAATCTTGACCACATTTACATGATCAAATATATCACTATATTTATCTTCTAATTTCACATCAGGAAAGACAGTGTAAAAATTCTTTCTTTCCACCAAAAAAATCCTCTTATAAATACTGCTTTACAGCAAATTATTTTCCAAAATTATCCAGTTCCTCTTTTAATGCTCCGAGAAGTTCTGAAGAAGGAACTTTCTTGATGATCTCTCCATGTCTGAAGACAAGCCCTTCGTCTTTACCACCTGCTATTCCGATATCAGCATTCTTTGACTCTCCGGGACCATTTACAACACATCCCATAACAGCAACTTTTATATCAAGATGCTGATAATTCTCAAGCATAGCCTCAACCTGCTCAGCAAGCTCTATAAGCGGTATCTCTGTTCTTCCGCATGTCGGACAAGAAACAAGAGAAGGTCCGCCCTTTCTAAGTTCCAACGTCTTTAAAATAAGTTTTGCAGTTCTTATCTCCTGCACAGGATCACCTGTGAGCGAAACTCTTATTGTATCACCTATTCCTTCGCCAAGAATAATTCCAAGCCCGATAGATGATTTGATATTTCCGGAATATAATGTTCCCGATTCTGTAATACCAACATGAAGCGGATAATCAGTCATTTCACTTATAAGTCTATGAGACTTTACGCTCATAAGTACATCTGATGATTTAATACTGATCACAATATTATTATAATCACATTCCTCAATCTGTCTTACCTTATCAAGCGCGCTTTCAACAATACCCTCAGCTGTAACACCGCCGTATTTGCTGATGATATCTTTCTCCAAAGATCCCGAATTTACACCGACACGTATAGGAATATTTCTTTCCTTAGCCACCTGCACAACCTTAATAAGGTTATCTTTCCCGCCGATATTTCCCGGATTGATCCTTATCTTATCTGCACCATGTTCCATGGCTCTTATAGCCAGTTTATAATCAAAATGAATATCTGCCACAAGCGGAATATGTATCTCACTTTTTATCTTATCAAATGCATCAGCTGCCTCAACAGTATTAGCTGTAACTCTTATAATGTCGCAGCCGGCCTTCTCAAGCTGAAGTATCTGTTGAACAGTCTTTTCAACATCCGCAGTCGGAGTATTGGTCATCGACTGAATAGCTATAGGATTTCCGCCGCCTATAGTAACATTTCCAATATTGATCTTCCTTGTATTATCTCTATATGACATTTAGAAGAACACCTTTCTCAAATCGTTAAAGAATACAAATACAATAAGTATCATGAGAAGCACAAAGCCTATACCATTTACTAAAGCTTCCTTCTCCTTCGGAATCTTCTTTCCTGTAACCATCTCTATAAGGACAAAGAGGATTCTTCCTCCGTCAAGAGCCGGAATAGGAAGGAGATTCATAACTCCGAGGTTTGCACTGATAAGAATGCAGAAGTTAAGGATATTAAGTATAACATTTGCAAATCCGCCTTCTTTTTCAGCCTGATCTATGACATCACTCATGTAATTACCGATGCCCACCGGTCCCATCAGATCATTTACCGATGCTCCGCCTGTAAATAACATCTTGAGTGAAATAAGTGTCGCCTTTATCTGAAGTCTTCCCTCAAGGAACCCGTATTTCAGTTTCTCTCCGAAATTCTTCGCTTCTCTGTTATTTGAATAAACACCAAAATAATATCTTCCTGTCTCCTCATCCTTCTTAGGAGTAACAGTAACTGTTGTTTCCTTGCCGTCACGCTTATATGTAACCTTTATGGAAGCTCCGGGCTTTCCTGAAACGATATGATATGAAAGCTCTCTGAAGTTATATATATTCTTTCCGTCGAGCTCAACTATCACATCTCCGGCCTGAAGTCCCGCCTCTTCAGCAGCACTTCCTTCTGCAACACCTGAAATCTCAGCAGGGTCTATATAGCAGAAATGACATATAACTACACCAAGTACAAAGGCTAAAATGAAATTAAAAAACGGGCCGGCAAAAAGTACCGCCAGTCTCGCAAGACAGGATTTATTGTTGAATGACCTTGGATCATCACTTTCCTCATCCTCGCCTTCCATCATACAATATCCGCCTATAGGAAGTATTCTGAGAGAATATTTTGTTTCTTTCTTGCCCCACTTTACTATGGCAGGTCCCATACCTATCGCAAATTCCAATACCTTTATCTTGTTTAATTTTGCAACCAGAAAATGTCCGAGTTCATGAACAAAGACTATTATTCCGAATACAAGTATTATAGCTATTATCTTCATTACTTCGTTCTTCCTTCTATATCGGCATCACATCATGCCTACCCTGTCATCATATCTTAAATCTGATTTTTAAGACTTCATCAATTGTACTTTGCATTTCCATAATCTGTTCAACCGATGGATTGCTGATATTTTTTATGTTATTCATAGCATATTCTATCATTTCATAAATAGTTAAAAATGCTATCTTCTTTTTCAGAAAACATCCGACAGCAAATTCATTTGCTGCATTAAATATAGTCGGCATAATTCCACCTTCTTTAAGAGCTCTATATGCAAAATCAAGTCCCTTAAATGTATCTCTGTCCGGCGTATCAATAACAATACCGCTCATTTTGGTAAAATCAAGTCTTTCTCCCGGAAGAAATCTTCTGTCCGGATAATAAAGAGCATACTGGATAGGAAGTTTCATATCCGGTGTTCCCAGCTGTGCCATCACCGCTCCATCAACGAATTCAACCATTGAATGAATTATGCTCTGTGGCTGCACAACCACCTCGATCTTATCAGGCGTAACATCAAAAAGATGTCTTGCCTCTATAACTTCAAGCCCTTTGTTTACAAGGGTCGCACTGTCTATTGTAATCTTATGTCCCATGGACCAGTTAGGATGCTTCAACGCATCTTCAAGAGTTACATTCTTCAACTGATCATTATTCATTCCTCTAAAAGGACCGCCTGAAGCAGTTATCAAAAGTCTTGATACTTCATTTCTCATTCCATCACTTCTATAACTTGTGCTGAGGCACTGAAATATAGCCGAGTGTTCCGAGTCAACCGGAAGTATCTTAACATTCTTTTCCTTAGCCAGCGGCATGATTATATGACCTGCTGTAACCAAAGTCTCTTTATTGGCAAGCGCTATATCTTTTCCGGCATTTATGGCCGCTATAGTTGGTTCTACGCCCACCATACCAACAATAGCTGTCACAACAATATCCGCCTCTTCAGCGGTTGCAACAGCTAAAAGTCCGTCCCTGCCCGACATGACAGTTACGCCTGTCATGTCACTTATGGCAGTTTTAAGTTTTTTAATATCTTCTTCATATTCCACAGAAACCAAGGATGGTTTAAATTCTCTTATCTGCTTTTCAAGAAGCTCAATATTCCTTCCGCAGGAAAGAGCAACAACCTCAATATCTTTATTCTCTCTTACAACCTCGAGAGTCTGTGTACCTATGGATCCCGTAGATCCTATAATTGATATCTTTTTCATTTTACTTATGACCCTTATGTCATTATATAAGATAATTTACAAGATAATAAATAATCGGTGCAGTAAATATCATACTGTCGAATCTATCAAGTATTCCACCATGACCCGGAATAAGTTTTCCGTAGTCCTTGATGTCATTATTTCTCTTAATAGCTGATGCTGCGAGATCGCCTATAACAGCCGGTATCGCACCAATAGCACCGATAAGTCCAAACCACAGCCATGCATTATCAACAGCTTTTACGTGATTGCTGTAAATGATTCCAAATACAGCTCCAAGGATTCCTGCTCCGAGGATACCTCCTATAAGTCCTTCGATGCTCTTCTTAGGACTGAGCTTTGGAGACATCTTATGTTTTCCGATAAGTATACCTGTGCAATAAGCAAGTGTATCATTACCCCAAGAACAAATGAATATGAGGATAACCAGGTATCCGCCATGTTCCATTATTCTCAGTCTGTAAACATACGAAAGCATAACGCTGACATAGAAAAATGCAGTAAATGTCGCCATTATCTCCGAATCACGGAATTTAGGATATGCCAACACATAAATTGCTAAAACAACCAGAAGATAACCGATAAATCCAGGCATGATAAATTCTGTCTTATCAACAAAAAGCAGTATATAATAACCGATTGTTCCCAAATATGCTACAACTGCCGGTGCCTTCTTCTCAATCTTATAAACTCTCATAAGTTCATATACACCGACCAGAGAGATCAATAAGGTTGCAATGCATGTAACTGCTCCTCCGAAATACAGAGTTCCTATCGCTAAGATAACTAAAACAATTCCACTTATAAGTCTGGTAACAAACATTATTTTACACCACCATATCTTCTGTCTCTTTTTGAATAATGCCTAATGGCATCAATAAATGTTGACCTGTCAAAATCAGGCCATAAAGTATCCGTGAAGAAAAACTCGGAATAAGCAAGCTGCCAAGGAAGGAAATTCGATGTTCTCTCCTCACCGCTTGTCCTTATAAGAAGATCAGGATCAGGAAGTTCATATGTATCAAGATTCTGACTCACAAGATCCTCCGTAATATCTTCAGGTGAGATTTCACCACGTTTGATCATCTCCCCGATTTTTATCATAGAACGTCTGATCTCATCACGTCCGCCATAATTGATGGCAACGGTGAACTGAAGTCCTGTATTATTCTTAGTTGATTCTTCAAGGTTTTGAATCGCCTCAATGATATCCGGAGCGAGCTTACTTCTCTCTCCGATTATCCTGACACGCATATTATTTTTATTTGATTTATCTATAGAGTTGATAAGATATCTTCTGAAAAGATTCATGATACCTGTTACTTCCTCTACAGATCTTTTCCAGTTTTCAGTTGAAAATGCATATACAGTAAGGTATTTAATACCAAGATGATCCGCATCTTCACATGCCTGCTCAAGGGCATCGGCTCCTGCCTTATGACCGAAGTTTCTAGGCATAAGTCTTTTCTTAGCCCATCTTCCGTTACCATCCATGATAACAGCTATATGAGTCGGCACATTTAACTTTTCTCCGTCAATGATCTTTTCCATAAATACTCCTAACAGATTAAACTGTCATGATTTCTTTTGTCTTCTCATCAACCATCTTGTCAATGTCTGCAACATACTTATCTGTTGCCTTCTGGATCTTATCTTCCTCAATCTTCTGCTGATCTTCGGATATCTCACCGGCCTTGCACTGCTTCTTAACAGCATCATTTGCATCACGACGAGCATTTCTTACAACAACCTTAGCATCCTCGCCTTTTTTCTTGATATCCTTAGCGAGTTCTTTTCTTCTGTCCTCTGTAAGCTCAGGGAACTTGATATATACGCTCTTTCCATCATTACTTGGTGTAACGCCAAGATCTGAATTGATGATAGCTTTCTCAATATCCTTGATGCACTTTGGATCCCAAGGAGTGATTGCAAGTGTTCTTGCTTCAGGAACCGAAACGTTTCCTACCTGCTGCATAGCTGTTGGTGTTCCGTAATATTCTACCTTTATCTTATCAAGAAGATGTGGGTTTGCGCGTCCTGCTCTTATTGATGCATAATCTGTAGCAAGATTATCAACCGCCTTCTGCATTTTCTCTTCAAACTCTGCCATTTTTAATTACCTTTCCGCACATGTAAATGTGCCGCCTTTCATTTATTGTATAACTTTTCTTTGATTTCAAATATTTATTAATCTACAGTTATTGTTGTACCTGTAAACTCACCTGATACTGTCTTAACAATGCTGTCTTCCTTATTCAGTCCGAAAAGCATCATAGGCATCTTGTTGTCATTTGCAAGAACAGCTGCTGAAAGATCGATAACCTTAAGCTGTTTATCAACAATATCCTGCATCTTCATCTTGTCAAACTTCTTAGCATCCGGATTTTCTTCCGGATCACTGTCATAAACACCATCAATGGATTTAGCAGCAAGAATAACATCAGCATTTATCTCGATTGAGAAAAGAACCATTCCCATATCTGTTGAGAAATAAGGATGTCCTGTTCCGCCTGCAAAGAAAACAACATCTCCTGCTTCAAGATAACCAATAGCCTTATCTCTGTCAAAAAGCTCTGTTATGCTTCCACAGAGAAATGGAGTCATAACATGACACTTAAGTCCAACCGATCTAAATGTATCAGCAGTATAAATGCAATTCATTATTGTTGCAAGCATACCTATCTGATCAGCCTTTACTCTGTCCATGTCATCAGATGTACGTCCTCTCCAGAAATTACCGCCACCGATAACAACAGCAATCTGAATTCCTTTGTCATGAACGGCTTTTACCTGGCGCGCCACATCCTTTACCACATCTGCCGAAAAACCTGTTTTCTTGTCTCCGGCAAGTGCCTCACCGCTGAGTTTAAGCATTATTCTATCCATTTTCATAACTACATATCTCCCTGAGATCTTTATTTTCTTTTATTGTTTTTTGAATTGTAATTCTTTTGCTGATTATTCTTCTTCTCTGAAGCATTGTAATTATTATCTTCTGCTTCACTCGAATCATTTACTTCAGCACTATCATCTTCGTCTTTAGTGAAAATATTATCAATATCAACTTCAGCATAACCCTGAGAACAGAATCCCTGGATAACTGCTCCTGTGTTGACCTGAACAGATCTTGTCTTAACATTACCTACGACAATGGCTGTTGAATCAATTATTACAGGACCGTCTACATCGATGTCACCCTTAACAGCACCGGCTATAACAGCTGATGAAGCTTTGACATTTCCTTCGATAACAGAACCTACACCAATCTTGATAGAGCCTTCTGAAACAACTTCGCCTCTTATCTTAGCCTGGCTTGCATATATCTCTCCGGCGTTAACATTACCTCTGATCGTTCCACCGACAATAAGCTTGCCTGCGCATGTAACCTTACCTTTTACAGTTCCAATAAGATCAAGAGAACCATCTGTCTCTATATCACCCTTAATGGTTGTTCCTGATGTAATATATGTGGTTGCATCTGTGATGCTGCCTGCTAACTCCTCTGCATCGATAGGTGCATCGGCACTGACATTATCATTTATCTCTTCTTTGATGTTTTCTACAACTTCATTTTCTGTCTCAGCCACTCTGTCTTCATCTCCTTCACTTATGGATTTTACTTTATCTATCTCTTCGTCAATTGTTTCATCTTCTGATGTGTTTTCGTCGTCAATGTCTACATTTGGTCCGATATAAATAACTGAACCCCTGTCGGCAACATTCTTCTCTTCTGAAGATTCTGTACCTTCCGAAGCATCCCCTGTTTCTACGTCTGAAACTTCTTCTACCGAAGACTCTTCATCATTTACTGATGACTCTTCTGAAATATTATCCGGCTCTTCTGAAGCTTCTGTATTTTCGGAAATATCTGCTGCTTCAACATCTGATATATCATCTGAAATTCCTGTCTCATCTGAATCCACCGAAGCATCTCCTGCATCTACGCCTGAAGCTTCTTCTGAAGCTGCATAATCATCCGAAGCATCTTTCTCAGGTTTTATAACCTCAACTTCTACTTCTCCCGATTTATCTTCCGAAGTTTCTTCTGACTCTTCGTAGTCTTCAGGATTATATTCATCGATGATCGAAGCTACTTCCTGAACCTCACTGAGCTCTGAATCGGAATATTTATAAAGCTCATCATCGTCAGCTATCTTTGAACCGCTGAGAGTATCTGCTATAACAGATTCATCACTGTCAAGATTTTCGTCATAATCATATGCCGGATCATCCGGAAGAGCATCTAACTCAGCATCTGTAATAATACCGTCATCCTCAGCTCTTCTTCTAAGCTTCTGCATAGCTTCTTCAGCTTCCTCTTTGAGTATTGCCTCAGAAACCGCTGTGAAGACATTTGGAGACTCTTTAACTCCATCATCAATCGGATACTCTACATCATCAAAAACTTCATTTACGCCCCCAAGTGTGCGTTCTGTTCCGGAATAAATATCACCTGTCGCCTTCTCATTTGCAGAAATACTCTGCTCAAATCTGTCATCACTTACGATATTCTCATCCTTAACCCCACTATTTTCCTGAGGATCACTAACTGCCAATTCTTCTGTTTCACCCTGCAGATCATCTGCATCGGCAGATGTATTATACTGACCTTCATATGGTCTTGCAGGACTCTGCTCTTTTTTCTTTTTTTCTTTTTTATCCTTTTTTCTCTTATCCTTCTTTTCGGATTGATCTTCCTCAGGCAAAAGCTCATTTACAGCCTGAGCAAAATCTCGTTTGAAATTTTTTATTAAGCCCATATTAAATCCTCACTAAAAAATAAACACATCAAGTCGTATTATAACACATGAAGACATATACCGCCACATAACTTTTATTAAAAGTTGTGTGAACATGGCACATAAATCAGCTTTATTTTTCCGGCAATGCATCACCGTAAAACCGCCAATTTTCAGTGTGCTTAAACATAAAAAAATTCTTCTTTTGGAGGATATAAAAAACGAACCACCCTGCATCACACAGAGTGGCTCGCGAAAATACATATTATCTAGAAATTTGTGAGAGAATCATGAAAAAAACTATGATTTAAATATAAACCTCAAATATGAACAAAGTATGACACTATAAATAAGTTTCTGTAAAGATTACAGAAAATACTTATTTTTCTCGCAAATTTTACTGTTTTTCAACCGATTTGTTATTAGTCTCATTAAAATTTTACTGTTTTTAACTGATTCTGTTCTCAACTTCGTGAAATCCGTTTTAACTGATTCTGTTCTTAACCTCGTCAAATTCACTTTTAACTTTATCTGTCACATCAGGTGTTAATCGCGAAACAATGAATGCCACGATCACCGATATCACAAATGAAGGTATTATCGCATTTAATCCTGTATAATTTTCAAGAGTCTGTAATCCGTCATCGTATTTTATAACTTCGATAAAACTCCAGAAAAGCGATATGAATAAACCTGATATCATTCCGGCAAGTGAACCGTATTTATTCATTCTCTTATCATACAGCGATAAAAGTGTTACTGCACCAAAGAATCCCGATGCACATATTATCAGCAGTCTGATGACTTTATATGGCTCTATTTCAACAAATGAAAGTCCAAGTATTACAGCGCCCACTCCTGCTGCCGTTATCCTTATGGCAAGGAGATTTTTCTTTATCCTGTATTTCTTAAGTATCCTCATTTTGATAATATCACAATACATTACCGTAAAACCTGAGGCCATCTTAGAAATGATCATAGCCAGAACCGCAGCGATCATGCCTACAAAGAGGATTCCTCCTGCAATCTGATATCCAATACTCATGCTTTTAAGTTTATTTACAGTTAAGGACGGCACATTCATAAAACCGTCACTTCTAAGGATTACCGGATAGATAAATGCTCTAACCAAAACCCCGTTAAGTGTTGCAAAGAATAATGCAAACAATGTTATAAGATATGCATTTCTGCCGCCATGCTTAACTGTTCTCGCTTTATCAATAGACATAAATTTCGCCATCATGCCCGGAAGGCCAAATAAAGTAAGTCCCCAGGAAAGCTGACTCAGTATCTTCATGATTGAGATATCATCCCCCTTAATAGCCATAAGGTTAAGATATCTTGTTACACCGCCTGATACTCTACTGTTCATAAGCGCGACGATAAGTTCGTCCGCTTTAAAAAGTATCATACAGACTATCGGAAGTACAAGAAGCGCCATGATTACAAGTATGGCATTTACAAAATTCATCTTTGTACTGCCGGAATATCCTCCTATCATCACAAGACCGATGCATGTGAGGAAAATGATAACTATATTGAATCTAAGACTGAGGCCAAATACAGCGGATGTGATAATAGCCAGAAGTCTTATAAGCGATGCGCACATAAGTATATCAAATAATATATTGATAGATGCGCAGGCAACCGAAAGTATATCGCTTCTTTTTCCGTATCTTTTTCCGAAATATGCCGGAAGTGTATATGCATTTTTATATTTGTTGGAATATCTCATTAGACGATATGACATGAGATACCATGTGAATAAGACACCCAGGAATAAACCGGCGATTATCCATGCCGAACCTACACCCATAAGATAAATATTTGCGGGTATCAGGATAACTATGAATACTCCGAGCTCGGATATCTGGGCCGAAAAACCTATATCAACGCTTTTGACTTTTCTCGCACCGATGCAGAATTCATTTAATGTTCTGATCTTAGCAAGATAAACTGCACCAATTATAAACAGCGTCGAAAGATATATAATTGTTGTAATCAAAAGTGCTGTCATATCTAATCATCAGTCTCCATTACGATCAAATATCCATCCTTAAAACTGATCATTCCATAATCAGATGTTATTTCATTGGATATAGCAAGACTGCTCCCCTGATAAAGATCCGCATCTGTCGCACCATACTTAAAACCACTGAGAGTAAGCCCTGTGACTTTATCTCCCAAAGGCATAAGGGATAAATATTTTTTGCCATTATTCTTAAAGACCTTTATCGAATCAAAATTATTAAAAATACGTATTTTGTTATTCCTGTCGACTATCTCCGCTCTTACACCTGCGTCAACCGCCTTCTTTAAAAGGGAAATATTCGCAAGTACATGATCGAGACGACTTCCCGTTGCACCAAGTATTACAACCGATGATTCCGGGATATCAGATTCATTCTGATCGCCCCGGCTTAATACAACTTCGATAGCTTTATCTACCGCAGCTTCACCGTCGGTAAAATCCTTCACAGGTGAAAATCTTGTAAGGATCTCCGACTTATATTCTTCCAGGATACTATTATCCACCGAATCAAAATCACCAAGTATAATGTCCGGCATAACAGAGAGCTTATATAAAACTTCCAGCCCTTTATCAGCCGCAATTATAAATGGCTTTCCGGCATCATCCAATACTTCTTTTACAAATGACGGATCCACCGATCCACCTAGGATAACAATAACTTTTTTATACATATTATCTATCTCATCACCGATAAGAACTTTTTGATATTTTCTTCGATATCACCTATAAATACTGCTGAGCCCGCAACAATTACATTTGCACCGGCATCAAGCACCTTCTGCAGGTTATCTTCTCTGATACCGCCGTCAACCTCTATATCAATATCAAGCTTACGTTCATTTATAATATTTCTAAGGTTACGTATCTTGTCATAGCTGTCCTCGATAAATACCTGTCCGCCGAACCCCGGCTCAACAGCCATGATAAGCACCATATCAACTTTATCCAAAAGATCTAAAATAGCATCTAACGGAGTCTTTGGTTTGATTGCCACACCTACTTTAAGTCCGGCATTTTTTATAGCATCAAGAGTTGCATTGATATCGCTCGCACTTTCGTAATGAACGGTAATCATATCAGCCCCTGCTTTCTTCAAGGGTTCGATAAAACGTATTGGTTCAAGCATCATAACATGAACATCAAGAGGAACATTTCCTGCCGCTTTCTTCACCGCCTTGATAACCGGTGGGCCGAAAGAAATATTCGGAACGAAGTTTCCATCCATTACATCAACATGTATATAATCCGCCCCTGCTTTAACACATGTCTTGATACCTTTTTCAACATTCCCAAAATCTATGGACAACATTGACGGCGCAAATAAATTCATTTCCATTTCCTCCTGTCAAGAAGTTCTTCGTATATAGATTTATAATTCAGATATCTTGTTTCACTGATCTCGCCGTCTGCAAGAGCTTCCTTTACTCTGCATCCGGGTTCATTAATATGATTGCACCCATCAAATCTACATTCACCCTCATATACCGAAATATCGGGATACGACATTCTGAGATCGATCATTTCCATATCGGGTACATGTATCGAACTAAATCCCGGAGTGTCCATTATAAATGTATCCGGTGATAGCATAATTAGTTCTGAATGTCTGGTTGTATTTTTTCCCCTTGCAATCTTCTCACTGAGACCGCCGGTAACTGCCATAGCTTCCGGAATAAGTGCATTGATCATTGATGACTTTCCCACGCCGGAAGGACCGGCTAATATAGTTTCTTTACCTTCGAGAATGCTCCGGAGCTCATCTACACCTTTCCCCGTATGTGCAGATACCGTAAGCACCCTGTAACCTGCTTCTCTGTATATACCTGTCAGAGTCTGAACTTTTTCATCATCGGCAGAATCCTCTTTATTGAAACAAATGATCGTTTCAACATTACTTCTTGCCATTAATACAAGGAATCTGTCCAAAAGTCCGAGACTTGGTTCAGGTTTGGTAAGAGCAAAAATTATAACCGCCTGGTCAGCATTAGCTGCCGCCGGGCGGATAAGTTCACTTTTTCTATCGAATATAGCCTCGATATTCCCGGTGCAGACATCATCGTCGAGGATAGTTATGTCGCAATTATCCCCGACCAATGGTTTGATGCCCATATTCCTGAAAGCACCTTTGGCTTTACATTCGTATATTTTATTATTTTCAGCAGCCACATAGTAAAAGCCGCCTATTCCTTTAAGAATCTTCCCCTTCAAGGATTACCTCATTTATTCAACATCGTAAGTAACGCTCTTAACACTGTCAGTATCAAACATTCCTGAAATCTCAGAACCGTTTGAATCAATGATAAGTACTATAACAGTACCCTTATTTGAAGAAAGACCACTGTATGACTGTTCAACATTATAAGGGAATGCCTTAGAATCAACATCAGTATCGACTACAACCTTTTCGCCTTCACCTTCTGCGTTGAATTTTACAGTAAGGTGTACTGTTCCGCCTGATTCCTTAATATACTGATTAACTGTAGAAGTATCATAAGGTGTGATAGTTCCGCTAATAGTTGCAGTATATGTCTTCGTTGCTTTTCCAAGACTTATAGTAAATCCAACCTGTGTTCCCTCAGTAACGCTTGTACCTGCATCCACGGTCTGGCTTATTACCTGTCCTTCAGGAACTGTATCGCTTGATTCATATGTGATCTCACCTGTCTGAAGTCCGAGAGAACTAAGCATTGATATAGCTGATTCTTCGCTGGAATTCTTAAGGTTTGGAACCTGAATTTCCTTAGGTCCGTTACTTACTATGATCTTAATAGTGCTTCCTGAAGCAGCCTTTGCATTCTCGCCAGGCTCTGTTCCGATAACATGATCCTTATCAACGGAATCACTTAATTCATAGCTATGTGTAACTTCAAAACCAGCATCAGTAAGTACTCTGTCAGCATCATCAATATAATATCCCTTTACATCAGGAACAGCTATCTCTGACGCACCTGCACTTATATAAATAACGATATTCGCATCAATTTCTACTGTTTCAGCTTCCTTAACACTCTGCTTTGCAACATAGCCTTCAGGAACATCATCATCATTTACCCTTTCGTATGTAACATTTGTAAATCCTTCTTTTTCAAGTTCAGACTTAGCTGCTTCATACTTAAGTCCCACAACATTCTTCATCTTCTTGGTAACTTTCTTCTCTGTTGTAGGTTCTTCTGTCTTCTCTGTATTCTTCTCGGATGTCTTCTTTTTCTCTTCGCTTGTCGCCTCGGTAGTTGCCTTTGGCTTTGGATTTGAAGAGCTCTTACCGAATTTAAACCATCCAAGAACATTTCCGACTAAAATGAAAAGGATAACAGCGATAATAACTGCCGCACCGATACCTGCTATCATTACTATCTTCTCGAGTTTTGGATCGATACCGTCACCATCCGGTTCTTCCGGCTCTTCTTCAACATATCCTGCATCAGAATAGTCTTCATCATAATCATCATCAACTATCTTGATACCCTTCTTCTTTACAGGTTCCGGAGTATCATAATAATCTTCTTCATCATCTATAAGCTGATTAATCTTACTTCTGTCTACAGTAACTGTACTGCTCTTTGGATAACCGTTCTGTCCGATCAGAGTTGTGTTCTGATATGCAAGATCATCAACATTCTTCATGTTGCTTTCTCTCTTGATAGTTTCCATATCATTTTCTGTAAATTCTCTTGTAGGAGAATTTGTAACGACAGAAGGTGCCACTATAATATCTATATTTGGATTATTTTTAACTCTGTTAAGATCTGCAATAAGAGCATTTGCAGTAAGATATCTTCTTTCAGGCTTCTTCTGAACAGCCTTAAGAATAACCTTTTCAAGACTTGAATAAATATCCGGATAAAGTCTTCTAGGCGGAACTATCTCATTCTGGATATGCATAAGGGCGATGGAAACATTGGTATCCCCCTCAAAAGGAACACGTCCCGTAACCATCTCATACATAGTGATACCAAGCGAATAAATATCACTTCTTTCATCACTGTAGCCGCCTCTTGCCTGCTCAGGGGAAATATAATGTACACTTCCCATGTTGGTTGTAGACATGGTATTAGAGGTTGCCGCTTTTGCAATACCAAAATCAGTAACCTTAAGACTTCCGTTAGTTCCGACTATTATATTCTGTGGTTTGATATCTCTGTGAATAACATGATTTTCATGAGCTGCAGCAAGACCTGAAGCAATCTGGATAGAAAAATCAATAGCAGTATCCATATCCAGTCTGCCCACTTCCCTGATATAATCCTTAAGGGTTATACCATCTACAAGCTCCATTACTATAAAATATCTTCCTTCGTCCTCACAAACATCGTAAACATTAACAATATTTGGGTGCGAAAGAGCTGCAGAAGCCTGAGCTTCCACTCTGAATTTAGAAACAAAATTTATATCATTACTGAATTCTGACTTTAAAACCTTAAGTGCAACGAATCTCTTGAGTCTCAGATCATTAGCCTTATATACCGTTGACATTCCGCCGGTTCCAACGACTTCAATTATCTCATATCTGTCATCTAATATTAATCCTGGGTTTAACATTCCTATACCTCACTTGACGCGGAAATGACAATAACCGAAATATTATCATTACCACCATAGTAATTCGCCCTGCTGATAAGAGAATCAACTATTCTCTCCAGATCATCATTCTCGCACACTATATCCATGATCTCGTCATCTTCAACCATATTTGAGAGACCATCAGAACAAAGAAGAACTTTGTCATTCTCATCTATAGTAATCTGAAAGAAATCCGGCATAGCTTCATCCCTTGAGCCCATAGCTCTTGTTATAATATTTTTCTCAGGATGATTTCTACCCTTCTTACGATCCAGTTGTCCGTTCCTTATCAACTCTTCAACCAGAGAATGATCCATGGTTATCTGTTTAACTTCATTACCAATCACATATAATCTACTATCACCGATATTGGCTATATAAAGCTCATTTCCAATGATAACAGCAGCAACCATGGTTGTACCCATTCCATTTTTGTATTTATCTTTCTCTGCCTCCTTATATACCTCGTTGCTGGCATATACAAAAGCCCTCTTTAATAACGATATCGGGTTTTCAATCGTAGACTTCTTAACAAAATCAACAACCAGTCTTATCGCATACTGTGACGCAAAATCACCTGCTGCATGCCCTCCCATACCATCTGCAACTATATATAAATTTGGCAAAGGCCCTACCTGCGAATCGCACATGAAGATACTGTCTTGATTACTGTCGCGTTTGATTCCGGTATCAGTCTTTCCAAATGAAGCCATACTTCATACTCCTATATATCAACTATTATATTTTCTTCTTAACTGGCCACAGGCTGCTTCAATATCTCTGCCCATACCTTTTCTAATAGTAACATTTATTCGATATTTTTCAAGTGTATTTTTAAAATTATCGACTTCTTTCGCACCGCTCGCCGTGTAATGTTTCTCTTCTATCGGGTTAACAGGAATGAGATTAACATGCGCATTTAAGCCCTTTATCAGTCCTGCCAGTCTCACTGCATGCTGGGTTGAATCATTAACTCCGTGAACCAAACTATATTCAAATGAAACCCTTCTTCCCGTCTGATCAAAATAATATCTGCATGCATCTATAGTCTCTGAAATGCTGTAGCGATTGGCTATCGGCATCAGACTCTTTCTCTCTTCATCCGTTGTTGCATGAAGTGACAATGCAAATGTGATCTGAAGCTTCTTATCCGCAAGTTCTTTTATCTTTGGAACGATTCCGCAGCTCGATACAGTTATACCTCTTTCGCTGAGATTATATCCGTCCTCACTTGTGATAAGTTCGATGAACTTAAGGAGATTATCAAAATTATCCATCGGTTCACCGGTTCCCATAACTACTATATTTGAAACCCTTTCTCCTGTTACTGCCATGGCATGATATACCTGCATTAACATTTCCGAAGGGGCAAGATTTCTTATTAATCCGCCGATTGTTGATGCACAGAAACTGCATCCCATTCTGCATCCCGCCTGAGATGAGATACATACGGAATTACCATGATGATATCTCATAAATACAGTCTCTATCATCTGTCCGTCCTGCATTTTCATAAGAAATTTAATGGTTCCGTCTCTTTTTGAAACAAGCCTTGTCTCTTCTTCGATGACAGGAAGATCATTTTCGATCATCTTCCTTATATCCTTTGAAATATTGGTCATCTTTTCAGGATCATATGTAAATTTCTTATGCATCCATTCATAAATCTGCTTAGCACGAAATTTCGGAAGTCCCTTTCCTATAATATATTCAGTTAACTCAGCAAGATTCATTGAAGCTATATCCATCATTTCATCCTTTTCTTAAATAAAGCGTAATAAAATCCATCAGTCTCATCTATTCCCTGAATAAAGGTTTTTTCTGATATCTTTTCAAGTATAAAACCATTATCCGCATTCAGTCCGCAACTGTCATTTAATTCTTTTTCTTTAACTCCGTCCGCTCCATAGCATTCCAGAAGTTCTTTCGCTATAACTTCATTTTCCCCCGGATTTATGGTACAGGTTGAAAAAAGAAGTTTTCCGCCGTCCTTAAGATATCTGACTGCATTTTTAAGTATCTCTCTCGATATCTCTGTAAGGCTGTCAAAATCTTCAGGTTTAACTCTGTATTTAATATCATTTTTCTTGCCTATAACACCAAGGCCGGAGCATGGAACATCTGCAATTACAGCATCAAACTGTCCCTCATAACTTTCCTCAAAAACCGTAGCGTCGCCGGTTAAAACTTCAACATTATCAAGTTCGAGACGTGAAATATTGTCACTTATGATCTCAATCTTATCATCGGAAATATCTCTTGAAATAACTTTTCCGGTTCCTTTAAGAAGCTCAGCCGCATAACAGCTCTTTCCTCCCGGAGCCGCACAAAGATCCAGTACTTTCATGTCTTTCTCTATACCGAGAGCCTCCACCGCCGAAGCGGAACTCTCTGCCTGTACAGAAAAAAGTCCAGCCTTATATCCCGGAATTCTTCTTACAAAATCAACATTTCCGATCCTGATACAATTCTTTGAATATCTTCCCGGAGAAGTTTCAAGATTTTTCTCTTTAAGTACAGCTGTCAGTTCATCGACAGATATTTTAGAAGTATTGGCGCGAATGACAAGCTTTTTATCTCTGAATGAATCTCTCATAATAAGTTTTGCTTTATCTTTTCCGAACTTATCATTGAAGAATTCTTCAAGCCACTTAGGCACCGAGTAAATGATATGTTTATCTTTTATATCAAATATCTCGCCTATTTTTTCCAGTCTTTCCGCCATTTCCTTATAATCTTCAAGACCTGTATCAACAATCTTCCTGCTTATATTTCTAAGAATTGCATTGGTAAATCCGCTGAGGTTCATCATATTATGTTTTTTAACTATCTTTACACATTCACTGATAGTCGCTCTTATCGGAACCGAATCCATGAAAAGCATTTCATACGTTCCGAGTCTTATAACATTTCGTATAAGCGGACGCATTTTATTTAATTTAACTTTAGAAAACAATCCAATAATATGATCAAGAAGAAGCCTTGTTTCCGTAACGCCTTCTACAGATCTTGTAATATATGCTCTCTCTGTCTTTTCAGCAAATTGTACCTTTCTAAGGGCTTTATCAAGCGCAATATTGGAAAATGTACCGTTGCTGTCTATATCAATAAGAACATCCAGAACTATCTCTCTAGCATTATCCGCCATTATACTAATACCTCATACAAAAATCTATCTACACAAGTTTCATTCCCGGCTCTATCTTGTTCCCGTTAAGAAATGCCACAGAATCCATTCTCTTCTTTCCTTCCGGCTGGACTGATTTAATCCTAAGAGATCCGGAACCGCATTTTACAACAAAATTCTTCTTTGTAACTTCAACAATCTCTCCCGGTTCTCCGTCTCTATCGCCTTCAACAGAAGCAGCATAAATTTTGAGATTCTTATCATTAAGAGTCGCATATACAACAGGCCATGGCTGAAGTCCTCTGATAAGTCTTTCTATCTTATCAGCCGGATCATTCCAGTCAACCTTACCCATTTCCTTCTTCAGCATAACAGCATAATTACTCTTTGAATCATCCTGTTTTTCCCTGCTGCAATTTCCGCTGATAACATTTTTAAGAGTGCTGATTATAAGTTCAGCTCCCATATCAGCAAGACGGCTTCTTAATTCTTCAGCTGTTTCATCAGCTCCTATCTCAGTTACCGCCTTCTCTATCATATCGCCTGTATCAAGGCCTTTCTCCATATACATTGTAGTAACACCGGTTTCTTTCTCGCCGTCTATTACAGCCCATTCAATCGGTGCGGCACCTCTATACTTCGGAAGAAGTGAAGCATGGATATTGATGCATCCGTATTTAGGAATATTAAGTATACTTTCAGGAAGTATCTGTCCGAAAGCGGCAACTACTATCACATCCGGATTAAGACTTCTAAGCTTCTCAACATATTCCTCTTCCCTGATCTTCTCAGGCTGAAATACAAGTATTCCGAACTCTTCTGCACATACCTTAACAGGAGGAGCAATAAGCTTACTGCTTCTTCCCTTCTGCTTATCCGGCTGAGTAAAGCAGCCTATTATGTCATATCCCTCTTCATGTATTCTTCTAAGCGCATTCACCGCAAATTCCGGTGTTCCCATATAAACAACTTTTATATCTTTATTATCCATAACCGGCCTCACTTTTCTTAAAATACTTCCGTGCTCAAAAATTCGGCAGTCATAAGGCTGCCGAATCCATTATCATTCTTCATCCAAATCTTCTTCAGGTTCTTCTCCCGAATCATCCTCTTCAGTAGGAAGATCAACTCTATGTAAACCATCGATTACTTTATCTTTATAAAGTATACCGTCAAGGTGGTCAAGCTCGTGACAGATACATCTTGCAAGAAGTCCTTCACCTTCAACTGTAAATTCATTCATTTCTTCATCAAACGCCTTGCAGACAACCTTCATAGGTCTTGTTACTTCACCTGCAAGTCCGGGAAGACTGAGACATCCTTCATCGCCTGTCTGCTCACCTTCACTTGAAATGATTTCAGGATTGATAAGTACAAGCGGATTATCATCCATAACATCTATAACTACTATCCTCTTAAGGACACCAACCTGTGGAGCTGCAAGTCCGACACCGTTTGATTCATACATTGTATCAAACATATCATCTATAAGCTCTCTTGTTCTCTCATTCATCTTTGTTACAGGTTTACATTTCTTTCTGAGTATTTCATCGCCGTCTACGCGAATATTTCTGATAGCCATAAATACACTCCTTTATATTATATTAATCGGGTCCATATCAAATTGAAGCTCACAATCCGTATCCTGATATGTCTCCCTGAAAAATTTATCCGTTTCTGCAATAACATCCATTAGTTTATCATATTTTTCTTCACGTGCATAGATAACTCTTCTGTAGTTTTCATTTATCTTTCCAATATATGCAGGACTAGGTCCTGTAATAACAGCCCCCTTCGTTCCTTCAAGGGCTTCTTTTACTTTTACAGCCACATCGGCAGCCACCCTATCGGCAAGTTCCTCGTCTTTAGATGTTATAAGCAGTCCCAGCATATGAGAGGCAGGCGGAAAATGAAGTATTCTCCTGTATGCCATTTCATTTTGATAAAATTCCTCATAATCCTGAGATTTAGAACATTCAACAGCATAATGTTCCGGCTGGTATGTCTGTATAACAACATAGCCCGGTTTTTCTCTTCTTCCTGCACGACCTGCCGCCTGAGTAAGAAGATCGAATGTTCTTTCAGCCGATTCATAATCATTATCAAAAAGTCCGAGATCCGCAAGGATTGCCCCGACAACGGTTACATTTTCAAAATCATGTCCCTTAACTATCATCTGGGTTCCTATAAGACAATCCGCCTTATGATTTCTAAATGCAGAAATAATATCCGCATGCGCATTCTTGGTTCCTGTTGTATCTTTATCCATCCTGAGAGTTCTGATCCCCGGGAAAAGGCTTTTAACAGCTGCCTCCACCTTCTCGGTTCCTGTTCCGTAGCCACCTATCAGATTGGAACCGCAGGAAGGACAGTTCTTAGGCATACTTTCCTGATGTCCGCAGTAATGACATATAAGTTTATTGCCGGAATGAAGTGCCAGTGCCACATCACATTTCGGACATTTTATAACCTTACCGCAGCTTCGGCATGAAACAAAACTGTTGAAACCTCTTCTATTGATAAAAAGCATAACCTGCTCACCTGCAGTAAATGCTTCATTCATTCTTGTATATAATTCTCTTGAAATGATGCTTCTGTTGCCCGCTTTAAGTTCTTCTCTAAGATCAACTATACTGACATCGGCAAGTTGACCGAGGGCTCTTTCATTTAATTTCCAAAGCTTATATTCTCCTCTTTCAGCCATATTGTAACTCATGACTGAAGGAGTCGCAGACCCAAGCACTACTGCTGCATCAGAAAGAGAAGCCCTCTTTAATGCAGTCTCCCTGGCATGATATTTCGGAGTAGTTTCACTCTTATATGCATTATCATGCTCTTCATCTATTATTATAAGTCCGAGATTTATAAATGGCGTAAATAAAGCCGATCTCGGTCCTATTATAAGATCTGTCTCACCCTTTCTCGCTCTGGCAAATTCTTCGTATTTTTCACCCTTACTGAGCCTTGAATTGATGATGGAAATCCTATTCTTAAATACGGCCTCAAATCGCGCAACAGTCTGAACTGTCAGTGCAATTTCCGGTATAAGAACAATGGCCTGCTTACCTCTTTTAACAACTTCTTTTACAAGTTCGATATAAACTTCCGTCTTACCGCTTCCTGTAATTCCATGCAGAAGATATTTGCCTCTTATACCCTGATCATAATCATTCACAAAATCGTTTACGATATTTTGCTGTTCCTGATTCAGAGTCACGCCACTGTATTCTTTAATCAGATTTTCATTTGAAATGATTCCTTCTGCAGGTCCATCTGATTCAACTTTTCGCCTTTTAACTTTTTCTTTAACAGGAGTAACTGTCTTAAGCGCAGAGATCATTGTTGATCCGTAATACTCCTTGATCCATGCAGCAAGTTCTATCAATTCACTCTCAATGGATACACCTTTTTCGACTATACTTATTATGGATTTTATCTTACTTTCTTCCCACTGGGCTTCGTCGCTCAATCCAACGACATATCCCTTTCTGAGGGCATTACCTCTTCCAAACGGTATATTAACCGGTGTACCAATCCTAATCTTTTCACGGAGTTCCTCCGGAATGCAGTACTGAAATACTTTATCAACTTTTTCATGGGATATATCTATTATCACATCCGCATATCTGCCTTCCATAGTTCCTCCTTCTTTCAAAATTCAATCTATTATAATTAACTCGTCTGCATTTTTACGTGACAAAATATTCTGCATTTTGCTATGTACAGTTGTACGTGTTTTCCGTATCACAAGATTGTCTCGACATATTTCTTCCATAAATAAATATACCGCAAAACAGTCTTCATCTATCTATGCTACAAGATTGTCTCGACAAAGGCCTCGTCACTATTATACGCGATGCAAAACACAGCTCTCGTCCACAGTGGTCAGCATTACATTATGTTAACCGTATAATATTCCTCAAATAATACAGGCGGACATTCCAGCCCGCCTGCATTAATGATATCCGACATTTAAATCAGAATCTAATATATTATTCGTTGTCGCCTACGATCTTAACCTTACCCTGATATAATTCTTCAACGGCAGCTGAAAGCGGCTTCATTGTGTCTCCGCCATATATAAGTGGTTCATCACCGCCAACTATCTGTCTTGCACGCTTAGCTGTTGCAAGCACGATAGAATATCTACTCTGTACTACCGGCTGTTCTCCCGGTTCAACATCACTGTTAACAACTGCCATAAGATCCGAATAAGATGGATGCAGCATTCCGTCTTCCTTTGTCTTCCTTTGGGTTGTCTCGCTCATTTTATATCTCCTTCCAGTTAACCTTTATCATAAAGGTTTCGTTCCGTATATCGCAGCTTTTACTTCGCTGCGTTGAACTCAGATTTTAATTGTGCAATAAACTCTAAATTATTCTCCTTTGCACACTTCCTGCTTAATATAACAGAATTTACCATATCAATGCAAGTATTTATATCATCATTTATGACAATATACTCATAGAGGTCGATACTCTTAGCCTCTTCAGCCGCTCTTTTCATTCTCTTTTCTATAACAGCTGCTTCCTCAGAACCTCTGCCTTCAAGTCTGCTTCTGAGAGTTTCCTTATCCTTAGTTGTGATAAAGATAAGTATTGCATCAGGATACTGACTTTTAACATTCATAGCACCCTGAACTTCGATCTCGAGAATGACATCTCTGCCTGCATTTATCTCATCCTCAACAAATTTACGAGGTGTTCCGTAATAATTATCTACATACTGAGCCCACTCGATAAATCCGTTATAATCAATAAGATTCTTGAAATCATCAACTGTTTTAAAATAATATTCTCTTCCGTCTACTTCACCCGGTCTTGGACTTCTTGTTGTTGCCGATACAGAAAGACTGTATCCGTATTTCTCTACAAGTCCTTTAACAACCGTACCTTTTCCTGCTCCGGAAAATCCTGATAATACGATAAGTTTTCCTTTATTACTCATAATAGCCTCCATTACTCTAAATTCTGTATCTGCTCTCTTATCTTCTCTATACAAGTTTTAAGTTCAATTCCTATATCCGTTACAGCAAGAGAATCTGACTTGGAAAGAATTGTATTTGATTCTCTGTTCATTTCCTGAACTATAAAATCAAGCTTTCTTCCTACAGCTCCTCCGCCTAAGAGGATATTCTTAACGCCTTCTATGTGACTCTTCAGTCTTACTATCTCTTCATCTACACATATCTTATCAGAATATATAACAACTTCAGCTGCTATTCTTGATTCATCAATGCTTCCTGCTTCTATAAGTTCTTTTACTTTAGTAGTAAGCTTCTCTTTATATTCAGCAATGAGTGTTGGTGACATCTCTTCAATCTTATCAACCATAGCAGCCATCTCATCGAGTTTAGCAAGCATATCATTTTTAAGATTTTCACCTTCAACCGCTCTTGCCTTAGAGAAATTTTCTCCGGCTTCACGTAAAGTTTTCTCGATTGTTTCATATAAGCTGTTATCTATCTCAGACTTCTCTTCAAGCGAAAATACTTCCGGAAAATCAGCAATAACTGTCGGCTTAAAATCTTCATTCAAATCGAAATCCTGCTTCATCTGCTCAAGATGGCCGATATATTCAGCAGCGATTTCCTTATTGTATTTAACAACGAGATTTGATTTAGCATAATCTTCATATGTTACAAATACATCAACTTTTCCTCTCTCGATATAATCTTTAAGAACGGTTCTCATAGCCGCTTCAAACTGATTAAACTTGCGAGGCATCTTGATATTTATATCTGAATATCTGTGATTAACAGACTTAATCTCAATAGCTATCTTTTTATCCTCGTCTACATACTCGCTTCTTCCGAAGCCTGTCATACTTCTGATCATTTTCGTCTCCTGCTATTATCAATTTATTTTATCATACCTGTGTAAGACCATCGATCGACGGTTCTGCCATCATGGAGTAATTGGTATGATATATAACATATCCAAGATTAGCTTTTGGTGGTTTCTTAAGATTCTTTCTCTCAGTATAATCTATCTCCACCTTAGGTGCATCCTTACCTGATGAATAATATGCCGCAAGCCTTCCTGCCTCTTCATAAGTTCTGTCAGGAATCTCAGCCTCGCTCTTCTTCTTAACTATTACATGAGAACCCGGCATATTCTTCGAATGAAACCACATATCATTTCCGGAAGCTATCTTGAAAGTTAATTCATCATTCTGAATATTATTCCTTCCAACATACATATCATATCCATCTGAAGATATAAAATGAAGTGGTTTTGATTTCTGTATTATACCCTTTTGTCCGCCCTTATTCTTCTTTCCTCCGGAGAGCTTCTTCATCCTGTTGTCACCTTTTGCATAACCGGATTCCACAAGTTCTGTTCTTATATCAATAAGTTCATCCTCCGACTCTGCCATCATAAGGGATGCCTGAACAGATTGAAGATACATAAGTTCTCCCTTTGTTTCATCGGTAAGAATCGTCAAAGCTTCAAATGTTCTTTTCTTTTTATTGTATTTTGAAAAATATTTTACGCTGTTTTCCGAAGGTGTAAGATTTTCATCAAGAGGAATCTCTATTTCCTTGTCCTCATAATAGTTTAAGCACTTTAATATCTTATCACCCTTCTGAAGATTATATCCATATGTATTGATAAGTTCACCGTAAACCTTGTACTTATCTCTGTCATCCGTATCCTTTAACTGCTGAAGCTGAAGATCATACTTCTTGGAAACTCTTTCCACAGCATTTGCCACAAGATGTCTAAGGTCCGCAGACCTTGTACTGATACGGTTTTTAGCCGCCTTTTCATTATAATAATCAAATGTAAGTTTCGAAGGACTTTCATATCCTCTTACTTCATAATCAGAATACATTGAAAGTCTGACTGCCGAAAACTCTTTAGGCATTCCGTTTGAAAGATAAATCTCATTTACAAATGAATCATTACTGATATTATCTCTCACATTTTTAAAAGCATTAAATACATTATTCTTTTCATCATCACTGAGTGATGAACTGTCTTTTCTAGGTTCGACATTTGCTTCGTAACAGATTTCTTCTGCTACAACAGGTGAAAAACCATTTACAGAAGTATATATCGCCTTACTGATATTTACATTCTTCGAAAATACATTTTCATAAAATTCCGATTCAGAGATTTCCAAAGGATTTTTCTTGTCTCCTGCCGGTGGATATGTATATTCCCTTCCCGGAAGAACTTCTCTTACCGAACTTACATCACTCGGAATCCTCTTAATACTATCAAGTATTCTGTTGTCACTGTCAACAAGGATGATATTACTGTGACGACCCATGAATTCGGCTATCAGCCTCTTCTTTTCGATATCACCCATTTCATTTCTATGTTCTATTATGATCTCGACTATTCGTTCAAACCCCGGCTGAACTATATCAACTATCCTGCCGTTTCCGATATATTTACGCAATAACATGCAGAAGTTCGGAGCTGTGAGCGGTGCATTTTTAGACTCTTCCGTAAGATATATAAGCGGAAGTGAAGCATCAGCCGTAATGATAAGTTTAACATTTTCTCTTCCTTTGATCGTGAGAAAAAGTTCATTATCATCAGTCTGCTGGATCTTGCTCATCCTTCCGTCAACGATCTTTCCCTTAAGTTCATGCACTATGCTGCTTATCATAATTCCGTCAAAAGCCATTATAATCACCTAAAAATGTCTGCGTATGCATAACACACGCAGACATCTGAATCCTATTCATATTCTACAATTCATTATACATCTGTTCATAAATCTTTGCTGAATTAGCCCAGCTGTAATTCTGTTCCATGGCACGTTTCTGTAAACCTGCCCATGCTTCTTTATTATCAAAGAATACTTTCTTTGAATAATTGATAGTATTTAACAGCTCATATGCATCATAATTTGCAAATGAAAATCCGGTTCCTGTTCCCTCATATTCATTATAAGGAATAACAGTATCTTTAAGTCCACCTGTTTCTCGTACTATCGGAAGCGTACCATATCTAAGTGCCATAAGCTGAGTCAGACCACAAGGCTCAAACCTTGATGGAACAAGCATCGAATCACAGGCAGCATAAATCCTATGTGAAAGCTCATCACTGAAATAAATATTTGCTGAAAGCTTTGCCGGATGAATACCCTGATAATATCTGAACATATCCTCATACCTTCTGTCTCCGGTACCGAGGACTACAAACTGTGTTCCGTCTGTCATTATATCATTCATTATCCTGTCTACAAGATCAAGACCTTTCTGATCTGTAAGTCTCGATATAAGTCCGATCATATATGCATTCGGATCTTCCGGTAAACCAAGCTCCTTCTGAAGAGCCAGCTTATTGGCAACCTTATTCTTCTTATATGTTTTTATACTATAATTTTTAGCTATCGCTTTATCTGTCTCCGGGTTCCATACCTGGTAATCAATACCATTGACTATACCCCAAAGAGACTGCCATCTTGCACGCAGAAGTCCGTCAAGTCCTTCACCGTAATACGGTGTCTGAATTTCCTGAGCATATGTATTGGAAACCGTCGAAATCTTGTCTGCATAAACAAGACCACCCTTAAGCATACTTCCGTCTTTATCTATCTCCAATTTATCAGGAGTGAAAAGATATCCCGGAAGTCCTGAATATTCCTGAAGAGTCTTAATATCCCATCTACCCTGGAACTGCAGGTTATGAATCGTCATAACAGACTTCATATTGCTGTAGAAAGGATTACTTGAAAATATAGTCTTAAGGAATACCGGAACCATTCCCGCCTGCCAGTCATGGCAATGAATGATATCAGGCTGGAAACCGATACCCGGAAGGATTGAAAGGGCTGCCTTACTGAAAAAGCAGAACTTTTCAATATCCCATTTTACATCTCCGTAAATATTGAAACCATTGAAATAATATTCATTATCAATAAAATAAACCGGAACACCTTCATACTCAAGATACATTACTCCGACATACTGCTGCTTCCAGCCGATATCCATATGAAAATGTGTTATATATCTCATTTTCTTACGATATTTCTCAGGAAGGCACATATAATTCGGCATGATGATTCTGACATCATATTCCTTTTTATTGAACTTTTTAGGAAGAGTTCCAACTACATCTGCCAGACCTCCGGTCTTGATGAATGGAACACATTCTGATGCTATATACGCTATTTTTTTCATTTGCAACCCCTCCATCTATGATCAAGCAGAAAATCTTGCTTTGATAAAATTCTCAATTTCAGTTACACATCCTCTTATACCAAAACGCTCTGAATTAAGTGAAAGATCATAATATCTGACATTCTTCCAGTCGTGACCGGTATAATATCTGTAATAATCTTCCTTATGCCTGTCCATGCTGTTGATATAAGAGATAAGTTCTTTATCCGGCATATTATGTATAGACGAGGCTCTTCTAATTCTGTACTCAATCGGTGCATGTATAAATACACTTATAACATTTGGATAGTCTTTCAAAATGTAATTCGAACATCTTCCCACTATAACGCAGGACTCCTTCGAAGCAAGCTCTCTTATTATGTCCGATTGATAAGTGAACAGATCTTTCATAGAGAGGAAATCATCACTTTCCGGAGGGAGTTCGTCATGAAAATCATGCCCTTCGTATTGTGACTTGGCTATTGTAAAAAAAGATGTTCCCTTTATCCTTGCATCATGTGCAACATGATTATCCATAAGATTTTTACTGTCCGAAACAAGTCTGAACATCTCACTGTCATAGCAGTTTATGCCCAGTTCTTCAGCCAGCCTTTTACCAACCTTAAGGCCGCCGGAACAATACTGTCTGGCAATTGTGATAACAACCTTTTTCTCCATAGTCCGCCCCTCCTTTGTCTGCTACCCCATAATTAGAAAAGATACTCCCCACCGCACTTTTCAATGCAAGCCTTAGTAACAACGCTCAGCGCATCTATATAATAGTCACTATTCAACTCATAATTCACATTAAAAACTGATAACTCTGTACATGCAAGAACCACTGCCTCGCACCCCTTATTTCTAAGTGAAGCAGCTGCATCCATAAATTTATGCTTATCGCCTTTTTCTCCGGCTTTGATCTCATCATAGATGATGGACATGACTTTACTTTGAGCATCCGGATCAGGATAAACAACATCTACTCCATGCTTTCTTAATGCTCTGCCGTACATGTCATTTTTGACAGTTCCGTCAGTTGCCATAATGCCGACTTTCTTAAATCCTCTGGCAGCCGTATAAGCAGCTGTCTCTTCAATCATATTGATAAATCTGCCATCCATGCATTCGTCAAATCTGTCAGCGAAAAAATGGCAGGTATTACAAGGAACCGCAAGATATTCACATCCTGCACCCTTAAGCATCTTTACGTCCTGTGACAGTATGTCCCAGAGCTCTTCCTGTCTGCCGTTAAGTATGGCCTCTGTTCTATCAGGTATAGTTGCATGTGAGTATATAAGTATATCAAGATGGTCTCTATCTCCCGAAACAGCTGTTTTCTCTATGATTTTCTTATAAAGAATCTCTGTCGCCTCAGGACCCATACCACCTAAAATACCAAGTTTTTTCTTGTTCATTTATGTCGTCCTCTCAAGCAATAAGCTCATATAAAATCTTATAAAAATTATAACTTGAAGTGCCCCCCGTGTCAACAAATCCGCCTGTTCTATCTATTCCAAATATTCGCCTGTATATTCCGCAAATAAGCGACATTTTCAGGGTATATCGTCCGATCTTTATTTATTTTATATTTATGATGTAAATAATCATTTTTTATAAATATGATTTTAAAAATTCCGGGCAAAGAAAACATTTCACTAAACTCTTTTAAAGTGGTATACTGTAGGTTGTTTTATGATTTGTGTATCGAATGTAAATTATAATTTATGCAATTATATGCAATGACCGCTTATTGCGGTTGATGTTTCATATGCATATTGTGATTCGCATATTATGAGCTTCATATTTGATCTGCATATTGTGATCTGCATATTGTAATCTGCATATTGTAATCTGCATATTGTGTTCTGCATATTGTGATCTGCATATTGTAATCTGCATATTGTGATCTGCATATTGTAATCTGCATTTGGAATACACATTAAAATGAAAAGGGGATAAAAAATGAAATTCACTGATGAGTCCTTCATACCTATGCTTTTCGGCGGTGACATCAATACTTACAGTGTCGCAAGAGCATTTTATGAAGAATATAAAGTTAAATCATACGTATTCGGAAAATTCCAGACAGGACCAAGCTACGGCAGCAAGATAACAGTTTATCATGCTGACAAAGATATAGATACCGACGAAGTTTTTCTTAAAACTGTAAGAGATTTCTGTTCGGAACATAGTGATAAAAAGGTACTTACCATCGGTTGCGGCGATTCTTATGTTGCACTTATCAGTAAGCACAAAAATGAATTGCCGGAAAATGCCATCGCTCCATATATCGATTTCGAACTTATGGACAGCCTTCAGCAGAAAGAGCTTTTCTACAAGCTCTGCGATAAGCATGGTATAGATTATCCGGGAACTCTTTGCTACAAAAAAGGAGATGTCCTCGGCGATACTCTTCCATTCCAGTTTCCTGTAATCTTAAAGCCATCTAATGGTATTAATTACTGGGAGCATGAATTCCCTACACAGGAAAAAGTATATACTATCGAATCACGCGAAAGACTCGAAAAAGTTATTAATGAGATTTATGATGCAGGTTACGAAGATACTCTCATTATCCAGGATATGATTCCGGGAAATGATGAATATATGCGCGTTCTCACATCTTACTCAGACCATAACGGTAAAGTTAAAATGATGTGTCTCGGACATGTTCTTCTCGAAGAGCATACTCCTCACGGAAAAGGTAATCATGCTGTCATAATTACAGAGCCTCAGGTTGAGCTTATGAAAAAAGTCAAAAACCTTCTCGAGGATCTTAATTATATCGGATATTCAAATTTTGATATCAAGTATGATTCTCGTGATAATAAATATAAATTCTTTGAGATCAATACAAGACAGGGCAGATCTAATTTCTATGTAACAGCTTCCGGCTTCAATGTTGCCAGATATTTTGTTGAAGAATATATAAGAGGAAGAGACCTTCCTTTAATGGTTGCCAAGAAAGAGCATCTTTGGCTTGTAGTTCCAAAGGGTGTTGCAAAGAAATATGTTAAGGACCCTGCCAACAAGAAAAAGCTCAAAGAACTTCTCAAAAAGAATAAATTCGTGAATCCTGTTTTTATGGCCGGCGATCTGAAGCTTAACAGAACACTCAGAATGCTTAAGCAGCACATAAGCCACTATAAGAAATATAAGGAATATTACAAATAATGGAGATTTAAAATGCATAAACTGCAGGAATATATTGACGTTTTAACAAAGAATAATCTTCTGTCATCCGACAATACCAATGCGGATGATAAAGAAATAATAATCAAAGGACTTACATATGACTCAAACAGTGTTACCGAAGGTACTCTCTTTGTATGTAAGGGTGCCGCATTTAAACAGGCCTATCTTGAAGATGCCGTAAAAAAAGGTGCTGTTGCATTTATAAGTGAAAAAGAGTATCCGGATGTAGCCCTTCCTCATATCATGGTAAATGACATCCGACGCGCCATGCCATTTCTCGGAAAGATTTTCTATGACAGTCCATGGAATAATTTTAAGCTGACAGGTCTTACCGGAACAAAAGGTAAATCAACAACGGCTTATTACATCAAGAATATACTCGATCTTTACGAGGAAAGTATTGGCCGTTCAGAGACTGCCATTACTTCTTCAATCGATTTCTATGACGGAAAGAAAAGATATGAATCACATATAACAACTCCTGAATGTCTGGAGCTCCTTTATCATTTCGATAATGCTGCCAAATCAGACATAGATTTCTTCACTATGGAAGTCTCATCTCAGGCGTTAAAATATAACAGAGTGGATCTTATCACATATGATGCAGGTGTATTTTTAAATATTTCCGAAGATCATATAAGCCCTATCGAACATCCTGATTTTGAAGATTATTTTTCATCAAAATTACGCTTCTTCTCTCAGGTAAAACATGCTCTTATCTGTACTGATTCAGATTACTATGAACGTATCGAAGAAGCTTCTAAGGCATCTTCAAAAGTTACTACTTTCGGCACAAAACCGGGAAGTGATATATATGGATATGACATCAAAAAGGTTGATGAAGAGATTCATTTCAAAGTAAAATGTGACCGTTTTGATAAAGAATTCATTCTTACTATGCCGGGACTTTTCAATGTACAGAACGCTCTCGCAGCCATCGCAGTTGCTGTAAGCTATGATATACCGGAAGAATATATCTTTAACGGATTAAAGACTGCAAGATCAAAGGGAAGAATGGAGCTTTTCACAACCAAAGATAAGAAGGTTTTTGCCATTGTTGATTATGCTCATAACAAGCTTTCTTTTGAGAAATTATATGAATCAACATTTTCCGAGTATCCGGGAAGACGTGTTGTAACAATCTTCGGATGTCCGGGTAAGAAAGCCCTTCTTAGACGTGAACATCTCGGAACTCTCGCCGGAAAGAATTCAGATATGATCTATCTCGTACCTGAGGATCCGGGTGAAGAACCAGCTGAAGAAATATCAAAAGACATTGCTCAATATGTAGAAAAAGAAGGTTGTCCATACGAAATACTCGATAGCAGAAGCATCGCAATTAAGAAGGCAATATTTGAAGTTGCTTCACCGGACATGCCTCCTACTGTTCTTCTCATAACCGGAAAAGGTGATGAAACACGCCAGAAGATCGGAAGAGAATATATTCCATGCCCATCAGATGCAGAATATGTTCAAAACTTCATCAAGGAATATGATGAGAAATATAATTAATCCGGTCATCACAGAATTTTGGTAAATCAACTTTTGATACTTATTTAAATTTAATTTATCCAAAATATAAACAGGAAGCTCTGATAGATTTTTCTTTCGGAGCTTCCTGTTTTTGATTTAATTTGGTTTTATATATAATATTTTTATATGTATTTTACACTTCTTGTTTTATGTATATGTTCTTATATTTCAAGATTTCGATTTTAAATGTTTATTATTGTAATCTACTTATTATATTCTTCCAAGAGATTATAAATGCCATCTTCTGAGAGAACGCCTCTCTTTAATCCTGCGGGAATAAGCCCTTTTTCATCCAGCATAAAATCATATTTCCAATCAGGACTTGATAAATACTTTTCAAGTATTTTCAAATCCTCTGAAGTACCGCTGCCGCTTCTTACTCTGTCGTATATTTCTTCCATAGATGCAATACGAGCGAATGCTTTATTCTCCTTTACATCTATACCGAAAATATGTTTTTCCATACTTTCTTTAACTTTGCAGGAATCGTCTTCTATATGAGAAAGATATGTTACTATCAGCCCGGTTCTCGGTAATATATAACACTTCTGTTTCAGCTTACCATTGATGCTGAATCCACCTCTATACATCCAGATATAAAAACCGTATCCGCCTTCTCTATTCATCTGCTGTGTACTTGTGGCAAGATCAACATATTCCGATGAGATAATGCGTTTTCCGTTATAAATACCCTTATTGAAAAGAAGCAGTCCAAACTTACTTAAATCATGGACAGACAAAAGCATTTTAGAAGCACCATAAAAATATCCTTCAGGACTTCTTTCATATTCATAATCTACAATATCCATAGTTTTAAGGATACGCTCTTCTATTACTTTCCCCAGGTCACATCCAAAAGCTTTATCAAGAGCCACACCTACAAGATATGCAGAAATATTACTATAGTTGAATGTTACTTTATCCGGATCAATCTCATCACAGTTCAGCGCGAAATCAAGCCAGTTATCGCCTTCAGGTCTGAACGGAAAACCATTAACAGACATGGTTAGCAGTCGTCTGATAGTTATTCTTGAAAAAACATCATAACTCTTTTTTGAAAGATTTTTATATTTATCTTCAGGAAGATATTCAAGAATCGATTTATCAATGTCTATTCTTTTCTCGTCATATGCTATTCCAACTGCCACAGAAAGCACAGTCTTTGTAGCCGAATAAATTTGATGAAGCCCTTCCGTATCGCCGTAGTTATATTTTAATTTACCATTTTCATAGACTTCCACACCGAATACATTCCAATCATTTTCTTCGATGTCTTTTACAAATAAATCAAAATTCATTCATAGCCTCCCTAATGCTGTCTTTCTGCTTCTACTGCCGGATAAATAAAAATATATTTTATTCCCGTAAAATTACTCATCCATATCGTCTATAGATTCAAATTCATTTATAAATCCGTCCATATCTACAAAAATGATGTCATCATCGATTTCATTCTCCGGATTGACTGCCCCTTCCTCATTTACAGAGTCATAAGACATTTCCTCTTCTTTAATATCATCCTTCTCATTTATATCTTCTGACATTTCAATATCACCACGGATATAATAAATGATATCATCTATAGTCTGTTCATCAGGTATAGTCATTTCAAAATACATCTTCTCAACATTGGAAAGAGTAAGCTGATATTCCGTTCTTTTTCTTCCGAAAGGTCCCTTCTTAATTTCAACCTTATTCTTTGAAATATATTTGACGTCATCAAGATATATGATATCTATCCTGCTTACATAAACAACTATAAGAAATGATTCAGTAACATAGATATTATCACTTCTATATAAGAGTTTCTTACGCATTTCCTTATCAATTCTGCGTACAACTTTACCCGGCTTGCCATACTTTTTAAGCTGTCTTGCCTGTCTGTTTAAAGCCGGATTATAAGAAGCCACAAGGATATATGCAAGGAGTATTACAAGAACGACCACAAGAACGTAATGCATGCATTTTAAGCTCTTTATCCAAAGTCCCGGAAACTTAGTTTCATCAAGAATATATGGTGAAACAGCACCTTCGATCTTCGCATTTTCAAGTCCAAGTGTAGTTGCATACTCGCTTAGAATATAATCAGCTGTTGGTGTATCCTTAATAATCTTTACCTTAAATGATATCTTTTCTCCATTTTTAACTTTATTCGCCGTTTCTTCTTTCAGAAGAATAATGAATAAACGACCGTCTTTATATTCGTAAAAATATTGTCCTGTCTTTTTTTCACCGGTTATTTGATCAAATCCTGCCGGTTTAAGCGACTCAGGTTCATAGATGACATTTACCATATTATCAATAAAATAGCTTTCGGTTTCATGAATATCATCTAAAGTAAATACTTTAACATCATTATGTTTCCTTACACTTATGACGGTAAATAAAAGAGCCGTAAGTATCATCAGCTGAGGAATTGCCATAAGTATTAAATTCTTTAATAATATATTAGTAAACTTCTTTTTATTGTTCATTATGATTTATATATTAATCCTTTGAATTTATATCCGACTTCAGTCACAGCTTTCTTTACATCTTCACTGTTTAATTCTTCACTAACCGAAAGTATTGCCTTACCAGTTTTGTGACTTACCTCGGCATTTTCTACTGCAGTAAAAGCGGTAAGAGCATCTCTCACTCTTTTCTCGCAGTGTTCACACATCATACCGCTGATTTTAACTACAACGGTCTTATTACTTTTATTATCAGAAATATTTTCATCTTTTGGAAGTTTGATCAGATTGAGTCTTAGAGCATTTGTCACAACACAAAAACTTGAAAGACTCATTGCAAGCGCACCGAACATAGGATTTAATTTTATTCCCCACAAATGATAATAAACCCCCGCTGCAAGAGGTATCCCTATAACATTATAGATAAAAGCCCAGAAAAGATTCTGATGTATATTCCTTAAAGTAGCCTTACTTAATATTATAGATGATACAACATCTTTAACCTTACTCTTCATCAAAACCACATCAGCTGCATCAATAGCCACATCAGTACCCGCACCGATTGCTATACCTATGTCTGCTGCTGTGAGTGCTGGAGCATCATTTATTCCGTCTCCGACCATTATAACCTTACCATACTCCTCTTTAAGCTCTCTGATAGCTTTCTCCTTGCCTGAAGGAAGTACATCGGAAATAACTCTGTCAACCCCTGCGGCTTTTCCCACAGCTTCGGCTGTTCTTTTATTATCTCCGGTAAGCATTATAACCCCAATATTCATTTTTTTCAGCATTTTTATAGCTTCGATACTATCATTTTTTAAAGTATCCGCCACTGCTACTATACCCAGAAGCTTCTCGTCTATTGAGAAGAAAACAGGAGTCTTTCCTTCTGAAGCATATCCTGCTGATAATTCTTCAACCTTCTTAGATATTTTAATCTTTTTATTTATAAAGTCAAAATTTCCTCCTGCAACACGCTTTCCTTCTATCATTCCGGAAAGGCCGTTACCCGGATAGACCTTAAATTCTTTTACCTCTAAACCTGCTTCACCGGTTGCTTCACTGTATTTTACTATTGCTTTTGCAAGCGGATGTTCGCTGAGTTTTTCAAGAGAAACAGCATATCTTAAAATGTCATCATTGCTGAATCCTTCAGCTCCATAAATATCCGTAACAACCGGCTCACCGCTTGTGATAGTACCCGTTTTATCAAATACAACTGCTTTTGCACGGCCTGTCTCTTCAAGGGAAACTGCATTTTTGAAAAGTATACCGTTTCTTGCACCGACTCCATTTCCTACCATGATAGCTACAGGTGTAGCAAGACCAAGGGCACAAGGGCATGAAATAACAAGTACAGAAATGGCTCTTGAAATAGAAAAAGCCGAGCCGTAACCAAGAAGCATCCATATGATAAATGTTACTACAGAAATAGCTATTACAACAGGCACGAAAATACCTGAAACCTTATCTGCAATTTTGGCTATAGGTGCCTTTGTTGCCGCTGCATCGCTTACCATTTCTATTATCTGCGAAAGAGTTGTATCTCTTCCTACTCTTCTTGCTTCACCCTTTATATAACCGGAAGCACATATGGTCGCAGCAGAAATCTCATCACCTTCCGTCTTATCAACCGGAATACTTTCGCCTGTTAATGAGGCCTCATTTACCGCACAGTTTCCTTCTATTATAACTCCGTCAACCGGAATGCTCTCACCTGATCTTACAACGAATATATCTCCGACTTTTACTTCATCTATGGAAACTGTCTTTTCCTTCCCGTCCTTATAGATAACTGCTGTCTTCGGAGCCAGCTTCATAAGGCTTTTAAGGGCATTCGTTGTCTTACCTTTTGAATAAGCTTCAAGCATCTTACCTACCGTAATAAGAGTAAGTATCATAGCCGCAGATTCAAAATAAAATTCATCCATATATTTTTCGCCGGTGCCGCCTTTTACAACGGAATCAGTCATAATAAAGAGGACGCCGACACTATATATAAATGATGTGAATGATCCAAGCGCAACAAGAGTGTCCATATTCGGTGCACCCTTAATAAGACTTTTGAAACCGCTTATAAAGAACTTTTGATTGATGACCATAATTATCACTGCAAGAATCATCTGCAAAAGTCCCATTGCAACATGATTGCCTGACATACTCTTTGGTATAGGCCATCCAAGCATCATATGTCCCATAGAAAAATACATTAATATCAACAGAAATATAATAGATGCTATGAGTCTTTTTCTAAGCTTCGGTGTCTCTTTATCTCTTAGAGCCTCTTCCTCTGCCGCATACGAATTAGACGAAGCATTTGATCTAATATCATTAGAACTAACTGCCGCGCCATATCCTGCATACTCAACAGCTTTAATTATTTTTTCCGCCGGCGCATCACCTTCAACACCCATAGAATTAGTCAGAAGATTTACGGAGCAAGATTTAACTCCTTCAACTCCAAGCACCGCTTTTTCTACTCTAGCCTGGCATGCCGCACAGCTCATTCCTGTGATACTGTATTTTTCCATCGATTAATTTCTCCGACCTATTGAAATTTCTATTAAAAGTTCTGTTATGGAACATATCGATTCTGCGCAGACATATTCATATTTTCCATGGAAATTATGTCCTCCTGCGCAAAGATTAGGACACGGAAGTCCCTTAAATGAAAGTGAAGCTCCGTCGGTACCGCCTCTGATCGGACTTATCTTCGGAATGATAGAAAGTTTCTTCATAGCATTCTTTGCATCCTCGATCAAAAACAGATTATCCGGATCTATCTTTTCTTTCATATTGAAGTACTGATCTCTTAATTCTACAGAAATCGCATCTTCTTTAAACAATCTGTATTTTTCATTTAATCTTTCCGCTGTCTTAATTAAAATATCTTTCTTCTGCTCAAACTTTATTCTGTCATGGTCTCTTATGATATATTCCATGTGAGCTTCTTCTGTTGTGCCACTGAATTTCATAAGATAAAAGAATCCTTCATATCCATCTGTATATTCAGGTCTTTCATTCTGAGGGATGCTTAGATCAAACTCCTCAGCCACTCTTATGGCATTGAGCATTTTATCTTTTGCTTCTCCCGGATGAACAGTCAGACCGCTGACTTTAACTGACGCCGCAGCCGCATTGAAGTTCTCATATTCAAGCTCCCCAAGGGCACCTCCGTCAACAGTATATGCATAATCAGCTCCGAATCTTTCTACATCGAAGAACATTGTTCCTTCACCTATCTCTTCATCAGGTGTAAATGCAATAGCAATCTTTCCGTGAGAATATTTTCCTGTATTTTCTTTGATATCATTCAGAAATTCTTCCGCCATGGACATTATTTCAGCAATTCCGGCCTTATCATCAGCGCCGAGAAGTGTTGTTCCATCCGTGGTAATAAGAGTCTTTCCGATATAATCTTTTAATTCAGGAAACTTCGATACACTAAGGATTATATTTTCCTTTTCATTAAGGATTATATCTTTTCCGTCATAATCATAAACAAATTGCGGATTAACATCCTTTCCGCCGGTTTCCGGAGAAGTATCCATGTGGGAGATAAAGCCCAGGACTTTATCATGTTCTCTTCCTTCCGTAGCCGGAATCATCGCATAAATATAATTATGTTCTTCATCATAATAAATATCTTCCGCACCCAGTTCCTCAAGTTCATCAAAAAGTATCTTTCCCAAATCCTTCTGCTTTTCTGTACTTGGATGCAGTCCGCTGTTTTCATCCGACTGTGTATCAATCTTTACATATTTTAAAAATCTTTTTATAGCTTTACTATTCTTTATGTCACTCATTTTTGCAAACTTCCATTTATAATATTTCTCTTATATACCTGTAAAATACTTATATTAATCTAAATCTACTTTCCGTCAGGAAAACTTGTAAATACCGATGATTCAACTTCAGGAAGACCGTATTTGCTTTTTGCATCTTCAAAAGCCTTCATCATAAATACCATATTTCTTGCAAGATTTCTCATTGTCTGAAGTCCTTCAAGATCTTTCTTTACATCCGCTGATGTATGTCCATGCACCTGATTCCAGTAAGTACTCGAAGCGATAGGCATACCGCTGATTGCAAAGTATTTATTCAAAACATCATAAGTCGCTGTATTACCGCCTCTTCTGCAACTTACTACAGAAGCGCCAACCTTCATATGCTTTGAAAATGATGTACTATAGAATAATCTATCAAGGAACGAAAGCAGATTTCCATTAGGCGATCCGTAATATACAGGGCTTCCGATCACAACTCCGTCTGCTTCCATGAATTTCGGAACTGTCTCATTAACAATATCATCAAAGACACATTTTTTGTTCTTTCTACATGTTTCACATGCGATACATCCTCTGACAGCTTTATTTCCGATCTGAATAATCTCTGTCTCAACACCTTCTGCTGTAAAAATATCTATCATTTCCTGAAATGCAGTTGCTGTACAACCATTTGCATGCGGACTTCCGTTAATAAATAAAACCTTTGCCATCCCCCTTGTTCCTCCTTACTTCTTATACATTACAAGGCTACTCCTTAAAGTATACCCATAATCCTTACAATAATCATCAATTTTTATAAAATCTGCTTAGAATCTTTAATAATTTATATTTGAATAAAAGAAAAGACAGTCTTGAGCTCGATCACATAAATATATGTATAAAGGTCTTAACTGTCTTATTCTATATAATTCCGTAAATATTACCAATTCATATAACGGATGTCATATAGCTTATAACATCCAATTAATCGTGAAGTTTTCTCTTATCGATTGTTCTTACAGCCTTTCCTTCACTTCTAACGATTGACTTTGGTGCAAGAAGATGTATCTTTGGTCTGATTCCAAGCATTGTCTTCATTGCATTTACAAGATCTCTCTCTGAAGCTTCTTCATTGTCAGCTGCATGAATCTTCTTATAATTTTCTTCTGAAAGTTCTACGTTGATATCAAATGTATCTTCATTTCCGATACGATCAACTATGATCTGGTAGTTTGGTGTATATCCCTTCTTAAGAAGAACTGTCTCAATCTGTGATGGGAATACATTTACACCACGAATGATGAGCATATCGTCTGAACGTCCCTTCGGCTTGCACATCTTAACATGTGTACGTCCGCATGAGCACTTCTCTCTTGTAAGAACACAAAGGTCTCTTGTACGGTATCTGAGAAGTGGAAATGCTTCCTTATCAATACTTGAGAATACAAGCTCACCTTCCTGTCCCTCAGGAAGAACTTCACCTGTTTCAGGATCGATTATCTCTGCAATGAAATGATCCTCATTTATATGCATACCACTCTGTGCTTCACATTCAAATGAAACGCCAGGTCCTGAAATCTCTGTAAGACCATATATATCATAAGCCTTGATTCCGAGTGACTTCTCTATGCTGCGACGCATCTCTTCTGTCCATGGCTCTGCCCCGAAGATACCTGCCTTAAGCTTAAGGTCTTCAGGCTTAATACCCATCTCTTCAATCTTCTCACCGATATATGCTGCATATGATGGAGTACAGCAAAGGATTGTAGCATCAAGATCCTGCATGAACTGAACCTGTCTTTCAGTATTTCCTGAAGACATTGGAAGTGTAAGACATCCAACCTTGTGTGAGCCACCATGAAGTCCGGCACCACCTGTGAAAAGTCCGTAACCGTAAGCAACCTGACATACATCATTCTCACTTCCGCCTGCAGCAACGATAGCTCTTGCACAGCACTCTTCCCAGATATCAATATCATTCTGTGTGTAGAAAGCAACAACCCTCTTACCTGTTGTACCACTTGTTGAATGAATTCTTACGCAATCACTGAGCGGTCTTGAAAGAAGACCATATGGATAAGCCTCTCTAAGATCATTTTTAGTAAGGAAAGGAAGTTTTGAAAGATCTGCAAGACACTTGATATCTTCAGGCTTTACTCCCTTTTCATCCATAAGTTTTTTGTAGTATTTATTATTCTCATATACGTACTTAACCTGCTTTAAGAGCTTCTCTTCCTGTAACTTCTTAATCTCTTCAACAGGCATTGTCTCGATCTCAGGCTGAAAATACTTTTTTTCCATACTGCTTCTCTCCTTAAAATCATCTAAAATATAACCTTTTTAAATCTATATCTACGTATAGACTCGCAAAGAAAATTATACTTAAATCCACGAAAAAACGCAATAAAAACATTTGACCTCAAAACCCTATATTTAACCCACCTGTTTATCAATTTCAAATTGACAAAAACCCGCAAAAAATGTATAAATGATAATGTATGCGCACAGACGGAACGAGGTCGTGTGCGCGCTTAAATTTAATAGGGAGGAACGTTTTCAATGAAAATTCCAGAAAACAAATGGTTACGTGCCGCTATTCCTGCACTTCTTCTTCACTGCAGTATCGGTACCGTATACTGCTGGTCAGTGTTCAGTCAGGAAATTTCCAACTACATTGGCTTCGAGAAAAAATCAGTTGAATGGGCGTTCAGTTTCGCTATCTTCTTCCTTGGTATGTCAGCAGCATTCCTTGGAAATGTAGTTGAAAAGGACATTCACAAATCATCACTCATAGCAACTATATGCTTCACTCTCGGTATGGTAGGAACAGGTTTCTTTATCATGTACGGCGGAGAGCACAGAGGCAGCAAACTAGCCCTGGTAGGAATCTATGTATGTTACGGTTTCATAATGGGTGTCGGTCTTGGTACAGGTTACCTTTCACCGGTTAAAACACTTATGCTTTGGTTCAAGGATCGTAAAGGTCTTGCAACCGGTCTTGCAGTAGCAGGTTTCGGTGCAGCTAAGGCTATCGCAAGTCCAATTATGACTAAGCTTCTTAATGCTTGGAAGGACGGAACAGAAACAACAGGAAACGTTGGCTCAGGTGTTTATAAGATGTTCTGGATCCTCGGCGGTGTTTATTTCGTAATGATGTTCGTTGGACATGTTCTTCTTAAGAAGCCTGAAGGATGGCATGAGCCTGCAGCAGGCGAGAAGAAGCCTTCTATCATGGAAACACTTAAGACTAAGCCAATCGGCAACTATGTTGGTATCTGGCTTATGTTCTATATCAATATTACTTGCGGTCTTGCACTTATCTCTCAGGAGAAGGCAATCGTAAAATGTATCGGTCTTGTTGCTTCAGCCGGACTTATCTCATCTGTATCTGCTATCTTCAATGCAGGTGGACGTCTTGGATTCTCAGCATGGGCTGATTCACTTAAGGACAGAAATACAATCTACAAACTTATTTTCATCATATCTATTGCATTTACAGGACTTGTAATGTGCACAAGCGGTATCGTTAAGGGCGATGGCAACAACCTTCTCATCTTCCTCGTACTCGCACTTGTATTCATGGTAAATGCCGGATACGGTGGTGGTTTCTCAAATGTACCTACTCTTCTTTCAGACCATTACGGAATGGGAAGCATCAGTGCGATCCATGGTATCACACTTTCAGCTTGGGGATTTGCAGGTCTTACAGGAAACCAGCTTGCTTCATATATCGTTGAGCACACAGGAAAGATGGTTCCATTTGAACATGATGGTGTTATGGAAATGATCAATCCACAGGGTTACCAGAATGTACTTATTGCAACAGGTATCCTTTATGTAATCGCTTTACTCGTTTGCTTCATTCTTGTTAGACCAAGCGGTAAGGCAGCTGAAGCTAAAGCAGCTAAGAAAAAAGCCAAAGCTGAAGCATAATAATTTTGAACAAACAAAAGAGTCGTTAGTTCATACGAGCTAACGACTCTTTTGTTTGCTGAAATATTATTTTTCTTTGATGATACCGTTTCTATATGCTTCAAGGAGTTCATTCAGGTCTTCGATAAATTTCTTTATCTCCGCTCCTTCATCCGTATCTTCCACAAGAAGTCTATGTTTCATCACCTCTGTTATCTCAATATCAGCAACATTTTCCTCACCCTTTACGTAAGGCTTATGTGCACCGAGGGCAAGATGATGGGAATTAAATATAAGTGTATATCCGGCAATTCCTGTTGTATTATGATAAGCCTTAGACATTCCTCCGTCTATAACATAAAGCTTACCGTTCGCCTTTACAGGTCTCTCACCTTTACTTACTTTTACAGGCACATGTCCGTTGATGATATGACCCTTATCTGGATTGATACCGAACTCGTCGAATATCTTATCTGCATATTTTTCTTCATGCGAAAGTGAATAATATGGATTGTATGGTTCATTCATAAGTTCCTTATCAGAAAGAAATACATGTTCAAATGTAGTTATCTTATCCTTTCCGAAAAGAGGTGAAACCGGACCGCACCATAGATACCACATCATATCAACCGCGTCCTGTTTTCTCTCATCCGTATCTTCAAGGAAATAAGCTTCATTTATCTTCCTTGTCAGATAGTCCATAAGATTCTTTCCTGAAAATGCTCCATCCTTTGTAACAAGTTCCATGAATTCTCCCTTCTTTGTCATTGGGATGCAACCATGGAAAAGCAGATTATTATTTCTGATAAGATATAAAGATCCATGTGTGTAAATGTATCTGATGTGATTATTGAGCTTCTCGGAATGCTTAAATGAATACTTAATAGTTCTCATAAGTTCTGCTTCACCCTTGGAGAGTTCATAAGGATTTTCCCTATCAACAGTCGGAAGGTTTATATCATTCATCGGATATTCTTTACCATCAATCTTTACAACGCCCTTATCGAAATCAATCTTATCAAGAAGAAGTCTGTCGGAAAGATTATATTCCGGATGCTTTTTGATGAGCATTCCTTCAAGTTTAAGCTGGATTATGGTTATTGCTTTACACATCTTTGCAGCAAGATCATAATCAACTTTATCATATTTATTCTTATCAAGAAGATGAGGCTTAAATGCATCGCAGTTATCATCTGCATATACTTCACTTGCAAACTGTGATAATGATCTGAGATTGATACCATATCCATCTTCAAGTACATCGAAACAGTTATAGCTTGTGGCAATCCTGAGAACACTTGCTATGCAGGCTTCATTTCCCGAAACGGCTCCCATCCAGCTAATATCATGATTACCCCACTGTATATCAACATAAGGGAAATTCATAATATCATCCATAACGATATCGGCACGTGGTCCTCTATCGAAAATATCGCCTATTATGTGAAGATGATTCATAAGAAGATTCTGTATAAGATCCGATAATGCCGTTACAAATGCATCTCCTGCTCCAACCGCGATAACCGAATCAATGATTCCTCTGTAATATAAACGTTTATTCTCATCACTTTCATTTACGTGGTAAAGTTCATCGATTGCATGTGCAAATTCTTTTGGAAGCATCTCTCTTACACGGGCTCTTGTATGCTTTACGCCCACAACTCTACAGATAGCGATAAGCTGGCTGATCGTTGTCCTATACCAATCATCGTCAAGTTCACCACCCGCCTTCTTCTTTGCAAGTACCTTCTTCGGATAAGCAATAAGTCTTGAAAGTTCTATCTGATCACTTTCCTTCATCAGACTTCCGAATGTCTCATCGACTTTACTTCTGACTACACCTGCACAGCTTCTTAAAAGATATCTGAATCCTTCATACTCACCATGAATATCCGAGAAGAAGTATTCATTACCTTTGGGCAACGAAAGCAGTGCCTTGCGGTTAATTATCTCCGCCTGAACACTGCTCTCACTCCTGTATTTTTCACTTAATAATTTTAAGTAATCAATATCTCTCATATATATACTCCATTATATTATTTATGAAGCCTCACATGGGTATATGCTCATGTGAGGCGAAACTTGTCACTTTTAGGAAACACATCAATTTTAGAAAAGTACCATGTAGCCGTAGCCACTGACTTTTTCATTGTCATATATACCACCGCATCTTACGAATTTATCATACATAGTAAATTCCAGATCGGCCGGTGACATTCCCTCATTGATATTAAATGCTGTCTTGCATTTTAGGGCAAATCTGTTGTCAAATGCATTGATATTTAACTTTAAGATAAGACCCTCTTTGTTCTCTTGATTCATATACTCGGTAATTGATTTCCTGAGAGGTTCAATATCCTTTTCATGAAAATCCATATGGATCATTATACCCAGCTGATCTATATGCTCATCCTTATGTGTAAAACTTCCGAGAATAAGTTTTCTTCCGTTTGTAAGAGAATAAAATGCAAACATAAAATGAGGTCTGTTCACATCTACAGCTCTATTTATCTTGAATTTCCTTGTAAGAATATTCTCAAAGTTTTGAGCATGTCTCACATAGAAAAGCTTTCCATGAATCTCATGATATTTATCATCTGTAGTAGCATGCCCTTCCGTAATACACTCAGGGTATGCATACGTATCTACTTTTCCACCTTCGACAGGTTTTCCAAATCGCTTTATTTGAATCTTTTCACATTTGAATCTGATGTTAAAGTCAAAGATTATTGTCTTATAATTAAAATATACACTTATCTCCTCACCAACATCCTTGATCTCGAATTTGTCTGTCCTTATAAGCAGACGATTCTCATCAAGTATTACTTCATCGGCAGAATAATCTATAATTTCTTCATCATACTGTCTTAATGTATCATCAAGAAGTGCAAAATAAACTCTGACCTTGTTCTCGCCAAATCTTGTTCCATACGAAGATACTCTGATCACATAATTAAGATTATGTCCGGCAAGATTAAAATCACCAAGAAGAACTATTGTGTCCTCAAAATAATTCTTTCGGATTGCAACATCAATCAGCTTACTCATGACTATCACCATCCCACTAACCGAATAAAGTATTATTTATACACTGCCCCCCTCGATTCAAACCATGCATTAAATATACTTATCACTATATAATATCAGCAAATTCCAGTTTTACAGTATTAGCTAAGTCTACAGGCGATAGTTCTACCTGAGCTCCCACTCTTCCTGCACTAACAAATATTGTATCATATTCTTTGGCAGTAATGTGCACAAAAGTTGGATACATTTTTTTCATACCTATAGGTGAGCATCCACCATGAACATAACCTGTAAGAGGAAGAAGTTCCTTTTGTTTGATCATGCTTACAGCTTTCTCACCTGCAGCCGAAGCCGCTTTTTTAAGATCCAGTTCAGCATTAACAGGTACAACGAATACATAATTCTTCCCTGACTTGCTGACTGTAACAAGGGTTTTAAAAACCTTTTCCACGTCCTCGCCAAGTATAGCTGCTATCTCTTCTCCTCGAAGTGTAGCATCCGGCTCATATGTATGACTGCTATACTTTACTTTCTTACTGTCGAGAACTCTCATAACATTTGTCTTTATGTCATTCTTCATAATAATAACCTACATCTGATGTCTGACCACTTTATATTCATCGCCATCTTTATAATAAGGGCATTCCTTAAAGCTGGTCTGCATTAAACGACCGTAATCGTCCTCATCCATATTTACATCGCATACATATTCTTCCATCTCATCATCGTAGACAAGATAACAGCATGTATCGCAATTTCCTGATTTAGCCATACGGTATCTCCAATCAAATATATTAATTACTTACCTTCCCATTCATCCATGAACTCAGTAAGTTTCTTTCTCTCCTGCTCTATAACTCTCTTATCCTGAGTACTGAGTGCAAGTTCGAATTTGTGAGTTGCATTTTCCAGAACTGCTCTGTCCTGTCCAAGGCTTTCCTCATATAACCTTTCCATCCTGAGAAGTACGAGCTTGTTCTCCTCCTGATCACGCGGATGAATCTTGAGATAAGCAAGTTCCTTAAGTCTTGCTTCAATCTCTTCGTCGGTCATTTCCGTATACTGTCCCTTAATGATACATCTTTCCTTCTGACCTGTAGAAACAGACTTAACTTCTACTTCAAGAATTGAATTAATATCATAAGTATATGTTACATCTATAGCTTCCTCACCGGCCTTCGCCTTAGGAACTTTTATCTCAAGAACACCAAGCAGAAGGTTATTCTTAGCAATTCGGCTTTCGCCCTGAAGAATATCAACTTTGATATGTTCCTGATTATCACTTACAGTATAGAGTCTCTCTGTACGGCTGGCAGGAATAACTGTATTTCTCTCAAGTATCGGACAGTAATGTCCACTCTCAAGATGATGATCTCCAAGATCAACCGTAACAGAAGTTCCAAGAGTAAATGAACATACATCAGTCATGATAACTTCACGTATTGATTCATTTCTTTCCTTGATAGCCCCCTGTATGGCAGCGCCAAGTGCAACTGCTTCATCAGGATTAATACTTGTATCAGGAAATGTCTTAAAGAGCTTACTTACAAAGCTTCTGATGCTTGTCTGCTTAGTCGCACCACCAACAAGAACAATCTTATTGATATCTGAAATCTTGAGCATCGCATCGCTGAGTGCTCTTTTAACCGGAATCCTTATTCTTTCAAATAAATCTTCGCAGTCTCTCTCATACTGTGACAGAGTTATTGTTGTCTCAACTATGCTGTCACCAATATGACATTTCATTACGGCCTCAGCTTCATCAGATAAAGTAATCTTAGCTTTTTCCGCTTCTCTATGTACATTTTCACGTTCTTTTACAGAAAGTTCATCCTTATTGATGCCAGGATTTTTCTCATAAAATATCTTCTCGATAACATTTGTAAAATCCTCGCCTCCAAGATAATTATCACCTGCTACCGCACGTACTTCAAGGATAGGGTGAAAATAATCAAGTATCGACACATCAAAAGTTCCGCCTCCAAGATCAAATACAAGATTCTTTGCAGGCTTATTATCACTTGTTAGACCATACGCAATTGCTGCAGCAGTAGGTTCACTTATGATTCTTTCTACCTTGAGTCCGGCCATTTCTCCGGCTCTCTTGGTAGCTTTTCTTCTAACATCATTAAAATATGCAGGAACACTTATAACAGCTTCCGTAACCTCTTCTCCAAGGAAAACCTCAGCATCCTCTTTAAGAGATTTAAGAACAAGTGATGATAATTCAACTGCTGTATATCCTTTACCGGACAATACATATTTCTTATCACTTCCCATATCCCTTTTAAATACACTTGCACATGTATCAGGATAAAGGGCCATACGTTCCTTTGCAGTTTCTCCTATATATACAACGCCTTCGGAATCTATACTTACGACAGACGGAGTAAGTCTTTTACCTAATCTGTTAGGTATTATAACCGGACCGTTTTCGGTATAGTATGCCGCAAGGCTGTTAGTCGTTCCCAGATCAATTCCTATGATCAATTTTATCGTCCTCCAGTATCTATATTCCTGACAGACATATTATCATAAAATAAATCTAATTTCATCCTATCTGTCATATAATTCTTTGGCACCGTTCAAAACCTCGAGAGAATTAACTACCTCGACATCGGTATCCACAATATTATCCCTGATATAGGTATAATATTTTATCGCGTCATCCTTACGTCCTTCACTCTCACTGATCTTTGCGAGAAGGATATAATTTTCATAATATTCGCAACATTCGCTACTCTTATCTCTCGGCAGATTCGGAACCTTATCAAGAAGTTCAAATGCCTTTTCTCTCTCTCCGAGAAAATAATACATTGCAGCCGCATCTACATGTCTTACTTGTCCTTTTATCTCATAGCTAATGTAATTCTCAATACTTCCTCTTTCTTTTATTACCCTGTCCTTAAATTCCTGAGCCAATCTTTTGGCTTCATCTTTTCTTCCGGACATATAATATACTTCAGCCGCATTTAAATATTGATCAGCTACCCATAATTCGGATATATCACCATTTTCATTATTGGTAATTTTGAAATAATCAAGCAGTTTATTATAACATTTTATAGAAGTCTCATAATCCCTGATATACAGCATATGCTTTGCTATCATACATAAAGCGGAACTCTCATCACTATATCTTTTGAGATTACTCATTACTTCATCCTTATCATAAGGCTTTGAAATATTAATATGATGTTTAAGAAGCCCTCTTATATCTTTTGCCTGTTTCTTATACATACTGATATAACCTGCTGCTACATAAAGATCCATAACAGTAAGCTCATAATCGATCATATCGCAAATATTATATTCTTTAGGCGGCCAGCATTTTTTAATAAGCTTATATGTAAAGAAATTACTTATTGATGAAACATCATTATCTTTACCCGCATATTTCTCCCTAAACATAAGATATGACTTGGCATAATATTTGATACCATCAGGAAATTCTTTCATCTTCTTATATAATCTGGCAATCTTCTCATAATGTTTAGCAGATTTTATATTATATTTGTCGATGCAATTCAAGGCAAATTCAACTGCTTCAGCATATTTTTTCTGAATTTCCAGGCACTGTATATAATTAGACTCCAGAGCGGTATAATTCCTCTGTGTATTTTTTTCGATACCTTTTTTAAATGTTTCTTCAGCTTCCTCAAAACGGTTGAGCATAACAAGTGCATAAGCCTTTGCATTATATCCATATATATCATCCGGATATTCTTCAACACATTTTTCCGCAACTTCAAGAGCATCTTCAAAACGGTAAGCAGCCTCATATGCCAGTGCGAGAGAAACATAATAATATGGGTCATCATCACCTTCCAAAGCCATCTTTGCATGTTCGATAGCTTTTTCCACATACTGCTTCTCCTGCTTATCATTATGCAGATTCATAAAATGATCTGAGAGAGCATCCTGAGCAGGGGAATAATTAGGAACTGCTTTTACAGCTTTATAAAGCTGATCGATGGATTCTTCATTTCGTCCCATCTTTTTCAAAAGATCACTGTATTCTTTATAAACATATGGATTATTCGGGAAACGTTCTTCCATATCTTTATAAATCTGTTCCTTCTCATTATCCTCTTCTGTTATATCGATTTTGAGCCAATAGACATTTATATTCTTGTCATTATCTTTCATGCCTTTTTCAACGCATTTTAAAGCCTTTTCAATGCAGATGGTTCTGTCTTCTTCTTGCTCTTTAGATTTCTTAACAAGTGCATTTCCATAATTCGCATAAAATGAAGCCCTGTCTTTCGGATTATAAAAATCCATTCCCTTTAATTCAGGATCATTATTTTGTTCCTCAGGACTAGCAAGGCATTTATCTATTTTTTCATAGATCTGGCTATATATAAGAATTGCCTCCGTAACCTTATTCTCAACCAGATATCTACCGGCGATCTCAGCACTTAGTCTGAAGCTGTCAACTCCATTTTCCTTTGCCTTATCAATAACAAAGTCAAAATCCTGAAAACGCTTATAAATGCAATAAATCTTTGCAGCAAATACATATGCAGGACTGTAATCCGGAATTGAATTCATTAGATAATAGAAATCATCTATAACCTGCTGAGCCCTATGGAGATAAAATGCTGCCTCCTGTCTTCCTGCCACTGCAAAAAGATATTTATCATCCTCTTCTACAAGCTGATCATAGATATCATATGCTTCATTATATTTGCTGTTATCAAGATAAAACTGTCCCAGCGCTCTTCTGTATGTGATCTTTTCACGATCATTTGTACAATACTCAATAGCGCTTTTCAGATTCTTTTCTATCTTGTCGATATCATTTTTAGCCACATCACATATAGCCATCATATAGAAACTGTAACCTACTCTTCTAAGACGTTTCTTATCTTCATCAGAAAGCTCAGCTTCATTTTTATCTTTTAGATCTGCATGTATATTCATCAGCATCTCATGCCAATGTTTTACATAACTTTTGGCCTTTTCATATTTTTCTTCTCTGACAAGGCATCTCGAATAAAGATTATAATAATTATATTCATTCTCCTCATCAGGCGTAAAACCATCAAGAAGTTCATATACTTCATCCATCTTGTCTTCACGAAGTTTACACCAGCCAAGCTCGATCTTAGCATGCTGATCCTCCGGATTTTCTTCCAGCATTTTGGAATAATAATCAGACATCTTAGAATCGATGAATTTTCTGGTATCATTAAGAAGAATACTTGCATCATTCTTCTCTACAGCAGAAAGGATACAGTCCTCTGCCTCTTCGACTTTATTCTCAAGATAAAGATATTCTGCTTTCGCAGCTATTCCGAAAGCATAATTATTATTCATAATGAAAAGCCTGTCCAGCGCATTTTTATATAATCTGAAATCTTCAACAGTACCCGGATTATTAATCTCTTCCCTGAGAAGAATATAAAGCGAACTTCCTACAGCCATGAATCCAATCTCATCAAGTCGTGAGTCATCAAGAAGGAATTTGGCTATCCTTACGGCTTTATCATTCTCTCCCGAAACTGCATATAAAAACATCTTATATGATGCTTCAAGCGGTGAAAAAACCTCATAATCACTCATGGTGATAAGGCTCTGCTTCATCTTTTCAAGATATGAATCTCTATCGCCGTCATCAATATACGAACTATCATAATTTGAAAAATAATTGGTAAGCGAAACCGCAAGTCTTATATAACGGTCATCTGCATTATCTACACCCTCAGGATCCATACAGCCTTCACCGCTAAGAGGTAATTCTCTTATAAATTCATATTCTTCCTTATCCCTTATATAAAAGAGCTTATCGTAAGGGAAGAAGTTTTTATTCTTGATATTGTAAATAACGTATGAAATAAAATCAGGCGGAAAATCTCTGCAAAGTTCATCCTCATCCTGAATAATACCGAATTCTTCTTCGAATTTTTCCCACATTTCAGCCGAAAAACTGTAATGCTTCATTAAGTAAACGAGCAGTTCTTTTCTAACCTCGTCTACCGTATCAAGCCCTGTTATAAGAGGATCTGAAAACCATTCCTCCCACGCTTTAAGATCATTTCTTGTATAAATATTGTTATACAGATCATCAACTTTACGTATAATCCTTTTCACAGGATTATCATCTTCTGTATCATTATCCTCAGCGGAATTTTTATCTTTATTTATTTCTTCCAAAGCTTTATCAAAAGCTTCTCTGAGCCTCTTGAATCCTTCCGGATCATCCTCAGGATTGGTCACAAGAAGCTTCTCTCTATATGCATCTCTTATTATCTTTTCGTCTTTTGTGGGTTCTATACCCAAAATGTCAAAGTGAGTCATTTTATCCCCTTTTATCTGTAACCTATTACAGTTATTTTCTTATTATCCGTTGCCTATTACAGTTATTTTCTTATTATCTGTAGTCTACTACGGTTATTATCTTTTTATCAGTAATACTTACAGCTATTCATCAAATTTTATATTATCAAAAAGATCGGCCAAGGAATATTTAAGCTCTTCCGGCTTCGAATCTTCATGTGCTGTCTTATAATACGGATTAAGTTTAAAGTCCGTTTCAGTTTTCATTTTTGCAAATAATAAGGCAGTATTATATGCATCGCAAAGCCCGTCATGGGCATGTCCCTCGGTCACAATATCAGTTGCAATCAAGGCTTCTTCCAAAGAATAATTTTTCCTCATTTTCATCTTTTCCGAAAAAAGAGGCTGGCAGTCGTACCAGTTTTCATACAGATCATTCATTCGTTCAATTCTGATCTTCTTTTCCTCGAGTTCATGAACCAATTGATATTTGTCGGATTTACTCCATGATACCATAGTGACTTCACCTTCCGGCAGCCACGCTAAAAACTTAGAAAGTACTTCGGATATTCCTTCTGCATTTTCAACATCCGACTGACTTATACCTGTAAGATCCTTTATAAACTTGTCTATACGTCCATACTCCGGACGAACATAACTGCTAAATTTACTTAAGATTTTATAGTCATCATCCATTGAAGCCGCACCGATCTGAATGATCTCATTTTTATAATGATATTCTTTTCTGTTATCTTTCGAGACGTTACACATCTCAAGATCAATCACAACAAAACTCCCCATCAGAATGCCTCCGTTTTTTATCGACATATCCCCCATTTTCATTGCAACCAAGTGACTTAGATTATATCATAAATCCGCATATATTTACAACAAAATGGCTGTAAGGCAGAGACCTGAAAATCTCTGCCTTACTAAGTGTTCAACCTGGCCCGCATCACATGCTCCCCTGCACGGACCTTGTAGTTCTAACCTTCACTTTAAAACTATATATCAACTTTGAACCAGGTATCTAATTAAGCATTTAATGGCTAACATCCCCAAAGAAATACATTGGCGAAATATTTCTCCGGGGATGTCGGTTATGTTCGGGGGGGTAAGCTATAAGTTAGCTTGTATTTAATTTATCATAAGGGCAAGTATTTTAACATACATGCGAATTTGCATTTTTTGCACTTTTTCTTTGCATTTTATTTTTTGTTGTCAATTTTACTTTACAAAGTCCATTTTTTGCATATGTTTCATGAATTTCTTCCGTATGATCATATAACATACCACGTGAGCGCATATGGTTAATGCCCAGGAAACAGGATAGGTTATGTAAATCATAGACGGACGATGGAAAATCTTCATCTTAAAAAATGTCTCTAACCAGAATATTCTAAGTCCACATGCTCCAACCAGTGAAACTATCATAGGAAGAATAGAATATCCAAGCCCTCTTATTGCTCCTACAAGAACATCCATTATTCCGCATAGGAAATAAGTTCCGCATACGACGATAAGTCTGTTATATCCGGCTTTTATTACCAAAGAACGCTCAGCATTGTTACGAGTATATATCTTTAAGAGTTGATTTCCCGAAAGAACTACTGCACCTCCGAGCACCAGTCCTACAACAAATACAGCGATAATACCTCTTAAAAGGATTTTGCCGGTTCTGTCATATCGTCCTGCTCCAACATTTTGACTGGTAAAAGAAAGGGTTGCCTGATGAAAAGAATTCATTGCAACATATACAAATCCTTCCAGATTCTGAGCCGCCGCATTTCCCGCCTGAATGATCGATCCGAATTTATTGACTGATGATTGTATAACAACATTTGAAAGTGAGAATAAAGTTCCCTGAAGTCCGGCAGGTATTCCGATCAAAAGAATCCTCTTAAATGAATCCATATCTATCTTCAGTTCACCCGGAATAAGCTTTATATCACTTTCTTCTTTCATGAGACATATGACAACAAGGATTGCTGACATAAACTGTGATATAACAGTTGCAATTGCTACTCCGGCAACACTCATTTTTAAACAAATAACGAAGAACAGATTAAAGATAACATTTACAACTCCTGCTATTGATAAGAAAATGAGTGGTCTTCTTGTATCTCCGACAGCTCTTAAGACAGCACTTCCGAAGTTATAGATCATCATAGCCGGAAGTCCTATAAAATATATCTTAAGATAAGTTACGGAAAGATCTATAACATCACTTGGACAATCCATGATAATGAGTATATTCTCTGCGAAAAGCATACCGACTATCATAAGTATTATTCCGCCGAAAAATCCTATAACAAGGGATGTATGAACAATCTTTCCGGTATGTTCCGTATCCTTTGCGCCCACAGCCTTTGCTATAAGAACGTTGGTTCCGACGCTTAAACCAATAAAAAGATTTGTTAAAAGATTTATAAGGGCACCATTTGACCCTACCGCAGCAAGCGCTGTTTTACCCGCAAATTGACCAACCACCACAGTATCTGCCGCATTAAATAAAAGCTGCAAAATACTTGAACACATCAGTGGAACCGCAAATAAAATCATCGTCCGAAGTATCGGTCCATTTACCATATCCAGTTTTGATCCACTAGAATTTTTCTCATCCATAACTTTCACCTGACCATTTAATTCATTTGTCTTTAGGATCCGATCTATATATTTTCCTGATCACACACCAATAGTTTTACTTATATATTTACACCTATATTTCCCTAAAAACAATGATATTTAGAACTTTTATACCATCTATATAAAAAAAACAGTTTTCACTGTAAATATCTATATCATATTACTGATAATAAATATTTTCAGTGAAAACTGTATCATGAATCTTACTTTTTTTATGATTATTTGCTCAATGTCTCATTTATGTACTCATCAACCTGTTCTTTAAGTATATCGTAATAACATGGGCCTGCATCAAGAACTGCTTTATGATACTCTACAATATTAAATTTGTCTCCAAGCTTCTCTTTTGCGTATTCTCTAAGATTTCTCATTTCATTATATCCCTGTGAATAGCTGAGCAGCAGTCCCGGATCTCCGGCAAGAATACCTTTTCTCTGCTCTTCAAATGCTGCAACCATCTGATTATACTCATCAGAACCTTCTTCTAATGCATTTATATAATGCACATCACTGAGGTATTTTACCATATCTTCGGCGCTCCACCCTTCATAGTTTACGCCCAGTTCTATTCGTTCATTGATAAGATAATTACGCTCATCATTAAGTCTGAAAAGTGTACCGATTACAGCATCATTTTCCATATCAGGATAGTCATAATCGTCATATGCATTGTAACTTGCATAAACAGCCCATCCTTCAATATATCCAAGTGGAAGACTGATCTTCCTGAGTTTACTTGCATCAGTTGATCTGAAGTAATTAAACTGATACATATGTCCCGGACATCCTTCGTGAGTAAGTGTTCCCCACATTCCACTTGATGTATTGGAATTAACCCTTATGATGTTATTATCAGGTTCATCAAGTGTAGGTATCAGGTAATACGCCAGAGTATTTGATAATATTTTTGATGATACTTCCGAAAGATAGCTTGCCTTAAACTGCATCTTATCGATAACAGGATAATTATCAAGTGTCTTATCCATGGCAATATTTACTATCTCTTCTACATCTTTTGTATCAATATCCTTAAATGCATCCTGCACATGATTATAGAAATATTCCGTTTCATCAGGATACTGCTCAGCTATTGTTGACATTTCATCGGCAATTTCTTGTGCACGTTTGTCAAATTCAGCGCAAAGTTCGTCTCCTGTCTTATCAGTAGAAGCAAAATAAGGAATGATATATTCATTATAGTAATCCTTACCGTTCTCGTATTCTGCAACAGCCTTATTTACTGACTGACTCCTTGATTCTTCAAGAGTTTTCTTGATCGTTTCGTATCCTTCGAAGACATTTTCCATGGCTTTGACATTTTTCTTTTTATACTCTTCTTTCTCATCAGCAGTAAGGAAATCCGCTGCGTCAATCTTTCCGTTGAATTCTACTATGACATAGTTATTTTCTTTTTCAGCAAGAAAATCATCACACTGTGTTATAGCCCTGTCAATCATTGCCTCCGGTAAGACATATCCTTTTTCATTGCGCCATTTTTCATATTTTACATTCTGATCAACATAGTCAGGATATTTATTCATAAGTTCAATGTAATCATCTACATCTTCTTTATTGTTGAATCTATATTCCATAAGAGCTTCACCGGTTTCTGCCTGAATCCCTCTTCCCGGGAAGAATGGTGATATAAATTCGCTATACTTTATTCCGGCCTTTGTTATCTCAAGTTGTCTTTTATATACTAAAAAAGTCAGATATTCATCTTCGGTAAGTTTTGCCCCTTCAAATTTGATAAGCTTATCATACGACTCTTCAATGCCCTTAAGTTCGTTCTCAATCCATTCTTCTACTGTGTCGCCAACCTTATCTTCGTCCCATTTTACGTCCTTAGGTTTTGTTATACCGAAGTTGTCACCATTAGTAATGCAGTCATGATATGCTATTGTACTTGAAGTAACCTGATTTACAAATTCTTCATCAATATATTTTTCGAAATCATCATTCTTCTTATCCGCATAGCTGACTGCTTTTATTATGGATGAATCGCCTGATGAAGCAAATTCTGTTGTAGGTATTTCAATATCTTCACCTGTAAACTGACTTTCCGTTACAACATTTGCTTCTTTATTATCTTCAACCTTTTTAGAATTTTTTCCTTTTTTTCCGCATCCAGCTGTTGCCATGAGCATAGCAACAAGAATTAAAGAAATTCTACCCTTAATCTTCTTCTTAAACATATTATACTTTTAACCTTTCGCTTATGATATGAAGTCCCCACTTCATCAACATATAAATTACTTTTTGTTTTGTTTTGCTTTAATTGCCTTCACTAAAGTTCTTTTCCTAACCTTCTTTTTCCTCGATTTGTTGTCAACATTCTTCAATGCTTTAGCCTTCATGGCTTTTTCATAGAGTTCTTTTCGAAACCCTTCAGAATAGTCAGGAACCGAAATGATCGTATCTTTCAACATCAGCCTCCTTCATTTTTATTTCCCATGTGTAATGCTACGTCTTAACGACAATCAGATAATAACGAACGTTCACTTAAAATAGTTTATTTTGTCGTAATCAGTAAAAATTCTGTCGTAAAATGTATTTTAACGTTCGTTAACCAGTGTAGCGCAAAATGTTTTCTGATTCAATACCGGATCAAAAAACTAAAGAAAATCTTTATACAATTTTTGTTTCTCTTGGAATCATAATCGTAAGATTAAAACTATATTTATCTTTGTCGGCTTTAATCATACCACCATACTTCTTGACAGTTTTTCTCATGCTCTGTGTTCCAAAGCCATGGGAATCCTTGTCATATTTTGAAGTAAACTGTCTTTCACCTTCAAACAGTTTTTCAACATCAAGGTTAGAATCATCAATATTGGAGTTTGATAATTTAACGATATAGAACATATCATTTCTTTTGATATTCATTTTAATCCATTTATCAGCGCCCTTAGGAAAAGTCTCGCAGGCTTCTATAGCATTGTCAAATGCATTGGCAAAAAGATTACAAATATCCATAGAACTCATAGGCATTCCTCCGTCTATAACTCCATCGGAAGTATACTCTATATCCTTCTCTTTCATGGTTGCTACTTTCATTAGTACTATACTGTCAAGCACTTCGTCACCTGTAACATATTTTGGTGACAGCGATGAAACATTGCCTATCAATTCTTTTAGGTAAACTTTTGCTTCTTCTGTTTTATCATTCTCAAGCATCATATTAAGAAGTGAAAGATTATTTACTATATCATGTCTGAATGCTCTTGTTTCGGACTGAGCATTTTTATACTGTCTTATATATTCAAGCTGAGCATCAAGATAGCATTCCTGCTTTTCATTTTTCTCCTTAACACGTCTTTTCATAATGCCTAAAATGATAATGATAGGCACACCAATAGAAAGCATAAGTAAAAGGAAGGCAGTAACCATTCCCTTTGCACGCTCATGCCTGATACCATCAAAATAACTTGTGAAAGGAAGTGCAGGAACAATATAAAGAACAATTGTCCAGATCACAAAATATAAAACATATTTGAGATCTATCTTAATAAAGAGTTTTCTCTTATAAAAACCGAAATATAAAACACAAAAGAATATTACTCCACATACAATATCTATTATGATATATCCTCTTCCGTCAGACATCGGGTCCGAAAGTGATGAACTTGCTGTATCAAGTTCCATACCCATAAAATATGTATATACATATGTTACTATCTCGCCCTCATAGAGCATCAAAAACAGAGCCGCAACAGCACTTTGAATAGTCCTTAATACCTTCTTTTCTTTATAAACAGATAAGAAGAATATCAGTCCCAGAGCAATGATAGTGATGATATTAAATATATCGACCACATATTCATAAAAAACCAGATCATCCATACTTGTGCCGATTTTATTAAGCCTGTATATAACAAGATATGTCGCAACATCAGCTGCCACAACGAATAATATCCATGAAACAGCTATATTCCTTTTGGCTTTTTTAGAAAACTCTATCTTACATCCCAAAAGGCAACCCATACAAAGAATCACCTCTAACAGTGTCAAACCAAAATTAAAATTAGCAACAGATGTATATATCCCTATCTCGATTAATCTTTTTAATCCATAAGCCCCCATGTTGTCCACTCCATTGTTATATTGATGTATCTTCTATGTATGTATATAAAGCATTTTTCAAATTAACAATATTTTTTCTACTGATAGGAATCGTATTTCCGTCTTTCATAACCGCATCGGTTTTTCCAACTCTCTTAACCTTTCCAAGAGAGATCAGATAACTTCTGTGGCACCTGAAAAATCCATAAGGAGCAAGTTCTTTCTCATATTCTGATATATTAAATCTTACAAGATGATCTCCATTTATGGTATGGATTGAAATATACTGGTTCTGAGCTTCCATGTAGATAATATCATCAATATTGATAAGTATATCATCTCCGTCTTCTTTGATACGAAGCTGATAATTCTTCTTTGCCTTATCGGAAATAAATCTAAAAACCTCAATAAGTTTATTTTCATCAACAGGTTTTGTCAGATATCTGAGTGCATTAACTTCATATCCTTCAAGTGCATATTCCACATGACCTGTAAGAAAGATAATATAGACACTTTCACTTAAAGATCTTATCTTTTTAGCTAAAGTGATCCCATCCATCTCAGGCATTTCAATATCAAGAAAAACAACCTCATAAGGTTTTCTCATAAATGCTTTAACAAGTTCTCGTCCATCCGAAAAGCAGTCTACCAGAATATCCAGACTGTTGAAATTAGATTCTATCCTTTTTTTCACATCGAGACGATATCTTTCCTCATCGTCACAGACAGCTATCCTCATATCTTTCCCCTTTTTCACCCTAGAAACATCAATCCAAAAAAACCAAAGATTAAAGAACAATCTTATATGATCCGGTCATTATGAATTCACGCATTTACTATGCCTCAGTATATGTTATGAATTATCCCGTGTCAAACAAAAAACCCCTCATTTAAATCAAATGAGAGGTTTAATAATTATGTCATACTATCAATTATATCTTCCGCAACCAGTTTTCTTGTAAGACCTTCGTCCATCGCGCGCTTACCTATATATCTATGAGCTTCGGCTTCATTCATGCCTTTCTTCTCAATAAGAAGACATTTTGCTCTACTGATAATCTTCAGTTCCTGAAGTTTTCCTTCAAGTTCATGCTCTCTCTGTCTTGCCTTGTGGAATCTTTCCTGTATAGCTATCAGATATTTAAGCGCTCGCTTAAGCATCTCATATTCCACAGGTTTTGACATTACCATAACTCCGTAATTAGTTACATATTCCGATATATCTCCCGTAACTTCGCTCGGAGCTATCATAAGAACAGAGGATGAATGAGAAGTACAGATATCAAGCGCAAACTGATGTCCCAATTCATCAGGAAGAGGGGAACATATAACCACAATATCATATGGTCTCTCCATGAAGAGTCGCCTTGCCGCTGCAGCACTTCTCTTAATCTCGATGGACGTAAAATTTTCTCCGGAAACGGCTTTTTTTACTATCGTATTAAATTGCTCGGTTCCGCCGACGATCATTATCGACTTCTGCCTTATTGTATCTTTTGCCATTCCGGTACACCTTAAACTGTTGTATATATCTTAATTAATTCCTCCGGTAAAATGCTCTTTATAAAATTACTTTCTCCAGCTATCTGAGCTGCTTCTTTCTTTGACTGAGGTAAGAATTGTCCCTTCTCATCATTTACGGCAGGTAATTCTATCTTATTCTCGATACCGTAAAGTCCTGCATGTATAAGAAGTGAATAAACAAGATAAGGATTACTGAGTGCATCAGGTGAACGAAGTTCAACTCTTGTCTTACCCATATAATTATCTATATGAATAAGTTCAGTATCTCCTGTTTCAGACCAGTTTACTCTGTCAGGTGCAGTACCGCTTCCGAATCTTGAATATGAGTCAGATGCAGGATTCATAAATACTGTCATCTCTCTGATTTTTTCCATGATTCCCGCTGCAGCATATTTGGCAAGATCTTCGCCATTATCATCATTAACATAAAGATTGATATGATAACCATTTCCCGGTTTATCTTTAATCGGCTTTGGAGAAAAATCAGCCACAAGTCCGTTTCTGTCAGCGACTGTATTTACAACCATCTTAAATGTTGTCATCTGATCGGCTGCTTTAAGAGGATTACCATAATGGAAATCAATCTCATTCTGTCCCGGTCCTCTCTCATGATGAGATCTTTCAGGTGTAAGACCCATCTTTTCAATGGTAAGACAGATTTCTCTTCTTATATTCTCACCCTTATCAAGAGGTGCGATATCCATATATCCGCCATTATCATATGGCTCATCTGTTACATTTCCTTCATCATCCTTCTTGAAGAGATAGAACTCCGCCTCAGAACCGAATTTGAAATTAATTCCGGCCTTCTTGGCTTTCTCCATCGCATCTTTAAGAATATATCTGCTATCCTGACTAAAGTTTTCTCCGGAAGCTGTATATACATCGCAGAAAAGTCTTATAACTCTTCCGCTGTCCGGTCTCCATGGAAGAACGGCCATTGTAGTAGGATCAGGTTTAAGATAAAGACTTGACTCTTCGCTGTCTCTGAATCCTGCTATCTCTCTGGCATTTATAGGTATTCCAAATTTACATGCTTTTGCTATTTCACTTGGCATAACAGAAATATTCTTCTGAATTCCGTAAGCATCTCTGAATGCAAGTCGAATGAACTTAGCATCTTCCTCCTCTATAAATTCAAGTATCTTTTCAAGACCGTTATCCATAAAACCTTATCCTTTCATATTAGATCGTTGATATCTCAGGGATTATCTCCTCAAGGACATCAAGAAGTATCCTTACTGTATCAAGAGAAGTAAACATTGTTACTCCGTTCTTAACAGCGCACTGTCTGATAGCAGCACCGTCACTGTAATGAACTCCTGACATAATAGCTCTGGTATTGATGATGTAACTTACATATCCTGCCTGAATAGAACGAAGCACTTCATCACTTCCGTCTGAAATCTTGGCACGAAGTCTTGTTCTTATGCCATTCTTCTTAAGGAATTCACCTGTACCTGTTGTTGCTTCAATATTAAATCCGAGCTCATAAAAACGTCTTACTAAAGGAAGAGCTTCTTCCTTATCTTCATCGGCCAGTGTAACCATAACTGTACCGTAATCTTTCATCTTAATGCCCGAAGCCTGCATAGCCTTATAAAATGCTATCTTAAGTCTTCTGTCATATCCGATTGCTTCACCTGTCGACTTCATCTCAGGTGAAAGATATGCATCCATACCATTTAATTTGGCAAATGAGAATGCAGGAGTCTTAACATACCAGAACTTCTTCTCCGGATGAATAAGCTCTGTAATTCCCTGATCCTTAAGACTTATTCCCATCATTGCTTTAACAGCGATATCTACAAGTGAGATCGATGTTGACTTTGATAAGAAAGGAACACTTCTTGAACCACGTGGGTTAACTTCAATGATGTAAACGCTCTCATCCTTATCTACTATGAACTGAATATTGAAGAGACCTACAATACCAATTCCGATTCCGAGTTTTGTTGTATAATCCGCAATCTTCTCTTTAACCTTATCAGAAAGAGAATATGGAGGATAAACACTAGTACTGTCTCCTGAATGTACACCCGTTCTTTCAACAAGTTCCATGATTCCCGGTATAAATACTTCCTTACCGTCTGAAACAGCATCAACCTCAACTTCTTTTCCGACTACATACTTATCTACAAGAACCGGTCTGTCTTCATCAACTTCAACGGCTGTCTTAAGATAAGTTCTGAGCATGGTTTCATTTGCAACGATTTCCATCGCTCTACCACCGAGTACAAAGCTAGGACGTACAAGAACCGGATATCCGATCTCTTCCGCAACCTTTACACCTTCCTCGATATTAGTAACAGCCTGTCCATTTGGATGAGGTACTCCGAGTTTTTCAATAACATCAATAAATGCATCTCTGTCTTCTGCTTTGAAGATAGCTTCACAATCAGTACCAATGATCTTTACGCCTCTCTTCATAAGCGGTTCTGCAAGATTAACTGCAGTCTGTCCACCAAGTGAACATATAACACCGAGAGGTTTCTCAAGATTAATGATATTCATGATGTCTTCTGATGTAAGCGGCTCAAAATACAGCTTATCTGCTGTTGTATAATCCGTAGAAACTGTCTCCGGATTATTATTTATAACTATTGCTTCATAACCAAGAGACTGAAGTGTTCTTACTGCATGAACTGTAGAATAATCAAATTCTACACCCTGTCCGATTCTGATAGGACCTGAACCAAGAACTATAACCTTCTTGTTGTCTGTTGGTATTGATTCATTTTCATCTTCATAAGTTGAATAGAAATACGGAACATAACTGTCAAACTCGCTTGCACATGTATCTATCATCTTGTAAACAGGATAGATATCATAGTTCTGTCTGAGTTTCCAGATATCATCTTCTGTAACCTTTACGAGCTCAGCTATATATGAGTCAGAGAATCCACGCTTTTTAGCTTCGTAGAGAAGTTTCTTATCAATGATACTCTTTAAGAGTTCCTGACTTACTACTCCGTTACCGGCCTCTTTCTCAATCTTTTCAGCCTTTTCTTCAAGATTCTTCTCGAAGTCAACTATCCTCTTGATTTTATCAAGGAAGAACATATCGATCCTTGTTCTGTCATAAATAAGCTGATAGTCCACTCCAAGCCACATAAGCTGTGAAATAGCGTAAATTCTGTCGTCCGTACCTTCTTCAATATATTTGAGAAGCTTTTCTTTTGCTTCATTTATATTTTCAGGATATGGTTTATCTGAAAGACTTGCAGTATCAAACTTCTTAAGATGGATATGGTTCTTTCCGTCTTCGAGAGATCTGATAGCTTTAAGAAGGCTTTCTTCCATAGTTCTGCCGACACTCATTACTTCTCCTGTTGCCTTCATCTGAGTAGATAAAGTATTGGAAGCAAGAGTGAATTTATCAAATGGGAATCTAGGCATCTTAGTAACCACATAGTCAAGAGAAGGCTCGAAACATGCCGGTGTATTGGCAAGCGGTATCTCATCAAGATTCATTCCCACTGCAATCTTAGCCGATACTCTGGCTATAGGATAACCACTGGCTTTTGATGCAAGAGCTGATGATCTTGATACACGTGGATTAACTTCGATAACATAATATTTAAATGATTCAGGATCCAGCGCAAACTGAACATTACATCCGCCCTTAACATCAAGAGCTCTGATTATTCTTAATGCACTGTCTCTCAGCATATGATATTCTTTGTTGGTTAAAGTCTGGCTAGGTGCAACAACTATAGAGTCACCTGTATGGATACCTACAGGATCAAGGTTTTCCATATTACATACAACTATAGCAGTATCATTTGCATCTCTTATTACTTCATATTCGATCTCTTTATATCCCTTGATACTCTTCTCAACAAGTACCTGATGAACAGGAGAAAGACTGAGAGCATTTTTCATCATCTCTGCCATTTCTTCAGGATCGTAAGCGAATCCTCCACCTGTTCCTCCGAGTGTAAATGCAGGTCTGAGGATTACAGGATAACCAATCTCTTCCGCAGCCTTAAGTCCTTCTTCAACACTGTATGTGATCATTGAAGGTACAACCGGCTCACCGATTCTCTCGCATAATTCCTTGAACTGTTCTCTGTCTTCAGCCATCTTGATACTCTTTGCATCGGTTCCGAGAAGTTCGATCTCGCATTCACGAAGAACTCCCTTATCATATAACTGCATAGCAAGATTAAGACCTGTCTGTCCGCCGATTCCCGGAACTATGGCATCCGGTCTTTCAAATCTACAGAGTCTTGCAAGATATTTTAATGTAAGCGGTTCCATATAAACCTTATCCGCAATTGAAGTATCAGTCATGATCGTGGCAGGATTAGAGTTTGCAAGAACAACCTCATAGCCTTCTTCTTTAAGAGCGAGGCAGGCCTGTGTTCCGGCATAGTCGAACTCTGCTGCCTGACCTATTACTATAGGTCCCGAACCTATAACAAGTATTTTTTTTATATCAGTTCTCTTAGGCATTTTTGTAATCCTCCATATTCTTTATGAATCTGTCGAACAAATAAGTACTGTCCTGAGGTCCCGGAGCACTTTCAGGATGGTACTGAACAGAGAAGCACTTATCTTCTTCTGACACAAGACCTTCAACTGTATTATCCAAAAGGTTGATATGTGAAATCTTAAGTCCTGTTCCTTCAACCGAATCCTTATCTACAGCATAACTATGATTCTGGCTTGTTATCTCAATCTTACCTGTTGTAAGATCCTTAACAGGATGATTTCCGCCTCTGTGACCGAACTTTAACTTATAAGTCTTGGCACCGTAGCTAAGAGCTATAAGCTGATGTCCGAGACATATTCCGAATATAGGAAGTTTACCTTTTAAACCTTTTATTGTTTCTATAACCGGTTTTACATCTTCAGGATCTCCGGGACCATTTGAAATGAATAAGCCATCCGGACTTAACTGAAGGATTTCCTCTGCACTTGTATCATAAGGAACAACTGTTATATTACAACTGTGTTTACTTATCATTTTAAGGATATTTGTCTTAATTCCGCAGTCTATAACAACTACCTTATACTTTGGATTGGTTGTTCTTAAATACCATTTTTTCTTGCAACTGCATCTTGCAACTGCATCTTTTGGAACCGGAGTATTCTTGATTCTCAAAACACCTTCTTCTGCAGTTACCGAAGGATCTGTAAGAAGCCCTCTAAGACTTCCCTTATCTCTGATATTTCTAACAAGTTTCCTGGTATCAATACCATAAATTCCCGGAACATCATATTCGTAAAGGAGCTCCGGTAAAGTTCTTGTAAATCTGAAGTTGGAAGGGTTGTCATTCACATCTCTGACAATAAGTGCAGAGAGTGCCACCATTCGGCTTTCAAAATCTTCATCCGTTATTCCGTAATTACCAATAAGCGGATAAGACATTACAACACCCTGATATGTGTATGACGGATCGGAAAGTATTTCCTGATATCCTGCCATAGAGGTGTTAAATACCATCTCACATACTGTATCTTTTTCAGCACCGAAGGAATATCCGTAATATTCGCTTCCATCTTCAAGAATCAGCTTTTTGTTGTACTCGTTCATAAGACTTTTTCCTCTTTATCGTTACATTGCATTTTTAATAAAATTCAAAAACAGCGGGTGCGGTCTGTTAGGACGTGATTTGAATTCAGGATGAAACTGAACGCCCAGGAAAAACTTAAGTTCAGGTATCTCCACTGTTTCAACCAGATGTCCGTCAGGCGACTGACCTGAGATAACCAGGCCTGCATCAGTAAGGATCGTTCTGTAATCATTATTGAATTCATATCTATGTCTATGTCTTTCATGGATCACAGAAGCATCTGCAACTGACTCACTGTTTTTAACCGGCTCAACTTGAGCCTCTTTATGCATAATACCACTTTTCTCAGGAAAATAACATCTTTCCATAAGAGTTTTCTCAGTAATTTTACAAGGATAACTTCCGAGTCTTAATGTTCCACCCTTATTGATGCTGTCTGACTGTCCCGGCATGAAATCTATTACCTTAACATCTGTTGCATCATGGAATTCTCCTGAGCATGCATCAGGGAGTCCTGCAACATTTCTTGCAAATTCTATTACAGCAATCTGCATTCCGAGACATATTCCGAAATAAGGAATATCATGTGTTCTTGCATATTCTGCAGCAAGTATCATTCCCTCTATACCACGGTCACCGAAACCGCCCGGAACGATTATTCCATTTAATTTACCAAGCTTTTCATCAGCATTTTCAGGTGTTATCTCTTCAGAATCAATCCACTCGATCTTTACATCAACACCAAGTCCGTATCCTGCATGACGCAGTGCTTCCGCAACAGAAAGATATGCATCATGAAGCTGAACATATTTTCCTACAAGACCGATTTTTACTTCCTTATTAATAAGTCTTATATTGTCAACAAGCTTTGTCCACTCACTGAGATCCGGCTTATCGGCTTTAATATTCAACTCTCGGCAAACAACATCAGAAAGTCCGCCCTTTTCAAGCATAAGAGGTGCTTCATAAAGATTTGGAAGAGTAATATTTTCTATTACGCAGTCTTCCTTAACATTACAGAACATCGAAATCTTCTTGAAAATAGATTCTTCAAGAGGCTCATCACACCTAAGAACAATGATATCGGGACTTACGCCCATTCCTTGAAGTTCCTTAACAGAATGCTGTGTCGGTTTTGATTTATGTTCATCAGAACCATGAAGATAAGGAACAAGAGTAACATGGATAAAGAGACTGTTTTCTTTACCAACTTCAAGAGATATCTGTCTTACAGCTTCGATAAACGGCTGCGACTCAATATCACCGATGGTTCCTCCGATCTCTGTAATAACTATATCCGCATCTGTTTCATTTCCGACTCTATATACAAAATCTTTTATCTCGTTGGTTATATGAGGAATAACCTGGACTGTTGAGCCCAGGTATTCTCCTCTTCTTTCTTTATTAAGAACATTCCAGTATACTTTTCCTGATGTAAGATTCGAATATTTATTCAGATTTTCATCAATAAATCTTTCATAATGACCAAGATCAAGATCGGTCTCTGCACCATCCTCCGTTACATAAACCTCACCATGCTGATAAGGACTCATAGTTCCCGGATCAACATTTATATATGGATCAAGCTTCTGTGCCGCAACCTTAAGTCCTCTTGCTTTAAGAAGTCTTCCCAGTGATGCAGCAGTTATTCCTTTTCCAAGTCCCGAAACAACTCCGCCTGTTACAAATATATATTTAGCCATTTTAATGTCCTTTCCTAAAGATTTGTATATCCCATTAATGATTTATCAATTTCTGCCGCTGCCTTTCTTCCTTCGGAAATAGCCCAAACAACAAGTGACTGTCCTCTGTGCATATCTCCTACAGTATAAACATCTTTCTCAGAACTAAGGAAGCTTCCCGCTTCTGTCTTAACATTGGTTCTTCCGTCTGTTTCAACCCCAAAATCATCTGTTACATATTTCTCGCTTCCAAGGAATCCTGCAGCTATAAGTACTAACTCAGCAGGAATTATCTTCTCGCTTCCGGCAACAGGAACCATATTCATTCTTCCTGTCTTCTCATCTTTAACAGCTTCAAGAGATACAATGCAGATTTCCTTAAGGTTACCCTTCTTATCCTTGATGAATTCCTTTACTGTTGTCTGATAGATTCTAGGATCATGTCCAAACTTATAGATAGCTTCCTCCTGACCGTAATCTGTTTTGAGGACTCTAGGCCATTCAGGCCAAGGATTTGAAGCAGCTCTTGTTTCAGGTGGTTTCGGCATCATTTCAAGCTGTGTAACACTCTTTGCACCAAGTCTTATACATGTACCGACACAGTCATTTCCTGTATCACCACCACCGATTATTACTACATTTTTATCTTTAGCAAGTTCATACGGAAATGTCTTAAATTCCGAATCAAGTAATTTCTTAGTTACATCACTTAAGAAATCAACTGCGAAATAAATTCCGTTGGCATCTCTTCCCGGAGCATTTATATCTCTCGGATTTGATGCACCGCAGGCAAGAACAACTGCGTCATACTGTTTTCTTAAGTCCTTAGCTTTAATATCTTTACCTATATTAGTATTGGTTACAAAATGAATTCCTGCTTCCTCCATAAGCTTTACTCTTCTGTCGATAACAGATTTATCAAGCTTCATATTAGGAATTCCGTAGCGGAGAAGTCCGCCTATCCTGTCATGTCTTTCATATACCGTTACTTCATGACCTCTTCTGTTAAGAAGCTGTGCAACTGCAAGACCTGATGGTCCGCTTCCGACTACAGCAACCTTCTTACCGGTTCTTATCTCAGGCTTTCTCTCTTTAACAAGTCCATTTTCGTAAGCATATTCAATGATTGTCTTTTCATTTTGCTTAGTACATACAGGCTCTGAAAATTCACCGCAGGTACAAGCTGCCTCACAAAGCGCAGGACATACTCTTGATGTAAATTCAGGAAAACTGTGTGTTACTGAAAGTCTTCTGTAAGCATCAGCAAGATTTCCTCTATATACAAGATCATTCACTTCAGGAACAAGATTATTGAGAGGACATCCTGATGCCATACCGGATATCATCTTACCGGCCTGGCAGAAAGGGATACCGCAATCCATACATCTGGCAGCCTGTTTCTTCTCTTCTTCAAGACTTAAATTGCCATGAAATTCATTAAAGTTTTTTATTCTTTCCTCTTCACAGATAACGGCAGCATTTACTCTGTCATATTCCATGAAACCGCCGATTTTGCCCATTTTCGATCCTCCCTTTTTCTACTGATTGAATGTCTCAAATGCCTTAATCTTTGCTTCTTCACTGTCACATCCCTGCTCGATATACATATTTGTAAGACGTAACATTTCCTTGTAATCTGAAGGTATTATCTTCTTGAAATGTGTGATAGCCTCATCGAAATTATCAAGGATTCTCTGTCCCTTCTTCGAACCGGTGTATTCCACATGCTTCTCAATAATTGATTTCAGTTCACTTATCTCATTCTTATCCAAAACTCTTTCCATGAGAACAAATGTCTTATTCAGGTTCTTGTAAAGAGTATTTTCTTCATCAAATACATAAGCAATACCGCCGCTCATTCCGGCTGCAAAGTTCTTACCTGTACGACCGAGGATTACTGCGCGACCACCTGTCATATATTCGCATCCGTGCTCGCCAACTCCTTCAACAACAGCAGTTGCGCCTGAATTTCTGATGCAGAATCTTTCACCTGCCATACCTGAGATATATGCTTCTCCGGATGTAGCACCGTAAAGGGCAACATTTCCGACTATAATATTCTCTTCAGGAACATAGCTTATATTGCTTGGTGAATGTAATATAAGTTTTCCGCCTGAAAGACCTTTTCCGAAATAATCATTGCTGTCGCCTGTAAGCTTAAGTGTAAGACCCTTAGGTATAAATGCACCGAAGCTTTGTCCGCCTGCGCCCACACAATTTACTTCTATGGTATCTTCAGGAAGTCCTTCAGGATATGCCCTTGTGATCTCGGCACCCAGAAGTGTTCCGAATGTTCTGTCAGTATTGGTTACTTCTATTGAAATACTGCACTTCTTCTTACTCTTAAATGCATTCTTAATATCTGCAGATTTAAGAAGCACCTTCTCATCAAGAGTTTCTTCAAGTTTAAAGTCATAAACCTTTTTCTCATCAAATATCTGTTCTTTTCTGTCAATTTTTGACATATCAAGAAGGATACCGCTAAGATCAAGATTATTCTTATTTACTTCATCCTTAACCTTAAGAAGATCTGTTCTTCCTACAAGTTCATCTATACTTCTTACTCCAAGCTTTGCCATATATTCTCTTAACTCTCTTGCCACAAAAAGCATGAAGTTTTCAACATATTCAGGCTTACCCTTGAAGTTCTTTCTGAGACGTGGATTCTGAGTTGCAACACCTACAGGACAAGTATCCTGGTTACATACTCTCATCATTACACAGCCCATAGTTACAAGTGGAGCTGTTGCAAAACCAAATTCTTCAGCACCAAGGATCGCTGCTATGGCAACATCACGTCCACTCATAAGCTTACCGTCTGTCTCGATGACAACTCTGTTTCTAAGTCCGTTTGAAATGAGTGTCTGATGAGTTTCTGCAAGTCCAAGCTCCCAAGGAAGTCCGGCATTATGGATTGAACTGAGTGGCGCTGCACCTGTACCTCCATCATAACCTGAAACAAGTATTACCTGAGCACCTGCCTTTGCAACACCCGCTGCAACGGTACCAACACCTGCTTCTGATACAAGCTTAACTGAAATACGTGCATTTTTATTTGCATTCTTAAGGTCATAAATAAGCTGTGCAAGGTCTTCGATTGAGTAAATATCATGATGAGGTGGTGGCGAGATAAGACTTACACCCGGTGTAGAATGTCTTGTCTTTGCAACCCATGGATATACTTTCTTTCCAGGAAGATGTCCACCTTCACCCGGCTTTGCACCCTGAGCCATCTTTATCTGAATCTCTCTTGCGCTGACAAGGTATTTACTTGTAACACCGAAACGACCGCTGGCAACCTGCTTAATAGCAGAGCTTCTGTCATTTTTAGTTCCTGCTGAAGCGATTCTTTCATCGCTTTCACCACCTTCACCACTGTTTGACTTACCATGAAGATGATTCATCGCTATAGCAAGAGTTTCATGAGCTTCTTCAGAGATTGATCCGTATGACATAGCACCTGTCTTGAATCTCTTAACTATCTCTTCTTCACTCTCTACTTCATTTATATCAATTCCGTTTTCAGGGAAGTTAAAATCCATAAGACTTCTGAGATAACCTGTTTCTTCCTGATCGACCATACTTGTGTATGTTTTGAATTTCTCATAACTTCCTTCTCTTGTTGCAGACTGAAGCATATGTATAGTCTGTGGATTATATCTATGATGCTCACCCTGGCTGCGAAGTTTATGTCTTCCCACTGCCGAAAGCTCAAGATCAGTTTCAAGTCCAAGCGGATCAAATGCTTTGCTGTGTCTCTTATCAACTGATTTTTCAATGTCGGCAAGTGTGATACCGCCAATACGGCTAACCGTTCCTGTGAAATATTCATTTATAACATCAGGTGATATTCCTATTGCCTCAAATATCTTACTTCCCTGATATGATCTGATGGTTGAAATACCCATCTTTGAAGCAATCTTAACAATTCCGTTAATGATTGCATTGTCGTAATCATGTACTGCTGCATAATAATCCTTCTCAAGAAGACCATCATCAACAAGTTCTTTGATTGTTGCATGTGCAAGATAAGGATTTACAGCTGAAGCACCGTAACCGAGAAGAGTTGCAAAATGATGTACTTCTCTTGGTTCACCTGACTCAACTATCAGTGACATTGCTGTCGTTTTCTTAGTCTTAACAAGATATCTTGAAACAGCTGCCACAGCAAGAAGTGATGGAATAGCAACATGATTTTCATCTACTCCTCTGTCGGAAAGAATGAGAATATTTGCGCCTTCCTTGTATGCCTTATCAACTTCTACAAAGAGATGTTCAATAACTCTCTTAAGAGGAGTTTTCTTATAATAAAGCATTGAAACCTTGGCAACCTTAAACCCTTCTTTATTCATCTTCTCAATCTTAAGAAGATCAAGATCTGAAAGAATAGGATTATCTATCTTAAGTACTCTTGCATTTTCAGGCTTCTCAGAAAGAAGATTACCATTCTTACCAAGATAAATAGTTTTTGATGTAACTATCTTCTCTCTTTCTGCATCTATAGGTGGATTTGTAACCTGTGCAAAAAGCTGTTTGAAGAAATAGAAAAGTGGCTGATCTTCTTTTGATAATGCAGCTATAGGAGTATCAACACCCATAGCTCCAATCTGCTCTGTTCCTGACAAAGCCATATTTCTGATTCCTTCATGGAAGTTTTCATATGTATATCCAAATGATTTCTGAAGTTTCTTTCTCTCTTCACCACTTATATCAGGAACTTTAATGTTAGGAATTTTAAGAGACTTAAGAGTTACAAGACTCATATCAAGCCATTCACCGTAAGGCTCTCTGTGAGCATATTTCTCTTTGATCTCCTTATCGTCATAAATCTTACCCTTCTTTGTATCTATAAGAAGCATCTTTCCCGGATGAAGTCTTTCTTTCTTAACGATATGTGCTTCATCAAGATCAAGAACTCCTACTTCAGATGAAAGGATAAGTCTGTTATCATCCATTATGTAATATCTTGAAGGTCTGAGTCCGTTTCTATCAAGGATAGCTCCCATAACATCACCATCGGAATAAAGAATTGATGCAGGACCGTCCCATGGCTCCATCATAGTTGCATAATACTGATAAAAGTCTCTCTCTTCACGACTGAGTGTTTCATTGTGTGCCCACGGTTCAGGTATAGCGATCATGGCTGCAAGTGGAAGTTCCATTCCACTCATCATGCAGAATTCAAGAGTATTATCAAGCATTGCAGAATCCGATCCGCTTGATGATATAACCGGGAATACTCTTGTCATATCTTCATTTGAGAAAATATCTGTATGCATTGTCTCTTCGCGGGCAAGCATCTTATCTGCATTTCCTCTGATCGTATTGATCTCACCGTTATGAACCATAAGTCTGTTTGGATGAGCTCTGTTCCAACTTGGATTTGTATTGGTTGAGAATCTTGAATGAACCATGGCAATTGATGATTCGAAATCCTTATCAGTAAGATCTTTAAAGAATGTTCTGAGCTGTCCTACAAGGAACATACCTTTATATACTATTGTTCTGCATGATAATGAAGGAACATAAGTATTAACGCTGCTCTGCTCAAATTCACGTCTTACAAGATAAAGCTTTCTGTCGAAATCAAGGTCTGTCTCGCATCCTTCAGGTCTTTCGATAAATACCTGGCTGATAACAGGCATACATTCTCTTGCTCTTGAACCAAGTACATTCGGAGAAGTTTCAACCTCTCTCCATCCAAGAATCTTCATTCCTTCCTTACGAACGATCACCTCGAACATAGTCTTTTCCTGTCTCTTATCAAGTTCATTCTGAGGAAGAAAAAACATACCAACAGCATAATTTCTTCTGTCAGGAAGTGTAACTCCCTGCTCCAAAAGCTTCTTCACAAAGAATTTATGCGGTATCTGTGTAAGGATTCCAACTCCGTCTCCAGTCTCTCCTTCCGCATCTTTTCCTGCTCTATGCTCAAGTTTTTCTACGATACTGAGCGCATCAGTTACAAGCTTATGGCTGACTTTTCCGTCTATCTGAACGACAGCTCCGATACCGCAGTTATCATGTTCAAATGATGAATCATATAAACCCTTTTTTTGCAGTTCTTCCATAACCTTTTCCATGTCTTTCCTCCCTTAATTCTTACTTCCGCACATAGAAAAAGGCACTTCGAGTATAAACTCGAAGCGCCTTTGCTTCTTAAATCAATATATCAAATGTGTAAATTATTTTTCAAAACTATTTGTAGTATACATCTTTATTTTTAAAAGTCAAGTAGTTTTTTAAATTATTTTTCTTAATTGTTTTATCAAATAACTTAATTATTGAAATATGACTATTTTATTCCCATAAAGTTCTCTAACATTATTTTTCCATTTGGTGTAAGTATTGATTCAGGATGGAACTGAAGTCCGTAAACCTGATAATCCTTATGCTTAACTGCCATTATCTCGCCATCATCGTCTGAGACTGCAATTACTGTAAGTGAATCGGGAATAGTATCTTCCTTAGCTGAAAGTGAATGATATCTTGCAACCTTCTCTTTATCATCCAGTCCTTTAAATATCTCTATATCAGTTTTAACTGTACACTCAGACTGCTTACCATGCATTAATCTTTTTGCATAACTTACTATTGCTCCGTAAACTTCACATATAGCCTGATGACCGAGGCATACACCAAGGATCGGAATAGTTCCCGCAAGCTGTCTTACCACATCTTCACATATACCTGCATCAGAAGGCTTTCCGGGTCCCGGTGAAAGTATTATATGCGAAGGATTTAAAGTCTTTATCTCGTCGACAGTCATCTCATCATTTCTTATAACTTTTATATCAGGTTCAATACTTCCGATCATTTGATAGAGGTTATAAGAAAAACTGTCATAATTATCTATCAGTAAAATCATCTTAGCATCCTTTCATTCTATAACTCTTCTTCGAGTGCTTTTATAACTGCTCTTGCTTTGTTGCAGCTCTCTATATATTCTTTCTCAGGTACAGAATCTGCAACTATACCGGCACCGCTTCTTACGAAAACTTTTCCATTCTTCTTATAAGCAATTCGGATTGCTATACAGGTATCCATATTTCCTGTGAAATCAATATATCCGATAGCTCCGCCGTAGATACCTCTCTTGCATCCTTCAAGCTCATCAATAAGCTGACACGCTCTTATCTTCGGAGCACCGGAAAGGGTTCCCGCAGGAAGTACCGCTTCTATAGCATCAAGTGCATCCTTATCATCTCTGATGATTCCGCGAACAGTTGATCCGATATGCATAATATGCGAGAACTTAAGCACATCCATATATCTTTCAACTTCCACTGTACCAAACCTACTTATCCTTCCGAGATCATTTCTTCCAAGATCCACAAGCATGTTGTGTTCAGCAAGTTCCTTTTCATCAGAAAGAAGACTCTCAATCAGCGCCTTATCTTCTTCTTCATTTTTACCTCTCGGTCTGCTTCCTGCCAGAGGATATGTGTTAAGAACGCCATTATCAAGTTTGACCAGAGTCTCAGGTGATGCACCTGCTACTTCCACATCCGTTCCCGAAAAATAAAACATATAAGGAGAAGGATTTATGGTTCTGAGTTTTCTGTACATTTCAAGAAGGCTTCCTGAAAAAGGAGCTGACATTCTATTGGAAAGTACTATCTGGAAAATATCACCTTCAAAGATGTATCTTTTTCCTTTTTCAACCATTTCCGAATATTCTTCTTTAGTGAAATATGAAGTTACTTCACCAAGAAGTTTTCCCGGTTCATCAACAGCTTTCTCACCGTTATAAAGAATATCTTCTAATTTTTTCAGTTCTTCCTTCGCTCTCTCATATTCATTTTCAATATCCGAAAGCTTTATATTCACTATGAGGATTATCTTTTGCTTAAGATTATCAAATGCTATTACCTTATCAAAAAGCATAAGGTCCACATCTTTAAATTCATCTTCATCCTTAAGATCATTTCTAAGAACCGGTTCGCTGTATTTAATATAATCATATGAAAAATATCCTACCAGTCCACCTGTAAATGTAGGAAGATAATCAAATCTCGGACTCTTATATCCGTTAATAATCTCTCTGATGTAAGGTGTTGGATTATCAACCTTCAGGGTTTTATCTCCGGCCTTAAACTCTCCGTCAAGACAAGTTATCTCCATCACAGGATTAAACCCGAGGAAAGTATATCTTCCCCATTTCTCATCCGCTTCTGCAGATTCAAGCATATATGTATGCGTTGAAATCTTCTTCAATTTTCTGAGTGCTTCCACAGGCGTAATGAAATCCGAAAGTATTTCGCAGCTTACAGGAGCCACACTGTATTTGTCTCTATCGATCTTCTGTAATTCTGTTATTTCAGGTCTAATTTTCATTTCTACACACTTTCATAAAACTAATTATTTTGTTCTTGTCCTTATATCTGTCTGTTTCAACTCCGGAGCTTACATCCACCGCAAATGGTTGAATCTTCGACAAAACTTCATTTATATTGTCAGGGCTGAGTCCTCCGGCTAAAAAGTACGGTCTCTTAACTTCATTAAGTCTGCTCCAGTCAAAGGGAATACCTGTTCCCGCTCCTGAATCCAGCATTATATGATCTGCAGATGAGCTCTCGGCATCCTTAAGTGTAGCAAGCTTATTAACGTTAAAGGCTTTTATTATCTCGCATCCGTTTTTTTCCTTAAGCTTTCTTATATATTCCTCATCCTCAGCACCGTGAAGTTGTACTATATCGATGATTCCTTTATGTACAAGTTCCGCTACTTTATCTATATCTTCGTCTAGGAATACGCCAACCGCTTTGATTCTTTTGTCAAGTTTATCCTTTAATTCTTTTGCCTTAGCATAATCTACATATCTCTTACTTTTAGGCCAGAAAACAAATCCGATATAATCCGGCAAAAGTTCATTTACCGCATCTATATCTTCTTCTCTACTCAGACCGCATATTTTAACCAAAGTTTTGCTGCTCATATACACCTCTTACTTCTCATGCTTTAATTCATGAATAAGCCCTGATTTATCGCTGCTTCTCATAAGCATTTCACCTATAAGAACTGCATCTGTTTTATTCTCTCGAAGTCTTTTCACATCATCCGGAACCATGATACCGCTTTCGGAAACAAATATAATGTCATCGGGAACCAGTCCTCTTAACCTTATACTGTTCTCTATGTCAACTGTAAAATCTTTGAGATTCCTGTTATTTACACCGACTATTCTTGCCCCTGCTGCCAGACATCTCTTAACCTCTTCCGCATCATGAGCTTCAAAGAGACATGATAAACCGAGAGAATCCGCTATACTAAAATATTCTTTAAGTTCATCATCCGAAAGAATTGCTGCTATAAGAAGAACCGCTGATGCTCCCATTACTTTAGCCTGGTAGATCATGTAAGGATCCACAGTGAAATCCTTACGAAGCACCGGAATCTTCACTTCTTTTGCAATAGTTATGAGATACTCATCACTTCCCTTAAACCTGTCCGGTTCCGTAAGGCAGGAAATAGCATCCGCACCGCTGGCTTCATATTCTTTTGCAATCTCTAGATAAGGAAACTCTTCTGCGATTATTCCCTTTGAAGGTGAAGCTTTCTTCACTTCCGAAATGATTGAAAGACCTTTTTTATTTAAGGCATTTTCAAAAGGAAATGTGAAGCCGCCATTTGCCTTCTCTTTCTCAGCCATCGCCAACGCTTCATTTCTTAAAACTTCCGGCGACTTCTCTCTTTTATTCTTTTCTATTCTTTTTCGAGTAAGTTCTGCTAATTCATCAAGGATCATTTTTCTCACCATTTTTCTATATTTTATCTGTTACTTACTTCGATAAGCTTTTCAAGAGTAGCAGTAGCTTTACCTGAATCAATAATCTCTACTGCAAGCTTAACACCGTCTTCAAATGTATCTGCCTTACCGCCGATATAAAGAGCTGCACCTGCATTAAGAAGAGTTGCATTTCTCTTTGGTCCCTTTTCTTCACCGCTAAGGATCTTTCTTGTGATCTCTGCATTTTCAGAAGGATCTCCACCTTTAAGATCTTCCTTGGTGCATTTTTCAAATCCGAAGTCTTCAGGACTGATCACTCTTGTCTTATACCATCCGTCTTTAATCTCACAAATAGTAGTTGGTGAACTTAGAGAAATCTCATCAAGCTTATCCTGTCCGTATACAACCATTCCTCTTTCAACTCCAAGCTCTGAAAGAACCTGAGCAAGAGGCTGTACAAGATATTCATCATATACACCGAGAAGCATATATTTTGGACGTCCCGGATTGGTAAGAGGTCCGAGGATGTTGAATACTGTTCTGAATCCAAGTTCTTTACGTATAGCACCAACATACTTCATTGATGTGTGATATTTCTGAGCAAAGAAGAAGCACATTCCGACTTCATTTAAAAGTTCGATACATTTTTCAGGTTCCTGCTGGATATTTACTCCAAGAGCTTCAAGACAGTCAGCAGTTCCGCACTTTGAAGAAGCAGCTCTGTTACCATGCTTTGCAACCTTCATTCCACCTGCTGCAGCGATTATTGCTGATGTTGTTGAAATATTAAAACTCTGAGCATTGTCTCCGCCTGTTCCTACTATTTCAAAAATATCCATTCCTGTATCAACTCTGATTGCATGATCACGCATAGCAGCTGCACATCCTGCAATCTCATCCTTTGTCTCAGCTTTAGCGCTCTTTGTTGAAAGAGCTGAAAGGAATGCAGCATTCTGAGTAGGAGTTGTCTCTCCACTCATGATTTCATTCATTACTGTATAAGCCTCATCATAGTTTAAGTCCTGCTTATTAACGATTTTTGTGATTGCTTCTTTAATCATTTTTCTTTCCTCCGTGTCAATAAAATAAAAAAAATCCTCAGAATGATAAATCAATCATTCTAAGGACGAATTAATTCGCGGTGCCACCTTACTTCGGACCATCTTATGATGTTCCGCACTTTACTCGGATACTCAGTATAAACATTTATATCCTAATCGATTTACGCTCGATTCACGTCATGGAATACTCTGCAGATAAATGCATTTGACCAAGCCCTCAGCGGTCCATTTGCTAAGTTGTTACCGCAGGACTCTCAGCATATGTCCCACTCTCTGTAATGCACATCTCTTAACGTTATCTCCGCCTCAACGGTTTATGTTATTAAATTATTGAAATTTTAAACCTAATATATTATTCTTGTCAACATTTTTTATTCATAAATATATGATATTTGTCTTATTCTTGACATTATTATTTCTAAATTCTGTTTTAAAACCCTAAAATTCTTGAATAATATGCCCCATTCCAAACAAAATTCACTTCTGAAGTCTTGAAATAATTTTCCAATCTGGTCATATAAAAAATGATTAAATTGAATATTTTAAAAATACCAGTTTAGAAATATAATCCACACTTGAATAATGTTTCTTGATCATATGCCTTTGAAATTACTTAGTTTTCGGATACATATATCAAAAAGCATCATATCAAATATTATTCAGAAAAGGAGAATTAAAAATGTTTCGAATTTCACTGATCTGGTTTGGTGCAGCAATATCTATCGCTGAAATCTTAACAGGTGCCAGCCTTGAAGGTTTAGGTCTTTCCAAGGGACTTGCTGTTATAGTTCTGGGTCACATTATTGGTTGTATTCTTTTGGTTTTAGCCGGAATGATAGGTGTGAAGAATAAGGAAGGTTCCATGAAATCCTCCGCTCTCTCATTCGGTCGATGGGGATGTTATTTCTTTGCAATAATGAATATCATCCAGCTTGTAGGATGGCAGGGAATAATGATATTTGATGCTTCTTATTCTGCCGAAGGAATCCTGAAGCTTGGTAAATCATGGTGGAGTCTTATCATCGGATTACTTACGGTTGCATGGATAATCATCGGTATCAAGCACCGTGATAAATTAAATGTGGTTGTCATGGTTTTACTTCTTCTTTTGACAGTTGTATTATCAGTTATTATTTTCTCAGGAATTAAGCGTGGTGAAGCAGGGGCCGCCGCTGCAACAAGCTCTCTTTCATTCGGACAGGGACTTGAGCTTTCAATAGCAATGCCTCTTTCATGGATTCCTATGATCGCGGATTACACATATAAAGCTAAGAAGCCTGTCAAGACAACATTTTCAGCATGTATCACTTACAGCGTTGCAAGTATGTGGATGTATATAATCGGTCTCGGTGCCGCTGTTATTACACATGAAACAAGAATCGACCAGATAATGCTAAAAGCAGGTCTTGGTGCTGCCGGACTTTTCATAATAGTCTTCTCTTGTGTAACAACAAACTTTATTGATGCTTTTTCATGCAATCAGTCAACATATGCACTTTTACCTGAAAAGTTTTTTAATACTGATAAGGATAAGAAGCCTTCATTTAAGGGAAATGTACGAGCTAACCTTCCGGGAATCATTGATACTATCATAGGAACTATAGGCGCTATAGTATTCCCGATGGAAAATATCACTGAATTCTTATATTTCATCGGTTCGATATTTGCACCTATGATATCAGTTCAGATTGCTGATAATTTTATACTTCATCATAACAAGAAGGATACTAAGATTGACGCTGTTGCTGCCATCGGATGGGCAATAGGATTTGTTGTATATCGTGTACTTATGAAATACGATTTCTTCTTCGGAAATACACTTCCTGATATGGCTATCACAATATTTATAACAATCATTCTGAGAAAAGTAAGTCTTGCTGTTGTAGGTAGAAAAAAACAGCAGGCAGCTGCCTGATCAGATTTATTTTAAAGCTAAAAGCTTCGGTTCTTATTTACGGAACCGAAGCTTTTTTTGTCATATGGAGATAACTATTCTAACGTACTCTTCTTTGTCATCAGTTGTTACTATTCCCTCAATGGCATTACTACCTAAATTGTTTCATTTTTTAGGTAGTAAATCAAGCGCCATCAAATACTATCAAATACTATCACTTACTTTACAGGATACTCATTTGTGAAGCATGCTGTACAGATAGGAAGATCATTCACCATAGCCGCAAAATCATCCACAGCAAGATATTCAAGAGAATCAGCACCTACATTTCTACATACATCTTCTTTCGAATGCTCAGATGCTATAAGCTGGGAAGCTGTCGGAACATCTGTACCATAATAACAAGGATATAAAAACGGAGGCGAACTTATCCTTACATGAACCGATTTGGCACCTGCATTTCGTAGCATCTCTATAAGCTGCCTCATGGTGGTACCTCTTACGATTGAATCATCGATTATTACAATATTCTTTCCTTTTACAACACTGTCCAAAACGCTGAGCTTCATATGTACTGCAGTACGTCTTTCCTCATCTGTCGGCTTTATAAAACTTCTTCCGATATAGCTGTTTTTATGGAATGCAAGAGCAAATGGAATACCTGATTCAAGGGCATATCCTTCAGCAGCAACAAGTCCTGAATCCGGAACACCTACAACTATATCCGCATCAACGCGGGCTTTCTTAGCAAGGGCTCTACCCGCTTTAATCCTTGCATCATGGATAGAGATTCCGTCCATTACAGAATCATTTCTTGCAAAATAAATATATTCAAATATACAATGTGCTCTTTTTCTTCCGCATAATTCTTTATCGGATTTTATTCCGTCTTTTGTGATTGATATAATCTCACCCGGTTCTATATCACGCACGAACTCTGCGCCAATTGCCGTTAATGCTGAACTTTCAGAAGAAAGTATATATGTATTTCCTTTTTTACCAAGTACTAAAGGTTTGATACCATACGGATCACGAATTCCCACAAGCTTACGCGGGCTCATAACAATTACTGCATAACCTCCTTTGAGACGGTCTGCTGACATGGCAATAGCTTCTTCTATCGTTGCTGCCTTTACTCTGTTGCTGATTATCTCATAAGCAAGAACTTCCGAATCAGAAGTTGTATAATGAGGCATTCCGCGATGCATCTGTTCACTCTTTAATTCTTCCGCATTTATTATATTTCCATTATGGACAAGGGCCAGACTTCCTTTTATATATTTCATAGCCATAGGCTGAGCATTCTCAGGAGTACTTCCTCCGGTAGTTGAATAGCGCACATGTCCGACACCTATATTTCCATGAAGTCTTTCAAGATCATCCTTATGAAAAACCTCACTAACAAGGCCCATATCCTTCTTCATCACAAGGTTGCCCATTGTTCCCTTTGTGTCGGAAACTGCCATTCCGGCCGCTTCCTGCCCTCTATGCTGAAGTGCGGTAAGTCCAAAATATATATCCCTTGAAACCTCTTCACCATCTATAGAATAGATTCCGAACACTCCGCATTCCTCATGCAATTTATCCTCAAACATAATATTCTCCCTTTTCTTCTTTTTATTTGAAAATTTGTATTTTAGCTTTAGTACTTTTAAAAACACGACCAAGTTCCGCGAGTCGGCAAGGTTATTTCACCCGCCTAATCTCGCGGAACAAGAGCATTTATGTCATATTATTCTACATCCTGAAGTGCTGCAAAATTCTCTTCACCGGTTCTGATCTTTACAACCCTGCTAACCGGATATACGAATATCTTTCCGTCACCGATCTTACCGGTATAAAGTGTTTTCTTTGCTGTTTCGATAACACTGTCAACAGGAATATTTGATACTACTACTTCAAGCTTAATCTTAGGAAGAAGTGTCATATCCATTTCAACTCCTCGGTACATCTCGCCGGCACCCTTCTGAATACCGCAACCACTTACCTGAGTTACTGTGATACCTGTAACACCGAGCTCATTAAGGGCTCTCTTTATCTTATCGTAACGCGACAGCTTTGTGATGATAACCACTTTATTGATTCCGGTATCAGCAACGATACCTGCTTTTTCAAAGTCAGCGCTCGCATTGTATACCGGAACTGCCGCATTCTTGGCAGCTTCACTTGCTTCTTCATAGTCATCTGTACCAAGATTTGTATTTTCATTTTCAAGAAGTGTACCGCTTGAAACATCCATGATACTGAATCCTGAATATGCTGATACAAGACCATGCTCTGTAAGATCAAGTCCTTCAATTTCTTCCTCTTCTGAAACTCTAAGACCGAAAATCTTCTTAATTACTAAGAATGTAATGATAATAGCTACAAATGTATAACCTGCAGTAGCGAACATACCGCCGAACTGAATTCCAAGCTGCTTAAATCCTCCGCCGTAAAGAAGTCCTTCACCTGCAATCTGGTTTGCACCAAAGTTAACTCCGTCTCCAAGACCTCTTGCAAATCCAGGAGCTGTTGATGTAGCTACAAGACCTACTGCTATAGTACCCCAGATACCATTCATGAAATGTACTGCTACAGCACCAACAGGATCATCGATATGAAGCTTATGATCAAGGAGCCATACACCAAATACTACTAAGAGACCTGAAACAGCACCTACAAGTACTGATCCTGCTGCATCACATACATCACATGGAGCTGTGATTGCAACAAGTCCGGCAAGTGATGCGTTAAGACACATTGATACATCAGGCTTACCATATTTAACCCATGTAAAGATCATACAAACTACAGTTGCTACAGATGGAGCGATAGTTGTTGTTACGAATACTGAACCCATCTCTTCGATACTTGTACAAGCTGCTCCGTTGAAACCATACCAGCCAAGCCAAAGGATGAATACACCAAGAGCACCGATTGGAAGGTTATGTCCAGGGAAAGCATTTACTTTTGTTACTTTTCCATTTTTATCTCTTTCAAACTTACCGATACGTGGTCCTACCATGATCGCACCAACGAGGGCACAGATACCACCTACCATATGAATACAGTTAGATCCTGCAAAATCGTGGAATCCGATCTTTGCGAGCCATCCACCGCCCCATGTCCAATGAGCTTCGATTGGATAGATAATTGCTGAAATGATTCCTGAATATACACAGTAGCTAAGGAATTTTGTTCTCTCTGCCATAGCTCCTGAAACGATAGTTGCTGTTGTTGCACAGAATACAAGGTTAAATACAAAATTTGAATAATCAAATGTTTCAAAACCTGTAAATATATCAAATCCCGGTTTTCCGAGTATTCCCATATAATCTTCGCCAAGGAATAAACCAAAACCAATAAGTATAAACATTACTGTTCCGATACAGAAGTCCATGAGGTTCTTCATAAGGATATTTCCTGCATTCTTTGCTCTCGCAAAGCCTGTCTCAACCATCGCAAATCCGGCCTGCATCCAGAATACAAGTGCCGCTCCTATAAGAAACCACATACCGAACATCTCACCATGTAGTGCATTAAAGATATCTTCCATATATTTTTCCTCCCTTAATAACCAAAGGCGCCCTAAGAACTAAATATTAATTCTTAAAGCGCCATTGCTTTATATTTTATGCCTTATTAATTTACACTGAAAAGAAGTTTTCCGTAACTTGGGAATGGCCAGTATCTCTCTGATGTAAGCATCTCCGCCTCATCAACATAGCCTCTTAACTTCTCCATATCAGGTAATACTTTATCTCTTACAGCTTCTGATGTCTTGATGATATCATCATAACTCTTAAGATCTTCAAGTGATGCTTCAAGCTTCTCAACAGATTCAAGTATGTAATCTGTGAGTTCTGAAAGTCTCTCCATTGTAGAAACTTCATAATTACACTTAACCTTATCACTTACAGATTTCATAAGTGATGTTGTTTTTGCCAGACTGTAGAGATATCCTTCAATAGCCGGAAGATAATCTTTTCTTACCATTTCAACCATTGTATGTCCTTCTATATTAACTGTCTTGCAATAGTTCTCAAGCATGATCTCGCATCTTGATTGGATTTCTGCCTCTGTAAATACTTTCTCACCGATGAGCATATCCATATTCTTCTTATCAAGAAGATGAGGCATAGCATCTGCTGTTGTTCTAAGATTTGAAAGTCCCCTAACTTCAACAGCTTCCTTGACCCATTCTTCACCGTATCCATTTCCGTTAAAGAGAATTCTCTCATGCTTTATGATCACTCTCTTTATAAGTTCATGAAGTGATGTCTCAAAATCTTCAGCTTTTTCAAGCTCATCAGCATATTTCTTTAATGTATCGGCTACAGCTGCATTTAACATGATGTTGCAGCAAGCGATACTGTTTGCAGATCCAAGTGATCTGAATTCGAATTTATTACCTGTAAATGCAAATGGTGATGTTCTGTTTCTATCTGTTGAATCCTTTGAGAAACGTGGAATTGAATGAACTCCAAGCTTCATCTGGACTTTTTCTGCTCCAACATATGGCTTATCTTCTTTGATTGCTTCAAGTATTGCTGAAAGCTCATCTCCAAGGAAGATTGAAATAATTGCAGGAGGTGCTTCATTTGCTCCAAGTCTGTGATCGTTTCCTGCAGTTGCAACAGAAAGTCTGAGAAGATCCTGATATTCATCAACTGCCTCTATAACAGCGGTAAGGAACAGAAGGAATTGAGCATTTTCATAAGGTGTATCTCCAGGTGAAAGAAGATTTACACCTGTATCTGTTGCCATTGACCAGTTATTGTGTTTTCCTGAACCATTTACTCCTGCGAATGGCTTCTCATGAAGCAGACATACCATACCATGCTTTCTTGCAACCTTTTGCATGATCTCCATTGTAAGCTGATTGTTGTCTGTTGCGACATTTGTTGTTGAGAAGATAGGTGCAAGTTCATGCTGTGCAGGAGCAACTTCATTATGCTCTGTCTTAGCAAGAATTCCTAACTTCCAAAGTTCATTATTAAGGTCTTCCATGAACTCTGTAACTCTTGGCTTGATAACGCCGAAATAGTGATCATCAAGTTCCTGACCCTTAGGAGGCATAGCTCCGAAAAGTGTTCTTCCTGTGTAAATAAGGTCAGGTCTCTTATCAAATACTTCTTTATCTATCAGGAAATATTCCTGTTCAGGTCCTACACTTGTTCTAACGTATTTAACCTCTTTACCGAAAAGCTTAAGTACTCTCTTTGCTTCTCTGTCAAGGGCTTGCATTGAACGAAGAAGAGGTGTCTTCTTATCAAGTGCTTCTCCTGAATATGAACAGAAGGCTGTTGGAATACATAACGTATGATCCTTTATAAATGCATAAGATGTTGGATCCCAGGCTGTATATCCTCTTGCTTCAAATGTAGCTCTGAGTCCACCTGAAGGAAATGATGAAGCATCAGGCTCACCCTTTATAAGTTCCTTACCGGAGAACTCCATAAGCACTCCTCCGTCAGGTGAAGGTGTAATGAAGCTGTCATGCTTCTCTGCTGTTACACCTGTAAGTGGCTGGAACCAATGTGTAAAATGTGTTGCTCCGTTTTCAATAGCCCAGTCTCTCATTTCAACTGCTACTGCTTCAGCTACATCATCATCAAGCTTAACATTCTCATCGATTGTCTTTCTAAGTGATTTATAAATCTTATCTGAAAGTCTAGCTCTCATAACCCTGTCATCAAAGACAAGCGATCCAAATATCTCTGGTACGTTTTGTTTTTCCATAATTCTTATCTCCTGTTCTTTTATAATCTTCCCGGGTTTAAATCGTTACTTTTTAGGCTAAAAAACAAAAAAAGCGCCTCAGAGTTCTACCTTGAACTCTAAGACGCCTTTGTCTTTACAGTTTTGGATTATAATACCCAAATAATTCTTTTGTCAACAACTTTTTTAAAAAAATTTTTTTGTAATGAAAATCCATCTTTTTCCATCAGACTTTCTTCAGATAAAGTTCGACAACAAATCCGTCGTCATTATAGTATTCGAATCCGCCGCCCTGCTTCTCCATATAAACTTTGACAAGGTACAGTCCGATTCCAAATCCGTCCTTTTCTTTTACGTCACTGCCTCTATAATACTTCTCTGTAATAAGCGGCAATTCATCCTCAGGAACTCCGGGACCTTTGTCACGTATCGTGATCTTGATGAAGCTGTCTTTCCTGCCTTTTTCATTTGCAATACCTTCTATCTCATCAAAGGATACATTTATCTCAGTTCCGGAATATTTAACCGAATTTGAAATGACATTATCAAATACCTGCTCCAGACGAAGCTTGTCCATATATACAAGACATTCAGGTATATTATTCGCAATTGTTATATTCTTGACCGTAGTCATTTTGCGGAAATAAGTTTCGACGATGCCGCTTTCTTCTTCTCTTACATTAATCTCCAGATGATCCAGTTCATCCATTGTTGCATCGAAAATATCAGACATGATCTTCTCGATAACATTAACCTTTTCAGAGATCAGATTCACTTTCTCAAGAGCGTCTTTTCTTTCTTTTTCCAGTTCGACCAGGTCATTAATTTTACCGGCATTATTCTTTATGTCATTACTGATATTTTCACCGTTATCAGTATTTTCACTCATGCTGTTGATATAATTCTTCAGTTCATCAAGTTTTCTTTGATACTTGACCATCATAACTTCACAGGTGGTACGGATAGTCGCAACCGGTGTTTTTATATCATGAGAAAGTTCCGCAACAAGCTCTTTTTTCTGCTTATCTGCTTCAATCTCTCTCTCCTTCGAGGCACGAAGTTCTTCTCTCATTATGTCAAAGCTCTCAGTGAAGTTTCCGAAAAGATTATTCTTATGTCTCTGAAGTGCGATATCAAGATTACCTTTTGCTATCTCCTCCGAAAATACATGAAGTTCCTTTACCGGTTTTATCATGAAAATATATATCAGTATTATAGCCAGATTCACTGAGATAAAGATTACAAACCAAAGGACTATTCCGTAGGTCATGATCTTTTTATCTTTTGAAATTTCTGACTTATATTCAGTATCCCAGGTCACTCTTCCGATAATCTCGCCCTCAGGAGCAAATTCCATTACTACAGCTCTTTTCTTGATACTGTCAACAATTTCCTGACTTAGAGCATCTGTTGAAAGGATGAGATTACAATCATATTTAGCTTCTATATCTTCTTCGCTGAGGCCATTTTTATAATCTTCGGTAATATTATATAGACTGTCATAATACTTAACGACATCCACATCAGCACTTTTACCCTTTTTGATCATTATGATAAATACTGTCAATCCGGCTAACATAACCAGGGTAAAAATAATAAAAATCTTTTTTATAAGTCCCATATTATTTTCCCATTTCAGATATCATTTTACAGTTCTAAAATATATCCTGTTCCCCAAACTGTTTTTATGATCTGTGGATCATTTGGATTTTCTTCCAGCTTTTCTCTCAGTTTCCTTATATGGACATTGAGGGTTCCGTCACTGAAGAATGAGTCTCCCCAGACTTCTTCGAAAAGCTTATCTTTGGTAACTATGGTATTTTTATACTTGTACAAACATTCGATCAAGGCAAATTCTTTGGCCTTAAGACTGATTCTTTCGCCATTTAAAATAATAGACATTGTTGAAGGTTCAAGAACAAGCTTTTCATTTTCAGATTCATTTATATCATCATTATCGGTATCTTTCACAGAATCCTGTCCGGCTGTTTTAAGCTGTTCGACTCTCTTAAGATTAACCTTAACTTTAGCAAGCAAAATAGCCATACTGTAAGGCTTTCTTATATAGTCATCTCCCCCGATACTTAAAGCTATAAGAACATCATCATCACCCTGTCTTGCACTTATAAAAAGTATTGGCAGCTGATATTCTTCTCTGATTTTTTTGCAGACATCAAAGCCGGATCCATTTCCAAGATTTATATCAAGAAGAAGGAGGTCCACAGTATTATCCTCAAAGAATTTATAACACTCCTCAGCTGAATTTACGTAGGCTGTCGTTATATCAAACATCTGAAAATACTCAGCCGTCATCTTCGACAGTTCTTCCTCATCATCAACAATCAGACAATTATAATGCATACCATGAACCTCCACCATTTATAAATTATTAACCATCACTAAGCATTTTATAATAGTTTAAATGATTTGGCATCATTTATTTAGTTTTTTACCTGTTTTTTATCTCTTTACTCCTCTGTGATCATTTCTACCGGATTAAGCTTTCTGACTCTTAATGCCAATAATCCTGATACAACAGCTGCAGTTACAACTATTCCGACAACAGAAAGGATTATATAAAAAACTGAGATGTTGAATTTGATCTTTTCTACTCCGAACATGATCAGGAATACAACAACAAGGTTCTTACCAAACAGGCAGGCAAGGATTACTCCTATTATCGAACCTACTGTTATCGCCGGAATATTTGAGATCATTGTCTGGACAATAAGCTCCTTACTTGAGAATCCAAGTGCACGATTAACTCCATAATCTTTCCACTCACGTACCATCTTTGAACGGATAACAAGTGCTTCAACGAATATAACTACTAATGATGTTACAATAACGATTATAAGACAAACCATTCTCATTGATGATGTAAGTGAACCGATGGAAATATCCAAAGTTTTGTTACCATCACTTATGTTTAATCCCGGACAAGCTTCATCAAGTCTTGCCTTCATTTCCTCATAACCGATTCCTTCTTCAGTATAAATTCTGTACTGCCAGCTGCTCTTAAACTGAGCCAGACTGTCTGCACCTTCTTTGGTCATTATGGCTGTATATCCTGCCATCTGTAAAAGCTGATATTTACCTGTTATGATAAACTGTTTTTTTCTGTCACCGATCGATACTGTAACAGTATCACCTATCTTTACTTTAAGGCGCTTCATGTCATTTGCTGTAAGAGCCACTTCATTATCATGAATCGGCATTCTTCCTTCTGAAGCAAGACAGTATCTCATCTGTGTAACATCCTGATAAGCCATTGTATAAATAGTATCTGATGCTTTCTCAGATTCATATAAATATTCATTATCTGTAAATGCTAAAAGATTCTGTATTCCTTCAACATCCTTGACTTTTTCATAAGAATCATACTCCCCTGAAGCAATAACCTCACCACACTCAATTCCTGTAAGCTTCTGTATATTCTCACGGCCTTTACCATAGTTCTGATAAAGTCCTAATCCGACCACCATTACACCACCAAGTATTACTGCGATAAATGTTATAACCAGATTATTTCCTAATTTTCCGAAGGTATTCTTTAATGATAAAGTAAGCGAAACCGGAAGTTTTGTCTTATCAAATGCAAAATAATTCTTTTTGTAATTATGTGTTCCGAGTCCTCCGCGTAATGCATCAAGTGTAGAAATCTTATCGTATCTTTTGCCTGCGAAATATACTGAAATAAAATCAACCAATATTACAGCAGCTGATACAAGTACAACTACAGGAAGATTAACCGACTGATTCCAGCTGATTCCAAGAAGACTGCTCACGAGATTTCCAACTGCATTTTTGAGAAGAATACTGATTATTATTCCGAAAACCATACCAATTAATGCTACTGATATGATCTGCATCATTAAAGCAGCTTTTATCTCTCTGACTGTATATCCTGAAGCTTCCATTATAGCTGTATTCTTCATGTTTCTCTGAATAAAATTCTTGATACTGAAATTTGTAATGATTATAGCTATTGCCATTATGAGTACCGAAAATACGAGAACTACAGTCATGGCGATGAACGGAATAAGCTGTCCGCCTCCCTTCATAACATCCCAGTTTAATCCCAGTAATCTGAGCATTTTAAAATCCGGATGTGTTTCATTATATTCAACGGCCCATTTTTTATATGCTTCAGTAACCTGTTTTTCAAGATCATCCGTTGATACATTTTTAGCTATTGCTTCTTCCGACTTTCTTGCTTTATGTCTTGTTTGCTTAACAATACTGCTCGATTCTATCTCTTCCAGTTTATCCATATATTCATCGGAAACTCCGATCAGAAATATAGACATATTCATTGGATTAGCGTAGATAGTATCTTCGTTATATCCTACAACATTAAATTCAATTATTTTATCATCAATCTTTAACTCTAAAGTGTCACCAATGCTAAACCTATTTTTAAGATAATAAGGAACTACAACTTCATTTCCTGAAAAATCCGATGTATTAAGACTCAGTTTCTGTATATGTTTTTCCTTATCATATGATGTTATCATGAAGGAAAATGAGTCCCATTTTGCTTCTCCGCCTTTTCTAAACTCACAATCTATTCCAAGAATATCTTCTGCTTCATAATCACTAAAATTCGGATTATTCACTAGTATGTCTTTTAACGCTTCATCTACTTCATCAACTGATTCTACAACGACCTCCACATCACTGCCGCTTGTTTCTTTATGAAGAGTTTCAAGTACCTTTCCAAGTCCTGTGATGGTTGAAATGCTGATGATTATAAGAAATACCGCCATGCATGTAAGAATGAAAAATGTGATCATATCACCTTTTTGCTTTTTTATATTATTTTTTGCAATAAAGAAAAGTCTGTACATTTTACCACCCCATTTCCTGAAGGAAGTTCTTCAGTTTTACGTGTCTCTCCTTAGCTATTTCCTGATCCGGATTTTTATCATCCTTATAATTTCCCTTATATGGTCCAATCTCGATTTCGGATGATATCACACCATCGGCAAGATAAATTATTCTGTTGCCTCTTTCAGCTGCCTTAACTGTATGTGTAACCATTACTATGCTCTGTCCATCATTATTAAGATCGGACATGATATCAAGAACATTTTCTGTATTCTGTGAATTAAGAGCACCTGTCGGTTCATCTGCAAAAAGTATCTCAGGATTGTTAATGACGCTTCTTACCATAGCTACTCTCTGCTGCTGACCACCTGATAACTGATTTGGAAATTTCTTCCAATCTTTCTCACTTACTTCGACTCTTTCAAGAAGCTCCTTTGCTTTTTCAGCAAGCTTCTTTCTGTTCTTGCTCTTTAATAATCCGCTGAGCATAACATTATCAAGTGCACTCATGGAATCATTAAGATAATTCTGCTGGAAAACGAATCCTGCATGATTTCTTCTAAACAAAGCTAATTTATCATTGTTAAATTTTGATATTTCAATATCTTTTTGATCATCGAACTGATATGTAATAGATCCAAGACTTGGTCTATCCATTCCTGAAAGAGCATACAGAAGAGTACTTTTTCCCGAACCGGAATTCCCCATAACTACCGTAAAGTCACCTCTATATATATCAAGATTAAGATTTTTCAGAACATGCTGCTGAACTAACTCATTTGAGAAAGTCTTTGAAAGATTTTTTGCTGTTAATATAATACTTTTACCCATTTCTTTTCCCTTTCGTTAAACTAATGTATTTCTGATTTATGTCGGATCACCCAATCCGCTTTCCTTGAGTCTAATATAATATACTTCTTAGATTTAATCTTTATGTAACTCTAGTCTAATTCTTATCTATTTCTTAATTGATTAATTTAGAAACTCATATTATCCATGGTTTTATACATGAAAATACCCTCCTACCGTTTTTGAGGTATGAGGGTACTATCACTTCTTTTGCAAAATATTATTTAAATATACTCATAATCTTAGTGCATTCGTCAACCGAAAAATCGGTCAAGTGACCTAAATATAATTTAGCACATACACTTAGTCATCGAAAATATCAGGATGTTCATTAAGCAGTAAACCGTACGATCCTGAATCATGATTAGAAACCTTTTGAATAGTATAAATAAAACTTGTCGGTTCAGATATAGGTCCCGGTATTCTCGTAATCCTTATGGTTCTCCATCGATAATCATCTTCTACTTTTACTCTGAAAAGTTTCTGAACGAATATGTTATCATGTTTGCTAAGTCTATCTTCAAGTGTCTGCATGTCTACGAACTGCATATATCTTTTCTGATCGTCAGGATAAATATTATCATTGCAAAAGTTTATAAATCCCCTTCTTAAAGGCACCTTTGAATAATCCTTATCGAATCCTGCAATGGAATAAATTCTCTTTGACATATCTTCTTCAGGATATATAAGAGTAACATGTTCATATGTTGAAAACAACGACTGACTGGCACGAAGTATTTCATCAAAATTCCTCTCTTCTTTGTCCGAATCAAAGGTAAAGAGAGTCATTGCCAGCATATTCTTTTTACCCGTCTTTGCTATGGCTTTTATCTTGATCGTATAATAAATATCCTTCGTTACATAATCAAGCTTCTGAATCTTACCGGTACTGACAGCCCTGATAAATCGCTCATTAAACATGATATACTGACTCGAAACTTTCTCGTTGAATATATCTTCCATCTTTTCAACAGACTCATAACCAATCTGTAAAATCTTCTTCCGAAATTCATGATTGTAGAATTTAAATTTGATTAACCCATCAAAATATTCTGCCAATGCAAGAGGAATATCACTCCTCATTTTTAATTCCTTATCATCTTCACCATGAAAATCTTCAAGAGGGTTTGTACTGAGGAAATTAAATTTACCTATCGTATTCCAATAATCCTCTTCTTCGGAAAGCTCGACATTCACTCCATCCTTCTGCATATATTCAAGGAATGCATCCTCTGTCATAGGTTTTGCATAATAATATCCCTGAATCAATTCACAGCCTATGCTTCTTAAAAAGTCCAACTGTTCCCTGGTCTCTATACCCTCTGCAAGAGTATGGATTTCCATAGCTTTAGCCATGTTGACTATGGCTGAAATCATTTTCATCGATCTATATCCAAAATTTCTAAGGAAAAGCATATCCAATTTTAATACATCAAAATTATAGTCCTTAAGAACATTTAATGACGAATATCCGCTTCCGAAATCATCCATCCATATACTGAAACCTTCATCATGAAAGCAATTAAAAATATCACGGAAATTGGAGGATTCATCCAACATAACACTTTCCGTTATCTCAACTCTTATCGATCCATGAGGAACATCATATGCATTTATAACTTCGGTAAATAATTCAAAAAGATCGGGTTCGTTAAAATCCAGTCTTGAAAGATTTATTGAGAAAGGCGCGATCTTCATACCCTTTTCAGCCATCTTGCGATATAATTCACAGATTTTTTTAAGCATATAAAGATCAAGTCTATAGATTAATTTATGTTTTTCAAGCACATCAATGAAAAGCTGCGGAGATATCAGACCCAGCTCAGGATCATCCCATCTTGCCAGAGCTTCCACACTGCAAATGTCTTCTGTAAGCGCTCTGTAAACAGGTTGAAAATATGCTTTGATGTGACCTTTATTAATGGCATCATTGAAATGATCAACGATGTATTTCTCATCAAATACCAAAATAACAAACCACCCCTGTCTGCTATTAAACACAAGCTTTCTTCTTCCCCATATATGAAAGCTTATTTCACAATACATCTAGGTTTATTATAATATATCAAAGAATATTTATCAACATTATCTGCCTTGTAGATGGAGTAAATCTGTTGTCAGTTGGGAGAGCATAAAAAGAAAAGCTTCTAGATATAATGATTTAGAATTGTTTGCCTTATTCTACTTTTATCCGTCTGCTTTGTCAAACCCTAGAACAACAACTGATGCAGCCTTATTGAGGCTGTCTTTCGCACTGTCCCCTCCGGTACATGTACCTGTATTCGATCTATATAACTTTTTGCTTGATCATAATGTTCAGAAATGATATCTCTAAGGGTAAATTTTTCAGGCGTAACATTTGTCAACGAAGCTGTATCTATTCCTCTGTTTTCTCTGCTGTACTTTACCAGA
>NZ_FUXA01000026.1 GCF_900167085.1 Eubacterium ruminantium
AAAGCATCTGTTTACTGTTGCATTCTCCCCAGAAATCAGCCACATCATGATTTGCTTCGTCATTAATTATACCGTTGCTGAATTCTCTTACCAATGCTATAAATTTCTTTTCTTTTGTTTGAACAATACGATAATCCATATTCTTACCGCCTTTCACAGATATAGTAATCGTAAGCGGATTAAAAAGCTTCAGCTTGCAGACTTCTGTTCTGGCTTTTTGGGGAGCTATACCATGAAACCTTGTGAACGCTTTAGTAAAGCTTTCCGGTGTATCGTAGCCATACTTCATTGCAAGATCAGTGATTTTCGCATCTGTCTCCACAATTTCTTTTCCCGCCAAAGAAAGGCGGCGATTTCGAATATACGTGTTGGCAGTTAATCCAGTCACGAAACTGAAAGCCCTGTGAAACTCGTAGCTCGACGTATGCACCTGCTTCGCTACATCTTCATAGTTAATCTCCTCGAGTAGATGTTCTTCCATATACGTGATGGCTTTTTGTAATGCTTCAATCCATTCCATGCTTTCGTCCTCCTGCTTACATGTCCATTATGGATGATATCTGAAAAAGAAACATTTCCCCGTTTGCGAAATTTTGTCAGATCATACCATTTTGTTCTCTAGGATACTCTAAATCACCTCGCGATATATTTCGGCAATCCGTATTTTTTCACTTTTCTTTGTTAGTTTAATTCCGATATTTCTTGTTATCGATTTAGGTAATTATCTTTCTACCAACATAAGTAACTACATTCGTTGTGAGATGGCTGATAATTTCACCTCTGGGAATATCATATTCCTGATAACTCAACGAGTTTTTTATAGGTTCATATTTATTAAAAATCTTCTCTATATATGATTGAATTTCATTCGTTTCAAGATTAACTTCAAATTGGGGATCCAATTCTTCAAGAGTATCTGTTTTTCTTTCATTAACCTCAGAATTTATGACCAAACAGACTATTCCATTCGGCTTTAATCCTTCTTCCATTTCCTGAAGTTTTTTCAATAGTATTTCTTTGCTTTCTACATGTTCCAAAGCTGAAACTACTATTATTAGATCATATATTCCCTTTTTTATCTGATAATGTTCAATTGCATCAACATAACCATTTATACTTTCTGTTACTCCACATTCTTGTGCGTTTGTAAGCAGTTTCTCAATGGCAATCTCCAATATATCTACACAGTCTATAAGGCATTTTTTTTCAGAGAACCACTCAGCAATAAAGATACTGTTCCTTCCAACACCACACCCCAAATCCAAAACGCGAAGAGCATCATAATCAGCAAAATAAGTTACAATATCTTGAACAGTCTTAATAGGTTTCTTTAGCCAACTATCAGAATTATATAAAATCTCTTTTGAATAAATCTCCGTATGCGATTGTCTTTCACTTTCTCGTATCTTTTCTATTCTAGTTTTCATTTATATATTCCTCATATTCTATTGAGTATAAAACTGAAAATAAACTTTACTTACACTTTCCAAAAGTAACGCATTATTATCCTATAAAAAAGATTAATTACATCATAGAGTAGCTTAAAAGAATTCTTCCGTCGTTTCTTGCCACTTATTAAGCCACCAAAGTTGTCCGTCGATAAAACCTTCATCTATGCAGTCGATACCATATATCTCAAGTATTGTAGCCTGAAGCTGAAAATGTCTGATTGCCACCCAATATGGGAAAGAACTGATTTCTTCACGGCTTAGTGCATGATAGCCCGAATATCCTGAAAGAAACTTCCGGTATACTTCTTTGGTCAGGGCAATATCTTCCAGTTTCAAATTAAAATAATCTGTCATGTCACACATAACCATGACATCAAACATGAACGGAGCTCGGCAAACGGTGTCAAAGTCCACAAGAAAAATCTGCCCGTCGGTGTTCTGTAACAGATTTCCTCGGTGAAGATCTCCGTGACACTTGCCCTGCGGAAGATACTTAACCTTATCCCAAAGACGCTCCCCCAATTCCTCATACTCAGCAATGCGCGGGTAATTCTTTTTACGAAGGCATTCCAGATATCGTCCAATGAAGAATTCTTTTTCCTTTGGTACAGTATCTTCAGGATACTTCTCCATCAATTGATGAAATCTTCCAACCAAGCCTCCAACATCTGCCGCGCATATTTCCATATCCGGCTCATTACCATCTATGAATTCCATAAGAACGATTAGTTTTTTCTCACCATCAGTTTCCGTTTCGAAAAAAGCTTCACCGCTCTTTGTCAGCATTGTTTTAGGCGCCAGGAATCCGTTTCCTTCAAGATATCTCATAATAGATATCGACTGCCTTGCGGTATCTGAAAAAGCTGAGCCTATAACCTTAAGCAGATATTTATTCTTACCGTTCACAACATATGTATGGCTGCCACCTTCTCTCAAGAATTCCAAAGAAGGGGAATCTATCCCATATTCTTTTGTCAGAATCTTTTGAAGTATTCTTTCATCCATGGCTATTTTCACTTTCCTCATCGGCCTTACAGCCTGACATTATCAGTAAATGACATGACCAGCTCAATTGTGTCAACAGTGCTGACACTTTTTCGTTTCCGTTTTACGGAAAAACTTTCACAAAGAAACATTTCCCCGTTATCAGTAATATGTGCTTCGATGCTCTGAGTGCATCTTTTTGTTTTCTTCACATATGGATTATTTCTATTCAATAAGTTCAGAACAATGAATGGTGAAATAAAACAAAAACAAGAAAAATTCTACTAGAAGAAAACATCCTTTAGCACGTGCAGAAGTTTAAAGATACAATACCCCAAAACACTTCCGGCGAAGACTAATAGAAAAGATATGCCTAACAACCTGGGTTTATCGTGCCTTTTTTTAAATATAATAATCCATAGCGCAATTAGGGCAATAAAAGCCATTAAACATACCATTCCACATATTATAGAAAACGGATATGCAATTGGATATATCGAAATTTCATGAAATGTAATGATGCAAAGCCATAAAAAAAATGACATCAATCCCATCATTCCAAATGTTCCGATTCCTACAGCACACAGATAAAACAAGAATATATGATCTAATGCATAATTCTTTTCGGAATGTTCAGTCATATATAGTCCACTCTCCTTTCCTTATCATTTTCTTGGATAATGCGCTATCGCTTCATCCATTTACCAGAATATAATTATATACCCATTTTATCGTAATTCTTGACGAAATCAACGGGATTAGGTACAGTCAAAAATAGTGCTTAGCAATTAATTACTTCTCTTTGACTATTATAGTCATCATATATTCTCCGCTGTCAGGAAATTCCACGGCGGATCTGTAACATATTTCATCCTTGGTTCCGCATCCGGAAACAGCATAGACATCTATATCATCTCTTCCAAGAAGAATCTCTCTGATCTTAATTATATCTCTGCCGCTCTTCATGAACACCTTTGTTCCCGGCAGACTGAGAGCACTAAGCACACTTTCGGAATTTGGGATTATATGCACCTGCTCATCGCCGCAGCAAAGATTAATACCCAATCTGTTGGCACAGGCATTGATGGACGAAATACCGCTTATTGAGACAGTTTCCACCCCGTCTTTCTTCGCCCTTTCAGCAATATATGAATAGGTCGAATAAATAGCCGGATCCCCTATCGTTAGGAAGGTTACAACTTTCCCATCATGAACAAGCTTCTTCACAGTCTTATAAATATCCTCATAAATATTCTCAAGACGAACCTTATCTTTGATCATTTCAAATTCAAATGAAATAGTTTCTATCTCATCAACTTCAGGAATAACCTGCTTAACTATCTGATATGCTCTGCATTTGTCTTGATCTTTTCTTGGACAAACAAGCACATCCGAGCCTTTTATTATCTTTATTGCCTTAAGTGTTAAATCCTCCGGATCACCGACTCCAACGCCGACTCCATAAATCTTTCCTGCCATAATAAATCCTTTATACTTTCTTTTTATTTTTCTTTTCAAAATTATATACCCAAGTCGCAGCCTTTACCAATTAGATTTTTTAATTCCTACATCCTCCGTCACTTGTTTTTTCAGATATCCACGATTCAAAATATGTACAAATTCCTCAAATAGTTATATAATTAATGTATAAAATCATTGAATTGTATTACAATTCATTTATGTTTCATCTTAACGGGAGGATTTCTATGAAGCGAATAAAATCTGTATTAATACATGTTTTTGCAATGCTCCTCTTGTTTTCATTATGTTCATGTTCAAAAGACAATCCACAAAATAATACTCAAGAAGAGCAGACTGTACCGGATTTTGAGCCTCTTACCGATATAGTCGAAGGGCGAGATGACATATATCTTATTATTAAGGTTCTAAACAGTAATTACTGGGATACCATTGTTAAAGGCGCCAAGGATGCAGGCGAAAAGTTCAATTGCAACGTCTATTACAGTGGTACTTATAAGGAAACCGATTGGAAGAATCAGGAGATGCTTCTCGATAAATGTGTCAGTCTTGGAGCGGATGCTATAATCCTTTCGCCTGATGATTCCATAGGGCTTTCAGCCAAAATCGAAGAAATCCATTCAAAAAATATACCAATAGTTTTGGTGGATACCGCTGCAAATACAGATGGATATGATGTCTGCTACATGACCGATAACCTGTATGCCGGAAATATTGCAGCAGATGAAATGCTTAATCAGCTTTATAAAGCCGGTTTTTCCGAAAATGAAGAGCTTTCTGTCGGAATACTTGTCGGACAAAGTTCATCCCAGACCATCAACGAAAGACTTGCAGGTTTCTATCAGTACTGGATTACGCATGCACCCAGTAAATGGACCATTATTTCCGATATCAAGAATTGCAACGGAGATATATCTCTCGGAGATAAATATGTAAATTCTCTGATTGCTGAAAATGAGAATCTCCATGGCTTATATGCCACAAATAACGGACCTACCAAAGTCATTGCCAAATCCGTACTGGCCAACAATTCTAAAGATATTGTCGTTGTCGGCTTTGATTACTCTGATGAGATAAAACAGCTCATTGAAACACCGGAATATCATGCTTCAACCATACTCCAGAGACAGTATCAGATGAGCTACAACGGAGTTGAGACAGCACTTAAACTTATAAACGGCTACAAGAATGATGTTAAATTTGAAGATACCGGAGTTGTAATTGTAAATATAGATAACCTTGAAGACCCTGAAGTTAAATCAGTAATAGATACAAATTAAGCCTATGAAAAAGATCGATTCCAATAAAAACAGAAATAATATAAGATTAATAAAAGGTAGCCAATCATATCATTCCGTAATAGCAATATGCCTGGTTATATTTTTGGTAGCTATCGCTATGCTGATTTCGACATTCAACAGTCTTATCAGACAGCATGACGAGAAGCTGTCCGGAGAAATCTGCACTCTCTTTTCTGAGAAAATGAGTAATTCCATCTCATTTATGACAGATTCAGCCCGGGACATTTCTTCCATTCTTTCGATTCAGGACTTCGATTCTCCGGAAGAAATATATGAAATTTTAAAGACATATGATGCCGAAAAAATCCAAAGCATCGGCTTCATCGATGAAAATGACAAGATTTATTCTAAAGATACCGAAGAGACAGAATTCGCAAAATGGAATCTTCTCAAAACTGCAAAGCTGGCGAGTCCCGTATCTATTTCCGCACCATATCGTTCAACAAAACTCGGTCAGCCTGTAATAACAATTTTCGCTAAGTTTACTTATGGCAGATCTAAGCAGGGATACATTTATCTTACTTATCTTTTCAAGACTCTTCAGGATGTTGCCACAACAGAATCCCTTAACAACGAGATTGAAATCTGGCTTATGGATGCCAAATCTTCAAATATAATCCAATGCGTCGGATCGGATCCGCATGCCTCAGGAAGCTGGGCAAATGCACTCCTTGCAATGAGTGATATCAATGCAGATGATAAATCTGACTATGATAAATGGTACAATAAGATGCTTGCAGGGGAACCAAGTGCCTCTGTCGGTTATAAGATTCAGAAAACCTACTACTCACAGTTCTGTTCAGCCATCGAATCAATGCCCGGCTGGTATGTGGTTGTTCGTATTCCGAGCAATGCTCTTTCGGCAACTATGAAGGTTTTCAGAAACCATGTTATCATTTTCCTTCTCGTTCTCCTTGTGATAGTATTCGTACTCATTTCGAAGTTCTACTCGTCATGGAAACGTGAGAATAAGATACTTAGCCAGCTGTCTATAAATGATCCGCTTACGGGAGCGCTGAACCGCCGCGCATTTGAACTTGCCGCAACCTATATGCTTTCCAAATCCAAAGAAGCAGCGCTTATCTTCTTTGATATCGATTACTTTAAGCAGGTAAATGACAGCTACGGACATGATATCGGAGATAAACTCCTGACTGAATTTTCGGATGTGCTTTATAAGAATTTCTCTGATAATGCTCTTATATCAAGATACGGTGGAGATGAATTCGTAGTCCTTGTTCATATGAGCTCGGTTGATAATGTAACTGCAAAATTAAAACAGGCTACCGATGATGTGCATGCTATACATCTTACCGATAGTAATGAACAAAACGACTCTGACAAGAAACTCGTAATAAGCTTCAGTGCCGGAGCCGCAAGATATCCTTATGATGCATCTACATTGACAGATCTTCAGAAATGTGCCGATTCAGCATTATATACCGTTAAAGAACAGGGTAGAAATGCATATCTCTGGCACCAGGATCTGCCAAGTGATCAGAATTAATTTTCTTTATATCCTATTTCAACAAGTACGCGTTCTATAAGTTCTGCATTTTTACTCATTATTTACTCCTTTATTAAAACTTTGCTTTCTCAAGAACATCAATAACCTTATCGCACCACTGATCGAATTCAGGATCTTCAACCTGACATTCAGGATGAGAAAGAACATGATCAAGAGCAATTCTCACACCTCTGTCAAATGGAACTCTTGTCTTCATATCAGGCACGATCTTCTTAAGTTTACTGTTATCAAATACAACTGAAACTGACTTATCTCCTTCAAGGCTACCTTCAAAATCAAATCCTAATTTATCACCGCAGGCAATAAGGAAATCCGTAGCTACATGGTAAGCCTTAAGTTCCTTACCAAGTACATTTGCTATTGTCTGATAGATCTGATTCCATGTAAGAGTTTCGTCAGAAGTAATATTAAATGCTTCACCGATTGCATGAGGATTTCCCATAAGTCCTGTATAACCTACAGCGAAATCAGCATTCCATGTAACTGTCCAAAGACTTGTTCCGTCTCCCTGAATGATAACAGGCTTCTCATCCATAATTCTTTTGATAACCTGCCAGAAACCATTTTTACCATGGACACCGAGAGGAACATTTCTCTCATCATATGTATGGCTTGGTCTTACTATAGTTACAGGGAAACCTTCTGTTCTGTACTTATCCATGAGGAATTCTTCGCACTTGATCTTATTTCTCGAATATTCCCAATGAGGATTTGAAAGTGTTGTTCCTTCAGTAATAATATAACTTGCTGCAGGCTTATGATATGCAGAAGCTGAACTAATGAACATATACTGTGAAGTCTTACCCTTAAAAAGTCTGTAATCTCTCTCAACAGCATCAACTGTAAAAGCGATGAAATCACTTACAACATCGAATTTATGATCTTTGATCTTCTCGGCAATTGCTGCCTCATCATTTATATCTGCTTTTATAAGATGAGCGCCTTCAGGAATAGCTTCCGGTCTGTTCCCTCTGTTGATGAGCCAGACTTCCCACTTCATCTCTTCTATCAATCTCTTTACTATAGCTGTGCTTATAGTTCCTGTTCCGCCAATAAATAATACCTTCATATCTTTCTATCCTCCTAATACTTTTTCTGCTCTTACGCCTTTATCTACTGATTCAAATGATAAATGACACTTGGATCGATACTTACAACATCCTTCGATGAAGTTCTGAGCATCATAGCGCGAAGCTCTCCTGTCATCTTCTTCATTGTCTTACATACGCCTTCTGCGCCTTCATTTTTCAGTGGATCGATAAGAATCTTTCCAACCGATACAAGGTCTGCTCCAAGAGCAAGTGCCTTAAATGCATCGAAGCCACTTTCAATACCGCCATCAATAATGATGCTGAGTTTATCTCCCACATGCTTTCTTATGTCAGGAAGGATCATGAGATGAGGAACGGCACATCTCATAAGTCCGTTGTGATGACTCATGATGATACCCTTACATCCAAGTTCCATAGCCTTATCTGCATCATGAAGACTGAAAGCACCCTTTATGAAAAATGGAATCTTCGCAAATTCCACATATTCTCTAAGTTCCGCAAGTGTAGGAAGCTTCATTTCCTTACCGAGAACAACCGAGTCCTCATCATCTTCCACATTTACAGAATGCTCCACATCCATTCCGACAGCCATTGCACCATTTTCACGGGCAAACTCAATCCTGCTGAGTATCTCGTCTTTATCTTTGTATGGCTTTATGACCTTCATAACATGAGCACCTGTTTCAAGTACACTCTTTAATTCAGCATTGTCGCCCATTCCGATACTGACAGGTGCATTAAGCATCGCTGCACCTTCAGCCATTGACTTAAGATCAAGATGACTGAGGGCCGCAGTCATGATCGGTGTATCAAATGTAAATCCGCAAAATGTAACCTTGGATGATGGTCTCTCTGCGCCAATAATCCTGCTCTCAACAACAAGAGAATCCATATATTTTCTTGCTATTGTAATAGAATCTTCATTCATATCTATACCTCCACTCCAGCTTTTTCGGCTGCATTTTTAACATACTTAAATGCTTTATCATATTCTTCAAATGTCGACATATGTTCAAGAAGGATTGCTCCATCCTTCGGAAGATATTTGTCCAATATCTGAAGGATCTTAGGATAATCAAGATTTCCTTCTCCCGGAGGACATTCATCAATATGTGTTGTATATTTTGTAACATCCATTCTGCTGTCTTTTATATGAGTACTCTTTATAAATGGAGACAGCTTCTTGAAACAGTCTTCCACAAAATCGCATGCACATAAGAATCTTCTCGGAGAATTGATCATATTTACAAAGTCCATATGAACAGCAAATCTTTCTCTGTCCACATCATCAATCAATTTAAGATATACGTCCGGTCCGTCAGGTATCATCCATGGCATAGGCTCGATGGTATAATAAGCCTTTGTCGGTGCCGCTTCATCGATCACCTGTCGAATACTCTTAACTATTGTCACATAATTATCATCTGTAAAATTGGACACATCCGCTGCATCCCAGGAGAGACTACTTACAGTTCCCACAATATTTACACAGCACTCAATCCCGAGTTTATCAGCAAGTTTCAGCTGGTTTACCGCATAATCAATATCCTGTCCTATAAGAATATTTCTCCATACGCCAATCTCACTTATCTTCACATGATTTCTTTCGATGATATCCATGTATTTACGTATAAGATTCTCATCATCTTCACAGCAAAATGGAGCAGTGATTGCCTTAAATCCAGATCTTATAAGAAGTTCTTCCCATTCTTCGGGTGTCTTAAATTCACCCGTTACAGTTCCGCCAAGTATCATTTTTTACACCTCTTTTTTTATTATTTTAATGTGTAAAATAACCGGACCTACTGCCACCCCAAATACAGACTTCTTTAAATGAAAATATCATCTTTTACATCTGTACCCCCTGGGAAAATAGCAATGATACGGTCCGGTTACAAAGGATGCATTTATCCTAGATCATCATTTTATAAATATTTGTACAATCTTCTTCGTTAAGTGTTACGAATCCTGAGATACTTCCCTGTCTTCCGTCACCACGACATAATACTTCAACAAGCTTTGGAATATCTTCTTCCTTAGCACCGATCTCCTCAAAATTCTTAGGCATTCCGAGAGAGATAAGGAACTTCTGGAAGCACTCGATCCCTTCAAGAGCAGTTACTTCAGGATGCTCGAAATCCATCTGACATCCCCATACACGTACTGCAGCCTGAGCAAATCTCATGATATTGTGATTCATCTCATACTTAAATACAGCCGGCATAGTTACTGCAAGACCTGCTCCGTGAGCGCAGTCATATAATGCAGATAATTCATGCTCGATTGAATGGCTGTTCCAGTCCTGACTTCTTCCGACACCACATGTATTATTATGAGCAACCATTCCTGCCCACATAATATTTGCTCTTGCATCATAATTATTTGGATCAGCGATAACTCTTGGTCCCTCATGCTTCATTGTTAAGAGAAGTGCCTCGATAAGTCTGTCTGTTACTTCTACTTCCTTTGAATTAGTAAGATATCTCTCATAAAGATGAGCCATGATATCTGTAATTCCGGCTGCTGTCTGATAAGCAGGAAGTGTCTGTGTAAGTGCAGGATTGAGGATACTGAACTTAGGTCTTATAGCATCACCGCTTGCACCACGCTTGAACATACCTTCTTCCTTTGTTATAACCGAATCAGGGCTTCCCTCACTACCTGCAGCTGCAATAGTAAGAACTGTTCCTACAGGAAGAGCCTTCTCGATTCTCTTTCCTCTGTAGAAATCCCAGAAGTCACCATCATAAACAACGCCGGCAGCAATAGCCTTTGCTGAGTCGATAACACTTCCTCCTCCTACTGCAAGAATGAAGTCAACTCCTTCTTTCTTACAAAGATCTATACCTTCATATACAAGTCCGCTTCTTGGATTTGGCTTAACACCACCAAGTAAAGTAAAGTCGATTCCTTCCTTCTTAAGAGAATCCTGAACTCTGTCAAGAAGTCCTGAACGCTTTGCGCTTTCTCCACCGTAATGGATCAGTACTTTGCTTCCTCCGAAACGCTTAACATAGCTGCCTGCCTCGTTCTCTGTTTCCTTACCAAATACAAAACATGTAGGTGAATAAAATGTAAAATTTTCCATTTATATCTAGCTCCTTTCGCTTAAAAACCGTATATTTATGCGCCCCAAAAAACGCCGCTATATCTATATTTTATAACCCCAAAAGAACAAAAAAAAGCAAATATTTATTGAATTTTGCCCATTTTTTGCTATCATCAGAGTAGTTACGGTAAATAGCAACCCGAGAGTCCCGTTTGTACTCCAAGAATCCCATTTTGTAAATGAGATTCCTGTTTTGTAAGCGAGATTCCCCTTTTGTAAACGAAAATCCCGTTTTGTAATCGAGATTCCCGAGTTTTCATATTTACCTTGACATGATATAATGCGTTCAGCAGAAAAAAGTGTATAAGAAACCAGAGATCAATTCCCTCTCGAAATTTTTGTATTCGGAGAATCCATCCCTGTGTGGATAGTTTGAAGTTGGTTCCTCTGGCGGCTTAAGCAAGTTTTTCTGTTACTTTTTGAGAAGCTTCGGCTTTAAG
>NZ_FUXA01000022.1 GCF_900167085.1 Eubacterium ruminantium
GATTCTTCAGAAGCAAGCTTCCTCAGTCTCGGGAGAAGTACTCCGTTCGACTTGCATGTGTTAAGCACGCCGCCAGCGTTCATCCTGAGCCAGGATCGAACTCTCAATAAAAATTTTGTTCGTCCTTAGTCAGTATTCTAAACGTTAGCTTAAAAATCCTGTCCTAAAACTTACTGTGTTTGGATTTCGTTCAAATCCGAATATCTTTTGAGATTTTCATCTCTCTTATTCTTATTTAGAATAAGTAAAATGTCTTAAAAGAATCTTCGGGGTTGTCATGTTGTTAAATTGTTAATGTACAAATCACTTTTAAGTAAAGTGAGCGGAGAGGGAGGGATTCGAACCCTCGTGCCCTTGCGGACAAACGGTTTTCAAGACCGCCTCGTTATGACCACTTCGATACCTCTCCAAGGTCATAATTTCTTATGTTTTTTGTCGCTTTTCATCGGCGACAGATGTTATATTAACAAAATAATCTGTATGTGTCAACTACTTTTATTGAAAAATTTTTATTTTTTTTTTGAGGTATAAAACACCCATTTTTATAACCATTTTTAGCTCCGAGAGCACTACATTATCTTGTGTTCAAGCCTCTTCAGACAACAAAATAATGAATTCCCTGTTTGAATGTTCTCATTATTTATAATATATTTTCTAATTGTCAAACACCCAAAATTGCCTCTGCAAGGGCAATATCTTCGGGTGTAGTGATTTTTATGTTGTTATAACTGCCCTCAACCACCTTAACTTTTTGATCTAAATATCTTTCAACCAGCATTGTATCATCTGTGATATTTCTATTTTTATCTGATCTCATTCTTGAATATGCTTCTGTGATAATTTTTCTATCAAAAGTTTGTGGGGTTTGAATCTGGTATAAAGTGCTTCTGTCAGGAGTGTCAATTCCGTATCCCTCTTCATCAACAACTTTAATAGTGTCCTTAACAGGTACTGCAACTGTACATGCTTTGCATCTTTTTACTTCACTAATAGAAGAAAGTATCATTGCATTTGTTACAAATGGTCGTGCGCCGTCGTGGATCATGATGATATTATTTCGCTTATCGCAGGCTTTGATGCCATTTTCCACCGAGTCATAACGTTCTTTTCCGCCGGCGACAATCTTTTTTACTTTATTAAATGAATATTTTTTAACGACTTCTTCACGCATATAATTAATATCCTGCTGTCTTGTGACGAGTATTATCTCATCAACAATGCTTGCTTCAAATACTTTCAATGCATGATAAATCAGCGGTTTTCCGCCTATTTCCATAAATTGTTTAGCTTTACTGCTTTTCATGCGGCTTCCGCTGCCTGCCGCAAGTACTATTACCGAAACCATTTTCCCCTCCGAATTTTACATTATTAATATACTAAAATACCCTGCACTTAATGCAAGGTATTATTCAATCATTTTATTCAATCGAAAAATAGTTATATGATCAATTTCCGATATGATATATCCATTGATTTATTATGATATATTCGATGATTTCAAATATGATATATATTTCACGTTGGCGATGGGACTATCTGCTGCCGATTTTGAGGTTCGGAACTGCATTGAGGCTATAGTCATCTCTGATACCTCTCAGATAATCATAATATCCCGCTGCACCTATCATAGCGGCATTATCTGTGCAGAAAATCAGGGAAGGGTTATAAAATGAAATACCAACCGCCTCAGCGCTTTTACGCATGTGTTCCCTCAAAGAACTATTTGCAGCAACACCTCCCGCAAGTGCAAGCTTATCACATCCATGATCCTTCGCAGCTCTTACTGCATGATCTGTTAAAACTTCTATTACAGCTTTCTGGAATGAAGCCGCAACATCTGCACGATTCACTTCAATCCCCTTCATTTCACAACTATTGAGATAATTGAGAACTGCAGACTTTATACCACTAAATGAAAAATCATATGGTGCATCGGCGAATTTTGCGCGTGGAAATTCAATCGCATCCGGATTTCCTTCCTTCGCAAGTTTGTCAACCTTAGGGCCGCCCGGATAACCAAGCCCGATTGCTCTCGCAACTTTATCAAAGGCTTCTCCCGCTGCATCATCCCTTGTACGTCCTATAATTTCATATTTACCGTAATCAGTGCATTTAACAATATGCGAATGTCCACCTGAAGCAACAAGGCACATAAATGGAGGCTCGAGATCTTTATTCTCGATATAATTTGCGGATATATGTCCTTCTATATGATGCACGCCAACAAGAGGTATTTTCTTTGCATAGCTTATAGCCTTAGCTGTACCTACGCCAACAAGAAGCGGACCCACGAGTCCCGGACCGTATGTTACAGCTATGGCTGTAATGTCGTCCCAGGTCATATTTGCGTCACTAAGCGCCTTGCGTATTACCTGATTTACCTTCTCTATATGCTTTCTTGAAGCGATTTCCGGAACAACTCCTCCGTAAATAGTATGAAGAGGTACCTGCGAATAAATAACATTCGATCTTACATCTCTTCCGTTTACGACAACTGCAGCTGCTGTTTCGTCGCATGAGGATTCAATTCCAAGTATTACTACATCTTCCATTATATGCCTCCGCATTTACATTTAATGATGCTATCTCCAAAAGCATTCTTAATGTAAATAATTATTCGATATCGTATCTTTTATTACTCAACCCGGTTAACGGTGCCGGTCTGCAAGTCATTCATTTTATTTGTAATGCTCGTGGCACAGCCGAGCCGGTACTATTTATAATTGTGCCTCCGGATTAATCAAATATTTTGATCATTCCACATATATTCATCTCCAGATTAACCGTTAAATTCATATTAATTGATTATTCTTCAAATATACACCATTGGATTGATCAGTTGATTAATATTTCGATCATTCCACAAACATGTATCTCCAGATTAACCGTTAAGTTCATATTAATTGATTGTTCTTCAAATATACACCGTTGGATTGATCAGTTGATTAATATTCTGATCATTCCACAGACATGTATCACCGGATTAACAACTAAATCCATATTTTTTGAGTGTTCTGTAAATAATATCGACGAATCAATCATTATATTTACATATTTTGATTAATCTAATCTTCGAATTTCAGTTCTTTTGTTAATCTGTCTTTGCCCATGACGGTATTTGGAAATATTTTTTTGATGTCATCAAGATACATCTTTGGTTTTGTGATTGATGGAGAATAATGTGTCAGCCACATTTCCGCAACACCGGCCTGCTCGGCAAGAAGTGCTGCTTCGGTCATTGTCATATGCTTCTTGGCCTTGGCTTTATCCATAGTCTCAGCATCATTTTCGCCATACATTCCTTCGCAGATAAATAAATCCGATCCGCCGGCCGCCTCAGCTATAACATCTGTCGGTCTTGTATCGGTACAATAAGTAACCTTAAGACCCTTTCTGTCTTCACCCATGACCATGTCACTGGTAAATACTTTTCCATCTACTGTAACATCATTTCCGCTTTGCAATACCTTCCAGAGTTTGATAGGTATTTCAAGTTCTTTTGCGGCTTCTGCATTGAATCTGCCTTTTCTGTCAAGCTCTATGCTGTAGCCATAGCAAAGTATATTATGATTAACTCTAAATGCTTTAATTCTAAGTCCAACAAGATCAAAGACCTGTTCATTTCCCTGTATTTCAATAAATTTTATCTCAAATGGGAGTTCCGGTGCGATAACTCTAAGTGAATTAACCACCTTCTCGATATTCTTAGGTCCAACTATGGTTAAAGGCTCGCGCCTGTCTGCATTTCCGATAGCCAGAAGAAGTCCCGGCAGACCGCTGATATGATCAGCGTGGAAATGTGTGATCATAAGTACATCGATATCTTTGAAACTCCAGCCTTGAAGTCGCGCACTTATCTGTGTCGCTTCACCACAATCAATCATCACAGTATGGCCATTATATCTAACCATGAGTGATGTCAAAAATCTATATGGAAGCGGCATCATCCCGCCTGTTCCCAAAAGGCATATATCTAACATTCTAACTCTCTCTTTCGTTACTGTTTAACATTCAACACTTCGTATAACTTTCTCCATGATCCATGCATCTTCCACAGGATTTGTATAATATCCTTTTCTGCATGATATCATTTTGAAATCAAATCTTTCATATAATTTTATTGCGGGAGTATTCCCGGCTCTGACTTCAAGTATGATCCTGCCATTTTCATCCAAAGTATTTATCAGCGCATTCATAAGTTTTGCTGCAAATCCTTTGTTACGCATATTTTCCCGAACTGCGATCCTCTCCAGATCAACACCGTCTATATCCGAATAAATAATATATCCGGCAATTGTCTTCTGATCTAATGATTCTTCCTGCACCGATTGCACCGGGTTGATCGTCTCACATAATGATTCTTCCTGCACCGGATCAATCAAGATATCTCCACAGTCATTGATCACGATCAGATGGTTGTAATCATACTTAAAAGTATCTTCTAACATTTTTGCAGACCACGCGTCGCTGAAAATAGCATTTTCCAGTTCTGCGACCTGTTCTATTAGATTATTTATTTTCATCCCTTACTCTCTCAGCCTGAGATTTTCTCAAATATTCCGGAGCAAAATCATCCGGATTGATAGATTTTCCCATTTCCATATACATCTTTCCCAAAGAGGCAATGGAAGCACCTCTTTGCTTATCATTATGGATTGCCGCAAAATCAAATGATGATGCGTCACCCATTTTGGAAATAGTATTTTTTATAACTCCTATTCCATCTCCGACGAAAACAATGTCGTCAGAAATGTCTTCAAGCTTTTTGATAAATTCCTCTGCAGGAAGAGCATTTTCTTCTATTACAGCTTTTATGCCATCCTTTACGTCATAAAGTCCGGCATATACTTCTTCTCGTCTCGCATCCATAACCGAAGCAACCAGTCTTCTGTCACCTGCAAGATTATAGGCAAGGCCTTCCAAAGTAGGTACAGCTACAAGTGGAATATCAAGTGCAAGAGCAAGTCCTTTAGCTGTTGCTGCACCAATTCTGAGTCCGGTAAATGATCCCGGTCCTGCCGAAATAGCTACAGCATCCAGTTCTTCAGGGTTAACTCCAACAGTATCGAGCATTTTATCTATCATCGGAAGAAGTGTCTCCGAATGTGTTCTTTTATTATTTATTGTAAATTCAGCCATGACAATATCATCTGAAACAAGAGCAACAGATGCAGTCATGCTTGAACTTTCTATTCCAAGAATCTTCATGATCACTCACCGCCATTTATTGTAATTTCTCTATAATCAAAACCTTTTTCCGGATTCTTTTTAATCTCTATCTTAATGCTGTCCTTCGGAATAATGCCTTCTATAAGAACAGACCACTCGATAAGCGAAACTCCCTCGCCGGAATCCACCTTATCGAAATATCCTATCTCTTCCATTTCATCTTCAGAACCAATTCTGTAAACATCAAAATGATATAAAGGAAGCCTGCCTTCATCATATTCTTTCAAAATGGTAAATGTCGGACTTACTATCGGTTCTTCGATACCGAGTCCTGCTCCGAAGCCCTGGGCAAATACAGTCTTTCCTACTCCCAGATCACCATTTAAGCAGTATACCTGTCCGGATTCAGCCTTCGATGCAATATCGAATGCTAATTTATACGTTTCTTTCTCATCATATGTTTCAAATGTTTTATTCATTATAAACTCCACTGTACATTTTTATCTTACAGATACTGCTTTAAACCGCTTGAAAGTCTTGGTCTGTACTCTTTTGTGTACTGAACAAATCTCGAAAGGATTATGGACCTGTCTTCGCCAAGCTCCTCGGTTGGTATTACAAATGCATGAAATGGACTTGTGTAAACAGCAACCATGTTCTTAGATTCACGAAGTCTGTAGATATTGTTCCATTCCAGTTCCTGGCTTTCTTCGCCAAGTGATATCTTCAGATTTTCAGGTCTTAATTCATATGTAACAGGGGATTTATATGAAGGATTTGTACTAAGCTGTTTCTTAGCCTTCATGATAAGTGTAGCCGGATTGATTATAAGACATATAACCGCAACCGCACCGAATAAGAGGATATTTCTCATTGTTGGATAATCACTCATAATATTCCATATAAGAAATGCAAGGCCCCCAAGCCCCAAAAATATACTCATTATTCCGGAGAACTTACAATAGTATGATTTCAGCACAAATTCCGTAAGCGCTTTTTTATTCATATTTACAGTGATTTTCTTAGATACAGTTTCCATCTTATCCTCTTTACTAAATATTTATAATCCCAAATTTATTTCACGCCCTGATGGCTCGAATTGTCTATATTTAACTCTTGTCAGATCAAACATTCTCTTGGATGCAAGCGTACTGTCCGCGTCCTGGTATTTATCTGACATATAAACTATCTCCGTGATTCCGCTCTGAATAATAGCTTTTGCGCATTCATTACACGGAAATAAAGTTACATAGAGCCTTGCATCTTTAAAATTTCTGGCTCCTCTGTAATTAAGTATTGCATTAAGTTCTGCATGACATACAAATAAATATTTGCTTTCCAGAGCCGCTCCTTCTCTTCCCCATGGCATTGAATCATCTTCGCATCCCTGAGGCATACCGTTATAACCAACAGACAAAATTCTATTATCAGGTCCAACTATACATGCGCCGACCTGAGTATTCGGATCCTTGCTTCTTTGTGCGGAAAGCATAGCAATTCCCATGAAATACTGATCCCAACTGATATAATCATTTCTCTTCATTAGCGGCCTCCTTCTCCTGGCCATAAAACCGGTATCTTTTTAATTGGGCAGGAGAAATCTCCTGCCCATAATATAAATCATAATAACAAATTATTATTCACCAAGTTCAAACTTGTCATGAACTGCATTCATAGCTCTCTCGACATTCTTAACGTCGATAAGAACTGTTACTCTGATCTCTGATGTAGAGATCATTCTGATGTTGATATTCTCATCATAAAGTGCTTCGAACATCTTAGCTGCAACACCTGCATTTGTCTGCATTCCGGCACCAACGATTGAAACCTTTGCAACATCCTTATTTACATCGATTGACTCGAACTGCATGATCTCGCCAATGATCTTTTCTGCTTCATCAGCATCCTCATCACTACATGTGAATGAAATATCCTTTGTTCCATGACGTCCAACTGACTGAAGTATCATATCAACATTTATATTCTTCTTAGCAAGAGCGTTGAAAAGCTTAAATGCAACACCCGGCTCATCCTTAAGACCTACAACTGCAACTCTGGCTGCATCCGGATCAGCAGCAACACCACTAACGATCATCTTCTCCATCTTTGTGTCCTCCTTAACGACGGTTCCTTCATTATTATTCAAGCTTGAACGAACAACAAGCTGTACACCAAATTTCTTAGCAAGTTCTACAGATCTATTATGAAGAACCCCTGCTCCAAGAGTAGCAAGCTCTAACATCTCATCATAAGTTACCGTATCAAGCTTTCTTGCAGTCTTAACCTTACGTGGATCTGCAGTATATACGCCATCAACATCTGTATAGATCTCGCACTTATCTGCATGAAGTGCAGCTGCAAGAGCAACAGCTGTTGTATCTGAACCACCTCTTCCGAGTGTTGTATAATCATCATACTTATTAACACCCTGGAATCCTGTAATGATAACTATCTTTCTCTGCTCAAGTTCATTTTTAACTCTGTCTACGTCAATTCTCTTAAGTCTTGCATTTCCATAAACAGAAGTTGTATGCATAGCAACCTGGAATGCATTAAGAGATATAGCCGGAACACCAAGCTTGTTCATAGCCATAGCCATAAGTGCTACAGACATCTGCTCTCCGATAGTATAGAGCATGTCCATCTCACGCTTTGGTGGATTTTCATTAATATCCTTAGCCATATCAATGAGCTCATCAGTGTATTTTCCCATAGCTGAAAGAACAACTACAACGTCGTTACCCTTCTTATACTCTTCGATACATCTGTTGGCTACATTATAGATTCTCTCTTTGTTGGCAACCGAAGTTCCACCAAATTTCTTTACCACTAACATAGTGTACGCCTCCGTAAATAATGTTTATTAAAACTGCGTATTACAGTTATTTTACTCTGCAATTCTGATAAGGTTTAAAACGCTGTAACCATCAAGCTTTTCTTTAATCTCTTTTTCAGAAAAAGCTGTTGCTGTTACAAATGCTGTCTCGCCTGTAAGCTGAGGAGCAAAGCAAGCATTTTCAAATGTCTTTCTAAGCTTGTCACTCTGTCCTTCGCCTTCAACTCTTACAAAATATCTCGCTTTAAATGTTGTTATATCGCCAAGAGCAACCTTCTCTTTAGCCCATTTAATAGGAATATTTTTGCTATTATTCTTAGCTATCTCAACCACATCAGAAACAACAGCGCTTGCTGTAGGAAGAGATCCGGCACCCTGACCGTAAAGCATTACATCTCCGAGCATATCTCCATGAAGTGATACTGCATTATATACACCATCAACATTTCTGAGACAATGATCATTCTCGAGCATGAAAGGTGCAACCATTGCATATACCTTGTCATTTTCCTTCTTCATAAGTCCGAGAAGTTTTATCGGAAGGCCAAGTTTCTTGGAATAATAAATATCCTGCTTTGTAATACCTGTGATACCTTCTGTTGAAATATCTTCGAAATCAACCTGCTGTCCACAGATAAGTGAAGTAAGAATAGCAATCTTACGGCATGCATCATATCCTTCAACGTCTGCTTCAGGATTTCTCTCTGCATAACCCTTGTCCTGTGCATCCTTAAGAACTTCATCAAATGTAAGATCTTCATTCGACATCTTTGTGAGCATGTAGTTGGTTGTACCATTAAGAATACCTGCAATGCTGTCAAAGTTATCTGCTGTAAGTGATTCATTTATCGATCTGATGACAGGGATTCCGCCACCTACCGAAGCTTCAAAAAGAAATGCTACATTATTATCTTTTGCAAGCTGAAGGATTTCAGCACCATATCTTGCAACAAGCTCCTTGTTGGAAGTACATACTGATTTTCCTTTTTCAATAGCCTGTCTTACAAACTTGTTTGCAGGCTCAACTCCACCCATAACCTCAACTACGCATTTGACATCATCATCAGCAAGAATAGCCTCATAATCATGTACAAGGATCTTCTCAACCGGATCACCAGGGAAATCCCTGAGGTCTAAAACGTATTTAACATTTATTTCTTCTCCGGAAAACTTTTTCAGAACCTGATTGTTGTCATTTATAACTTTTACAACTCCAGATCCTACGGTACCATATCCAAGAACCGCCACATTAAACATATCGTTACCTCGCTCTAATTTTTATATCTATGCAGACTGCATTTTACTGCAAATGCTGCAAATAAATCAATTTAAAAATATATCATTTCAGATACATAAATATAATCTCTATTCTTCAGAATCTTTCGACTGAGAGATCATTTTAAGATAAGCATTTATAAAAGGATCGATTCCACCATCAAGAACTCTTGAAGCATCACCTACTTCACAGTTGGTTCTGTGATCCTTAACAAGTGTATATGGTTGAAGGACATAGGATCTGATCTGACTACCGAAACCATTGTCGGCAACCTCTCCTCTGATACCTGACATCTTCTCCATATTCTCCTGCTGTTTAAGCATGAAAAGCTTTGTTTTAAGCATTTTCATCGCCTTATCTTTATTCATATGCTGAGATCTTTCATTCTGACATTGAACAACTATACCTGTAGGAAGATGTGTAATCCTGACTGCTGAAGAAGTCTTGTTGATATGCTGACCTCCCGCACCGCTGGATCTGTATGTATCTATCTTCAGATCGTCATCCTTTATCTCAATCTCAATGGTATCATCAACTTCAGGCATAACATCAACAGAGCAAAATGATGTCTGTCTCTTACCGTTTGCGTTGAAAGGCGATATTCTTACAAGCCTGTGAATTCCATGTTCTGATTTAAGATATCCATATGCATGATAACCATTTACCTGGAAAGTCACAGATTTAATACCCGCCTCGTCTCCCGGCTGATTATCGAATTCTTCAACGCTGAACCCTTTATCATTAACCCATCTCTGATACATTCTGTAAAGCATTGAAACCCAGTCACACGACTCAGTTCCGCCTGCTCCGGAATGAATATTTATAACAGCATTATTGGTATCAAACTCTCCCGAAAGAAGAGTCTCTATCCTGAATGCTTCGAATTTCTTCTTAAATTGTTCAATGCTTTCTCCGGCTTCTTCTATAAGATCAACATCATCCTCTTCTTCTGCCATCTCTATCATGACTTCAATGTCATCAAATGTTTCCTGAATAGCATTAAAATCAGCGATGGTATCTTTGAGATTTTTCATCTCTTTCATGATGCGATTACTTGCCTCAACATCATTCCAGAAATTCTGATCTTCCATAGCCTCTGAAAGCTCTTTTATTCTTGCCTCTTTACCGGCAATGTCAAAGTGAATCCCTCACTTCAAGCAGTGGTTTTCTGTATTCATTTAAAGTGAACTTATACTGATCAAGTTCTAACACCACTATCACCACCTTTTATTTAAATAATCTGATTCTTACGTACAGCCCATAGCTTTGGGCTGTAACTGTAAAAATCATGCTGAAATATCTTATAAATCTACTGCATTCTTCCGCAGCACTGTTTATATTTCTTTCCTGAACCACATGGGCATGGATCATTTCTTCCAACCTTTGCGGCCTTTCTCTTAACAGGCTCTCTCTTGGCTGTAGTATCCTTATTGGTTCCTGTAACCTTGGCAACCTGCTCACGTTCAGCTTTTTCTTCTATCTTAACGTGCATGATAAGTCTTGATGTATCTTCCTTAATGGAATTTGTCATCTCATTGAACATATCATATCCGGCCATCTTGTACTCAACAAGCGGATCTCTTGAACCATATGACTGAAGACCGATACCCTGACGGAGCTGATCCATATCGTCGATGTTGTCCATCCACTTTCTATCAACAACCTTAAGGAGTACTACTCGCTCCATCTCACGCATTGTTTCCGGATTAGGGAATTCTGCTTCCTTAGCCTCATAGAGCTTAGCAGCCTCTTCCTTAAGTCTCTGCTTAAATGCATTTGCACTTCCCTTACGCTTCTCATCCTCAGTAAGAACAATAGGCTTAAGTGGAACGATAGGTCTGAGGGTATCATTTAATTCCTGAAGATCCCACTCTGATGGATCAACTTCATTTGAAGCGACCATATCAACATATCTTTCAACTGTATCCTGAACCATCTGGAAAATGGTATCTCTCATATTCTCGCCATCAAGAACTTTTCTTCTTTCTGCGTAAATAACTTCTCTCTGTTCATTATTTACTTCATCGTATTCAAGAAGGTTCTTTCTGATTGCAAAGTTGTTAGACTCTATCTTTCTCTGAGCTTTCTCGATGAATCTTGTGATTGTCTTATGCTGAATTTCTTCACCTTCAGGAATTCTGAGGGCATCATAAACCTTCATGATCTTCTCTGAACCGAAGAGTCTCATAAGATCATCTTCAAGTGAAAGATAGAACTTAGAATAACCAGGATCTCCCTGACGTCCTGAACGTCCGCGGAGCTGATTATCGATACGTCTTGATTCATGTCTTTCTGTACCGATTACCATAAGTCCGCCGAGTTCCGGCACACCTTCGCCAAGCTTGATATCAGTACCTCGACCTGCCATGTTGGTTGCGATAGTTACTGCACCCTTCTGACCTGCATCGGCAATGATCTCTGCTTCCATCTCATGGAACTTAGCGTTGAGGACTTTATGCTGAATCCCTCTCTTCTGGAGAAGTTTACTGATTTCTTCAGAAGAATCGATATTAACTGTACCTACAAGAACAGGCTGACCCTTCTGGTTTGCTTCATATACCTGCTCAACGATAGCATTTAATTTTTCTTTCTTTGTCTTATAAACGGCATCATCTTCATCTATTCTGGCAATAGGAAGATTTGTAGGAACTACTACAACGTCCATTCCGTAGATTTCACGGAATTCTGTTTCCTCTGTCTGAGCAGTACCTGTCATACCTGCCTTCTTATCATATTTATTGAAGAAGTTCTGGAAAGTAATAGTTGCAAGAGTCTTACTCTCTCTCTTAACCTTAACATTTTCCTTTGCTTCGATAGCCTGATGAAGACCGTCACTGAAACGTCTTCCCGGCATGATACGTCCTGTAAAGCTGTCTACAATAAGAACCTGATCATCCTTTACAACGTAATCCTGATCTCTGTGCATAAGTGCATGTGCACGAAGAGCAAGGATAATTGTATGCTGGATCTCAAGGTTTTCAGGATCTGCAAGGTTCTGAATATGGAAGAACTGTTCTACTTCCTTAACACCCTGTGCAGTAAGAACAACGTATTTGTCCTTCTCATTTACAAGGTAATCACCATCTTCCTGGATCTCAGTACCCATGATAGCATCAAACTTACTGATCTCTGTAGAAGCTGTACCTTTCTGCATTCTTCTTGCGAGATAATCGCACATCTTATATATATCTGTAGACTTTCCGCTCTGTCCCGAAATGATAAGCGGTGTACGAGCCTCATCAATAAGGATCGAGTCAATCTCATCTATAATACAGAAGTTAAGTCCTCGCTGAACAAGGCGTTCCTTATAGATAACCATGTTGTCACGAAGATAATCAAATCCGAGCTCGTTATTGGTAATATATGTAATATCGCAGTTGTAAGCTTCTCTTCTCGCATCATTTTCATCCGAATTGAGGATAACTCCGACTGTGAGGCCGAGGAATCTATGAACCGAACCCATCCACTCAGCATCACGCTTTGCAAGGTAATCATTTACAGTAACTATATGAACACCTTTTCCTGTAAGGGCATTGAGGTAAGCAGGAAGTGTAGAAACAAGTGTTTTACCTTCACCTGTTCTCATTTCCGCGATTCTTCCCTGATGGAGAAGAACACCACCCACAAGCTGTACCCTGAAGTGCTTCATACCGAGTACACGGAATGCAGCCTCTCTTACAGTTGCAAATGCTTCTACAAGAATATCATCAAGAGTTTCACCTTTTGAGAGTCTCTCTTTAAATTCGTCTGTTTTTGCTATAAGTTCATCATCAGACAGCTTCTGCATAGATTCGTCCAATGCTTCAATCTTGTCGACTATAGGGTAAATTCTTTTTAATTCTTTGTCACTATGTGTGCCAAAGAGCTTTTCACCAAGACCCATTTTATTCCTCCACTGCGTATTATTTCTATGATTAAGTCCTTTCGGCCATACTTACAGTAATCTTATCATAACCCCTAATATAACATTATATATTCAAGTAGGCAAATATTTTTTTATATTCTTGCTTTTTGCACTAATGTTTACTATTATTAGGAGTAAGACGTTGTGAAGATTGTTGTGTATTTATACGGGGATCCGACTGTTTTCTTCACATTCAAATAATCTATAAGCTATCCTGATTTTGCTTGGAGGAGTCGCAAAATGAAGCAATATTGGAAAAATGAAACAGTCCGGAAGTATATCTTTATCGGATCTTTTCTTATTATATTCTATCTTGTTCTTAATAACCTGTCGGATATGGCAACCGTGCTCGGTAATATTATAGGTATATTCTCACCTTTCCTGCTTGGCGCAGCGATCGCATATATCTTAAATGTTCCTATATCCAGACTTGAAACTCATCTTTTTAAAAAGCCAAAATATCAGACTGATAAATGGGCCGGAAGACGAAGAGGTCTTTCAATGCTTATTGTTATTACATTAACAATAGTAGCGATAGTTATAATCCTGATCACAGTCATCCCGGAACTTTCAAGGACTCTCGTGTCTCTTGCACACCAGGCTCCGGAAGGCATGGAAAAGCTTTCAAAATGGCTCGTTAAGCAAACTGCGAAATATCCTAAAGTTTCTGAAAAAGTAGTTGAATATACCAAAAACTGGGAAAAGGCTCTTGAGCCTGCATTTAATCTTCTTGCAAGCAAAGGTCTTTCCATTATAAGCGGAGGCTTCGGTTTTATCTCAGGTGTTGTATCAAGCGTTACTTCATTTTTTATCGGGATAATCTTTTCTTTATATCTGCTTGCAGGAAAGGAAAGACTCAGCCGTCAGGGACGCCAGATCGTTTACAGTTCACTCGCTCCGGAAAAAGCTGACAAAGTAATGAGCATCCTGAGACTTGCCAACAGAACATTCAGTAATTTCATATCCGGACAGTGCCTTGATGCACTCCTTCTCGGATGCGAATTTATAATCATTATGACTGTAACCGGAATGCCTTATGCACTCCTTATAAGTATACTCATCATGATACTTGCACTTATTCCGATTATCGGTGCATTTATCGGACTCGGCATCGGCGTAATACTTATACTTCTTGTTTCGCCGATCAAAGCGCTCATATTTGCTATCATGTTTACTGTAATACAGCAGATTGACGCAAATCTTGTATATCCTCATATCGTTGGAAACCAGGTTGGTCTTCCGGGAATGTGGGTACTCATGTCAGTTACCGTCGGTGGTTCTTTATTCGGACTTGTGGGAATGCTCGTTCTCATCCCTATAGCTTCTGTTATATATGCTATTTTCAGGGAACATGTAAATAAAAAGCTTAAGGAAAAGGAAATTCCCGAATCAAAATATATGATTGACCCACCTTACGAGGCCAAACCTCAGAATCCTTTAACGAAAGATATAAAATTTAAAAAGAAGAATAAAAAAGAAAAATAAAATAAGAAATTCGTAGCCTGTGTCATCAGGCGCACATAAAAAATACCCTCTCTACCATTCCCGGTAAAGAGGGTATTATTATAATCATTTATATATAATGTCGAAACAGATAATATTAGAACTCAGGTTCAATAAGTCCATATGTATTGCCTTTTCTCTTATATACAACATTTACCTCATCTGTTTCAGCATTTCTGAATACGTAGAAGTTATGTCCGAGAAGTTCCATCTGGATGCAAGCATCTTCCGGATACATAGGTTTAACTGCAAATCTCTTGCTTCTGATGATCTTAATCTCATCTTCATCAGCAACATCTCCCTCTTCCTCAAGGAATCTGTCATTGAAGTATGCAACATCCTGCTCTTTATCAATTATTTTCTTCTTATATCTTGTAACCTGACGTTCAATTATCTCAACTACCATATCGATTGAAACATACATATCGTCGCTAACCTGCTCAGCTCTGATGATATGTCCTTTCATAGGAATGGTAACCTCTATCTTCTGCCTCTCCTTTTCTACTGAAAAAGTAACCTGAACATTTGTGTCTTCGTTAAAAAACTTTTCTAATCTACCGAGCTTGTCGTAGATGGCCTCCCTTAATCCATCTGTCACATCAATATTTTTACCACTAATAATGTAATTCATACGTCTCACTCCTTCTCGCCTTCATATTCAGCTCCAAAAACCTATTTAAAAGCTTCTGTAACTGATGTCTAAATTATACCATATCGGGCTATTTGAGGCAATAAAATAATCCATTTATGATGGAGTAAATCTGTTGTCAGTTGGGAGAGCATAAAAAGAAAAGCTTCTAGATATAATGATTTAGAATTGTTTGCCTTATTCTACTTTTATCCGTCTGCTTTGTCAAACCCTAGAACAACAACTGATGCAGCCTTATTGAGGCTGTCTTTCGCACTGTCCCCTCCGGTACATGTACCTGTATTCGATCTATATAACTTTTTGCTTGATCATAATGTTCAGAAATGATATCTCTAAGGGTAAATTTTTCAGGCGTAACATTTGTCAACGAAGCTGTATCTATTCCTCTGTTTTCTCTGCTGTACTTTACCAGATTGATGATGCCATCACGTCCGTAATTACGTTCATAGCATCTA
>NZ_FUXA01000002.1 GCF_900167085.1 Eubacterium ruminantium
ATCGGAGGCGCTCAAAGGTTCCCTCAGAATGGTCGGAAACCATTCGAAGAGTGCAAAGGCAGAAGGGAGCTTGACTGTGACACCGACGGGTGGAACAGATACGAAAGTAGGACTTAGTGATCCGGTGGTATAAAGTGGGATTGCCATCGCTCAACGGATAAAAGCTACCCTGGGGATAACAGGCTTATCACTCCCAAGAGTTCACATCGACGGAGTGGTTTGGCACCTCGATGTCGGCTCATCGCATCCTGGAGCTGTAGCAGGTTCCAAGGGTTGGGCTGTTCGCCCATTAAAGCGGTACGCGAGCTGGGTTCAGAACGTCGTGAGACAGTTCGGTCCCTATCCGGCGCGGGCGGAGGATATTTGAGAGGAGCTGTCCTTAGTACGAGAGGACCGGGATGGACGGACCGCTGGTGTACCAGTTGCATTACCAAGTGCAGAGCTGGGTAGCCAAGTCCGGAAAGGATAAACGCTGAAGGCATCTAAGCGTGAAGCCAACCTCAAGATAAGATATCCCACTCCCCTGAGGAGTTAAGACCCCTTGAAGACTACGAGGTTGATAGGCACCGAGTGTAAGTGTGGTAACACATTCAGCTGAGGTGTACTAATAGGTCGAGGGCTTATTCAAGAGAGATGAAAAGAT
>NZ_FUXA01000014.1 GCF_900167085.1 Eubacterium ruminantium
ATGAACTTTACTTCGATGGTACTCGACCTGACGTGTTCTGTGAGTTATGGATTCCAATCAAAAAGAAGTAAGTGGTTAATGGAAGAACATCAGGAGGGCAGTGAGCTGATTAACAGCGATAAAGGACTTAAAAATATGAAAACATTGAACTATTCGATTAATTGGAGTGAAAGTTTTTCTGTAAATAAGATATCCTAAGATAATTGACGAGCTGTATGGCGGTAAGATTACCGTTGTCCAGCTCGTTTTGACTATACCTAATCCAATTGATTTCGACAAGAATTATGATAAAATTGGCATATAATTATTTTTCAGGTTTATCGACTAAGGATAATGAAAAATAGTGAAAAAATAGTGAAATTTCAGGATATAAAGATGCACTTATTTTTTGGGGAATGTAAGGAGATATTAATGAAAAAGATTCAGCTTGTTAATGAAGACTACGAAGGTCATGTGGATGTCTGTAGGCATGCCTGCAGGGGTATTGTCATTAAAGATGGAAAAATTCTTTTAAGCTACGAATCTAATGAGGATAAATATATTATTCCCGGAGGTGGCGTGGAAGAAGGTGAAACATTTGCCGAATGCTGTGCCAGAGAAATAAAAGAGGAGACAGGGATGATAGTTAAACCTATTGAGGAATATCTGGAGATAGAGGAATTCTTTCTGAACTGGCAGCATATTCAGCATTATTTTCTGTGTGAATTTGTAGAAGATACAGGTACGCAAGCATTAACCGATGCTGAAATAAAAAACGGGGATGTTCCAAGGTGGATACGATTCGAAGATGCAATTGGGACTTTTGGAAGATATGAAGAGTTTCATGATATAAATATCGCAGATTATGGTCTTTATAGAAGAGAATTTCTGGCGTTAAAGGCTTTGAGAAAATCTAATATTTTTGTTTCCGGAAAAGAAGATTTTGAAATAACGTATCCGGAAGGAAATAAATGGATATTTTAAAACGGGTCAAGGTAGAGGTATTGGTATGAAAGTATTTATTGTATATTGCCATCCTTCAAAAGATAGTTTTACGAATGATGTATATAAATCTTTTGAACGAGGTTTAAGAGATGCAGGTCATGAGATTCTTATATCTGATTTATATGATATGAATTTTCAAACGGATATGAGTGAAGAAGAATATTTAAGAGAAACTTATTACAGAACTGATGGAATAAAATCAAAAGATGTCTTAATTGAACAGGAAAAAATACAGAACAGTGATGCGATTGTGTTTATATATCCTGTATTTTGGACAGAAGCACCGGCAAAGCTTGTGGGTTGGTTTGATCGGATTTGGACAACAGGATTTGCTTATAAACCGGATCCTAAGATGAAGGTTCTTGAAAAAGCATTATTTATAGTCAGTGCAGGAAAATCAATGAAATCTCTCATTGAAACTGGGGAAAAGAGTGCTATGGAAACAGTAATGTTGGGAGATAGAATTCGTGATAGAGCAAAAGAGAAAGAAATGGTTATTTTTGATGGTGTAACGCATTGGAATGAAGAAGCACGTAGTGAGAGTATTCCTCGGCATCTTTCCAAGGCGTATGAAATGGGTATAAATTTTTGATACTCAAAACTTTCTGCTTACTCTATGATTTAATTAATCTGATTATTCAGTTTGCCTATGTTTCATTTTCTGCCAGTTGATAAATCCGTACAGGTCATTAGCAAGGAAACAAACAAAACATAAAACCATTGGCAGGTAAGAAAGATGATTTAATGTTGCAAGAATCCATAGGATTATGAGAACAACATCATTGGCAGCATAGAACAGAGCATAATAAGAACTTCTAACAAGGGTAAGTGAAGATGCCATAAAACTTGTGGTTACAGAAATGGTTGAAGGTGCAAGGTTAGGGGTATTAAGGCATTTTAGGATAAAGTAGAACACGGTTGTCACAATGAGGGCAAGAATAGAAAGAATTATCCAAAGACGTGGATTGGTATGCCTTACGCGTACTTCTCCATTCTGAAAGGGATTCTTTATCCATGTTACAATTGCACCGACAGCTATCGGTGCAGTCATTCCGAGGTAGGTTATCATCTCTCCGAAGTATCGGAATTTGTATGCGACGATACCATAAAAAAGTGCGAAGATAACAGTAAGCACTTGTCCGAACACATCACCTTTAGCTACAAATATCAGTGCCGTAACTCCGATTAGGGACGTAATAAGAGTGTAAGGGTTTCTTTCTGAAAATATAAAGAATGAAATAAGTATCGTAACAACAGAAATACCCCATATAAGAGTTTCATACCACTTAAGCCTCTTGATCGATTGAAAGATATTCATTGTAAATACACTCCTCAAAAAAAATAGCACCCGCCTGACTGCATCTTCTAAGACCTAACGATTGCAGTAAGCGAATGCATCCGCATTCTGTTACCCGGTGGCAACATTTATTTAATAAACTTTAGATATTTTATCAATGGATAAAGAAATCGTCAATATAGTAATTTTCGTGATAATTCGATTGTAAGTTCTATCGGAAGATATCGCAAGGGTAAGGTGCAGTTATAAATAATATCTTTCAGTTAAAACATATAAAATAAAGGTTGATAAAATGTGATGAAAAAGAAAAAAGTAATTTGTTTATGTTGTGGTTACAGAACCCTTGACGAAAGAGGTGCATTTGATATTTGCCCAGTATGCTTTTGGGAAGATGATGTATATATTATGTTCGAAAAAATAGATCAAACTGGAGAAATTGATGCCATTTATAATCATAATAATTGTGATGATGATGACTATAATGGGGAAGATGTACTAGATATTAAGTCAAGTGCAAATCATTTACTTACGTTAAGACAGGGCAGAGAAAATTATAAAAAAATAGGCGCATGCTGCAAAGAGGAATTAAAATATTGCCGAAAACCTAAAAAATCTGAAATGGTATAATGCGCTAAATGCATCTTACCGCCCGAAATCTGCCACTTACCGTTTTTTACAACATTATACCCTCCGTTTTCGTTATTATTGGTTCATCCAAAGACGAAACGGAGGTTTTTTAAATGGAAAGATATAACAATATTGAGGAAAAGCAAACTATAAAAGGAATGATATCAGAGCTTGAGTTTAATAACAAAAGATCCTGCGGGCTTTGGCTTACCCTGGTGGGAGTTGTGATAATCGCATCGCTTGCTTTCGGTGGACATTTCATCGTTAATCCGTTTATTTTCCTTGCGGGGTATTATCTGAGCTTCTTTTTAGCAAATGTTAATCATAAGGTGAGAGCTAAGCTTTCTGACGGAACTGCAAGTCCGTTCCAGATAAAAATAATCTACTTTGGAATAGCGTTGCTCTTTATCTTGATGTTTCTCATCGCGGGACCTTTTATTCCAAGCTGGAATTGGAAAATGATCTGGCTTGGAGTAAACCTTGCAACAGGGATACATTTCCTTATTTTCTACTTTGTACACGGACGTTCAATGATAGTTCTCGGAGCAAGCTGCATAGCGATAGCGGTAAGCGGATATGCATTAGCATTTGTACCTGCAGCACTATTCATTACAGCAGATGCTTTGATCAAATTTGGCTTCGGGATATGGATGCTCTTCTTCTCAAAGCCGACAAGAGTGATAGGTTGATGGAAATCATTATTCAAATATGCTAACATAGTTCTACATTTGTAAAGATGTAGAGAAGCGTTTGACTTAAAACCGGAGGAGTAGATATGCGGGTTGATATGAATATTGCTGAGAATATAAAAGAACCATATGCTGTGATTCATGCGGGAGAACTGACTCCCGAGATTGCAGAGCTGGCAAGGGAAATATCACAATTCGGAACAGGAAAGGGAATAATCATAGGAAACTTGGATGACAGAAAGGTAGTGATAAATCCGGAGAGTATAGTTCTTATAAGAGTGGTAGTCGAGAAGGTTTATATAGTTACTGATGATGATACATATCGTGTAGGTAAGAGGATGTATGAACTTCTGGAAATTCTTGGAAGCGGATTCATGCAGGTTTCTAAGTCGGCTGCGATTAATTTGAAACATCTTGAAAGTGTGGAGCCGTCCTTCAACGGTGTGATGCTGCTTCATATGAAGAATGGAGAGAAGGAATATATATCAAGGAAGTTTGTGCCACAGCTGAAGAAATATCTGGGACTGTAGATTTGGTCATGGAAGAGAATAACTATGAGGAGGAATAACATGAAGTTATATAAAGAAATCATGAAAAGAATATTTATCAGTATATCGATGAGCTTTATTATCTTTATAGTGATCGGGATTATATTTGATATAAATGACGGAGGGGAATTTACTCTTACGAATTACAGATTTACAAAGATGGCACTTGCGTGTGTTGCTACGGGGCTTGGATTCGGGGTGCCGACGATTCTATACAACTCAGATAAAATATCTTATACGCTTGCTTCACTTATACATCTGGGAATAGGATTTGTGATATACTTTGTGGCAGCGTCTTTAGTTGGATGGATTCCGGCAGAGCGAGGTATAAAAGCCTGTCTAATTACGGTTGTGAGTGTAATAGTAATTGGTTTTGTTATCTGGTTATGTTTTATGAAGTATAATAAGAATCTGGCTGAGAAGATGAATAAGGCAATCGAAAAAAAGCGTAAATAGAATGGACTTACAGAATTTTTCGGGAGATATGTGGAGGCTGATATGACGTGCATGGATAAATTCCATACAATAATAAATACTGGTGTACTTTCATTTTTTTCCTATATAGCGGAATGCTTCTGCATTCTCACTGTTGTTATGATAATGCTATGTTTTTTGGGCAGAGAAGGAAACATTACCGGGAAATCCGTAATCCCGCTTGTAGCATTTTTGGGAGCAGGAACGTGCATAAATATTTTTATGATAATTCATGATTATTTAGCACTGAAGGATCATTGGAATGAACCGTTTTTTGAAGGCAAGATAAAACTGATAGACAGATCTCAGTTTAATATTTATGTTTCTATTTTGGTTATTATAGCAATCGTTTCTGTAATACTTATCACATTTACGGATAATAAGATTATGAACTGCTTCATTGCGGGAGTGATGATGATCTTCTATGAATTTTATATTTCCGTTGAAATGATGTGTTCCACAATTTATCTTTTTCCAAAAACAAGAAATTATGTATTAAAAGGATCGTTTATCTATGAGAATATAGGGGATACATTTTCGGGTATATTTATTTTCGTTTATCTCCTGATCATGCTGGGCAGTTTCCTTGTGATATATCTTAGCTTATATAAAAAAGGCAGAACCCTTTATATAAGATGGAGGGGACGTATATTATTAATGGTCTGGGAGGTATCGATGATCTGTCTTACTTATGCTCCACTGATGCTGGTAAAGGATAAGAAAAGTCAGCAAAGATGTATGGGCTACGAGATGGGCATGCTTATACCTCTTATGGGATTTGTTGTTCCTGGACTTCTGATTCTGATCGTATCGGCTCGTAATGCCATGGAGAAAACCATAATCCAGGAAGAATATATTGCGGCTGAACTGGAATTTATCAATCAGTATAAGAAGAATCAAAATGAGATAAGGGCCTTTAGACATGATATCATCAATAACCTTTCCATGCTCAATACCCTGCATAATGAAAAGGGCTATGATGAGGCAGAGGACTATCTGAAAGAACTCATGGATAATGTCAGGGAAATGTCATCTAAATATGCAACAGGGGATGAAATGCTGGATTGTATAGTTGGTATGAAGTCTTTCAAGATGGAAGAAGAAGGAATTGATTTTGCGGTGGACGGCACGCTTAAAGGTGGTTTAGAAATGAAGCCGGTTGATATTTGCAGTATATTTGCAAATGCTATAGATAATGCGATTGATGCTTGCGGAATGATCCCTAAAGGCGAGAAAAAATGGATAAAAATGTTTTTGAATAAAACAGAAGATTCATACTGTGTGACAATCCAGAATTCTATGCAGAATGTCGAAAACGGGAACATGATAAGAGAAAAAAATAAGATCGGACAGGACAGTAATCGTCATGGCTATGGCATACAGAGTATGATAAATACTATTTCAAAATATAAAGGCAACAAAAAGATAAAACCGGGCGACGGAATATTTACATTAACCATAAATCTTCCGATTGAAAAAGCAGCTGATTAAATAGCAGCAAAAAAAAAAACAACTGATAAAACAAAGCTGAAAAAGCAGACGAAATGCAGCTGATAAATTATTGTAATATGTAAGGATTAAACTATGACTTGTGGTGAGGCGATAAAAAGAATAGCGTCCTATGATTTCCTGGCGAGTGTTGATTATATCGAAGGAATTATTTCCGTTGTATGTGTAATCATCATAATGGAATATTTATTCGGCCAGGAAGGTAAAATGACAGTAAAAGCTATTTTACCTATAATAGTATTTGTTTCTGTCGGGATTATTTTGCGTATAGTATCATATGCGATTGATTACAGTGTGTTAAGTAAAAGAGCAAATGAAATATACGACGAATCCATTTATCTGATATCCAGAGAAGAGAAAGTCGTATCCATAGGAAGAATAATATATTTCATAGCTATAGTAATGTCGGGAATGCGCGTGTTCAAGAAGAAAAAGCTCATTAACAGCATTAGTCTGTTGGTATTTGCAATATTTTTTATCGAATACGTTATGGTTATGTCAATTAATGTTGTGGCATATTGGGAGGAAGATCCGAGAATAGCATATGGCGATGTTAAAAAAATGGATCTGACCAGTAATAATTATTTGCTGGAATATGCTCTTATCATGAGTGTATTGGCAATCCTGATCTTCATTTTAATGACACTGTATTTTGGATTTGTTAAGAAGAAGAGGAAGATGTATGTTGCCTGGAAATATCGAATTTTCTTTATTATCTGGGAAATATTCACATTGTTAATTCACTGGATACCGTTTAATAGGGAGCTTAGTGTAGATGAACATTATAGATATGTTGGATACGAGTTGGGAATATTCATTCCGTTTTTGGGTCTTGTAATTCCATTATTTCTTGTGACTTTGATATCCAGACGTTATACGATGGAAAAGGTGAAGATTCAGGAAAATTATATTTTGGCTGAGCTTGATTATCTGAAGCAGTATAAGAATGATCAAAATGAAACAAGGACCTTCAGGCATGATATTATCAGTAACCTTGCCACACTTTCGACTATGTATTCCGAAGAAAAATACGATGAAGCCGGAAAATATTTGAGCAACCTTCTTGGAAATATCAAGGCCATGTCTCCGAAATATATTACCGGAGATGAGATGCTTGACTGCATCGTAGGAATGAAGATATCGAAAATGGAAGAGGTTGGAATCGACTTTACACTGGATGGTGTGCTGGACGGAGGGCTTAAAATGAAGCCTGTTGATATCTGTACCATTTTTGCAAATGCGATAGATAATGCCATTGAAGCCTGTGAAAGACTGCCGGAAGAAAGCGACAGATGGATAAAGCTTAAGATTAAGAGGACGGATAAATTCTTCTCGATATCACTTATTAATTCGATGGTTGAAGATAAGAAGACCGGTGTTATCAATAAGATTTTCTACGATGGTGAAAGATTTACAACCAAGAAGGATAAATCACTTCACGGATACGGAACCAAGAATATGAAAGCGGCTATTTCAAGATATGATGGAATTGAGAGAGTGAGTGCTGAGGACGGAGTATTTACACTTTCAATCATTCTGCCAAGAGCGTGATTCAAATTCCGGTGAATTTGATCCGGTTAAAATCAAATGAATCACAGAAGCAAATGAATTACAGAATCAAATGAATCACAGAATCAAATGATTGGGTAGGGTCAAATATTCCGATGCAAATAATATGAACCGGGAAGTGTGATGCAAAAAATAATTTGACAGATCAAAAATGTTGGATTATAGTACAGGCATCTGAGACTAAGCACGGGTCTCTTAGTAACTGTTAACCCAAGATAAAAAGGAGGACAATATGCAGATATTTAGAATTAACAACAGAATAGCAAGTATTGAGGCAGCAGTTGTCCTTGGTATGTCTTTGGACTGATTTATAGGATTGATTTCTCATTTTAATAGATAATTACAGGATAACTGACACCTCTTTTCGTGTGGTCGAATGCTGCACGGGAGGTGTTTTTGTTTTGTCAAAAATCAGGACGCGAGATATATCATTTACTGCTGCATGCGTTTGAATACTTCGATTGTTTGAATACTTCGATTGTTTGAAGAAGTAAAATTTGAATAGGAGCTTTTAATATGAAAGATAGAATAGAACCATGCATTTATTACGTATGTAAAGATACGGATTGTAAAAAAGGATTTGTAAAAGTTGATCTGAAAAAATGTAAGAACTGTCCGAAGTATCAGCCAAGAAAAAGCGGAAAGAAAATGGACTCCGTTAAGGCGAGAAGACAAAAGGATAAGGACAGACATGATAGATGGAATTAGAATAGGGGAGTTTTTATGATAACAATATACGGAAAATATACTAATGCGACTGTTTATACAGTTGAAAATGAATTATATGCTCTTGATGAGTATGCAAGAAAACAGATTCAGATGATATGCAATCATCCAAGTGCTGAAGGAAGCACAATCAGAATAATGCCGGATGTTCACCCGGGAAAGGTAGGAACCATCGGACTTACCATGACAGTTGAAAGTTCAATACTTCCAAGTCTTGTAGGCGTTGATATCGGATGCGGGATGACTATAGCGAAAATAAAAGCTAAGGGAATGCAGTTTCAGCAGCTGGACAGCGTTATAAGAGATAATGTTCCTGTTGGACCGAGAGTCAGAAAGAAGGAACATAAATACAGCGCTAAAATTGATCTTTCCGGACTTAAATGTGCTAAGAATGTCGATATGAGAAAAGCAGATTTAAGTATAGGGACTCTCGGCGGAGGAAATCATTTTATTGAACTTGATAAGGATGAAGAAGGAAATATTTATCTGGTTGTTCATTCCGGCAGCAGACATCTTGGGATTGAAGTTGCAGAGCATTATCTCAGAATAGGTCAGAAGGAAATGCAGATGAAGAAGAGTGGGTTTGCTTCTTATGAAATGACTTGTCTTACAGACAGCCTAATGGAGGATTATCTGCATGATATAGGAATTATTCAGGAGTTTGCCAAGCTTAACAGAGAAGCAATCATTGAAACTATTGTCAGCGGAATGAAGTGGAAAGTGGAAGAAAGCTTTACATGTATTCATAACTATGTTGATTTCAGTGACCCTGAAAAAAGCATTTTAAGAAAGGGTGCGATCAGCGCAAAAGAAGGTGAGAGGGTTATCATTCCGATCAACATGAGAGACGGAATAATTCTCGGAACCGGCCTCGGAAATGATGAATGGAACTGCTCGGCGCCTCACGGAGCAGGCAGGATCTATAAGCGTTCTGAAGTTGCAGAGCATCATACTGTATCTGATTTTAAGAAGGCTATGGAAGGTATACATTCTATTTGCATTAGTAAGGGCACCCTTGATGAGAGTCCATTTGCATATAGAAATATAGATGATATAGCAAATGTTATCGGCGAAACAGTCAGAATCGATAAGATCATAAAACCGGTATATAACTATAAGGCCGGTGGGGAGAACTAGTAAAGCTGTTCACAAATGATCCTATTGATAACTAGCCGCCTCACAGGGATAGCGCTATTCTAAGAGAGTCAGTGCATTCGGTGATGGGGATGATCTGTTAATAAATTATATCGGCAACAGCATTCGGTGATGGGTGTGGTCTGTTAATTATTATATCGGGCAACAGCATTCGGTGATGGGTATGATCTGTTAATAAATTATATCGGGCAACAGCATTCGGTGATGGACAGAGACAGATAACAAGTAATAACAAAATCATATAGATAATAGATTGACAAAGCATAAATAAAATTATAAATTAAAACGTGACAGCCGGATCTACATTTGATGTAGAGGATCCGGCTGAATTTATTAAGTTATAAAGGAGTGTAGTCTTGTGATTATTAAACAGAAGAAAATGGCGCTCATAAATGATATAACCGGATTCGGAAGATGCTCCGTTGCGGTTATGGCTCCTATACTCTCAGCGTTCAAGATACAGGCGGTCGCTATTCCTACAGCGATACTTTCGACACATACACAATTTCCGGAATTTTATTTTGATGATTATACTCCGCGAATGAGAGACTATATACAGACATATAAGAATCTGAATATGGATTTTGACGGTATAGCAACAGGCTTCCTTGGTTCGAAGGAGCAGGTTGATATAGTTATCGATTTTATACATACATTCAGAAAAAATGATTCGCTCATACTTGTGGATCCTGTTATGGGAGACTACGGCGAATTATATAAGACATACACGCCTGAAATGTGTGAGAAGATGAAGGAACTTGTTGAGTATGCCAATATTATAACACCTAATCTTACGGAACTTTGTACTTTGCTTAATATTGATTACGGCGATGGAAAGTTTGGAACAGATGAGTTAAATGATATGTGTGCCGAGCTTGCGAAGAAGGGACCGGAGCATATCGTTGTTACAGGAATTCCCTTATATAAGAAGCAGATAATGAATTATATTTACAGCACCGGTGAGGAACCAAGAATCGTTATGGTTGACAGAATCGGTGGAGACAGAAGCGGAACAGGCGATGTTATCAGTTCTGTTATAATCGGAAGATGCCTTAATGGTCATAACTTTTATGATGCAGTTAAGAAGGCAGCGGACTTCGCTTCCAAATGTATAAAGTTCTGTGAGGATAATCAGGTTCCTCAGCACTGGGGACTGTGCTTCGAAATGTTTATGAAAGATCTTATGGAGGACTAGAAATGATTCTTTATACCGTTACCGGAAAGGCCGGAAATGAAGGTTATCTTGATATATCAAAAAGCGGTGATCTTACCGGTAAGAATATATATGTTAATCTGACCAACAAATGCCCATGCAACTGTGTGTTCTGTCTCAGACAGACAAAGAAGATGCTTGAAGGTAACTCGCTCTGGCTTAGAGAGGGTGAGCCGGATGTTGAAACCGTTCTGGATCTTTTCGGACAATATGATCTTAGTATCATAAATGAGATAGTATTTTGCGGATTCGGTGAGCCGCTGGAAAGGCTGGATGATATTTGTATTATCATTGATTCATTAAAGAAGCAGTATCCGGATCTTAAAGTAAGAGTTAATACAATAGGTCTTGCAAATCTTATATATGAGAAAGACGTTACTCCTATTTTAAAGGATAGAGTAAATACAATCTCCATCTCGCTCAATGCACCGGATGAGAAAGAATTCCTTGAATTAACAAGATCAAGATTCGGCATCCGGTCATATGAAGCTTTGAAGGAATTTGCGGTTCTTGCAAAAAGATATGTACCGAATGTTGTAATGACTGTAGTTGAAAAAGTTATGCCGGAAGAAAAGATAGAAAAATGCAGAAAGATTTGCGAAGACCTGGGCGTAACACTTAGAGTACGTGAATTCGAAGACTGATAATTTTTATAAAATAAAATGATGTAGTGTCATAAGGACGATATGATTCTCCTGTAAACAGGAATGCATTTTGATTTTGACACTTATGAAATAATAAAAAGGCGTCATTCGTATGTGTAACCGGGATTCCGGGAGCATACATTAATGGCGCCTTATTTGTATTTGGGGGAAATATAACAGGTGATCCCGGATTTCAATTCAACTATAACAGGTAATTATTACAATAAAATCCGCCCGAAATACATATGTATTTGAGCTAAAAGCACTAAAACAAATGTCACGAATGAGCGCATTTTGGGGCATTTAGTGATAATTAACATTAATAATAGTATTTTCGTAAATTATTCTTACATTTTGTTAATGTACAAAAGAAAAAGTGGTGACTATAATCAACAATTGAAAACTATGAATTAACTTAACTATGAAACTATGAATTAAAACTACGAATCCACGATTATTTGAAAATTTGAATAGTAATTAATTGTGAATCAGTAATTTATTTAACTATGAAGAGAGTTGTTGTTTTTTATTTCGAAAGTGAGATGAATTATGCTCAAAGTTATTGAATTATTTGTTTTTTGGTACCCTGCAATCATGTCTGTTGTGTGGATTGCCGGTGGTATAGTCTTCTACCTCAGTGTTGAGAAGAATAGACCTCTTCCTCTCTACAAGACGCCTATGGTATCAGTTCTGGTTCCTTGTTTTAACGAGGCAGATACTATTGAGAATACGGTAAAGCGTCTTTCAGAACTTAGTTATCCTAATTATGAGATTATAGTTATAAATGATGGTTCTTCTGATAATACATCAGAGATAGTTACATCACTTATTTCAAAATATCCGAGACTTAGATTTATCGATTTAAAAGAAAATTGTGGAAAAGCAAATGCGCTTTATCTTGGCCTTATCGCTTCAAAGGGCGAGATACTTCTCGGAGTTGATTCGGATTCATATGTTATGCCGGATGCGCTTAATTATATGGTTCCTCATTTCACCAACAGATTTAACGGTGAAAGAGTCGGAGCAGTTACAGGTAATCCGAGAGTTAGAAACAGAAGTTCACTTCTTGCGAAGATACAGCTTTGCGAGTATTCAAGTATTATAAGTCTTATCAAAAGAACTCAGAGAGTTTGGGGTAAGGTAATGACGGTTTCGGGAGTTGTTGTTGCATTTAGAAAAAGAGCACTTCTTGATGCCAAGCTTTGGGACAGAGATATGATAACCGAAGATATCGGAGTTACATGGAAGCTCGAGAGAAACTTCTGGGATATCAGATATGAACCTAGAGCACTTTGTATGATGCTTGTTCCTGAGACAGTTAAAGGTCTTGCTAAGCAGCGAGGCAGATGGGCAAGCGGAGGAATGGAGATACTCAGACGACATATGGGAATCTTCAAGACATGGAAAGAAAGAAGATTGTTCCCTGTTTATATGGAACAGCTTTTATCAATACTTTGGTCAATTTGCTGGGCGCTTATGTTATGTATTATTGTGGTTCATCTTGTATTAGATCATAACTACATTCAGTCACCATACATTTGGAAGAGCCTTTTCCTGTCGACAGTATGTCTTGTTCAGTTTGGTGTTGCGATGTACCTTGACAGGAAATACGATCCTCATCTTTTGAGACACAGCGTTGTTGCAGTTTGGTATCCATTTGTATATTGGTACATAAATGCAATACTGGTAATAAAAGCATTACCTACATTATTTAAGGACAGAAAGAATCTTGCTAGATGGAGCAGTCCGGATCGAGGCATAGGAACCGGATGCAGTGTGAAAGTAAGCGAGGGAGCGGGTGTCAGCTAGAAAATGTACCGAGGAACTGCTTAGGTACGATCGTTACATAATTAAATACCTGCGCTTTAAGAGTAGTGATTTGAGGAGAATTAACATGTTTTTTAAAAAGATGGACAATGGTTCTCTTCCCCAGAAAGTTGATTACAACCTTGATGCGCATCTTATAACGGGAAAGCAGACAAAGAAAAAGAAGATTATAGAGTGGGCGGTTACCATATTAGGATGGGTTATAATACTCGGTTTTCTTGGGTATATCGCATATGGCAACATAGCTTTACATAACGGTTGGGAAGTGCGTTCATTTTTATTCTTAAATGAAGACACAATCCATCAGGTAAATAAATATTATTATATTTTATTTATAATTCTGCTTATCAGTATACTTGTTTTCATTGTATGGAAGAACTACAACAAGAAGAAATACGGTTCTTATCATAGAAGAGAGTTCAGACCTGCAGTTGGTACAGATGAGATTGCTGAGAAGTTTGGGCTTACAAAGGAACAGGTAGTTGAAATGCAGACGCAGAGAGTTACGATTCTCGAAAAGAATATCATTCCAAAGGATATGGGAATCGGTAATAAATAATTTATGGCTTTTTAATCTTATTTATCTTTATAGATACAATATGATAAACCCGCATACATCAGATTGGTGTATGCGGGTTTTTAAAATGTATAAGGTTAAAAATTACTTATATCATAGAATCTTTTGGTCAGTCTTTGCTCAAAATCTTTGATTGGAAGAGGTTTATCGAAATAAAATCCCTGCGCCAGATCACAGTGGTTTGAACGAAGAACTTTTAATTGATAAAGGGTTTCAACACCTTCTACTATACATTCAATCCCCATTTCCCTGGCCATGGCCACAACATATTTGAACATTATGGATTGGTTCTCATTGTTGTTTCCGTTTTCGGTCGGAAGGAAACTTCGGTCAACCTTAAGAACGTTCCAAGGAAGTTCACGGATAAGGTTAAGTGATGAATACCCGATTCCGAAATCATCAACCGATGTAAAGATACCCACAGACTGAAGGCCTTTAACTACTCGTTTCAGATCACTGAATTCAACATCCGAAGTGGTTTCAGTAAGCTCAATCTCTATACAGCTATGAGGTATATTATGCCTGTCGATAGTCTTAAGAAGAGATTGAAGAAGGTTAACATTCATCATGTGTTTGCGGGAAAGATTTACCGAAACGCGTATTGACTTATGACCTGATTTAATCCATTTGTGAATATCGCGGCATACATGATCAAGCATGTAAAAGTCAAGCTGGCAGATGTCGTTTGTTTCTTCAAGCATAGGAATGAAGTCACAAGGTGGTACGATTTTGCCGTCGTGAAACCATCGGCAAAGTGCTTCTGCGCCCACAAGTTCACCGGTCATGATATTGACTTTAGGCTGGTAATATACCTGAAATTCTTCATTGCGAAGAGCTTCGGGGAAGAGCTGCTGAACTCGCATGCTTATTTCTTTTCGCTTGATAAGTGATTCATCATAGAAGACAATCTTATCTGCACCGCCTCCCTGAGCGATGTTGAACGGTATTATGCTCTTATCAATGATGATACCCGGATTATCAATATCTGCATCATCGTTAATACGGTATACTCCGGCGGTTGTTGAGATATTTACTGATTTAGTACTTTCATACTGTATCGGAGCTTCGGTTAAAAATGCAAGAACATTTCCGAGCTTTTCTGTTGGACAGATGGTAACAAAATTATCGCCGCCAAGACGCGCAACAATACCGGTTGAACCAACAATATCCGTAAGACAGTTATAATGGTTCTTCATTATAATATCACCGGTTTTTCTTCCGAGTTCGCGGTTGATGAGAGAAAAATGTCGAAGGTTATAGCGAACCGCGGTTTGTCCGAAAAGCTTACCGGATTTTGCTTCAGTTGTCAGATATTTGCGAAGAGCTCTGAAATTAAGAAAACTCTGTTCATCATAATAAGTCAGTTCGTTTATTATATCGATCATTCGATTACGGCTGACAAAACTCAACGTAGCGCGCATAGTAAGTTCAACATTTGCGCGTTCCTTCTCTGTTAAAGGTTCTTCGTCTTCTGACATATATGCAGTCATCTCGGCGATGGTACCAACACTTGATTGCTTTCTGAATTTAAGAATTTGTTTGCCCGGTTTACCGGTATCATAACACCTGAGTACTTCACCTGCTCCTTTAAGTTCAAGTTCAGAATCGCGATATAAATGAGTCTCTGCCATAGACAATCTGTACATGGAAGAGATTTCGATAAGAATCTGCTCAATCTTTGGAATATCAGGCTTTTCCATTGAAGTTATTTCCGAGATGAGTTGTTCGAATAATATATGAAATTTCTGATCTTTATCGTCAGTTTCCTGCGATGATTCTTTATTACCCATAGTAACACCCCTCATTTGCGTATACACCCACACACTAATTATAACACATTTCAAAATAAAATGTTATGAAAATCTTAATAATATATTTATTTTTTTCGGAAGGGCGATTATTCCTCCGGATACGTTGTTATCCACAGCATTATTCGTTGTCATCCACTATATTGTTATCCACGAGGGCTTGTTTTATTGAAAATATAAAACGCCCGGAAGATACTCATAAGAGTTTCCGGGCGTCTATCAGATTCTATGAATTGGAATGCGTTAATCCAGAGAACCTGAATAGTAAGGGATATTCTTTTCGGCATAATCAACTGCTTCTTCGAGTGACATGCCATGGAAAGCTTCTGCAGAAAAACATCTGCATGACTTTTTGTCATCAACAAATGCTCCGACTATAACACCCGGAAGCGAACTTTCAGGAGAATTAGGAGCGTTTGGACCACCGAGATCGGTTCTGCACCATCCCGGATCGGTAAGACTGATGATCACGTCTGTTCCGTCGTACTTGGAAGCGATATCCATTGTTACTTTATCGAGAGCGGCCTTGCTGGCAGAATAACCTGCCTGTTCAGGCTCACGTCTAATGCCGCTAGTTGTGTTGACAATACGTCCAAAACCTTTCTTTTCCATCTTTGGAAGAAAATGATAAAGGATTACCATTGGAGCGATAGTATTGATAACAAAGCTTGTTTCATAATCAGAAACAGGTGTTTTGATATAGTCTGTACGATATGCAATCTGAAGACCTGCATTATTAAGAACGATATCGACATCAGTTCCATGTTCATCTATATATTGGAGCATCTTATTAACTGAATCTATATCAGAAAGTTCAGCAGCTACAGGATAAGCTTCAACTCCGAGAGCCTTAACCTCGGAAATGACTTTCTCGAGGTGTTCGATTGTTCTTCCGTGAAGAATAAGATTGCATCCTCTTTCGGCTAAAGCCTTGGCAGCGCCGTAGCCTATACCTCTGCTGGCACCTGTAATAAGGGCCCAGCGTCCTTTAACATCAACCATTTAGTTTTCCTCGCTTTTGATTAGTCGTGATAGATAAGAAATCGTTTGTGATAACAATTTCAAAATTATATTGCAATATTATGATTTTTTTTATATAAAAAATATATGAGAAATATGGTTTTTTTGTCACTTTTATAGTTTTTATTTGTGCGGTGTTCCATAGTAAAAAATGGCTTAAAAGCGATGAAAAAAAGCATAAAAATGGACGGGAATGGAGATTAAAAATGGAAAGAGTATGTAAATTTATCAAAGATGCCGGTGTATATTATCTTGCAACAGTTGAAGGTGATCAGCCACGTGTAAGACCATTTGGTACTATTCATATTTTCGATGGAAAGCTTTATATCCAGACAGGAAAGGCAAAGAATGTTTCTAAGCAGATTCATGCAAATCCAAAGGTTGAGATCTCAGCTTTCAAGGACGGCGAATGGATAAGAGTTGCAGGTGAACTTGTTGAGGATCCTGGAAGAGAAGCAAAGGCTTCTATGCTTGATGCATATCCTGATCTTCGCGGAATGTATAATGAAGATGATGACAATACAGAAGTATTTTATTTTACAAATGCAGTAGCGACTATTTCATCATTCACAAAGGCACCTGAAGTTATAAATCTGTAATTGTAAATATTTTAAAATTTATACCGTAAGTATAATGACAACTCGTGACGATTATGTTAATATGTGCTTAGTTGTGAAAAGAGACTGAAAAATGCTGAGTCAGTCTTATGGAAATAAACAGCAAATACTTAAGAAAGGAGTGACAACCCATGAATATAGTTACATACGTTATAAAACAGCATATTACTAAGGATAGAATATATACTGGATCAACATCTCAGTATACTGATTTTATATTGAAAAAGAAGATAAGCGAAGATTATAGTAACTATTTCGAAGGGTAGTTACTCATCTGTTATATTTGAATTTTAAAAAACGCTTATCTTAATTACAGATAGGCGTTTTATTTTTATTCATTTATATATGGAATTTGCAGGTTAAAAGCTGATAAATCTTAGCTTAGAATAGAGGTAATGCGTAAATGAATATACTGAAAAATGCCATTTCAGTTAGAGAAACAAAGACAATAAAGAGTTAAGGATTAAGGGGCAATGTCATCCCTTGGTTCTTAAAGACAGGAGGATGAAATGAACATGATACCGGCAATTGACATGAGAAAAACGGGAATTAATATTTCTGTTCTGAGAAAAAATGCAGGGCTTTCTGTTAAGGATCTGCAGAACATTTTCGGATTCGGAACTCCCCAGGCTATTTACAAATGGCAACATGGATCTGCGCTTCCGACTATAGATAATCTTGTAATCCTTGCGGCGGTACTCGGAGTATCAATGGACGAGATAATCGTTATTGATAAATCCGTTGATATGGCAAGAACTGCGTAAGCAGAAATAAACAATTGATCGGTTGTTTAGTAAATATGACGGGAAAATTTGTGCATATTTTAGTAAACAAATCTAATATGATGAAATATCACGTATTTGCGTGGTTTTATAGATAAGGAGCTGCTGATTTTATATCGAATGCAGCTCCGTTTTTCGTATGTATAGGGTATATTTTTATAATTAATCGGGTTTTCAATTTTTACTGCCCGCTTTATAATAAGTCTAAACTTCCTTTTAAAAATGCTGGAATTTCCGGAATTATATGTCACAGTAACAGTTCATCTGTTCTATGACATATGATTTCGAAAATCCAAATCTCTAAAAGCTATTTTTTTCGGCATAAGCATCTGTTAAATCGTGAATCACCTTTGGAAGTTTTTTCTTTATTAATTCAATCGGGGGAAAATATGTTCAAATTATTTATTAATCCAAAACATAAGATTAGTCATATAAATCCTGAATTACAGGGACATTTTTCAGAGCATTTGGCAGATGTATTTATGAGGGTATTTATGTTGGCGAAAACAGCGACATTCCGAATACAAACGGTATAAGAAATGATGTTGTTGAAGCTTTAAAGAATATAAAAGTTCCGGTTCTCAGATGGCCGGGTGGATGTTTTGTCGAGATAAAGGCCGTTGTCAAAGATAACAGATGCCCTAAGAAAAAGTGGTAATACTTCCATAAAATGATTTTTGTTGTTAACGAAAATCGAATTACATGAGGTGGCCGAACGTATCGAAAGATCGTCCGGTCATTTCGCGTTTTTAAAAGCAAGTAATTTCTGTAGGTTTTATGCTGTAAAAACGTATATGTTTTTTGACATGGTTTCGCATTATATGTTATTGTGAGAGAAGATTTTATAAGGAGGAGTTTTTGGGTAAATTGAATGTAGCAGTTTGCGATGACAACAGAAGTTACAGGCGTGAAATTATAGCAGAGTGTGAAAAAATCAGAGAAAAATGCAATGTAAGATTTGAAATATCTGAATTCGATAATGTTAAGGTTCTGAAAGAGAATCTGAAAGGTATTGATATTCTTCTTCTTGACATAGAACTTGGCGAAGACAGTGGGATTGAAGTAAAAGACTATATAGAAGAAAACAGGCTTGATATAATAATCATTTTTATATCAGGTTTTAGAAGCTATGTGATGAAGTCTTTCGGTCTAAATGTTATGGGGTTTATAGATAAGAGCGAGATAGCTGAACTTCTCCCGAGATATCTTGATAAAGCAATAAGCCGAAGGATGGAAGATATTGGATATATTGATGATATCAATCTTCGAAGCATACGATATATACAATCCAACGGTGTCTATGTCAATCTTTGTACCGATGACGGCAATAAGATTCTATACAGAGATTCCATGAACAATATGATGAAACGGTTGGAGCAGTATGATTTTTGCAGGGCTCACAGGTTTTATATCATTAATCTGAGATATGTGACGAAGATCGAAAGCAGTCCCGAAGGAAAACATCATGTATTTCTCGGAAAAGAGAAGTTTAAGATTTCCGAGAGTTACTATTCGACTTTTCGAAAGAAGTTCTCTGAGTACGGAAGAAAGAGGGCAGGGTATATCTGATGAAAATGGAGATTATATATCTGTGGTCATTTCTAGAAGCTTTAAAGATTTATCTGATGTTCCGTTATATTCTGGGGTTTGAGATCAACAAAAAAATCTACATTTGGTTTGTTCTCATGTACCCTATTATCGTTCTGCCTGTTGTAGCTGTCTGTGACAGTAACAGGCTGTTTATTTATAAGGCTGTTTGGCTTTTTGCATTTCCTATTATTTTCTTCAAAGGTAAAACAAGTTTGAAGGCGGTGCTGACATTTGCGGTAAGCACTTTGATTTCATTAATCGATATTGTGATACTTAATTTACTGTCTTATATCAAGGTGAAGAAACCGGCGAATTATGATTGGCGAAATGATATGTCTGTAATATTAATTTTGCTTTCTGCTATTTTATGTTTCAGATATAAAAATAAGGTGAATAAGGCAATTTCCTCTCTTAATCCCGGGATAAAATTCGGCATACTTATCATTTCATTTGTGCTCTATCTTTGGGTTGGTGTTCTTCAGCTTATCTTTACTGCGGGACCGGAAAGCAGAATATCGGGCTATGCTTCATTTATAAGCATCATAGTTGCGGGAGTTCTTTTGTTCCTTTTGATGGTCGGGATATATCATATAACAAGGATCAGTCAGATTCTTGCTGTTGATGAGTATAAGAGCAGGATGCTGGATATAAGCCGGCAGTATGTGGATTCTTTGGTCGAAAGGGAGAAGGATCTTAGAAGCTATAAGCACGATTTTAATAATCATCTGATGATGATCAAAAGTATGGCGAGTGATAATTCGGATCAGGAAGTAGTTAGATATATTGATGATATATTCGGGAAATATAAGATAAAAAATGTTATCACAACAGGAAACCGGATAGCTGATGTTTTCATAAATAAAGTCATTGGCGAAATGGCTGATGATGACGGATTTCTGTCCCAGGTTATAGGTGAATTTCCGAAGGATATGAAGATCGACAGTGTGGATATGAGCACTCTGATGTCGAATATTATGGACAATGCGTTAGAAGCGATGCAGAGGATTTCCGGGACGAAGAAATTGCTTATCGAGATAAAGCATTTTGAAAATATGTTATATCTTGATGTTGCAAATTCAGCCGCTGTCGAAGATAAAGATCTTATCTCAAAGAAGAAAGAAGCAGGACACGGATTCGGAGCCGGTAAGATAAAAGATGTGGTGCTGAAAAACGGTGGGGCAGTTAACTGGGAATATAAAAATGGCATGATGGAAGTCAGGGTAGAACTGCCGGTTAGATAGATATGATAATTCGTAAAAAGAGTACTGAGCAAGGTGCTCTTTTTTTCGTGGTTGAGTTTCGTAACAAATATACCCTGCTTCGTAACATATTTCTTGATTGTGTAATCTGACACAGATATATTGAACATGTTGAATGTAAATGGTGAAATATTACAAAAAGTTATTTGGATTAGGGGGACGAAAATCATTTAAATAAATTCATTTCAACAAGGGTATTAGGGTAAAGAGAGGAGGATTAGTATGATACTTTTTGACAGCGAGGTAATCGTTCAGTTAGTTAAGTTTATTCTGGGATTATAGGTTACAGGAGTAAAAGGTGGTGTAGAATATGGCGAACAACGGTATTATAGACAGCTTTGCACGTATAGAACTGAAATATCGGGTGCCCGCTTCGAAATACGAAGCCCTCTTGCAAAAACTCAGTGACTATGTGGAGCCGGATGAATACGGAGAAACCAAGATATTTAACATTTATTATGATACTCCGGACTATAGACTTATCAGAAAATCTATATCTAAACCGGTCTATAAGGAAAAAATTAGGCTTAGAACCTACAGGATGCCAAAAGATACGACGGGGGCATTTATAGAGATAAAGAAAAAATATGCAGGTGTGGTTTACAAAAGGAGGATCACGCTTCCTTACAGTATAGCCAAATGGCACCTGGATTATAAAATACCGTTCCGTGAAATGGAAAACCGTTACTTAGATGACAAGAGCTTTTTCACGGATGCGCAGATAGAAAAAGAAATCAACAGTATGATCGATAATTATAAAACTCTGATTCCTGCGATGGTCATAATCTACGACAGAACCGCTTATAGAGGTATAGAAGATCCGGATTTTAGAATAACTTTCGACAGAGACATCAAATGGAGAGATACGGATCTTGATATATCTAAAGGAGCGTACGGCACTAATCTTCTGAATAAAGGGGAAAGGCTCATGGAGATCAAGATCGCCGGCGCCATGCCTATTGAGATTGCAAGGATATTGAGTGAATTAAAGATATATAAGAGCTCGTATTCGAAATATGGCAGCGGTTACCTGCAATTACTTGAAAGAGAAAAATACGAGAAAGGGATTAGAAAATATGTCTGATTTTTTATTTGAGTCGATCATTAAAAATGGCAAAATATCTCCGGACAGTTTATTTCTTGCGACAGCAGTTTCTCTTGTGGCAGGACTTATAATTGCCGGATCGTATATGTACAAACGTTCATATAGTCAAAGTTTTATTTTGAGTCTTGTGCTTCTGCCGTGTGTGGTGCAGGTCATCATTATGCTTGTAAACGGAAATATAGGTGCAGGCGTTGCGGTAGCAGGTGCATTCAGTCTTATAAGATTCAGATCCGCTCCGGGAAAAGGCCAGGAGATAACAAGCATTTTCCTAGCTATGGCAACAGGACTTGCAACCGGAATGGGATTTATATATCTGGGACTTATTTTTGCAGTTCTTATATCACTTGTGGGACTGCTGCTTCGTGCAGTTAATTTCGGAGGTCGTTCTGAAAGTGCAAGATTCCTCAAGATCATGATTCCTGAAGATCTTGATTTTGAAGGAAGGTTCGACGACATATTCGAGAGATATCTGAGAAAGAGCGAGCTTGTTCAGGTTAAGAGCTGTGATATGGGTACTATGTTTAAACTTGATTATGAGATAATAATGAAATCATCAGGGAGTATCAAAAAATTCCTGGATGAGATCCGTGAGAAAAACGGAAATCTTGAAATCTGTCTTACAAGAGCCGTAACCAATATTGATGAATTATAAAATGCATATTGCGGCGACGGTTTAAATAAAATGAACCGTATATGCTGACAGTTAAGATAGTTATTAAGTGAGAAGAAACAGAAAAAGAATAAGTAAAATAATTGTACATAAATCATATGAAACGTAGACTGGTTTGAGCAGGAAGTGTACATGATAAAAAATAAAGGTAACAAGTTTAAAATTTATTATATATTTATTCTTATGATTCTCTTTTCTCTGTCCGGATGCGGGAAGACTGCCGCTGGCGCCAAAGCGGCGACCGAATCCGGCGATAAAGACAATAAGCCGCTTTTCACCGACAGGGAACTGACGTATGAATATGATGAGGCCGGGGCAGCAAAGATCAGACTTGATGGTGATAAGGCCGACATATCATTTCCTGATGAAATCGACAGGGACATACTTACGACAGAGACTTCGAAGGAACGCGGCTTAATTATAAATATCAAAGGTGCGGGAACATTCATCTTTGAAGGGGAAAGTGAAAATACACAAATAGTTGTTAATGCAGATGATGAAGCAAAGGTAGAACTTGTGCTTAATTCTGTTAATATAACAAGCAAAAGCAGCGCATGTATTTACATACAGAATGCAGATAAAGCGTTGGTTAATCTTCCTGAAGGTTCCGTGAGTACATTGTCGGATACGGGGGATACATACATGGGAAATACAACTATAGAAAGTGTAATCTATAGTGAAGACGATATTGTATTTCACGGAACCGGAAAATTGGTTTTAAATGCAGGCTATAAGCATGGAATAATTAGTGAAAATGATCTGAAAATTTTGGGATGCGACATGCTTATAGCTGCAAATAAGACCGCTCTTTGTGCAGATGATTCGGCAAGACTCTTTGAGGCAAAACTGGATCTTACTGCAGGAGTCGACGGAATCAATGTCGGAAAGGGATTTTTCTATGAGAAGGATTCCGATATTGTTGTTAAATGCAGCGATGACGCGATTCACTCAGTTAAAGAGCTTACGGTTGAAGGGGGGAATATAGAAATTCCTGAGTGCAGAGAAGGGTTTGAAGGACATGATGTTTTGATAGCAGACGGCCGGATCAAAGTGCACTCTGTAGATGATGATATAAATGCATTTGGTAAAGACGGGCCGAAACCATGCCTTACTGTAAAAGGGGGAGAGCTGGAACTTTTTTCCGAAGGTGATTGTCTTGATTCCAATGGAAGTATTTATATTGAAGGAGGAAAAATTACATTATTAAGTGCAGCGGAGGATGATGACGGTGCTGTTGATGCAGTAGACGGATTCTATCTGAATGGTGGCGAACTCCTCATGCTCGAGAAGTCGGGCGTTACCGGTAGGATTAATGCCAAATCCGCAATGAAGTACATAGCATGTGATCTAAATGAACGATTTCCGGAGGGTACAGAGATAAAAATAAAAGATGAAAAAGATAATGAATTTGAAAAAATTATTGCAACGGTAGATTTTTCGTCTGTATTTTACAGCTCACCCAAGATTAATGCAGGAAAATTCCGCATAATTACTGGAAATAAAGAAAAAACAATCGAAGTAAAATGATTGACATTAGTATCCTATGTTTGTATAATATTTTTTGTATAAATTTAAATGCAAAAATACATAATTTTGCAGTAGAGGACGCAATGATCATTAGTAGTCTGTCGGATGAACCTTAATTCATACGAAGACAGGTGAAAGGGTGATTTGCCGAAGTGATCTGGTAATTAAGGGATCAGGTTGCTGGGATCGTGATTAAGAGTCACGGAACTGTCGTCAGATTTATCTGATGGAGTGCTACTTATAGAAATGATTTGCGGATAATTGTTTCGGGTTGGCGCTTCGTCAGCCCGATTTTTTATTTGATAGGAGGAAAAAATTATGTCAATTTTCAAAGGGGCAGGCGTTGCACTTGTGACACCATTTAAGGATGATCTTTCAGTTGATTATGAACAGCTGAAGAAACTTGTAGATTTTCAGATTGAGAACGGTACTGATGCGATAATCGTATGCGGTACAACAGGCGAATCATCTACACTTACAGAAGAAGAACACAGCGAAGCTATCAAGGTAGTTGCACAGCATGCTGCAGGACGTGTTCCTGTTATCGCAGGTACAGGTTCTAATGATACAGCTACAGCTATCAAACTTTCACAGCATGCAGAGAAGGACGGAGTTGACGGACTTCTTCTTGTAACACCATATTACAATAAGGCTACTCAAAAGGGACTTATTGCACATTACACAGCTATCGCTGAATCAGTTAATATACCTATTATACTTTACAATGTTCCAAGCAGAACAGGCGTAAATATCGAGCCTGAGACAGCTGTTTACCTTGCAAAGAATGTAAAGAACATTGTTGGTATCAAAGAAGCTTCAGGCAACATTTCACAGGTTGCTAAGCTTATGTCACTTGCTGACGGATGCATCGATCTTTATTCAGGAAATGATGATCAGATCCTTCCTCTTCTTTCACTTGGAGGAATTGGTGTTATCTCTGTTACTTCAAATATTATTCCAAGAGATACACATGATATCTGCCAGAAATTCTTCGATGGAGATGTTGCAGGTTCAAGAGAACTTCAGCTTAAAGCTATTCCTCTTTGCAAGGCTCTTTTCAGTGAAGTTAATCCAATTCCTGTAAAGAAAGCTACAGAATATATGGGACTTTCAAACGGAAAGGTTCGTATGCCTCTTTCTGATATGGATCCTGCTAAGGCAGAGGTACTTAAGAAGGCTATGATCGAGTACGGTATCAGCCTTTAATAACTGATACAGGTCACATTTTGTGAAAGGAGTCGCTTAAATGACAAGAATAATAATGAACGGCTGTTGCGGCCGTATGGGAAGAGTTATCTCTGACCTTGTTAAGAATGACAAAGACGCTGAGATAGTAGCAGGCGTAGATATAGTTTATGCAGACATGGGTTATCCTGTTTTTACAGATATTAACCTTTGCGATGTTGAAGCTGATGTAATAATTGATTTCTCTAATCCTGCAGGACTTGAAAATCTTCTTCAGTTTGCTGAGAAGAAGAGCATCCCTGTAGTTCTCTGCTCAACAGGTTTTTCTGCAGAGCAGCTTGATTATATCAGAGAGAAATCAAAGACTGTTGCAATCCTAAAATCAGCTAATATGAGCCTTGGTATCAATGCTATCATTAAGCTTCTTAAGGATGCTTCAAATGTATTTGTTCCGGCAGGATATGATGTTGAGATTGTTGAGCAGCATCACAATCAGAAGCTTGATGCTCCTTCAGGAACAGCTATAGCACTTGCTGATGCTATAAATGAAGCCAGAAATGGTGAATTCACATATGTTTATGACAGATCATCAGTACGTCAGAAGAGAGATAAGAAGGAACTTGGAATTTCTGCTGTTCGTGCAGGAAATATTCCGGGAACTCATGAAGTTTTCTTCGCAGGACCGGATGAGCTTATTGAGATAAAGCATATAGCATATTCAAGAAGCATTTTCGGAAATGGTGCTATCAATGCAGCTAAATACCTTGCTGATAAGAAGCCGGGTATGTATGACATGAGCGACGTGATCGCTGCAATGGTCTAGTATTGCTCATTAATAACTGCGCATAAATAACTGTGCATAAACAACTGTGTATAAACAACTGTGTATAAATAACGGTTTTTAAGTAGGTCGACTAAGTCGACTGGGCCGAGTTATTTTGCGGCGGCTATATCGGTTATAATTTTGATCAGGATAAGGGGCGGCATTGCTGCTTACTTACAGGAGGATAAAATGTATCAGAAGGATGTAGTGCTTTGCAGCGCTTCCAGATATACCAAAAAATATTTTCTGAATCCGGATTTTCAAAATCTTCCAAAGGAAGTTCAGGATGAACTTAAAATAATGTGCGTTCTCTTTACAGAAGAGGTTGGTGGGGTTATACTTCTTATGTTTGATAAGGGTGGAAACCTTAAGCTGATGACAGAGGCTGAGGAAGATGATATATTGTATGATGAGATTGGCAGTGAGCTGAAGATACGAAAGCTTCAGGCTGACAAGAGAGAACTTTTTGAACAGCTTGAATCATACTATAAAGCTTTTTTCTAAGTCACCGGCTTTATATTCGAGATAAGGAGAAATACCATGCTTTTTGCAATTGATGTAGGAAATACCAATATAACAATAGGACTGTTTGACGGTAAGAAACTTGTTAATAAATTCAGAATGATCACACAGACAGACAGAACTTCTGACGAATATGGAGTATTCCTCGGGGAATGGCTTTTTGTTAATCATATGAAACCAACAGATATTACTGATGTTATCGTTTCATCGGTAGTTCCGAATATTATGCATTCACTTACAAGCGGAATCATTAAATATTTTAATGTTACCCCTGTTATAGTTGCGCCGGGTATCAAGACAGGTATAAATGTTTCAATACCTAATCCGAAGGAGCTTGGTGCAGACAGACTTGTTGATGCTGTTGCTGCATATGAGATTTACGGAGGTCCTATAATCGTTATTGATTTTGGTACTGCTACTACACATGATCTTGTTCTTGAAGATGGTACATTTTATGCCGGAGTTACTTCTCCGGGTATAAGACTGGCTGCAAATGCTTTATGGCGCGGAACAGCAAAACTCCCTGAGGTTGAGATCAAAAAGGTTGATACTATACTTGGAAGAGATACTGTATCAAGTATGCAGGCCGGTATTTATTTTGGTTATATCGGTCAGACTGAGTATATTATCAAAAAGCTCAAAAATGATTCGAAACTCCCTAATGTAAAGGTAGTTGCGACAGGTGGACTCGGAAAGCTTATCTCTGAGGCTACAGATCAGATAGATGTTTACGATCCTGAACTTACACTTCACGGACTCAGGATCATTTATGATAAGCAATAAGGAATAAGCGGAATGAATGGTGAATTATTTGTTGATAAGATAATATTGGCACCAATGGCAGGTATAACAGACCTGCCTTTTCGCTTGTTATGCAGAGAGCAGGGATGCGACCTTGTTTATACGGAAATGGTCAGCGCCAAGGGTATGCTCTATAACATGAAGAATTCGGAACCGCTTTTGGTTACGGATGAAAGAGAAAATCCGGTAGGTGTTCAGATATTCGGAAGTGATCCTGATATCATGGCGGAGCAGGCGGCAGTCCTTGCAGAGAGAAGCTTTGATTTTATAGATATAAATATGGGTTGTCCGGTTCCGAAAATTGTAAATAACGGCGAGGGTTCGGCACTGCTTAAGGATCCTGAACTTATAGGAAAGATCATTTATAAAGTGAGTCATGCCATCAGTAAACCTCTTACTGTTAAGTTTCGTGCAGGCTTTGATAAGGAACATATTAATGCGCCTGATATAGCAAAGATAGCAGAGGAAAATGGTGCGGCAGCCGTTGCGGTTCATGCGAGAACCAGAGAAGAATATTATATGGGACATTCGGACTGGAATGTCATTAAAGAGGTTAAAGAAAATGTTAGTATACCTGTAATCGGAAATGGTGACATTGCTACTGCGGAAGATGTCCGGAAGATGAAGGAAGAGACAGGTTGCGATAGCGTAATGGTTGGAAGAGCTGCTAAGGGTAATCCGTGGATATTTGCTAAATTAAAGAATCCGGAAGGTTATACGGAGCCGACTATTGATGAATTAAAGAGTGTCATGATGAGACATATAGATATGATGCTTAGTCAAAAAGGCGAATATACTGCTGTTCATGAGATGAGAAAACATATCGCGTGGTATATGGCAGGAAGAAGAAATGCTTCTCATATCAGACGTTATATCAATCAGGTTGAAAGCTATGATGAGCTGGTAAGGCTTATTGACAGTTACAGTGATGAGAAACAATCTGACAACGGAAATATACATTTTATTTGAATAAAAAATGTATATTTTCAACATAAAACTAGACAAGATACAGGAAAACGTATTAAAATATAGAAGTGTGTGCGATGAATTATCTTCATGGCACATGTTTGTGATAAGATTCGGATAGATTATTTTAGGGGAAAAAGATTATGAAGTTTGTTCATATATCAGATGTATACTTGGGAGCTCAACCGGATCCGGGAAAAGAGTGGAGCGAAGACAGAAAAAAGGAACTGTATGAAGCACTTGATAATATCATACAGGTTTGCCTTGATGAGAAAGTCGGACTTCTGATGATTGCCGGAAATCTGTTTGCGGGACAGCCTACAACAGAGGATCTCGTGGATCTGGATGAGAGATTACTTAAACTTGAAAAAACCAGAACCGTAATTCTTTGCGGTTATGTTGATTATATGGGCGCAGACAGCGCATACAATGGGTATGAATTTAAGTCAAAGACTGTTGTTCTTCCGGGCGGAAAGACAACAAATGCATACCTTAAAGGTATCAATACATGTGTAACAGGATTCAGTTATGACAGACCTGAATATACTGAGGATATCATTGATGAGATATCTCCGGGTAGAGAAGGGGCGGTCAATATACTTCTTGCTTGCGGCGGCGATCAGAAACATATGCCGTTTGACAGAAAGAGTCTTGCCAGAAAAGGCTATGATTATGTAGCTTTGGGCGGAAGCATGAAGCCAGTACATATACTTAAGAACAGAATGGCTTACTCAGGTTCACTTGAACCGCTTTCTGTAAGAGATACCGGACGACATGGATATATACTTGGAGAAGTTAAAGATGGAAAGACTTCAATCAAATGGATTCCATGTAATAAAAGAAGCTATGTAACTTTCAATATAGATGTAAGTAACGGTATTTCCGGAGAAGAGCTTTCTGATGCCATAGTTGACAGAGTCAGAAAGATGGGCTATGACAACATTTATACTATTACTTATACAGGACTTGTTGATAAGAGTCCTGAGATAGATCTTAAGAGAATCAAAGACAGATATAACATTTATGATGTAGTTGATAATACTGTTTACAGAAGTGATCTTTTGTGCGCAGCTGAGTTACATAAGGGGGATCTTGCGGGAGCTTTCTGCAAGGCTACGGAAGAGGCTGAAGATTTCGATGAAGAGATCAGAGAAAAAATGATGATGTACGGAATTGAAGCCATGTCAATGACGGGAGAGAGATAAATGTTTCTTAGCAAGTTATTACTTAAGGAATATGGTCAGTTTTATAATAGACAGGTTGAACTTAAAGATGGTGTAAATCTGGTTTATGATAATAACCGAGAAAAGAGAAGGTCTTTCAAGGATTTTATCGTAAGTATGTTATATGGAAGTTCAGGATGGAACAGTCTTGGAATAGGTGAGGATATTTACTCGAAGAGAAAACCTGTAAGCGATTATAAAGGTGCCGCATATATAAAAGCAGATGACACAACATATCTGGTTGAGAGAAGTTTTGCAGGCGGCTCGAGATCAACAACGGTACTGAATATCACAGAAGGAAAGCAGGATGATTATCTTGGAATGGTTGACCTTCCTGGAAATATGGTACCGATCGACAGGAATAATTATATTACCAGTTGTGTGATCGATGATCAGTCAAGATCGGACGAAGAAGGAACTCCTGATAGTGAGTATGATGAAAAGACTAAAAAGTTCATCAGAAATACGATAGAGACAGGTTGTGCTGATATTAATTTTGATGAATCCATTGAATACCTCAGAAATATCAGAAATAAAAAGAGTTCCCAGCCGATGGTTCGAAGACTTAATGAACTTTCAAAGCAGATTGATTCATATGATTATGTTGATGGTGAGATCGATGAGACAGAGAAGAAGATCAAAGATCTTGATGAAGAATTTGCCATAGAGGCAGCTAAGAGAAAAAGAGTTGCCAGAAAGATGGTTCAGGAAGAAGACGGAACCGTTAAGTACGAAGTAGATGAAGAACTTAATAATAAAATGGATATCCTGGCTGAATCAGGACAGGATATGCTTAAGAGTGAAGAGGAAAAACCTGAGAAGAAGATTACTGACAGTCTTCCTGTTATTTTAGGAACCGGTCTTCTTGTTATCATAGCTATTGCAATAATAGTTTATATCCTTCCGTTCGAAAGTCTTGTTAGAAAACTCTTCATTATATTTACGGTTGTATTTGTAATATTCACAATAATTGACGGATTAAGAATAAATGGATTTTTTGATTCCGGTGACATGACGCCGTCGGAAGAAGACTTTAAACAGGTTCTTAAAGAAATCGAAGATGAGAAGGATGAACGCGAAGCCATAGAATTTGATATGACATTTGCGAAAGAATATGCCAGCAACAAAGAAAATCTTCGTAAGGAAGTCGGCGGTCTTCTTCAGAAGAGATATGAGAAGAATAAACTTCAGGCCGAGTTCAATGCTGTATTTAAAAAGAAGAGTGAGCTTGAGACAGAGAATTATGCTATCACAGCTGCTATGAATCAGCTTATTAAAGAACGTGAGAAGATAATGACTGAAAATCTTCCGAAGGTTAAGAGACATATTTCAGATCATATCAGTGAAGTGACAGACGGAAGATATGACAGCATACTTTTTGATAAGGATTATAATGTTTCGGTAAGCCGCGGCGGCGAGCTTAGAGATATGAAGGATCTTTCGGATCATGAGAAGAGACTTGTTTATGTCGCAGCAAGACTTGGAATAGCAGAAGCTTTCGGTTTAGCGGATATTCCGATAATTATGGAAGATATGCTTGATGATTTCGATACAGATATGATAAACTCTGTACTTAGATGTATCAGCAATATGAAGAGCAAACAGCAGATCATTATTACAAGCGATGCCCAGCTTGGTAATAAACTTGCTAATACAGGACTTAGTTTCAACTTTGTTCAGATTTAATCATGAGCAAAGTAATGGTTTAGAATTTATGTGACCGATATAAGGATTATAAAAGTGCCCGTGTAATGACTTTATTTCGATACTATACCGAATCTGAGTTATTACGCGGGTATTTTCGTAAAAGAAATAAATATAAAACTTATAACGAGTCATATGGATAAAATATATTAAAAACTTATTTTTTAGTTGATAAAATCTTTATCAGGCTATAATATTAACAATCGATAAGGAAAATATCGTTTAAATTATTTGGAGGTGTAATATGGCACTGCTTGAGATTAAAAATCTATCAGTCAAAATTGGAGATAAGCAGATACTGAAGAATGTAAATCTTTCAGTAGAAAAAGGCGAGACTCATGTTCTCATGGGACCTAACGGTGCCGGTAAATCAACACTTGGTAACGTTATCATGGGTAACGAAAACTATGAAGTAACAGAAGGATCTATCATATATAAAGGCATAGATATAACTGAAACAAGTGTAACTGAAAGAGCAAAGAATGGAATATTTCTTTCATTTCAGAATCCTATAGAAGTTCCGGGGATAACTCTTTCAAACTTTATCAGAAATGCTAAGGATGAAGTTGAAGGACAGAAGAATAGAATCTGGGCTTTCCGTAAAGAACTTGAAGCTAAGATGAAGCTTCTTAATATGGATAAAGAATATGCAGACAGAGATCTTAATGTTGGATTTTCAGGTGGTGAGAAGAAGAAGGCAGAGATACTTCAGATGCTCATGCTTAATCCTGTTCTTGCTATTCTTGATGAGACAGACTCAGGACTTGATGTAGATGCTGTTCGTACTGTTTCAGAGGGTGTTAAGGATTTCCAGGAAAAGGGTGAGGGCGCAATGATCATCATTACTCACAGTACAAGAATTCTTGATGCACTGAATGTTGATAAGACACATATTTTAGTTAATGGAACTATAGTACGTTCAGGAGATTCGTCTCTTGTTTCTGAGATCAATGAAGGCGGTTTCGAGAAATATTTGGAACAGTAAGGTGATTATATGAAAGAAAAAGCTCAAGTTGGAGATATCGATAGAAGTTTATATGATTTTCGTTACGAAGAGAAAGACTTCTATAAGGTAGACGAAGGATTAACAGAAGATATAGTTTTAAGAATATCTGAGGAGAAGAATGATCCTGATTGGATGAGGGAGCACAGACTTAAGTCACTCAAGATATATAATGAGATAAATGTTCCTGAATGGGGTCCTTCTATTGACGGGCTTGATATGGATAATATTGTCACATATGTTAAGCCTAAGGATAATAAAATGAGTGCAACATGGGACGAAGTTCCGAGTGATATTAAGGAAACATTTGAGAAGCTCGGTATCCCTAAGGCAGAGAGAGAATCTCTTGCCGGTGTTGGTGCTCAGTACGATTCGGAACTTGTTTATCATAACATCAGAGAAGAAGTTGCTGCTCAGGGAGTTATCTATACTGATCTTGAATCGGCAATGCATGGTGAATACGGTGATATGATAAGAGAGCATTTTATGAAGCTCATTCCACCGACAGATCATAAATTCGCAGCTCTTCATGGAGCGGTTTGGTCAGGCGGTTCATTTGTATATGTTCCACCGGGAGTTAAGGTAGAGATTCCTCTTCAGTCTTACTTTAGACTTAATGCTCCGGGTGCGGGACAGTTTGAACATACACTTATTATAGTTGACGAGGGTGCAGACCTTCACTTTATTGAAGGATGTTCAGCACCAAAATATAATGTAGCAAACCTTCACGCAGGTGCAGTTGAACTTTTTGTAGGTAAAAACGCAAAGCTTAGATATTCTACTATCGAGAACTGGTCTAAGAATATGTATAACCTTAATACAAAGCGTTCTGTAGTTGAAGAAGGCGGAAAGATGGAGTGGGTATCAGGATCGTTTGGTTCTCATGTATCTTATCTCTATCCTATGACCATCCTTAAGGGTGATGATTCGCGTATGGAATTTACCGGAATAACATTTGCCGGACATGGACAGAATCTTGATACAGGTCTTAAGGTTACACACATCGGTAAGAATACAACTTCTGCAATCAATTCCAAATCAATCAGTAAGGATGGCGGAATCAGTACATTCAGAAGCTCTGTTGTTGTTCAGTCCGGAGCAAGTGGTGCTAAGTCAGCGGTTGACTGTTCATCTCTTATGCTCGATGATATTTCACAGTCAGATACAATTCCTGCTATGGATATCAGAACAGCTGATGCTGATATCGGACATGAAGCTAAGATAGGAAGAATCAGTGATGATGCTATCTTCTACCTTATGTCGAGAGGTATCTCGGAAGAAGATGCGAGAGCTATGATCGTTAGTGGATTTGCTGATAATGTAAGTAAGGAACTTCCTCTTGAATATGCTGTTGAGATGAATAATCTTATACGTCTTGAGATGAAAGGAAGCATCGGTTAGGAAGTATAAGTAGGAAAGTGTCAGACAGAAAGGATTATAATATGGCAGATAATATTATAACAGCCAATAGACTGCCCGGCATCACATGGAACTGGCTCAAGATGAATGATGTTTCGATTGATGCAGGCGGTATAAAAGGTGAAGGAACATTAGCAGTTAATGCTCCTGATAATATAAAGTTTTCAGGTTTTGATCCGGAAGAGGCAAAAGCACTTACATCTGTTGAAACCGGAATGGGTAAAGAAACAGAAGAATTATTCGATAAGTTTGTTGCATCTTCAAAGGATATTTTGGTTGAGAAAGGTGTAAAATCTGCATCAACTGTATTAATCAAACCTGAATATACAAAAGATAGTTCGGTTGGAAGCGTAAATGTTGTTGCAAGAGAAGACAGCGATGTTGTGCTTATAGCTGATTTAACAGAGATCGATCAGAACATTTCTGATGTTGGTATACAGACAAAGATCCTTATTAAGGATAGAGCTCGTGTGAAACTTGTACAGCTTTATAATCTTGGTAAGGAAACTTCACTTATCAGTAATATCGGTGCTGAAGTTGGTGAAGAAGCGAGATTTGAGCTTATTCAGATATTCCTGGGTGGAAAGAATGTGAATGCAGGATGTCTTGCATGTCTTAAGGGAGACAAAGCATCATACTATGAAAGAACAGGATATAAGGTTGAGACAGGCGCAAAGTATGATTTTAATTATGTAGCAAGACACGAGGGAAAGAAAACTGAGGCAGATATCCATGCAAATGGTGTAATGTATCAGGATTCATATAAACTCATGAGACAGACTATAGATTTCCTTCGTGGATGTAGTGAGTCAAAGGGCGCAGAAAGAGAAGAGGTTCTCCTTATGGATGAGAATCTTGTCAATAAATCCATTCCACTTATTCTTTGTAAGGAAGAAGATGTGGAAGGTGAGCATGGAGCTTCAATCGGTAAGATTTCTGATGAGATATTATTCTATCTCAGAGCAAGAGGTCTTTCTGATGAATCAATCTATGATCTTATGGCAAATGGTAAGATACTTACTGTTATTTCAGAGATCGATGATGCTGAATATGAAAAGAAATTGACTGATATTCTTGTGGGCGAGACAATCGACGAAGAAGAATAATAAATATTCCGGAAGGGAAAGCTTTTATGATGAAGCTTCCTTTCCGGAATTTTTTATTTAATTTTCCTCAGGTTTGTAGAGTCGAGGATTTTATGGATTTTTTCTTTTTCTTTATACATCGACTTATCCGCTCTTTGGATATAATCTTCAATCTGATCCTCATCATCAGGTTCGATTACCGTATATCCGATACTGGCATGAAGAGTGAATGTAAGATTCAGTGATTCAAAGTAGTCAGCCATGGAATTGGTGATTGCCTGAATCTCGAGAGGAATACTATCGGGGTTGAGACAGGTGCCTACAGCTATAAATTCGTCTCCGCCATATCTTCCGAAAAGCCAGTCGCTTGGAGCATATTTCTGGAATGCATCGGCAGTAGCTTTAATAGCCAGGTCGCCATTTAAGTGACCATAGAGATCATTGATCGTTTTCATGCGGTCTATATCAGCAAATGCAAGTATGGATTTCTTGCCCGCTGCTTTCTGATCTTTGATGAATTCATAGAGAACCTGGTTGCATCCGGTACGATTATATAAACCGGTGAGAGCGTCGGTCATATAAATCTTTTTAAGTTCTCGATTGACTCTTTGTGCAAATATATATTGTCTCATTCCAAATAATACAGCATTCATACTCATTATCCAGCTTCTAAGCTTTTGAGTATAAACTATACCTGGAGAATTCTTTATGGCAACATATCCGATGATAAAGTCCATATGATTAAGAGGAGCGAAGATATAAGTATTTGACTCGCCCTTAACATGCTTATAACCCGGATAAAGTTCCTTCGAATCAAATGTTCTGAGAGGCAATTTTTCACCATTTTTGTTCTCATATAGAACATCCATCTGAGGGCTGTATCCTCTGATCCTGCTGGCATAGACATCATCTTCAATCTCGAAGAAAGCAGGCTCTGTACAGATGCAGTAATTATTTCCGATGATAGGCAGTTCGCGGTTTGGTTTCATGCCTTTATTGTAAAAATCCTCCTTACTGTCAGCGCGTGAAAGAGAAAGTTGAAGTCTTTGGAAGAATATCTCAATCATGTCTGAGTGGAGATTATCCTGATAAAGATTTTGAATCTTATTATATTTATATTCCTTGCTTTCTTCAGATGGTTCGCAGCCACAACTTTCCGACGGAACAAAATATGATTTATAAACTTCTGAAAATCTTACAGTAGGATTTTCAATCTGATACATTAATTTATCATAAGCTATCTCGCCAAAAGATTCCCATCCTCTTGAAACCGATGCAAGAATAGGAGATGTATATTGACCGGCATTGATCTTGTCAAAGCCTGTAACTTTTACATCTTCAGGGACTCTATAGCCATGTTCATGTAAACAGTTGCATATTCCGAGGGCTGTAAGATCGTTGGCACAAACTATGGCATCCGTAGGTTTGTTACCGTCATCCAGATATTTCTTCATTCTCAAATATGAGTTGTAGTAGCTGAAATCCCCTTCGAGTTCTACATTCAGCTCTCGACCGTAATGAGCAAGAGTTTCGGTGAGGGCTCTCTTTCGTTCAAGGTTTTCAACATTTTCGGCAACACCATTTACATACATAAATGTTTTTGCATTATGTTTTTCAATTAAATGGATGGTAAGATCGCGGATTCCTTCATAATTTTCTGAATATATACATGACATGTCCGGAATCTTAACTTCAAGAGATAACATAGGAACTCCGGCGCGCTGAAAACAGGCACATACACGCTCCTGTTCTGCGAGAGAGTTATAAGTATTTGCCAGTACTATAGCGCCATCGAATTCATCCGGATTTGGAAGATGGAAGATATTCAGTTGGCATTTATTTTGGAGATCATTATCTATTTGTGAACAAAAAGTCAGAAAAACGAAAATATCGGTTCCGTCGACGGCAGCCTTTTTTTGAAGACCGGTCAAGACAAGTTCGATAAATTCATTACTGAAGCCATTGGTAAATACCGCGATTTTATGCTTCATATGCTATCCCCCTAAATATGAATCTGATAAAACTAATCTATATAACCGAAAACTATTTGACATATATGGATTATTATATCAAAAATCTATAGAAGAATAAAGGAAATTGTTATAATCCATTTTGAAGAATATGGACTGATTTCATTTGAAGAATGAACAATATGTGGTATAATATGAAACCTAAAAAGCAGTAAGGAGTGATAAAATGAGTATAGATATTAGAGAAGTAAGGAAAGATTTTCCTTTTTTTAAAAAGAGCACATTGGCATACCTTGATAATTCCGCTACATCTCAGAAACCGGAATGTGTTATCAAGGCTGAAGCTGCTTTTTATGAGAATCTTAATGCTAATCCATTCAGAGGACTTTATCAGTTATCTATAGATGCTACCGATGCATATGAAGATGCGAGAAGAACAGTTCAGAGATTTATAAATGCGTCTTCAAGGAAAGAAATCATTTTTACAAGAAATGCATCTGAAAGTCTTAATCTTGTTGCAAGCAGTCTCGGTGAGCTTGTCTTAAATGAAGGCGACGAGATCATCAGTACTGTTGTTGAGCATCATAGTAATATGCTTCCTTGGACTCATATAGCTAAGAAGAAGGGGGCAACAGTTAAGTTCCTTAAGTGCACTGAGCAGGGTGAATTTAAGGCTGAAGAGTTAGAAAAACTCATCACCGATAAAACAAAAATCGTAGCAATGACACATGTTTCAAATGTATTTGGACGTGTAAATGATATCAAGACATTTGCAGCAATTGCTCATAAGGCAGGAGCTTATTTTGTGGCTGACGGTTCACAGAGTGTGCCTCATATGGCAGTTGATGTGCAGGATCTCGGAATCGATTTCCTTGCATTTTCAGGACACAAGATGCTTGCACCTATGGGTATAGGAGTTTTATACGGAAGAGAAGAGCTTCTTCAGAAGATGCCTCCATATATGACAGGTGGCGAGATGATAGAAAATGTCAGCCTTAATGATGTTACTTATGCAGGACTTCCTCATAAGTTTGAGGCTGGAACAGTTAACGGTGCAGGTGCTTATGCCCTTGCCGAAGCAATAAGATATATTGAGAAGATTGGCTTTGATTCCATTGAGAAGAGAGAATACTATCTTACAGCAAAGGCTATGGAAGCTATCAAAGATATGCCTTATGTGAAAATCGTAGGAAGTACAGATCCAAAGGAAAGACATGGAATCATAACATTTACTATAGAAGATATGCATCCGCATGATATTGCAGGAAAATTTGCTGATGCCGGAGTTGCAGTTCGTGCAGGTCATCACTGTGCTGAACCGCTTCATCAGTTTCTTAATATTCCTTCAACAGTAAGGGCAAGTATGATGTTCTATAATACTGATGAGGATGTGGACAGATTTATCAAGGTTCTTAAAGATATAAAGAAGGTTCCTAAGTTTGAAGATGACAACAGAAGTCTTTTTGAAGAAGTTTTGATGGATCATAAGAATAATCCGGGACACAGATTTAAGATGATAAAGCCAACAAATAAGCATAGAGGTGTAAATCCATCCTGCGGTGATGACATTTATCTTCAGCTTAATGTTGATGATAACGGAATTATCGTTGATGGCGCATTTATCGGTGACGGATGTACTATATCTCAGGCAAGTGTAGATATAATGATAGATATGATAATCGGAAAGACTAAAGAGGAAGCTCTCAGTCTTAAGGATAAGTTCCTTGGAATGATCAAGGGAACACTTAGTGAAGATGATATTGAATCACTTGAAGAAGCATCAGTATTTAAGGATGTTGCACATATGCCTGCAAGAGTAAAATGTGCTGTTCTCGGATGGCATACACTTGAGGAAGCACTTAAGTCAGAGGATTAATCTGGTTCATATATGAATGATATCGTAATAAGCCTTGAAGAATTTAAAAAACTTGATATGAGTACTGTACAGCTGATTGATATAAGGGGAAGAGAGTCCGCAGAATACGGGCTGATCCCCGGGGCTGTAAATATCAGTAAGGATAGTATCATCAGAGATCTAATGCTTGTGGAAAGCTGTGATATTACAGTGGATGGCATACATCTTGACAGGAAAAAGAGGCAGATAGTTTATTGCACAACCGGTAAAGATGATAGTAAAGAAGCGGCGGAAGCACTTAGAGAAAGAGGATACAATGCATCCCTTCTTGAAGGCGGATATCATGAATGGCTTATTAGTGCTGTTACTACAAATGAGCAAAATGAAGAACAGATAATAAGACAGGAAGAGATAGAGAAAAGCATCAGAAAGAAATTTCATAAGCAGCTTTTTACACCCTTTGCCAAGGCGATAAATACATATGAAATGCTGAGTCCCGGAGATAATGTTGCAGTTTGCATATCCGGTGGCAAGGATTCCATGCTTATGGCGAAACTCTTCCAGGAACTTCAAAGACATAATAAGTTTCCTTTTGAACTTACATTTATAGTTATGGATCCCGGATATTCAGAAGTGAATAGACGGCTTATAGAGCAAAATGCAAAGACACTGGGGATTCCGATCAGAATATTTGCATCAAATATTTTTGACAATGTCTATAATATTGATAAATCCCCATGTTATCTTTGTGCGAGGATGAGAAGAGGTTATCTCTACAGCAATGCCAAAGAACTTGGATGCAACAAGATAGCCCTTGGACATCATTATGATGATGTTATAGAAACCATTCTTATGGGAGTTTTATACGGTGGTCAGGTTCAGACTATGATGCCGAAATTACGCAGTACGAATTTCTCGGGAATGGAGCTTATAAGACCTATGTATCTTATAAGAGAATCAGATGTAAAATGGTGGCGTGATTATAATGATCTGAAATTTCTTCAATGTGCATGTAGATTTACTGAAAAGAGCAGTGCCAGAGAAGAAGATGAGCCACATTATTCAAAGAGGCAGGAGATTAAAAGTCTCATTGCCGATATGAAGAAGATAAATCCTTTTGTTGAAGGAAATATCTTTAAATGCGTTGAAAATGTTAATCTAAATACCATAGTCGGATATAAGAAGGATGGCATAAGACATTTCTTCACGGAAGATTATTAATTCCATGATTACCAATGTAATTGATGATTTGTCTGAATATATTTATTCTGCTTTGACAGAGTGGGTCCGGTATAGTATAAATATACTTTAGGACTAAATTTTGAGGAGCAGTTTATGGACGATTTTAAATCGGGAGTTAAGGCCGGGATTCCTATAGGACTTGGTTATCTTTCTGTATCAACAGGATTCGGAATATTTGCGGTAGCAAGTGGGCTATATTGGTGGCAGGCTGTTCTTATTTCCATGCTCACGGTTACTTCTGCGGGACAGTTGGCAGGTGTCAGAATTATGGCTGTCGGCGGGTCTCTCTTTTCTACACTTATTTCACAGCTAACAATTAATATAAGATATTCATTTATGTCGATATCTTTGTCTCAGAAACTGGATAAAGATGTTACGAACAGGAAGAAACTCGGTATGGGATTTCTTATGACGGATGAGATATTTGCGGTTGCCAGTACGAAGAATAAGGTGACTTCAAGTTTCTTTGGCGGACTTATGATACTTCCTTTTGTGGGATGGACCTTGGGAACACTCATCGGCGCAGTTCTCGGAAATGTGCTCAGTGCATCGGTAATGAGTGCCATGGGGCTTGCGATGTATGGAATGTTCGTAGCTATCGTTGTTCCCGATATGAAGAAGAATAAAGACATATTTATATTGGCATTCCTTGCTATGGCCATAAGTGCGGCATTTTATTATCTGCCGCTTCTTAAAAATGTTTCTATTGGTATAGCCATAAGCATTTCGGCTGTAGTAGCTGCGGCTGTTATGGCATTCCTTAGACCTATTCCGGATGAACAGGAGGAAGCATAGATGGAAATGAAAACATTTTTGGCATACCTGTTCGTTATGGCAGGATCCACATATTTAATAAGAGTAATACCTTTTATACTCGTGAGTAAAAAGGTGACGAATAAATATATCAGATCGTTTTTATTTTATATTCCTTATGCGGTGCTTGCGGCAATGACAGTGCCGGCTGCATTTTATGCAACAAGAAGCGTAATATCGGCTGTTGCGGGAATTACGGCTGCAGCTCTTGTGGCTCTAAAGACAAAGTCGCTTATCGTTGTTGCATCTGTAGCATGTATAACAGTTTTCTTGGTGGAACTGATAGTGGTTTAAATTATATTTTGAATTTTACTTAGACTGCTTGCGGTACTGCAGCGGCGACATTCCATAATTATTATGGAAGCTTCTTATGAAATAACTTATGTTCTGGAAGCCGGAGTTAAGAGCAATATCGGTAATACTGAGGTCGCTCTGCTCAAGGAGTTTTTTGGCATTGGTAAGTCTTTGATGCATAAGATAAACCGAGAAGTTGATTCTGAAATGCTCCTTGAAATATCTTGAAAAATATTTTTCTGATGTATGAAAATGCTCAGCGAGCTTTGACAGGGAAAGATCATTTTGGAAATTTCCCTGAATGAAATCAATGATCTCTCTCTGACGTTCTGTATCAGCCAGATTCGAAATATTATATATTGGATGTTCATATTCATATAAAAGCTGGAAAAATGTAAGGAGAAGTATCCTGCATTTGAAATGATCTTTGGCAATCGTATGATCAAGTGAAGTAAGCTTATCGAGAATTTCTTTTAATTCTTCGGTAAGCTTTTTGTCTTCTATATGATTTTTATATTTGATATTTCCAAGCCTAAGGGGCTTAAGAAGGTTCTCTTCAAGATTGTCGTCGGTTCTGAATGATATAAATTCGAGTGGGAAAAGAACAGTGTAATATGTAGGAGTTGTATCATTTGCTTCCATAAAATGAAGGTCTGCAGGATTTACTATAAAAATATCTCCTGTTTTGCCGGTGTATGAAATATCATTTATGGAAAGAATGATATTTCCTTTTGTTATATATATTATTTCAAACTCCTCATGCCAGTGCACAGGTATGTGATGAGGGCGCGGAGTATTGATGAGATAATACTGAGTATAAGGATATTCTTTTGTTCCGTGAGGAATATTTTCCTTTAAATCCATGCGCATATTTTTGTCCTCCTTTATATCATAATTACGACAAAAAGTAGAAAATGTACAATTATTAATAGATTATATACAAGAAATACGCATTTGAATAGAGTAAAATACCGAAATGTGTCAAAAAGAAAGATTTGTTGTTTTCGGAGGGAATTATGGAAGGGAAAACATTAAAACAATTATTTATACCGATCAGCTTTGAAATACTTTGTTATATGCTGACGGGTGTTGTTGATACTATGATGATATCAACAGTCGGCGATAATGCAGTAGGTGCTGTTGGAACATCTAATACATATCTTTCGCTTTTTATAATTACATTTTCTATTATAAGTAGTGGTATGATCGCAGTTATGACTCAGTACATAGGTGCAGGTCATAAAGGTGTTGCAAGACAGGCTAAGCAGATTGGTCTTATATTCAATATCATTATCGGTGTTTTACTTTCTGTATTCTTATTCTTCTTCTCAGGAGATATTCTGAATAAGATAGGAATCTCTGAAGCACTTGCAAAAGATGCGACTGAATATATGGAGATCGTCGGAGGAGGATGTATCCTCATGGCAGTAACTCCTGTATTTGCCGGATATTTAAGATCATTTGGTTTTACAAAACTTCCGTTATATGCAACCATCATTTCGAATATTATAAATATTATTTTCAATGCAGTTTTCCTTTTTATATTTAACATGGGTGTTATGGGGGTTGCCCTTGCAACTGTTATCTCAAGAATCTTCAACATGGTAATGGTTATCATACTTGCACAGCTGAAGGTTCATATGGAAAAAGGAAAAGACAGAGAAAAACCTTCGAAGATACTTAAAAAGATCATTATGATAGGACTTCCTTCTGCACTTGAAACAGCTGCATATAATGTTTCTATAACACTTGTAATGCGTTACCTCAACGGTATGGATGGGGAAGGTATAAATGTTACGATCAGGTCGTACGCAAATCAGATTGCTTCATTTTCATACTGTATAGGCGCGGGTCTGGCCCAGGCAAATGCAATCATGACCGGTTGGTTTGTTGGTGCCGGCAAATATGATGAATGTGATAAGACTACAAGAAAGGCAGCATTTAACGGTATCATCGTTGCTGCAGCTTTAGATCTTTTTCTTGCAACTACAGCATTTCTGTATATGCCATTCTTCACAAACAACAAAGAGATCATCGGACTTGTTTGTAAAGTAATGTTTATAGATATAATCCTTGAGGTAGGACGAGTAACAAATCTTGTCTATGGAAATGCCCTCAAGACCAGTGGCGATGTTATGTTCCCGCTTATATGCGCAGTCATAGTAATGTTTGCTGTGGCCGTGGGAGGAACGTACATCTTTGGAATCAAACTTGGACTTCTCGTAGTTGGTGCTTATATCGGTCTTGCAGCAGATGAGTTCATAAGAGGTATTTGCGTAATGCTCAGATGGCGAAGCGGAGTATGGCGCAAGAAAAACTTGCTTAACTGATAATGATGCTGATTTCATTCAGCTATTTCCCATGTGTAATGCTCCTGAGGTTGCGTGTACTTTTAGCCTCAGGGGCTATTAAAAAAATGGAAATGCGGATGAATTAACAATATATTTGACAAAATAATTAGATGTTTGACAAAAATAACCATACAGAGTAAATTTAATTAGGAGTCTATAGGATGATCGGGGAGATTTATCGGTCCTTGATCTGAAAATCTGTAAAGGGAGAAAGTGTATGACATTACAGCAGTTAAAATATGCTATAACCATAGCTGAGTGTGGTTCTATGAATGAGGCTGCAAAGAGGCTATACATTTCACAGCCGAGTCTTTCGGGAGCTGTTAAGGATCTTGAGGACGAAGTTGGATTTGAAATATTCATCAGATCGAATCGAGGTATTGTCATTACGCCGGCCGGCGAAGAATTCATGAGCTATGCCAGACAGGTTACTGATCAGTATAGCCTTCTTCAGGACAGGTTCATCAATAAGACCATGAGACAGAAGTTCAGTGTCTCAACACAGCATTATTCATTTGCGGTAAAAGCCTTTGTAGAGGTTGTAAATGAATACGGTATGGATAATTTCGAGTTCGCAATTCATGAAACAAGAACCGAGGAAGTTATAGAAAATGTTAAATTCTTTAAGAGTGAGATTGGAGTTTTATATGAAAATGACTTCAACAAGAAAGCACTTGAGAAGATATTTCATGAGAACAGTATAGAATTTGATCCGCTTTTCACATGTGATACCTTTGTATATATTTGGGGTGGTCATCCACTTGCAAAGAAAAAGGAAATTTCTATAAAGGAACTTGAAGAATATCCTTGTCTTGCATTTGACCAGGGAAGATACGGATCGTTATTCCTTGCGGAAGAGCAGCTTAGTTCATATGAATATAAGAAGCTTATTCGTGCAAATGACAGAGCTACAATGTTGAACCTTATGGTAGGCTTAAATGGATATACTCTCTGTTCGGGAATCATAAGTGAGGACCTTAACGGAGATGCTTATGTTGCGATTCCACTCAAGGAATCCGAGAAGATGACGATCGGTTATATCAAGAGAAGAGGAGCTACTCTTTCGGATCTTGGAAAGCTTTATATCGATCATCTTGCACAGTATAAGAAATATGCTTATAACAAACAATAAATAGCAAATTAAAAGAGATAGAAATTTGAGGTGACCCCTCAATTAATCTATCTCTTTTTTTCTAGTCTGAAAAGCAAGCGGATAAATATTTGGTTTTACATCATGTTTAGTCTGGAAAAATGATTATAGAGATCCGGATTTACATACATAACTGAATCAGGATCATTTTCATTTTTAACTGCAACACGAGGTTTTGGAACTGCAACACTTTCTCTTTTTATCAGTTCCGGTCTGAGTAGACTTCTGCTTACAGGCACCCCATTTATAAGTGAATATAAGGTAAAATAAGCACATTTTCCAATTCCGGTTCTGCTCTGACGGATTGTTGTAAGTTTTGGTGTTATAGTACTTGCCAGAGGAATATCATCAAAACCGATGACACTTATGTCACCGGGGATCGATATATTCATGTCATTTAATGTCGAGATAACTCCTGATGCAATGAGATCATTACCGCAGAGAATGGCAGTTGCACCTCTATCAATAAATCCCGGTACATGGTATGGTGCACAGTCTGCAACGAAATATCCATATACTGCGAGGTTTGGATCGACAGTCAGATGGTATTTGGCCATGCTCGAAAGGTAAGCTGTCATTCTGTCATCGGAAATGACTGAACCTGCTGAACCGTTAAGAAAAGCAATTTTTTCATGCCCGAGTTCTGCAAGGTATCCTATGGCTGCATCGATTCATTCTGCGGAATCTGTTCCGACATAGCTTACATTCGGATTGGTCTCGATAGCATTATCAAGGAGAACAGTCGGTATCTTAGTAGTACGAAGTTGAGATGTCCATGGGTCATCCAATGAGAGACCTATGAAAAACGCACCGCTGTATCCCTCTTGAAGCATGTAGTTATCGTACTTATTGTTTTCCTGGAACTCATGAGAAATCGGTATAACCGAAAAGTTCCATTTTTCACTAAAGGATGCCTTCTGAAAGCCCATGACAATGTCATAGCCAAAAGAGTCTTCATCTTTGTATTCCATATTCTCGACGAAAAGTACGACTTTACGCCTTTCAATCTTAAGGGCTTTACGATTGATATATCCCATTTCAACAGCGGTGTCGAGAATGGTTTTTCTGAGGTCGTCACTGATGTCTCTGCCGCCGTTAAGTCCTTTGCTGACGGTTCCGAGAGATATTCCCAGCTTATCAGCAATATCTTTCATTGTTGCCATGATCTTTCACTCCTTTCGTAAAAATTTTGTGGTGTGGAACCCCTTAAAATAAGGGGATATTTGTAACTTTATTATAATATTTTTTGTGAAAATTTACAAGTTAAAAACGAAAATAAACGAAACAGTTTTGGCATAAAAATTAATTTATCGAACATTATAGTCTTTCATGTTGACAAATTGACTTTCTTGAATTAAATTTAATATAAAAGAACGAAACTTTTCGAAATATATAAATTGGATTTGTGTAATATACACAGACAGGGGTGGTTGTATGAAGGTAAAGAAGATTATTGCAGTATTTATCCTTCTTGTTCTTGTTATTATTTCAGGGGTTGCGGCTGTTTTTTTACTTCATCACAAGAAGGGGAATAAGTCACAGATGGAGGAGTTGAGTAGTAAACTCACACCTTATGATGAACTTCTCTATGACGGAAACTTTTACAGAACCTGTTATGAAGTGTTTGTTTATTCATTTGCAGATGGGAATGCGGATGGAATAGGCGATATTTGCGGTTTGACGGACAATCTTAATTATATAAGGTCAGCCGAGCGTGATGATAAAGAGGGACTTGGTTGTACTGAACTTTGGCTTATGCCTATTTTTCCATCTCCGACATATCATAAGTATGATGTTACGGATTATATGAATGTTGATAAAGAGTATGGGACGATGAATGATTTTACGACTCTTTTAGACAAATGCCATGGGAGAGGGATTAAGGTTATTCTTGATCTTCCGCTCAATCATACTTCCGTTGAGCATCCTTGGTTTATGGAAGCTGTGGATTATCTCAGGAATCTTAAGTCGGGAGAGAAACCGGACAGTAAAGCCTGCAAATATATAGATTATTATAATTTCAGTCATGAACCGGCTGACGGATACGAGAAGCTGACAGATAACTGGTATTATGAAGCAAGATTCTGGTCAGGAATGCCGGATCTTAATCTTGATAATGAAGATGTAAGAAATGAGATAGAGGTCATTTTACGTTTCTGGATTGAGAAGGGCGTGGACGGATTCAGGCTCGATGCAGTTACATCTTATTATTCTGAAGACAAAAACCGAAATATTGAATTTACAAAGTGGATTAATGATAAGGCCAAAGAAATCAATAATAAGACTTATATAGTTGGAGAGGCCTGGGCGGATCAGAAGATTTACAGCGAATATTATAAGAGCGGAGCTGATTCATTTTTTGATTTTAGATTTTCGGGGCCGGATGGAGTTATAGCTAGTACCGTTAAGGGTGTTAAAAGACCTTCTTATTATGGCGAAGCCCTTCAGGAAGAGGAAGAGCTTTACAGTGAAATGTCGGATGGAAAGGCTATTAATGCACCATTTTATACTAACCATGATATGGCAAGAAGCGCCGGCTACTATCTGGAAGAAGATATGGTAAAGCAGGCGGGTGCCCTTAATCTTCTTGTGACAGGAAATGCTTTTATCTATTATGGCGAGGAGCTTGGAATGAGAGGTTCAGGCAAGGATGAAAATAAGAGAACTGCATTTCCGTGGGTTGGTGAAGACGGAGGAGAGAAAGGTATAACGAATTGTAAGGGGCCTAAAGATGCGTCAAAGCAGGAGCTTACGTACGGCAGCTTAGAAGATCAAAAGAAAGATAAATATTCAATTTATAATTATTATAAAAATGCAATAAGGATAAGAAATGCATTTCCGGCAATTTCAAAGGGCAGAACTACTGTCATCGAAGATAAGACTACAGATAGTGTTCTTACTTTTAAGAGAGCGCTTGCCGACACACCGGATTTGGGTGATGTTTTAATTGTTATTAATTTCTCTTCGGAAGATCAGACTGTAGAGATGGCAGGACTTGAGGAATACGGAAATCTTTCGGCGGTACTTACAGTATCTGAGAAAAGGGTTAAGTTCAATAAAAAGGAACTGAAGATTCCTGCAAGGGGAATAGCATTTCTGACCAGATAAATCGGGATGGGAGAGTAACAGTGAAAAGAACACCACTTCGTTGGAAAGAATATTATAAAAAGAATCAGGAAAGAAAAGAATATAATTATGATGGGCCTCTTGGAGCAGAGGTTACTGAAGAAGGAACAGTCATAAGATTATGGAGTCCTGTGGCGGACGAAGTAAGGCTGAATCTTTATTATGACGGCGGAAAAGGCGGGATTGTTAAAAACGGCTACGGTGTATTTGTGGCAGAGGATCCTGAGGATAGCAGTAATATTGCGATGACTGTGCCGATGACTTATGACAGTACAAATGGTGTATATAGTTACAGTACTCCGGAGAATCTTTCGGGAGCTTATTATGATTTTGACGTAACTGTTGAAGGTGTTACAAGAAGAACAGCCGATCCGTGTGCTAAGGCAGCCGGAGTGAATGGACTTCGTTCAATGATCATTTCAGATGAAATGACTTTTGTAGATGGCTGGGACAGTGACACTGCACCAAAAAAACAGGGAACTGATATTATCTATGAAATTAATATCAGAGAATTTTCATACTGCCTAGAAATGGGTGAAGACAGCGGAAAATATTCTGCATTTAAAAGATTTTTAAGCGGAGAGAAATTTAAGATAAAGGGGACAGATCATTTTATCAATCCTTTTGAATATATGAAAAAACTTGGTGTTACTCATGTTCAGCTTATGCCAAGTTATGATTTTGGATCAGTGGATGAAAGATTTGAAACTGAGGATTTCAACTGGGGCTACGATCCTGTGAATTATAATGTTCCGGAGGGCAGCTTTTCAAAGAATCCGTCTGATGGTGCATTAAGAGTCCGTGAGTATAAAGAAATGATAAAGGCACTTCATGAAGCGGGATTCCGCGTGATCATGGATGTTGTCTACAATCATACATACAACAGGGACAGCTTCCTTGACAGGACAGTTCCGTATTATTACTACCGAATAGATAAAGACGGCAAAGAATCAAATGGCTCAAAGTGCGGAAATGATATAGCTTCCGAAAGAAAAATGGTTAGTCGATATATCCTTGATTCCGTAATGTATTGGGCAAATGAATATCACCTGGACGGATTCAGATTCGACCTCATGGGACTTCTTGATACTGAACTGATGAATAAAATCAGGAAAAGTCTCGATGAGAAATTTGGAATAGACGAGAAACTTATCTACGGAGAGCCTTGGGCTCCGGCTAAAACAACCATGGACAGTGGATTTAAGCAGGCTCTTAAGGAAAATGCTTCGAAGTATCTTGATAAAAATATAGGTTTCTTCAGTGATGACCTTAGAGATGCTATAAAGGGGTCTGTTTTCGATGATGAAAGCAGAGGCTTTGTAAATGGCGGGAAGTATGCTGAAGAAATAGCTGATGCTGCACTCGGTTTCGAAAATAAAGGCTTCTGTCCGTCACAGATCATAAGATATGTCAGCTCTCATGATGATCTGACGCTTTGGGACAAGCTTTCCATAACATCGAAGGATCATGAGGAGAGGATAAAAGAAGTTAAACTTGCCGCTGCTATTTATATACTTGGACGCGGACGTGTCTTCATGCTTTCGGGAGAGGAATTCCTGAGAAGTAAGGATGGAGAAGATAATTCCTATAATCTTCCTATAAGTCTTAATAAGCTTGATTGGGAAAAAGCATTTACAAATGAAAAAATAGTCGATTATTACAGTGAACTTATCAAGATACGTAAGGATTCGGAAGTCCTTTCGGATATTACAGGTCAGTCGGCTGAAAAGATAAAGATACATAAAAGTGAAGACGGCATCGTTATATTTTCGGCGGGAGAATATCTGATCATATTTAACGGAAGTGAGGAAAAATATAAAGATACTATAGATAATGTTCAGATTGAAGCGGATGAAGTTTCGGCTGCTGTTTATAAATGCGGCAAGAAAATTCCGTTAGATCAGGAAAGTTGATCCAACGAAAAAGTCGAGAGTTAAATGTATTGATCGATTTTGAAAGACACGGATTAAGCGGACTGAATCAATAAAAAATTGTCAGAGATTTAAGGAGGATTTATGAATCTCGCAGCGATATATCACAGAACTACCGATAAATATGCTTATCAGCTATCGGATACGGAACTTGTAATAAATATTGAGACGGGATACGACGTCGACCATATTTATATTCATCAAGGTGATCCGTATCTTGCCGGAATTATGGGCGGCAGGGAAGAATGGAAAGGCAAAAGAGAAGAGATTTATTATAAAAAGAGAGAGAAAGAACATATCTGGTGGACCACGACTCTTTTTCCGGAATATAAGAGATGCAAATATTATTTCGAAATAATCAGCGGGGAGGAGCGTGTATTTCTTTTTGAAGACGGTTTCTATACCGAGGAGGAAATGCATCGTCCGGGCAAGGTACTTTCGTACTTTATCTACCCATGGATGAATCCGGTTGATACATTCAGAACGCCGGACTGGGTAAATGAAACTGTGTGGTATCAGATATTTCCGGAGCGCTTCTGCAATGGCGATAAGAGTAATGATAATCCGGGGACAAAACCTTGGAAATGCGAAGAGATAAAGGGTTACTGTGATTATTACGGCGGCGACCTTCAGGGAATAATCGACAGATTCAATCATATAAAGAATCTTGGAATTACCGGTATTTATCTCACGCCTGTTTTTGAAGCTGACTCAAATCATAAATATAATACTGCGAATTATAAGAAGGTGGATCCTCATTTCGGAACCAATGAAAAACTCCGTGAACTCGTGAATCTCGCTCATAAAAACGGCATAAGGGTAATGCTGGATGCTGTATTTAATCATACGGGAACCGACATTTCCATGTGGCAGGACATTCTTACAAATGGAGAAATGTCGAAATATAAAGACTGGTACATGATAAATGATTGGCCGGTGGATAAGAAGTGCGATACAAAAGACGGAAGATTTTATTCATTTGCATTTTTTGAGCAGATGCCGAAATTAAATACAAATAATCCTGAGGTCAGAGAATATCTTAAAGATATAGTGAGATTCTGGATGATGGAATTTGATATAGATGGACTTAGATTTGATGTGGGAAATGAAATATCTCACAGGCTGCTTCAGGAACTGAGAGTTATGACCAAGAGTATTAAGCCTGATTTCTACCTACTTGGCGAAATCTGGCATGATGCAACACCATGGCTTCTCGGAAGTGAATATGATGCGGTTATGAATTATCCGCTTTCTACAGCTATTTCCAACTACTGGATCTATCCGGAGTGGGACAGCATAGAATTCGAATATGGCGTAAACAGAAGCTTTACCATGTATATGCAGCAGGCAAATGATGTGATGTTCAATCTCCTTGACTCCCACGATACCAACAGACTTATCGATAAGGTGAAGGACGAGGATGTCTTCTATCAGCAGCTGGCGGTTCTTTATACCATGCCGGGAAGTCCTTGTATATACTACGGAACTGAGATTGTTATGCCGGGAGGGTTTGATCCTGACTGTAGAAGGTGTATGCCATGGGATGAAATCGATGCAGGAAAATTCGATACAGAGATTGAGGAAATGAAGAAGCTTATCAACCTTAGAAAGACTTATAAGGCGGCAAGAAGCAGGAATTTCCATTTCCCGAACAGTATTGATGACAAGCGAACTGTTGAATATATCAAGCTTTGTGATGAAGGAAATATAAGCATCATACTTAACTGTGGCGATGAAACCATAGAAATACCGCCGGAGATAAGCTGCAAGCATGTTATCTACAGCAGAAAGTATGAAGCCGGAAAGCTTCAGGCTAAAGGAATACTGATCAGTATTTTATAGAAATTTAATGTGCCGGAGAGGATCGGTAAATGACCGGGAATCATGCGAGAATAGAGAATCATAACATGGCCGGGAATCATGCGAGAATAGAGAATCATAACATGACCGGCAATCATGCGAGACGAGAGGATCACATGATTCGGAATATAAATATATCCGGTTTGTTATATATCATGAAATGAAAAATGAAGGGAGAATGGTAATGCGTAAGGCGGGTATACTGCTTCCGATATTCAGCCTTCCGGGAAAGTACGGAATAGGCTGTTTTTCGGAAATGACATATAAATTTATAGATTTTTTGAAGGAAGCGGGACAGAAGTATTGGCAGATACTTCCTCTTGGACCGACCGGATACGGTGATTCGCCGTACCAGACATTTTGTTCCTTTGCAGGAAATCCGTATTTTATCAGCTTGGAACAGTTGATAAAAGAAAAGCTTCTTACGAAGAAGGAAGTAGAAGAAGTTTACGGAAAAGGTAATGCTTCAGAAAATGAAAAGGTAGATTATGAATTCCTCTACAATACAAGATTTGCACTTCTAAAAAAGGCTTATGAGAAGGCGGAGAAGACAGGGAAACTTGAGGATAAAGTCTATAAGAAGTTCGTCAAAGAAAATGAATATTGGATAAATGATTACGGACTTTTCATGGCTATAAAGAATGAAATGAACGGTATCTGCTTTACACAGTGGCCGAAAGATTTAAGAGTCAGAAATGAAAAGGCGCTTGCAGAGGCAGAGAAAAGACTGGAATACGAAAAGAATTTTTATATATTTATCCAGTATAAATTTTATGAGCAGTGGGATCTTGTGAAAGATTATGCCAATGAAAATGGTATAGAAATCATAGGTGATCTTCCGATTTACGTGGCGCCTGACAGTGCGGATGTATGGGCTCATCCGGAGCTCTTCCAGCTGGACAAGAATGCTATTCCGAAGAGAGTTGCAGGCTGCCCACCTGATGGATTCACACCTCTTGGTCAGCTCTGGGGTAACCCGCTTTATGATTGGGATTATCATGAAAAAACAGATTATGACTGGTGGACAAGAAGGCTCGATAAATGCAGAACACTCTATGACATTGTCAGAATCGATCATTTCAGAGGATTTGAGGCTTATTACTCTGTTCCGGGAGGCGACAAGGATGCCACAAGAGGAAAATGGGTTAAAGGCCCGGGCATGAAGCTTTTCAGCAGACTTAAAGAAAAACTTGGCGACATTAAGATTGTGGCTGAAGATCTTGGATTTACAACAGATTCTTTAAGGGAATTTGTGAAAGAATCAGGCTTCCCGAATATGAAAGTTCTTGAGTTTGCGTTTTATGAAAATGAAGACGGCAGTGAGTCGGAATTCATGCCATTTAATCATTACAGTAACTGTGTTGTATATACAGGAACTCATGATAATGAAACTCTTGTCGGATGGCTTCAGAATGCTGATGAAAAAACATATGGCAAAGTTCTTAATTATCTGGGCCTCGGCGAACTCAAAAAGAGCGATGGCAATCTGAAAAAAATTGCGCAAATGCTTATAAGAGTTGCGCAGAACTCAGTAGCTGATTATTGCATAATCCCGCTTCAGGATTACATTTATCTCGGAAATGAGGCAAGAATTAACGCTCCATCCACCCTTGGAGACAACTGGGTTTGGAGAGTAAATAAGAAAATGATAGGTAAAAAAATTGCAAAAAGAATATACAAAGTCACGAAGACTTATGGAAGAGTTTAGGAATAATTATACAAAAAAAGACAGATTCTTTGTTACATATTAATAAAATATTAAGAGCTATGAGTTGAATATTGACAAAGGGGTGGTATAAGTGTTAGAGTAATTGTATGAACAACCGGTTGCGCTCGAAATAATAGCACCGTTTGAAAAGTTAATTGTTATATGGTAACTTACTGGAAGGCTCTGTAAAGAGTCGGAGAGAAAGATCTTATGGATCTCTAAGAGGAGGAATAACAATGAAGAAAAAATTAGTTGCAGGCTTATTAGCCACAGCGATGGTTGCATCTGTATTCACAGGTTGCGGCAAGAAGTCAGACAAGAAGTCTGAGAACAAGGAATCCCTTGAAGTAACGGCAGAAGACAAGGGAGAGATCAAACTTTGGATTGCAGATAACACTGTAGATTTCACAAAGAGTGAAATTGACAAGTTCTTTGAAGCTAATCCTAACTATGCAGGATTTACAGTTTCAATTGAGCCTGTAGGTGAAGGCGATGCTGCTACAAATATGATCACAGACGTTCAGGGTGGTGCAGATATCTACGGATTCGCTCAGGATCAGCTCGCAAGACTTGTTTCTGCAGGAGCAATCGCACCTGTACCAAAGAGTGGACAGGAATGGATTGAACAGCAGAACGATGCAGGTGCTTACGGCGCTGCTACTTTTGATGGTACAACATATGCATATCCACTTACATCTGATAACGGATATTTCTTATACTATGATAAGAGCGTTGTAACAGATCCTTCAAAGCTTGAGTCAATCATTGCTGATTGTGAGAAGGCTGGCAAAGGTTTTTATATGGAAATCAACTCAGGTTGGTATAGTACAGCTTTCTTCTTTGGTACAGGATGTAAGCTTGAGTACGGTATCAACAGTGATGGAAAACTTGATTCATCAACAGTAACATATGCATCAGAAGATGGTGTTAAGGCTATGAAGGCTATTATTAATCTTCATAAGTCAAAGGCATTCGTTAACGGTTCAGTTGTAGGCAATGCTGCAAATGCTGCAGCTATCGTTTCAGGTACATGGGATTCAGGTGCTGCACAGGATATGTTCGGTGCTAACTACGCATGTGCTAAGCTTCCTACATTTAATGTAGACGGAAAAGATTATCAGATGAGCGGATTTGGTGGATTTAAGCTTCTTGGTGTTAAGCCACAGACAGATTCAAAGAAGCTCGTTGTTTGTCAGGCACTTGCTAAGTTCCTTACAAGTGAAGAAGTTCAGATTGCCAGATTTGATGCTGTAGGTTGGGGTCCATCAAACAAGGCAGCACAGCAGAGCGATAAGGTTAAAGCAGATCCTGCTCTTACAGCTCTTGCAGAACAGCTTAGTTATACAATTCCTCAGGGACAGTATCCTAATGAGTTTTGGGATCTCGCTAAGGGACTTGGTGATTCAATTATTTCAGGTGATTTTGATAACGCTTCAGATGATGACATTATGAAAGCACTTACAGATTTCCAGAATACTTGTGAAAGCTACGCAAAATAATTAGACTTAAGATGAAGTAACAGGGCGGGAATCGGGTTTTACTCCCGCCTTTTTACATAAAAAAGACATTTAAATGTTAAAAAATTACGGTTTAGAATCCGGAGGGGACTATGAATAAGTCAATTGCATCAACTTCAGAAAAGAAGCGTAAAAGCAAAATAGGAACCTTCTTCAAAATTGTCGGATCAGAATTTAAGGAGATTGGAACAACATTTACAAAAGGAACTTGGTTCACTAAAGTTTCATGTTTTATTCCGGGTCTCGGACAGATTTTAAGAGGACAGTTTGCAAGAGGTATAATGTTCCTTCTTATAGAAGGTGGACTTCTTTTCTATATCTTCGGTGTTGGAATGCCATATCTTCAAGATTTTGGTACGCTTGGTACAGAAACAAGCGGATACAATGATTATGGCGTAATGACATATGGAGATAACTCTTTCTTCATCCTTCTTTATGGCCTTTTGACCATAACAGCCATTTTTCTTGTAATCCTTTTTTGGAGGATTAATCTCAAACAGAATAAGAAGGTAGATGACCTTCTTAGAGAAAACAGAATGATTCCTACTAATAAGCAGGATCTTCATTCACTTATTGACAGTAACTTTGACAAGACATTACTTGCACTTCCTGTGATAGGTATTTTCCTGTTTACAGTACTTCCGATCATGTTCATGATCTGTATAGCATTTACAAATTATGACATGGATCATACACCACCGGGAAAACTTTTTTCCTGGGTTGGATTTGACAACTTTAAAGAGATTTTTAGTTTTGGCGGAACCGGTTTCGGTTCTACATTCTTTAAAGTCCTTGCATGGACACTTATTTGGGCATTCTTTGCAACATTCCTAAACTATTTCCTCGGAATGGCACTTGCATTGCTCATCAACAAAAAGGGAATTAAATTTAAGAAGATGTGGAGAACGATCCTCATTGTTACGATCGCTGTTCCACAGTTTGTATCACTTCTTTACGTAGGAAAGATGTTCGCAGCAGATGGCATTGTTAATACCTATCTCTTGAAATGGGGATGGATATCCAGGGCGATACCTTTCTGGACCAATCCTACATTGGCACAGGTACTTGTTATTATTATAAATCTCTGGGTAGGTATTCCTTATCTCGTTCTTATAGCAACCGGTCTTCTCATGAATATTCCGGCTGACTTATATGAAAGTGCGAGAATCGACGGAGCTACTAATATTCAGATGTTCTTCAAGATAACACTTCCATATATGCTGTTTGTTACAGGACCATTCCTTCTTACACAGTTTATTGGAAATATCAATAACTTCAACGTAATTTACCTGTTGACGACAGGTCAGCCGCTTTCGACAAAGCTGTCGAATAATGCAGGTTATACAGACCTCCTTGTAACATGGCTTTACAAGATGACAGTTAACAGTTCAAATTACAAGATGGCAGCGGTAATTGGTATCATGGTATTCGTAGTAGTTGCGGTTGTATCTCTCATCGTGTATAACCTGATGCCTTCAGTAAAAGATGAGGAGGAATTCCAGTAATGAAAGCGAAAAAAAGAGCAAATCTTGCAGTATCATATCTGGTACTCATCATTATAAGTATTATTTGGCTGTTCCCATTTGTATGTCTCGTTTTACAGAGTTTTAGAGGATACGGTGCAGCTGACGGCGGCGGAGGAATGGTAAATTACCTTCTTCCGAAGAGATGGACACTCGATTCATATAAATATCTTTTCAATGGAGAGAGTAAGTTCTTAAGATGGTATATGAATACACTTATCATCGCGATTGCAGTAACACTTGTACAGTCACTTGTTGTAGTATGTGTAAGTTACGCACTTTCAAGAATGAGATTTAAGGGAAGAAAGCTTCTCATGAATATCTGGCTTGTTCTTGGAATGTTCCCTGGCTTCCTTACAATGATCTGTCTTTACTTCCTTCTTAAGTCTATCGGACTTACACAGGAAGGAGCAGTACCGGGACTTATACTTATAGCGGCTGCCGGATCCGGAATGGGATATTATGTATGTAAAGGTTACTTTGATACAATCCCGAGATCACTTGATGAAGCTGCAAGAATAGATGGAGCAACAAGAATGCAGATCATGACTATTCTTATTGCACCTCTTTCAAAACCAATAATTATATATCAGCTCCTCGTTGCATTCATGGCACCTTGGTGTGATTATATATTTGCTTCTTACATTGCATTTGGCCACAGTGATAGTTACAACGTTGCCGTTGCCCTTCAGAAATGGGTATGGACAAACGATTATCAGGGATATTTCACAAGATTCTGCGCGGGCGGTATCTTGGTAGCAATACCGGTAACAATACTCTTCATGTGCTTACAGAGGTACTATGTTGAAGGAGTTACAGGTGGTGCCGTTAAGGGTTAATGCAATAAATATTATTTTATCGAATTATGTTTTAGCACTTATAGGCCGGTTCAGTTTCATAAATGTGATTCTGGACCGGTCTAATGCTAACCTAATCATAGTTCATATGTATTAGGCCGGACACGTTATCCGGCAAAAAGGGATTTATTTATGGATGAAAAGATAACTATCGATGATATAGCTGAAGCTCTTGGTGTTTCCAAAACTACTGTATCAAGAGCGGTATCGGGAAAAGGAAGAATCAGCGAAGTTACCAGGGCTCGGGTGCTTGACTATATTGAAAAGCACAATTATAACCCCAACCCACTTGCCAGGGGACTTGCGGAGAATAAGACATACAACATAGCTGTTGTATGGCCAGAAGATTATGAGGCTGTTGATCTTCCGTTCTTTCAGCGCTGCATCATGGGTGTTAACCGAGTAGTTGCGGAACAGGGATATGATATAATCATTTCTATGGTTAATGACGACAATCTAACAAATCTTAAAAGAGTTGTGGAGCATAAGAAAGTAGACGGTGTTATCTTAACAAGAACTTTGGTAAATGATAAACCGGCTGACTATCTTAAAAGTTCAGGCATGCCATTTGTTGCTATCGGAAGCAGTGATGATGATTCTATAGTTCAGGTTGATAACAATAACCTTGAGGCCTGCAGGGAACTCACGTCGATCCTTATTTCCAAAGGATCTAAGAAAATAGCCATTATTGGTGGTAACAGCAATCATGTGATAACCCGAACAAGACTTAGGGGCTATACAGAAGCGTTCAAAAATGATAACATAAATTATGACCCGGAACTTGTTTTTCTTGATTCGGATGATTCAATCAAGATCACCGGGATAATAGAAGAACTTGTTGCAAAAAAGGTCGACACTGTAATCTGTATGGATGATGAAATTGTAGGGCAAGTTTTAACAAGCTGTCGCAGAAAGCATATCAGGATACCTGAGGATATTAAGGTTGCTTCATTTTATAACAGTACAATTTTAGATAATATGATGCCTTCGGTTACATCGCTTAACTTTGACGACACTAATCTTGGTGCCGTTGCCGCGAAGGCGCTTATGAATATTATAGACGGGAAAAATGTAAGAAAACGTATAGAGTCTTCTTACGAAATAGTTTTAAAAGACAGTACAAAGTAAAAGGGGGGGATTTGTATGTTTAAGGGCTTGTTTACAAAAACTGCCGTTTGTTTTGCTACGGCAGTTTTACTTTTATCTGGAGCAAAGCAGGGGAAAAGTCTTGGGAGTAAGGCGTATGATGAGGATGTGAAAAATGCATCTCAGTACGATGAGACTGTAGATTATATATCTCAATACGATGGACAAGACCGAAACGTAATTTATTTTGATGAGGATGAAGTAACACCGGGGGACAGTGATGCTGATTCAGGTGAACTATATGTAGAACAGATAGAACTTCCGGAAGATTTTTATACGGGAGTCGATATTTCTTCATATCTTTCAGAGAAAGAAAGCGGCGTAATATATTATGATTACGATGGTAATAAACTCGATGATAAAGGATTCTTTTTATTTCTAAAAAGTTGTGGGATCAATACAGTAAGAATAAGAGTCTGGAACAATCCTTATGATGCGGAAGGCAATGGTTACGGCGGAGGAAACTGTGATATCAACAGGGCTGTGATAATGGGAAAATTTGCTGTTGATGCGGGACTGAAAGTCCTGATTGATTTTCATTATTCTGACTTTTGGGCTGATCCTGGCAAGCAAAGTGCGCCTAAGGAATGGACAGGAATGAGCCTTGATGAAAAGGCAGTAGCACTTCATGACTATACAGTTTCTTGTCTGGAAATGCTTAAAGCTGAAGGTGTCACTCCTGAGATAGTACAGATTGGAAATGAAACAACAAAAGGATTTTGCGGAGAGACATCATGGACAGAGATATGCAAGCTTCTTAAAGCAGGAAGTGATGCGGTTCATGAAGTGTTGCCGGAAACAAAAAGAGCGGTTCATTTCACAAATCCCAACAGTGAAAATTATTATGCCTATGCAAGATATCTTGATAATAATTCGGTAGATTATGAAATATTCGCAACTTCATATTATCCTTTCTGGCATGGGGATTATGATAATCTGAAAACTCAACTTGAATATGTAACAAGTAATTTCGATAAAGATGTAATGGTTGTGGAAACGTCATACGTTTATACATACGACGATGGTGACGGCTTTTCAAATACCATAGGCGAAGGAACTCCCGGAGTTGCAATGAATTATATGATCAGCGAGCAGGGACAGGCCAATCTTATTCATGATGTAACGAAGACGGTTACGGAATTCGGGGATCATGGCGTCGGTGTATTTTACTGGGAGCCTGCATGGATACCTGTAAGAAGGCTAAGTGATCCGGAAACCCAGCAGGTTGAAGATAACAATGTGCTTTGGGAAAAATACGGTTCCGGCTGGGCAACAAGATATAGCGGAGAGTATGATAAAGACGCACGAGAATGGTTTGGCGGATCCGCTGTTGATAATCAGGCATTATTTGATTTTGACGGACATCCTTTAAGATCATTAAAAATATTCAATCTTATCAGAAACGGTTCTGATGGAAAGTACGGCATCGTTGATATAGAAGTTGATGACGTTACAGCAGGAGCGGGTGATGAGATAGCTCTTCCAAATATGGCTGTCCTCAGATATACGGATGATAAAAAAGTCGAGGCGAATGTATCCTGGGATCAAAATGATATAGATAAAGTTACTTCGTCCGGAAGCGGAGAATATGTTGTTAAAGGCAAGGTTTCTGTGGGTGATACGGACTATGATGTAAGCTGCAACGTTAAAGTGAGCAGTGAGAATCTTCTTAAAAATCCGGGATTCGAAGAACCGGAAATGAAATACTGGACCATCACTGATGATAACAGTAAAGGGCAGGCCTGTGTATCCAGAAAAAATGATACGAGTAATGTAAGAAATGGTGAATACTGTCTTCAATTCTGGAGCGGAGAACCTATTTCATACAGGGTTGAGCAGACTGTATTTCTTAAAAAAGGAAGATATGTTCTCGGAAGCTGGATTGAAGGCGGAGACGCGGGAACCGGCGCGGAATTCAAGTTATATGCTAAAAATGATAAGGATGTATATTCAGTTGATACAGAAGTTACCTCGTGGAAAGAATATAAAAATCCTGAGATTAATGACATTGTAATAGATGAAGACGGTACAAAGCTTACAATCGGTGTTTCTGTAAAATGCGATGCTAACGGATGGGGTGCATGGGATGATTTCTATCTTTACAGCCTTGACGGAAATGGCGGAGTAATGCCGGGGATGGAATATGACAGCACTGAAACTACGGAAAAGCTTACCGAAACATCTGAAGAGGTGGAGAAAACTACAACCACTGAAGAAAAAAATGAGAAAAAAAGCGCCGGAACTAGTGTTTTGACAATCATTTTACTGGTGATATCATTTATATTTATACTTGCCGTTGTAGTTATAATAATTAAAAAAGCCAAAGACAAAAATTAGTTTTATCAAACTATATATGTTATGTTAAAATGATGGAAGTGATAATTTTATCGCTTCCATTTTTTAAGTGGTCATTTTAGATAATAGGAGGGAACGGAGTATGGCAAAGTACAGATGCAAAATTTGCGGGGCAATATTTGAAGTACCGGATGGACAGGAAGCGGTTTGTCCTGTATGTAAGGCAACAGGTGACAATCTTGAATTGGTTGAGGAGGAGACACAAGAGATGAATAAGTACGCAGGAACACAGACAGAGAAGAATTTACAGGCTGCATTCGCAGGTGAATCACAGGCTAGAAACAAATATACATATTTTGCTTCAGTAGCAAAGAAAGAAGGTTTTGAACAGATTTCAGCTATCTTCCTTAAGACAGCTGACAACGAGAAGGAACATGCTAAGATGTGGTTTAAGGAACTTGGCGGTATCGGAGATACAGTTACAAACCTTAAGGCTGCTGCAGATGGCGAGAACTTCGAGTGGACAGATATGTATGAGGATTTCGCAAAGACAGCTGAAGCTGAAGGATTCCCTGAACTTGCTGCAAAGTTTAGAGGAGTTGGCGAGATCGAGAAGCATCATGAAGAGAGATACAGAGCTCTTATCAACAATATCGAGACAGCTCAGGTATTTGAGAAGAGTACAGTTAAGGTATGGGAGTGCCGTAACTGCGGACATATTGTAGTAGGTACAAAGGCACCTGATGTATGTCCTGTATGTAATCATCCACAGAGCTTCTTCGAAGTACATGAGGAAAATTACTAAGATATATTTCCGGAAAGCGATTTAATCTTGGAAGTTTAATTAAGCTGTATATTGCAGCGGGTGATTTAATCACATCATTATGATTAAGTCGTATAATTTCAGCATTTAAAAGGTTTTAAAAGTTTTATAACATGATATAATAAGACTTTGGTCGGATTGATAAAGTTCGGCCGAAGTCTTTTTATTTTACCCGGGTTTACTATGGAAAGATTTAACGATATATGGTATTATGACCGGGTGTGATTTTGAAAAACAGCGGCTTTTTCGTAAGGCCGTTACAATATATTGGAAGTCAGAAAGTGAGATAGTTATGGCATATAATGCAGAGAAAATTACTGTTTTAAAGGGGCTCGAACCTGTAAGACTGCGTCCCGGAATGTATATAGGTAATACCGGAAGAGGCGGACTTAATCATTTGGTTCAGGAAATTATAGATAACTCTGTGGATGAACATCTTGCGGGTTATTGTAAAAATATAACTGTAGTGGTAAATGAAGACGGTTCCGCAACGGTTTCCGACGACGGAAGAGGTGTTCCTGTGGATATGCATCCGACAGAGAAACAGCCTGCGGAGAGAGTTGTTTATACGGTTCTTCATGCAGGTGGAAAGTTTAATAGCAGTACTTATAAGATAAGCGGTGGTCTTCATGGTGTTGGTTCTGCAGTTGTAAATGCTTTAAGTAAGAAGCTTCTTGTAGATGTATACAGAAATGGATATGTATATCATGATACATATGCTTACGGAAGTCCTACAACAAAGCTTGTTGACGGCGAACTTCCAAAAGAAAAACTTACAAGAAAAAGAACAGGTACTACGGTTACTTTATATCCGGATGATACTATATTTGAAACTGTTAAATTTAAATGCAGTGCCATAAAGCAGCGTATTAAAGAAACAGCATATCTTAATCCGGAGCTTACTATAACATTCCATAATAAGCGTGACGGTGAGGAACCTGAAGTATTTCACCAGCCGGGCGGCCTTTCGGCATTCGTAGAGGATGTTTCCGACGGACTTACTCATACATCGCCTGTTATCTCAATAACCGGTGAGAAGGATGGGATTTCGGCTGAAATAGTATTCGTTATGACTGAAGACGGTGATGAAAATATCATCGGATTTACCAATAATATTACAAACCCTGAAGGCGGAACACATGTAACTGCATTTAAATCTGCTTTTGCGAAAGTTATTAATCAGTATGCAAGAAATGAACTCGGTCTTCTTAAAGATAAGGATGCAAATCTTTCGGGTGCGGACATAAGAAGCGGTATGACAGCTGTTATTTCTGTAAGACATCCTGATCCGCAGTTTGAAGGACAGACTAAGACAAAGCTTTCAAATACAGATGTTTTAAAAGCTGTTGATGATATAGTGAAAGAACAGCTGACAGTTTATTTCGACAGAAATTATGAGGTTTTGAAAGATATAGCTGACAGGGCTGTTGCACTTTCCAAGAGAAGAGCAAATGAAAAGTCTAAGATCAACCTCAGCAAGTTTTCATTTGAAGGAAATGGAAAACTTGTTCGACAGGAGAGTAATGATGCTTCTAAATGTGAGCTCTTTATAGTCGAGGGTGATTCGGCCGGAGGCTCAGCAAAGTCAGCCAGAGACAGAAAATATCAGGCTATACTTCCTCTTCGTGGAAAGATACTTAATGTTGAAAAAGTACCTGTAAGTAAGGTGCTTGAAAATGCCGAGATAAAAGCCCTTATAAATGCATTTGGCTGCGGATTTATGCAGGGCTACGGAAATGATTTTGATATAGAAAAATTAAATTATAACAAGATCATCATCATGACTGATGCGGACGTGGACGGAGCTCATATTGCGACTCTTCTCCTTACATTTTTCTATAGATTTTATCCGGATCTTATCAATGAAGGTCATATTTATATTGCTATTCCACCACTTTACAGAGTTGGTGAGGGTAAGAATATCAAATATCTTTATTCGGATACAGAGCTTGAAAAGTATAGAACGGCTCATCCTAAGAAATTCACAATCCAGAGATACAAAGGTCTTGGTGAGATGGATGCTGATCAGCTTTTTGAGACAACAATGGATGTGAATAACAGACTTCTTAAGCAGGTTTCAATAGACAGTATGGCGGAGGCAACAGAGATAACTCATACACTTATGGGAAGCGATGTTGCACCAAGACGTCATTATATTGAAAAGCACAGCAGGGAAGCAAATATAGATTTATAATTAGAATTTTGTGATTTAAGGAGTTTTTATGGCAGAGAAAATAAGCGCTGTCGATTATGAATCCGAGATGGGACAATCATATGTCGATTATGCGATGTCAGTTATAACAGAAAGAGCACTTCCTGATGTGAGAGACGGTTTAAAGCCTGTTCAAAGAAGGATACTTTATTCATTGTCCGAACTCACATCTTCAGATACACCTCATAGAAAATGCGCACGTATCGTAGGTGATACCATGGGTAAATATCATCCACACGGTGACAGTTCAATCTATGAAGGACTTGTTAATCTTGCGCAGAATTGGAAACTTCCGATTCCTCTTGTAGATCCTCACGGAAATTTCGGTGACGTATCGGGATCCGGCGCCGCTGCAATGCGATATACAGAAGCAAGAATCTCAAAATATGCTGAAGAAGCATGTATGAAGGATCTTAAATTCTGTAAGGAAGATTTTATTCCGAACTTTGACGGAACAGAAAATGAACCGACATATCTTCCTTTCCAGGTTCCGAACCTTCTTGTAAGCGGATCTATGGGTATTGCCGTTGGTATGGCGACAAATATTCCTACTCATAATCTCGGAGAAGTAATAGACGGAACCATAGCTTATCTTGAAAATCCTGATATTACTACAGAAGAACTTGTTGATATCATTAAAGGACCTGACTTTGCAACAGGCGGTATCATCAATACTTCGAGAGAGAATCTTATTTCTATTTATGAAACGGGTCTCGGTAAGATAAGAGTCAGAGGAAAAGTTGAGATAAGAGATATTGGTCATGGAAGAAAGTCAATCTGTGTAACGGAACTTCCGTTTACAATGATCGGAGGAACAGAGAAGTTCTTAAATACTGTTGCTGATCTTGTAAGAAACAGAGAACTTCCTCAGGTTGTTGATATTGCTGACAGAGGTGACAAGGATGGAGAATGCCTTGCTATCGATGTTAAGAAGGGTACAACCGATGAAGAGATAGAAAATATAATCAATATTTTATATAAGAAGGCAGGACTTGAGGATACTTACGGTGTGAATATCAACTGTATCAATAATCGTAAGCCTGAAGTTATGGGCCTTAGAAAGATACTTAAACTTTATACCGAGTTTAAGAACAGCATTTATACAAGAAAATATGAGAAACTTCTTGATGAGCAGGAAGATATCAAAGAGATTAAGGAAGGACTCCTTGAAGCTGTTGATGTTATCGATCTTATTATCGAGATACTTCGTGGATCAAAGGATGTTAAGACTGCAAAGAGATGCCTTATGACAGGTGAGACAGAGGGAATCAAGTTCAGATATAAAGGTTCTGAGCAGGATGCTAAGTCGCTTAATTTCTCTGAAAAGCAGGCTGATGCAATTCTTGCAATGCGTTTATCTAAACTTATCGGTCTCGAGATAGAAGCGCTTCGTAAAGAACTTTCTGATGCTGAAAAGCTTATCAAGAGATATAGTAAGCTTCTTGGATCAAAGGCTGAGATGCGAAGACAGATGATAAGCGATATGGAAGAGCTTAAGAAATATGCTAAGCCAAGAATGACCAAGATATCAGATCTGGGTGAAGTAAAGGTTAAAAAGGCCGAAGAAAAACCTGTTGAGATATCAGTTCTTCTTGATAGATTTTATTATCTTAAGTGTATCGATAAGAGCGTATATGATAAGAATGTGGCACAGATAGAGAAGGATTATCGTTTCTCTGTAAATACTATGACAGACGACAGACTTATCGCATTTACGGATAAAGGATTCGCATATATCATCAAGATATCGGATCTCGTTAAGAAACAGGCGAAGAAGCAGACAGGAAAGGGAAATAGCATTTTCGGAAAACTGTCTGATAAGGGTATACAGATATTCGAATTCTGCGAGATGGAAGCTGATGAAAATGTTATTTTCATCGATGCTCTCAGCAGTATCATAACAAGTAATCTTTTATTTGTTACGGATAATGGACGTGCAAAGAGAACAGAAGGTGCACAGTTCGATGTTACAAGAAAGAAAGTTGCAGCGGTTAAGACGGGAGATGTTCCTGTTATGGTTAAACCTGCGGATGAAGAAGGATTCGTGGTTGCAAGATCCGAAAAGGGATACTTTGTAAGAGTAAAAGTTGGGGATATAAGCATTCAAGGAAAAGGTGCAGGTGGTATTAAACTTATTAAGCTTGCTCCTGATGATAAACTTATTGAGGCTGAAGTCGGTCTTACGACTGATGCTATGATCGGTGAAGTATCATTCTCCAGGGTGAAGCTTTGCGGAACAGGAAATAAAGGTACAAAACTGAGAGTTTAATATTTTATCGATGGTCTTGAACGGGTTATTATAGTGTGGCTTGGAACGCGACATTAGCTGTATTGCTGAAATAATAATACTTTTAGGATGGTTGTATAAATGAACGAAACATGGGAAAAACGGCGTAATACATTTATATTTATTGCATTAATGTTTGTGCTGACATCTTATATGTCGGTAGGTAGTGATATATTATCTGTTGCAGGTTTGTTTCCGGTAAAGATATATGCATTTCCAATGATGGCTATTGCTGCCGGAATGTGTTTCAATATCTTTTCGGATAAAAAAAGACCGGGATTCTGGCTGTTTCTTGTCAGGATTTCCGGAGCTTTTCTGGTTCCTTATGTAATATGTTCTTTGTTATTTAAGGTAGCTGAATTTATACTTTTCAAAGTTTTAAAAACTGAAATAGGAAGAGGTAAAGCCGGGTTCGGAGATGATCTCGGCTTACTTGTCGTTATATTTATTGTATTTGTAATACTATATTTTCTGATGACTTTTATTAAAAGGATATATATAGTATGTCCTTTGATATTTGTTTTGGGAATCGGATTTTTCGCTTTTGTATCTCATAGTGGCTGGGAAATGACAGGATACAGACTACTGCTTATGAAGGTTGCCCTGGCGCTTCCGATGGTTACTTTCGGATGCCTGGTGAATTATTTAGCTGTCAATAGCGGTAAGGGTAAAAATAACAAGTTCGGTAATAAGAACAAGGGCGATAATAATAGGAATAAGACTGTTAATAACAATAAACAGGATAAGAACGGCAAGAATACCAACAGTAGTAAGAAAGATGCAGTGGCTTGCATTATAATTCTTGCAGCGGCCGGTATGAAGATTTTATTGAATGCAATTTTTAAGAAGCATGAGAAAAATATCCTAATTTCCGGAACAATCGGTGAAAAAGCGATTCTTTTATATTTTGCAGCGGCGTTACTTGTAGCTGTATTTTGGTGGTATATCGCAAGATTTGTAGCAAGGGTATGCAGTTTTAAATATACATTTAAATTCAAAAGATATATATACTGCTTCATGCTTTCTTTCTTCTGGGGAACAAGTGCGCTTATAGGAAATTTCGCTACAGCTCTGGGTGATAAGAGATTCCGTGCGGAGAATTTCAAACAGGATGTTTATTACAGTTTTCTTCCGTCCTGGGGCTTCAAGATATTCTATACTTTAGGAACATTTTTACTCCTGTTTGCATTTTCATTTGTATTAAATATCATTATAAGCTGCCTGAAAAAAACGATTATCTTCTTATATAATAAGGCGGGATTTCATCCTGAAAAATATACTTCAAAAGATGTTGGAAGATTCCTTCTCAGGATGGGGGCTGTGGTATTCTTTGCATGTGGTGTGACACTTACTGCGACAGTGGTCTGGCTCTTTGATACATGGCCTAAGCTTGATATACATGAGCTGATATTTACAATTAATTCTCCATTGGATGGAACCAGTAGTGAGATAGTTGTTCCGGCATTGGTCAAATATGCTCTTCCGGCAACGGTGGTTATTATTCTTTCGGCAGGATTCATGATTGGATTCAGGAAGAGAAAGAAGACTATGAGGATACTTACTGCGATGTATTTCGTCCTTGGAGGAATCCTTTTATTCCTTTCTTTCAGACATGCGGATAAAAGACTTGGACTGGTTGAATATATTAAAAATGCTAATGGTGATGATTCGTTTATAAAGGATAATTATGTGAATTCCGGCGATGTGAAACTGACATTTCCTGAGAAAAAGAGAAATCTTATATATATTTATCTTGAATCAATGGAAGTTACCTTTGCTGATGAAGCTTCGGGAGGAGCATTTAAAAAGAATGTAATTCCGAATCTTACAAAGCTTGCTGAGGAAGGCGAAGATTTCGGACCAAAGGATAAGAAGTTGAATGGCGGATTTTCATTGGAAGGAACAACATGGACTATCGGTGCCGTTTTTGGAGATTCTTCCGGTGTTCCTATGCTGATAAATATGTCCAGCAATGCATTTAAGACCCAGGGTGCATTTTGCAAAAATATAATAATGCTTGGTGATATCCTTAAGGATAATGGTTATAATAATGTATGCATGCTTGGTGCAAGTGCATCGTTCGGAGGTGTGGATACATTCTTTAAGACTCACGGTGATTATGATATTTATGATTATGACAGGGCAATCAGTGAGGGATGGATTCCGGGTGATTATTATAAATGGTGGGGCTTCGAAGATGAGAAGCTTTTCGGATATGCGAAGGATAAACTTACAGAACTCGGAGAGTCGGGAGAGCCTTTCAACTTTACGCTCATGACCATGGATACTCATTTTGAGGATGGTTATGTATGCGATAAGTGTGAAAATACATTTGGTGATGACAGATATTCAAATGTTATTCACTGTTCTGATGAACAGGTTTATGAGTTTATAGAATGGATCAAGAGTCAGGACTGGTATGAAAATACAACCATAGTCATGAGTGGCGATCATCCTACAATGGATACGGATTATTGTGAGAATGTTGATTCGGATTATTTGAGAAGGGTATATACGAATTTTTACAATTCAACGGAGGTTTACAAAGGCGAAGGTCGTGAATATACTACTCTCGATATCTATCCTACAACTCTGGCGGCTATGGGTGTAAAGATTTCCGGAGACAGACTTGCCTGGGGTACTAATCTTTATTCGGATTTACCGACTCTGATGGAATCATACGGTAAGGATGTTCTTAATGATAATTTTGAAAAAGGCCGTAAATTCCTTAGCAAATTGGCGAATTTCGAAATGAATGATATGCTTCTTAAAAATGCATCGGCGGATGCGTACATAAAAGAAGTTGATAAGAATTATAAATATGTAACTTTAGGTGTTGTGAATCCAATCATCCATCCGGCTATGGTGGATAAATGTGTCATTGAGCTCCATTCCGGTGATGCGGTTAAGAATGTAATACTCAGTAAATCCGGCAACAGTTCTACGGATTATTACTATTTTGAAATGAGTAACAGTAAGGTGGAAAAGATTGACTGGGCAGACATTTATGTTGATGTTCAGGGTGAAAGATATCTGCTTAAACATATTGAAGATTTTAATGACTACCTGAAGGAAATGAATGAAAAAGAGAGATAGTTATATGATACGAGAACATTTTATTTTCAAAGGCGAAGTACAGGGAGTCGGCTTCAGGTACAGAGCTAAAAATACAGCGCGGGGGCTCGGACTTACAGGCTGGGTCAGAAATCTTTATGACGGTTCGGTGGAAATGGAACTTCAAGGACCTGCCCAAACGATAAATGAAGCGCTGAGAATGATAAATAGCGGAACTTATATAGATATAATCGATATGGACAGGAAAACGGTCGATGTTGATCCTGATGAGAATAGTTTTAAGGTTAGAATGTAAATGATGCCCGGAGAAATGGGAGAAAGGTAAGGGGAGTTTTTATGAGATATCCGGAGTTTTTAAAGGATAATGGAAGTATAGGGTTTGTAGCTCCTTCATTTGGCTGTAATATCGAACCTTATAAAAGTGCATTTGATAATGCTCTGAAGAAGTTTAAGGAAATGGGATATAAAACGGTTCTCGGTCCGAACTGCTATAAAGGTGAAGGTGTGGGAATCAGTAATCTTCCTAAGGAATGCGGCGATGAGCTGAATAAGATGTATAAGTCGGATGATGCAGATGTGATCATATCATGCGGAGGCGGAGAGCTGATGTGTGAAGTGCTTCCTTTTATAGACTGGAAGGGCATCAAAGAATCGAAACCTAAGTGGTATCTTGGTTATTCAGATAATACGAATTTTACATTTTTATCTACGATTCTTGCTGATACGGCGGCCATTTACGGTTCATGTGCGCCGAGTTTCGGTATGGAACCTTGGGCTGATTCTATAAAGGATACATTTGATCTGTTGACGGGAAAGATTGATAAAGTCAGCAATTATCCTAAATGGGAGAAGGAAGGGCTTAAAGATGAGGAACATCCGCTTATGCCTTACAATCTCACAGAGCCATACAGCCAGAAAAATTATAATATTCCTGAAAACGAAGAAGAAACGTCAATAGAAGGAAGACTTATCGGTGGCTGCCTTGACATCCTTGTAAATCTTTGCGGAACCGAATTTGATAAGGTGGATGAGTTCCTTGAAAGGTATAAAAATGACGGATTCATCTGGTTTATCGAGTCATGTGACCTTAGTATGCTTGATATAAGAAGAGCCTTCTTTCATCTTAAGCATGCCGGTTGGTTCAAGTATGCCAAAGGATTTTTGATCGGAAGACCATACCGACATGGTGAAGAAATGATGGGCGTTGATCAGTATAATGCTGTACTCCCTATAATAGAAGAAAAAGGTGTTCCGATAGTCATGGATATTGATATAGGACACATCCCGTCATCTATGCCGATAATAAGCGGAGCCTATAGCAAGGTGGATATTAAACAGAATGAAATATCTGTTAAATATGAGTTTATTAAGTAAAAAATTAACAAATTTAAAGACAACGATAATGATATGATAATCTATTTCTATTGTGCAATACTGCTAAAAACGATATCAAAATAGCCTCGAATCCTTAATAATATTTGTTGCATGTGCATAAAGTTTTTTCAAAACACTTGACCAAATGTTGATTTGAGAATATAATATGCCTTACCTAAAAAATTAATTGTTTTGTAACATTTATGAAATGAAGTTTAAAACAATTGATAAAAAAGAGGAGATTTTTATGAAGTTTGATAGAAATTTTGATGTCGAGGATATAAAAGCAGTAAGAACTGTAAAGAACTTTGCTAATAAGCATGACATCAAAGGTGTTGTCAAAAAATATTCCAAAAAGGTACAGAGCGTTGCAGTAATCGCTTCTCTCGGAGTTGTATGTACAGCTTCTATCACAGCTGCTAAGCAGAGTGATGTTCCTTCTGACGGAAGAGTCATTTCGATTTCGGATGTTAAGGCTGAAGCAGATGTCTTCGGTACAGGATTTGACAGAGTATCATACGAGGAGATGAAAGGTCTCAGATATGAATCTGATCAGTACGCAAAGATTGAAGTTTCCGAGAAAAATTACGAAGCAGTTCTTTTAGCTAAGGATGCTGATGAGAAGAACAAAGAAGCTCTCAGAAAGCTTAACGAAGAGAATGAAGAACGTATTCGTAAAGAAGCTGAAGCAAAAAGAGCCGAAGAAGAGAGAATTGCTGAAGAAGCAAGGAAAGCTGAAGAAAGTCGTAAGGCAGAAGAAGTTGCAAAGTCTGAGGACGTTAATGTAGAGGAAACTCAGGATGATGAGGATGTTCTTTATATCGAGTCTGACTCAGAATCAGGAACATACCTTGGTGAGTTTGTAACTACAGCTTATTGTCCATGTGCTTATTGCTGTGGAAAGTCTGATGGTATTACAGCCAGCGGAACACATGCTACAGCAGGTAGAACAATCGCAGCTGATCCAAGCAGATTCAGCTACGGTACTCAGCTTGTTATCGACGGACATACATATGTTGTTGAAGATTGCGGTGGTGCGATCAACGGCAATCGTATAGATATTTTCTTTGACACACATCAGGAAGCGCTTAATTACGGAACAAGAACAGTTTCTGTATATTCAAAATAATATCAAACATGTATATATACAATCCGGGAGCATTAACTCCCGGATTTTTTATTGGTTTAACAACCAATAAAACCACCTGCTATGCAGGTGTGTTCCCAAAGAGCTTTAGCTTCAAGTAAAAAAAACCTCCAGTGCTATAATAAGTG
>NZ_FUXA01000001.1 GCF_900167085.1 Eubacterium ruminantium
ACTCGGCAAAATGACCCCGTAACTTCGGGAGAAGGGGTGCCATCCTCCGGGATGGCCGCAGAGAAATGGCCCAAGCAACTGTTTAGCAAAAACATAGGTCTATGCAAAACCGAAAGGTGAAGTATATGGGCTGACGCCTGCCCGGTGCTGGAAGGTTAAGAGGAGAGGTTAGCTTCGGCGAAGCTTTGAATTCAAGCCCCAGTAAACGGCGGCCGTAACTATAACGGTCCTAAGGTAGCGAAATTCCTTGTCGGGTAAGTTCCGACCCGCACGAAAGGCGTAATGATTTGGGCACTGTCTCAACAACACACCCGGTGAAATTGAAGTACCAGTGAAGATGCTGGTTACCTGCGCCAGGACGGAAAGACCCCATGGAGCTTTACTCTAGCTTGATACTGGGATTCGGTACGATATGTACAGGATAGGTGGGAGACTGAGAAGCAGGTCCGTCAGGATCTGTGGAGCCGCTGTTGGGATACCACCCTTATCGTACTGGGTTTCTAACCCATAGCTGTTATCCAGCGTGGGGACAATGTCTGGTGGGGAGTTTGACTGGGGCGGTCGCCTCCGAAAGGG
>NZ_FUXA01000005.1 GCF_900167085.1 Eubacterium ruminantium
TTTAGGATACCTAAGCGGGAATCCTCGGTAATTCAATTACCGAGATGAAAGCGTCATGTTATCCCTGATTGAACTACAAATTTAATGCAATAATTCATTAAATATGTTATACTATGTGTATGAATAATAATCTAATTCATTACAGAACTTCGGTGTGCAATATTAATTACCATGTGGTATGGTCCGTTAAGTATCGCCGTAAGATTCTTACTGCTGATGTTGAAGCGTATTTAAAGGAACTGGTACAGCAGATTGCAGAGGAAAAAGGCTTTACAGTTCAGATGTTTGAATGTGGCGAATGTGACCATATACATTGTTTTATTACTGCACCACCGAAGCTTTCTGTAACAATCATTGTAAAGTATCTTAAAGGAATAACAGGAAGAAAGCTCTTTGAACAGTTCCCGGAAATAAAGGATAAATTATGGAAGGGACAGCTGTGGAATCACTCTTATTATTGCGAAACAATCGGTTCGGTATCGGAAGAGAATATCAAACGATATATAGAACACCAAAGCAAATCTTACTAAAAGGAGAATGATCGATGCTTCTATCACATAAGACAAAAGTATCGCTGAATAATGGTTACTCAAATATAATAGGTCATATGTGCTATGCAGCATATAAGCTTTGGAATGTTGGCAATTATGAAAGAATGAATTATAAAGAGCTTGGATTATCTGAATATCCAGACTGGTACTATCAGAAAAAATGTCATAAGGATGATTTATGGTATAAACAACTTCCGTCGCAGACTGCACAAGAGGTTTTGAAGATTCTTGATAAGTCATGGAAGTCATTTTATGTTCTTCAGAAAACGCATGGGATAGAGAATCCTAAACCACCAAGATTCAAACAGGCTCCTATAGTTATAACATATATGCAGAATGCTATAGTTCACGAGAAAGACTCTGATACTATTCGTCTGTCTCTTCCTAAGCAGCTTAAGTTATTTATGTCTGAAACATATGGTATAAGTGATAATTACATTTATCTTAAAAATATGATTTTTAAGAACACAGATGCCATAAAGCAGATTAAGATATATCCACCGGAAGGGAACAAATGCGATATCATAATTATCTATGAAGTGGAAGATGTAATGCCTCTTTCGGATAATGGCAGATATCTGTCTATTGATCTAGGACTTCATAATTTAATGACCTGTTATGATTCAACAAGTGGTGATACATTTATTGTAGGAAGAAAATATCTTTCTATATGCAACTATTTTAATAAGGAGATTGCGCGTGTACAGTCTCAGTGGTCATCTTTGCAGAATGGAAAAGGTGTTAAATTTCCAAAATCATCAAAGCATATCCAAAGAATTCATAAAAAGAAAAATAATACTATAAATGATTATCTGCACAAAGTTACCAGATATATAGTTTCATACTGTGTTAAAAATCAGATAAATACGGTAGTTATTGGAGATATCACAAATATACGTAAAGACAATGATTTGGGAAATGTAACAAATCAAAAATTGCATTCACTTCCATATGCAAAGATATATATAATGCTTAAGTATAAGCTGGAAATGAATGGGATAACGCTGATCAAACAAAATGAAGCATATACCAGTCAGACCAGTCCACTATGTGAAAGCGTAACAAAAGAATCGGCAAAGAAGAATAATCGAATAAAAAGAGGTCTATATAAAGATGGAGACAAGGTATGGAATGCAGATTGCGTCGGAGCATACAATATACTAAGAGTATATTTGTCAAATAATAGTAAAAATATAAATCTTAATCCAAATGAGATTAACAATCCATATGTGGTAAAAGTAGCTGTGTAAAAAGCAGTATTGGTGTCATGGACGCACCCTGAATCTACGGAGCGAAAGCTCCGCAAATCAGATGCTTTGGCAATTCAATTGCCGAGTAGTTCACTAAAGGAGGTGCTTGATTTGAATAATGAAATTATATTATTTGAGACGAAAGATAAAGAGATAAAACTTAATGTAAAAGTGGATCAAGATACTGTTTGGTTAAATAGAAATCAAATGGCTGATTTATTCGGTAGAGATGTTAAAACAATAGGCAAACATATAAATAATGCTTTAAAGGAAGAAATGGATAATTCAACTGTCGCAAATTTTGCGACAGTTCAAAATGAAGGTGGAAGAGAAATTGAAAGAAACATAGAATACTATAATTTAGAAATGATAATTTCTGTTGGATATCGTGTTAAATCGCAACGTGGGGTTGAGTTCAGACGCTGGGCAAATAAGGTCTCTATTTCTTGAATTCCTCGGAAAAAACAATGCACTTATCAGGGATGGTAAAAAAGTAATCAGTGATGGGGCTCTAGTAGCTATAACATTAATGATTGCAGAATCAAGACCGGAAGAAAAAGACATAATGGTTGCGTTGGTTATGAATTTTCTAACCATATAAAGGAACGGATATATTTAAACAAGATGTATATTATTGATATAATTGTCGGTTTGAATGTCGGTTTAATGTCGGTTTGAAATTATTTGAAGAATTAGGAATAAAAGATATATTGACCAAAGTAAAATAGCTATTTGGTTTATAATAGATTGAAGTGATTTAAAATGGGTAAGAAAAAGGTTGAACATGTGGTGTTTGATGGAATGAGAAAGATAAAAAAGAAAGTCAATATCAACCAATATAACACGCAAACAAAAATGAAAGTAATGGGACAGACGGATAAGCAGAGTGTCCAGCAACATCCGTTTCCCCCACTTTATGATAAGGATTCCAAGGTGTTGATACTAGGGAGTTTTCCATCTGTTAAATCCAGAGAAATGAAGTTTTTCTATGGCCATCCGCAAAACAGATTCTGGAAGGTAATCGCAAGTATTTTTGATCAGGAGAATCCGACTTCAATTGAAGAAAAGAAGAAATTGATTCTCGATAATAATCTTGCACTTTGGGATGTGATTGCTGAATGTGAAATATCGGGTTCATCTGATGCAAGCATTAAAAATGCAAAAGCTAATGATTTAAGTGAAATTATAAAAAATTCAAAAATTCAGAAGATAATCGTAAATGGGAAAACAGCTGAACGACTATATATCAAGTATATTGAACCGGTGACGGGGATAAAAGCAGTGGTGCTTCCATCCACTAGTCCGGCAAATGCAGCGTGGAGTTTGGAAAGACTTATAGAAGTATGGGAATTTGAAATAAAGGATTAAATAATTTGAGAGGAAAAGCTAATGATAAAAGTACTATTTGTATGCCACGGCAAAAGTCATGACAGATGAACAAAACTTTGCACATTGGCGCAAACTGCGGCAAAATGTGGCTAGCAATATACCGTTCGTATACGTTTGAGGTGACTAAAGAAGGTTAGTGTGCAAGTATAAATGAGTGAAAATGAACCCAGTAGAAACAATTAACGATTATGCTAACCTTGTAACGATTAAATCGTTATAAAGTTCATACCAAATTAGCTAGTAAAAAATACAGTGTCATTTACAGTGTCACTTGAGTAACTTGCGTCAGGAAATATAGCATTAAAAAAGTAAAATAGTGGTTGTAATTTTACCGGATTTAGCATATACTAACATTAACAGAACCCAACACGCCTCTCAACGATGCGGACCACGTTGGGTCTTTTAATTTTAAGGAGAAAAATGCATGGAGGAACTGAAGCAACATCAACCGCCTATGACGATTGATGAACAGGTGGAAAATTTAAAATCGCTTGGACTTATCATCAATGACGAGGAGTATGCTAAGAAGATATTAAATGATATTTCTTACTTTAGATTAGTAAAAGCATATAGCTTAGGATTTAAGCCTAAAAACGGAAATTACAATGACGGTGTAACATTTGAGCAAATAGTGGAGTTGTATTTGTTTAATGCGAACTTCAGACAGATTACATTTGCTGAAATTGAAAAGATAGAAGTAAATGTTAGATGCAGAATTGCAAACTATTTTGCAGAGATATATGGTGTTCTTGGGTATAAGGAAGCAGCAAATTTTGTTGATGAAGAATATCATAAGACGTTTGTGGAGGATATTGAAGAAGAGGTTGGTAGAAATTCAAAGGCTCCATTTGTAAAGAATTTTAGAGATAACTATGAGGGTGGAGAACTTCCTATTTACGCACTAGTTGAGGTGTTCAGTTTTGGAACACTTTCAAAATTCTATAAGAACATGAAGAATGCTGATAAGAAAGTGGTAGCAAAAAGCTTTGGAATTGGTTATACATATTTAGAAAGCTGGCTGGAGAGTATTTCCTATGTGCGTAATATCTGTGCGCATTACGGTAGACTATACAATGCAAAGCTGTCCAAGACACCAACACTGTATAAAGAGTATTCGCAAGCTGGTATTGGTAACAATCGAATGTTTGGTGTATTGCTCTGCATGAAGCAAATTCTCAAGAATGATAAGCATTGGAATCTTTATGTGGACCAAATAGAAATGCTAATAGATAAGTATGAAACAGTAGATGTAAAGACAATGGGATTCCCTGAGAATTGGAAAGAACTATTAGAACAAAAATAAATGTTGTGGCCAGATATATTTCTTGTGTATCTGGCTATTTTTATGTTGATATTCGGCGGTATTCCGCTGTATAATTAAAAAGAAATGATAATGCTTTTCGAGGAGATGAGATTTTGGATAATATTGGTTATGTATATGATAGATTTGGTATGTTTTGGAATGACTCATATACACCTGAGCAACTAAAAAAGTTGGATGATTTAAATCATTCGGATATAGGATATATTCGTCGTAATTTATACTCAAAAAAAATACATTCTGATGAATATAAGCTAATATTTGTTAATTCTGAAAAACCTTATTTCAGAAGATGGAATATCAGCGAGGCAGAAAGAAATGGATTCAGTAGTGTGTGCGAATCAAAGCTACATAAAGCGTGTAAATTGGGAATTGCACGTGCAAAATGCATAAGAGTAAAAATTGATGGCAAAGACTATTTGTTAAGAAAAAAATGGACTGAAACAGAAACTACATATCAATTGATGGGAAATAAATATGAAACAGATTGTGAATATGCAATAGCTGACATAAGTGATGATTTAGCATCAATTTTAAATGGAGAAGTTATTTTTTTTGAGGTTCATCACAAATCAAGAGTTAAACCTAAAAAAATGATGGCATATAAAATGACTGGATTAAATATATTAGAATTTGATATTCTAACAAAATATTTACCATCTGCGATTATCAACGAAAGTTGTGATGAAGAAAAAATGATACAATTTTTTTCGGATTATTATGAAGATATTGAAAAACATTATATTTCTGGAACGTATTATGCACCAATTGTATCAGACATTGTTTGGAATGGCGGAATTGGAAATGTTTATGACATTGCAAACAACAAAGAAATAGAAATAAAAATATATAAAGACCACTTTTCCAAAAAAAAGATGCTATAACATTATTTTTATTTGTGATGGAAAAACATATTCACAATATGATTATGATGGTAAAAAGATAGATGATTTTTATGATGCAAAGCTGTATGCGGCATATCTTATTGAAATGCATAGACAGGGAAAAATGACTATAAATTTTAGATGAGAAGAAAAATTACTATAAAAATGCTTTTTATCAATATGAGGTGAAACTATGGAATTTATGACAGTAAAACAGGCAGCAGAAAAATGGGGATTATCAGAGCGTAGACTCCAAACTATATGCAATGAAGGTATGATACCGGGTGTTGTGAAGTTTGGTCGTGCTTGGGCCATTCCTATGGATGCAGAGAGGCCGGTGGATAAAAGAATTAAGTCGGGGAAATATATCAAGTCCTGATTTTGGGACAAGTGGCATGAGAAAATAGATTAGAAAGGAAGAGTACGCCTATGTTACCAGAAGAAAAAGATCGTGAAAAATAGATAAGCAATTGAGAAATGCCGGCTGGGATATAGTGGCTCGTGATGAGTATGTTCCGAATAGTACTTCTACAATAAAAGAAGCATTAATGGTTGGAAATACAGAGAGTGATTATTTGTTATTCATCGATGGAAAGGCAATTGCGGTTGTTGAAGCTAAAAGAGAAGATAATCCTCTGGGTGATGAAGTAAAAGCTCAAGCAGAAGGTTATGCTACTTCGCCACAGTCATGGTACGGTTTATGGTTTCAGAAGCTTATTCCATTAGTGTATTTGGCGAATGGAAATAAGATGTATTTCAAAAATATGCTTAAGCGTATACTCTTACCCAATATTCGTATACGGTTCGTATCCGTTTGAGTGTAACACTTTGCCGTATTTTGCCTCGATTTGCCATAATATGTACATTTGTCTGATGTCCACTTGACAGACAAACATTTCTTTTATCAAAATTTAGGCCCGAAACACGCGCAAATCGCGGCAAATCGTGCCTTTTTAGGAGGAAAATTATGAAAATTAAAGTGCTTTTCGTCTGTCACGGCAATATTTGTCGTTCGCCGATGGCGGAGTTTGTTTTTAAAGATATGGTAAAAAAGAGAGGGCTCGAGAAACAGTTTTATATTGAATCCCGAGCTACACATACAGATGAAATATGGAATGGGCAGGGCAGCCCTGTTTATCCTCCGGCAAGGGCTAAGCTTGCGGAAGTTGGTATTTCCTGCAAGGGAAAAACCGCTCAGCTTCTTGTCAAATCAGATTATAATGATTATGATTATATAATTGGAATGGACAGTGAAAACAGAAGATGGATGCCCAAAATATTAGGGGGCGATCCGGAGGAAAAAATATTCCTCCTTTTGGACTTTACCGACCATCCGAGAAGCGTTGCAGATCCATGGTATACGGGGAATTTTGACGTGACATATAGTGATGTGGTAGAGGGATGCAATGCTTTTTTAGATTATCTTGAAGAGCGAGGAGCATTATGAATAACAAACGATTTAGAGTTTCGAGTAATAAAAGAATTGCAGCGGCTTGGGCATTAATGGGCGGCTTTTTAGCGGCGCTTATTATGAGCTACTTTGTGGCAGATCTTGAGAATAATGCACCACAATGCGTAATTGCAGCTGCTATATGCGGAGTTGTTGCGATGCTGGCATGTATTATTTTTGTTAAGGAATATTATTTGCAGATATATTCTGATGGATTCGAACTCACTAAGGGTAAAGAGATTAAGAAATATCCGTTTACTGCTTTCGGAGGTTCCAATGTTGTGAGAAATTACGTAAATGGAATCCGTACTTCCACAACCAGGGAAATCAGAATAATTGAAGCGGACGGCGAAGTTACGACAATTAATGCAAACCATCTTTCAAAGGGATTATTTGCGGAAATGGTTTCATATCTTGGTCATTCAAGTTACACAGAGTCACATGATATGGAAGCGGCGGCAGAATATTTTAAAGAAGGACATGAGTTCAAAATAGCAAATGACAGTATAATCCAAGAGGTCAAGAAAAAAGCGTCTTTATCAATTGCGATCATGGTTTCTCTTATCATAATCGGTTTAGTGGCATTGGTAGCTAATTTTGTTATGCCTAAAGAGTCGACGGGAGTGTTATTTGTTTTGATCGTTGCGTTTTGCATTGCAGCGGCGGAACTTCCGATGGATACGATTCCTAAGGTCAACTTATATAAAAAGATAAAGAATCTTCCGAATTATATTTATATAGATTCAAATGCTCTTGTTATGGGAGATAAAACATATAGCGCAGATTCAATTCTTAACATTTTAATGGTGCCTTCAAATTACGATATTTTGACCAGAGATATGATAATCATCACTAAGAATAATGAAAAAATAAAGTACAATTTTGGCAAGCCGGATTATAGAGGCAAGCTTACATATATGGGATATGATGCACTGTATGGAACTATTAATCTTTGGTGTATTGTAAATAATATAAATTTTGTGAAGATACTCGGCTGATGTATTATATGAAAATGTCGTTTGATGTCATATCATTTAATTTCGAAATTATCAAATGAATTTTGATATATAGTCAAATAGTGCCGGGAAGGGCGAAGAACCTTGGAGGTTGAATAATGGAAACAGATATACTTGAGCAGATAAAAAATGATGCGTCACAGGTTATAAAAGAAGTAATCGAGAAAGCAAAGCTAAAAAAAGGTCAGCTGTTCATCATCGGATGTTCTTCAAGTGAAACAATAGGTGAACATATGGGAACAGCATCAAGTGCTGAAGCTGCAGAGGTTATTTATAGTGTTGTTGTAAATGAGCTTAAGAATGCAGGCATAAGAGTTGCGGTTCAGTGTTGTGAACATCTTAACCGTGCGGTTGTAGTTGAACGTGAGACAGCGGAATTTTATGGTTTTGAAGAAGTAAATGTTATCCCGCAACCACATGCAGGCGGAGCATTTGCAGTTGAAGCATATAAGAATTTTGATGATCCTATCGTTGTTGAAAGTATAGAAGCAAGAGCTGATGCCGGTATTGATATCGGCGGAGTTTTGATAGGAATGCATATCCATCCGGTTGTTGTTCCTCTCAGATTAGACAATAAGAAAATCGGAAAAGCAGTTGTTATCGGAGCCAGAAGAAGACCTAAATATGTTGGCGGTGAGAGAGCTGTATATAATGAAGAATTGGAGTAATGCACCGAAAATATGAATATTTTAAATCTTGAAAATATATCGAAAACCTATATGGCAAAGCCTGTTCTAAATGATGTCTGCATTGGTATTGACAGCGCAGACAAGATCGGAGTCGTTGGTGCAAACGGAACGGGAAAATCAACGCTTCTTGCTATAGCTGCCGGAAAGATTTCGGCAGATAGCGGTAAGGTTGTTATGGGAAATGATATTCGTATATCATATCTTCCGCAAAATCCGGAGTTTGATATGAATAAAACTCTTCTGGAAAATATAACCGACGCAATTTATGCCGGTGGTGACCACTGGGATAAGATGGGCGAGATCAAGGCTAATCTTGCAAAGATGGGGATAAATGATCCTGAATGCAGTCCTTCGATACTCTCAGGCGGACAGAAGAAAAGAGCGGCACTGGTTTCGGCTATAATGACTCCTGCCGATCTGCTTATTCTGGACGAGCCAACAAACCATCTTGATTCAGAGATGATCGAGTGGCTTGAAGACTTCCTAAAGCGTTACCGAGGAGCGATTCTCATGGTTACTCATGACAGATATTTTCTTGATGAGGTTACAGAGGAAATCATAGAGATTGATAAGGGAAATGCATATAGATATACAGCTAATTATTCGGGATATCTTGAATTAAAAGCTGAGAGACTTGATTATGAGAGAGCTGCTGAGAGGAAAGCGGCTACTTTATATAGAAAAGATCTTGCATGGATCAGACGTGGAGCCAGAGCAAGATCAACAAAGCAAAAAGCTCATATCAAAAGATTTGAGGAGCTTAGAGACAGAGAAAAACCTGAGGATGAGAGAAACGTTGAGCTCAGTTCGCTTCCTCAGAGAATGGGCAATAAAACAATCATTCTTGATAAGATTTCCAAAAGTTATGGTGACAAAATATTATTTAAAGATTTTTCTTATAACTTTAGAAAACTGGACAGAGTAGGTATCATCGGTTCAAACGGATGCGGAAAATCTACTCTTCTTAAGTGTATAGTTGGGAAAGTTAAACCAGACAAAGGAAATATAGAAATAGGTCAGACGATCAAAGTAGGATATTTCAGTCAGGAAAATGAAGCCCTTTACAGAGCTGCTGAAGATTTTGACGGTCGAGGACTGGCTGATCTTGACAGCACAAGGATCAAGAAAATCGATAATATGAGAGTTATTGATTATATAAAGGAAACGGCTGAATTTGTCAGAACAACAGAAGGACTTATGTCTGCGTCTGTTATGTGTGAAAAATTCCTTTTTGATTCTGCAATGCAGTATGCTCCGATAGAGAAATTATCGGGAGGAGAAAAGAGAAGGTTATATCTTTTGAAGATTCTTATGGAGGCTCCGAATGTGATAATCCTGGATGAGCCGACAAATGATCTGGATATTCAGACACTTAGAATTCTTGAAGATTTCCTGGATAGTTTTGCCGGAATTGTGATAACAGTCTCTCATGACAGATATTTCCTTGACAGAGTTGTTACAAGAATCTTTTCATTTGAAAAAGACGGAACGCTTTTCCAAAGCGAAGGCGGTTACAGCGATTACCTGATCCACACCAGGGATCTGCCGGAAAGAAATTCAGAAACGGTAGAATCAACGCCTAAAGAAAAATCATCTAAAAACAGTTATAAGCAGCCGAGAGAAAAAACCAAGCTTTCATACAAAGAGCAAAAAGAGTATGACAGCATAGAAGGTGAGATAGAGGCTCTTATGGAAAAAAGCAGTGAGCTTGAAGAAGAAATGATAAAAGCATCAACCAACTTCCCACACCTTATGGAATTAACCAAGGAAAAGGAAGAAATTGATGCTCTGATCGAAACCAAGATGGAGCGTTTTATCGAACTCCAGGAATTGGTTGATATGTACAGCAGTATGCAGTAGACTGCTGATTTTAAACTATTGCAATAAATTCTTGAATTACTTTGGATCAGCTCTTCTTATCCAAGAAGGCTGAGATATTTCTTTGCCGCTTCTTGTTATTATCTTCAGAGAAAGGCTAACTTTTCCTGTAAGATAATCAGAAGGGGCATTAACTGAATATACGAAGTAATTACCGATATCGTGTCCCATTTCTGCTGGTGACATTTCATAATCTGTCGTCTTGCCGGATTCATTTTTGACAGTCACAATTACATGATCGATATATGATCTGTTATAACTGTCTGCATTTGAGAATACAGCGGAAATAACATGTTCTGTCTTTGTCTGATCATATTTATCATTTGTAGAATTATATTTTTCCGGATCGTAAGTTCCTGTATAAGTTTTACCGGAAGCTATAATGCTATTCTTATTTTCTGCTTCTGTATATATTTTTTCAACACTATCATCTATAGCGAGCATTATTATAGGGCGCTCAAGATATGTGTCCTGTCTTTCAAGCATTTTTTTGGAATTGGTATCAACTTCAGAGATTCTGTCCATGAAGTCCGAATGCCTTTTTAATTCCTGCTGTTCTTTATCTATTCCATAAGCTTCTGTTAATGTATCTTCTGTAGAATAGAGATTTGTTCCGAGACCGAGTCGTTCACCCTTGATCTTTATGCCGAGAGCCGCTACGGTTGTTGGGAACATATCAAATGTTGAAATAGTTCTGAAATCATTTGGACGGGCTTCATCTACAGCGGAATTAAGTATTGTAAGAAATACAGTTCTGTCGTAGCTTGAAGGAACATCCTGGCAGAAATCCTTATCCATTGTTGGATGGTCGCCGACGAGCACGATGGTTGTATTATCATACCAATCTTGGCTCTGGCACCATTTAACGAATTCTGTGACCTGTCTGTCTGAGCATCTCATAACATTTGCATATTGTGTATCAAGCTCATTCTTACACTGCTCGCAGACGTAACCATCTTCGAAATGTGTATCGACAGTAAGCATTGTGTAGTTGAATGGCTGGTCACTCTTTGCAAGTTCGGAAAGGTCATTCTTTGCAAATTCAAAAAGCTTCTGATCTTCAAAACCCCAGAAAACGAAATAATCTTCAGGAATAAGTTTATTTGCCTGGGCGTATTTATAATCATGAATTTCATAATTGCCATGTCCTGTGAAATAAGCTTCTCTTCCTCCGAATGCAGCATCTGAGCCTATTGAAAGGATATTTTTGTAACCATTATCTTCAAGGATATCTCCGAGAGTTGTGATACTTGGGAAGAATGCTTCCTGGGTATCCATAGAGTTTCCGTCAATAGCGATCTTAAGCGGAAGTCCGCTGGTCTGTCCGAACATGGCGCCCATAGTCCATGTTGTACATGAAAGAGCATGCCCGCCGTTAAGCTTTGTCTCTGTTCCTCGGAAATTGTCTGCTCCCTCACTCTGCGCGAGAGCTGTAAGATTTGGAAGGCAGTTATATTTGAAGGCGCCTCCCGAAGCTTCGTCGGTATAAGTCAGCTCAACTGATTCGAGGAATATATAAATAAGATTTCTTTTTTTCTCAGGGAATGTCAGGCTTGTCTTTTCAGGATCCGCATATGACATTTCTATCCAATCCGATTCGGTATTGATATTGTGGATATATTCGCCGAGACCGGCTTTATTCCAAAGAATATTAACACCGAAAGCAAGAAGCAGAATAGCAACCACAAATGTTGAAGAAAGTGTGACCGAATAGCTTACTTTTGCTTTCTTGGAATGAGGGTCCTTCTTGCTGATCCTTCTTACTACGAAAATATAAACGCAAATTCCGATAGCCAAGATCAGGATGGCCGGTAAAGCTGCGCGGAATATATAATCGCGTATCATTCCGTTTCCGGTTCCGTGAATAGGGGATTTTAATTGAAATATAATGGATTCAAATGAAAGTAAACCCCAGTTTGTTGTGACCCATACAGCGCTAAAGAGAATTAGTGCAGAAACTAACAGTAAAAATAGGGACATAAATATCCCGAATCCGTAAAAGAATTTTCTAATCTTCTTTTCCAGCATATTAACACCTCTTACCTCTATAACAAAACAGTAAAACAAATTGAGTATAGACTAAAAAAAACATTTATGCAATAATAAGCATGGTAAATTGTGAATTTATGCGGTTTTGGGGATATCCGGGTTAGGTTTTTTGCGCTGGTTGGCGTTTACGGAACGTGTCCGGATTTATGTAATTTTAGACGAATGGAAGGAATCGAAATGGACAGAGATACAACAACATCTTTGAAAAGAAAGATAAGTGTTATTATTGCTGCGCATAAGGAATACCGTATGCCGGAGGATAGTTTATATCTTCCACTTCATGTCGGAGCTGAAGGAAAAACCGACGAAAATGGTAATCCGCTTAATCTTGGATACCTGAAAGATAATACAGGAGATAATATTTCCGCAAAAAATCCGATGTACTGCGAATTAACAGGTCTCTACTGGGCTTGGAAGAATCTTGATTCTGATTATATCGGTCTTGCTCATTACAGAAGACATTTCTGTGGAAAGGGAAGCGGAAAGGACCAATTTGATAAGGTTTTAAGAGGTAAGGAAGTAAGATTTCTTATTAAAAAGGGATATAAGGTGATTGTTCCGAGAAAGAGGAGATATTATATAGAAAGCCTTTATTCTCATTATGTTCATACATATCAGGCAGAAGAGCTTGATAAGACAAGAGAGATAATCGAAGAATATTGTCCTGAATATCTTGATTCATTTGATACTGTATTGGAAAAGACTTCAGGATATATGTTTAATATGATGATCATGGAAAGAAGTCTTCTTAATGATTACTGTACATGGTTATTCAATATACTTGATATGCTCGTTGAGAGAGTTGATTCATCAAATATGTCGGATTTCGAGAAGAGATATCCGGGAAGGATCAGTGAGCTTATTTTTAACGTATGGCTTGATCAAAAGGTAAAGACAGGTGTTATCAGTAAAGATGAGATAGCCGAACTTCCGTTTATTTATATGGAAAAAGTGAATAAGATCAAAAAGGGAACAGCCTTTCTTAAGGCTAAATTCATGCACAAAGGATATGACAAGAGCTTTTAAAATATTTCGATGAAGGAGAATGATCGATGAGGGATAAAACCAGAGAGATAGACATTCTGTATTTTTTTAATTATCTGAAAAGTAAGATAGCTGTAATTGCTTTGACGGTATTTGTGTGCGCGGGACTTATCGGAGCATATGATTATAAGAGACAAAAGGGAGTTAGAGATGAATCTGCAAAAGACAGGCTTAAAGCTGCGATGGAGCAGAATCATGACGCATTTTATTTTGGTTCAAAGAAATTTACCGATGCAGAGCAGCCGGCAGGAATTTATAATTCTACAGCCAGACTGTATGTGGACTTTGATTATGATGATATCGAAGGCTTTGAAAATGCAAAGATAAGCTTTCTTGAAATCAACAGTAAATATGAAACCGATGCGACAACAATTCTTAAAGACAGTAAGAACCTTGATGAAATCATAACTGAGTTGGATCTTAGAAGTTATGATGACATGAAAGATATAACTGCCGATGATCTTCAGTGGCTTGTAAATAAGAATTTTACAGGTGCACATGTACTTAATATAGTAGTTTCGGATGTTAATCCTGAAAGAGCAAAATTAATCTGTGATGCGGTTGCGGATAAGACTATGAGCAGCCTGAAAACATATGATTTTGTTGATAAGGTTGAAAAGGTAAGCAGTGCTACTTTGCCGGAAAATACCGGTTTTACGCTTTTAAAATCTTCGGTTAAGGATATTAACAAAAAGCAGCTTCTCAAGTTTGCAATAGTTGGTGGTGCTTTAGGATTTATCCTTATAATTGCATTTTTATTCCTTATGTTTGCATTCACAGACAAGATTTATTCTGAAACAGATATTGCTAGTGCGGGAATGAAATTTGCAGTTGGACCTAGAAGAAAGAAATTCGACAGTGGAAGAGTTGCAAGAAGTATTGCTCTTTTTGAAGGAGTTTCAAAGATTCTTCTTGTATCTATCGATGGTAATACGAATGCACCGAAGGATGCAGAAGATATAAATAAAGAACTTAAGAGCCTCGGTTCTAAGATAAAGGTTATAGGTGCGGCGGATTTTGAATCTGACAATGAGGCACTTGATAAGGTTAAGGAATGTGATTCGGTAATCTATATGGTTAGATACGGAAAATCAGAAATCGGAAAACTTGTAGATGCTGAGGAAGAACTTAGTCGTTCAACTAAGACTCTTGGTGTATTGGTTAGATAATTTCTTATCACGGAATGAAGGTGAGTTAGAGTGAGATATACAGATGAATATATAAATGATATTAATCTTGTTACGGAAAATATACCTGATTATGAGAAGTTTAAGGGAAGCGAGATCCTTATAACCGGCGCGACAGGTCTTATCTGTTCTGCGGTTGCGGACATTCTTCTTTATTTAAATAAAAACCGTGATTTTGGTATGAAGATCTACCTTGCGGGAAGAAATGAAAATGGAATGATAGAAAGATTTGCCGGTTTTGAAGAAGGCAGGGATTATCATTTTGTCAGCTATGACGCAACGAAGCAGCTTAGTGAAATGATTTCAGCGGACTATATTATACATGGTGCCAGCAATGCGGATCCGGCCAGGATTTCCGGAGAACCTGTAGAAACCATTCTTGCAAATGTAATGGGATTAAACAGTCTTTTATCAGCAGTTGATAAAGATAAATTAAAGAGACTTCTTTATGTTTCATCAAGCGAAATATATGGGGTAAATGAAACAAGAGAACCGTACAAAGAGGAACAGCTCGGATATGTTGATATATTAAGTCCGAGATCTTCATATCCTTCATCAAAGAGAGCAGCGGAAACCCTCTGCATAGCTTATGGTGAAGAATATAATATTGATACAGTTATAGTCAGACCGGGACATATATACGGACCGACTATAAAGGCAAGTGACAGCAGAGCATCAGCTCTCTTCTCACTGAAAGCTGCTAAGGGTGAAGACATAGTTATGAAGAGCAGAGGTGAACAGCTTAGATCATATTGTCATGTTCTTGACTGTGCATCAGCTATGCTTTCTGTTCTTATACGCGGCGAAAAAGGGAATGCTTATAATATTTCAGCATCGAAAGCAATAGTTACTATCAGAGAAATGGCTGAAGCTTTTGCAGAAGCCGGAAATGTAAATATTGTATTTGATGTTCCTACGGAATCGGAAGTAAAGAGTTATAATGTAATGCCTTGCTCGGCGCTTTCGTCTGTAAAGCTTGAAGCTCTCGGCTGGAAAGCTGAGTTTGATATGAAGAAAGGTGCTCTTCATACAGTAAATATGTTAAAGGAAAACTTTTAAGAGAATTTAAAAGAGGACAATAAATGAGAGGTAAAGTTAAAGTATGGAACAGAATATTTAGATATGATATCTGTTATGATGTGCCAACAATCCTTTTCTTTGCAGGATTTTTCCTACATGAAATATCGGTAATAATGGATACCTCTATGTGGTCATTTTCGGAAAGCGACCAGTTGACGCCTCTCGGCTTCTTTGCGAAGATCATAAGGTTTACAGCATACGGACTTCTTGCAGCGAAGATCCTGTATGAATGTAAGATAGGAAATAGAAATATAATCTTCGTTTATATGACGGTCGGGATAATAGGACTCAGTTTTATCTCAAGTAAAAATGCCACTATTGTATTTTATCTTCTTATAATGATCGCAACTTTAGGCATCAGTGATAAGACGGTTCTTTCAGCTTCGATAATTGCTCAATCATTTATGCTTATAATGACGGTGGGAGCCGCGGCTGTCGGGATCATCGAGAATGTTATCAGAGATGATGACAACAGAGTAAGACATTTCCTCGGATTTGAATGGACAACCACAGGACCTATCATTTTCCTTTTTATCGTATTTCAGTTTATCTACCTCAAAGAAGGCCGACTGAACATACTGAATTATATGATATTAAATGTGATAAATGTGATCTTCTTTATCTATACGGACAGCAGAATGGTCTTTGCTACGATTCTTGGTGCTACGACATTTTTCCTTATCTTCGGAGTGGCATGTAAAAAGGGAAGGATAGTAAGATGGTTGAAGTGGATTTTCTTTATGATCCCTTGGGTGCTGGCTGGACTGTCGATTTATTTTCAGAAGATTTATAATGAAAAGGATAAGCTGTTCTTTAGGGCAAATAAGCTTCTTTCGGGAAGACTTGGCCTTGGACATAATGCAATCAAGAAAATGGGGATTCATCTGCTGGGACGCAAAGTGAAATGGGTCGGGAACGGTATCGGCGACATGGCTGCCGGAGATTACAATTATGTAGATAATTCATATCTTCAGCTTACGCTTGAGTACGGACTTATATTCCTTGTGCTCCTTCTTACCATATACAGTGTCATTATGTATAAGGCTTATAAGAGTGAAAAATATTATGCTGTATGGATTGTAATATTCATACTTGTATTTGGAATTACTGAGCCGAGACTTTTCAATCTGGCTTATAATCCATTTATACTTTTGGCGTTTTCTTTCATGGGAAATGCAGCCGTCAAAAAAACAAATAAAATTAATAAAATGTAGAAAAAACTTATATAAAAATGAATAAAAAACATATATAATTATACTGTTGGAATAACAAAATAAGCCTCATTGAAAGAGGTATGAAATGTGAGGTGCAGTATATGCGTATGTTAACAAGAAAAAGATCAGGAGAAAAGTCCGGTAAAAAGATTTTATCAATTTTACTTGCTTTAATCATGATCTTTTCTGTTTTAGGAATGTCAGGTTCGACATCCCTGGCACAGAGTAAAAACGGATCTACTATCAGATTCGGAAGTTCAAGAGAGATAAAAGATTATAAATATTCCGACATCTCTTATAATTATGCGAAACTTTTACAATATTCTTTGTATCTTTATGATGCAAATATGTGTGGTCCAAATGTTGGATCAAGAAGCCTTCTCAGCTGGAGAGGCAACTGCCATACATATGATAAAACAACATATAAGAGAAAAGATGGAAAGACTGTTAATGTAGATGTAACAGGTGGTTTTCATGATGCCGGCGATCATGTAAAATTCGGTATCACTGAAGCTTATTCGGCAACACTCCTTGAGATGAGCTACTATACAGATAAGAAAGCTTATGAATCTGCGGGACAGACAAAGCATCATAGAACTATAACAGATCATTTTAATGAATATCTCAAAAAATGTATAGTAAGCGATGCCTCAGGTAATGTTGAAGCCTTCGTCATTCAGGTAGGTGAAGGAAATGATGATCATAATACTTACTGGGGAGCGCCGGAGAAGCAGGCAAAGAGCAGCGGAAGGAAAATCTATTTCGCATCATCAAAGGGTGATTATTCTACAGATATTGTTTCGCTTTCTTCAGCAGCACTTGCTCTTCATTATATGAATTATTCTGATTCATCAAGTCTTACAGCAGCGAAGAAACTTTTCAAATTTGCAAAGGATAACCCAAAGGCAACCAATAAAACAGCAGGTTCTTTCTATGAATCATCAGGATGGGAAGATGATTACTGTCTTGCAGCAACACTTCTTTACAATATTACAGGTGATTCACAGTATAAGAATGAATATAACAAATATTCCAACACTACAAAGGGCAACAATATTTACTGGGCAATAAGCTGGGATAATGTTGCGCCATTAATCGGTTATTTCAGCAAAGATAAGACAAAGCTTAAAGCATCAGCTGACGTAGCAAATAATTATGTGTCTAACGAAGGATATGTATGTCTTCTTGACTGGGGTTCAGCAAGATACAATACAGCTCTTCAGTATGCAGGACTTCTTTACGATAAGGTTTCAGGAACATCAACCTACAGGAAAAAGTCTGAGCAGCAGATGAAATTCCTTCTTGGAAATAATTCGCAGAAACAGTGCTTTGTCGTAGGATATAATTCATATTCTCCAAAGTATCCTCATCATGAGGCTGCTTCCGGATATTCATTCTCTGAGCTTAATCAGGGAACACATGCCAATAAATATAACCTGATCGGTGCTTTGGTTGGTGGACCTAAGACTGACGGAAGTTATGCAGATAGAGCTGATGACTATGTATATAATGAAGTTGCAATCGATTATAATGCAACTCTCGTTGCTGCTGCAGCGGCTATTTATTCAGGCCATATCGGCGAGTCAGGACAGAGTGTAGACAAGAATCTGTCAAGTTCAAAGAGCCAGTCATCAAGCGGAAGTTCGGCATCTTCATACAAGCCACCAAAGCCAACAAAGAATCAGGTAGTTAAAACTACATATAAAGGTGTAATAGGTTGGTATTATGTTCAGAAAGGAAAGGTGGTTCCAAGCTTTACAGGCATAGCTTCTAACTCAAGCGGCTGGTGGTATGTTGAAAAAGGTAAAGTCACATTCAAGAAGAATGGCATATTTAAGGGTGCTATCAATGGAAAAACAGCATGGTGGTATGTAAAGAACAGCCAGATAACATTTACAGATACTGTTGCCAAGAATGAAAATGGTTGGTGGCGTATAAAGAATGGTATGGTTGACTTCAGCTACACAGGTATTGCTAAGAATGAACACGGTTGGTGGCGTATAGTCGGAGGAAGGGTTGATTTCGGTTATACAGGAGTTGCCAAGAATGAATATGGCTGGTTCAGAGTCGTAGGAGGAAAAGTTGATTTTAGTTATACAGGTATAGCTAAAAATGAATATGGCTGGTGGCGTATAGTAGGCGGCAAGGTCGACTTCAACTGTAATTCAGTTGAGAAAAATGAGTATGGATGGTTTAAGTTAAAGGGTGGAAAGGTTGACTTTGGATTCACAGGAATCGGCTACAATAAATATGGTAGCTGGTACTGTAGAGGAGGAAAAGTTGACTTCAGTTATTCCGGAAATGTTTATTACAACGGAAGAACTTACAGAATCAGTGGCGGTAAAGTTGTTAACTGATTAATAAACTTTTTAAAATCTTAATATACATGAAGGAGGGGTATCGATGATTATGAAAAAGAGAAAAAGACTTAGTATGGTCTTTGCAGTAATCTTCGCTGTAATCTTTATGTCTAATTCGATAGTAAATGCAGCGACAGTCAGAAATACCGACAAAACATCTCCATCAAGTGGATGTACCATCGTTGGCGTAAGCGGAAAGTATGATAAGCCTGATAAAGCAGCACTTCTTAAACAACTTAATGATATCAGAAAAGAGGCATGTAATAATGGCTATTACTGTGTGGATCTTAAGAGAAATCTTAGATCCAGCGATTATGTTGAACTTAAATGGGATTCATCACTGGAGTATATCGCACAGTTAAGGGCTGCAGAAGCAGATGTTTATATGTCTCATACAAGACCTAACGGTTCAAGCACATTTACACTTAATCATAAAGGACATAAGTCTTCCGGTGAAGTTATTGCCTGGAACAGAGGCGGTATCAAAAGCGGTATTCAGGCCTGGTATGAAGAGAAAAATGATTATCTTTCAGATCCGACATCAACAACCAAGAATATCGGACATTATGCAATGATAATCAATCCTAGTTACAAATCAATAGGTCTTGCAGGATTCAGTTCAAGCGATACAACATCTGATTATGAATTATCAACTTATGTTGGTGAATTCGGAACATATGCGGGAAGTAATACCTTATATGGTAAATCAGGCGCTTATGTTCAGCAGATGGAAATTACCAATAAGAATGTAACAGGCGTTACAGTATCAGGTGCGGTTTCACTTTCACCTGGCGGAAAGACAAAGCTTACAGCAAAATGCAGCCTTAAGTATTCAGGCGTATGGCAGGTTAATACAAAGACTGCAACTGCTTACGGAGGAGTAGTTTGGAAATCTTCAAATACTTCTGTTGCAAAGGTTGACAGCAAGGGAAATGTTACTGCAGTCGGCCCAGGAAAAGCTAATATAACGGCTCAGATCGGATCATATAAAGATACAAAAACTATCGGCGTAGAGAAGTATACTGTTGTTAAGACTACATACAATGGAACAACAGGCTGGTATTACGTTAAGAGCGGTAAGGTAGATACCGGATATACAGGATTTGCTTCAAATGCCAACGGCTGGTTTTATATGGAAAAAGGCAAGGTTACCTTTAAGAAAAATGATGTAGTAAAGGGCGTTGTAGGCGGTGTTGAAGGCTGGTGGTACGTAAGAAACAGCCAAGTCAAGTTTGTAAATACCGTAGCAAAGAATCAGTACGGCTGGTGGCGTATACTTAACGGAAAGGTCGATTTCAGTTATACAGGTATTGCCCAGAATGAGAATGGCTGGTTCAGAATAGTGAACGGAAAGGTTGATTTTTCTTGCAATACTGTTGAGAAAAATGAACACGGATGGTTCAAGTGTAAGAATGGAAAGGTTGATTTTTCATTTACAGGTATCGGTACCAACAAGTATGGAAACTGGTACTGCAAGAATGGTAAAGTAATGTTCAATGTATCGGGAACTGCATATTATAACGGCAGATACTATACAATAAAGAACGGACAAGCATATTAATAATATTTAGAATTCTTAAAGCTGTAGTTGAGTTTAAGCAACTGCAGCTTTAATTTGGTATTGACCTATATTTGATTAGAGGCTAAAATAATATGGTTAAATTCAAAAGGAATGGTACCGTGAGGATATGAATAAAGGTAGTACAAGAGCAAAACATGTTGATTTCATTATAATCGATTTTTTATGCGTGCTCAGTTCAATGTGGCTTGCATATGTTATTTGGATACCTCAATCAGAGAAAGTAAGATTTTACAATAACTATCTGGCGCTTTCAGTTGTTATGCTTCTTACTTATTTCTTTATAGTATTCTTTCTTCCTATACACAGTGGAATACTTAGACGAGGTTTTAAGAAGGAATTAGAGAAGATACTTGTAATGAATCTGGGAATACTCGGTGTAATGCTGAGTTACCTTTTCATAGTAAAGATCACATATATATATTCACGTATGGTATTTGGTCTCTTCTTCATTTTCGATGTTATTTTGATGTCAATCATGCATGCTATTTGGAAGAAGATGCTTATTAAAAGGTATACAGCATATGCAAACCAGAGTAAGGTTATGGTTGTTACCTATAAGAAATTCCTTGAGGAATTCCTTCAGATGATCGAGAAGAATAACAGTGGATTTTATCATATAGAAGGAATAATGCTTCTTGATGATGAACAGGATATACATGAGAAAGAGATAGACGGAATTCAGGTTATAACAAGGTCCGGAATGCTTGAATACTTCAGACAGAATGTTGTTGATGAAGTTTATATCAAGGCTCGTAAGAGTGATGCGAGTCCGCTTACCAACAGATTCCTTTCGATGGGTGTTATAGTTCATGTCAGCCTTGAAGTATTTATCAGTGATCTTCCGAATGTTTCTATCGAGACTATAAGCGATACAACATTTGTCACAACAAATATCAACCCAATTACATTCGGACAGCGGATCGTTAAAAGATTTTTCGATATAATTGTATCTTTGATAGGACTTGTATTTACAGGATTATTATTTATCTTTATTGCACCTATTATAAAGATACAGTCTCCGGGACCGGTATTCTTTAAGCAGGAACGTATCGGAAAGAATGGAAGAAGATTTAAGATGTACAAATTCAGGTCTATGTATATGGATGCTGAGGAACGTAAGAAAGAACTGATGGCGCAGAATCAGATGCAGGGTCTTATGTTCAAAATGGATCATGATCCAAGAATCATTCCAATCGGTAAGTTTCTGAGAAAGACATCTTTAGATGAATTTCCTCAGTTTATCAATATTTTAATGGGAGATATGAGCCTTGTAGGAACAAGACCACCAACGGTGGACGAGTTCGAGAGATATCATCTTCACCACCTGAGCCGTCTTGCTATTAAGCCGGGACTTACAGGTATGTGGCAGACTTCAGGACGTTCGGATATAACAGATTTTGAAGAAGTTGTTAAGCTCGATAATTATTATATCAAGAACTTCAGCCTTATGCTTGATGTTAAGATTATACTTAAAACATTCGGCGCTGTTTTTGCGATGAGAGGCTCAAAGTAGTATGGCTGAACATGACAAAGTGAAAAAAGAAGTTTCACTTAAAATGAATTTCATATTGAATTCCATACTTGCGGCGTCCAACTTTATATTTCCGCTGATCTCATTTCCTTATGTCTCAAGAGTATTAAAGGCGGCCGGAAATGGTAATGTCAATTGGGCAACGGATTTCGTGGCATATTTTGCCATGATCGCAGGACTTGGAATTCCGACATACGGTATTAAAGCATGTGCAAAAGTAAGGGATGACAGGAAAAAACTTTCCCATGTCGTTCAGGAATTATTCATCATAAATATAGTAGTAAGTCTTTTGTCGGCAACTGCTCTTACTGTATGTATCTTTACTATTCCTAAATTAAGGGAAGATAAGAAGTTATTTATGATATGCGGTCTTATCATTTTCTTTAATCTTATAGGAATGGAGTGGGTCTATAAGGGACTGGAAAAATATAAATTCATAACCGTTAGATCCATGATCTTTAAAGCGATTGCTTTAGTTGGGATGTTCCTTTTCGTTCATAAGGAATCGGATTATCTCAAGTATGCAGTTCTTACGATTTTTGCATCATCGGCATCCAGTGTTCTTAATCTGCTGAATATAAGGAAATATATCAGCTTTAAGAAGACGGGACCATATGAATTCAGAAAGCATATGAAAGCAGTTTCTGTATTCTTTGCCATGAGTTGTGCAACGATAGTATATACCAAGCTTGACAGTATAATGCTTGGTTTCATGATCAATAAAAAAGAAGTCGGATATTATCATGCATCTGTGAAGATTAAAGAGATTCTTGTTACAATCGTTACTTCACTCGGTGCGGTTCTTTTGCCTAGAGCATCTTATTATGTTAAGAATAACATGATGGATGAATTTAGGAGAATAAGTGGAAAAGCCATTAATTTCGTTATGGTACTGGCGGCTCCGCTTATGCTTTATTTTATGATATTTGCAACAGAAGGAATTTATTTCCTTGCGGGACCGGAATATACTTATTCCATTGTGCCTATGATTTATATCATGCCGACTTTATTCCTTATCGGACTCAGTAATATCCTTGGAATGGAAATGCTTGTTCCGACGGGAAGAGAGAAGATAGTTCTCTACTCTGTTATTGCGGGAGCGGTAACGGATCTTGCTTTAAACCTTATATATATCCCGAAACTTGGTGCGGCAGGTGCGGCTTTGGGAACTCTCGTTGCTGAATGTGTTGTTCTCATTTGGCAGTGTGTTGTTCTTAGGGATGAGATAAGGGGATTATTCAAAAATATTTTTGCATGGAAAATCCTGCTCGGTCTTTTGATCGGCTCGGCTTCATGCTTTTGGGTAAAGCTTCTTCCGATGGGAAATACAGAGAAAGAATGCTTTATAAAGATCATAATCTCAGGAATACTGTTCTTCGGTTCGTACGGAGTCACATTACTTGTAACTAAAGAGAAGATTACAAGAGAAATATTTGATTCTGTAATCGGCAAGTTACGCAAAAAGAAGAATTAAGATAGAGGTATGTTTAGGGTAAAATAGGAGGAATCAAAGTGAAAAAGTTTGATTATTTAGTAGTAGGTTCCGGACTTTACGGAGCAACATTTGCAAGAAAGGCTGCTGAAAAGGGTAAGAAAGTTCTTGTGATTGATAAGAGAAATCATGTAGCCGGAAATATCTACACAGAAGAGATAGAAGGAATTGAGGTTCATAAATACGGTGCTCATATCTTCCATACAAATGATAAGTCAGTATGGGATTTTCTTCAGCAGTTCACTGATTTCAACCGTTTTACAAATTCACCTGTAGCAAATTATAAGGGTGAGCTTTATTCACTTCCATTCAATATGTACACATTCAATAAGATGTGGGGAGTTGTAACTCCTGAAGAAGCTGAGGCTAAGATTGAGGAGCAGAGAGCTGAAGCTAAGGCTGCTATGGAGAAGGAAGGCGTGACAGAACCACGTAACCTTGAAGAGCAGGCAATCCTTCTTATTGGTCGTGATATTTATGAGAAGCTTGTTAAAGGATATACAGAAAAGCAGTGGGGAAGACCTTGTACTTCACTTCCTGCATTCATTATAAAGAGACTTCCTGTAAGACTTACATTCGACAATAACTATTTCAATGCCCTTTATCAGGGAATTCCTATCGGTGGTTATACAGCTATGGTTAAGAATATGCTTGATCATGAGAATATCGAAGTAAGAACAGGAACAGAATATTTTGAAAATAAGATTGAGCTTGATGAAGAAGCTAAGAGGGTTGTTTATACAGGACCTATCGATTCTTATTTCAATTATAGTCTCGGAACACTTCAGTATCGCTCAGTACGTTTTGAAAATGAAATACTTGATAAGCCTTCATTCCAGGGGAATGCAGCTGTAAATTATACAGATTCGGAAACACCATGGACAAGAATTATCGAGCATAAGTGGTTTGAGTTCGGTAAGGGCAAGGACGGAAAGGATCTTCCTAAGACAGTTATCAGCCGTGAGTATAGCTCAGAGTGGAAACTCGGAGATGAACCATACTATCCGGTAAATGATGAGAAAAACGGCGCTCTTTACGCAGAATATAAGAAACTTGCAGATGCAGAAGAAAATGTTATCTTCGGTGGACGTCTTGCAGAGTATAAGTATTATGACATGGACGCAGTTGTTGCAGCAGCGCTTGATATGGCGAATAAAGAACTTCAATAATATAGGCGTTTGTGATATAATAGGTTTATAAGTATGGTTTCAGGGTTAATAATATGAATATTGCAGTCATTTTTGCCGGGGGTTCCGGCACAAGGATGAAAAATGCAGATATACCAAAGCAGTTTCTTCTGGTTCATGGCAAGCCTATAATAGTTCATACTATTGAGATTTTTCAGAAGCATAAGGACATTGACGGAATCGTTGTTGTATGTCTGGAAAATTGGATAGACTATATGCAGGACATGAAGCAGAGATACGGCCTTGATAAGATAAAACGTATAGTTCCCGGAGGACAGACGGGACAGATGTCAATCTATAACGGACTTGCGGCGGCGGACGAGATTTATGGTCATGATGAGGATACGATAGTTCTTATACATGACGGTGTACGACCACTGATCAAGCAGGAAACTATCAGTGATAATATCGAAGCAGTTAAGAAATATGGCTCAGCCATTACATGCACTGCAGCGAGTGAGACGGTTATACTGGTTGATAATGACTTTGATGGAAATGTATGTTGCGAAAAAGTTGGAACGGTTCCTGACAGAAGCAGGAGCAGATTTGCAAAAGCACCTCAAAGTTTCTATCTGAAAGATATTTTAAAAGAACAGAAGAGGGCTATAGCCGAAGGCAAAACGGATATGATTGATTCGTGTACTCTTATGAAGGAGTACGGCCATGAGTTACACACGGTTATCGGCCCGGATTATAACATTAAAGTTACGACACCTAAAGACTTTGTCATATTTATGGCAATTTATGATGCTATTGAGAACAAGCAACTAGATTAGTTGATCTTGCGACAACTGGTATGCTTAATGATCCGGTTATGAGAAAATGAAGGTGAGTATATGACTTATAATGTCGATTATGAGATATGCGCACTGGTTTTTCTGTTATTACTGATGTTAAGTTTGTTAGTCATTAAACACATAAATGACAGTCAATCCAAGGCGTATCTTATCTTACTATGTGTGACAATTTTCGATCTGATATTTGATATAGCGGGGAGCATAATGATCAATAATTGTGAATATGCTCCACGTGGTCTTAATTTTGCGACTAATACAATCTTTCTTTTGATGCAATCAATCTTACCATATTTTCTAATGGTATATGTTGTTATTCTAGGCAGCACATATTATTCAAGCAAGAAAAAAATATTCTATATTGTTTCCGCCATTCCGGCAGGATTTATGGCAATTCTTACCATTGTCAATATTTTCGTGACCACAGTATTTTATATAGATGACAAAGGATATCATTATGGAAAATTCCATTCCCTTTTCTACATCTTTTCCGTACTCTATATGATACTCAGTTTGGGCTATACATTTGTAATTCCAAATAATATACGAAGAAGGAAAAAAATGATAGTCCTTGCCATGGTTGTGATGATATTTATTGCTGTGGCAGTTCAATTTATGTGGCCGACATACAATATTACCGGTGCAGGTGTGGCATTATCACTTTTTATACTTTATCTTACGGTTGAAAATCCTGCGGCATACAGAGATCCTCTTACTATGGCACTGAACAGAACAGCATTTCTTCACAAGACGGATGAGTTAAGAAGAACCGGTACTAAAATGGAAGTCTATACGCTGGCTTTGGATAACTTCAAAATGGTCAATGAAGTTTATGGTATGGAGGGCGGCGATAAGGTGCTCGAAATGCTTGTTCGCGACCTGAAGAGGAAGGTAAGTAAAAATGATGTATATAGATACAGCGGAGATATATTTGCCATAGTTCTCAGTGGAAAAGCTGTCGGCAGCAGGGGCGTCAGGGATATTCAGAAGATTGTCGAACAGCAGTGGGAACTTAAGGGAATAGAACTTGATCTGTCCGGATGTATATGTCATATTCCTGCGGAGTATAAGATTGACAGTCCGAAGAATCTGATAAGAAGTATGGATCATATGATAGCTGAAGCGAAGAAGAAAGGTAAGGGCAGCGTTGTAGAACTTGATGATGCTATGATCGAGACTATGAAACGCAGATCGGATATCGAGCAGGCGCTTATGGCTGCTGTAGAAACAGGTGTATTTGAAGTGTATTACCAGGTTATTTATGATTCGGCCAGAGACAGTTTTCATTCGATGGAGGCTCTTGCGAGATTAAATGTTCCGGGATATGGATATGTTTCGCCTGAGGAGTTTATCAGGATTGCCGAGCAAAATGGTTTGATTACAAAGATAGGAATGCTTGTCCTTGAAGAAGTTTGCAGAACTGTAAAAGAAGAAAAACTTTGGGAATATGGTATAGATTATGTTGAAGTAAACCTTTCGGTTGTTCAATGTATGCGAGAAACACTGGATGTAGAGATAATGGATATAATCAGAAGATTTGGAATTCCGAATAAAATGATAAATCTTGAGATCACCGAAAGTGCAGCAGCTTATTCTGAAAAGACTCTGGTACAGAATATGGAGCGACTCAGAAAAGCCGGTATCGAATTTTCTCTTGATGATTACGGAACAGGATATTCCAACATCAATTATGTGGCTGAACTTCCGTTTTCAATCATCAAGATTGATAAATTCTTTGTCTGGTCAGCTTTCAAAGATGAAAAGATGCGCAAGGTTCTTAAGAATACCATAGAAACTTTCAAAAATATTAATTTTAAAGTCTTGGCAGAAGGCGCCGAAGATAATATTATGGTGGAAGGGCTCAAGGAAATGGGTATCGATTTTATTCAGGGATATTATTATTCAAAGCCTGTGCCTAGAAAACAAATGGTTGAATTTTTAAGAAAGGCTAATGGTAAAAAAGATGGGATCAGCGCCGACTAAAAAATATTATGCAGTAAGAAAAGGGCTTAATCCGGGTATATATAATACATGGGATGAATGTAGGAAAAATGTTATAGGTTTTTCTGGAGCAATTTATAAGAGCTTTACTTCACTTGAAGAAGCAAAGAGTTTTATGAATGGTGGCAGCAGTACAGCTGACCTGGAGGAGGCAGGTAACTCCGCAACCGGTCAGGGAAAAGGAAATGCAGAAGTAAATAGTGCAGTAGTCAAGAATTATGCTTTCGTCGATGGATCATTTAATTCGTCAAGCAATGTATATGGTTATGGCGGTTTCCTTGTGGCAGGAGATAAAAAGTATGTCCTTCAGGGAAGAAATGATGATGAGGAAATGGCCTCGATGCGAAATGTTGCCGGAGAGATATGCGGAAGTATGGCAGCGGTTGAAAAAGCAATAGAACTTGGGCTTCCGGAGATTAGTATTTACTACGATTATATGGGAATCGAGATGTGGGCTCTCGGTACCTGGAAGAGAAATAAAAAGGGTACAGTCGAGTATTATGAATATATGCAGCAGGCTTCCAAAAAGATCAGATTGAAATTCATTAAGGTCAAAGGTCATTCCGGTATAGAAGGAAATGAAGAAGCTGACAGACTTGCAAAAGAAGCGGTAGGAATCATTTGATTCCTACCGCTATTTCCATATTTCAAAGGTTATTATGCGCTATATACTATATTTCCGTTACAAATTGTATAATGAATCTTTCCCGGAAGTTCCCAACCGATAAACGGACTGTTGGAAGCTTTTGATGCGAATTCTTCTTCACGAACGATCCAGTTTTCATTTTCACCGAAAATGATAAGATCTGCAGCAGCCCCGGCAGAAATTCCTTTATAATCCAAATGATAAAATTTAGCAGGATTTTCACTCATAAGGGATATAAGCTTCATAAGGCTTATATGTCCTGGTTGAACAAGAGATTTTATACCTAAGGCAAGAGATGTCTCGATGCCGGTGATTCCACTTGGAGCCTTATCGAGAGGACGGCTCTTTTCTTCTGCACTATGTGGAGCATGGTCTGTAACGATCATGTCTATGGTGCCGTCTTTCAGGCCTTCAATTATAGAAAGTCTGTCTTCTTCAGTGCGGACAGGAGGATTCATTCTTGCATTTGTTCCATATTTAAGAACTGCTTCCTCGGTCAGTGTAAAGTGATGGGGTGTTGCCTCGGCGTGGATATCAGCGCCCATTTTTTGGAAGCTTCTTACGATATCAACAGAATTTTTGGAGCTTATATGCTGGATGCAGAGTGAGGCGCCTGTATTAAGTGCGAGTACAGCATCTCTTGCAGTCATGATCTCTTCAGCAATCCTGTCTGCTCCGCCGTAGCCAAGTTTTTCAGAAACCGCGCCTTTATTAACTCCGGCCTGATAAACGAATTTAGGATCCTCTTCATGGAGAGCTACAGGAAGATTAAGTTCGGCTGCCTTTTTGAGAGCTGCATAGAGAACTGATTCATCCATAATAGGAAGTCCGTCATCTGTAAATCCTGCGGCACCTTCTGAAGCAAGAAGATCCATATCTACAAGTTCTTCGCCTTTCATCCCCTTGGTAACGGTTGCTGTCTGAAGAACATTTATTCCGGTTGTCTTTCCCTTTTCCAGAATGTAATGAAGAGTTTCAAGATTATCCACAGCCGGCTTTGTGTTGGCCATAAGGATTACAGTGGTAACGCCGCCTCTGGCAGCTGCGGCCGATCCTGTGATTATATCTTCTTTATAAGTGAATCCCGGATCACGGAAATGAACATGTGCATCTACAAGTCCCGGAGTAATTGTAAGTCCCGATGCATCGATGACCTGGAGATCATTATCATTTATTTCTTCAGGAGATAAGGAATCACTAACAGATTGAATCTTTCCATCGGAAATAAGGATATCGGCTGTTTTGTCTGTATTTGTATATGGATCGACGATATGTCCGCCTTTAATAAGTATCATAATATTATATATGTCCGAGCCTTAACTTATAATGATCAAAATGATCTTATAAGAAAACCCGGACGTTCCTTTCATGTGTCTTTTGTTATTTGCTTTTTAAAATAATTACATGTATAAATCCACCGCCGGTGGGAATAGATGAATTTAAATTTATAGCAATAAACCACCGGCCGGAAGAGTTACATTTAATTACATAGCTGTATATCCGCCATCGACCGGAAGAGCTACACCTGTAACATAAGATGAAGCAGGCGAAGAAAGGAAGATAGCTGCTGTATCAAGCTCGCCTTCATTTCCGTATCTTTCAACAGGGATATTTGCCTTAGCATGAGCTACAAAGAAATCGCTTCTGAGAGTTTCCTCTGTAAGTGGTGTGTAGAAATATCCAGGACAAATAGCATTAACTGTTATATTGTACTGTCCCCATTCAGCAGCGAGTGCTCTTGTAAGATTAACAACTCCGCCCTTAGCAGCGTGGTAAGGTGCAGCAGGTGCAATCTTATTACCAACAAGACCATACATTGAAGATATGTTGATGATTCGTCCGTATTTTGCAGGTATCATAGCTTTCTTAGCTACTGAACGAGCGAATTTAAATGAACCGAAAAGATCGATATTGAATTCATTTTCGAACTGCTCATCTGTAATGTCCTGGGCAGGGGCAACAGCTCCTGTTCCGGCATTGTTGATAAGTATGTCTATTCTTCCGAATTTCTCAAGGATTGTATCAACTACTTCCTCGATATTTGCAGTATCTGTTATATCACAACGAAGACCTATAGCAGGAACATTATATTCTTTAGTAATATCTGCACAAACTTCGTCAAGAAGGTTTTGGCGACGGGCCACTGCGACTATGGTTGCACCGCAACTTGCGAGGGCTTTGGCCATCTGAACTCCGAGTCCGGTTGAGCATCCGGTAACTATAGCAACATTTCCTGTAAGATCAAAATAATTCTTCATATGTTCCTCCTATATCTATGTTATTTTAGTTTTTCAGCCCCGAGCATATCGGTTAAAAATATGCTCGAACACCAATCAATATTATACCATATCATAAGGATAAAGTACAAACCGGAATGAGAGGGAAAATATTGTGCGGATAAAATTATAAACCGAATGATGAAATAAGAATTGTATAATGATGGAATAAGAACTGTATAATGATGAAATAAGAACTGTATAATGATGGAAAAATAAATATATCACGGGTAATAACTATAATATCTCCGTGGTGTTTTAAAGATGTTCCGTGATATGATAGAAGGCGTTATGGATACGAACTATTAATCTACATTTTTATATGATTTACAGGAGGGTGTAATGGCTTTATTTGAGAGACCTAATGTAACTAAAAGAGAAGACGGAGGAAAATGTTGGAAGCATCAATATGACTCATTTTATCTCAAATCATATGTTCCTTCGACAACCATAGACGGCACCGTAAATAATTACGGATTCAGAGCGCCGCTTCTTTTGGTTTTTGAAGAGAATAAAATGAGTATGGATGAAGCTATAAAATTTGCGGAAGAAAATGGATTGGCAAAGATAGCTTCGGATTATGATTCCTGTGTTCTTTTTATTTATCCGACATGCGAAGGCGGCTGGGAAGCAGCTGATGAAAATTTATATATAGATCTTATTGCGGAAGTTAAGAATCATCCTGAATATGAGGACGGAATAGCTGAGATACATGACTTCTTTACATCCGAATTTAAAGGTTTTTTTGTAAGAGGCGCAGTATTCAGAGCAGATATCTACAGTTACGGAAAGTCTGCGGATTATGTTGCAACGAAGCTTCTGAAGAAGATAGACGGAGAGTATCTCTGGGGACCGGGCGAGATAACACCTGCATGCTGCTATATGGAGAGACTCAGCGTTACTCCGGTTATAGAGAGGAAAGATATACCTGTAATCAGTGTAGGCAACAGTCCGGAGATTAATGAGTATTTCAAGGAATGTGAGAATCATCTTATAGAGGACAGCTCCGATTATGTGGGAGATTACAATTCATTTGTAAGACGCTATAAAATGTGGTGCGGCAAGATCGAGATAGAGCCTGATTTTGAAGAACTTAATATGACAGAGGAAGCAGGATTTACAGAAGTAAAAACTTCACCTGATCATAGAGGAAGATTTAAAGGTGTTCCGACACATAAGGTTGGATATTTTGCATATTACAATAATGGTATTTTCGATAAAGGGCCAGTTCCTCTTCTTGTGGGATTCCATGGAGGCGGAGACTCGTCTATGTATTTCACATTCGTGGCAGGATGGTGGAATGTGTGCCATAGACATGATTTCTTATTTGTTTCAATCGAAAATCATATGGACGTAAGCGCAACAGAAGCGGTTGAAGTTATAGAAGATCTTCAGAAAAAATATAATATAGACAAAAATCGTATATATGCGGCAGGCTTCTCTATGGGAAGCGGAAAAACTTGGGATCTTTTTATGGAATATCCTGAAATACTTGCCGGTGTTGCACCTAATGATGCATTATTCCCTATGAAGAATAATCAGTTCGGGCTTAGCATTGATGATCCGGGTATCAACAAAACAGTGTCTGTGCCAATGTATTATTCAGGCGGTGAGATGACACCTCTTCCTGAGTTACCTTGCCAGAATGAAGTATGTCTTGACAGGATCAAATACCTTGCTGATGTAAATAAACTTAAGGCTGATTTTAATTTCGGCTTTGATGAGCAGGAGAAATGGGCTGATAAAGAATACTGCGGTAAACCTGATAGAATAGAGAAACTTAGGGACGAAACCAGAGATGCGATACTTACTGAAAGATATTATGAAAGTGAGGATGGTATCTGCAGAACAGTCCTTGCAAGTATAGATAATCAGCAGCATGAATTAAGAGAACATACTTGTGAAAATGCATGGAAATTCATTTCTCAGTTTTCGCTGTAAATAATTTTTTAATTAAATAACAAAAAAATATTCAGGCTCGCGGGCATTTTTTCCTGCGAGCCTTTTTGACCATATGATGCATATATGCTATAATCAAAAAGAATATATGGAGTGTTAAACTAAGGAAGATAGGAGGATTAGCCTATGCATTACGCGATTTCAGATGTTCACGGATGCTACTATGAGTTAATAGATCTTCTGGACAAGATCAATTTCAACAAAAAAGACACACTATATATTATTGGTGATACTGTTGATCGAGGCGAAGCAAATGTTGACGTGCTTCAGTTCATGATGGAACATAAAAATATTGTTCCGCTTCTTGGAAATCATGAACTTATGGCCCTTCAGGTACTTCCGGCGATCATAGGTAAAAGTAACGATGACATAAACATTTTGATGCAGGGAGAGTCATTCAGAAATGCTCTGAAGCAGTGGTATTACAATGGCGGTATCGTTACCGTTGAGCAGATACTTCAGCTTCCGGTGGAAGAGCAGCAGAAAATCCTTGAATATATGCAGGGATTCAAGCTTTATGACAAGATTACCATTAAGGGTATAAACTATCTTTTGATTCATTCACTTCCGGAAAAAAAGGATGCATATAAGCATATAGACGACGGTACTTATTCAACCATGTCGCTTCTTTTTGGAAGACCGAATTTTGATAGACCTGATTATTATAAATTTGATGAAGATATAATCATAGTGATCGGTCATACACCAACTGCGGTAATTCCGAGTGCTATTCCCGGCAGATATTTTAAATGTGGAAATATAGTCAACATTGACTGTGGTTGTGTTTCGGGAAGGTCACTTGGGGTATTGTGTCTGGAAACAGGTAATGTTGTTTATACGAAAAGTCGTTACAGAAGGTTATAATAAAACACACAAAGAGAGGGACAACGTAAATGGGCAAATATTTTGGTACTGATGGATTTAGGGGAGAAGCAAATGTTGGACTTACTGCAGATCATGCATATAAAGTCGGAAGATTTCTTGGATGGTATTATAACGAGCTGAGAAGAAGGGCCGGAGATGAAACTCCTGCAAAGGTCGTTATAGGAAAAGATACAAGACGTTCAAGTTACATGTTTGAGTATTCATTGGTTGGAGGACTTGTAGCATCCGGAGCAGATGCTTATCTGCTTCATGTAACTACAACACCTTCAGTTGCTTATATAACAAGAATGGATGAGTTTGATTGTGGTATCATGATATCAGCGAGCCACAATCCTTATTATGATAATGGTATCAAGCTTATCAGCGGCTCAGGTGAGAAGATGAAAGAGGATACCATAGAGCTTATCGAAGCATATCTCGACGGAAATCTTGTAGTATTTGACAGCAAATGGGATACTATTCCTTTTGCAACAAAGGAGAAAATAGGCTGCACAGTTGATTATGCATCAGGAAGAAACAGATATATCGGATATCTCATTTCACTTGGTATGTATTCACTTAAAGATATGAAGATCGGACTTGACTGCGCAAATGGTAGTTCTTGGAATATTGCCAAGACTGTATTTGAAGCATTCGGTGCAAAGACATATATTATAAATGCAGAGCCAAACGGAACAAATATCAACAGAAATGCAGGCTCAACTCATATTGAAGGCCTTCAGAAATTTGTTGTTGAGAATGGCCTTGATGTAGGATTTGCATATGATGGTGACGCTGACAGATGTCTGGCTGTTGATGAAAATGGCGAGATAGTCAATGGAGATCATATTTTATATATTTACGGTAAATACCTTAAAGAGCAGAATAAGTTGAAGAATAATACTGTTGTAACAACAGTTATGTCTAACTTCGGACTTTATAAGGCATTTGATGAAGAAGGCATTGATTATGCCAAGACAGCAGTTGGAGACAAATATGTTTATGAATATATGATTCAGAATGATTGCTGCATAGGTGGTGAGCAGTCAGGACATATTATTTTCTCTAAATATGCTACAACCGGTGACGGTATACTTACTTCTATCAAAATGGTTGAAGTTATGAAGGATAAGAAGCAGAAGCTTTCGGAACTTAAGAGAGGATTTACAGTTTATCCTCAGGTGCTTAAGAATATCCGCGTTAAGGATAAGAGAGAAGCTCAGAGTGATAAAGATGTTATTGCTAAAGTTGATGAAGTTGCAGCTTTGCTTGGAGACAGCGGAAGAATACTTGTTAGAGAATCAGGTACTGAGCCTGTTGTAAGAGTAATGGTTGAAGCAGCGGATGAAAGCGTTTGCAACCAGTATGTAGATAGTGTCATTGAAGTTATCAAAGCTAAAGGACACGTAGAATAATCATATAAAATAAAATGATTTATGATCAGCCGGTGCACATTTGTGATAATTGTCGTGCGAGATTTTAATAAGAAACAGTTTATGAAGGACTTAAGCCTTTCATAGACTGTTTTTTTTAGCCGCTTTTGACGTATTAAAAATCATTTCACATAAACTTCACAAAAATTGTTAGCACTCACTATTGACGAGTGCTAACAGCTGTGATATAACATAATCAAGTTGAGAAACTTAAAGCCCACCTGCAAAAAGAATGGACGGAGATTTGTTGGTTATGATCCGGTAGATAAACCGGACATACAGATTGAAAGGAGAAAAATTATGTATTACACAAATATTTTTAATGATGGTTTTGTAGAGGATTTTCTTGATGAGTTATTCGGAGGAGCAACAGGAAGAAGTTGCGGTGAAGAGAATAAAAAGAGCCAGCCTCCAAAGAGAGTCGCTAATTTAAGAACAGATATCAGTGAGGATGATAAGGGGTACAAATTTGAAGTAGACCTTCCGGGATTTGATAAGTCAGAAGTTAGCATCGAACTTAAGAATGACTATCTTACTATAAGAGCTGAGCATGCTGAGAAAGAAGAGAATAAGGAAGCTGAGGAGACTAAGTATCTCAGAAAAGAAAGATATAAAGGTCTCAGACAGAGAAGCTACTATGTCGGAGAGAATATCAAAGCAGAAGGCATTAAAGCAAGCTTTAATAATGGAGTACTTACCATTGATGTTCCAAAGCCTGAACCAAAGGAAGAGGCTAAGGTAACAATCAACATTGATTAATATATTTCATATTATTTTTCCTTATCAAAGGGCTCCGGTTAATTTCCGGAGTCCTTATTGGTTTGTAGACGACATTTTCATTGTATACCATGAAATTTAAGATTTATGCGTTATAGCCGACGTATATCAATAAACAGAATATATTTTAACGCATGGGATTAATATGTTAAAATAAAGATAATAATGTATAAAAATAGGAGTTTTACATGCAAGATACAAATAATAAAAATGAAGTGAATAATAAAGTTCTTACAGGTGAAAGGGCGCTTTTTAATGTGAGTAACTTAATTGTAAATGAGTGTACTTTTGAAGATGGCGAGTCACCGCTTAAGGAAAGCAGTTTTCTAAAGATTTACAAAAGCAGCTTCAACTGGAAATATCCGCTTTGGTATTGTCATGATGTTGAAGTCAGTGACAGCAGACTTTCTGAAACGGGAAGAGCAGGAATCTGGTACACTGATAAGCTTAAGATGGTTGATACCATTATAGAAGCACCAAAGGCTTTCAGAAGATGCAAAGGTCTGAAACTGGAAAATGTCAGTTTTACAAATGCATCTGAAACCATGTGGAAATGTACAGATATAATGATGAATTCCGTTGATGTTAAGGGGGATTATTTTGCTATGAACAGCAGTAATATTGTAGCTGATAATCTTACAATAGATGGTAATTATCCTTTTGACGGAGCAAAGAATGTTGAGATAAGAAATTCAAAACTTATTTCAAAAGATGCATTCTGGAATGCTGAAAATATAACGGTATATGATTCATTTATATCAGGTGAATATCTTGGATGGAACTCGAAGAATGTAACATTTATCAATTGTACCATCGAGAGTCTTCAGGGGCTCTGCTATATTGACGGGCTTGTGATGAAGAACTGCAAAACTGTTAATACCAATCTTGCATTTGAATATTCTACATGTGATGTTGAATTAACAAGTCATGTGGACAGCATCAAAAATCCTTCAGGCGGAAGCATCCGTGCTTTATCAGTGGGAGAACTTATCATGGAAGAAGATAAGGTAAATGTTGATGCAACAAAGATTATCATCGGTAATGAGAATTAATGACTGAAAACTTAGATAATACAGTCCGGATTAGTACAGACAAAACACAGAAATATTAGCTTAAATTATTGATAATGAGGGTACAGATATATGTTTGATTTTGACGAGATTGTTGACAGATCAGGAACAAATTCCATCAAATGGGATATTAAAGAAGGCGAGCTTCCGATGTGGGTGGCAGATATGGATTTCAAAACTGCGCCACCTGTTATTGATGCGCTTAAGAAAAGAGTGGATCATGGGATTTTTGGATACTCGGACTATACAGAGGAATGGAAAGAGGCCTATGTCGGATGGTGGAAGAGAAGACATGATTTCGAGATGGATAAGGATGCACTTATCTTTTCAACGGGAGCAATACCTGCTATTTCGAGTATAGTAAGAAAGCTCACAACTCCAGCTGAGAAAGTTGTACTTCTGACACCGGTTTATAACATTTTCTTTAATTCGGTAGTCAATAACGGAAGATTTCCGGTGGAGTGTCCTCTGAAATATGTTGAAAACAGTGATGCAAATAATTGTATAAATAATTGCAGTGAAAGCAGTAATGATATGGCTGCTGATGATAAGAATTCTTCCGATAAAAAAGTTTGTGCGGATGGTCATTTCGAGATTGACTGGGAGAATTTTGAAAAGGTATGCAGTGATCCTCAGGTATCTCTTCTTATATTCTGCAATCCTCATAATCCTACAGGAACGGTCTGGGATAAGGAATCGCTTGCAAGGGTTGGAGAAATCTGCTTTAGAAATCATGTAAGAGTCATTAGTGATGAAGTGCACTGCGATCTTGTTTGTCCGACAGGACATTATATACCATTTGCTTCAGTGAATGAAGTGAATAAAAAGATAAGCATTACATGTCTTGCTCCTTCAAAAAGCTTTAATATTGCAGGACTTGCAGGTGCCGCTGTTTATGTTCATGATGAGGACATCCGTCATAAGGTATGGAGAGGAATCAATACTGATGAAGTCGGAGAACCAAATGCATTTGCTGTTCAGGCAGCTATTGCAGCATATAATTATGGCGAAGAGTGGCTTGATGAATTAAGAAAATATATTGCCATCAATAAGGATCTTACCAAGACATTTATTCAGAATGAAATCCCTCATCTTAAATATGTCAGCGGACCGGCTACATATTTATGTTGGGTTGATGCAAGAAGTTTTGGTAAAGGAAATGAAAAATTCACTGATTTCCTTCGCAGAACCACAGGATTGTGGATATCTGACGGGGCGGCTTACGGTAAAGCCGGTGAAGGATTCCTCAGAATTAATGTTGCTACTCCTAAATGCAATGTGGAGGATGGACTCGAGAGGCTGAAAAAGGGTGTGGAGCTCTATACCAGATGAATGAAAATATAAAAATATCAAAATCAGGCAAACTGCTTATGCAGATAAGAAATGGTGAAACATTAAGCACATCCGAAAAGATATATCTTACGGCTGTGCTTAGTTTTCCTGCAATCCTTGCTCAGATAGTTTCCATTGTTATGCAGTATATTGATGCGGCGATGGTAGGACATCTGGGAGAGAATGCATCTGCATCCATAGGACTTATTTCAACATCTACCTGGCTTGTGGGTGGAACCAGCATGGCAGCGGTTTCCGGTTTTTCCATACAGGTTGCTCAGGCAATCGGAGCGAAGAAATATAAATATGCAAGAAAGCTTATGTGGCAGTCTTATTTTATTGTACTGGGACTGGCTCTTATTCTTATGCTCGGAGGTCTTATCATAGTGCCGGTTCTTCCTAAGATGCTTGGTGGAAGTGCGGATATAGTAGATGATGCGGGAAAGTATTTTATGATTTTTTCATTGGGACTTCCTATAGTTGCAATGAGCAGACTTGCAGGCGCTATGCTTCAGGCTAGCGGAAATATGAAGGTTCCCGGGCTTCTTAACTCTTTGGTTTGTATTCTTGATATTATTTTCAATTTCTTTTTTATATTTCCTACAGATAGTTATAAAGTTTTCGGCATGAATATAACTCTTCCGGGAGTCGGGCTTGGAGTTATGGGAGCCGCAATCGGAACCGTAACGGCAGAGCTGGTTGTTTGTATCCTTATGTATTATTTTCTGTGGGGTAAAAGATCCATACTTTCAAAAAAATACATCGGTCATGAAATCGAGGAAGATCGTGGTGAAATATATGATGAAGAATTCGGAAACAGTAAAAAGATAAGCGGTAAAGAATTCAATAAAGCAGATCTTCGCAGGGCATGGATGCTGGCTTGGCCTATAGGGCTTGAGCATATAGCTATCTGCGGGGCAATGGTTGTTACAACTGTGATAGTTGCACCTCTTGGTAAGGTTGCCATTGCTGCAAATTCATTTGCCATAACTGCTGAGAGCCTTTGCTATATGCCGGGCTACGGAATAGGTGATGCGTCGGCAACTCTGGTTGGACAGAGTATAGGTGCCGGACGAAGAGGAACAGCTTATTCATTTGGAAAGATCACTATAGCTGCAGGTATGGTGATAATGACTCTTACCGGAATTATCATGTATATAGCTGCACCTTATATGATAGGATTTCTTACTTCAGTCAAAGAGATAAGGGATCTTGGAACTTCGGTGCTCCGTATAGAAGCATTTGCGGAACCTTTTTATGCAGCATCAATTGTTGCAGCGGGAGCATTAAGAGGGGCCGGAGATACACTTAAACCATTTATAATGAATCTTGTCAGTATCTGGGGAGTTCGACTGGTGCTGGCATTTACTCTTACAGGAAGAGTCGGAAAGCTTTTTGGCATTACTTCGGGAGAAGGAATTATCGGTAAGATATTCAGAAAAAATTATGGCCTGAAGGGAATCTGGATAGCTATGTGTCTTGAGCTTTGTTTTAGAGGAACCATTTTCCTTATCAGATTTATCAGGAAAAAATGGATTCCGAATATAAAAAAGGAAGATCTATAAAAGATCTTCCACGACTTTTGCTATATTTTCCATTTTCTCTGTGGGTTCATATCTGGCGACAACTTCACCGGAACGATCTATTAAGAAAATGGTGAAATTCCATTTGATATCAGGATTATCTTTGTAATTCTTGTCCAAGGTCTTAAGAAATGCGGACATTACAACACCTCTCGGATTTTTGCCGAATCCTTCAAATCCCTTCTTTTCTTTTAGATATTTAAAAAGAGGAATTGCATTGGGACCATTTACATCAGCTTTCTTCATCTGAGGAAACTGAGTATTGTATTTCATTGTACAGAATTCATGTATCTCTGCATCGGTGCCCGGTGCCTGATCATCGAACTGATTGCAGGGAACGTCGATTATCTCAAATCCCTTTTCATGAAAATTTTCATACATCTGCTCAAGGTCTTTGTAATGAGGAGTGAATCCGCAACCGGTAGCAGTATTGACAACAAGGATAACTTTGCCTTTAAATTCGGACATGCGTATCTCGTTTCCGTTTGAATCTTCAACAGTGAGATCGTAAAAACTGTTCATAAGCGTACCCTCCTCCAATAGATATACTTCTTTTTCATTATACCATTTTTTTTATATAAAAGTTATTGTTTTTATAATTTTTTTGCAAAAATTTCTATCGAGACGAAAGTTATTTCTGCGTAAATGGTTAATTTGTCAATATTCGGATTTTTATTGACAGCTATAGGAATTGTATGATATAAAATAATTAACCGACAACCTGTCGGTATAATGAGGCTGGGATATGAATGGGTATTGGTAATGAGAGTAGTAAAGTCTGCAGAAGAAAGAAAAAATGAGATACTGGATGTTGCTGAACAGCTATTTGCGGAAAAAGGATTTGATAATGCCAGCACAAATGACATAATCAAAAGAATTGGAATTGCCCGAGGAACACTGTATCATCATTTTAAATCAAAAGAAGAGATACTCGACGCTATCGTTAACAGAATAACTAATGCCGGAATCGCGAGGGCTAAGATAATTGTATCAGATAAAACAATTCCCTTGCAGGATAGACTTACAGGGATAATTCTGGCACTGAATGTCAGCGGTGATGTGCAGGAAGAGGTTTTTGAACAGATTCATAAACCACAGAATGCTTTGCTTCATCAGAAGATGCAGGAACAGCTGTTAAGTGGTGTGGTGCCGATAATAACTACATTAATAGAAGAGGGAAATGAAATTGGATTATTTGATTCAAAGTACCCGGCAGAAGCTGCAGAGATGATCATGATTTATTCCAGTGTAGCTTTTGATGAGTTTTCAGATTTAAGCGCCAGGGAGATTGAAATAAAAGGAAAGGCATTTATCTGTCATATAGAAAGAATTCTGTCGGCAAAGGAAAACAGCCTGGTGGAACCAATCATGATAATATTCAAGAAACAGATGAAGCAGAAAAATTAACCCGGTGATGGGACATAAAGGGGTCTGTCAAAAGACCCCATATATTATAACTATCAACCGACAACTTGTCGGTTGATAAGGGAGATAAACTTTTAAGGAAGGTTGTATATGGAAAACAGATCAAATTATAAAAAATTTCTACTGTTATGGTGCGGTGAATTCATATCATCGATAGGAGGAGGTCTCACAAGCTTCGGACTTAGTATATATATCTTTCAGAAGACAGGGAGTGCAGCAAGCATGGGTCTAGTGGCATTACTTTCATTTCTTCCCATCTTACTGCTGAGTCCTGTAGCGGGAGTGCTTGCAGACAGATATGACAGATGCCTTATGATGATGATCGGTGACGGTATGTCGGGACTCGGATTGGTATATATACTCATATGTATGTTTGCAGGCGAAGCCGGACTATATCAAATATGTATCGGTGTATTTATAAGTGCAGTATTTTCGTCTTTGCTTGAACCTTCATACAGGGCAATAGTTACTGATATGCTGTCAAAGGATGAATACTCCAAGGCAAGCGGCATGATGAGTATAGCGGGAAGTGCAAGATATCTTATATCGCCTATGATCGCAGGATTTCTTCTTACAATCAGCGATGTTAAGCTGCTTATCATTATCGATATCTGTACTTTTATTCTGACAGTAATCTGTACAGCTGTAGTAAGAAGCAGCCGTATCGTAAGACAGAAAAAAACTACTGATTCCTTTGTGCAAAGTTTTAAGGTGGGATGGAAAGCTATAACTGAAAAAAAGGGTATATTTGTAGTGATTATGATTACGTCGGTGATAACCTGTTTTATGGGGGCTATCCAGATATTGGTTGAACCAATGATACTTGATTTTCAGACCGGTAAAGTTCTGGGAATAGCAGAAACAGTATGTGCAAGCGGTATGCTTGTGTCCAGTATATTTATAGGAATCATAGGGATAAAGAAGAATTTTACAAGGATACTAAGTATCTCTTTGACAATCTGCGGACTTGCAATGATAGGATTCGGATTAAAGGAAAATATATATATCATCTGCTGTTTTGGATTCCTGTTTTTCTTTATGCTTCCATTTGCAAATAATTGTCTTGATTATCTGGCCAGAACAAATATAGATGCTGATAAACAGGGAAGAGCATGGGGCTTAATAAGCTTTCTGTCACAGCTTGGATATGTAGTTGCGTATGCAGGGGCAGGGCTGTTAGCAGATAAGATAGCGGATGTAAGACATATAGGTATAGGTCGTGGAGCAGCAACGGTAATCATAATATCCGGTATCATGCTGGCGATAATTGCCACTTTAATCTCAAGGTTCAGATCGATCAGAGAACTGGAAAGCGGTGAGAAAAATGAATAAGCGATTAATTTTAAATGATTTTAAATCGAATAAGCTGATCAATATATCTACATGTCTGTTCATGGCGGTAACTGCGATGCTGCTGGGATTATCAATATATCTCTTTACGAGTCTGGTCGCATCAATAGACACTCTTATGAATAAGGCGGAAACACCACATTTTCTGCAGATGCATACGGGGGATCCGGAAGAAGCAAAGATTAATGAATTTGTAGCTTCAAGAGAAGATGTAGAAAAAAAGCAGATATGCAGATTTCTTAATCTCCAGAACAGCTGTCTTTCCATAGGAGATGTGTCATTTGAAACAAATATGCAGGATAATGGCCTTTGTTGTCAGGGGGAGTGCTTTGATTATCTGTTGGATGGATACAACAATGTGATCCAAGCAGGTTCCGGAGAGGTATATGTTCCTGTTGCTTATAAAAATGAATATAAGATTAAGCAGGGAGATACGATGAGGATCGGGACAGAAGAACTGACGGTTGCGGGCTTCTTAAGAGATTCGCAGATGAATTCGATGATGGCATCCTCAAAGAGATTTCTTGTGAGTGAAACGGATTATGAAAGACTTAAAGAGCTTGGAAGTGAAGAATATCTGATCGAGTTCAGACTTAAAGAAGGCAGTGATCCAAATAAATTTGCTACCGAGTATAAAGATGCGGGCCTGCCTGAAAATGGTCCCACTATCACATATCCGCTGATAAAAACTATGAATGCTCTTTCAGACGGAATAATGATACTGGTTATACTTCTGGTCAGTTTTGTTGTTTTGTTCATCTCTATAATATGCATCAGATACATTATCCTTACACAATTGGAAAAGGATAGACGAGAGATCGGCATGCTTAAAGCAGTAGGTATCAGGGGAAAGGATATCCGATTCCTTTATTTATCAAAATATCTGATATTATCCATGATAGGCTGTTTGGTGGGAATAGTTCTGGCGGTAGTAATAGCAGGATTACTTGGTTTCGGAATAAAGGAAATGTATGGCGAAACGGAGAATAAAGCTTTGGTATATATCTTTATGATCCTCGGAGCTTTTCTGGCAGAAGCGATCATTTTGATTTTTGTACGCAGGACACTTCGAAGAACTGAAAAAGAATCTGCGGTATCTGCTTTATGCGGACGTAGCAGTTCTTCCAAAAAGAATAATCTTTGGATACCTGCATTCATTATCTCAGCAGCTACAGTATTTATGATCCTTGTACCTATGGGAATGAAGAGTACTATGGCAGATCCGGAATTCGTAACATATATGGGCATAGGAAACAGTCATATACGTGTTGATGTCAGACAGAAGGATGATATCAATGCAGCAACTATAAAGATATCGGACGCTATACAAAAGGATGACAGAGTTGGAGAGCTTTCTGTGATGAAGACGAGAAGTTATAAGGTGAGGCTTCAGGACGGTAAAATATATGGTCTTATGCTCGAGAATGGGGATCACGGTATTTTCCCGGTTAATTATCAGGAAGGAAAATATCCGGAGAATGAAACGGAAATAGCGCTTTCTGTTATAAATGCAGAGGAAATGGGAGTTAAACCGGGGGATAAGGTTACTGTACTAAAAGATGATGGAGACGGGATAAATGAGGAATATTACTGTACAGTATGCGGTATATATTCAGATATAACCAATGGTGGAAAAACGGCTAAGGGTTGTTTTGATGACAGTAATGATAAATCTTCTCCTATGTGGAGTATAATTTACATCTCTCTTAAGGATGAAAGCATGATAAGTAAATGGGTTGAAGAATATCAAAGTATTTTTTCATCCGTTGACGAAGGTGTCAAAATAATTGAAATAGCTGATTATATCCGGGGAACATATGGCCAGACAATAAGAAATATAAATGATGCTTCAGTTTTGACGATGGCTCTGTCAGGAATCATCATTATGATCGTGATAATTTTACTGATGCGCCTGATAATCTGGAGAGATCGAAAGGATAGTTCACTTAAGAAAGCACTGGGCATCTCGTCATCAGAGATACGTAAAGATTATACGAAGAAACTTATTATATACACTCTGTCAGGAGTTGTTATCGGAGTATTACTTGGGGTATTTCTCGGACAGAAACTTGCGGCCGGATTTCTCAGTCTTATGGGGGCTACGGGATTTAAGTTTGTGATCAATCCGTTTGCTACGTTTATTCTGGTACCGGTACTTATAATGCTTTCAGTCGGTTTAGCTGCAATGATAAGTCTTACTGAGATAAAGAGAATACGTGCTGCCGAATGTCTTAACTCCGGAGTTGAATGATACTGATAGATGCAGGAGGTTTTTTATGAGCACTTTACTTAAAGTTAAAAATATAAAGAAAGATAATATTCTGAATTCTGTAAGCTTTGAAATGATGTCAGGGGAAATGATAGCGATTATGGGCCCTTCAGGCTCAGGAAAATCAACTCTTCTTTATAATGTATCCGGAATGGATCAGGCTGACGGAGGAGAAGTATGGCTTGGGGATACGGAGATAGTACATTTAAGCGAAGATGATAAGGCTAAACTCAGACTTAACAGGATGGGGTTTGTATTCCAGCAAATGAATATGATCTCAAACCTGAATATCATTGATAATATCGTATTTCCTGCAGTTCGTGCAGATAAGAAACATCGAGCAGAGCATTATGATCGTGCCCGGAAACTGTTGGATGATTTTCATATAGGAGATATAGCTGAGAAAAGAATAAGGGAGGTGTCAGGAGGGCAGCTGCAAAGAGCATGTATATGCAGAAGTATGATAATCAATCCGGAAATAATATTTGCCGATGAACCGACGGGGGCGCTTAACAGGACTTCGGCGGCGGAAGTGATGGAGGCATTTCTCAGGATAAATCGTAAAGGAGCAACCATAATGATGGTTACACATGACAGTTGGATAGCGAGTAAATGTGAAAGAATTATCTATCTGTTGGATGGAGAGATAAAAGGAGAGTTGAGGCTCGGAAAGAGTATGCCTGAGGATGGTAAAGAACGTGAGCCGAAATTAGTCCGTTGGCTGGAAGAATTTGGGTGGTAAATTGGTCGGGACCTGATTATTTTGGATGAATAAGCGGCAATTAGTTTACAGCCGCATAAATAGTTTTATTTGACCATGTTTTACTGGAGTGCTATACTATTGCAAAGTTACGGACATAATTAAGCGCGCAAACATTTGTCCGTGAGATTTCTAGATAAACAGAAAGGATATCCAAATTATGTATGATAAGGTTTCGACAAAACTGAACTTTACTGAAAATGAAGACAAAGTTTTGAAGTTTTGGAATGAAAACAAAGTATTTGAGAAGAGTATAGATGAGAAGAAAGATCTTCCTACTTATACTTTCTATGACGGCCCTCCAACGGCAAATGGAAAGCCACATATCGGCCATGTTCTTACAAGAGTTATCAAGGATATGATTCCTAGATATCAGACAATGAAGGGACATAAGATCATTCGTAAGGCCGGATGGGATACTCATGGACTTCCTGTTGAGCTTGAGGTTGAAAAGATACTTGGAATAAATGGTAAGGAACAGATCGAGGAATACGGCATTGAGCCATTCATCGGAAAATGTAAGGAATCAGTATGGCAGTATAAGAGTATGTGGGAGGAATTCTCCGGCAAGGTTGGTTTCTGGGCTGACATGGATGATCCATATGTTACTTATCATAATGATTATATAGAATCAGAGTGGTGGGCACTTAAGACAATCTGGGATAAGGGACTCCTTTATAAGGGATTCAAGGTTGTTCCATATTGTCCACGTTGTGGTACACCTCTTTCAAGCCATGAGGTTGCTCAGGGATATAAGACAGTTAAAGAGCGTTCAGCTATCGTAAGATTTAAGGCTATCGATCCTGAAGCTCCTGAGCAGTATTATTTCCTTGCATGGACAACAACTCCATGGACACTTCCGAGCAATACCTATCTTTGCGTAAATCCTGACGAGAATTATGTAAAGGTTAAGGCTGTTGACGGATATACATATGTTCTTGCAGAGGCACTTCTTGATAAGGTGATCGGTGGACTTCTTGAAGAGAAGGACAAAGAAGGAAAAGCTAAATTTACTGCAAATGCAGACGGCAAGGCTTATGAGATAATTGAGAGATATAAGGGTTCTGACCTTGAATATAAAGAATATGAGCCACTTTTTGCCTGCGCAGGCGAGAAGGCTGAGAAGCAGCATAAGAAAGCTCATTTTGTTGCATGCGACGGATATGTAACAATGGAAGACGGTACAGGTATCGTTCATATAGCTCCTGCATTCGGTGAGGATGACGGACGTGTTGGACGTAAGTATGAAGGTCCGTTTATCCAGTTCGTAGACGGAAAAGGTAACATGACAGAGGAGACTCCATTTGCAGGTCTCTTTGTTAAGGATGCCGATCCAAAGGTACTTGTTGATCTTGAATCAAGAGGACTTCTTTTTGCAGCACCTAAATTTGAGCATGATTATCCACATTGCTGGAGATGTGATACACCGCTCATCTATTATGCAAGAGAGTCATGGTTTATAAAGATGACAGCTGTTTCTGATGAAATGGTTGCAAATAATAATACAGTTAACTGGATACCTGAAGGTATAGGAAAAGGCCGTTTTGGTGAATGGCTTAAGAATGTTCAGGATTGGGGTATTTCTCGTAACCGTTATTGGGGTACTCCTCTTAATATCTGGGAATGCTCTGAAAATGGTAATCAGATAGCTATCGGAAGTATTGCCGAGCTTCGTGAAAAGGGTTATATCCTTGGAGAAAACGGTGAGAAGCTTCCTGTTCCTGAAGATATCGAGCTTCACAGACCATTTGTTGATGAAGTAATAATTGACGATCCTGAGTCAGGTGCACCAATGAGACGTGTTCCTGAAGTTATCGACTGCTGGTTCGATTCAGGTGCTATGCCATTTGCTCAGTGGCATTATCCATTTGAGAATAAGGAAATCTTCGAGGATAATTTCCCGGCAGACTTTATCTCTGAAGCGGTTGATCAGACAAGAGGATGGTTCTATTCACTTATGGCTGAGTCAACACTTCTTTTCAACAAGGCTCCATATAAGAACGTTATCGTTCTTGGACATGTTCAGGATAAAGATGGTCTTAAGATGAGTAAGTCAAAAGGAAATGCAGTTGATCCTATGGAGGCACTCGGTAAGTATGGTGCAGATGCTATAAGATGGTACTTCTATACTAATTCAGCTCCATGGCTTCCTAACCGTTTCCATGAAGATGCAGTACTTGAAGGCCAGAGAAAGTTCATGGGAACTCTTTGGAATACATATGCATTCTACACACTTTATGCAGAGATAGATCAGTTCAATCCGCTTGATTACAGCCTTGAATATGACAAGCTTTCTGTTATGGATAAGTGGCTTCTCAGTAAGCTTAATTCAGCAGTTAAGTCATTTGATGAACAGCTTGGCAATTACAGAATTCCTGAAGCAGCAAAGGTTCTTGCGGAATTTGTTGATGATATGAGTAACTGGTATGTAAGACGTTGTCGTGAGAGATATTGGGTTAAGGATATGCCTCAGGACAAGATAAATGCTTACATGACACTTTATACAGCACTTGTTACTATTTCAACAGTTGCTGCTCCTATGGTTCCATTCCTTACAGAGAGTATCTATCAGAATCTTGTAAGAAATCTTGATAAGGATGCTCCACTCAGTATTCACCTTTGTGATTTCCCTGAGGTTGAGGAAAGCTTTATCGATAAGGAACTTGAGGAGAATATGGAAGAAGTTCTTAAGTGCGTTGTATTCGGACGTGCAGCAAGAAATACTTCTAATATCAAGAACAGACAGCCAATCGCAAATATGTTCATTAAGTCAGACAAGGTTCTTCCTGAATTCTTTGTTGATATCATCAAGGATGAGCTCAATATAAAGAATGTTGAGTGGAAGGATGATGTATCTGAATTTTCAACATATATCTTCAAGCCACAGCTTAGAACAGTTGGTCCTAAGTATGGTAAGTTCCTTGGCGGAATCAAGGAATATCTTGCTAACGTAAACGGAAGCGAAGCAATGAATACACTCAAGTCAGAAGGCGTGCTTAAGTTTACTGTAAATGGTGAAGAGATAGCACTTGCAGAAGAAGATCTTCTCATCGATGTTGCAAAATCAGATGATTATGTAACAGAAGGTGATAACTACGTAACTGTAGTTCTTGATACAAAGCTTACACCTGAACTTATTGAAGAAGGTTATGTAAGAGAGATCATTTCAAAGATTCAGTCAATGCGTAAAGAGGCTGATTTCGATGTAACTGACAGAATTAAAGTATTTGTTGCAGATAATGATAAGATCAAAGAAGTTATCTCTTCAAATGCAGATGTTATAAAGACTGCAGTTCTTGCAGATGATATTTCTGACACTGATATGCAGGGATTCATCAAAGATTGGAATATCAATGGTGAAGACGTTAAGATGGGTGTCGAAAGAGTTTAATATATTTATATATTAAATCCATTAATTAAATAAATTTTATTTAACGAAAAGCAAAGGCGCTGTTCATGTAAACAGTGCCTTTTTTCGTGGTTTTTAAGATAAAATTTTCGCGATTTTGCAAATAAAGCAAAAAGTTTATATGGTTAAATCCGAAAAAAAAGTATATTATAGAATGTAATATATAGAAGGAGGTAGGGGACTATGAAGAAGATGGCAGATTTTGACAAAGAAAGTTTTAAAACGGAAGTTAAGAATAATGTCAAAATTCTCTACAGGAGGGATATAGAAGAGGCTACACCGCAAATGATTTATCAGGCAGTAGCTTATTCGGTAAAAGATGATATTATCGACAGATGGATAGAGACTCATAAGGAATACAAGAAGCAGAATGCCAAGAAGGTTTATTACCTTTCGATGGAATTCCTTATCGGAAGACTTTTAGGTAATAATATCCTCAGTCTTGGATACTATCCACAGATTAAAGAAGCGCTTGAAGAAATGGGATTCGACATGGATTTTATTGAAGATCAGGAAAGAGATCCCGCACTTGGAAATGGTGGTCTTGGTCGTCTTGCAGCATGTTTCCTTGATTCACTTTCGACTCTCGGCTATCCTGCATATGGATGTGGAATCCGTTACAGATATGGTATGTTCAAGCAGAAGATCAAAGACGGATATCAGTACGAAGTTCCGGATGATTGGCTTATAAATGGCTATCCTTTTGAAGTAAAACGTGCAGAATACGCTGTAGAAGTTAAGTTTGGCGGATATGTAAGAGTTGAGCAGAAGGAAGGAAGAAATCATTTCATACAGGAAGGATATAGTGCAATCCGTGCGGTTCCATATGATCTTCCTGTTGTCGGATATGGAAATAATGTTGTAAATACACTTAGAATCTGGGATGCAGAAGCTTCTCAGGAATTCAACCTTGAATCATTTGATAAGGGTGAATATTCAAAGGCTGTTGAGCAGGCAAATCTTGCCAGAACTCTTGTTGAAGTTCTTTATCCAAATGATAATCATATTTCAGGAAAGGAACTTAGACTTAAGCAGCAGTATTTCTTCATTTCTGCATCAGTTCAGAGTGCAATCCTTAAGTTCAAGGAGACAAATGATGATATTCATAACCTCCCTGAAAAGGTTGTATTCCAGCTGAATGATACTCATCCGACAGTTTGTGTTGCTGAGCTTATGAGAATCCTCATGGATGAAGAAGGACTTGACTGGGATGAAGCATGGGATATCACAACTCATTCTTGTGCATATACCAATCATACGATCATGTCGGAAGCTCTTGAAAAGTGGCCTATCGAACTTTTCAGCAGATTACTTCCACGTGTATATCAGATTGTTGAAGAGATCAACAGAAGATTTGTCTTAAAGATTCAGGAATTGTATCCGGGCAATCAGGATAAGATTAAATCAATGGCAATACTTTACGACGGGCAGGTTAAGATGGCTCATCTTGCAATAGCAGGTTCCTTCTCTGTAAATGGTGTTGCTAAACTTCATACAGAGATTCTTAAGAAGAGAGAATTAAAAGACTTCTATGAGATGAGACCTGAGCAGTTCAATAATAAGACAAATGGTATCACTCAGAGAAGATTCCTTGCACACGGAAATCCTCTTCTTGCCAAGTGGTTAAATGAGAATATCGGTGAAGGCTGGATAACAGATCTTTCGCAGATAAGCAAGGTTAAAGTTCTTGTTGATGATCCTAAATATCAGCAGGAATTTATGAATATTAAATATCAGAATAAGCTTCGACTTGCTAAGTATATCAAGGAGAATAACGGTATCGATGTTGATCCTGATTCTATATTTGATGTACAGATCAAGAGACTTCATGAGTACAAGAGACAGCTTCTCAATATACTTCATGTTATGCATCTTTACAGCGAGCTTAAAGAAAATCCTGATATGGATATGTATCCTAGAACATTTATCTTCGGAGCAAAGGCTGCGGCAGGATATAAGAGAGCAAAGCTTACTATAAAGCTTATCAATGCCGTTGCGGATGTTATTAATAATGATGCATCTATAGAAGGTAAGATCAAGGTTGTATTTATAGAGGATTACAGAGTATCAAATGCCGAGATTATCGTTGCGGCAGCAGATGTTTCAGAGCAGATATCTACTGCTTCAAGAGAGGCATCAGGTACAGGTAATATGAAATTCATGCTTAACGGTGCTCCTACTCTCGGAACAATGGACGGAGCAAATGTTGAGATCGTCGAAGAAGTAGGCGCTGAAAATGCATTTATTTTCGGACTTTCAGCTGACGAAGTTATGAAATATGAGCGTGAGGGCGGTTATAATCCTTGGGATATTTATAACTCAAATCAGAATGTAAGACGTGTTCTTACTCAGCTTATAAATGGTATGTATTCGCCTGATGATCCTGAAAGATTCAGAGATCTTTATGATGCTCTTACAAAAGAGGATATTTATTTCATACTTAAAGATTTCGATTCTTATGCAGAAGCTCAGAGAAGAGTAGATGCTGCATATAGAGATACTTCCGCATGGGCCAGAATGGCAATGATGAATACTGCATGTGCAGGTAAATTCTCATCTGACAGAACCATTGAAGAGTATGTTAAAGATATCTGGCATCTTAAGAAGATCAAAGTTGATCTTCCTAAGAAGAATACCAAAACAAAATAATGAGCATATTTAATGCGTGTATTTAATGAGCGTAGCAGCTGTAATGGCTGCTACGTTTTTTGCTTTATGGGAAAAAGTGTTTTCTGTAAAGTAAAAATCACTCCGTTAAGATGCATCTCGAAATACCCGGATCTTTTGTATGATATTTTACGGAGTGATAGCCAACATAGTAAAAAATCTAACGAATTAAATAATATATTTAATTTTATTAACCTTGTTTTGATGATAAAATACATGGTGATTTAGTATGCCGTTCTGTTGATAAGGGACAGGAGAAAAATATGATAAAAGTATTTTTAGTTGAAGATGAATTTGCTATCAGAGAAGGAATAAAGAAGTCGGTTAACTGGGAAGAACATGGATTTACACTTGTTGGTGAAGCAGGAGACGGAGAGATTGCATTTCCGAAGATCCTGAAGACCAGGCCGGATATACTGATTACAGATATTCGTATGCCTTTTATGGATGGGCTGGAACTGGCAAGGGTTGTAAAAGCGGAAATTCCGGATATCAGAATCCTCGTTTTAAGCGGATATGATGATTTTAATTATGCCAAGGAAGCTATAAGCATTGGTGTTGATGAATATATTTTGAAGCCTGTTTCAGGTGATAATCTTCTTCAGGAATTAGGTAAGATTTCCGATGTTATAAGCAGCAGGAAGAAGGAAGAAAAAGCAAGACAGAAGTACATGAAGGATATGGAGGAAATCCGTATACTTGAGCGTCAGAAGTTTATGCATGATATGATCAACGGCAAGATTTCCGTTCAGGAATCCATAGCAACAGGTAAAGAACTTGGGATTGATATTACAGCTCCTTTTTACAGCATCATTCTTATACAGGTATTTCCGAAAGAGCCGGATAAGATAGATGCAAACGAATATTCCGGCGTGAGTGAAGAGATATACGGAAAGATCAAGGAAATCTATGATGGAGAAAGTCATGTATATCCTTATGAGCAGGTGGGAGATGTTCTGTGTCTCCTTGAAAAGGCAGATTCCATAAATGAGATAGAAGAAAATATCAATAATATAATTGCCAATATGAAATCCCTTATGGATAACTATAAGGATAATATTTATTTCATTTCCATAGGAAAGATTGTTGAAAGAATACGAGATGTAAATATCTCTTACGCTGATGCGAACAGGAAGTTTGCAGAGAGATATATGTGCGAAGACAGCTTTGTATTCTGCGGAGATGATTTCCCTGTAAGCGGAAGATTCGGTGAGGAGATAGATAAGGATGCCATAGGTCCTGAAGATTTCGATCTGAGCAAACTTGATATAGGTGCCATCGATATTAGGATGATCTCGAAGAAGACGATATTTCATTTTCTGCGAAGCGGTACTCTTTCAGAGGTTGACGATCTTGTGGATGAATACTTTGAGAGTATAGGAAAGGAAGCTACCGAGTCTACGATAATACGTCAGTATGTTCTGGTTGAATCCCTTCTTAGTTCGGCTGCGCTTCTTGAAAGTCTCGGAGTTGATAAGGAGAAATCGTCCGAGATTCTCGGCGACCTTAGTGAGACTATAAAAGATGTTGATTCGTCGGACAGAGCGAGAGAATACATTTCAACGCTTCTTAAGAAGGTTATTGAATACAGAAATAAGATTTCGGACAAGAAATATACAGAAGTTATAGATAAGGCGAAGAAATACATTCAGGAAAATTATCAGAATGATGAAATGTCACTCCAGTCGGTTGCCTTAAATGTAAATATCAGCTCGAATCATTTCAGCACTATTTTCAGGAAAGAAACGGGCGAGACATTTATAGATTATCTTACAACTGTTCGTATGGACAGAGCTAAGGAACTTCTGACATGCACAGCAGTTAAAACATCGGAAATAGGTTTTGAAGTGGGATATAAAGATCCTCATTACTTCAGTTATATTTTCAAGAAAACTCAGGGAATATCCCCGAAAGAGTATAGAAGGGTTAAGAAAGAATCTTGAGTGCCGGTAAGAAAAAAAGAAAGATCAGCAAGATACAATCCAAGTTAATATTATATATATGGATATGCGGAATTCCGATGATAGTCCTTTTCGGATTCGCAGTAGTAAGGCTTGTGAAATATACCCGTAACTACGACAGGCTTGTTAAGAATATCACCAGCGTTAATAAATATAACATGAGCTTTAAGTATTCCATGGATGAAATGATGTACAGGATAATCATAGGAAATGCGAACTGGACCGATCCTGAGAAGAAGCTTGAAAATGAAGATCCAAAAGCTTTGATACGTGAGGCAAGGGAGCATTTTGAAAAACTGAGATCAAAATCCGTGAAGGAAAATGTAAGAATGGACCTGGCGGCGCTTATAAAACTTCTGGGAATACTTGATGAAAGAGTTGATGATATCCTTGTAAATGTGCAGGTTGGCGGGCATTATGATGAGAATATGAATATGCTCGATATGAACATCCGGACCCTTACATCACTGATACAGGAAGATATTCAGCAGTATATCTATGATGAAGCGGAGAATATGGAGATCCTCCGAATCAAAGCTGAGAAGAGTCTTTTAAATACTATCAGGATTCTGGCCATACTCCTTCTTCTTACGATCATATTTATATTTGTATGTTCCAGAAAATTATCGCAAAGGATCACGGAGCCAATCACAGAATTATGTGATATGACTGAGAAATTCGCGGGAGGAGATTTTACGGTCTCATATCATACTGAAAGTAATGATGAAATGAGAACTCTTGCAGAGAGTTTCAACAGCATGGTTAAGGAGATCAAGATACTTGTAGAAGATATCCATAGAGAGCAGGAAAATGCAAAGGATGCGGAACTCAGACTACTTCAGGAACAGATCAATCCGCATTTCCTGTATAATACTTTGGATGCTATAATATGGATGACCGAAGCCGGCGAAAATCAGAAGGCTATTCAGGTTATTCAGGAACTGTCCAGCTTTTTCCGTATCTCATTAAGTAAAGGACAGAGAGAGATAACGGTTGGAAATGAAAGAGAACATATCAAGAATTATCTTGAGATTCAGAGATACAGATACCAGGATATACTGGATTACTCAATTGATTTTGAGGAAGATATACTTGATTACCATATTCAAAAGCTTACACTTCAGCCTATAGTTGAAAATGCGCTTTACCACGGTATCAAGAATAAAAGAGGCGGCGGAAAGATCACTGTCACAGGAAAGAAGGATGGAGATGATATTGTATTCGTCGTTGAAGATAATGGTATCGGAATGAATGAAGAAGGGCTTGAACGTCTCAGAAAACTTATTTCCGGAGAGATAGTTCTGGATGAACAAAGAGGATTCGGAATGGCTAATGTTGAGAAGAGACTTGAGATGCTTTACGGAAAAGAGTATGGCATGACGGTGGACAGCCGATATGATGAGGGCACAACTGTAACAGTCAGAATTCCGAAATATAAGAAAGATGAGACGGAATAATGTATTTTTTGGAGAAAGGGAATGAACCGTTTTGATGACGGGCACTATAAATATCAGATATGATTAAAAGAAAAAAATTGATCGGATGTATGGTCATGTTTTCTCTTATGGCAACTGTTCTTACAGGATGCGGTAAGAAGAGTGATGCGGAAGAAAAAACAAGTGAACAGACATTGATAGATGTTGGATTTTCTCAGTTGGGCGCAGAATCTGATTGGAGGATCGCCAATACCGAATCCATACGTAACAGTCTTTCAAATGAAAATGGTTTTAATCTGACATTTGATGATGCTCAGCAAAAACAGGATAAGCAATTTATAGCCATGCGAAAATTTATCCAGCAGGAGAAGGATTGTATCGTGCTTGCGCCTGTTATGGAAGACGGATGGGACACGGTTCTACAGGAAGCAAAGGATGCGGGAATACCTGTTATTGTCGTAGACAGAAGGGTTAATGTTCAGGACACAAGACTTGTTACAGCGTGGGTTGGTTCGGATTTTAGAAAAGAAGCTTCCATAGCCTGCGAGTGGTTAAAAAGCTATACCGAAAGTAATGGTATAAAACCGGAAGAACTCTTTATAGTTGATATTCAGGGAACCCTTGGGGCAACAGCACAGATAGAGCGTTCCGACGGGCTTAAAAATGCTTGTGAAAAGTATGGATGGAATCTTCTTGAACAGGTGCCGGCGGATTATACCCAGGCTAAGGCTAAAGAAGTCGTAAGTAATCTTTTGAATAAATATAAAGATATGAATGTTGTCTATTGTGAAAATGACAATGAAGCAATAGGTGCGATAGAAGCTATAGAAGAGTCGGGCAGAAAGGTCGGAAGCAATATATCTGCCGGCGAGATCATGATCATTTCATTTGATGCAACGCATTCAGGGCTTAAGATGGTTATGGAAGGAAAGATTGCACTTGATGTTGAATGTAATCCTCTTCAGGGTGAAGAGGTTGCGCTTCTTGTTAAGAAGGTTCAAAACAGTGATGAATTCCATCGTTATACATATGTTAAAGAAAGGGCATTTTCGATGGATCAGACAGTAAAAACCGTAAAGCTCCGTGATGGTGATTATGAGATCACAACACTTACGGAAGATATAATAGCCGATCGTGAATACTAAAATAAAAAATCTAACTTTTAATAAAAAAGCAAAACAAAAATTAATCTGAAATTTTATCTAAAGATAATTACGTGATAAATTGAAAAAACTTCAAAAGATATTCCGTATAACAAACCTTCGTCGTTTGATATATTTACACCAGCATATAAAGTTGGTTTCGGAAAAAGCTTAGAATAAGCTCCCCCACAATTTTGCTTAAATAAGTTTTTTTCGAAAAAGTATATCAATAACGGAGGTTTTTTACATGAGAAAATTTAAGAGAAAAATGGTTGCAACGTTCATGGCAGCATCCATGGTACTTTCATTTGGTGCATGCGGTAAGAGCGAAGACAAGGAAACGACAACAGCAAAACAGGATGAGCCTAAAGTTACTGAAGCTGCAAAACCGGATGCTACAGAGGCTCCGGGAACTGAGACACAGACAACAGAGGCTAAACCGGCAGACAGTGGAAAGCTTATAAAGGTTGGTATCATCAATAATGACCCTAATGAGTCCGGATACCGTACAGCAAATGATAAAGATCTTAAAGCTATGTTCTGTAAAGAAAACGGATATGATCCTTCATTTGCTTACAGCTTAAAGAATGATGAACAGATTGCGGCAGCTCAGAAGTTCATCCAGGATGACGTTGATTATCTTCTTCTTTCAGCAGCTGATACATCTGGATGGGACGGAGTTTTACAGGATGCACAGGATGCAGGGATCAGAGTTATCCTCTATGATCGTACTATTGATGCTGACCCAAGTCTCTATGCTGCATCAATCGTTTCGGACATGAATAAAGAAGGTGAGCAGGCTGTTGAGTGGCTTGTAAATCAGAACCTCAGTGAATATAACATTCTTCATCTTCAGGGTGTTATGGGTTCTGCAGCTCAGCAGGGTAGATCAGGAGCACTTACAAGAGTTGCAGAAGAAAAAGGATGGAACATCGTTTCAGAGCAGACAGCAGAGTGGAACGCAGAGAAGGCTCAGCAGATTGTTCAGTCTGTAATAGATTCAGATACAAAATTTAACGTAATTTACGCTGAAAATGATGATATGGCAAGAGGTGCTGTTGAAGCCCTTGATAAAGCAAATATCTCACATGGTGTTGGTAAGGATGTTGTAATAATCAGCTTTGACTGTAATACATGGGCACTTGAAGAACTTCTTAAGCAGAACTGGAATTATGATGGTCAGTGTAATCCTTTCCAGGCAAAATATATTGATGAAGTAATCAAGACTATTGAGTCAGGAAATGAACCTGCAGAAAAGGTCATCATTATGGATGAAAAAGGTTTTGATGCATCAACTATTACACAGCAGGATATAGATGATAACGGTATTTAATCTATGACTTTTTTGGGAGGGTGCAACACATGGATGTTACACTCTCCTTTTTTTAAAAGTATCATTTGGAGGTGGAACAGTGAAAGAAAAGGCTGTTTTGGAATTACATGATATTCATAAAACCTTCCCGGGTGTCAAAGCTCTTCAGGGTGTTGATTTTACACTGAGAGAGGGCGAGATACATGCTTTGATGGGTGAAAACGGAGCGGGAAAATCAACACTTATCAAAGTTATCACAGGTGTTTATGAGAAAGAAGAAGGAAGCATCTTTCTAAAGGAAAATGAAGGTGAAGTTCATATTCATTCACCACAGGATGCTCAGAATCTTGGTATCAGTACTGTATATCAGGAAATAACACTTTGTCCGAATCTCACCGTGGCAGAGAATATGTTTATAGGCAGAACAAAAGGTTGTCTGACTAACTGGAGAAAAATGAATAAGGCGGCGGATAAGATCCTGAAATCTCTGGATATTCCGGCCAGAGCAAGTCAGCAGCTTGCAAGCTGTTCTCTGGCGGTTCAGCAGATGGTTGCCATTGCAAGAGCGGTGGATATGGAATGCAAGGTGCTTATTCTTGATGAGCCTACATCATCTCTGGATGACAGTGAAGTTAAAAAGCTTTTTGGTCTTATGAATGATCTTAAATCAAAAGGCGTTGGAATAATATTTGTTACGCATTTCCTTGATCAGGTATATGAAGTATGTGACAGGATCACGGTTCTTAGAGACGGAAAACTTGTAGGCGAATATGAGATAAAAGATCTTCCTCGAGTTCAGCTTGTATCGAAGATGCTTGGTAAGGAACTTGATGATCTTTCGGATATTAAAGAAGAAACTAATGAGGAAGAGCTTATCAGTGATGAAGAACCGTTATTTCAGGTTGAAGGACTTCAATCCAATGCCGGCATAAAACCATTTGATTTCTACATCAGAAAGGGTGAGGTAAATGGTTTCACAGGTCTTCTCGGATCCGGTCGAAGCGAATGCGTAAGAGCGATATTCGGAGCAGATAGAGTAATACGAGGCAAGGTTAAGAAGAACGGTAAAGTAATTAAGATATCAAAACCGCTTGATGCCATGAAACAAGGAATAGCATATCTTCCTGAAGACAGAAAGGCGGACGGAATAATCGGTGATCTTTCGGTAAGAGAAAATCTTATCCTTGCATCTCAGGTTTTAAGAGGATTCTTTAAACCATATAAAAAGGCAGAAACCTATGCTATAGCAGATGAATATATAAAACTGCTTGATATTAAGACAGCCTCTGCGGACACACCGATCAAACAGCTTTCCGGTGGTAATCAGCAGAAGGTTATAGTTGCCAGATGGCTGCTTATGCATCCTGAATATTTAATTCTTGATGAGCCTACAAGAGGTATCGACGTAGGAACTAAGGTTGATATTCAGAAACTGGTATTAAAACTTGCATCGGAAGGAATGAGTATAACATTTATTTCTTCCGAAACAGACGAGATGCTTAGAACTTGTTCAAGACTTGTGGTCATGCGAGACAGAAAGGTTGTTGGAGAGCTTAAAGGTGAAGAGCTCACACAGAATGGCATAATGAAAACTATTGCAGGTAATAATGAATCGGGAGGTGACGAAAGTGCAGAAGAAGAGAACGTTCAATAAACAGTTGCTTATACCTTTGGCAGCACTTGTTGCACTTGCGGTATTTAATTTCATAGTCGATCCTTCATTCTTCAAGATCACACTTGTTAAGAATAGTTCAGGTAATCCGGTACTACTCGGAAATCCTATCTCGATACTTGATAATGGTTCGGAGCTTGCGATACTTGCTATAGGAATGACCCTTGTTACTGCGGCTACGGGAGGACAGGATATTTCCGTCGGAGCAACCATTGCCATAGCAGGAAGTGTTATCCTTAGAGTTCTCTGCGGTACAAATTCGAAGCCGGAAACTCTTCAGGCATCTTATTTAACAGCATTTCTTGTTGCGTGTGTTGTAGCTATGTTCTTTGGAGCATTTAACGGAATACTGGTTGCATACTTCAAGATACAACCGATGGTCGCGACCCTTATAATGTTCACGGCTGGACGACCTATTGCAGCATGGATTAATAATAATGAACTTCCTATAATCAAACAGGCATCTTTCAAATATTTCGGTGGATTTATTCCGGGGATTCCGATTCCGACACCATTTTTCATAGCAGTCATATGTATAGTGGTGATCGGACTTGTACTTAAATTCACAACCCTCGGTCTTTATACTCAGTCGGTTGGTATAAATGAAAATTCTTCAAAGCTCAACGGTATCAAACCTGAGTTTATGAAGTTCCTTACATTCGTTATACTCGGACTTTGCGTAGCAGTTGTCGGACTTATCAAGGTAAGCCGAGTTGCGACAATTAACTACTCGAATGTTGCAAAGGATATAGAAATGGATGCTATCCTTGCTGTTGCACTTGGCGGAAATGCACTTAGCGGCGGTAAGTTCAGCATGGCTGCATCAATACTCGGAGCTTATATTATTCAGTTCCTTACAACAACACTTTATAAATTCAAAGTTAATTCGGATGCACTTTCAGCATATAAAGCAGTGGTTGTTATCATGCTTGTAGTTTTAAGTGCACCTACTGTAAGAAAAAAACTTGCAGGACTTAAAGCAAAAATACTTAAGAAGAAGGAGGCATAAAAAATGAAAGAAAAAACAAAAAAGGGTAATGCTTCCGGATTTGGCAGGAGATTCGCATCAGCAAGTGATACGAATATACTTCTCACAATTACGATAGTTATATTTTTTATGATGTATATAGGAGCTATGTGTTTTCAAGGGAAAGGATTCCTTAAGCCCCAGACGTTCTTTAATATCCTGAACTCCGATGCACCGCTCATTATTACCTCCGTGGGCCTTAGTATCGTCATGATAAGTGGTGGGATCGATATTTCTGTTGGTGGTGTTGTTGCTCTTGTAAGTATGAGTTGCGCCGTATATCTTGATTATCATGGCGGTAGTATACTCGGGGCTATAGGAATCTCCCTTGCTATAGGTCTTGCATTCGGACTTGTCCAGGGCTTTTTGGTAGCATATCTGGAAATACAGCCGTTTATTGTTACTCTGGCGGGAATGTTCTTTGCGAGAGGTATGACAACCATAGTTCATACAGCATCATTTAATGTTAAGAATAAAGAGTTCCTTGAACTTAAAAATACAAGAATCAATGTTCCGGGATTCGGATCGGTCAATAAGATCGGTAAATATGTAAATGCTTATGTTGAAATAGGTGTTATCGTGGCTATTCTTACTGTTTTGATCTTCTTTGTAGTTCTTAAATGGACTAAGCTCGGAAGAGGATTTTACGCAGTCGGAGGAAATAACCAGAGTGCACTTATGCTCGGTGTAAATGTTAAGAGAACAAAATTCCTCGCTCATCTTATTTGTGGTCTTCTTGCAGGAGTGGCAGGATTTGTTTACTTCATGCACGTTGGTTCCGGATCGGCACTGCATGCCAGCGGAATGGAAATGAATGCTATTGCGTCATCCATCATAGGAGGAACGATGCTTACAGGTGGAGTCGGAAATACGATCGGTACATTTTTCGGTGTTCTTTCTCTTGCAACCATCAAGAATATCGTATCTTCAGCGGGCCTTGATCAGCCTTGGTGGACAGGAATAACCATAGCTGCCATGTTATGCATTTTCCTTGTAATACAGTCGGTTGTTATAGCAAAGAAAAAACGTCTGTTGAAGTAAAGATTTATTGCTTAATTCTTCAAAATATTGTATTATGTTATTTATAATAATTTCTCAGAAAAATTGCGGAGTTTGACTGAGATAAGTAAGGGAGGATATATTTTTAATGAAATTACCAGAAGTTAAATTAGGTATTGTTGCAGTAAGTAGAGACTGTTTCCCAATGAGTCTTTCAGAAAGAAGAAGAGAGGCAGTTGTTGCTGCATACAAGAAGAAGTATGGCGACATTTATGAATGTAAGGTAACAATCGAGAACGAAGTAGATATGAGAAAGGCACTTGCTGACGTTAATGCGGCAGGAGTTAACTCTCTTGTAGTATTCCTTGGAAACTTTGGACCTGAATCAAGTGAAACACTTCTTGTTAAGGAATTCCAGGGACCATCAGCTATCATCGCTGCAGCTGAGGAGTCTGGTGACAGCCTTCTTGATGACAGAGGAGATGCTTACTGTGGTATGCTTAATGCAAGCTACAACCTTAAGCTTCGTAATCTTCGCGCATATATTCCAGAGTATCCGGTTGGTGATGCAGAGGAATGTGCAGATATGATCAATGATTTCGAGAAAGTAGCAAGAGTTAAAGTAGCTCTTAACGATCTCAAGATCATCAGCTTTGGTCCAAGACCTCAGGACTTCCTTGCATGTAATGCACCAATCAAGCAGCTTTACAATCTCGGTGTAGAGATTGAAGAGAACTCAGAGCTTGACCTTTTCGAAGCATTCAACAAGCATGAAGGTGATGAGAGAATCCCTGCAGTAGTTGAAGATATGGCTAAGGAACTTGGAGCAGGTAACAAGAAGCCTGAAATTCTTTCAAGACTTGCTCAGTACGAACTTACTCTTCGTGACTGGATCAAGGATCACAAGGGAAGCAGAGGAAATGTTATCGTTGCAGGTAAGTGCTGGCCAGCATTCCAGACACAGTTCAAGTGTGTTCCTTGCTACGTAAACAGCCGTCTTACAAAAGATGGAATTCCTGTTTCTTGCGAAGTTGATATTTATGGTGCTCTTTCAGAGTACATCGGACAGCTTGTAAGTGAAGATATCGTAACACTTCTTGATATCAACAATACAGTTCCTAAGGATATGTATGAAGAAGAGATCAAGGGCAAGTTCAAGTATGATTACAAGATCACAGATACATTCATGGGATTCCACTGCGGAAATACAGCTACAGATAAGCTTGCATTCTGCGAGATGAGAAACCAGAAGATTATGGCTCGTTCACTTCCTGTAGAAGTTACAAATGGTACACTTGAAGGAGATCTTATCCCTGGTGATGCTACAATCTTCAGACTTCAGAGCACATCAGACGGAAAGCTTCGTGCTTACGTTGCAGAAGGAGAAATTCTTCCTGTAAGAACAAGATCATTCGGTGCTATCGGAATCTTTGCTATTCCTGAGATGGGACGTTTCTATCGTCACGTACTTGTACAGAAGAATTATCCACATCATGCAGCTATCACATTCCATCACAATGGAAAGCTTCTCTTTGATGTATTCAAATTCCTCGGAGTTAAGTTCGATGAGATCGATTACAACCATCCGGCAGGAACACTTTACAAGTCAGAGAATCCATTTGCATAATTTTTATTGAAAGCTATGTTTTTATCTTACACGGTATGACAATCCCTTTCGCAGGGGTTGCTATACCGGATAGAACTTACGGATTATATGGGAAATGCATCTGTCTTTATGGCAGGTGCTTTTTTCGTGTAAAAAAGCTGATTGCGGCTGATATTGACATCATATTTTCACTGTTGTAATGTTATGAGAGTAAGATAAAATTATCTGCTTAAAGGAGTATTATTATATGATTTTTGATAAACTTGTTACGATTATGGCAGAGCAGCTTGGTGTTCAGCCACAGGAGATTTCTACAGATACATTACTTAGAGATGATCTTGCTGTAGATTCGCTTGATCTTTATAACCTTATTATGGTTCTTGAAGAGGAATTTAATATTGAGCTCCCTCAGGAAGAATTAAATGATATTGAAACTGTAGAAGATATTATAAAGATACTTAAAGAGCAGGGAGTAGAGGAATAATCAAAGGTTTTCCGGGAAATGCAGCGGAAAGTTTTTTGCAGAAAAAGAGGCGTAAACTATAAAAAGGCGGGGACACATTAAATGTATGAATTTGATTCAAAAGTAAGATATAGTGAGCTGGCTGAAGATAAGAAACTCAGTCCGGTTTCCATCATTAATTATTTTCAGGATTGCTGCACCTTTGAAGCTGAAGAAAAGGGGGTAGGACTCAAAGTTCTGGATAAGAATCATACTGCATGGATGTTGATAAACTGGCATATTAAGATAGACAGAAGGCCGGATTTCAATGAGAAGATTCATATAAAAACATGGGCTTGTAACTTCAGGCATTTTATTGGAGAGAGAAATTTTACCATTACTTCTGATGATGGTGAGTTACTGATATATTCATTTTCAAGATGGGCATATGTGGATACTGAAAAGGGTGAACCGGTGAAGAGTATTCCCAAGGAGGAACTCGATGCATATGGTATATCGGAACCTTTGGATGCTGAATTCAAAAAGGGGAAGATAAAAGTTCCGGGTGAAATGACGGCAACTGATCCGATAAAGGTTACAGCCGGCAATCTTGATACGAATCATCATGTTAATAATGGCGAATATATGGAGCTCGCAATGTCTGCCGTCAGTGAGTATCTGATCAATGAAGAAGCAGATTCTTCGGTATCTTTGAATGACATAGCGGAAATCAGAGCGGAGTACAAATTACAATCGGTACTTGGAGATGTAATTTATCCTTATGTCGGTATGGAAGATAAGATTATTTATGTGGTTTTAAAGGATGATGAAGGTAATTCAAAACTGATCGTGGAACTTACACTTTCGGATTAAATGAAATATTTACAGGCAGGGGAAATTATATGAAGAGAGAAATTCTGATAATTGATGATGATGAAGATTTTGCAATGATCATAATGGATATGCTTACGGATAAAGGATTCGGAGCTACTCATGTCGGAAGTAGTGAAGAGGCTTTTAGTTTACTGGCACAAAGAAGTTTTCATCTTATTATTATTGATATTAATCTTCCGGATGCCGTTGGATTTGAAGTGTGCCGTGAGCTTAGAAGAGTTTCTGATGTCCCTGTTATATTCGCAAGTGCCCGTACCAGTGAGACAGATCGTATTACCGGTCTTGATATAGGTGGGGACGATTATATTCCAAAACCATTTTCCATGAAGGAATTATTGTCGCATATAAATGCATTGATACGTCGTACTTATGGATTCAGTGAGAATGATAAGACCGTATCCTTCGGGGATATTACTGTTGATACCGGGGCACGTTCGGTGACAAAAGGTAAGATTCCGGTAAATCTTTCACTGCGAGAATTTGATCTCCTCGCATATCTATGTACACATCCCAATATAGCAATTACAAAGGATAAGCTGCTTAGCGAAGTATGGGGCGCATTTTCGGAGGTTGAGCCCAAGACACTTGCTGTGCATATAAGATGGCTTCGGGAGAAGCTGGAGGATGATCCGGCAGAACCAAAGTTCATTAAAACGGTTTATAAAGTCGGATATATTCTGGAGGCAGATATATGAAAAGAAGAGTATTAAAGATTATTATTTTATTTTCACTGCTTCTTGCTGCTGTAACGGGCTTGCTGATCTTTAATAATGATAAAAAGGGTCAGGGTGAGAAAAGGAGTGAACAGCTTGTTGATATGAATGAAATTTCTGTATTAATGAGCCGTGAAAATTATGATGAAGCGAAGCGGAAGATAGAGGAATATGCAGATAAACTTCGGGTAAATAAGACGAAGGAATCATCTGCAAATAATGAAATTATCATCTGTGCCGTTGCTATTTTATTTATAATACTTGTTTTTATCTATATTTATTTCAGTATACTTCGACCTTTTGAAAAGATGAATGCATATGCATCTGAAATAGCTAAGGGAAATTTTGATGTTCCGCTTAATTATGACAGATCCAATTATTTTGGTGCTTATACATGGGCTTTTGACAGTATGCGTAAAGAGATAACCCGCTCAAGGAAGGCTGAAGTTGAGGCGATTGAGAATAATAAGACGGTAATAGCGACTCTTTCTCATGATATAAAAACACCAATCGCATCTATTCGTGCTTATGCGGAAGGGCTTGAGGCGAATCTTGATAAATCTCCGGAACGAAGGAGCAGATATCTTTCTGTTATGATGAAAAAGTGCGATGAGGTTACGGCACTTACAAATGATCTGGTGCTTCACTCCATTTCAGATCTTAATATGCTTCAAATGAAGCCGGAGGAATTTTCACTGGTTCCTTTCCTTCAGCAGTCTATAAATGAAATATCGGCAGAATACGGTGATGTGATATTTGAAAAGACAGATTTATCGCCTGTTGTATATGCGGATAAAAAGAGAATCAATCAGATAATGGAAAATCTGATCAACAATTCCCGTAAATATGCAAAGACGGATATGAAGGTTTCGATTACCCGGAAAAGTGACGAAGTTGCGATACATTTTAGGGATTACGGAAAAGGAATACCTGATGAAGATATGCCTTTTATTACGGATAAATTCTACCGAGGAAAGAACGTAGGGAAAGAAAACGGTTCGGGGCTCGGACTCTATATAGTAAAGTATATTGCTGAAAAGTCCGAAGGAAATCTGGAATTAATAAATCATACTTCCGGAGAAGGCGGACTTGAAGTTATAGTCACACTTCCGATAAAAAAGTCGGAAAATGATTTCTCTTAAATACTTCTTAATAAGAATTTGATTACACTATGGTCATAAACATGAAACCGGAGCATGGAATAAAAAACGCGGAACCGGGATATAGGACCGGGATGCGGAACAAAATGTAATACCGGGATATAGGACCGGGATACGGAATGAGAAACATGGATCCGGAACATTAAACATGGAATATGATCATAAAAGGAGAAATTCGAAATGAAAAATAAGGTTCTTTCGGCAAAAGGACTATGTAAAAGTTTTGCACATAACGGCGGGCAGATTCATGTTATATCAAATGCTGATGTTGATATTTACGAAGGGGATCTGACTGTTATCATGGGGGCTTCCGGTTCAGGGAAGTCTACGATGCTCTATGCCCTTAGCGGTATGGATAGGCCAACTTCGGGCGAAGTGATTTATGAAGGTGATAATATTGTAAAGATGAGTGAGAAGAAGCTGGCAAGGCTTCGTTCTACTGCGTTTGGGTTTGTATTTCAGCAGATCCATCTTGTAAGTAATCTTACATTATTTGAAAATGTTGCAGTTCCAGGATATTTGGATAAGAGTCGTTCGGTTGCTGAGATTAATTCATTTGCTGACAGTCTTCTTGAGAAAATGAATATATCCAACATTAAGACTCACCTTCCGTCGCAGTGTTCGGGTGGAGAGCAGCAAAGGTGCGCCATTGCAAGAGCTCTTATAAATAAACCTGCTCTTGTTTTTGCTGATGAACCGACAGGGGCTCTTAATCGTAAGAATACAGTGGAAGTCCTGGATCTTCTCACGGAATGTAACCGCGAAGGACAGAGTATTCTTATGGTCACCCATGATATTCGCGCGGCTCTTAGGGCAACTAGGATTCTTTATATTGAAGACGGAAAGATTATAGGGGAAATGACACTTCCTCCTTATAATAAAGAAGATGAGAAAAGCAGGGAAACTCAGGTGAATTCATGGCTTTCCTCTATGTCTTGGTAGGAGGTGGCCTATGGAGATCATTACACTTATCAGATCGAATATCCGTCACAAGAAGGGGTCATTTAAAAGTATAATAATGCTTATGATGATCATTTCTCTTTCTGTTTCCACCATAGTCAGTCTTAAGAGGAATTTATCTAAATCAATTGAAAGTACATATGACAGAAAATATAATGCAAATCTTACTTTAAATATCCGTGGAGATTTTGTTACGGAAGAAATGATGACGAATCTTTCTAATGATCCGCTTGTAGGAGATGTTTTTTATTGTGATGCCATTTGTCCTGATGAAGTTACATTTTCAAACGGAGAAAAGAATACATTCGGTATACGTATTGTGGCTCAAAATGAAACTGTCGATGGTATATTTAATAAGGATTATTCGGAAATCATCAAGGAAGTTCCTGTATTATCAAAAGGAGAGGTTTATCTTCCGAGGGTTATGAAGAGTTATTATAATCTCGAAGTTGGAGATACTATGACCGTTAAATTTGAAGGGGCTTCATATGATTTTATAATTAAAGGATTTGTGGAGGAACCGGTCAGCGGAAGTTCATTTATGCCGCTTAAAGTTCCTTTTATAAGCAAGGAAGATTTTGAAGAGATTTTAGAAGGCAGAAAGAAGGAAATAGCTGAAGATCCGACTTTAAGTTATTATATTTATAAAATAGTCTATATAACAAAAGCTGAAGACTGTAAGCTTTCGGACAATAGATTTGCTCAGGAACTGAATAAAACATCAGATATAGAAAGTTATGCTCAAGGCCTTTTGACCAGGTCTGATAGCTTATATTATCACGGACTCATGCCGGATGTAATTCTTAATATATTTCTGTCATTTGTGATCATTCTTGTGGTCATAGTTTTTGTTGTGATGTCGAATAGCATTTCTTCAAGTATAGAAATGAATTATACAGACCTCGGAATACTGAAAGCCCAGGGCTTTGATAGCAAAAAATTAAAGCTTGTATTTCTTGGACAATATATGTTGGCTGAAATAATTGGAACGATAGCAGGGATGCTTTTATCTGTTCCGATTATCATATATCTGCCGAGGGCCTTTGAATCTGTGGTTGGGATCAAGATAGTAGGTGGTGTTGCAATCGGATTCACCCTTTTGATACTTCTCGGTATTATGCTTGTTTCCGGATTGTGTGTTCTGTTAATATCTTCTAAAGTAAGTAAGATATCGCCTATACGAGCTATTTCAGGCGGAAAGTGTGAGGTGTTTTTTGAGAGCAGGCTGACGGCTTCTATAAGCAGTAAGATGCTTTCACCAAGTCTTGCCTTTAGACAGTTTACCTCAAGTATAAAAAGATATATTGCTTCGATCATGATAGCATCCGTGCTTACATTTTTCCTTATGACTATGACGGGGATGACTGATGCGGTTTCATCAGAAAGTGCGCAGAAAGCCATGGGTGCGACTTTGGAGAATTTTGGTGTTGATTTACCTTTCGATGAATTTAGTCCGGAATATACCCAATATGTTCGTGATACGTATGATCAAATAGAGAATATTATCGGACAATATACGGAAATAGAAGAAAGGTATGGCTATACATCCTCGTATATGTTGTTTAACGGAGAAAAGTTGTTATGTACATTCGCTGAAGATGAAGAAGTATTTACAGTTACAAAGGGACGTTTCCCGAAATATGAAAATGAGGTGGTAGTAAGTCAGATTTATGCAGAAGATATGGGTTATCATATCGGTGATAAAGTGGAAGTAGCCTACAGAGGAAGGAAGAAAGAATTTATAATAAGCGGATTTATTACTGGTATTGCTGATGCAGGCAGATTTTTCGGTATGAATAGTGAAGGGGCAGGCTTTTTTATAGATGATTACGTTGTAAGGGCAGTTGGTTATAAGCTTGCCAATCCGAAAAAAGCGGAAGAGATAAAAGCGAAGATTCAGTCGGAAATATCACCTGACATTGGTTTTACTCTTTATCTTGGAAATGATTCGGGATCAAAAATGATAACTACGATAGCTTATTCGATCAAAGCTGTTATATATATTATTTCAGTGATCTTTGCACTTGTTGTTGTATCCATGATATGTTCTAAGACATTTGTCAGAGAGAAGATAGATATAGGAATCTATAAGGCTCTGGGATTTACTTCAGGAAATCTGAGACTTCAATTTGCAGTAAGATTTCTTATCGTTGCATTCTTCGGAATAATAATAGGTACAACATTAAGCATTTTGTTTTCCGGAAAGATGCTTTCGTATATTTTGAGAAGTATGGGCATTGCCAACTTTGTTATTGATTATAGATTTATAACCGTATTTCTCCCGATAATATCCGTAGCTCTTTGCTATTTTATATTTGCATATGTAGTTGCAGGAAAAACGAAAAAGGTTGATGTCAGAAATCTCATAACAGAGTAAATTTAAAAAATTAATATACATAGTAAAAAAAGAATCCATAACATATGTCATGGATTCTTTTAATATATCAAGAAATATAATTAACCAAGGATTACATCTACTTTATGTACTCCGCCATCGCTGATAGCAGGGATAACATTTCCTTCGATTTCCTTTCCGTCTACGATGAGTGACTTAACACCCTTACATACGTGGTTAGGATTCTTAACAGTGATCTCATAGATGTCGCCACGGAACTGACGAACAGCTGCGAAGCCATCCCATGCAGCAGGGATAGATGGATCAACCTTAAGACCGTTCCAATCAGCTGAGATACCAAGGATATACTGGCTGATAGCTACAAAGTTCCATGCAGCAGTACCTGTAAGCCATGAGTTCTTAGCTTCACCCATACGACCTGCATCCTTACCGGCAATCATCTGAGCATATACATAAGGCTCTGTTCTATGAAGATCTGAAATCTCTTCATTGAAAGCAGGAGCAATACGTGAGTACCAATCATATGCAAGATCACCCTTACCTGCATAAGCTGCAGCTGCGATCATCCATGCATTGTTATGACAGAATACACCGGCATTTTCCTTATATCCTGCAGGATATGTTGAGATTTCACCATATTCAATATAATACTTTGTAAATGCAGGATTATTAAGAACAAGACCATACTTGCATCCAAGACGCTCTTCAACTGCGTTAAGAACCTTTTCTGCAAATCCTTCTTCTTTACCGATATCAGACATGATACCGAATCCCTGTGGCTCGATGAAGATCTTACCTTCTTCATTTTCCTTAGAACCAACTTTTCTTCCGAGATCGTCATATGCTCTGAGGAACCATTCTCCGTCCCATCCTGCATCAACGATATTTTTCTTCATCTTGTCGATTTCAGCCTGTGCCTTAGCAGCTTCAGCTTCGTCGCCCTTATATTTGCAAAGTGCAACATATTCAGGACCTGCATATGTGAAGAGAGTTGCAACGAATACAGACTCTGCTACATCTGAGAATCCCTTATCACCATACTTAGGTGATGTATATGTCTGGAAGCTTTCACCTGGAGTATCTGACCAGCATGAAAGGTTGAGACAGTCGTTCCAGTCAGCTCTCATTGAAAGTGGAAGTCCGTGAGGACCAACACTTCCTGCTACCTTGTAGAATGACTGATGTAAATGATGCATCATTGACTGAGCCTTTGATTCGTCATTCTTGTAAGGTACGCTTTCGTCAAGGATTGAATAATCACCTGTTTCCTTGATGTAAGCTGCTGTTGAAAGGATCATCCAAAGTGGATCGTCTGAGAAGTTTCCTCCGAGAGTATCATTACCCTTCTTTGTAAGAGGCTGATACTGATGGAAGCAACCACCATCTTCAAACTGTGTTGCAGCAAGGTCAAGGATTCTTTCACGTGCTCTTTCAGGAATCTGATGAACAAATCCAAGAAGATCCTGATTAGAATCACGGAAGCCCATTCCACGTCCGATTCCTGACTCGAAGTAAGAAGCTGAACGTGACATGTTGAATGTAACCATACACTGATACTGATTCCAGATATTAACCATACGGTCAACCTTTTTATCAGGTGTTTTAACATTATATTTACTGAGAAGGTCATCCCACATTTCTTTGTTTGCTTCAAATGCAGCATCAACCTTTTCAACTGTATCGAACTGTTTGATCATTTCATAAGCCTTAGACTTATTCATTGATCCGTCGGAATTCCATTTATCTGCACCATTCTCAACATAACCGAGAATGAATACGAGTTCTTTCTCTGCGCCAGGCATAAGATCGATCTTGATAGAATGAGAAGCAATTGGAGACCATCCGTCTGCTTTTGAATTCTTTGACTCATTGTTAAATACTACATCAGGCTTATCAAAACCGTTGTAGAGACCCATGAATGATTCTCTGTCACAGTCATAACCATTAATGTCTGTATTAACTGTATAGAATGCAAAATGATCACGACGTTCCTTATACTCTGTCTTGTGGAAAAGAGTAGAACCTTCAACTTCTACTTCACCTGTGTTGAAGTTTCTCTGGAAGTTATGCTCATCATCTTCAGCATTCCAGAGACACCACTCGAGGAATGAGAAGAGTGTAAATGACTTTCTTGTTGTTCCTTCATTCTTGAGAACTATTTTCTGAATCTCTCCGTTGTATCCCTGTGGAACGAGGAAAGTAACTTCAGCCTTAAGATCGTTTTTCTTACCTGTTATGATAGTATATCCCATACCGTGACGGCACTGATAAAAATCAAGCTCGGTTTTGACCGGAGACCATCCCGGATTCCAAACTGTTCCGTCATCATTTATGTAGAAATAACGTCCTCCGAGATCTACGGGAACATTGTTATAACGATAACGTGTGATTCGTCTAAGACGAGCGTCTTTGTAGAAATGGTAACCTCCTGCTGTGTTGGAGATAAGAGAGAAGAAGCTCTCTGTTCCAAGATAGTTGATCCATGGGTATGGTGTTCTCGGAGAGGTGATGACATATTCTTTCTGTGCATCATCAAAATAACCGAATTTCATTGATTGTAATACCTGCCTTTCTTTAGATTGATTAGTAAATTATTGCTTATCTAAAGAACCCCTCTTTTTAGATATTCACTTGAAATACATTTACTTTATGGAGTTCCGCATAATCACTCTACATTATATAATAAATAAGCCTAAAAAACAATTAAAATGTAACTAAATACGCATTATGAAATGACCGAATAAATCTTTTCTGTCACTGTTTTTGATTCGCCCGGAGCAAGCTCTGTATATCCTGAAACTTCAGGGTCCATATCAAGGTTTGGAGCGTCTATGATCCAGCTCATCGGTTCAGGGCAGAAGTATCCTTTGTCACCATGATCGTTCCAGATGACCCAGTATTTAAAGTCTCTGCATACTTCGTAACGGATTTCTTTATTTGAGGCTGTATCTTTGGCAACTATTCCGTAGAAAGGTTTACCGTCCACATTTCCGTCTGCCATAAAATACATATCATTATCAATGTCATGTCCTACAGGAACCACTGTACCCTCAAGGTATGCTTTGTCATAATCGTCATGCTTTTTAAATGTTCCGTCAGGAATGCATTTGGAATTCAAGATTACTTTATCTCCGATAGGTACATAAAGGCGTACATCTTCGGTGCGTCCGTTTTCTGTGAAAGGTCCCTTCATGGCAGTATGATTACATACGCCGTATGGAAGAAATCTGTCCGAAAGATTGGTCATTGTGAAACTGTATGACATACCTTCATCACTTAATGTGAAAATGAATTCTGCTTTGAAGCTGACAGGAAATGTCTCAAAGAAAGGATCATTTTCATCATATACATATTCTGTTTTGCAAATAGCGGCTGAATCAGTTGTTTCTGCAGCTGTAACAGTATGCTCTCTAAGATGAAGGAAACCGTGGATATGATTTCCGAGAGGGTCGTTACATGGGAACTGATAAATATAGTCGGAAACTTTTAGGGTTCCGTTTGAAAGTCGATTAGGAAGATATAAAGTTGGGAAGCCGTATATCTCCGCATGGCTTTTATAATCATCGGCATTAAATGAAGGATCGTTTCTGAAGAAGTCAATACCGTTTTCTGTGTCCTGCATACGCATGATATTACTTCCGTTAAATGCAGCGATAGTGGCGGTATATCTTCCGCAGGTTAATTCAACGATATCCTTTCCGTGGAATTTTTTCTTTTCAGCTGAAATACTCATAAGTTATTCTCCTTAATAAAATATATAATTAAATATTTATTTGCATTTTTATTTTTTGCATGCGGGTATTTTTGAAGTTGTATTCCTTCTACCCGGGCGTCGAACCGAAAAACTGATGGCATCAACAGGGCAGTGATGGATGCATTCGCCGCAGTGGATACATTCATGATCTCCAACTTTTTTGGTGTCCATAAGACAGGTGACGATACATTTGTCGCAGTGAATACATTTTTTCCGGTCCACTTTAATTTTTACTAAAGAAACGGGAGCAAAGAATGAATATGTTGCTCCGAGGGGGCATACGAATCTGCAGAAAGACCTGTAACAGAACATGCATATAAGCAGGATCACTGCGAGGATAAAGATCTTCCATGTAAATAAAAATCCGGTGAGACGCTGCAAAGACTCATTTTGCGAAACAAGCGGTATGCCGGCTTCGAGTGTTCCTGCAGGGCATACATATTTGCAGAAGCCCGGAACAAGTTTTACCAATGGGATTATGATAACAAGTCCGAATAGTATAACGTACTTCAGATATGACAGTATACGTGTGAACTTGTTCTTTTTGATCTTTGGAAATGGAATCTTATACAGAAGGTCCTGAATCAGGCCGAAGGGACACAGGAAGCCGCAGATAAATCTGCCGAGTATAAGCCCGAAGAAAAGCAGGGTTCCGAGAATGTAATAAGGAACCTTATATTTGGATGAAAGAAGGCCTGATTGAAGACTGCCGAGGGGACAGGATGCGATAGCACCGGAACAGGAATAACAGTTAAGTCCCGGTGTGCATATTCCTTTGAAGGAGCCTTTATAAATGGTTCCGTCCATGAAGCCTTTGATATTGCAGTTATATAAAACAGCCGTTATCAGCTGAGTATATCTACGCTTCTTAATCTTCATAAGTCTCCACCTCGTTTAGCCTATGCCTATACATTCGAAACATATACGTATAGCTTTATTCATCACATCACGAAAACCACCGTTTTCCAGTCCGACGATAATAAGAGTGACAGCGGTGATAAAAAGAATTATGCGAATAATATTTATGATTATATTTTTTTCTTCTTTTAAGTTATTATCCTGCTGCATATAATCACTCCTTTTACGGACAGAAAAACGGTGGTTGATCAGATTTTATTTGATGATAATTCATCGCCGGTTTAGGCGGCAGATGAATTGCTGTATTTAATATTTTTTATTTGGATGAAAGTGCTTCTTCTACAGCACTTTTATATTCTTTATACATATGTTCGGCGTTGTCTGCGCCAAGGAAGGTTTTAGAAACAATGCCCTTATTAATAATAAGTGTATAAGGGATTCCGTCGGTCGGATAGTATTGTCCGATGGAGTTATCTGTATCATAAGCAATATTGTATGTATAACCGCATTCTTTTACATACTGATCGACTGTTGACTTATCTTCATTACAGTTAATACAAACAAGTGTAAAGCCGTCGATGTTATCATTTTTCAGAGACTCAAATGCAGGCATTTCATTGACGCATGGACCGCACCATGTGGCCCAGAAGTTGATAAGTACAACTTCATCTGAGTGGTCTGAAAGTTTGAATGTTTCTCCGCTTACAAGCTCTGCTGTAAAGTCAGGAGCTTTATCACCTTCAGAAAGAACTTTTATTTTATAGATTTCTGTTGCCTCCTCGGTTGAAAGATTACCGTTTTCGGTAGAGGCTTCTGATGAAATTGTGTCATTTGATTCGCTTGAATCTACCGATGAATCAAGTGATCCTTCTGTGGAAGAAGTGCTGTTTGCAGCGGCTTTATCATTATTTTTTTCTATAAAGTATACTGCAACGGCTACTGCTATAAGCGCTACAGCGCAATATATTAAAACTATTTTTCTTTTATTCATAAGAATTCCTTTCATGTAAAAATGTGTATAAATATAGAATAAGGTAATAGAAAAACAGTGTCAAGAAAAGACATAACGGTGATTATTTGCAAATGAAGAAAAATGAATGTATAATGAGCGACGATTGGAAAAAATAAGTCGTTGGTGGAGATATGCAGAAGTCTGGAAAGGGTAAACGCAAAAGGAAAAATAAAATAGATAAGCTGACAGTCGTACTTATCGTAGCTATGATAAGTGTTTCTGTGCTGACATGTTTATTCATAAAAATGCTGCTTGAACTAAATGGTAAGAGTGCCGACGAGGAAGAAAAATCGACCACGGAAGAAGCTTATTCAGAGGATACAGGTGAACCGGGCAGTGTTACTGATTTCGGCTGGTCTGAAGATATAGGAAAAGCGGACAGAGATGAAGAACGTGAATATGTCGAGAAAAATCTTTATGACAGCTGGTACAACACGGACATTTACAGAGCATTATGCGAAGATGTTCCGGACAGTTACTTTGAAAAAGTATGCTTCCTGGGCGACTCAAGGACCATGGGCCTTCTTGAATATTCAGTAATTCCGGAATGGCATGGATTTTATAAAGTCGGAAGTACTGCTGCAGCGGCGTGCATAGAAAGAGCCTATACTATAGATGGCGAGAATATGATGAACATTTTGGATATCATTTCCAATGTGGATTATGATATTTATTATGTTGGTTACGGCACAAATGAACTGGGATACGGAGATCCGGATAAGTTTATAGAAGAACTTAAGGTCGTTATAGATACCATTAAGGAATATCATCCGACAGCCACTGTTTATATTGAAAATGTTCTTCCGATGGGCGAGAGATTTTCGGACAATAATCCGAATTTCTCAAATGAAAGAGCAGTCTTGTATAATAAGAAAATCAAGGAAATGTGTAAAGAGTCAAAAGACCTTATTTATCTTGATATCGCATCGCTTATGACAGATGAAAACGGTACGGCGAAGGAAGAGTATATTTCGGACGGGCTTCACTATACTCCTGAAGGATACAGAGTCATTATGAATTATATAAAGAGTGCTGTTGTAGAGAGACGAAGATAAAATTAATTTTTTCTGAAACACAGGGATTTACTGTTTACATAATTTTTAATTAATGCTATGATTTTCGCTGTACGATTTTTTTGAAAATCGAGATTTGATAAATGATTAACCGGAATATGAGGGATGAATATATGAGAAAGAAAGCGATACTTGTACTTACATTTGCTTTATGCATGGCAGGTTTATCTGCTTGCGGTAAAGAGAACAAAAAAGAGAATACCAGCGCAGTTACTGAAGAACAGCAGACAGATTTTGCGGTTCAGGAACTTGCAGATAAGATCAAGAGTGAGATCACTTTTACAGATTTAAGTGTTATTGAAAACGGAGTTGCGATAAACAGACTTTATGAGCTTGATGAGAATAAGATCGATTCAGCTGCATTTTATTCAAATTCAAATGCTACAGCAGAGGACATCGCAGTTATCAAAGTTAATGATGAATCTTATGTAGCAGATGTGAAGAAAGCTTTCGAGACAAGAGTTGCAGATCAGAAGGAATCATTCCAGAGCTACAATGCAAATGAAGTTCCAAAACTTGATGGTGCGGTTATTATTTCCGGTGGAAAGTATGTTGTACTTGTTGTTTCCGGAGACAGTGCCAAGGCTAAAGAAATAATCGGACAGTATATCAAATAAAAAGAGCAGTACATCAAGAAATAAAAAAGAGATAATAGAAGAGAAAATAATAAAAGAACGAAATTAAAATGAACGGTATGTAAATGATATATCCGAAGTTCGGAAGTATCAGGTACATACCGTTTTTATTTAGAAATTATTTGCAATCTCATCAGCGAGCTTTTTCTGCTCATCCTGATCTACTTCATGCTGTGGCCATGTAATGCCGACTTTGTCATCATTATAACGTGGGATTACATGAACATGGAGATGGAATACAGTCTGGCCTGCAGCAGGCTCGTTATTCTGAACTATATTTACTCCGTTGCAGTTAAAGGTCTTCTTTAATGCATTTGCAACTTTCTTCGCAACCGGAAGAAGCTTTGCAAGATAAGCATCATCAGTGCTGTAGATATTTTCGAAATGCTGTTTTGGGATTATAAGTGAATGTCCCTTTGCAGCAGGTGAATTATCAAGAATTACTCTGAAATCTTCGTCCTCATATATAGTATTTGTAGGAAAGATTCCATTTGCAAGTTTACAGAAAATGCAATCGTCTTTAATCATTTTAGTTATACCTCCTGTGTGATTTATCGGTACATTTTCGTGTGCCGAGTATAAATTCAGTCTAAAAAAGATTATATATTATAATAAAATTATTGACAAGATTGTGTGGATGTTGTAATTTTGTCTCATCTGAAAAATAACTCTTATTCAGAGTGGTGGAGTTACAGGGAACGTTGAAGCCACGGCAACCCGGTCATTATGACGAAGGTGCCAGCCTGAGCACAGATTATTGTGAGCAATAAGAGGGTTTGTATTATAAGTATCAAATCCGGCTGTGTTCTCACAGCCGTTTTTTTATAGCAATAGGTTTTATGTTGTTATATGGAAACTGTTCATTTTATATGAGCTGTTTCAAAAAAGATATATTAATCAAACTTTATTGGTTTTTACATTTATTGTGCGATGAGTATTACTCGAAAAATTTTTAGAAAGGAAAAGATCCTCCGTTAAAATGGAATGGATCAGTAGATGTAATGGAAAGAAGACTTTTTACATCTGAGTCCGTAACAGAAGGACATCCGGATAAAATCTGCGATCAGATTTCCGATGCGATACTTGATGAGATGATTCGTCAGGATCCAAATAGCCGTGTTGCCTGCGAGACAGCAGTTACAACAGGACTTGTACTTGTAATGGGAGAAATCACAACAGGTGCATATGTAGATATTCAGAAGACAGTTCGTGACACGATCAGAGAGATTGGTTACGACAGAGCTAAATACGGTTTTGACTGTGATACATGCGGAGTTATAGTTGCTATCGATGAGCAGTCAGCTGATATCGCAATGGGAGTTGATAAGGCTCTCGAAGCTAAAGAAAATCAGATGAGCGATGAGGAGATTGAGGCAATCGGCGCCGGAGATCAGGGTATGATGTTCGGATATGCTGCAAATGAAACACCTGAACTTATGCCATATCCTATTTCACTTGCTCATAAACTTTCAAGAAGACTTACAGAAGTTCGTAAGAACGGAACACTTCCTTATCTCAGACCTGACGGAAAGACTCAGGTTACAGTTGAATATGATGAGAATGGTAAGCCTGCAAGAATCGATGCTGTTGTTCTTTCAACACAGCACAGCGAGGAAGTGACACAGGAACAGATTCATGAAGATATAAGAAAACATGTATTTGATGTTATCATTCCTCAGGAAATGGTTGATGCAAATACAAAGTATTTCATTAATCCTACAGGACGTTTCGTAATCGGTGGTCCTCACGGAGATTCAGGTCTTACAGGACGTAAGATAATAGTAGATACTTATGGTGGATATGCTCGTCACGGCGGCGGAGCTTTCTCAGGAAAGGATCCAACAAAGGTTGACCGTTCGGCTGCATATGCTGCAAGATATGTTGCTAAGAATATAGTAGCTGCAGGCCTTGCTGATAAGTGTGAGATCCAGCTTTCATACGCTATCGGTGTTGCAAGACCTACATCAATATTCGTTGATACATTCGGAACAGGTAAGATTTCTGATGAGAAGCTTGTTGAGCTTGTAAGAAATAATTTCGATCTTCGTCCTGCAGGAATCATCAAGATGCTTGACTTAAGACGTCCTATTTACAAGCAGACAGCAGCTTATGGACATTTCGGAAGAAATGATATCGAAGTTCCTTGGGAGAAGACAGATCTTGCTGATAAGCTTGCTGCAGAAGCTGCAAAGTTACAGTAAAATGACAATTAAACCAAATATGCATTGAATATACATAAAATATGCATAAAAATGCAAAATATATACGAAAAAACGTAAAAAATGCTTGCATATTTTTATAAAAGGTGCGAATATAAACAAATACCAGTGATTTTTCAGACATTTCATTGGTATTTGTTTATTTGAGTAACAAATGATCGATTGAATCATTAATATAGGCGGGGGAGCCTGGAAGAATTGAAAGAGGATTGATGATATGAAAAACATGCTGAATTTCAAGAATTTTACAGCACAGGAGCTGCAGGATATACTTGATCTTGCTATCGATATGAAGAAGGATCCTAATAAGTACGCTCATGCGCTTGAAGGTAAGAAATTATATTCTTTATTTGAGAAGACATCTACAAGAACATTTTTATCGTTCACAACAGGAATTACAGAGCTTGGCGGACATTATTTCAACCAGCTTTGGGAAGATTCGAATTTCGTACTTGGAGAGCCTGTTTCAGAGATTAAATATGTCTGCAGAAATGTTGATATCATCATGGCGCGTCTTATAAAGAATGAAACTGTTGAGATGTTCGGTAAGAATGTCACAGTTCCTTTTATCAACGGTTGTGATAATTCATATCATCCATGTCAGATCCTTGCGGATATGATGACAGTTATTGAGAAGTTCGGAACACTTGATATTAAGCTTATGTATATCGGTGCTAAGAATAATGTATTTAATTCTCTTGTTGAATTCTTTGCAAAGATGAAGAAGGGTACTCTTTACGGACTCACTCCTCTTGTAAATGATACAGCATGCGGACCTGATTTCTATGAAGAAGCAAAAGCTACAGGTCATTATGTAGAGCTTGATCCGACAATGAGCATGGAAGAAGCAAAGAAATATGCTGATATCATGGATGTTCTTTATACAGATACATGGGTTGATATGGAATTCTTCAACAATCCTGCATATAAGGAGAAGAAGGAAGAAACATTAAGCAAGATGATGCCATATCAGATCAATGATGAGTTTACAAAAGACAGTAAGGCTATAGTATTCCATGATATGCCAATGCATGTAGGTTTTGAGATTTCAGAGAGTGTTGAACAGAAGAATCTTGAGCATATCCTTGATCAGGCTGAAAACCGTCGCCATGCAGAAAAAGCTGTAATGTATACACTTATTAATTCGTAGTTAGTCCGAAAGATAAGTATGTTTATTTAGTCCCATCGGAACCTCCGGTGGGACTATTAGTATATGAATGGAGATGTGGAAATGGAAAAACGTAACAAATTCTCAGGCTCGATAGGATTCGTTCTTGCGGCGGCAGGAAGTGCGGTAGGTCTTGGAAATATTTGGAGATTTCCGAATCTTGCTGCAAAAAACGGTGGTGGCCTTTTTCTTGTGGTGTATCTTATACTGGCGCTTTCTTTCGGATTTACTCTTCTTATTACAGAAGTTTCAATAGGAAGAAAAACTAATCAGAGCTCACTTACTGCATATGGTAAGCTTAATAAGAAATTCGGATGGCTCGGAGTTTTCTCGGCAATAGTTCCTTTTCTTATCCTACCATATTACTGCATAGTAGGTGGATGGGTTCTCAAATATGCAGTTGTATTCATTACCGGAAACGGAACAAAGGCAGCACAGGACGGTTACTTTGTTGAATTTATTTCGGATCCGAAGGTAGCTATTGCATTTGATTTTATTTTCCTTCTTGCAACATGCTTTGTTATCTATCGTGGTGTAAATAAGGGAATCGAATCTTTATCAAAGATACTTATGCCGGTGCTTCTTGTTATCGTAGTCGGCATCGCTATTTTCTCTCTTACAATAAAGAATGAAGAGACAGGTGTTACAGGTCTTGAAGGTTTGAAATATTATGTGGTTCCGAATGTTGAAGGATTTAAATTAAGCGATTATTGCAGAGTCATAATGGATGCCATGGGCCAGCTGTTCTACAGTATCAGTGTTGCTATGGGTATCATGGTAACTTACGGTTCTTATTTCAAGAAAGAAGATAATCTTATTAAGTCTGTTAACAGAATTGAGATATTCGATACAATAGTTGCATTTCTTGCAGGTGTAATGATAATTCCTGCGGTTTATGTATTCATGGGTAAGGAAGGAATGACCGGTGGTGCAGGACTTGTATTTATGGTAATTCCTAAAGTATTCCAGTCAATGGGCGGTATTGGCCAGTTTGTAGGAGCGCTTTTCTTCCTTATGGTTCTTTTTGCGGCACTTACAAGTTCTATCTCGGTTCTTGAAGCTGTTGTTTCGGGAATGATCGATAAGTTCGGAACTTCGAGAAAGAAAGCTGTTATTTCGGAAGGGATCATCGCTCTTATAATCGGAATCATCATCTGCTTTGGTTATAAAGCAAAATCAATATTCTATATGGAAGTTGATCTTCCGAACGGTGCCAAGGGTCAGCAGCTTCTCGATGTAGTTGATTACCTTGCAAATAATATCTTCATGCCGGTAGTTGCTATCGGAACATGTATACTTATAGGATGGGTAGTTAAACCTAAGACAGTTATTGATGAAGCTAGTATCAACGGAGAAAAATTCGGAAGGAAGAAATTGTTTACAGCAATGATAACAGTTATTGCACCGATCCTTCTTACACTTCTCCTTCTTATTTCACTTGGTGTAATATCATTTGATTAATTAAATATAAAAACAGTGCGTCAACCCGGGCTCCTTTTGATAAGATTGGAAGAAGCTCGGGTTGACATACGTTATATCCGATTTTATAATAAAAAAAGTATAAAACGCATGGAGGCGAATATGAGACATTTGATTGACCCTATGGATATATCGGTTGAAGAGCTTGATAAATTGCTTATGCTTGCTCTTGATATTATCGATCATAAGGATAAATACAGTGATATTTGTAAAGGGAAGAAGATAGCGACTCTTTTCTATGAACCAAGTACCAGAACGCGACTTAGCTTTGAAGCAGCGATGCTTGAGCTGGGTGGTTCCGTGCTTGGTTTTTCTTCTGCTTCATCATCCTCTGTAAGTAAGGGTGAAAGCATAGAGGATACAGTCAGGGTTGTAGGCTGTTTTGCTGATGTGATAGCAATGAGACATCCAAATGAAGGTGCTCCAATGCTTGCGTCTATGTACTCACCTGTACCGATCATAAATGCAGGTGACGGAGGACATAATCATCCGACACAGACACTTACTGATCTTCTTACCATTTTCAGAGAAAAAGGCAGACTTGATAATTTGACTATAGGTTTATGCGGAGATCTTAAATTCGGAAGAACGGTTCATTCTCTTGTAAAGGCAATGTCCAGATATAAAGGTATCAAATTTGTATTCATTTCACCTAAGGAACTTAAGATACCAAGTTATATCCTTCAAGAGGTGCTTGATCCTGCAGGAATACCTTATGAGGAAGTGACTTCACTCGAAGATAATATTTCAAAGCTTGATATCCTTTACATGACAAGAGTACAGAGAGAAAGATTCTTCAATGAAGCTGACTATGTAAGACTTAAAGATACATACATTCTTGATAAAGCTAAGCTTTCTGATGCGAAGCCGGATATGACGATCCTTCATCCGCTTCCGAGAGTAAATGAAATTGCAACAAATGTTGATGATGATCCGAGAGCAGCGTATTTCAGACAGGTTATGAACGGGAAATATGTCAGAATGGCGCTTATTCTTAAATTGCTCGAGCTTGTATAGGACAGGAGGCAGTGATGAAAATAGACAGTATTTATAATGGTATCGTTTTAGATCATATAACTGCGGGAAAAGCTATGCAGATATATTACGATTTGGGGCTTGATAAACTGGATTGCAGCGTTGCTCTGATCCAGAATGTTAAAAGTAAGAAAATGGGTAAAAAGGACATAATCAAGGTTGATCAGAATATGGATCTTGACCTTGATGTCATAGGATATATCGATCCTGATGTGACGGTCAGCATCATTAAAAACGGCGAAACTATCGAGAAGAAGAAGGTTGATCTTCCTAAGAAACTTGTAAATATCAAAAAGTGCAAGAATCCTAGATGTATTACCGCAATTGAACCGGGAATACCTCATATATTTAATCTTACTGATGAAAAGAACCGTGTTTACAGATGTATTTATTGTGAAGCTGATAAGTAAAAAGTGCATAATTTGCATAACTGGATTTATAAAATCTTAATAAAAACATGAATTTTCGTTTTACAAATGACAAGAATATGGTATAATCAGTTAGTTACGTGGGCTTAGTCTGCGTAAAAATAAAGAAAGTGAGAGCTTTATTGGTATGGAACAGTATGCGATAAAAGGTGGTAAGGCATTAGAGGGAGAGGTTACCATCGCAGGAGCAAAAAACGCGGCGTTAGGCATACTTGCGGCAGCTATAATGACTGATGAGAAAGTTGTTATAGAGAATGTGCCGGATGTTAGCGACACGAGAACACTCCTGGCTGCTATCCAGGATATTGGTGCAACTGTTGAACAGATTAATGAACATACAGTTGCGATATGTGGAAAGGGAATCGCCGGTGATGATTCTCTGTCAGTTGACGGTATAAACATCAGAAAGATCAGAGCTTCATATTATCTGATCGGAGCACTTCTGGGTAAATATAAATATGCTAATGTAGCACTTCCGGGTGGATGTGATATAGGTACAAGGCCTATCGATCTTCATATCAAGGGATTTGAAAATCTCGGAGCAGACGTGAAGATAGTACAGGGCGGCAAGATTGTTGCCAGAGCAGATAAACTTATTGGTAAGCATATTTATCTTGATACAGTTTCGGTAGGTGCAACAATCAATATCATGCTTGCAGCTGCTCTTGCAGAAGGCAAGACAACTATCGAAAATGCCGCAAAAGAGCCACATATAGTAGATGTAGCGAACTTCCTTAATACAATGGGTGCAAATATAAAAGGTGCCGGTACTGACGTTATCAGAGTCAGAGGTGTTGCTAAACTTCATGGTGCGGAATATTCTATCATTCCGGATCAGATTGAAGCAGGAACATTCATGACAATGGCAGTAGCTACCAGAGGAAATGTTCTTATAAAGAATGTTATTCCTAAGCATCTTGAGGCTATATCTTCAAAGCTTATGGAGATGGGTGCCACAGTAATAGAATATGATGATTCTGTAAGAGTTATGGCCGATGGTACACTTAAGCCAACACAGATAAAGACTCTTCCGTATCCGGGATTTCCTACGGATATGCAGGCACAGATGGCAGCTACGCTGGCTCTTTCAAGAGGAACAAGTATAGTTACCGAAAGCATTTTCGAGAACAGATTCAGATATGTTCAGGAACTTTGTAAGATGGGTGCTGACATTAGAGTCGAAGGCAATACAGCTATTATTCATGGTGTGGACAAGTACCTTGGTGCTAATCTTGTAGCTCCGGATCTTAGAGCAGGTGCGGCTCTTGTTATCGCAGCTCTTGCAGCTGATGGTTTCAGTCTTATTGATGATATAAAGTTTATTAAGAGAGGTTATGAGAACTTCGATGAGAAGATCAGAAATCTTGGTGGCGTTATTGAGATCATTGATTCAGAAAGAGATTATCAGAAGTATAAATTAAAAATTGGCTAATCACCGATTCGATATCAGAAAAAGATTCGCCATCGCCTAAAGGCGGTGGCGTTAGTTTTATAAGAAGGATTATTTGAAGATACATATAAATTTGCAAAAAAAGCCGGCCATATCATTAGTGGCGGAAAGGTGGAAATAAATGGCAAAAAAGACTTATTACATTACAACAGCGATCGCATATGCATCAGGAAAGCCTCATATAGGCAATACATATGAGATAGTTCTTGCAGACAGTATTGCAAGATACAAGAGATTTACAGGTTATGACGTAAGATTCCAGACAGGAACAGATGAGCATGGCCAGAAGATCGAGACAAAAGCATTTGAGAATTTCTCTACTCCAAAGGAGTTCGTTGATGAACAGTCAGGAGAGATTAAGAGAATTTGGGATATAATGAATACTTCATATGACAAATTCATCAGAACAACTGATGAGTATCATGAAGTTCAGATACAGAAGATCTTTAAGAAGCTCTATGATCAGGGCGATATTTATAAGAGTGAATATGAAGGACTGTACTGTACTCCATGTGAGTCTTTCTGGACAGAGAGCCAGCTTGTTGACGGATGTTGTCCTGATTGCGGACGTCCTGTAAAGCCTGCAAAGGAAGAGGCATATTTCTTCAAAATGAGTAAATATGCTGACAGACTCATTAAGTATATCGAGGATCATCCTGATTTCATTCAGCCTGAATCTCGTAAAAATGAGATGGTTAACACATTCCTTAAGCCGGGTCTTCAGGATCTTTGCGTTTCAAGAACATCATTTAAGTGGGGAATCCCTGTAGATTTCGATACTAAGCATGTTGTATATGTTTGGATAGATGCACTTTCAAACTATATCACAGGACTTGGTTATGATGTTGACGGCAATCATAATGAACTTTATAACAAGTACTGGCCTGCAGATCTTCATCTTATCGGTAAGGATATCCTTAGATTCCATACCATTTATTGGCCAATCATGCTTATGGCGCTTGATATTCCGCTTCCAAAGCAGGTATTTGGTCATCCATGGCTCAATATGAGTGGCGGTAAGATGAGTAAGTCTAAGGGAAATGTTCTTTATGCTGATGATATGGTAGATTTCTTTGGTGTAGATGCTGTAAGATATTTTGTTCTTCATGAGACACCATTTGATAATGATGGTGTGGTTTCATGGGAGCTCCTTATCGAGAGAGTTAATTCGGATCTTGCAAATACACTTGGAAATCTTGTTCACAGAACAGTTTCAATGGTAAATAAATATTTCGGTGGTGTTGTTACTGATGGTGGTATCAATATTGATCCGGATGATGAATATAAGAAGTTTATCCTTGATACAAGACTCAAGGTAAATGATGCTATGGACAAGCTTCGTGTTGCTGATGCTATCACAGAAATTTGGAATCTCTTCAAGAGATGCAATAAGTATATCGACGAAACTATGCCTTGGGCACTTGCAAAAGAAGGAGATATGGAAGACAGACTTAAGACTGTTCTTTACAATCTTGTTGAGGGTATCACAATCGGTGCTTCCCTTCTTTCATCATTCCTTCCTGAGACTTCAGAGAAGATCCTTGCTCAGCTCAATACAGAAATGAGAAAGGTTACTGAGCTTGGTACATTTGGTCTTTATCCAAATGGAAATAAGGTTGCTGAAAAGCCTGAGATGCTTTTCGCAAGAATCGATGTTGAGAAAAAACTTGCTGAGATCAACGAAAAATTCCCTGTTAAAGAGGAAGAACCTGAAGTAGTTGAAAAGGAAAAAACTCCTGAAAAAACAGAGATTCCTTCAGTTGAAACAGCGATTAAAGAAACTATTTCAATAGATGATTTTGATAAACTCCAGCTTCAGATGGGAGAAGTGCTTAAGTGTGAAGAAGTTCCTGGATCAAAGAAACTTATCTGTTCACAGGTTAAGGTTGCAGGTCGTACACTTCAGATAGTATCAGGAATCAAGAAGTTCTATAAGCCGGAAGATATGGTTGGACGTAAGGTTGTTGTAATAACAAATCTTAAGCCTACTAAACTTGCGGGAGTTTTATCGGAAGGTATGCTTTTATGTGCAGAAGATTTTGATGGTAATCTTGCACTTCTTACAGCTGACAAGGATATGCCGGCTGGATCAATGATCAGCTAATTACTTATCATTTAGGTAGAAATACCGCCGATTAAGTCCAATGTTTATAATATGGATATCTAATTTTCATGATTCGGGGGAATAATGGAATTAAAGATAAGGAGGTTACAATGAGTAAGGAAGCTAATGATACAGATGTTGCTGCTGACATCAATCAGACTGTAGACAATATCTTCGAAGAGAAAAAGAATGAGACAACGGGAGATGTGGTTGCCGAGATGGCAAAGGCAGCAGGAAATGTTGCCAGTGCGCCAGATGCTATAGAAGCGCTTAATGCCTCGGCCGCAGATGGAGCTGCCGGAAGTCTTGACGGAGAGGAAGGCACAACAATACTTACAGCTGAGATGTTGGGTATGTTGGAAGAAAATGACAGAAACGGGGCTATGGACGTAAATGGCCAGCAGGGTCAGGGTAATACTCCTTTAACTTCGAATGGATTTACACCTACAAGTATTCCAAAGCCGGCAGGTACAGTATCACCGGTTGCGATTCCTTCTCAGGTTGGAAATCCTATACCGGTGAATAATCAGATTCCTAATTTTCAGCCGAGACCTGTCGGAATTGTAGGACGGAATCAGAACCAGCCTATGCCTGCAGGTGCTGTTGGAGTGAATGGTCAGAGACCTCAGGGTACTTCCGGACAGTTCGCTCAGAATAGTGATCCAAACGGAAATGTACCAAATGGACCAATGCAGTTTGATCAGAACGAAATGAATCAGAATGGTATACCTCAGTTTGGTCAGAATAATCCAAATGGACCGGCACAGTTTGGTCAGAACGGATTTAATCAGAATTTAAATAATCAGAACGGAAGTTTCCAGGGCGCGCCGGGACAGTTCCCTCAGTTCGGCAATATGCAGAATCCAGGTGGACCGATCGTGCAGTATCCGGGTGTTCAGAATCAGCAGGGTGCACAGGGACAGTATCCGCAAGGACAGTATCCGCCGGGACAGTTCCCTCAGAGTAGCCTGATGACACCTCCTACAGGTGGAAAGCCAACACAGAAGTTAAAGAAACAGAAAGCTCCTAAAGCACCTAAGGATCCATTAAAGGAGAGCAGTGGTAAAGGTATAAAAACTACCGGAATCATAACACTTATCATTGCGATTCTTGGATGTATAACTGTTGCCGTACTGCTTTGTATTAATCTTTTCTTCTCGGATTATGCCAAGAATTATAAAGATAACGGTAAGGAACTGGCGAAAGTAGCAAGTGAAGCTCCAGATGATAAGGGTTCAGATGATAAGACTTCTGAAGATTCCGGTGATTCGGAAACACCTGATTCGGAAACACCTGATGACGAAACCGGTGACGATAGTGACGATTCAGATGATGAAGTAGATTCTGAAGAAGAAAGTGAATAGGAGGACTGAAGAGATGGTTAAGAATAAAAAGAAGTGGATCATTATTACTGTCATTTCTCTGGTTCTCATAGCAGCAGAGGTATTATTCAGCATCTTTTATCTTATTCCTTTGATGAAAGGTAATAAGGTTATAGAAAAGGTTAAGGCCGGAGACAGTGTAGGCGCGGAAGAGATAATGGATACTCTTTCTAAGTCCGACAGAGCTAAGGTTAAAGATAAAGTCAGAGATGTTGTAGTTAGCGAAACCAACAATTATATTGCAAATAACGGTGATTATGACAAGCTTAAAAAGCTTCTTCTCACTGTTGAAAATGTTAGCTGGTTCTATAATATGGCTGACGACTGCTTCACAGAAGCTAATACAAAGGAACTTAAAAGAATATATGATGAATTAGTTACAGAACTTTCCGGAAGTTCGTCTGATTCAAGAAAGAGTGATGCTCTTTTAAGCAGTCTTCATGATGTATATTTCATAACCGGTGAAGAGAAGATAGATGGTGTTGATACAATATCTAACTATCTTGAGTATTTTGATCCTACTGCACTGCAGAATTATCAGGCATATATAAAAGAATATTTCAATGATATTCTTCAGAAGGATTACGATAATTACCTTGCCGGAAATGGTAACATTGACAGAATAGTTATTGAGGCTGATATTGTTTCTAGATATTTCTATAAGTCAAAATCAGGTTCTGATCTTGCTGTAGATATTAAGTCTGAGCTTGAAACTGCTCAGACGCTTCAGGCATATATCGACAAGATGGAAGAGTTTAGTGATAACAAAGAATATGTAGAAGCGGTTAATCAGTATATTGAATGCACAACAAAGTATGCAGATAAGATTCTTGCTGAAAATGTTGAGAAAGTAAAGAATAAGCTTGATGATGCATATAAAAGAGCTATAGAAGAAGGTACAATCTATTATAATTCTAAGTTCGAAGAGTTTAAGGAGAAGAAGGATAAGGACTCTGCAAAGAAGTTATATGAGGAAGTTAAAGATCACTTCGCAGTAAATGATGATGTTCTTTCCGGATTCAATCCTGAGTGGGCTGAGTCTTATATAGCTTTTATGAACAATTATGAGAAGCATCTTAAAGATGCTCTTGCTAAAGGAAATTCTATCAAGGACTATATACCAACAGATGCAGGTTTATTTGACCTTGATACACCTAAGTCATATTCACTTTATGATCTTGATAAAAATGGTACACCTGAATTGATTATTAATGGTGAATACTATTCGCATATATTTGCATATAAGAGTGGTAAGGTTGAATATATAGCAACTACAGGAAAGCTTATCACAACAAAGGATGATACAATCTGTGCCAGAGTTTATATAAACCAGGAATTAGGCGATTATATGGCAGCAGAGAAGTATTTACTCTTTAAGTTTGATGGTAAAAAAATTGAAATCAGCAAATATACAAGCGGTGAAGTATTTAAAGACGGAACTGTTAAATATATTGTTGACGGAAAAGAAACAACAGACTCTAACGAATTTATAAAAGCGGCTCAGGATATAGTAGTGAATGCCGTTAACTATGTTCCTGAAACAGGAAAAATCGGAGATAATTACGAAAAAGAAATATCAGATTACACAGAATAATGATAAATATTTATTTCGGTCGGGGAATTTCCCTGACTGAGATAAGTATAAAATATTAGTAAGGAATGACTGGAGCTTGTAATGGTTGAACTTCAGCTTTTTTTTAACGAATTATCGAAATTATATAATTTAAATGAACTTGAGAAGGTACCGGCGCTCTTTAGTGAATGGCTGGGCTTTTGTGATGCAGAAAATGATAAAGGTTCCAGAGTTACTGTTTTAAATGAAATGATGGGCTTCTATCGTGAAAAGAGTATGCATGAAAAAGCTATAGAATGTGCCGAAGAAGCAACGAAGATCATGAAAGATCTGAAGATGGAAGGCACGGAGCCATATGCAATGACACTGTTAAATGCTGCTACAGTATATAGAGCGGCAGGAAAGTATGAGGAATCAGCTGCAAGATATGCTGAAGTTTTTCAAATATTTGATATCATACTTCAGCCGGGAGATTTCAGATTTGCAGAAGTATGCAATAATGTTTCGTTGCTTTATCAGGAACTTGGAAGATTTGATAAGGCTGTGAATGCACTTGAGAGAGCACTTTCAATCTGCAGAGATACGCCTCATAAAGAATTTGAGACAGCAGTTACTTTGGCTAATCTTGGAAATTGCGAGATTATGGTCGGAGAACTGGGGGCAGCAAAAGTTGACCTTACGGAAGCTGTAGAGATATTTACCGATGAAGGCGCCAGCGATACGCATCATGCTGCGGCAATTACAGGGCTTGCAGATATTGATCTTAAAATGGGTGACTACGAAAAAGCCCGTGACGGATATAAATATGCCATGGACATGATAGAAGGTTATATCGGTCAGAATGACGACTATAGGCGCGTTGAAGAGAAATATAAATCCATTCCGGATATAGGTTCTAAGGTTGAAAAAGTCGTAGAACAAGGTTATGGAATGAAGCTGTCGAAGGATTTTTATGAAAAATACGGAAGACAGATGATTGAAGATAAATTTCCGGAGTACGCGGGAAGAATAGCTGTGGGTAAAGTTGGCAGTGGTTCTGAGTGCTTTGGGTTTGATGATGACTTATCGAGGGATCATGATTTTGGGCCGGGATTTTCTATGTGGCTTACAGATGAAGATTATGGAAAAATTTCGGAAGCATTATCAAAAGAATATGATAAGATACTTGAAGAATATATTTCCGGAAAAGAGAATATCCGAAGTGCATACAGGAATAAAAAGGCGGAAAAGAGAAATGGTGTAAGAAAGATTTCTGATTTCTACCTTGAGCATACAGGATATCCGGAAGGCCCACTCAGTGAAAGAGATTATCTAAGTGCTGAGGAAACGGGACTTGCGGCAGCTGTAAACGGAGAGGTATTTAGAGATGATCTTGGTGAATTTACAGCTATAAGAAACCGCCTTAAGATGCATTATCCGGAGTATATAAGACTTCTGAAAGTGGCTGAATATACAACGATGCTCGGCCGAGAAGCTCAGTATAATTTTGAAAGAGTTTCGAACAGAGGAGATTATACAGCTGCGGCGCTTATGAGAGATTCAGCAGTAAGGGATGCGCTTCATCTTATATATCTGCTTAATGATACCTATGCGCCTCATGAAAAATGGCTTAGACGTGGTATAGAAGATCTTCCGCATATTTCATATGTTGGCGGACTTATTGATGATATAGAATTATCTGATATAAGAGATAAAGATAAAATAGTAAGATATTTTGAAAAACTGACATTTACAATTCTTCGCGAAATTAAAGATCAGGGTATAGTTTGGGGAAACAGTACATTTCTTCCTGATTATGCCGGTAATTTCGAAAGAAAAGCGGGTTTATATACGATGAGTATTGAAAAGCTTGCGGAAGAAGTTGCGAAGGTTGAATTCAGGGCATTTAATGATGTGAATAATGAAGGCGGAAGGGCGTCATGTCAGAATAACTGGCCGACTTTCAGGATCATGAGAATGAGCCAGTATCTTACATGGACCAAAGAAATGCTTATTCAATATATAACTGATTTTGAAGGTGTCATTTCCGAGGGAAGGAATATGATAACCGAGAAGTATGGTTATATGATGGAAACGACGGCGCCTGAAGAGTTTAAGAGGATTAAGGATAAACTGCCTCCGGTTCCCGAAAGAAAAAGGAATCTTGTTAAGGAACTCACAAAGATTGAGACGGCCTGGATGGAGGAGTTTGCCGGCAAATATCCGAAACTTTCAAAGAATGCCAGAGTTATTCATACTACTGAAGATGCCGGTTTTGAAACCTCATCTGAGACATATCAGAGAGGTGAGCTTTATTCATATAGTGATAAGATGCTTGTCATGTATGGAAGATTTATAACTGAATTATGCAAAAATAACATAAATCTTACACTTAAGATTATGGAAAATACGGTTAAAATGTATGGTTACAAAGATTTAGATGATGCTGAAGAAAAAATGAATTAAAGTTTTCGGTTAATAAGGGGAAAAGGGATATGCTGCATTTGATTTATTTGGGTATAAGCTTCGCAAGCTCTCTAATGTATGCGCTGGCCAGACATCTTTTCAGAAAGATTTCAGGATATTTTATTGTGGCAGGGCTGACTATAAGCGGATATATCGCTCTTTTTGCACTGCATGTGGCGGTATTCGTTCTGGTCGGGACGACCATAAATGAGAAAAAACTTCCAAAGAGCATACATACATTCTATAGGTGGTTTGGGCTTTTGACGCTTAAGGTTTTTGTTGATTCGTTCAGATTCAAGATAAAGATAAGCGGTAAAGAGAAACTTCCGAAAGAGAATTTTCTTATCGTTTGCAATCACAGGTCCATATTTGATCCGTTGATAGGCATAACGAGATTTAAAAAATATAATATGGCATATATATCGAAAGAGGAAAATCTGAAGATACCTTTTGTTGGAAGATATATGAAGGCGGTAGGCTGCCTTGATCTTGACAGGGAAAATCCAAGAAATGCCATAAATACGATTAATAAGGCTGCTGATTATATAAGGACGGGGCATTGCAATCTCGGTATTTATCCGGAAGGTAAAGAGAATAAAACGGATGAGCCTCTGCTTCCTTTCAGAGCAGGAGCATTTAAAGTTGCTAAAAAGGCTAAATGTCCTGTAGCGGTCATGACAATAAAAAACAGTGACAGAGTATTTCGGCGTTTTATGTTTAAGAGAATAAAAGTCGAAATGGACATTTTGGGTGTGATTGAAGCTGCTGATGTAGAAAGGCTTTCTACACAGGAAATCAGCGACATTGCATATGATATGATGCGGGAAAATCTTGCCGCATAATATAAAAGGTTAAAGTATAACAAGGAGTGAAAAAATGGATACGTTAAAAAAGGAATTGTTTAAGAAAAGTAGGAGTGAGCGAATAAAACTCGGAATTATTTTAGTTGTTATTGGTTTACCCTTTTTCTTAATCGGTTTTAGAATGCTTATCGGATGTCAGCTTGCAAGTAAGGAACTTACAAAATGTAAGGCTAATCAGGTAAGTACAGGTTACTATAAATATACTGATATTTATGGAGTTTTGGGAACTTACGGAGAAAGTTCCGTTGGAAGTAGAACTGTAGGTACAGGATATGTAATGTGCATTTATCCGGAAGGTGATATGGAACATTTAGATGAGTCACAGAATGACTGGTATTTAATGGGAATATTCTTTGATGAAAGTGACTCTAAGGTGGCTGAAAAGCTTTACAATGGATTGAATTCAGGAGATTATCAATATATTTCAGGCTCGGGAAGAGTCAGAAAGATGAAATCTGATGAAAAGTATTATTTTAAAAAGGCATGTTTAGAGGCTTATGGAGAAGAAATAGAGGATCATCTGGTATATAAAACTCTTGAATATAAAACTTTCCCAAGGATGATGGGTGGAAAAGACTGGATTATGGGACTTATGGGTTTGGCCCTTTTTGTTGGAGGTGTTATATTCATCGTAACCATGAATGGCGGCAGAAAAGAAGCTACAAACAAAATTCTTGCTTCAGGAATTAACCCGGTTCAGTTTACAAAAGATTTTCAGAGTGGTACTAAGATTGGTAAGCTCATTACAATTACTGATGATGCAGTTGTTATTCAGGGGATTTCACCAAAGGTATTTTTCTTTAAAAACCTTGTTTGGGTATATCCTAAGATTACAACAACACAGAATAAGACTTATGGAATAAAAACAAGTCAGACAAAAACATATCAGGTAATATTTACAGAGAGGAATAAGAAAGCTACACCTGTTACAGTTAATTATGTTGAGCAGGGAAAACTAGTAGAAATTGTTCATGAAAAGGCTCCATATATTATTACCGGATATAATTATGATATAGCAACAGCCGTGCAGAACGATTTTGGCGGAATTATCAATGCTGTAGACAACAAGAAAGCTGAGCTTTTACAGAAGCAGAATGAACCTGTTGAAATCAGTTATTTCGATCATAATGTTGATAAGTCTGTTGCTTCAACAGAACCAACACAGGAAAAACTTCAGTTTGGTCAGGATAATGTAAGTGAAAGTCCTGCGGCGAGCGTTCCTGAAAAGATAGCTTTTGGTAGGACTGATTTTAACACTGACAATAATGTAAGTAGTGATTATCCGGAATCAAATTACGGTCTTGGTGGAAACGGTTTTTCGTCTCCTGCAGATGAATTTGCCGGAAATAATCTTGGCGGAAGTGATCTTGGTTCAAATGAATTTGGCGGAAGTGATCTTGGTTCAAATGAGTTCACCGGAAATGATCTTGGCGGAAACACATTTGGTGGAAATGATCTTGGTTCATTGGGTGAAGGACTTGGCGGAAACAGCGCAGACATCTATAAAAACAGTTTAAACGGTAGTAATATTTCATCACAGGGATTAAATGGCGGCGAACTCGGAGGAGAAAGTCTTGGCGGCGGATACGGAAGCGGTATGAGCGATAGTCTCAGCGGAGAAAGCCTCAGTGGAGGACTCGGTGGCGGATACGGAAGCAGCATGAGCGATAGTCTCAGCGGAGAAAGCCTCAGTGGAGGAAGTCTCGGCGGTGGATACGGAAGCAGCTCAAGTGACAGCCTCAGTGGAGGAAGTCTTGGCGGTGGATACGGAAGCAGCTCAAGTGACAGCCTCGGAGGAGGAAGTCTTGGCGGTGGATACGGAAGCAGCTCAAGTGACAGCCTCGGAGGAGGAAGTCTTGGTGGCGGATACGGAAGCAGCTCAAGTGACAGCCTCGGAGGAGGAAGTCTTGGTGGCGGATACGGAAGCAGCTCAAGTGACAGCCTCGGAGGAGGACTTAGTGGCGGATACGGAAGCAGCATAAGTGACAGTCTCGGAGGAGGAAGTCTTGGCGGCGGATACGGAAGCAGCTTAAGCGACAGCCTCAGTGGTGGAAGCCTCGGAGGAAGCAGTGATTTAGGCAGTAACAGTCTGAGCGATGCCGGATTTGGAAATACTGTAGATTACAGTGATATGCCTAAATTTGAAGATTGATCTATTTAACTATAATAAATATCTTGAAGTAAAGCGGCATTATAATGTATAATATAAGCCGCTTAATGACCGATTTATCTGACCTGAGTTTTTAGGTTGGTGCGGTAATAGATAATGATCTAGAGATTATGCCGGAAGTAACAAAATACTTTTAGCTTCAGAGCATCTATAAAGGGAGTAAGGAAATGTACAAGATTATTCAGAAAAAGGCTCTCAATCCAACGGTAACACTTATGGAAGTTGATGCACCGTTAGTTGCGAGAAAGGCTGAGCCTGGCCAGTTTATCATTCTTCGTGCAAGCGAGGACGGAGAGAGAATTCCTCTTACTATCGCCGGTTATGACCGTGAGAAGGGAACAGTTACTATTATTTTCCAGATTGTTGGTGGTGCTACAGAAACTCTTAATGCACTTAATGAAGGTGATTTCATTCACGATTTCGTTGGTCCACTTGGCAAAGCTACAGAGACAGAAGGACTGAAGAAGGTTGCTGTTGTAGGCGGTGGCGTAGGTTGTGCTATAGCATATCCTGTTGCAAAGAAGCTTCATGATATCGGTGTGGAAGTTCATTCAATTGTTGGTTTCAGAAATGAAGATCTTATAATCCTTGAAGATGAGTTCAAGGCTGTTAGTGATAAATACGTTCTTATGACAGATGATGGTTCTGCCGGAGAAAAGGGTCTTGTAACAAATGCTCTTGAAAAGCTTATAGAGTCAGGAGAGGAATATGATGAAGTTATTACTATCGGACCTCTTATCATGATGAAGTTTGTTGTTGGAGTTACAAAGAAATATAATGTTAAGACTGTTGTCAGCATGAATCCGATCATGGTTGACGGAACAGGAATGTGCGGTGGATGCCGTCTTACAGTTGGCGGACAGACAAAGTTCGCTTGCGTTGACGGACCTGATTTTGATGGTTTCGAGGTTGATTTCGATGAAGCTATGGCGCGTTCGGCTACATACAAACCATTTGAACAGAAGGCTCGTGAAGAAGCCTGCAACTTACTTAAAATGGAGGTGAAGTAGAAATGCCTAATATGTCATTGGAAAAGAACAAGATGCCATCACAGGAGCCTGATGTAAGAAATAAAAACTTTGATGAAGTTGCTCTTGGTTATACAGCCGAGATGGCTATAGATGAGGCAAACAGATGCCTTCATTGTAAGCATAGACCATGTGTATCAGGATGTCCTGTTCAGGTTGATATTCCTGAATTCATAGAAGAAGTAAAGAATGGTAGATTTGAAGAAGCTTATCAGATAATCAGCCGTTCAAGCTCACTTCCTGCTGTCTGCGGACGTGTATGTCCACAGGAATCACAGTGTGAGCAGAAGTGTGTTAGAGGAATCAAGGGCGAGCCTGTTGCTATCGGTCGTCTTGAGAGATTCGTAGCAGATTATCACAATGCAAACTTTAAGGATGCACCTGTAAAGCCTGCTTCAAATGGTCACAAGGTTGCCATCATCGGTTCAGGTCCTTCAGGACTTGCGTGTGCCGGTGATCTTGCAAAGAAGGGATATGATGTAACTATCTATGAAGCACTTCACCTTGCCGGAGGAGTTCTTGCATATGGTATCCCTGAATTCAGACTTCCGAAGTCAATCGTTCAGAAGGAAATCGACGGACTTAAGGCTCTTGGAGTTAAAGTTGAAACAAATGTTGTCATCGGAAAGACAATTTCTATAGATGAGCTTAAGGATGAGTTCGGATATGAGACAGTATTTATCGGTTCAGGTGCCGGACTTCCTAAATTCATGAATATTCCGGGAGAGAACCTTAACGGAGTTTATTCTGCAAATGAGTTCCTTACAAGAATCAATCTTATGAAGGCTTATCTTGGAGATTCAAAGACACCAATCATGCGTCCAAAGAGTGCAGTAATCGTTGGTGGTGGTAACGTTGCTATGGATGCTGCAAGATGTGCAAAGCGTCTTGGCGCAGATGTAACAATCGTTTATAGAAGAACAAAAGAGGAACTTCCTGCAAGAGCAGAAGAAGTTGAGCATGCAGAGGAAGAAGGAATCAAATTTGCATTCCTTAACAATCCTGTAGAAGTTATTGGTGAAAATGGATGGGTTAAGAGCGTTAAGTGTCAGCAGATGGAACTTTCTGAGCCTGATGAATCTGGAAGAAGAAGACCGGTTGCTGTTGAAGGTGCATTTAACGAGATTGAATGTGATTGTATGATCATGTCAATCGGTACTTCACCAAATCCACTTATCAAGTCTACTACTGAAGGCCTTGATACACAGAAGTGGGGCGGAATCATCGCTGATGAGGAAACAGGTCTTACTTCAAGAGAAGGCGTATATGCCGGTGGAGATGCAGTTACAGGTGCTGCTACAGTTATCCTCGCAATGGGAGCAGGAAAGGCTGCTGCTAAGGCTATGGATGAATATATGCAGAATCGTGCAAAATAATCAATTATCTTGATTGTTGATATAACAAAAAATGTCGGTACAGTGTACCGACATTTTTTGTGTATTAAATTAATTTAAGTGTTGTGATCAAGTATTACATTAACTCAAGTATTGTATTAACCATAAGATCGTTCTGCTTTGGTTTCATAAAACAGAAACGAACATATTTATTATTAAGTCCTGTTATATCATCACATTTTCTGATCAGTACTCCGCGCTGTTTGCAGTGATCATAAACATCGGAAGCAGTGATATCATCTTTGAGGATCTTCATTAACATGAAATTCGCGTCCGGTCTTATAAGCTTTATAGTCTTACAGGTAGACATTGCCAGATAAACGAGAGACCTTTCGGTATGCATCATACTTTTTGATTCCTCTATATAAGACATATCTCTAAACATTACCGAACCTGCTATAGCAGTAAGAGAAGAGATTCCGGATTCGCTTCTGGAATTCTTGACTTTTTTTATGAAACTAGGATTATTCATAACAGCATATGCAACTCTGAGTCCCGGAACCGCAAAGAATTTGGTTACACTTCTTAAAACTGCAAGATTGCTGTATTTCTCGGTTAATGGAATAGATGTATAGTCTTCATCATTATCTATAAATTCGATATACATTTCATCTACCACAAGGAAGATTTTATTTGCTTCACATGCCTTTGCAATCTCTTCAATACTGCTTCTCTCAAGTTTTTTGGAAGTAGGATTATTAGGATTGCCGATTATCAGCATGTCATAAGATGAATCGAGTTTACTAAGGAAATCAACTATGTCCAGCTCATAATCATTATTTTCATCGAGATGATAATAATCCATTTTACAATTAATAACATGGAGTGCATTTTCATATCCCATACTTCCCGGAACGATGACCAGTGCTTTCTTAGGCATGACCAGTGCTGTAAGAAGTCTTATGAGATCCACAGAACCGCTTCCGAGGATGATATTCTCAGCAGGTGCTGAAATGTATTCGGATATGGCATTTTTGAGATTTCCATAATAAGTTTCAGGATAATTATATACAGAAGAAATGTTATTTGCAAGAGCTGTCCTTACGGTTTCAGGAATTCCCAGGGGATTGACATTTGTATCAAAGTGAATTGTGTCGTATTGATTGATCCTTAATGTTGCCTTTGCCATTTTACTCTCTCCTATAAACTGTTATAAAGAGTCAGAAGACTGCATAAACAAAAGAGTTTATTACATTGCAAACGAGAAACTCTTTTGTTATAATATATGAGGCTGTAATTTGGATAACCAGCTTTACTCATACAAGTAGTATTTTACAACAAATAAATGAGTAATATCAAGAGTAATAATCAAAAAAGATACCCCATATATACATGGGGCATAATTATATCATCGGAGATGCATAATGAAGGCAATCGTTGAACAGTATGCCAAGGGCGAATTCAAGGTTGACAGACCTGAAGTAGCCATTTCGGAAAAGCGATTTAAACTGAATATTGAGGCAGGCACAATCTATGAAGGCAGTTTCGAAGTTCATAGTCTTAATGATGTACCGATAAAGGGAATGTTATATGACAGCAGATATCTTATGCGTTTTGATACGCATTCATTTGTCAGCAGGAAATTCACTGTAAAATTCTCGTTTGATGCAACTTGCCTTGAGGCGGGACAGACATTCAGAGGTCATATAAATGTTATCACTGACGGCGGTGAATTCCGTATTCCTTATGATATAAATATAGTAATGCCGTTTGTTAAGCATTATAATGACAAAATTGACGATCTTTTCAAGTTTGCGGCTTTAGCGGAGAAGAGCTGGTCTGAAGCGGCAAAACTTTTCACAACAGGTGATTTTAGAAGAACATTTATAGATAATGATAATCATATGAGACAGATGTATGAGAGTCTTCTTGCGAGCCGTCTTGTAGACCAGGCTATGGAAGAATTTCTTGTTATGGTTCATAAGAAGAGAACTGTAACACTCTCTATGCCGAAGGCAGAGATCGATGTTGAGATGCCGGAAGAAATGTCTCAGATAACAGTTGATATCAATAAGAATACTTGGGGATATACACATTCGGAGATAAGCAGTGATGTGGAATTTATCATTCCTTCGAAGAAAGTTATAACAGGCGATGATTTCACAGGAAATACCTGCAGTCTTCCTGTATATATCTCTCCTGAACACGTGGCTGAAGGCGAGAACAGAGGTCATCTCATTATTGAGAATATCTATCAGAGATTTGAAGTTGAGATACACCTTACAAAGCCTCTCAGAGAGCGTCCGGATCAGGAAAACAGAAATAGAAGACGCTTATATAAAGACAGCAATATCAAACTTACCAAGGCATATCTTGATTTCAGAATGGAGAGGATATCTCTTGAAGAATATGTATCGAAGTCAATCGATGCATTGAAGACTCTCGGAGAACTTGAACCTGAAGAGGATATGTACAGACTCGGTATCATGCATATGAATGTCCTTGCAGGTGATTTTGCAAAGGTTGAGCAGGAATTCCTCAGAATCGAAGCCGATGTTGACAGGAATCTCATGAGCAACCAGCAGAGATGTTATTACAATTATCTCAAATCAATGGTACTGAAGGATGAAGAGACTGTTGAGAAAACAGCGAATATGATACGCCGTAATTTCAGAACACAGGAGCCGAAGATATTTTATTTCTGGCTTTTACTCTTTGTTGATAATGAATATAACGAGGACAGTTCAACGCTCTACAGAGAACTCAGTTCTATGTATGAAGAGGGCGAGAACAGTCCGATAATATATTTTGAACTTTGCGAGATTTTCAATACAAATCCTATGCTTCTCAGAAAGCTTACTCCTTTTGAGATAACAGCTATCAAATGGGGCATCAGACATCACTATCTTTCGGATGATGTGCAAAGTGAATTTGTTAAGCTGGCCGGTAAAAACCAGGAATTTAACCAGCAGATTTTTGATGTTCTGAAAGAAGTTTATGACAAAAATGAGAATCAGCTTAAGAAAGAACGCATCCGCAGGATGGACAGCAGCAATGAATATCTTAAGTATTCGATGGAGGAAAGCGGCGACGCAAGTATAGATCCTGAGAATCTCATTTTGGCAAACGGAATCAAGGACAAAAATGCTCTTCCGCCGGATGAATATATGGAGGAAACTTCTGAAGAGAAGGATGTTCCGGAGAAGAAGGCCGAGACGGAGAAGACGGTTTATGATGATCCGGAAGCTCTTGAAGAGCATGCATTAAATACTGAAAACTATATGCGCAGAGAGCAGGAAAATGAAGAGGTATTAAAGAGCCTTTGTTCTATGCTTATTTCTGCAAATAAACTTGATCATAAATATCATAGATTTTATAAGGCTGCAGTTCTTAAGTCCCTTAAATTCATAGGGCTTAATGAGTGTTACATCAGAAGTATGAATCATTCGAAGTATGATCTGATTCCTGCTTCGGTTCTTATGTATCTTAATTACAAGAATACACTCAACGAGGAAGAACTGACCTATCTCTATGCAAATGTTATCTTCAACAAGGCTGAGCATATGAAGATCTATCATGATTATGCTCCTACCATGGAAGATTTCATGGAGAATATGATCATCAAGGGTAAGGTAAATGACGATCTTACCGTGATTTATGATGAATTTCTTGAGCCGGAAAGCGTAAGTTCACTTTTTGCCGGCAAACTTGTAAATATAATATTTAAGCGTAAACTTGTATGTTTCAACAAAAATGTTCGTGCAGTAATAGTTACTCATGAGGAACTTCAGAATGAGGAGAGAGTACCTCTTGTAAATGGAGAAGCATATGTTGAGATTCTTTCGGAAAATGCATCCATTATTTTTGAAGATAAGTCCGGTAACAGATATGCGGGTTCTATCCCTTATCATCTTGAAAGAATAGTAGATGAGAAGGCATATATGCATATTTGCAGAGAATACAGTCCTAGAGATTACAGGGTCCTTCTCTTCAACTACAAGAGCATCGGAGAATTCACATACAGGAATGCGAAAGAGGTAAATGCAGCAAGAGAGATAATCAACTGCGACGAGATATCTTATCATTATAAGCAGCAGGCATGTATCAATATTATCGAATATTATCATGAGAATCTTGATACGGATGTCCTCAGAAAATATCTTTCGAGACTTGATATTGAATATCTTACTCATGCCAATACCAGTACTATCATTTCATATCTCATCGATATGAATATGTATGACAAAGCATTTCAGGCTGTTAAATTATATGGTTTCAACGAGCTTGAAATTGATGAATTATACAGACTTGCGGACTATGGTGTAAAAGACTCTGACGGATTCATAAATGAAGACCTGATGTCTATATGCCTCAACCTTTACAAAACAGGAACGGTAAATGCCAACATACTTACATATATCATCAATCATTTCAACGGAAGTCTTGATGAGCTTGCGGCACTGTTTAAACTTGCAAAGGATAAGGTAAATGACGTGGCGCTTCTGGCCGAAAATACTTTGGCGCAGATGATGTTCGTAAGAGGTTATCTTGAATATATTTATGATATATTTGCAACTTATTATTCCGGAAGAAGCAGAGGCCTTGTTGTAAAGGCATTCCTCAGGATGGTTGCTCATAATTATCTGATAAATGATGTGCAGGTTCCGAATTATATATTTGAATGCCTGTATCATGAAATAGTTAAAGACAATATTGATGATGAAATATCTAAGATGGCACTGCTCTTATTCTTTAGCAGGCTTGAAAGATATTCGGAAGACCAGAAGCTTTGGATAGCTGAAAGCGTTGAAAAGTTCATGGATGCAGGAAAATGCCTGCCATTCTATAAGAGCTTTTCGAAGTTTGTCAGACTTCCTCAGGATATCTTCCTTAAGACATATCTTATTTATAAGGGTGAATCTGATAAGCAGATATTTGTGGAATACAGCTTCGATACGGGAAGCAGAACAAAGACTGTTTCAAAGGTTCAGCGTATGGAAGAAGTTGTACAGGGAATATATGTTATGGAATTTGTTGTATTCCATGGCGAAAGACTGGTCTATAGGATTGAAGGCGACGAAGGCGGAAATACGAAGATAATAGAAAGTGAAAGCCTTAAGGGTAAAGCTTATGACAGAAGAGGTCGCGACAGATTCGAGATGATCAACAATATGCTTGTTAAACAGGAAATGAGAGAAGACAGAGAACTTCTCGAAGATCTTGATGTATATATCAATACACTTCATTTATTTGAAGAAAATCTCAGCATACTTTAAAATGCCGGGAGATTACAGGACAAAAACGAGTTAGATCATGCTCACCGAAACTGAGGTATGAGTATTGATTATATTTTCTGAAACTGCAGGACAAAAACAAATTTGATCACGTATCAAAAACAGGAGACTTGAAAGATGGCAGAAGCATTTTACATAGGCATGGACCTGTGTACGGACTTCACGCAGATGAGCTATTATAATGATATCACTCGTGAGCCGGAGTCAATTAGCCAACTGAATAATAAAGAGACATATATGATGCCGAATATCCTTTTCTATAGCAGGGATACAGAGCATTGGTATGTTGGCGGAGAAGCATCTGAAGCAAGATTCAGCGAGGACGGTATAATCGTTGACAGTCTTTTCGAGAATCTTCAGAATACAGAACCTGTAGAAATTGCCGGGAAGAAGTATACTTACAGGGAACTGTTCCTTATGATGATAAAGCTTCATGTGGATTCATTTTTGTATAGATATGAGCAGGCGGTTGTTAGAAAGCTTGTCATTTCCATACAGGAATACAATAAAGAGATTCATCAGATCCTTTCGGATTTATATAAGATAATGGATGTTCCTGAAGAGGCGATTGAGATAACGAGTCATATGGACAGCGGACTTTACTATATTTTCAATCAGGAACAGGATCTGTGGGTTAACAGTGTGGCTCTTTTTGATTATAATGCTGACGGGCTTGATTATTATAGGATCGATATTTCAAGGAATAAAAAACCTGAGATAATAACAGTGATCCATGAAGATTATTCAAGTCAGATGAGTCTTGCAAAGTATGGAACAGATACACATTCGATGGATAATGATTTCTCGAGGATCGCAGATTATGAGGTGAAGGAAGCGTATATTTCTTCTGTGTTCCTTACAGGAATAGGTTTTTCGGGAAAATGGATGAAGAAGACCACCAATGTTCTCTGTCAGGGCAGAAGGGTATTCGTGGGACAGAATATTTATACCAAAGGCGCCTGCTACAGAGCGGTCGGAGGAGAATATAAAGAGTTTTATGACAGGTTTTTCATAGAGACCAAGGAGAATGTTCTTTTTGATGTAGGCATATCTCTCGGTGATGAGAAGGATACTTTCGTTCCGGTTGCCGAGGGTGGCAAACAGTGGTATAACACACATGGTAAGGTCGAAGTGATACTTGATGATACAGATAAAGTAGGTATTGTTTACAGAGGCAGACATACAGGTACGGAAGCCAGGGAGACGGTGATGATCCATGGGATTCCGAAGCGTCCGAACAAGACTACGAAGTTGTCGCTTTCGGTTGAATTTGAGAATCCGACCGACGGAGCGATTATTATAAAGGATTTAGGATTTGGGAAGCTATTCCCTACTACGAACAAGATATATCGTAAGGAATTCAGTATAAAAAATCTGTAAGGATGTAAAGATGTCAAAATTAATTGTTTGTACAACTGAAAAGGCAAAGGTTCCTTTTACATTTCTGAATACTAAGGTTGAGATATATACTTATGAAGAGCTTTGTTTTTATATCTATAACAATACAGTTCTTATAAGTAAATCTTCTCTTTCTGAGAAGCTTTTCGACTGGATCAGAAATGAGATAAAGATGCCTGTTCTGGCTGATAGGCTGACGGGGATGGTCAACAAAACCGCATATGCCCAGGAACTGCTCGTGGAGATACTTTCTGCAGGAAATTATTATACCAACGAGGAAGTGCGCATCTATGCAGAAGCATGGCAAAAGTACAGAAAGCTTTCGCCTGTGCAGAGGATGAAACTGAAGGCGGACGGATATCTTGGTTACAGAAGATATATTAAAGCGGCAAATATTTATGATGACATTATCGGAATGGCAGATGAGATAGAGAATAAGACATTTCTTGGAAATGTTTATCATAACAGAGCAGTTGCGGCTGCGAGCAATTTTGATACGGTTCTTGCCAAGGAATATTTCCTTAAGGCCTTTGAACTGAATAATAATGAGGAATCCCGCAAGGGGTATTTCTTTGTCGTCGCCGTCACGGGCGATACAGAGACATTAAGACAGGAAATAAGACAGCAGGATATCGAAGATGCCGAAGGATATTTTGAGGATATCATGATGGAAATCGGCGATGCAAAGGATGATGTCAGAGAAATGACTATATTTGCAATGCTTCAGCGAGCTGTTTACAATAAAATGAATAAAGACATGGGTGATTACGACAAACGTATGGACATAATTCTTTCGGAACTTAAAGATAACTTCCGTGAAGAAAGCATTTAATTTATTTGATAATTATATTTAAGTAGGAGATATAAAAATGAGTGAACTTGAAAAGACTTACAATCCTTCGGAAATAGAGAAGAGATTGTACGAAAAATGGGTTAAAAACGGTTATTTTCATGCTGAGGTAGATAGATCAAAGAAACCTTTTACTATCGTTATGCCACCTCCAAATATTACAGGACAGCTCCACATGGGACATGCCCTTGATAATACTATGCAGGATATTCTCATCAGAATGAAGAGAATGCAGGGATATAACGCTCTTTGGCAGCCGGGTACAGACCATGCGGCTATTGCTACAGAGGTAAAGATAACAGAAGCACTTAAGGCTCAGGGTATCGACAAGGCAGATCTCGGAAGAGAGAAGTTCCTTGAAAGAGCTTGGGAGTGGAAGAAGGAATACGGCGGACGTATCATCAACCAGCTTAAGTCACTCGGTTCTTCAGCTGACTGGGACAGAGAACGTTTCACAATGGATGAAGGAAACAATAAAGCCGTTAATACTGTATTTAAAAAGCTTTATGATAAAGGATGGATTTATAAGGGTTCAAGAATCGTTAACTGGTGCCCTGTATGTCAGACATCTATCTCTGATGCGGAAGTAATTCATGAAGAGCAGCAGGGTAATTTCTGGCACATCAAGTATCCTGTTGTAGGTGAGGAAGGAAGATTTGTTGAGATAGCAACAACCCGTCCTGAAACAATGCTCGGAGACACAGCTGTTGCTGTAAATCCTGACGATGAAAGATACAAAGATATCGTTGGAAAGATGCTTATCCTTCCACTTGTAAATAAGGAAATTCCTGTCATTGCCGACAGTTATGTAGATAAGGAATTCGGAACAGGATGCGTTAAGATCACACCTGCTCACGACCCTAACGATTTCGAGGTTGGTAAGAGACATAACCTTCCGGAGATCAATATCATGAACGATGATGCTACTATTGCAAATATCGGTTCTAAATATGACGGAATGGATCGTTATGAGGCAAGACGTGCAATAGTAGAAGATCTTGATAAGCTTGGTCTTCTTGTAAAGATTGAACCTCATACACATCAGGTTGGAACACATGACAGATGTAAGACTACCGTTGAACCTCTTATTAAGCCACAGTGGTTTGTAAAGATGGAAGAAATGGCTCGTCCTGCTAAGGAAGCTGTTGTATCAGGAAAGCTTCGTCTTGTTCCTGAAAGAATGAATAAAGTTTATTATAACTGGCTTGATAATATCCGTGACTGGTGCATAAGCAGACAGTTATGGTGGGGTCATAGAATTCCTGCATATTACTGCCAGGATTGTGGAGAAACAGTTGTTGATTTTGAAGAACCACATGTATGCCCTAAGTGCGGCGGTACTCATTTCAAGCAGGATGAGGATACTCTTGATACATGGTTCTCATCTGCTCTTTGGCCATTTTCAACTGTTGGATGGCCTGATACAGATTCAGAAGACTTTAAGTACTTTTTCCCAACAGATGTACTTGTAACAGGTTATGATATCATCTTCTTCTGGGTTATCCGTATGGTATTCTCTTCAATTGAGCAGACAGGTGAACTTCCATTCCATACAGTTCTTTTCCATGGTCTTGTAAGAGATGATCAGGGAAGAAAGATGAGTAAATCTCTTGGAAATGGTATCGATCCTCTTGAAGTAATCGAGAAGTACGGTGCAGATGCGCTCCGTTTCACTCTTATTACAGGAAATGCTCCGGGAAATGATATGCGTTTCTATTGGGAGAGAGTTGAAGCAAGCCGTAATTTCGCAAATAAGATCTGGAATGCTTCAAGATTCATTATGATGAATGATGCTAAGAAAGTTGACGGCAATTCAAATGATGCTGCTAAGATAGGTGGTGCTATGCCAACAAATCTTACAGCGGTTGACAGATGGATCATCAGCAAGATGAATACTCTTGTTAAAGATGTTACAGACAATATGGAGAAGTACGAGCTCGGTATAGCAGCAGATAAGATCTATAACTTCCTTTGGGAAGAGTTCTGCGACTGGTATATTGAGATGGTTAAGCCTCGTCTTTGGGATGAGAATGACAGTACAAGAACTGCTGCGCTTTATGTACTTAAGACAGTTCTTGTAAACTGCATGAAACTTCTTCATCCATATATGCCATTCGTTACAGAGGAAATCTTCTGCAGTATAACAGGCGAAGAATCAATCATGATCCAGCCATGGCCTGTTCCTAGTGACTCATTAAACTTCGCTGTTGAAGAGAAGGAAATTGATGTTATCAAGGAAGCTGTAAGAGGCGTAAGAAATATCCGTACAGAGATGAATGTACCACCAAGCAGAAAGGCAAATGTATTCGTTGTTTCAGATAAGCCGGCTGTAAGAAGCATTTTTGAAGAAAGCAGCAATATATTTGAGAAACTCGCATTTTCTGATAAGGTGACAGTACAGGCAGATAAGGAAGGAATAGCTGATGATGCGGTATCTGTAGTTATCCATGATGCTGTTATCTATATTCCTCTTGCTGAACTTGTTGATATTGAGAAGGAACTTGAAAGACTCAACAAGGAAAAGGCACGTCTCGAAGGTGAGATTAAGCGTGGCGAAGGAATGCTTGCAAATGAGAAATTTATAGCAAAAGCACCGGTAGCTAAGGTTGAAGAAGAAAAGGCAAAACTTGTTAAGTATAAAGAAACATATGAACAGGTTGTTGAGAGAATCAATGCGTTAAGATAAAGACTTAGAACAGCTATACTCATTCAAAAAACAGTATAGCTGTTCTTGGTAAATAAGGCGGAATAAGTTATGAGCAACGAGAGAAAACTCAAAGGTAAAATAAAATATCTGATCATTGTACCTATCATCCTGGCGCTTGTCCTTATGGTGGTTGTATGTGCCACTATGGGCACCGACCGTAAGGAAACACTCATCGCATCGGGAGTAATACTTGCTTACATCCTGATCGTTTCCGTAATTTATTGGAAAATGAGACCTGTATTCAGTGCAACATTTGTTGATTATGCACTTGATCAGGGCAGGATACAGAAGGAACTTCTTAAGGATCTGGCTGTTCCTTATGCGATACTTGATACAAGCGGAAGAATTCTTTGGTGCAACAAGATGTTCAAAGAAGACATCTGCCACAATGAGAAACGTGCCAAGAAGAGGATGGATTATTATTTCCCTGAACTTACTTCAGAGGTCTTTGATAAAGTCGATGATTCAAGCATGGAGCTTTATTATGATGATAAAACATATAATGCTTTGATCAAGAAGATTGATATGACAAAGGTTTTAACAGATAATCCTGAAGAGAAGAAAAATGATGAAAAGGTAATATCATTTTATCTTTTGGATGTTACAGATCTTAGATTCTACATGCAGGAAAATGCAGATCAGAAACTTATAGCAGGTCTTCTTTATATTGATAACTATGATGAAGTCATGGATAGTACAGAAGAGGTTAAGCATTCGATCCTTAATGCCCTTGTAGACAGAAAGATCAATATGTACCTTGCTAATATTGATGCCATAACAAAACGTCTTGAAAATGATAAATATTTCTTCGTATTCAGACAGAAATATCTACAGACATTAAAAGACGATAAATTCTCACTTATAGATGAGATCAAGAATATAAATGTTGGAAATGAAATCCCTGTAACACTCAGTATGGGTATCGGAGCAGGAACGGATTCATTTTCCGACTGTTATGAATATTCAAAAGTTGCCATAGGTCTTGCTCTTGGTCGAGGTGGTGATCAGGTTGCATTTAAGTATGGCGACAAGGTTACTTACTACGGCGGTAAGAGTGCCGGAACAGAAAAGACAACAAGAGTTAAGGCAAGAGTTAAGGCTCAGGCATTTGAGGAACTTCTTGCAAATAAAGATAAGGTTATCATCATGGCTCATCAAAGACCGGATGCGGATGCATTTGGTTCAGCTGTTGGTATTTACAGACTTGTAACTACTTTAGGCAAGAAGGGCTATATAGTTTTAAATGAAGTTACTTCTGCCATAAAACCTGTAGTCAGCAGTTTCAGGGCAGCGGATTCATATGATAATCTTCTGCTTACAAGTCAGCAGGCTATCAATATGGTAGATGATGATACCATGCTTGTTATATGTGATGTAAACAGACCAAGCATTACAGAATGTGAAGAACTCATTTCACTCTGTAAAACAGTAGTAGTTTTCGATCATCATAGACAGTCAAATGAAGCAATTACCAATGCAACTCTTTCATATATCGAGCCATTTGCTTCATCAGCATGCGAGATGATCACAGAGATGTTCCAGTATATTAGCGTTAAGCCAAGGATCAAAGCCGTTGAGGCCGATGCGATGTATGCGGGAATTCTCATAGATACAGATAATTTCTTGAATAAAACCGGCGTAAGAACATTTGAAGCTGCATCATATCTTAGAAAATGTGGTGCAGATATAGTAAGAGTAAGAAAGATGTTCCGAAGCGGTATAAATGAATTAAAAGAACGTGCACAGGGTATCAGCAATGCGGAAATATTTATGGATGTATTTGCACTTTCATATGTTGAAGCAGACGAGAGTCTCGGCGAGGCTCCGACAGTTCCTGTTGCCAAGGTTGCAAATGAACTTTTGAATGTTGACGGTATAAAGGCATCATTCGTAGTTACCGAGTCTAAGGGAACGCTCTATGTTTCTGCAAGATCTATCGGTGATGTAAATGTTCAGATCGTTATGGAAAGGTTTAACGGAGGCGGTCATGCAAATATTGCCGGCGTACAGCTGAAGGATGTGCATAAAGAAGAATTTTTTGATGAATTAAAGACAGTACTTAAGGAAATGTATACAGAAGGAGACATATAGATGAAGGTTATATTAATTCAGGATGTTAAGAGCCTCGGTAAGGCAGGACAGATAGTAGACGTAAATGATGGTTATGCAAGAAATTTCGTGCTTCCTAAGAAGCTTGGTCTTGAAGCAACATCTAAGAATCTTAACGATCTTAAGCTTAAGAAGCAGCATGATGACAAGGTTGCGGCTGAGAATCTTGCAGACGCAAAGGAACTTGCTAAGAAGATAGAAGCTATTGCCGTAAATACAAAAGTTAAAGTCGGCGAAGGCGGAAGAAGTTTCGGTTCGGTTTCATCAAAGGAAATCTCAGAAGAACTCGAAAAGCAGCACAGCATCAAGATTGATAAGAAGAAGATAGTTGTAAAGGATGCTATAAAAAATATTGGTACATATACTGTATCAGTAAAACTTCATCCGGAAGTAACAGCAAGCCTTAAGGTTGTTGTTGAAGGAATGTAGGATTAACTCTAAAAAAGGATTAGATTAAGATGTTTGATGATCAGGATATGTTTCCTCAAGAAACAGAAGACATAAATGAATATATAGATGTAAATGCCGTTTTTAATGCGGCAGAGCCTGTTCCTTCAGATAATTTTACCGGGACAAATATAGCGGATGACAGCAGTCTTAAAAGCATTTCTTTTGAAGCAAATTTAGCATCAAATAATACTTCGCGTGATGCAGGAAATGCGGCCGTGGAGAGACAGAAGAAGGTTCCCGGGGCAGTAAGAAGAATAATGCCTCATGACAATAATGCCGAAAAAGCTGTAGTAGGTTCCATGATAATGGATAAAGAAACTGTTGCAGACCTTGCGGATATGCTTCTTCCCGATGATTTCTACAATGCTGCATACGGAGTTATATTTGAAGCGATATGTGAACTATATTCATCAAAAAGAATGATCGATATCGTTACATTGATGGATCAGCTCACCAAGAAGAATATTCCTGAAGAGATCAATAATGTTTCATTTATAGGTGATCTTGTAAATTCCGTTCCGACAACTATCAATGCTAAAGGGTATGGAGAGATAGTCAGAGATAAGGCTGTATTAAGAAGACTTATAAAGATAACTGATGAGATAGCAAAGGATTGTTATGCCGCACAGGATACGGTAGATAATATTCTTGAACGTGCAGAGCAGGATGTATTCAAGCTTTCTCAGTCAAGAAACGGTTACAGTGATTTTGCGGGAATGAATGATATCATTCTTGAAGTTATAGAAAGTGTTGATAAAGCCTCAAAGAATAAGGGTCGTATAAACGGCCTTTCTACAGGATTTATCGACCTTGACGAAAAACTTACAGGTCTTCACGGTGGTGAATTGATACTTGTTGCTGCCAGACCTTCTATGGGTAAGACAGCTTTCGTGTTAAATATAGCGCATAATGTGGCAGTTAAGCAGAATATCCCGGTATTGTTCTTCTCGCTCGAAATGGGTAAGAAAGAACTTGGAGACAGAGTACTTGCGCAGGATGCTTTCATCGATGCCCAGGCTCTTAAGACAGGTAATCTTATGGATGAGGACTGGAGCAAAATGGCAGAAAGCGCCGGTATAGTTGGTGATTCACCGATATTTGTTGATGATAATTCTTCTATTACTATAGCTGAAATGCGTTCGAAATGTCGTAAGTTTAAACAGAAAAATGATATAGGACTTATAATTGTCGACTACTTACAGTTGATGAGTCCCAGCAGGGCTGTTGAATCAAGACAGCAGTTTATTTCAGAAGTATCAAGATCTCTTAAAGGTCTTGCAAGAGAATTAAATGTTCCTGTTATAGCTCTTTCACAGCTTAACCGTGCGGTTGACTCGAGACCGGATCATAAGCCGGTTCTTGCGGATCTTCGAGAATCCGGAGCTATCGAGCAGGATGCCGACGTTGTAATGTTCATATATAGAGATGAATACTACAATAAGGAGACCGAGAAACCGGGTATTGCGGAGATAATCGTCGCAAAACAAAGAAATGGTTCCACGGGATCTATAGATCTTGTTTGGCAGGGTAAATATACAAGATTTGCCAACTGTGCAAGATAAATATTCCGGTAAAAAAACCTCAACAGTAACGTTGAGGTTTTTTTCGATATTTCATATTTTCTATATTTAATTTATCGATATTCCCTGGATTTTCAGGAGCTTCTGGCGAAGGGCTTCGTCACTCATGGAATATACGTCATCGATTACCCAGATGTGCATATCTTTGGCTCGCTGTTTGAAGAAGCTGACTCCGCTGGATGAGTTGTCGCAAGGCGTAGCCATGACGAGAACCTTGAGAGCGTATTTGCCACCGAAACGACTTGTGACTGTCTGCAGCTCGTGAAGAGCAACACTGCCGACTTTTCCACTCTTACATGAAATGAATGTAGGTATGGTATCTCTCATTAAGATGACATCTATTTCATTTATTGTATCTATATTGGTTGAATTATCATACTGCTGTTGCTGCTCTTCAAAAGGTTTCTTATCGTTGTCGCCGTTCCAGTCAATCATGGCGCCGATAACCGCATCCGTGAATTTGGAATTATTGCTTGTGGCGACATCATAAACATGAAGCTCAAGAATATTACCGGTTTTTGTAACAACATGACGTATCATTTCATTTTTAAAATAAAATGATACCGTTCTTTTCGCTATATAAAGGTCTTTTACAACGCCAATATTTTTAAGTTTAAAAAGCAGTTCTGTAGCTTCACCGAGACCGGAACGAGGAAGAGTATAAAGACCTGTTTCGTCAGGAGGGAAATTTTTAACTACTTCTTCGATATTTGCGGTGCATTTATTCCACTTGGATTTAATCGATTTGGCGATTTCCCAAATGGCTCTGATGTCATTTCTGAAGTCATCGGTAAATTTCCATGTAGAATAACTTCCGGTAAGATTGGTAAGTGAACCGCCGTGAAGTACCATATTGTCGGCTACCGACATCTGTATATGGCTTGCGCTTCGTGTAGGTGTAGATCCACTGAAATCAATCTCCGTTCCTGTGTATGGATCGATACGCAGAGTTTCGACAGGGATTTTGGAGCTAACGAAGCCAAAGGCGATAAGTATAAGCTCCCCACCACCGGTAAGTTCGAATTTGGCATCTTTATATTTTTCAACAAGCTCCATTAAAGTGTCGATTATCTGGTCAAGATTATCTCTTGAAACTTCAACAAATTTTAGTTCTGTATTCGGAGAAGTGCGTGCGACGAAGGCACGAAGACTGTTGATCTTTTTTGTGATCATATTGGATTTATGGCCAACATAAACAACCCTGTCGGGCTTGTATTTTAAAATGACCATAACATTTTCAAGTGCTTCTTCTGAGAAGAATTCAACGAATGTCCCTGACATAGTATCACCCCTTCGTGAATTATTGGTCCCTCTTAATGATAGTATAACTCATTCTTAAAAACTTTTCATTATATTTAACTATCATTTTTTTATCTCTTATAGTAAAATATATACGCTGTTCACGGGATTATTCAGTAGTTCCGGGATAGTAATAATCAAAAATGGAGATCATATGAGTTCAGTTATAATAACCGGTGCCTCATCAGGCATTGGCAGAAGTGTAGCTCTTCAACTTGCAAAGAGCGGTAAATATGAATATATTTCCATTAATTCAGGCCATGATGAAAAGGCCTTGGCGGATGTCGCTCATCTTATCGAAGAGATTTCGGATAAGATAAAAGTTATTACGGTTTTTGGCGATATCAGTCAGAATATTACAGCAAAGGCGCTTATTAAAAAGACGGTTTCTGTGGCCGGTGGAGTCGATGCGCTTATTAATTCGGCGGCCATATCTTATGTCGGACTTCTGATGGATATGAATCCTGATGAGTGGAGACAGACTGTGGCAGTCAATCTTGATTCTGTTTATAATACTTGCCATGAAGTATTACCTTATATGGTGAAAGAAAAAAGAGGCAGGATCATCAATATTTCCTCTGTTTGGGGACTTGTCGGAGCTTCGTGCGAAGTGGCTTATTCGGCGACTAAAGGTGCGGTTAATGCATTTACAAAGGCGCTGGCTAAGGAAATGGCTTTGTCCGGCATAGCGGTAAATGCTATAGCTTTCGGTGCGGTTGATACCAGAATGAACGGTCACCTCAGTGATGAGGAGAAAAATGAACTGGCAGAGAGCATCGCTATCGGTAGGATGGCAACTCCGGAGGAGGCGGCGGATACAGTTATAAAAATGCTGGAAATGCCGGATTATCTTACAGGTGAAGTGTTAAAATGTGACGGTGGATGGATATAGATAATAAATATGAATGGAGAGATTGAGTAATGGAAGACGATAAGAAACAGAAAAATGGCAGTGCAGCAGGACTTTTCTTTACATTTTTTTTCAGAGGAATAGTTATAATACTTGCACTTGTGATAGTTGGACTCAGTGCATATCTTGTTAAGGAAATTATAAGAGGAAATGACCTTAAGAAAAAGAAGGGAACAAAGGCTGCTGTTGAAAAATCAATCCTTACAGAGGAAAAAGGTGATGATAATCTTATTTCCAATAAGCAGAAGGATGAAGATACGACAACTGATGAAAATGGTGACAATACGGAAGAAGGTAAGAAGGAAAAGGTTTCTTCTGCCAATATGAAGATAGTTGTGCTTAATGCTACAGAAGTTGAAGGACTTGCGGGTAGATGGACAGCCAAACTTGAGGATGCAGGTTTTACTGATGTTTCTGCCGCAAATTCATATAATAAGTACGATACGACAAAGATACTTGTGGCTGAAGAAGGGCTTGGAGAGGATATTCAGGAGTATTTCCCTAATGCATCAATTTCAGTAGGGACTATGACCAGTGAAGAGACAGATGCAGACCTTACTGATGTTAAGATTATCATAATAATTGGAGCTTCGGATTCGGGGCAATAATGACCAAATAAAGCTTGGAAAATGGGCAAAATGTAAAAAAAAAGATTGGCAGTAGCCGATAAATCTTAAGAAGTGGTAAAGAATTCACAAAAAACAGGTCGAATACCGCTTTTTCAAAAGATTTTTTTGGTAATAATTCATATAAACCACCGGGGGTTATGCAATCTAAACAAAAGATTTTTTTTGTTTTTATGCAAAACTAATATGGCTTAAAATATAGAAAAGTTGTATTATTTTCCATAGTTAGTAAGCAAGAAACATAGCTATAATAGTAGGAGGATTAAAAAATGGCTAGTTTATCATTAAAGAATATTTACAAGATTTATCCAAACGGATTCAACGCTGTTAAGGATTTCAATCTTGATATTCAGGACAAGGAGTTTATAATCTTCGTAGGACCATCAGGATGTGGTAAGTCTACTACACTTCGTATGATCGCAGGTCTTGAAGACATTAGTAGTGGTGAGCTTTGGATCGGCGACAAGCTTGTTAACGATGTTGAGCCAAAGGATAGAGATATTGCGATGGTTTTCCAGAACTACGCTCTGTATCCTCATATGTCAGTTTACGATAACATGGCATTTGGTCTTAAACTCAGAAAGGTACCAAAGGAAAAGATTGATAAGTCAGTTCATGAAGCTGCTAAGATTCTTGAAATCGAGCACCTTCTTGACAGAAAGCCAAAGGCTTTATCAGGTGGTCAGAGACAGAGAGTTGCCATGGGACGAGCTATCGTTCGTGAGCCAAAGGTATTCCTTATGGACGAGCCTCTCTCAAACCTTGACGCAAAGCTTCGTGTACAGATGCGTGTAGAGATCTCTAAACTTCATCAGAGACTTCAGACAACAATCATTTACGTTACACATGACCAGACAGAAGCTATGACACTTGGTACAAGAATCGTAGTTATGAAGGATGGTATCATCCAGCAGGTAGATACACCTCAGAACCTTTACGATCATCCACAGAACCTCTTCGTTGCAGGTTTCATGGGTATGCCACCTATGAACTTCATCGATTGTAAGGTAGTTAAGTCAGGACAGGACGTACTTCTTATGTTCGGTTCACACTCTATCAAGGTTCCAGATGTAAAAGCTCAGAAGCTTATCGCTGGCGATTTCATTGATAAGGATGTTGTTCTTGGTATTCGTCCAGAAGACATACATGATGAACAGCTCTTCATAGAGTCATCACCTGAGTCAGTTATCGACGCTAGAATCAATATCTATGAAATGCTCGGTGCTGAAGTATATCTGTACTTCACAATCGATCAGTTCGATATCACAGCAAGAGTTAATGCTCGTACAACAGCTAGACCTGGTGATACAGTTCAGTTCGCATTTGATCTTTCTAAGATCCATATCTTCGATAAGGAATCAGAAACAATCATTGCTAACTAATAATCATTAATAAATAATGAAATTTTAAGGGAAAATGTACAAAAAATGCATTTTCCCTTTTTTTTGTGTTGAATTTCTGTTAAAATAAATTGGGTGAGTTTTTGGAAAGGTAACATTTTGCAAAAAACTTTTTATTTTGATGTAATGGATAGGATGGAGTTCAGAAAAAAGAGAGGTGTAATATGATTTCAAATCAGATTCTTCAGGATACTCTTGAGGGGATTAGGAACATTACTAAGACAGATCTTGTTATTATGGATACAGAAGGAAGGATGCTTGCAAAGACCATCGAAGGTAGCTTCGAGGGATATGAAGATGCAGTTGTAGCATTTGCCGAATCACCGGCAGAAAGCCAGTCACTTCTTGGATATCATTTCTTCAAAGTAAACGATGATAAACAATTGGAATATATAATAATGGCTAAAGGTGATGATGACAGTACTTATATGGTCGGAAGAATGGCTGTATTTCAGATTCAGAGCCTTCTTGTAGCATACAAAGAAAGATTCGATAAGGATAATTTCATCAAGAATCTTCTTCTTGATAACCTTCTTCTTGTTGACATCTACAATAAAGCTAAGAAACTTCATATTGATACAGATGTCAGAAGAATAGTTTTCATTATTGAGACTAAAACGGACAAGGATAATAATGCCCTTGAAACAGTTAGAAATCTTTTCGCCAGCAAGGCAAAGGACTTCATTACGGCTGTAGATGAAAAGAATATCATTCTTGTAAAGGAAGTAAAAGCAACTGAGTCACTTGAAGATATGACAAAGATTGCAAAAGTGATAGTTGATATGCTCAGCTCAGAGGCAATGATCAAAGTACATGTTGCATACGGTACTATTGTCAATGAAATCAAGGAAGTATCACGTTCATACAAGGAAGCAAAGATGGCTCTTGATGTAGGGAAGATTTTCTACAGCGATAAGAATATCATTGCTTATGACAGCCTTGGAATCGGACGACTTATTTATCAGCTTCCAATTCCTCTTTGCAGAATGTTCATTAAAGAGATTTTCGATGCAAAATCTCCGGACGAATTTGATGATGAGACTTTAACTACTATCAATAAATTCTTCGAGAACAGTCTTAATGTTTCTGAGACATCAAGACAGTTATATATTCACAGGAATACTCTTGTATATAGACTTGATAAGATTCAGAAGTCTACAAATCTTGATCTTAGAGTATTTGAAGATGCGATTACATTTAAGATTGCGCTCATGGTAGTCAAATACATGAAATATATGGAGAGCCTCGATTTCTAAGATAGACATATGTTTATTGGGATTAATTATGGAAAAATGTGTAGGGAAAATTGTGTCTTTATTGGGGCAGATAAAGTCTGCAAACTGATGTGGTTGCAGAACGAAAGATATAATAATTTTGGAAGGAACTGAAACATCATGATTACAATGGAAAATGTAACTATGAAATATTCGGCCGATATGGTTGCGCTTAAAGACGTTAACATCAAGATTGAAAAGGGCGAATTTGTTTTTGTAGTTGGTTCGAGTGGTTCTGGTAAGACCACATTCATTAAGCTGCTTACAAAAGAGCTTAATCCTACTAAGGGGAGAATACAGGTTGCCGGTTATAACTATAATAAGATTAAGAACAGACAGATACCAAAAGTCAGAAGAAAAATTGGAGTTGTATTCCAGAATTTCCGTCTTCTGAATGATAGAACAGTATATGAAAACGTTGCGTTTGCGCAGCGTGTTATAGAAACCCCTTCAAGATATATCAGAAAGCAGGTTCCTGCTATGCTTACTATTGTAGGACTTGCAAATAGATATAAAGCATATCCGAGACAGCTTTCGGGTGGTGAGCAGCAGAGAGTTGCTATCGCCAGAGCACTTGTTAATAAGCCTGATATCATTCTTGCGGATGAGCCTACAGGAAACCTTGATCCAAAGAATTCCTGGGACATTATGAATCTTCTTGAAGATATCAATGCAAAAGGAACAACGGTTGTAGTTGTTACTCATAACAAGGAAATCGTTAATGCTATGAAAAAGAGAGTTATAACTCTTAAAAAAGGCGTTGTTGTCAGCGACGTAGAGAAGGGTGGATATATAGATGAGGATTAGTTCGTTATGGTATAGTTTTAGACAGGGTGTCAAAAATATCAGAAGAAACCTTCTCTTCTCTTTGGCATCGATTGGTACTATTGTTTCATGTTTATTCTTATTCGGACTTTTTTATGCTGTAGTAGTTAACTTTAAATCAGCTATGAAGAGTTTGGAGAATTCTATTTCGATATCAGTTTTCTTCGATGAAGATGCAAATATTGAATTGCTTCAGTCTCAGATAAGAACAAGATCTGAAGTTGATACATTTGATTATATTTCAGCTGAGGAAGCATGGATTAAGTATTCAAATGATACTTACGATAATCCTGAAGAAGCGAGAGCAGCTTTTGGAGATGATAATCCTCTTGCCAAATCTGCTTCATTCTCAATCACATTGAAGGATGTAAGTAAACAGGCTGAATTTGTTCGTTTCCTTGAAGGACTTAACGGTGTAAGGAAAGTTAAGAGTTCGCAGGGTACAGCGGATACTATTTCATCTATTAACTTATTCGTTGGATATGCCTCAATCGGTATTATCCTGATTCTTTTACTTGTATCGATATTCCTTATAAGTAACACTATTACAATCGGTATTACTGTTCGTAAGGAAGAGATAAAAATTATGAAACTTATCGGAGCAACTAACTTCTTCGTAAGAGCTCCGTTTATAGTTGAAGGTGTTATCATCGGACTTGTTGGTTCGGTAATTCCACTTGTACTTATATACTATGCATATGATACAGTCTTAAAATATGTAGTTGGACGACTTACTCTTATAAAGAAACTTTTCGAGTTTGTATCATTACATGATTTATTTAAAGTTCTGGTACCTGCAACACTTCTTATTGGTGTTGGTATAGGTTTACTGGGAAGTATATTTACTACTAAGAAGCACCTCAAAATATAAGGAGGGATTTAAAGTGAAGAGGAAAATGTATAGAATGATAACCTCTGTCACGATGGCTTTTGTTATAATTGTTTCAGGTTCAAACATCAGTAACGCCGCTGCCGGTAATACCGTTAGTGGCGATACTGTTTATAGGGAAGCAACTCCGACAGATGCCACAAAAAAAGACAAGACTACAGAGGAAAAAAGTACTGAAAAAACAGAAGAAAAAACAGAGGGAAAAACAAATGAAAAAACAGAACAGACTTCTGAGGCTAATACTACAGAAGCTGTAAAGGATAATGATAAGGAGAAAAATACCCAGAAAGATCAGAAGAAAGAAGAAACTACAGAAAATAAAAGTGATGATCTTACAAAGGGAAACCTTACGGCTAAAGGTGTATTCATATCGGCACCAAAGAGAATAGTTACGAAGCGTACAGTTGATATGGATGAAATCAGACGTCTCAGAGGCAATAAATCTGCATACAGCAAAGAACTTCAGGAGGCAAAAGCACTTCTTGCAGATCTTAAAAGTAACCAGAAGAGTTTTGAAGATCAGGTCAGAGAGATGGATGAACTTCTGATAAAGCTTGAAAATAACTATCGAGAACTTAATACAGCTAAAAAAGCTCTTGAGGAAAGCATAGCTGAAACTGAGAAGGAGCTTGAAATAAGCGAACAGAAAGAAAAAGAACGTACTGAGGTAATGAAGCAACATATTCAGAGTGCTTACGAAGGAAATTCTGCTTCATATGTAGACGCATTTCTTCTTTCTGCTGATTTCATGGATATTCTAAACAGAACAGAATACATGGATCAGATCAGAGAATACGACCAGGCTCTGCTTAATGTATATATTGATGAAAGAACCAAATTTGCAAATAAGAAAACTCTTCAGTCTGCAGTCCTTGAATCTCTTGGAAGTATAGAAGAGGAATATAAGGAAGAGAAGGAAGCAATAGAGCTTATTGTTGAGGCAAAGAAGACTCAGTGTAAGAACTATGAGGAAACTATCGATCCTGTAGAAGGCGAAGTTTCAATGCTTGAAGCAATGGAAAGAAAATTTGACGCACAGATTGCGACAATGAATCTTTCTTCACATGATGGTGGTTATGTTCAAATAGATAAAAAATATTTTATTCCATTCCTTGATGAAGCAAATGGTTTGGAATGGCCGATGCCATCAAGTACTTATCTTACATCTTACTTTGGATATAGAGATGCGCCTACAGCAGGAGCAAGTTCATATCACAGAGGTATAGATATTGCTTGTGATTCGGGTAGTGATGTTATATCTGCATGGGGAGGAGTTGTAGTATATACAGGATATTACGGTTCCGGCGGAATAACAGTTATTGTGGACCATGGTAATGGTTTAAGTACTGTTTATCATCATTTATCAGCATATTGTGTAAAAGAAGGCGAGAAGGTTGAGAAAAGCCAGGTTATTGCTTATTCAGGTAATACGGGTGTTTCTACCGGACCACATTTACACTATGGTGTAATGATAAATGGCGAATACGTAGATCCACTTAGTTTTTATAATTAATTTTTTGGATGTTAAGGAGTTAGAAAATGAAACGCAGATATCACAAAGTTGCTGCAACAGCATTAGTAGCACTTTCATGTTCAATGATGCTTTCAGGATGTGGCAATAAGGAAGCAGTCAGTGATCATAAGTCATCAAATTATAAACCGGCAAATGATGTAGATGGAATATTTAATCCTAAAGCAAAATCAACAATTGATAAAACTCAGGAGATAGAGAATCTTATTAATTTCCATTATTATTTTGAGAAGGATGCAGAGAAGCAGGAAGAATCCTATTTTGACGGAATCATGGCAGGTCTCGATGATCCATATTCGGTTTATTATACAAAAGAAGAGTATGAAAAACTTATTGAAGATGATAAGGGAACATATGTTGGTATAGGATCAACTGTTTCAAAGAAAGTTGATACAAATGAAATCTATATTGTTAAACCGCTTAAGGGTGGTCCTGCAGAGAAGGCAGGAATGCTTCCGGGAGATGTAATTCTCAAGGTTGATGATACAGATATCACAGCTGATATGGAACTTGAAGAAGTTACAAAGATGATCAGAGGTGAAGAGAATACAGAAGTTACAGTTACTGTAAAGCGTGATGGCGTTGAAGGTGAAGTTGTATTAAAGATCACAAGAGCTTTGGTTGAGAATACAACAGTTTCATATGAAATGCTCGATGGAAATATCGGTTATGTACAGGTTGATCAGTTTATTGATAATACACCTGACTTATTCAAAAAGGCATTAGATGATCTTGGATCACAGGGTGCAAAATCATATATCATTGATCTTAGAAATAATCCCGGAGGACTTTTAACTGCGGTTATCTCAATGTGTGATTATATTATTGATGATAAGGCAACAGCACCTGGCGGAGAGAGCGCCGGAGATCTTCTTTATACAAAAGATAAGAACGATAAGATGATCCAGAAGCTCGGATGTACAGATAATCATTCGATTGAGGCTCCTATTGTAGTTATCGTAAATGAAAACAGTGCAAGTGCTTCAGAAGTATTTACAAGCTGCATGAGAGATTACGGTAAAGCTACTGTTGTTGGTAAGACAACATTTGGTAAAGGTATTGTTCAGTCTGTATTTCCTCTTAAAGATGGATCAGCTGTTAAACTTACTATAGCTAAGTATTATACTCCATCAGGAACAGAGATTCACAAGGTTGGTATTAAGCCGGACGTTGAGGTTGAACTTTCAGATGAACTTAAGAAGAAGATAACAATACCTCACAAAGATGATACACAGCTTCAGGAAGCAGTTAAGCAGCTTGGCGGAAAACCGCTTACTGATGAATAATTCATTTGAAGAAAGAATGATTTTGTGATTGAAATTATTTGCTTGGTAGTATATGCTTAAGCAATATTTATAAATTGCTTTGAAACGGAGAATAATTCATGGATAAGGAAAAAATAATTGTCTTAGATTTCGGCGGGCAGTATAACCAGCTTATTGCCAGAAGAGTCAGAGAGTGCAATGTATATGCGGAAGTTCATCCATATACACTTTCGCTTGATAAGATTAAGGAGATGAACCCAAAGGGAATCATCTTAACAGGTGGCCCTAATAGTGTATATGACCCGGAATCACCATCATATACAAAAGAACTCCTCTCAGCCGGAATTCCAATACTTGGAATTTGTTACGGTGCACAGCTTGTTGCATATCTTGCCGGTGGTAAAGTTGCAACTGCTCCTGTTAGTGAGTACGGAAAGACAGAGACATTTATAGATGCGATCGATGAGGAAAGCGGAGTGATCGGTCAGGTAAGTATCAGTACATCTCTGATTTTCGAAAATATCAAGCCGGTTATTAATTCTTGGATGAGTCATACTGATTATATTGCAGAACTTCCTGAAGGATTTAAGGTTACAGCTCATACAAAAGATTGCCCGGTTGCAGCTATGGAAAATGAAGAGAAAAGCATTTATGCTGTTCAGTTTCATCCTGAAGTTATGCATTCAGAACAGGGACAGGATATTCTCCGTAACTTTGTATATAATGTTTGTAAATGTAAAGGCGATTGGCAGATGTCTTCATTTGTTGAAACAACAATTGAAGCACTCAGAGAGAAGATTGGAAAAGGAAGAGTTCTTTGTGCATTATCAGGAGGTGTGGATTCTTCAGTTGCAGCAGTACTCCTTTCAAAGGCTGTTGGAAAACAGCTTACATGTGTATTCGTAGATCATGGGCTTCTCAGGAAAGATGAAGGAGACGAAGTTGAAGCAATCTTCGGACCAAATGGCAACTATGAGTTAAATTTCATAAGAGTTAATGCTAAGGATAGATTCTATAAGAAACTTGAAGGAGAGGAAGATCCTGAAAGAAAGAGAAAGATAATTGGTGAAGAATTTATCCGTGTATTTGAGGAAGAAGCAAAGAAGATCGGTGCAGTTGATTTCCTTGCACAGGGAACAATCTATCCTGATGTTATCGAATCAGGACTTGGTAAATCTGCTGTTATCAAATCTCATCATAATGTTGGAGGCCTTCCGGATTATGTTGATTTCAAAGAGATTGTTGAACCTCTCAGAATGCTTTTTAAAGACGAAGTAAGACAGGCTGGACTCGAGCTTGGAATTCCGGAATATCTTGTATTCCGTCAGCCATTCCCAGGACCGGGACTTGGTGTTCGTATAGTTGGCGACATTACGGCTGAAAAAGTAAGAATAGTTCAGGATGCAGATGCTATCTTCAGAGAAGAAGTTGATGCAGCTGTAAAGGATAAGAGAATAAAAATTGCTCCAAATCAGTATTTTGCAGCATTATCAAATATGCGATCAGTTGGAGTAATGGGTGATTTTAGAACTTATGATTACGCTGTAGTTCTTCGTGCAGTTTGTACATCAGACTTTATGACAGCAGATTGTACAGAGATACCTTTTGAAGTGTTACAGAGATGTATGAATAGAATCATCAATGAAGTTAAGGGTGTTAATAGAGTAATGTGGGATTTAACAAGTAAACCACCTGGAACTATTGAGCTTCTATAATTAAAATGTATCGGGAAGTCTTATTTTATAAGGCTTCCCGATTTTTTCGTCGCTAAAATGTCAACAATAATTAATTAAAAAATAAAAAGACACAAGTTAATCATAAAATGGTTAATATTTTTATTGACATTATGATTAACAATGTGTAATATACAAAATAGGAGGTGAGGATAATATGGCATATACTAAATATGGTGAATTTATGAGGATATTAAGAATTAGATTTCATGAAGTTATGGGTGATACTGCGAGACTTTTTGGTGTTAAAGTGCCATTTGTATCCGCGGTTGAAAATGGTAAGCGTAATGTCCCGGAAGACTGGTTTGACAAAATTGTGGGACATTATAATCTTTCAGCGGAGGAACAGGCGGAATTACGAGATGCTATAGATGATTCAAAAACTCAGATGAAGATTAGTTTGGTGAATACTAATAATGTTAAAAGAGAGATGGCTTTACAATTTCAAAGATCATTTGACGGGATTGATGAAGAGACAGCCAGAAAAATCATAGAAATGCTTAATTCAGGGGGTGACATAGAATAATGGACTACAAAACTAAAAAAATGAGTAGAAAAACTGCCAGAATGCTAGCGGGAATACTTCGTAAAATTTTTGAGGTAGATCCGGGCGGAGCGTTTCCTATTCTTGATGTTTTAGAAAAAATACCAGACAAGTTTGAAAATTCAAACTATGAAGTGGTTGATGATGACAAATTGGATATTAATAATCCGGCAAGGTGTTTTCAGAATGCTGCAGGAGGTTTTACTATTCAAATAAAGGAATCGGTATATGACGGCGCATATAGATATTATACCGGAGCATATAGAGATCATATAACTCATGAATTGTGTCATGTTTTCTTGTTTAGTATTGGGTATACCCCTGTTATGGATAGAAGCTTTAATGATAATGAACTCAAGGCATATGAAAGTGTTGAATGGCAAGCTAAAGCGGTCTGTGGCGAAGTAATGATGCCATATGAAGAGACAAAAGGGATGATTCCATATGAAATTATGGCAAAATATGGTGTTTCGTCAGCGCAGGCTAAATATAGACAGAAATACTAGGAGGTGGTTAATTTGATTGTTAATAATAAAAAAGAATAAGCACTGAAATGATTGTTGGAGCAATCAGTTCGGTGCTTATCTCCGAATACTTCTATTCGTAATAGCATTTATTATTTTAAAGGTATTTGGAGATAAATGTCAATACTTATATTTATTTTGACATAGCTTATTTTTTGTTCGGAATGGAAATAAGTATTGAATGATAAAACTGTTAACTGTCTCCGGATACTTCTATACGTAATAGCATACTCATAGTCAGTCTCCGGAGATTACCTCAGGATGTTAAAGTCTTGTTGTAAAAGAAAGAAGGAATAATCATGTGTTATTCAATTATACCTATAAAGGAGATTTATTATGAGAATAAGAAAAACTATTTTTGATGATGGATTCCAAGCTTACCTTACCGAAGGTGCAACGATTGTTGGTGATGCCGGAATTCCGATGTTGATGAAACTTGATAATGTTCAAATACCGAAAGATATGATTCCTTTTGGAAAAGTGAATGTATGTAATGATAAAAGAAAATACGTTCATTTTTATCAGCATGATAAGGAGTTTTCACGTGTCTTAACAGCTACAACTCGATACTTAGATGTATTGAAATTATATGATGGTGTTATAACACCAGATTGCACTATGATGATTGGTCAATCACCGTGCTTGCAGCAGGCTAACACTTTCATGAACAGGGCGGTTGGCTTTTATTTTCAGAAGAATGGAATACCTGTGATTCCAAATATTAGATGGAGTGATGAATCAAGCTTTGATTATTGCTTTTTAGGCGTTCATCAGGGGTCTATTGTATCGGTCAGTACACATGGATGTATTTCTACTAAAGAACAGAAGAGAATGTTCAAAGTAGGAGTAGAAGCTATGTTAGATAATATTAACCCAAGTGCTGTTTTGGTGCATGGTTATATGCCTGATGAAATCTTTGGAGAATTCATCGACCAAGTCAAGTTTTATAGATATGCAAGTGAATTTGAACGCACTCATAGGAAAGAAGGTGCGTGATGGGTACTTGTTATAAAGGTGGTGCAGACCATTATCATAGTATAACTGAAAATCTTGACTCTATGCGCAAGGAATATAAATATCATAATGGTCTGTTTGGTGAGCCAGGACAAAGCAAAAATAAGTCTATAAGAAATATAGTTTCTGATGACCCAGCTAAAACTGCTCAAGAATTCTATGATAATCTTGCGCACGGCGGAATTGAGACAGAATTATTGTATAAGGACGGGAGTATTAAGGGTTATCAGACAACTATGGAGGATGGAACCATAATAAATTGGAGGATAGTATCATCTTCGGCAGATAAATCACCGGCGGTTGATATTGATGTCCAATTTAGCAACGATCACGGAGACTTAGTAACTCAAAAAATACATTTTGTCAGTGAGAGGTAAAACTATGAAGAATATAGATATAAAGTTAAAGGAAAATGAGATTTACAAATTAAAGCAACTAGTAGGGACAAAACTTGTGGCGTTTTATCACGATCCTTTCGTTTTTACAAATACATCTTCACAAGCTGTAAAGATTCAGACAGATACGGAGAATTTATATTTGTACAGCTTTACAGAACCTTATGACTATTATGGGACTGAGGAAGATGTTGCTGTATGGTCTGTAGAAGATACAGAATATCCTTTGATTTCAAAAAAGTCCTTCATTGATGCACCAGTAAATGAAACAGTCAAAAAGATTATCATAGTTAATGAAAATCAGAGGTTGTATGAGAATAACGAAATGTTATATGATGTCTGGCTTACACGTGGAATTATATTTGACTTCGGAAATCATCAAGTCTCATTCGAGAAAGCTGTATGGTTTTCAGAAGATATTATTGTAAGGAAAGGTTATGAGTTGATCAAAGAATTCAGTCCGGTAAGTAGATTTATTGATAGCGATTGGGAAGAAGGCCTAGTTGCTGAATGCGAAAGGACAGAAATAGTTTTGTAATTATAATTGAATATTACAGAAACAAAAAGGGGAGTCTGAATTGATCAGGCTCCCTTGGTTGTTATATTAGATTATCATAATGGGCTATGCTTATATGGTTCTTTAGTTAAATCCAGATCATAGGTTCGTAGCTGAGCATAGAAAGTTTTCTCGAACATGTCAATATCAAAGTCGTTTTTGTTCGGTGTATTAATAAACTCATTTAATTTGTCTATATCTGAACATATAACCATTAATGGAGAGTGCCGTAGGATATAGGAAAGAATGATCTTAAGCATCAGAAGATATTTACAAATAATCTTTGTAAAGATCGAGGATTGAATGTAGCCGCTAAGGGAAAACATTTTGACGGATCCGAGATGGAGCCCGGCGAGATCACTGCCTGGAGTAAAAAAAAATATAAGGTGCTTACAAATACCGAAAGAAATAGCTATATGATTGATTGTGCCCAAGCGATAGTAGAGACCATTCCTGAATGTAATAATTCAGATGAATTCTTCGAGAGGATGCGATACAGAGGATGGGATGTTTCATGGAATGTAAGCAGGACTCATATTATATTTCGTAGCATAAAGGGAGTACTTTTTAGCGATATTAACCTTGCCGGGACGTTTTGTATAAATGTTGGATTGGAGGACTTGCTATATGAACTTGAGAGAGCGATTAACGGCTACTACACCGGACACAGAACAACAGAAGATATTATCATCCGAGACGCCGAAAAGCTCATCACCTTCGTCACCGAACTGCTCTTCAGCACACTCCAGTCCGTTATTCTCAATGATGGATATGGACAAAGAAATACAGCGGCTCCGGAAAGAACTTCAGGAAAAAGAAGCTCTGTTGCAAGAGATGAAAGAGCTAGATTCGATGCATTCCTCGCAAATATTAATGCTAAAGCAAGAACTCGAGGAGAATGTTCAGAGCTCTCTTTCGGAAATACAATTGATGCAGTCAACGCTAGCCGAAATGACCGCAGAATTAGCAGCAGAAAAGCAGCAGAAGTATCAGATCGAGATACAGAATCAAAAGCGCGTGGAAGAGAACGACGATCTGAGAAATCAGAATGGTATGAAGACGCAGGCAGAGATGGATGGGATCTTGGACTATGATAACCGGTTAAGAGAGTACTGCTCGGAACTTGAAGCTCAAAATGCTGATTTCCGGGAGAAGATCAACTGGTCACTGGTATCAGAGATTGAACAAAAGAAACTGTATAACGAGGAACTGGTATATAGATATAAGAATGATGCGGATGATGCCTCGAGAAGGGCTCTACAAGCAATGGAAGAGGCCGGACATGTTCGGATATATGCTGATAATGAAATGGCTGGTTTGAGAAAGGAACTGAAACGGTCTGAACATAAGGCGGTGAGATTCTATTTTTATATTGGGGTTCTTATTATTGCGGAGTTGTTAAATCAGTTATCATTTTGGAATAGAATCTGGTCTGTTATTACTGAATTATTTTGTTTTTTTTGATTCGTTGATTCAAAATACACGTTTATTCAGCGGAAATGATGTAAAAAACTGCTTGACCGCTGAATAAAAGAGGTTTATTATCGTTCTTATGATAGGAAGAAAAAAAGAAATTGAACAATTAAATAGGCTATATAACAGTAAAAAGTCAGAATTAGTTGCTATATACGGTCGACGTCGTGTCGGAAAAACTTATCTCATAGATGAGACATTTGAAGGGAGGATTACCTTTAGACATGCCGGGCTGTCGCCAGTAGAAATAAAGACCGGATTATTAAAGGCTCAGTTAAAGAATTTCTATAATTCCTTATTGGATCAAGGGATGAAAAAGAGTAAAATGCCTGGTGATTGGCTTGATGCTTTTTTTATGCTTGAACAGTTCTTAAAGGAACGAGATGACGGAAGTAGACAGGTAGTTTTTTTGGATGAATTACCATGGTTAGATACACAAAGGTCTGGCTTTCTTACAGCGTTTGAATCGTTTTGGAATAACTGGGCGTGCCATCGCAAAAACATTATGGTTATTGTTACCGGTAGTGCAAGTTCATGGATACTTGATAACCTGATAAATAATCATGGTGGATTATATAACAGAGTAACATATGAGATTAAACTATCTCCATTTACGCTTAATGAATGTGAGGAGTTCTTTGAAAGCATCGGTGTCAATCTTACAAGATATGATATTACACAAAGTTATATGATATTCGGTGGTATTCCATATTATTTGGGTTATTTTGAAAAGGGAAAAAGCCTTTCGCAAATGGTAGACCAAATAATGTTCTCTAAAGAGGCGGTTTTAAGGAATGAGTATGATAGATTATTCATTTCAGCGTTTAGCAATCCGGAAACTATGAAAAAAATAGTTAATTTTCTTTCAACTAAGAATTCCGGATATACTCGTGCAGAGATATGTAAGGGCATAAATGTATCTGATGGGGGAACTCTTACTACCAATCTTGAAGCTCTAATAGCAAGTGACTATATTGTTAAATATTATCCATTTGGCTTGAGCAGAAGGACAGAGTATTATAAGCTTGTTGATCCTTTTTGTCTGTTTTGTTCGAATTTTAAAAGTGTTATAGGTGGAAAAAAAGAAAACTTCTGGAGTCGTAGTCTATCTGCGCAGAATGTTGTTGTGTGGCGTGGGTTTGCGTTTGAAAGGGTATGCTTTTCTCATATTAAACAAATAAAATCAGCGTTGGAGATTGGCGGCGTGCTTTCATCAGAGTCAGCGTGGTCTTATCGTGAGAAAGGTGAATCTGGTTCACAGATAGATATGCTTATAGATCGTGATGATAATGTGATTAATATGTGTGAAATCAAATTCTCTGGGGACGATTTCGAAGTAGATCTAAGCTGTTATAAGGATGTGTTAAAGAAACAGGAAGCACTAACAAAACTTATATCTCCCAAAACTGCTATTCATAATACACTTATTACTACTTTTGGATTAAAAGAGAATAAGCATAGTGGTGTGTTTTCGAATGTTATTACATTAGATGATTTGTTTAAATAATACTATATGTGCGTTTATTCAGCGCTGAAAGCGATTTTTGACACTGATTAGCTAAATAAAACGTTATTATACCGTATATTCTTCTTAACAGTTCTAAAAAATGAATACTGAATGATCAGAGGCATATCAAGAAGAGGTGAAGAGTATGGAATTAACAAGCGTAGGATTTTATAAAGAAATGCCTCATGGAGGAGATTCTAAATTATCAATTTTGGACTTCGTCAACAAAACAAAAGGCAGTACTGATAAGATTGTCAGATATTTAAATGATGGTAAAGCTCTGATAATTAGCCCGGGTTTAGTTGATGATGTAATTGATAGCAGTAAAGGAACGGCAGGGACACCTACAGTTTATACAGATGGAAAATGGATATGGCCAGGAGATTTAGCATATTATGTTAAGAATTATCATTTGGAATTGCCTCAGGAATTCTTAGATTATATGCAAGAAAAGAATTGGACTATTGATTTTTCTCTGGATGATATTGATTTTGATTCAGTGAAGATTGATGGTCACCATGTTGAAATGTGATTTAGACAGTGGTTGCATAATGAATATGGGAAGTTTATTGTGAACTGATGTCTATAAAATGTCACTAAAAAGTCAGAAAAAGCAAAATATAGCATGGAATATATGGATTTTATATACCATATAAGTGGTTTATGAATCTCATGAAATACTAAATATTGATGGTATTAAAGAGCTTCTGTAACAAGCCATGCACCACGAAAAAGGGATACACGGATGAATGCTTGCATTCATATCCGCGTATCCCTTTTTCGTGGTATACGGCGCCTACGGCGACGGTTCTTGATGCGCTTTGCGCGTCAAGAACAGAGCATGCATATATTCCTTTTGTCTCAAGCTGGAAGTATTATGATCCTGATGAGGATCCTGACGGACCTGAGCTTAAACAGATTCCTAAACATGTTCGTGTCTATGAAACTTCAGACCGCATATCGATGATGCACTTGAGTGGGCAGCGAAGCTTGGAAATTAAAATAATATAGTTTCATTTTTTATCCCTTCGCAGAGATATGATCAGTCTCTGCGAAGGGTTTTTTTCGTGGTTGAGTTTCGTAACAAATATACCCTGCTTCGTAACATATTTCTTGATTGTGCAATCTGACACAGATACATTGAATATGTTGAATGTAATTGGTGAAATATTACAAAAAGTTATTTGGATTAGGGGGACTTCATAATATCTTTGAAATAAAGGGTATGTTCGACTCACCACCATACTTTGAAAATATTTTTATAGAAGCATCGGATCAGTGCGGGCACAGTTGTTCTTTCTGCAGTATGGATAAGGTTGAGGGCGGTTGCAAATCCTGCGTAAAATGGGAAAAGAATAATAAAAAAACATCAGAAGATATTCTATTAAAAAGTATCGAAAGGTTGATGGATATTCCGGCGAAAAAAGTGACCATACTGGGCGGAGATCCTTTGATGAATTGGGGTTATGTAACTGCTGTTGTTAAGAGAATCAGAGAAAAGCAGGCAGAGCTTCCTATTACTATGCATATGGTAAATATTAATCTTTCGGAAAAAATCAGAGAGTATATAAAGAAAAACAGAATAGATATAAAGGCTGTTTTGACTGATGAAAAAGATGCAAGTTTGTTTGATTCAATGGTAAAAGTATTAAAGGAGGATGAAATAAACGTAAAAGCTGTACTGGTGGGCGAGCATAAGGATTTATGCAAAATGAAAGAACTTTTAGATATACCGGATGATGAGCCGGAAGAGGTTGAAGTAATCGATTTTATCAGACCACTGCACACTGCTTTGAAATACGAGGAACGAAAGAAACTGGATGTTGATGAGACCTTTGTGGACAGGAAAGGTAACAGGTGTACATATAAAAAAGTGGCAGTTTCCTTGTCCGGAAAAGTATCATTATGTCCGGCAGAGCGTAAAGAAATCCTTAATGTCAATCAAAGAAATATTGAAGAGATATTTTATGACGGATACATAGATAATCTGTGGAGTCAGAGTAGAAACGGTATTAAGGGGTGCGATGAATGCTCTTTAAAATGGCTTTGCGATGATTGTATTTGTGCAATTCATAATGCAGATGCTTTAGGATTGGGAGGCTTCTATTTCTGTGGAAAAAGCATATCGAAAATAATTGAACTGAAGGATGTTGAAAAAAGCTACAAGAATAAGAAGGTGTTGAACAAAGTCACATTTACGGTAAATGCAGGTGATATTTTTGCTTTTGTCGGACCTAACGGCGTAGGAAAAACAACAACTATCAAGGCTGTTACAGATCTTATCAGTATAGATTCGGGAGAGATTTATAAAAAGCCCGGATCAAGAATAGGACTCATTATGGAACAGAACTGTCTGTATCCGTTTCTTACCGCAAGGGAAAACATGGAATATCATTTAAGGCTGTTTGGGCTTAACAGGGAGGAAATCATTGATAAATATCTTGATATAGTTGGTTTGATTGATGAGAAGGATATACAGGTTAATAAGTTTTCAAAAGGAATGAAGAGAAGGCTTGTAATAGCCAGAGCTTTAGCTGTTGATCCGGATATTCTTATCATGGATGAACCCTTGGATGGTCTGGATATTAATTCCCAGCTGATAATAATCAGGCTTCTGAAGGAATGGGTTAAGCAGGAGGCAAGATGTATTATTTACACTTCTCATGACATGGTCGAGATAGAGGCACTATGTAACCGCATTGCTTTTATCAGAGATGGAAGGATAGTGTTGATGGGCTTGATAGATGAAATTGCTAAGAAAGAGATTGAGTATCTGAGGATTGTTCCGGGAGATAATATTCGAATGGTAATCGATCTGGTTAAAACCTCCGGAAATATATATGAACAGAGAAATGATGAGATATGGGTCAGGTATGATAAGGATAAAACGGGACAGATGACAGAACTTCTGTATGACAAAAATATCAGGGTGAAAGAATTTAATTATATTTACAGATCTTTAGCGAGTATTTATAAAGGACTGAACGAAGATGAATGATAGAATGAAGGCTGCGATTTGGAAGGAATATAGAGTATTTATAAAACAGTCATGTGTTCCAGCTGTATTTTTTTTCCTGGCAGCTGTATTAACTTTTATTTTAATGATTTATAAAACAGATAAACTGAGTCCGATTGGTGGAAGCCTGATTGATCAATACTGTTCAAACTTTGTTTTTATTAACCTTTTGTTTTGCGATTATACGATATTAAGCTTTAGCATGAATGTGGATATACAGGAAGGAACTTTGAATCCGGTTCTGGTATCTGTGAAAAAACCATCAGAAATATGGATCGGACAGTTTATCTTTGCGAATATTGTTTCGTTTCTTGAATCAGTTGTTGGTGTTATATCGGTTTTGATCGCTGTAAAGAGTATGCTTAAACATTCAATAAATATTAATGTACTTAATATGGTGATGTGGATACTCGTTTCATTTTTCTTTGGTCTTATATTCAGTATGCTGTTTCACTTCTTAAACTGGCTGATAGTATCAAAATACAGGATAATACTGGCTGTATCGATATTTGTTTTTTTGTTCGGAGGCTATAAAAGTCTTCGGTTACTTTCGGATAATATTAAAAATGATAAAAGCAGTCTGATAATTTGGACGGTTTTATATGCTTTTCTGACCGGCGGTATTTTGCTGTTTTTTAAAAAGGTGATTGACAGTATCCCTAAGGAACGGTTTGCGGGTAAGTAATACTAATATAATATCAATATATTTTTTATATTGAACAAAGGTCAAAAAGGATTTTGATCTTTGCATCATAAACAGAAAGGAGGAGAAAGACATGGGTGTTGTTTGTGGATCTTTATGTGTAGGTGGAACAGTTGCCGGATGCGGAATATTCTGCATAGCTGCATTAGGTTTCGGAAGTGCATGTGGAGCGCTTGGTTCAGCAATAGGATCAACCTCATCAGCTGCAGCAACAGAAGCTTTATCTTAATTTGTAAATAGATAAAAGCAGGGGGAAGGAGCCGGAACGTAAAATGCCGGCTCCTTTTTGGTAATATTTTAAAAGCAGCTAATATGAATATAAAGTTGGCAGTAAAAAACAGGCCGTTAATTGGATATATTCAGTCAAATAATTAAAAAGTCGCAATCCTCAGAACAGAGTGGAATTGCGACTTTTTTGGCTCGTAAAAAAACATAGTAAATATATACGAATTTACTTAAGAAAATAACCAAGACAACAGATCCAAAAAGTCAAATAAGAGCTATCAATGCTGAGGATATCGCGGCGTTTGGAGATATGGTCAGCGCACTGCGTTCATATAATCCTGATAACACTGTGGCAAGAAGTGATCCGGGGTGGAACGAACTGTTTTCTTTTGAAATCAAGTTCAAGGAATATCTCGAAATGAAAAATAAAAATGTGAAAACTGAGGATGTTTTGAGGGAGTTGGAACAGCCGGAGCGAGTTCGTGGACAGAGAAGATGAGGTGATAAATATAGAAAAAATACGGTATGTATTCTTACTCCTATATATTGACATACTCCTAATTTGTGATAATATTTAGGAATATAGAAAGGGATAGGGGAATATGCGAGAATTTGACTATAAAAAGTATAAGGAATACCGCTGGGATAATGAAATACTGAATTACCTTTCACAGATTCATGAGTATAAAGGGAAGCAGGAACTGTTTCTACGCCAAAAACCTGTCGAAATGGAGAAACTTGTTGATGTGGCCAAAGTACAATCTATTGAGTCTTCAAATAGGATTGAGGGAATTATTACTACAGCAACAAGAATCGGTCAGATTGCAAAAGAAAAAACAACTCCCAAGAATCGTGATGAGAGGGAAATAGCCGGATACAGGGATGTATTAAATACGATTCATGAGAATTATGAATATATCCCTATCAATGGAAATATTATCCTTCAATTGCACAGAGATTTGATGCAGTATGCTGAAACCGGAAATGGTGGTAGATATAAGATAACCCAAAATTATCTTAAGGAAACAAAGGAGGATGGGTCTGAGGTGATTCGGTTTACACCCGTTCCACCCTACGAAACAGAGCCTTGCATTGATGCGATTTGTGAGAATTATAATTTTATGATGGAAGATACATCAGTGGACCCATTGCTGATTATACCTGTATTTCTACATGATTTTCTTTGTATCCATCCTTTTAATGATGGTAACGGGAGAATGAGTAGGCTTATGACGCTCTTGCTCTTATATAAATCAGGATATCATGTCGGAAAGTATATTAGTATTGAGAAGCATATTGAAAAGACGAAGGATGCTTATTATGACGCATTGGAGGCTTCGTCATCAGGATGGCATGAAGAAGATGAAGATCCTTCGGTTTTTATAAAATATATGCTTGGTGTTATACTTGCGTGCTATCGGGAATTTGAGAGTAGGGTAAATATTTTAAGTGATACTACCATTATATCTGAAACGGCGGATGGGAAGAAAAAGGTAATCACCATCAAGAGTAAAGCTTATGATATTGTAAAAGCGTCTGTCGATACAAAAATAGGTAAGTTTACAAAACGAGAAATTGTTAATATATGTCCAAGTATAAGTGAAAAATCAGTAGAAGTAGCAATAAAGAAACTTATGGATGAAGGGTACATTAAAAAATATGGATCAGGGAAGAATACTTTTTATGCCAAATCATTCTAATTTTCCTATTTATTCGACGATAATAGGATAAAAAATGGGGATAGGAAAAAAACATTACAGCAAAAGTTGCCGGAATTTTATATAATGGCAAGGATTGCAGAGTGTTTATGAATTTTGATGAGGTTGCTTCTCCTGCGGCAACACTTCAGAGACTGGAGTATTATACAAGACTCTTTATACCGGACACGATTGACAAGGGGCGGATTTATGATCTGACAATGAAAATTAATAACTGCTGATTATAAATGTACTTTTATTCTGTGATAAATATCAAGCCCTGTCTTTTGACCGTATTTTGAAATGATTTCTCGATATATTATCTGTTTTCGATTTGTTTCTTCGAAATACTTGCTAACAATAGATGCCACTGAGTTATATATTCCTGCTGGATAATTTCCTTTTTTTAGAGATTGCTGAATGTCAGCTCGTAAGGCTTTTTTATCTGTGGTTTCAGTAGTATGGGAATTAGGTGTTTCAACAGTCTTGTTATATTTTTCAACAATTGGTTTAATAAGATTATATATTTCTGAATATAGAGAATAGGTGTTCCTAAGCTCATTATGTATTGCATTGAGTGGCTTATCATCGTCTATATGATTTCGTACTATAGATGCAACTTCATTTGGAATTTTTCCTGTATATATTTTGCTGATTGCGTTTTGAATATCTATTTCTAGTTTTGATTTTTTGTTAGAGGATTTTCCGGATTTATGAGTTATTTTCTGGGTTTTATTATTCGTTTGTTGTACAGTTCTATTATTTGTAGCAGAAGGCAAAGTATCACATCTACTAATGCTAATTCCAAATTCGTTTTTCCAATAATCTACAATATTATTATAATCTTTATCTTTACTGATAATACTATATGAGACGTCTTCTGTCAGATGTTTACCAATTAAAAATCCGAGAAATGAAACAAGGTGCATATCAAGTGATTGATCACCGGAAGGAACTGAGATTAGCTCATATTCACAATTTGATTTTTTTAATCCACTAACAGTTGAAGTTGATAGCTTATCATTTTCGTTTGTATAAAAAATATATATGCTATCATTTTTGTTTAGTGACTCTGGATTATTAATGCCAGAATCATGAACATTTTCAAAATCAACTAAATATATTTTTTTAATATTTGACATTTTCTATTCCTCGATATTATTCCGTTCTTTACAATTTGTTATAAAATTATAGCATTCAGGTGTTAATTAGTCTATTCCAGATATGTATGAGGAGTTCCAGAAACACTATAATAGATGTTTGGAACTTAAGAAAGATCCTATCGAAAAGATATATATTAGAGTGTTTAAAATTCAAGAGAGATAAAGATGATAAAACACTAATACGAAATAGGCATCCGTATATACGCTAAAAATGACAAATGGGCCGTATTTACGGTATAAATGCGGTTCATTTTTTGCTATAATATGTATTTGGGAGAGTCTATCCAGGATACAGATATAATAATTCAAAACGGAGAAGAAATAATGACAGATACAAAAAAAGAACAGGAACGTGACGAGCTACACAGAGCTATATGGGCGATAGCAGATGATCTTAGAGGAAGTGTTGATGGTTGGGACTTTAAGTCATATATCCTTGGATTCATGTTCTATAGATATATATCAGAAAATCTTACTACAAAGATAAATAAGGACGAGTGGGATGCCGGTGACTTAGATTTTGATTATGCAAAGCTGAGTGATGAAGAGGCTGAGATGGCAAGAGAGGATATGGTCTAGACAAAAGGATTCTTCATACTCCCATCAGAGCTTTTCTGTAATGTAAGAAGAGATGCAAAGGATACAGAGGCTACATTTAAGAACAAGGATGGAAATATCCGTAGTGTTGTAGATAACTTGAATGAGAAACTGGAAATGGTATTTCAGAATATTGAGAATTCTGCTAATGGTAGTGAGAGTGAGGATGACTTCGCAGGCCTTTTCGATGATATAGATGTTAATAGTAATAAACTTGGAGCGACAGTTGCGAAGAGAAATGATAAGCTGGTCAAGCTTTTGGATGGTATTGGAGAAATGAAGCTGGGTGACTTCCGGGAGAATACCATTGATGCTTTTGGTGATGCTTATGAATATCTTATGGGTATGTACGCGTCAAATGCAGGTAAGTCCGGTGGAGAATATTATACACCACAAGAGGTATCAGAGCTTCTTACCAGACTTGCGGTTGCCGGAAAGTCTGAAATAAATAAGGTATATGATCCCGCTTGTGGATCTGGTTCGTTGCTTCTTAAAGCTGCGAAGATACTCGGAAAGGAACATGTAAGACAGGGCTTTTTTGGCCAGAAAATCAACCTGACTAGTTGATGCTATCAATGATGGAAATGTTCTTCCGTTCAGAATTGACTATGTAAATACTCTTCCAATTAAACGTAACAACAGGTTTGGTTTGTATAGAAAATTAGTGATTTGAGGTCAAAATGAATTATTATGGAACAGAAAAACACAAAGAAGATATGAAGAAACTCGATGAACAGATTTTTTCGAAAATTAGGTTTGATAAGCCTAAGAGAGAAAAAGAACTGGAATCAGGTTATATTGTCAGATACTATTACTACGCTGATGAGGAGAACTGCAAGCCCGGTTATGCGCCAGTTGACGGAGAGGTATGCAGATTGTTTAAGGGTGATAAACAGGTATTTGAGTGGAAAAATACAGACGGTAATTCAAGGTTAGCCTGTATTATTCACCATGCGGATGGGAATACTTATTTTGTTTTTGATGAGGATTTATATGGTTACAGTGTTTTGAATCTTGATACTCTTCAAAGTATGCACTACATTCCAGCAGAATCTCACGGGAAGTATCCTGAGGAATTTAAAGAAACATTTATTTGGTGTGATTGTTTCTACAATTCCCAAAATGATCTTCTAGCTGTGGATGGATGTTTTTGGGCTTGTCCAGGTGATGTTATTGTTCTGGATTTTAAAGATCCTTTGACTGCAGTGGAACCGAAGGACTGGATTTCAATTTATAGCAGATGTGAATGTGATGATCTTGATTTGGACGATATTGAGTTTGATAGATGGGATGCAGATACACTTGTCTGTAAAGCAACTGGAGCTGAACCGGTAGCATTTAATCTTGAAGGCAAGTGTAGAATAAGGTTTATTTGATTATGGAATACAATTGTGGTTTTACGGATGATAATCGATGGTTCCGATACCGTGCTGCAGCAATTATAGTTGAAGATGGATGTGTATTATTTGCCGGTAACGAAAGGGATGATTATTACTATTCCATAGGTGGTGCGGTTCGTATGGGAGAGACTGCTGAGGATGCAGTTAAAAGAGAAGTCTTTGAGGAAACGGGTGTTCATTATGAAATTGATCACCTTGCAGTAATTCATGAGAACTTCTTTAATGACAATATGGGTGCACTAAAGAATATGGATTGTCATGAGATTGCTCTTTATTTTATGATGAAGTCTAGGGGTATAAAGGAACTGAACAGTAACAGTTTTACCCAGGGTGTAAGAGAGAATATGTATTGGATTCCAATTTCGGAGCTTGATAAATATAAGGCATTCCCTACGTTCATGAAGAAAAATTGGATAATACGATATTTAAGATAGTCCATATTTTGTCTCAAGTTAATTTATAAGAAAACATGAGGTTGAGATTGTCCACCTGACTTTATATGATAGTAGAGAAATAATAGGAAACAAATGCAGGCTTTTTCTGATGTATTAAGGAAGCAAAACCTCGGATGAGCGTGATTATACTGGTTATAGGAGATGGATATAAATGATTGAGAAGATGGATGATTTTTTTACTGCTCGTGTTGAAGGTTATGATGAGCATATGAAAAATAATATCGAAGGAGCGGATGTATTTTATAAATATACAGCTTCTCTCTTACCAACTGAGGAAAAAGCTAATGTCCTGGATCTAGGATGTGGTACGGGACTTGAATTAGAGGAATACTTTTCTATAAATCCGCAGGCAAGAATTACGGGAATAGACCTGACAGAAGCTATGCTGGATTTTCTTAAGACAAAATTTTCAGATAAAGACATAACAACAATATGTGGATCTTATTTTGACGTTCCATTTGGAGAAGAGGTATTTTATGCGGCTGTTTCTGTAGAATCGCTGCATCATTTCACTAAAGAGGAAAAAATACCTTTATATACAAAACTTAGAAAGGCACTCAAACCGGGTGGATATTTCATTCTTACAGACTACTTTGCAGAGAATGAGGAGCAGGAAGAGTATTTCAGAAATGAGTTGCTTCGTATACGAAAAGAGCAGAATTTGGCAGATGATATATTTTATCATTATGATACGCCGCTGACTGTAGAACATGAAAAAGAAGCGCTTCTTGCCGCTGGATTTACAAGTGTAGAGGAACTGAACAGTTGGGAAGTTACCCATACATTAAAAGCTGTTATATAAAATGAATTATCATTGGAGAGAATTAAATGAATACAATAAAAACAAAAAGGCTTGTTATACGCCCTATAGAAAATGGAGACGCTGAGGCTATTCATGTATATGCCGGAAGTCCTGATATAGATATGATGATGTTTCTTCCAAATGAAACTATGGAGGATACAGAGAAGTTTGTAGAATTTGCCAGGTCGGAGTGGCAAAAAGATGAGCCGGAGGATAGAGAATATGTAATTCTTCAAGGGAGTGAGATAATCGGCGGAATAAATCTGGAAAAATGTGAAAATAGAAGTGGAAATACATTCGAGATTGGATGGATTATTTGCCGGGATAAAAGAGGGCAGGGCTTTGCAACAGAGGCAGCAATGGCCCTTATGTCATATGCATTTAATGAATTAAACGCGGATTTTGTTCGGGCTCATTGCGACATCAGAAACACAGCTTCAGAGGGCGTGATGAAGAAGCTGGGGATGACACTTACAGATGGAACAGGAACTCGTACTTATCCGAAGACAGGAGTTACATCCGGTGAATATCTTTATTCTATCAATAGACTGGAATATATAAACAAAAAACATTGACAGGATAACACTGTTATGTATATACTTAAAAATACATAACGGTGTTATCTGTTTTTCACGCTTGGTTTATATGCGAAGAGAGGATGAATATAATGGATAATGAGAAGGAAACTAAAAAGAAACTTCTGGAATGTGCTATGAGGGAGTTTTCTGAGAAAGGTTACATGAAAGCTTCTTTAAGAAATATATGTAAGGAAGCGGGAGTTACCACAGGAGCGCTTTATTTCTTTTTCAAGGACAAGGAAGATTTGTTTGGAAATCTTGTATCAGATGTTTTGTATGGTCTTAATAAGACCATAGATAATCATTTCTCTGAAGAGATGAAAGTTGCTGAGTCCTATGAAAGTACAGAAAGAAGTGTGGCTGAACTTGCTGCTGAACATGGATTTGATGATGACGAAGCTGTAGCCAGGGAAGTAATCCATTATCTTTTTAGCCATAAAGATGTAGTGGATTTGTTGCTTACAAAATCCCAGGGATCGCGTTATGAAAGTATTCGAGACGTAATGGTTGAAAAGATGGAAAGACACTATACATCCTTGTATGTAGTCTGGAAGGGGTATAAGTCTAAGAAGCAGCTGACCAAGGAAGATAAATTCATTATTCACTGGTTATCGCATGACCAGGTAGAAATAGTTATTCATATATTTACTCATTGCAAAAATGCAAAAGAAGGCGAGAAGCAGATTGATAAAATGATGGCTTATTTGATAGGCGGCTGGTATGGAGTAATAAATTATTAGTTATAACTCATAAAACTTTAGAAAGATATTTATTTGGCTTGGAGAAATCCGAGCCAATAAAAAACGCATATACATAACAGTGTTATGTGAGCGCGCTTATATATTATTAGCATTAGTATAACAGGAGGGAAAGAAATGTTTGTTGAAGTAACCGGTATTAAGAAAAGCTATGGAGAAGGTGGAAGCTATGTACAGGTCCTTAAGGGGGTATCTGTTGGAATAGAGAAGGGTGAAATGTGTGTAATTCAGGGGACATCGGGTTCCGGTAAATCAACACTGCTTAACTGTATTGGAGGACTTGATGAAGTAGACAGTGGTTCGATAAAGATTGACGATAAAGAAATAGCAGGACTAAGGGGCGAGAAACTTTCCGATTATCGAAGAGCCACCCACGGATTTATATTTCAGTTTTATAATCTGATTCCGAATCTTACTGTTAGGGAAAATATTCAGGTATGCGAATATCTGACTAAGAGTCCGCTTGATATGGATGAACTGCTCAGTGTGCTGGGTCTTACCGAGCATCAGAATAAATTTCCGTCACAGCTCTCCGGTGGACAGCAGCAGAGGTGTGCTATAGCAAGAGCACTCATTAAGAATCCGAAACTGCTTCTTTGTGATGAACCTACAGGTGCTCTTGATTCAAAGACTTCAAGGGACATCCTGATTCTTATGGAAGAGATAAACAGAAAGTACGGAACTACAATGATCATTGTAACTCACAATAATTCAATCAAGAATATGGTGGATCATGTTATCTATTTAAAGGATGGAGAGATTTCTAAGAATTACAGAAATGAAACCAAGGTTACGGCTTCAGAATTGGAGGATCTGTAAGATGCAAAAAGTACTTAGAAAAAGAGTTTTAAGAGATTTAAAGAAGAATTTCTTCAGATATTTTGCCCTTGGACTTGTGATTGCCATGGGTATATTTCTGGTTGTTACGATAGTTGGTTCCGGTGAAACTCTGACAAAAGGAACAGAGGATCTGGCTGTGGAAACGAATCTTGAAGATGGAGAGTTTGAGGTTTTCATACCGCTTAGTCAGAATGACAAAAATGATATAAGCGAAATGGGAATAGATATAGAAGAGCATTTCTTTTATGATTATCAAAGAGCTGATGAAGATAAAACTACTGTGAGGATTTTCAAGCTTCGAGAGTCCATTGATAAAGTTCATTACATAGAGGGTAAAGAACCTGTCGGCAAAAATGAAATAGTTATAGAAAAGAGATATGCCAAAGAGAATGATATAAATGTCGGAGATATCTTCAATCTGGCAGGAAAGGATTATACAGTATCGGGAATAGGAGTTACATCTGATTATGATGGTCCATTTAAGAAAATATCAGATACTTCATGTAATTCAAAGAATTTCGGACCGGTATTTATTACAGAAGAAGCATATGAAGAGTTTAAGGAATCGGACAGTGCCAGGATATCCGAAACATATCTTTATGCATATAAATTATCAGGCAGTAAAAACGATGATTCGCTGAAGAAGTATTTAAAGGACTTAAAGATAAATCCGGCCGGAGTGAAAGAAGCTTCTGAGAATTTTGATTTTGAATTATCTAATCTTACCATATTTCTGAAACGTGAGGATAATCCGAGAATATTTGCAACTAAAAATGATAAGGTTGTAGATATAGATGTAGGTATCATTGCGGGAGTTGTAGTCTTTATACTCCTTGCTTATGTGATTTCGGTTTTTGTGGTGCATTCCATTGAAAGTGAGAGCAGCATTATAGGTACTCTGTATTCAATGGGTGTTAAGAAGAATGATCTGCTTCGCCATTATATAACTCTTCCTGTAGTGGTAACATTCATTGCAGGACTTGTGGGAGTTCTGGTTGCATCAACCGGAGTACTGGCACCTATGATCGCAGAAAGTTCATATGATTATTATTCAATACCTGAATTTACATTTCATATACCAATGTATTTATGGATTTATTCAATTGCTGTTCCGCCGATTCTGGCCATGATCGTAAATGTGCTTGTCATAAGAAGTAAATTGAACAGAACCGCTTTATCGCTTATCAGAAATGAATCCAAGCAGAAAGGTATTAGGAAAATAAAGCTTAAGGGAATGAGCTTTGTGACCGCATTCAGGATCAGACAGATGCTTCGTGAGATTCGCTCAACACTTGCGGTAGTTCTGGGAATGTTCCTATCGCTGCTTGTCTTTATGATGGCTGTCAACTGTTATAATCTTTGCAATAATATAGCGAAGGATTATAAAGAGGATACTAAGTTTGAATATATGTATAGTCTGAAATATCCTGAGGCTGAAGTGCCTTCCGGCGGAGAGGCAGCCTATGCATATACATGCAAAAAAGAAGCCATGGGCTATAATTTTGATGTCACTATACTTGGTATAGATAAGGATAATCCATATTTTGATGTTAATCCCGGTGATAGCAAAATGGATGTAGTTGTATCCGCAGCTCTTGCAGATAAATTCGGGCTTGATGTTGGAGACGAATTTGTGGTTACAGATGATGACAAGGAGATAAAGCATGCATTCTCTGTAAAGGAGATAAATGATTATTCAACCAGTTTTTACATTTTCATGGATATTGATGTTATGCGTGAAATGATGGGTAGATCAGATGATTATTATAATGTTCTTTTTTCAGATAAAGAGCTGGATATAGATCCTGATGGAGTTTATTCTGTGACAACCAGAGAGGATATAGTTAAGGGTTCATCAGTATTTACGGATCTTATGATGCCTATGATATATGTACTCACATTTGCATCAACAATTATCTTCTGTGTGGTAATGTATCTTATGATGAAGGTAATGATTGATAAAAGTGCTTACAACATATCCCTCATAAAAGTATTCGGATATAAGAGAAAAGAAATAAGAAAGTTATATCTCGACGGGAACTTTTATATAGTTGCTCTCGGAGCCCTGATCTCTCTGCCAATCGCAAAGCTTATCATGAATAAAATATTTCCGTTTATGGTTTCAAATGTATCCTGCGGCTTGAATGTTAAAGCGCCTATAAGTTTCTTTATCATAACTTATATAGTCATACTTATACTGTATTTTATAATTAACTCACTTCTGGTCAAAAGACTGAATAAATTCACTCCTGCAGAGGTACTTAAAAACAGAGAATGATGACAGAAAATAGTAGAAGACAAAGATGTTGACACGGAGCATATTTTTGTTTATGGTTTTTCTGTGGTTAAGGAAAATAGAAGTGGCGGAAGTTACAGAAGTGGCAGAAGTTATAGAATAAAGTAATACCGTTAATCAGCCGGAACATTTTACAATATTTAAAAATTATTAGCACAATGGGAGAGTGAAGGATGAGTAATGATAACAAATCGGCTTACGATTCAAGTATTTATGATGAACATATAGTCAATGTACTTCCGTATTACCGGGAATACCATAAACAAATAATGGATCTTGTTAGGATATCTAAGCAGGGAAATGTGGATTGGCTTGATACAGGATGCGGAACAGGTGTGCTTGCAGCGGGAGTGCTGGAGGAAATTTGTGACGTGAGATTCACTTTGTGCGACCCGTCACTTAGTATGCTTGATATAGCAAAAAAGAGGCTGGAAGGTAAGGATGTACGTTTTATTAATGCAGCTTCACATGAGTTTTCTTTTGAGGCTGAGTTTGACATTATAACTGCGGTACAGTGCCATCATTATTATAAACCGGATGAACGTGAAAATGCTGTTGCAAACTGCTACAAGGCCCTTCGGGATGGCGGGATTTTCATTACATTTGAAAATATAAAGATGTCTACTGATGTCAGTGATGATATAGCCATGAAACGCTGGATAGACTTCCTTAGGGAGCATGGAAATTCGGAAGAAGATGTTAAAAAGCAGATAGACAGACGTGGCGTTGAGACATTACCGATCACCATCGAACAGCATCTTGAGCTGCTTAAAAAAGTTGGATTTAAATCTGTGGATATATTATGGGCGTCATATCTGCAGGCTGGCTTTATGGCTGTTAAGTAATCTTCGAAATCCGAAAAAGTCAAAGGAGAAATTATATATGCGTATATCTGAGAGCTGTGCAAAATGTTTATATGACAAACAGCAGAGTAAAACAGACAATGAAGAATACCTGGCTAAGATAAAGGAACTTCTTGAGAACCGACGTGAAGAAGATACCAGTCCGTATATGGTATATCTTTTCAATAAAGTACATGAGGAATTCTTCGGCAAAGCAGCTGACTATAAAGAGATTAAGAAAAAATACAACGATCTGGTTCTCAGTATGGAAAATGATCTAAGGAGCGAGATCGAGAAGTCCGATGATCCGCTGGCAAAAGCATTTATCATGTCCAGAATTGGAAATTATATAGATTTCGGAGCTATGAATCATGTGGATCAGAATGAATTTATGACACTCTTCAAAGATACAGAAATGCAGGAAAGAGATATTCCGGTATATAAAGAATTCTTAAAAGAATGTGCAGAAGGCAGTTCATTTCTTCTTGCATGTGATAACTGCGGAGAAATCGTGCTGGATAAGCTGATGCTTGAGCAGCTTGCAAAAAGATTTCCTCATTTAAAAATCCGCGCACTTGTCCGAGGTAAAGAAGTTTTAAATGATGCAACTTCAGAAGATGCATATTATGTCGGACTTGATAAGTTTGCTGAAATTATTTCAAATGGAGATGCTGTTGCCGGAACCATATATGATATGTTGCCGGAAGAAGCAAGGAAAGCGCTTGATGAAGCAGATGTGGTCCTTGCAAAAGGACAAGGTAATTATGAATCCATGTCAGGACAAGGGCTTCGTGTATTCTACGCCTTCCTTTGCAAATGTGATCTGTTTATCAACAGATTTAATGTTCCGAAACTTACCGGAATGTTTGTTCAGGAAAGGTAAATTAACGAAGCCAAAATCCTTTATATAGTATTAGATTTAAAATATAGGTATGAAAATGCAGGATGCTACAGTAAGTATGCATCCGCTTATCAGAAATGATCCGAATAAAATATTTGAAAAAATAGCGACAGCTTTGTCGGTTTTTTCATCGATATATCGACTGATTCGAATTTCTTCCTTAGGAGAGAAGTTTGAATCAGTTATTTTATTTACATCGTCTAATGATATGAAAAGTTGTCTTGTTTCGCCCATTGCCGGATTTTTCAAAGCACGAGTGAAAATATTTTTATCAAGAAGCATTCTTTCTCCGTTATAAAAAACTTCGTAAATCGGGCACTGTGTTTTTTTGTATCCGGATCCGGAAGATTTGAAGTCTATACATTTTCCGGAAATCTCATATGTACAGATTTCCCGGAGTTTCTTTGCGGAGATATGACAATATATAAGCATAAATCCGCCTACTATAGTAAATGTTATTCCGGCAATAAGCGGGATGGCATTTACCATCTTATCAAATACATCCTTTGGTCCGAGTTTGCTCATCAAACCGTATATTATGCAAGAGGTTCCTGCTAGCACAAATATACTTCCGAGCCACCAGCCATTTTGTTTTTCGGCAACAATTGCCATGATTGCGATCATTCCCATTATGGTGAAAAACTGTCCCAGAATGATCAGGAATAACCAGGTCTTACCGCTTTTTGCTTCATATACACTGAGACAGATCGATCCGATGAGCCATATCAGAAACAGTAATGAAATAATAAGCAGTGATGCGTTTCTTTTGTTCTCCTTCATTTTACTTATTTCCCCTTTAAATAAATACTAATACTTATTATACCACAAATTTAGAAAACTTCTGAAACTCTTTCTTTCATTGAATCTTTGTAAATAATATAGCTGTTTATTACAGGAGTGCTGAAATCAAGAAGAGGAATCTCACGTAATTTTTTCTCACCGATATATGTTTCGGCCATGTGTTTAGGAAGAAATGTATAATTATTCTGTCCCACAAGGTAAGGCACGATCTTCATACAGTCATCTATTTCCAGTTCAAATTGATGGAATCTCGGAAAAAGATTTCTGATAAACTGACCGACGTCACGAAGGGCAAAATTACACATAAGATAATTGATTTCTGTTAGCTTTTCGGCAGTTATACCCTTTGCATATTTTTTATTGTTTCGATCTGTTACAAGAACGAGAGAATCCTGCTTATATAATTCTGAATGATAAGATAATTTTCTTAGTGGAATATAGGAGAATACCACATCAAGAAAATCACCCTGTAACTGCTCTATGAGATGATTTGAAAGACCGATGGAAATCCTGAGAGAATTATCGGGATTATTTTTTTTGTATTTGAGGATCAGAGAAGCAAGATGACCTTCGTAAATGGAGTCAGTACTTCCGATTCTCAGATTATTTTTATATTTCTTAACAGAGGACATTTCAGCCAGAGATTTTTCTGTGAGTGAGATTATCTTCTCGGCGTATTCTTTATAAATCTCTCCTTCAGGTGTAAGTTTAACGGTTCTGTTGGTGCGGTAGAAGAGAGTTGTTTTAAGTTCACGCTCCAGTTCCGTTATTCTGTTTGTTACTGTAGATTGCGCAACAAACATCTGATTTGCTGTCTTTGTAAAGCTCATATTATTAGCCAAAATCAAAAAGGTTTTTATCATTTCAATATCCATACGCACCTCATTATCGATAAAACGAATTAATGTTATTAAAATTATTTATTTTACACATAATACTACATATGTATATACTTGTACATATTTTTAGAGTCGTCGAGATTAGGAAGGATGTGTGATATGAAAAATATTGTATTAAGTAATAAGACATATAAGCTGGAACATGATCCATATATTTATAAGCTTCAGGATGTGGAGGAGCCGGAACTCTTCAGAGAGATGTTCCCATATACGGAGACTCCTAAGGTGGCATTTAATTATAGACGTGTTCCGGAGAATATGGCGGAAGATATTTTTATTACTGATACAACATTTCGAGATGGTCAGCAGTCAAGATCTCCATATACAACTGAACAGATGGTTCATCTCTATAAACTTCTTCACGAATTGGGCGGACCAAATGGCATGATCCGTCAGACCGAGTTCTTTGTTTATTCTGAAAAAGACAGAAAAGCTTTGGAAAAATGTATGGAGCTCGGATATAAGTTCCCTGAGATAACAACGTGGATAAGAGCTTCGAAGAAAGATTTTGAATTGGTAAAATCCATAGGTATAAAAGAAACGGGAATTCTCGTAAGCTGTTCGGATTATCATATATTCAATAAAATGGGATTAACCAGACAACAGGCACTTGATAAATATCTTGGGATAGTATCGGATTGCATCGAAGCCGGGCTTCGTCCAAGATGCCATTTTGAAGATATAACAAGGGCTGACTTTTACGGGTTTGTGGTGCCTTTTGCAAATAAGCTTATGGAATTATCTAGAGAAAGTAATGTTCCTGTAAAAATACGTGCCTGCGACACAATGGGCTACGGAGTTCCTTATCCGGGTGCGGCGCTTCCTAGAAGTGTATCGGGAATCATTTACGGACTTCAGCATTATTCGGATGTACCTTCTGAAATGATAGAGTGGCACGGACATAATGATTTCTATAAGGGAGTTGTAAATGCAACTACTGCCTGGATGTACGGAGCATCTTCAGTTAACTGTTCACTCCTCGGTATCGGAGAGCGTACCGGAAATGTACCTCTTGAAGCGATGGTATTTGAATATGCTTCGTTGAGGGGACATCTTAACGGAATGAATACTCAGGTTATTACAGAGATCGCTGAATATATGGAGAAAGAAACGGGATATAAGATACCGCCTATGACACCATTTGTCGGAGCTAATTTCAATCTGACGAGAGCCGGAATACATGCAGACGGAATGATGAAAGATCCTGAGATTTACAATATATTTGATACGGAAACTATCCTGAACCGTCCGCCTAAGGTGTCTATCACCAATACATCAGGCGTTGCCGGAATTGCATTCTGGGTAAATGATCATCGTAAACATCTTGGACTTCCTGAGCTTCCTAAGACCGATGAACTTGTAAAGAAAATGTATGAGTGGGTGAGCTCCGAGTATGAAAGCGGCAGGATCACAATGATAACCGACGAAGAATTGATCAAGAAATATGCGGAAATATCTGAATAAAATAGATAAGATTAAAAAACTCTTTGCCTAAATTAAGGCAGAGAGTTTTTTTTCTGCAATTAAAGATTTTTTAAGAAATGGAATGCTAATATCTATCCATAAGATGCTAAAAATGATTTAAAAGGTAAATATTCAGGCGAAAGTGAGGTAAAAGAAATGGCCGGAATTTGTTTGGAAGCACATGACTTATGTAAGTCATATATAGTTGATGGTTATAGTAATAATGTGCTTCAGAATATAAATCTTTGCATAGAGGATGGAGAGTTTGTCTCAATAATGGGTCCCAGTGGTTCCGGAAAATCCACACTTCTCTATACCATAAGCGGGATGGATAAAATGACGGCAGGAAGTGTGATCTTTGATGGCGATGATATTTCAAAAATGAAGGAAAGGGAACTGACGAAGCTAAGGCTCCTAAAGATGGGATTTGTCTTCCAGCAAATGTATATGATGAAGAAGTTATGCATCATGGATAATATTGTACTTCCGGGATACCAGGCAAAACTAAAATCCAGGGAAGAGGTCAATAAAAAGGCAGAAGAACTACTTAAAAGACTTGGTATTGCTGATACAGCTGATAGAGAGATAACAGAAGTGTCAGGTGGACAGCTTCAGAGAGCCTGTCTTGCAAGAGCACTTATAAACAGCCCGAAGGTCATTTTTGCAGATGAGCCTACAGGAGCGCTTAATTCCAAGGCTTCTAAGGAGGTTTTGGGAGAAATGATTAAGGCAAATGAAGCAGGAACTACTGTACTTATGGTAACGCATAGTGAGAAGGTAGCAGCTCTGTCTGACAGGATCATATATCTTCTGGACGGCGATATTCAGGGCGAACTTATTTTAGGTAAGATGAATGCTAAAAATGATGATTCATTATCGGAAACGGAACGTGTAATTTTACGTGAAAAGAAACTTAGAAAGTGGTTAGAAGGGCTGGGTTGGTAATATGTATCTAAGAATGTTAAAAAAGGATCTTAGAGATAAGATAGGTGTAAATATCGTTCTATGCCTATTCATGATCATATCCGCAACGGTTGTGATAATGAGTGTGGGATTTGTATATACATTCATTGCCGGAATAGATAGAACATATGATAAATGCAAAACTACAGACGGACTTTTTACTGTTTCACGAAGCGTATCGGACGAAGATAAAAATCGTAAAGTGATAGAGGATACGTTGAAATCTTATCCGGAAGTCAGTGATATATTCATTAATGATTCAATCCTGCTTGGAAATTCAAGAATGAATTTTGAAGGGATAGATAAGAGAAATGTTTCGGGACTTTATGAGAGATCATTTCTTGTATATAAAGTCAGTACGGAAAGAAATATTCCATATAATATGGACGATGATAGATTTACTCTGAGTGATGGATGCGTGGCTATTCCGCAGACGATGGCATCGAGCGCAGGCATTAAAGTCGGAACAAAATTTTTTCTCACAACAGACATGGGAAATACATATGAATTTATAGTATCTGAGATATATAAGGATCCAAGTACGGCGGCGCTTTATAAAATACTTTTTTCCGACGGGGATTTTGAAAGGATACTTGAAGAAAGTGGAAATGTCACCAATCTGTATGAGATTAATTATGATAGTGAAGCTTTAAAGCGTTCAGCAAGAGAGAATCTGATGGCCGAAATAAGAGACAGTCTGATGGCTCTAAGTAAGGACGGGAAGATTGACGGAAGCATAACTGATGTGATGATCGGTAAATCCAATACAGCAACAGATGAAGCTGCAATATCACTTATCATCAGTATATTTATGATGCTTATGGGAATCGCACTTATTCTTATCATTTTTATGTCCATAAGATTCAGTTTAAGTGCAACGGTAAAAAGAGAAGAAAAAGAGATAGGAACCATGAAAGCCATAGGGGTTGATTCCATTTCTTACAGAACGCTTTTTATCGTTAAATATATCGCATTTGGAATAATCGGATCGATAATAGGTTTATTTGTCGGAATTCCGATAAGTAAGAAAATGATAAGCAGATTTTTATTTAATACCGTTGGAATAGATGACGGACTTTTCGTTGCTTTGGGACTGATTGCAGGAATGATATTCATACTTATGATGGTGCTCTTTTCATTTGTGGCACTTAAAAGGATCAACCGCATTTCGGTTATGGATACCATTCATGGTGAAAACAGAGGTGAAAGATTCAGTAAAATACCGGGAATTCATTTTTATAAATCAAAGAAAATGAAATTGCCTTTTTTTCTGGCGTTGGAAGATATTATCAGGAAAATGAAGCGATATATCTATATCGTGATCAGTTATACTCTCGGCCTTACAATTCTTTTCACTATTTTCCAGCTTAAAGATACTCTTGTAAGTGATATCTACAGAAGAAAATACTGGGGTGTGGCTGACAGAGAAGTTTTCATAAGACCGGAAGAAAACCTCAGGTTGAAATTTATTGAGAAGACCGGAAGTTACAGGAATACGATTCTTTATTATGAAGAATATTACAATGAACATGGGATTCCGCTGGATATTCAGATCTTAGATATCCAGAATGGAAGTGTAATAGCTGATGATAAAAATATTGCTGTTGATATTTATCATGGAGATTATGATATCAAAAAACTTGAAATAGTAAATGGCGGAAAACTTCCTGAACTTCAAAATGAAATTGCTGTTTCACATTTTATGAAGGATGAATACGGAATAAAACTCGGAGACGTTATAACATTGGAATATAGAGTCTATAAAGAGGATGGTATTTCTGAAGAAGTAAAAAGGAAGGACTTTATAGTAACTGCTTACGTTGAAAGGCTGGGAACTGATAATTCACAGGTTTATATCAATAATACAGATGAAAATATGGTGCTTACCGGTGAATTTACCTTGTTCAATCAGGGGCTCAACTGCACTGATGACGAATATTATGACTATATTGAGAAAATGCGTGCTGTTAATAAAGATATCCTGATCTGGGATTATGACAGGCTCCTTGATTATGATATGGGAGATATGTACGGAACAATCCTGAACATGCTTGCTGTAATAACAGGCAGCATAGTCTTTCTTATGGTTTTTGCTATGACATTTTTATATCAGCAGATTTTTATCGAAGAGGAGACCTCTGATATAGCGATGCTGAAAAGTCTGGGAGTGGACGGAAAAGATATTAAAAAATGGCAATATATAAGGATCATGATACTTGTGGTTGTTGCTTCGTTTATGGCAATACTTTTGTCATTCACAGTTATGAGAATGCTGTTCAATATGATCGGAAAGGCAGCGCTCAATGTGGGACAATTCATGATCGTTACATCACCTGTAGGTTATTTAATACTTCTTCCAATGGGGCTTGCAGTTTTGGTAACCGTCATTTTATATATATCATTTAAACCGATAGACCGAATAAAGATATGGAAAGTAAGAGAAGAATAAAAGATATAAGAGGAAATAAGAGAAAATTAGAGGAATCATTTAAAATGAAGGGAAAGAATGTTTGTATGAAATATAAAAAGAGCGGAAATAAAATAAAAAAATGCCTCGCAAGTCTGATGATATTTTCTCTTGCCGCAACATCTGTCATGTCTCTCGGTGGTTGTGGAAAGAAGAAAAAAATAACAAATCCGAATGGCATGAAGAAAGTCGGATCTTTGAATGTTGAAGAAGAGGTAAATTACTCGGATGAAAGCACGAAAGAGAGACCTGGATTATGCATTTCTTCTGAAAATGAACTATGTAAAATTGATGTATATGATTCATATTATGATGTGACTCTGGATTATGAAAATGGGAGTCCTTCGGAGGTTGGAAAAGCGTATGCCGAAGCTATTCTGAAGGTAATGCCGGATTATGACAGTATGATGGAATCTGTATTATATGAAAACATCAAAAATTCATATGACGGAAGAAATGTAAATTATGATGATCTGAAAAAAAGAATCACTACTCTTATAGCAGCTATTCCGGATGAGTACAGAATTGAGATTGAAAGTTTTGCAAAGGCAATGTCAGATGGCGAAGAAGGTTATAGTGAAAATGGCAAGCTTAGTTATATTGAAATTCTGACTTTTCAGATCATACCTGATGCGCTTAGACCAACTGCCTGCAGCGCGTTATCACTATGGGGAAATAAAACCAAAACCGGTGAAAGGATAACGCTTCGAAATCTGGAATGGAATATGGGAAGTGAGGATCAGCTGACAAGAATTCATGCGGTTGTTCATATGAAGAAAGGCAAAGAATCGATCACATCCATAAATGTACTGGGACTTCTTGATATACTCACGGCTGTAAATGATGATGGCGTTATGATAGGTATTCTGGATGTTGGTTCCAAACTGCATTCGCCTTTCGTATATGAAGGTAAGAAATGCTATACATTCGAAGTGAGATATGCACTGGAGCATTTTAGTACAGCGAAGGAAGCAGGAGAATTTCTTGTTGGCGAAAGCGGGGATTTTACCTGGTGCAATAATCTTCTTGTTACAGATAAGAAAGATGCATTTTGCTGTGAAAATGCAACTGCTGAGGTGGCTGTTGACGGAAAAGCAAAATCAGTCCTTAGAAGTGAAGATACAGAAATTATGGAAGGACTTTCATGGGACAGTAAAGACAGTTTATGTATAGTGAATACATTTGCAAGTAAGGGAAATCAGGATAGATTTACCGGTGAGCCATTCAATATCAACAGATGGGTTAAGTATAATAAATGGGTGAGTGAGACGGATAAGTTTTCGGTTGCTGATGTAAAGGGGCTTATGGCACGAGAAGTAGTGGAACAGTATGAAGTCGATAATATTCATAATAGAGGAACTGTTCATACTGTAATTCTTGATTATGCGACATGTACTATACATGTTTCATTTACCAAAGGAAGTTATGCGGATGATGTGCCGAACTATATAGATGTAGGTACATATTAGATAGTATATATGATATAGTATAAGTATATTCTGAAGTGGATTTATTGTTTTATATTTATGAGGGTGAGAGATGACTGATATACTCATAATTGAAGATAATGAAGAGCTGGGAAAGCTGGTTTATGATTTTTTAAAGCGTGAAGGATATACAGTTGAATGGAGACAGAATGCGGAAGAGGGGCTTACATTCATGAAAAATGAAATATGTAAGCTGCTTCTTCTTGATGTCATGCTTCCCGGAATAGATGGATATGCCGCACTTCAGGAAATAAGGAGGACGGGAAAGCTTCCTGTGTTGATGATGAGTGCCCGTACAGATGATCAGAGTAAGATCTTAGGGCTTCAGGTCGGAGCGGATGATTATATTGAAAAGCCTTTTTCCATACAGGTTCTGGGACTTAAGATAAAGGCTCTTATGCGCCGTTCTTATGATATGACAGAGGGAAGACAGCTTCTCACCTACGGAAATATTACTGTTGATCTGGCGACGAGAACAGTTTATAAAGATGATAATAAAATAGATATAACCGGAAAAGAATATGATCTTCTGGAATATATGATGCATAATCCTAATCAGATAATCAGAAAAGAGAAGCTTTTCGACGAGGTCTGGGGTAAAGACTGTTTCAGCGAAGTTGGAAGTCTTAATGTGCACATAAGATGGCTTAGGGAAAAATTAGAAGATGATCCGAAGAATCCGAAGCTTATTCAGACGATTTGGAGAGTGGGATATAAATTTGGAGGCGCTGAGGTATGAAAAGATTAAAAAAACTTTATCTTATCATAGTGCTTCTTTTTGCTGTTCTAATCATTTTTTCAAATCTGATCCTGAATAAGATGATGAGAAAAAATGAAGACACATCAGTCATGCTTATGAATCAGGTGATTCATGATATAGAAGATATGTTGAAAATTTCCGGAAAAGATGATCCTGATTATGATTTATTAGAGGAAAACGGGGATTCTGATGATGACTCATTAGAGATAAGTGATACTGACAAGATGAAAAAGATCATAGATTCCTGCTATTACGAAAAGACAGATATCCTGAAAAAGAAGTTTGGAAAGAATAATCTTCCGGATAAGGTTTATTTCCTTGCTGCCGAGCCAAAAGAAGATGGAGTGGCGCTGATCAACAGAGAAAAAACCGATTCCAAAATATGGATATTGAAAAAAGACGGAATTAATGCAGGATTTATCATATTTTATTATAAAGAAAGAGATTTAAGTAAATACAGATTAATCTTAAATTTCTCACTTGGGATAGCGTTTATTTTTGCAGTAGGATGCTGCATTTATATTAATCGAAAAGTTATCAGACCTTTTAACAGACTTGCGGATTATCCTGAAAAGATTTCAAAAAATCAGAATATAGATAAACTTCCGGAGACAAAGAATCGTATGTTTGGTAAGTTTGTCTGGGGAATGAATATGCTGAATGACAGCCTGAACAGTGAAAGGAAGAGAGTAAACGATCTTAATAAGGAACAGCTTACTATGGTTACTACAATTGCTCATGGAATAAAAACACCGGTATCCAATATCAGGCTGTATTCCGATGCTATAGAGACGGGGCTTTATCAACCTGATGGAAAGCCGAATGAAAGCGATTTGGAAGTTGCTCAAAAGATCAGAAAGAATGCAGATGATATATCAGATCTTGTGAAGCAGCTTATTGATAAGGCTTCCGGTGGTGTGATCGATTTCGAGCCGAAGAAAAATGGATTTTATCTTAGTGAATTGAAGAATTATCTGGATGAAGAATACGGAAGAAGACTTGAAGTAATGAGGATTCCATATGAATTTTCATTGGAGAATGATGCAATCTTAAACAGTGATAAAGACGGAATATGCAGGATTTTATCACAGCTTATGGAAAATGCCATCAAATACGGAAATGGCGAAGGTATATTTGTCCATATAAATAAAGAAAGCGAATTATATAAGATATCAGTTAAGAATAAGGGTGAAGTTCTCAGTGAAAATGAGCTGCCATATATCTTCAATGGATTCTGGCGAGGATCAAATGCTGAAAAAACAGAAGGAAGCGGAATCGGACTTTTTGAAGCATATGAAATTGCAAAAAGACTCGATGGAGATATATATGTAAGAGCCAATGAAAAGAATAAGGAAATGGAGTTTATACTGGTGATCGAGAAGTAATAAATCTTACGAGTAGATTAAGTTTTAAAGGTTGTATAAAAAACAGATTCTATATCTTTATTGTGAAAAAAAACTGAGTGATATAATTAATGTGGGTGTTACTTTTTTGTAGTTGGTTGCAAAAGGAGAAAGGTATGTGAATAGTTTTAAGGGGTTAAATGGGTCAAAAGGCATGAAAAACCTTGAAAATACGTATAAAACATGATAACATGAGACCTGTCGAATAGCTAGGTGAGTAAAAAACTTTATAGTCGATTTAATAAATGAAATCAAGCTTCCGGAAGATTCGATTGAATCTTCCGTTTTTTATTTTTGGAGGTAAAAGATGGCTTTTTCAAATGAGGAACTGGAAAGATATTCACGCCATCTTATTTTGAAAGAAATAGGATATAAAGGGCAAAAGAAACTCGCGGAAGCAAAGGTACTGATCATTGGCGCAGGTGGACTTGGTGCTCCGGCCGCTATGTATCTTGCGGCAGCGGGAGTTGGAACGATAGGTATAGTGGATGCTGATGTGGTGGATCTGTCCAATCTGCAAAGACAGATTATTCATACAACCAAAGATATAGGAAGGTCGAAGGTTGAATCTGCTGCTGAGTCTATTTCAGCTATTAATCCAAGTATAAATGTCCGAACATATAATACTCGCATTTACAGCGAAAATATTTTAAAAATAATAGAAGATTATGATTTTATACTCGACGGTACTGATAATTTCCCGACTAAATTTTTAATAAATGATGCCTGTGTTATGGTAAATAAACCATTTTCTCATGCAGGTATACTTCGTTTTAACGGTCAGGTCATGACTGTTATTCCTCACGAAAGTCCATGTTATCGCTGTGTGTTTGAAAATCCACCTAAAAAAGGTGAAGTTCCTTCCTGCAGTGAAGCCGGTGTAATAGGCGCAATGGCAGGGGTGATAGGATCGATACAAGCCCTTGAAGCGATAAAATATATAACAGGAACAGGTGAATTATTAACAGGTAAAATGCTTACATTTGATGCATTAACCATGAATTTCAGGACAGTTCCGATTAAAAACAGAAGAAGTGATTGCCAGATATGTTCTGATCATCCGACGATACATAAGTTGATCGATTATGAACAGCCGGTTTGTGAAATACCTTCCGGAGAAGTACTTAGGGAGAATAAAGGTAATGAATAATCAGGATAGTTATAAACATATTTCAGCTGAAGAATTTTCTAAACTTGATCATAGCAGCGTCACACTAGTTGACCTTAGAGAGCCTGATGAAGTATTGGTAAGCGGTATCGAAGGAGCAATAAATCTTCCTTTTTCCAAGGTTTTTGGGGAGATAGATACCATCCCGAAGGATAAACCGGTAATCATATTCTGTCGTGTAGGTGACTGGAGCAAAGAGGTAGCTGAGATACTTGCAGATAGAGAATATGATGCATATTCACTTGATGGCGGATTTAATGCGTATAGAGAATTTTTAAAAGAAAATAAAAAGGATGTCAGTAGTGATCCTAAAGTAGGAAATGCAGAAATAACCGGTGCAGGCAGCAGTAACTCGAATACGGAAAGTGCTAATGCAAAGACACCTGTTCTGATAGATGCAAAAGGGATGAAATGTCCCGGACCTATAGTTAAAGTTGCTGATTATTTAAAAGATAAGCAGGTTGGTGAAACTGTAGTGGTGGAAGCAACTGAGGATGCTTTCGGTTCGGATATAAAGGTTTGGTGCGACAGAACAGGAAATCATCTGGATCAGTTGATCATAAAAGATAATTTTATAAGTGCAACTATTACAAAGGCTGAGAAGAAAGAATCAGCTTCTGTACAGGAAAAGCATGATAAGACTTTTGTAGTTTTTTCAGGTGATCTTGATAAAACTATTGCTGCATTTATCATCGCAAACGGAGCAGCGGCGATGGGAAGAAAAGTTACCATGTTCTTCACTTTCTGGGGGCTTAATATCTTAAGAAACCCAAAGAAGATTAAAGTGAAAAAGAAATTTGTTGAAAAAATGTTTTCAATAATGATGCCGAGAGGAACAAAAAAACTGGGCCTTTCGAGAATGAATATGGGCGGTGCGGGTTCAAAAATGATCCGCGCGGTAATGAAGCAAAAAGGGATCAGCTCTCTGGAAGAATTAGTTGAGAGCGCAAAGGCACATGGTGTAAGAATAGTTGCCTGCCAGATGTCTATGGACATTATGGGAATCCGTAAGGAAGAGCTTATAGACGGAGTTGAGCTTGGGGGAGTTGCAACTTTCATCGGATCCGGGGAAGAATCCGATATGAGTTTATTTATTTAATTAAGAAAAATAATGCTGGAATAATGTTGCATTTTGATAGATAATTACTAGTATAGCTGTCTCAAAATAACTCGACTTATGCGCCGAATGTTTGCTAAGAACAGCTATACCAGTGTTAGGGTTAAAGTATTTTTAAGGGGTTATCATGATTGAATCAGCATTTAGACAAATGTCTCTTGAAGAGATGAATATTGAAGAGATCGAAAATATTAAAATGATCCATATCTATGATCTGGCAGGGGCAGCAACACTCGAAAGAAAATACGGAGTGACAGCAGTCCTTGTTAATTTTGGTGACAATAAGCAGTTAAATTATACTGAGAATGATCACTGTTTTAATGTTTTCGTTAATAAATTGTTTGAAGCTTACAATAATTCGCCGAATAAATTGCTTATCAGCATGGATGATGACACCAGGAAGATAATGGAAGCAGGTAAAGTTCCAAGGCATGAAGGAATTTTAGGAAAATATTATGACGCGAAGAAACAGGAAATGCCGGCTATTGTAAATGCTTCAACATTAAGCAAACGTTTTGAGCCGCTTATTGAGTATATTCTCCTGGGCCTTTATAAAACAATGGGTTTAGAGGCAGATTTGATAGAGAAAAGAACCGGATGGCGCGGTGCGGGAAGACTCAGTATCCATGTTGGTAATCAAACAAAAATGACGTATTATAGAGTGTTTGAGATAGATAACAATGCTTTTTTGATAAAGCTGAACGGATGCTTTTCACAAAATGGCGATATGGTCATAAATATAATCTTTTACGATGATATGTTCTCTATTTCATATAAATCCGATGCGGCGGCGATAGAAGGAAGCAGTTCTTTTAGGTTTAGTAAGGACAGCGTTAGAGAAATGCATCAGATCAAAAAAAACGGCAAGCAGCTTTTCTATGATGTAAATACATATGCGAATACATTTAAAGAAGAGGATAAGTTAGAAGATTGTCTGTCGGTATCATCACTGAAATTACTTCCGGAGGGAATTAAGCCTTGCGCGGTTTACAGTCTTCCTATGGGACTTGATTATATTCTTTATGATTCTGTATTTAATGAGGAAGATGTGGAAGTAGAAACTTTCTGTGGAGCATTTTTGTGGCAGCAGGCGTCGCTGGCGGATTTAAGAGGCTGGTCTGTTATAAAGAGTGAAAAGTTAGGCATAGCTCTTAAAAATGAAGCTTTCTGGATTATTAATCTTACGGATAACAGAGAATTTATTCAAAGTTCATTTCTGAGGGGCACCGGAAGCAGATATAAGGAAGAACTGGAAGGAAAATATATAATAAAAGATAGAAAGAGTGTGTAGGTTATGGGGATTTTTTCAATACTTGACAGAGATGAAGATTCAGAAATCATAAATGAAACAGAGCGAATACTCCGCAATCATTACAGTGCGGGGGCTAATGAAGTATTAACTAAATACTTGTATTTTAAGGGCAATCCAAGAAGCAGAGTAGTCGAGCCATTTGTTTTATATGCATCAGCTATAAAGGCGCTTATACTTGAATCTGGAGTTTTTCCTGAAAGATATATGGAATATTTAACATATATAGAAAATGTATATAATGCTATGTTTCCATATAAGGAACATACTCCGGATTTCGAAAATCTCAGTACCATCTTTTTGGAAATGATTCATAAAGACGGTATTATCGCAAAGAAGAGATTTAATACAGCCATGTATGATCTTTTCAGTGATAAATTCAATTACATGAAGTGGAATAAAAATCTTCTGGATACTGCTATAGATGGTTCGGTAAATAGTTTTATTCAACAATATGCAATTGAAGCAAGAGCATATTTTATAGATGAGGATTGCTTTGTATCGAATTTGATCGATGTAACAAAAAAGATACAGACATCCGGCGATATGCAGGCGGTATTGGATGAGGAAACCGAAAAGCTTCATCGAATGGCCGGAATATATGATGTTAATGAAGCAGTCCTTTTGGATGCTGTAAATAAGATCAAAATGGCCAATACCATGCACGAGAAGATAGTTGAGCTCGTGAAGATCGTAGATGAAAGAGTAAATATTCTGGATTCTATGTCAAGTAATGCAATAAATAACGTTAAGAGTCTTTGCGATGACGAAGTCAGTAAAGCCAAATATGAGCTTAGTATCATAAATGAAAAGTTACAGCAGGCTTATGATTCCTGCGTAAATGAACAAAAGCGTGCAATTCTTTATGATAAAAAGAAGATGGTTGATGAAGTCTTTCAAGAGGCGGAAGAGAAACTCATGTCTCTTAAAAGGGCGGCTGAAAAGACTGTCAATACCGTGAAACTCGAAATGCCTGAAGGAATTACCAAGATGGAACTTGGTGGATCTGATAGTAATGCTGAGATCAAAGTTTCAGCACCTATTCCGGGTGGTCAGATCATTGCAGGTGGAAATAGTGGTGCTACAAATGCTGCAGGTTTGGTTTCATATGACGAATATGCAAAGATTTATGAGACGCAGACAATCATAAAGGATGATGATGTTGAGATTCCGGCAATAAATCCTTTACTTGATGATTCAATAAGCTTCTCAGAGAGATTTGAGAAGGCGATGGAAAAGAAGACGTATATGATCGCCACAGGAGAACATTTCCATAAAATGTTTGATGATGTTCTGATAGCTGTTATGGAAAATTCAAATCCATATCTCATCGGACCTTCAGGATGCGGAAAGACGTATATGGTTTCCCAGATAGCAAGAATCCTTGATATGGACTTTATTGATATAGGATATATCAATGAAGAATATGATATTCTAGGATTCAGAACAGCTAACGGAGGATACAGCAGACCGAATTTCTATAGATGCTACAAGTATGGAAAAATTGCTTTCTGTGATGAGCTTGATAATGGTAACAGCAGAGCGACAGTTAAGCTTAATTCATTTTTGTCTAATCTTAAAAATGCAAGTTATAATTTCCCTAATGGCGAATGTGTAATGCGTCATCCGAATTTCAGAATGATCGGTGCAGGAAATACTGACGGAAATGGTGCTGACAGTAACTATAATTCCAGAGAAAAGATTGAAGAGTCGGTTCAGCAGAGACTTACTCCGATATATATAGGTTATGATAATGAGGTTGAGAAGAAGATCCTCAGCAATTATCCGGATTGGTATTCATTCATTGTACTTTTCAGGTCGGCAACCGATGAATGGGGAAAGAAAAATTACGGAGATGCGCCTGGTATCATAACAACAAGAGATGCTACACGCATTAAGAGATATAAAGATAATAACAGTTTTGATATGTCAAGGATCCTTGAGTATGAATTTATTCAGACAAAGGATATTACATATCTGGCATTTATCAAGGAGTATATAAGAAACAGAATTGAACAGAACTTAAATGCCAAGGCAATTTTTGACGAATTTTCAAAGATGATCGATTCAAGAAGGGGTTAATATATGAATGGAACAGGGGTGAGCCCTGAAGAATGCAGATTTCTTGAAATATCGGGAAGTAAGAATTTAAGACAATTTAAAATGAGTTTTAATTCTATAGGAGAAGTACAGACTTTTCTTATGGCTGATCCCGATATCAATACGAATATTTTTTATGAGCAAAAAAGCAGGACGGCAAGCGAAAGCTTTGCAGGTGCGCCGCTGGAGGATGCAATAAATTATTGTATAGGCGGATACAGCGATAGATATGACCAGTTTCTGAGTCTGTCAAAGCAGCTTGAAGCGGTGAATAAGAAAAATGTCAAAGTCCGTAAGACGATTACATCATTTGTGGGACAGAGACCTAATGTGCCTGCTTATATTGCTGAAGCTCCCAAGAATATGTACAGGCTCGAAAGAACTGAAGAGAAGAAGCTGAAAAGGATATGGATGAAGGTTACATATGAAGCCACTACAAACGAGGATCAGATTCTGAACAGAGGAATCATAGCGTTGAACCTTATAAAGCTTCTTGAAATGAATAACTATATGGTTGACTTCAGACTTTTTGAGTTATGCAGTTTCGAGAGAGAGCTGTTCAGATGTGAGATTGAATTAAAAAAGCCGGGGCAGATGCTGTATCCAAGGCTTTGTTATTATCCTATGTGCGGAAAAGCCTTCGTTAGAAGGATACTTTGCAGGATAAAGGAATCCATGCCGTTTGAATGCGGTTGGGGAATGGGATACGGAGTTGTGTTAAATGAAGAGCACACTCGAAGGATAATGGAGATCAAGGACAGCGATATCTATATCGGATCTCCAAGTGAGATGAATATAACAGGTGAAAATATTTATACAGATGCGGATACCTTTTTAAAGAAATTAAATCTTGATGGTAAGATAAGGGTACCGGCATACTCGGATGGGGGTATAACAAATGGCTGATTTAGATTTATTTAGAGGATTATCTGTTAATTCAGAATTATATATGAATGACGAAGATAAGGCTATGCTTCAGTCAAATAAGGAACTTCTGGATATCAGTAAGGCAAACAGTATCACTATTTACGGAGCGGATATTCAGAAGAAGATGGCCGATTTATCTGAGATGATGATCAAAAGCATTGGAGAGACAAATGTTGATGAGATCGGTGAAGTGATCGATAAGACTGTGGAATATCTGGAAAAAACAGATGACAATGAAGAAGATAAGGAAAAAAGTTTTCTTCCTTGGAAGAAAAAATCAAAGACTCTTACTCTTCAGAACAGATATGATATTATCTCTCAGAATGTGGAAAAGATTGAACGTTCGCTGGAAGACCATCAGATACGTCTTATGAAAGATACAGCTATGCTTGATCAGATATATAGAATGAATCAGGAATACTTTAAGCAGGTAGATCTTAAGATCGAAGCTGCTAAAAATAAACTTGCTTCGATCAAAGCAGGTGAATATCCAAGTGAATGTGCGGATATTATTCCTGATATCATAGATAGATTGGAGCGAAAGATAATTGAACTTGAAACAACAAAGACAATATCTCTTCAGCAGGCTCCGCAGATAAGAATGCTTCAGGCAAATGCAGTAGCAATGGCAGATAAGCTTCAGTCAACGCTTTATACTGTTATTCCGCTTTGGAAGAATCAGATAGTTATTGCATTCGGAACAGAACATACAAGGGCTGCGATCGCTGCAGATAAAAAACTGACAGATATGTCGAATCAGCTTCTTATCAAAAATGCTCAAAATTTGAAAATGCTTACAATAGAAACACAAAGAGCAAGAGATGATAATAATATAGATCCTAAGGCCTTAGGCGAAGCAAATAAGATCCTTATAGAAAGTCTTGATGATATATCAAGAATACAGCAGGAAGGAAAACTTAAGCGTTATCAAGCAGAACAGGAACTTACCAAAATTGATGCTGAAATGAAGGGAAGACTTTTACTTGCTTCAAACAATTCGAGTCTGTGACCTTTCCTTTCACTCATTTCCCGGCTTTGGAAATAATGCATATAGTCACATTATAAATGGTCAAATGCATCAAAAGCCGTTCCAATTTATAAGCAGGTAGTATATAAATAAATACAGGTCATCCGTCACATAGATTCTTTGTGTGTGGACAGCATACTGTACGTAAAATTTTCCGCTCTCGCTTATGAAGAAGTCTGCCTCTCTTTTTGAAGCAATAGTCAGCAGATCCTCACCTATTTCATCCCGGAATTCTTTCGGATCTTTCATTCTTTTATTAGGATAAAATCCTACATAGCAATCATCATCTGATCTAGGAATCCATATCTTATATTTACCGGTAGGGATCACCTCAAAGAATTTCTTTGCTGCAGGGAAAAACGAAAAACCAAGTTCCCTGTATTTATCTTCAATAGGCGCAGTATCAATGATCTTATCAGGATTCCAACCGTGTCTTTCAAGACTGGTAAATATCCTGTCGTTTCGTATCGGAACGACCTCTTTTTCACCACTGAGAATACTCTCAACTATCTTTTTATACTCTGTGCCGAGGTATGTTCCGTCATCAAGATAAAACTCACCGTTCTCATTGATGAGTATGAATCTAAAAAAACCTTTCTTTAAGTAAACAGAAGCAGCAGGCAGATATTTTATGCCGCTATCTTTTACAAGTTTACGAACCACCTCTTCAAGACGTATTCCGTTAAGGTAACGATATGCTTCATCATATAAATTACGACCACATACCACGCTATTGTGATCCCTTGAATACTCTATATAATGATACGTCTTATAAAATTGCATTGCCGCATCAAAAACAGGGATATCATTAAAACGCTTCTCTAATCTTTTACAAAATGATTCAAAAAATTTATCATAATGTGGACTGTGTCTATACTGATCATCTATTAAAATACTCATTTCTGAACTTTTCGAATTTAGTTCATCGATAAGACGCTTGTCTAACCCTTTTGCCCGATACTCCAGTCTGACCATCACATCCTTTATGTAGTAACATAAACCATTATCCTCTATTACCCTTGCCATAGCAATAATAGTGTCTCCATCATACATGGAAACACTAAAAAGAGTATTCCAAATTGCAAGTCTTGCCTGCTCTATGGTTAACGGCTGTCCTTTTGCCGATTCCCACAAAAGACGGAACTCTTCTGCGCTGAGCGCATTATATCTTATTTCATAATCATGCACATGTTTCATACTATCTGCCTCTTTAACATCTAATGCATCACGTATATTCTGTGTATCGATCTCTTTATCAGCCACCAAGCTCAAGCATTTTATCAAGAGGTTTTTTGGCTGCAAGTCTTGTCTCTTCATCCATTATGATCTCTTCACACTCGCCGTATTTAACCATGTTATAAACATCGGCAAGAGTTGTAAGTTTCATATTTCTGCAGACACATTCTTTAGAAAGTTCATAGAATCTCTTATCAAGACATTCCATCTGAAGATGCTGAACGATACTGTTTTCAGTACCGATTATGAATTCTTTTGCATCGCTCTTCTTTGCAAAATCCATAATACCTGTCGTACTTCCGACATAATCAGCAAGATCTACAACTTCCTTTCTGCATTCAGGATGAACAAGAAGGAGAGCATCAGGATGAATTGCTTTAAGTCGTTCTACATTTGTCTTACTGATCAGTGCATGTGTTGGGCATCCACCCTGCATAAGTTTAATATTCTTATCAGGACACTTTTCTCTGATCCATCCGCCTAAATTCATATCAGGGATGAATAAGATATCTTTATTCTCGATATTATTTACTATCTGAAGGGCTGAAGAAGATGTTACGCATACATCACAAACTGTTTTAAGGTCAGCAGTTGTATTGATATATGCAACAACAGTTGTATCAGGATTTTTCTTCTTAAATTCCTCGATGACCTTCTTGCCGATCTGCTCAGCCATTGGGCATCCTGCATCTGAATGTGACAGATAAACTCTCTTCTCAGGAGAAAGTATCTTACATGTCTCTGCCATAAATCTTACGCCACACATAAGTACATTTTTTTGAGGTGCAGCTGCAGCCTGCTTACTGAGTCCGTAGCTGTCGCCAACGAAGTCGGCAACTTCCCAGATATCATGTCCGACATATGCATGTACCAATATACATATATCTTTTTCTTTCTTTAATCGGATGATCTCATCCTGCATTTCACGAATAGTCATATATAATCCTCAATCTAAAACTAAATTATTTATCTTCCTTTTTCCAAAAATCAACCGGTTCGTAATCCTGAAGCTTTGCCAGAAAACCATGTTTTTCAAGCTGGTCATAGATAGCATCAAGTTCTTCTTCAGTGTCAGCGGAAACTGTATGATAGTGATATCCGCTGGTAGCAGTAGATAAGAGATGGGATTTGCCGGTTCTTATCTGCTCCATAAATTCTGCTACGTCTTTTCTGGATCGAACATTCATTTCGGCTCTTACAACATTGTAGACTTTATGGTAGATAAAAATATCTTCGATATGTCCACCGTAGTCAACAATGAGGTTGAGTTCCTCCTCACATTTTTCAGGCTGATGGAAGAGTTTATAAACTCTTCTTGGGCGGTCATCCTCTTCAAGAAGGTACCCCTTAGTAGTTGAAATGATGTTAGAACCGCTCTTCCTGAGGAGAGCTATATCCTGAACGATGATCTGGCGGCTGACACCAAGTATTTTAGCCAGGTCGGTGCCGGAAACGGCCGTATGATTGTTAAGACTTTTTATTAATTTTTCTCTTCTTTCCTCTCCGGTCATTGTCTTACCTCTCAGTCAGTTTGTGGTTGCAATTCATGTATCATCATTAGAAACTTATAATGAGCTGGTGGAAAATGCTCAGTCTTCATCTACCGGATGAAGATTCTTGAGTGAGATATCAAGGATAGGTGCTGAATGTGTGAGAGCACCGCTGCTGATAAAATCAACTCCAAGATCAACAAGTCTTGCTATATTTTCTCTTGTTACATTTCCTGATACTTCAACTTCAGCTTTTCCGTCGATGATATTCATAGCTTCCTGCATATCTTCATGAGACATGTTATCAAGCATGATGATATCAGCTTTTGCTTCAACGGCTTCGCGTACCATATCAAGGTTTTCGACTTCAACTTCAATCTTTCTTACAAATGGAGCATATTCCTTAGCCATTGTGATAGCTTCTTTAACTCCGCCGGCTGCACCGATATGATTATCTTTAAGAAGAACTCCGTCAGAAAGATTGTATCTATGATTATTTCCGCCGCCTACTCTAACAGAGTACTTTTCAAATATACGGTTGTTTGGAGTAGTCTTACGTGTATCGAGAAGTTTTGTCTTTGATCCTTCAAGAAGGGCAGCAACCGAATGAGTATATGTTGCTATACCTGACATTCTCTGAAGGTAGTTAAGAGCTGTTCTTTCTCCGCAAAGGAGTGCTCTGATATCGCCATAAACTTCACCCATAAGAAGTCCCTTTGTAACAGCATCGCCGTCTTTAACATAGAAGACAACTCTTGCAGTTTCATCAAGTAATTTGAAAACTCTTTCAAAAACCTGAAGTCCGCAGATGATACCATCTTCTTTAGCTATAAGGTCAACTTTTCCTTCCTTTGGGAGAGGCATAACTGAATTTGTGGAAACATCTTCACTGGAGATGTCTTCTCTTAAAGCGCTTTCGATAAGCGGATCAACATTTAATTTTAATGTAACTGGATCAAACATTTCTATTTTCCTTCCTTCTTTGCTTTTGCATTTTCTTTTTCTATTTTTATCTTTTCATATTCTTCGTCATTCTTAAAACCGCTTACTGCTTTATCGGCTTTCTGAATCTCTTCTCTTACAAGACGACGGTACTTCTCTGTAATGGCATCATCGTCTTCATATATATTGAGATCAACAGATGAAAAGATTTTTTCTCTAAATGATTCCTCATCATTTATTCCGGTATTAAGATTGATGCTTCCGTAATCACCTTCGATATATGATTTGGTGATATCAAGCGCCGCTCTCTGAGCGAATACCATACTCTCAAGGAGAGAATTACTTGCAAGTCGGTTACGACCATGTACACCGTTGCAGGCTGTTTCACCTACGGCATATAATCTGTCCATGCTGGTCTTTGATTCGTGATCGACTTTGATTCCGCCCATAAAATAATGCTGTGCCGGAACAACCGGAATGCATTCATTTGAAGGATCGAATCCCATCTTGCGACAGTGCTTAACGATATTAGGGAAATGAAGTTTTTGCTCTTCGGAATCGATAGGTCTCATATCCTCCCAGACATGCTGTGTTCCGTCCTTTGCCATCTGCTCATTTATGGCAGCTGTCAGAAGGTCTCTCGGAATGAGCTCGTCAACGAATCTGTTCATATCCTTATCATAGAGTTTTGCGCCTTCGCCTCGTACTGATTCAGAGATAAGGAAACTTCTTTCCTCTTCACGATCCGTATAGAATGTAGTCGGATGTATCTGAACATAATTAATATCCTGAAGCTTGACATTATGCATAATGGCGATAGCGAGAGAGTCACCTGTAAGATGACGGTAATTGGTTGAGTGACGATATAATCCTCCGATACCTCCGGTAGCAAGGATGGTTACATCAGCTTCAACTTTCTCAAGTGTATTATTATCGAAACCTGCTTCTTCCCAGGTTAATTCTTTGCCGCCTCTTGTTATGACTGTTTCGTCTGATTTACGTATAACAGCGCCGTAGCATACATTGTCTTTCTCGATGATATCAATGAGTTTTGTATATTCAACAAGGGTAACATTCTTCATCTTCTTAACCGCTGCAAGAAGATGACTGGTTATCTCTTTTCCGGTTACATCTTTATGGTAAACGATTCTTTCAGCACTGTGTCCACCCTCTCTTGTATAGTCAAGAGTACCATCGGGATTCTTGGCAAATCGTGCACCAACGGAAATAAGATCTTTTAAAACGGTCTGAGAAGACCTTATCATGATCTCAACTGATACAGGATCATTTTCATAATGACCTGCTTTCATTGTATCCTCAAAATAACTATCGAAATCCGATTCGTCTTTTAATACACACATTCCGCCCTGGGCAAGAAATGAATCGTTCGTCTCGAGATTTCTCTTGGTTATCATAAGTATCTGTTTGTCTTTTGGAAGATTAAATGCAGCATATAAAGCTGAGCATCCGCTTCCGGCTATAATAATATCTGTTTTCATAGGCCAACACCTCTGACTGTATTTCTCTTTTGATATTCATCAAGTGAAGCTATCATATCAGAAAAGTTTACAGCTGACAAGACACCTGTAAACTTTTTTTGTCATACTGAGTTCTTTGTCTATGCTAAAGATAAGAAAAATACTGAGGAAATGCTGCAATTATGATAGAATATATTTATAAAACTATGAAAGAAAGGGTGAAATATTTTGAGAAGAATAATTGCCAATAAGGCTCAGTGCCGTAAATGTAATGATATAATCGAATCAAAAGTAAGAACCCAGAGAGTGAAGTGTTCATGCGGAAGCATTTGGGTTGATGGCGGAAAGTATTACATCAAAAGAGGATTCAAAGAAAGTAAAGATGATATAATCGAATTAAGTGAATTTGATGGTGAGTAATTTTATCTTAGAGGGACAATATGCGTATATTGATAGTTGAAGATGAAGAAACTTTGGCCGGACTTATAGCCGACAGATTGAAAAAGGAACGATATACAGTTGATATTTCTAAAGACGGTGAAGACGGATCATATAATGCTCTTTCCGGAATATATGATCTTATTCTTTTGGATATAATGCTTCCTAAAAAGAATGGTCTGGAAATACTTAGAGAGATAAGGGAAGAAGGCATTACTTCCAAAGTGATAATGCTTACCGCAAAAGGAGAATTGGAAGACAGACTAAGAGGGTTTAGTGAGGGGGCAAACGATTATCTGCCGAAACCATTTCATATAGATGAACTTATAGCAAGAGTGAATGTTCAATTAAGGATGGAGAGCACTAAAGTAAAAAAACCTGAGTATGGAGATATTTTGCTGGACCGTGATATACCTGCATTGAAGAATATAAAAACCGGAGAAAGCATAAAGATAAATAATAAGGAATTCCAGCTTTTTGAATATTTTATCAATAATCCGGGGCGTGTACTTTCGCGCGAAATGATATATGACAGAGTATGGGGAATGGAAAGTGAGACGCTTTCGAATAATCTGGAGGCATATATCTCATTTATACGTAAGAAGTTAAAAGTGCTTGAATCATCAGTAACTATTAAATCTGTAAGGAATATGGGTTATAAGATGGAGATGTCGGATGAAAGAACTGAGTAGAAAAATATTTTTCACAATATGCGGTATACTTACACTTTTTTTGATCGTCAGTATGGTCATTGTTAATGTAGAAAATTATCGCCGCGAATATGAAAATGTCAGTCGGAATCTCAATAAAATGGGGCAACCGGGAAGGTTTGGTCCGAGAAGTTTTTCGGAAGGGGATCCGGTGGGAAAGGATAGACCGAAAGAAGATGGTTTTATAAATCCGGATGAGGCTCCCGACGCAGAGAATATCATGTTCATGGACTATGAAGTATATACTGTTGATATAGTTGATAACAAGATTTCTCGTATTATAAGCCATGGGAATGAATCCGATAATTTTGATGTACAAGGAATTGCTTCGAATGTAATTAATAAATATGTATCGGATAAAATAAAAATAGGCAATCTTTATACGGCAAACTATTCGTTTAACTATAAAATGAATCGGTCTTTGATAATAGTAAATAATACGTCTATTAAAAAGAAACTTAGGGATATACTTATAGAAACTCTTATTCTATTTATATTATTTGAAGCGGCCATTATTATTTTTTCAAAAGTAATAACAGGATGGATCATAAAACCGGCAAAGGAGGCATTTAGGAAACAGAAGGAATTTATCGCGGATGCTTCTCATGAACTTAAAACGCCTATAGCTGTTATAATGGCTTCTTCAGATGAACTGTCAGGAGAAAAAAATCAAAAATATATTGATAATATCAGATATGAATCCGAGAGGATGAATAAGCTTTTAACAGCGCTTCTTGATCTTTCTAAACTGGAAAACGAAAGTTCAAAGGAAGAGTATAAGGAAGAGAATATTTCAAAAATTGTTGAAAAAATGGCGCTTGTTTTTGAAGGGGTTGCTTTTGAACAGGGAGTTTCTGTAAATACAGAAATAGAATCAGGACTTAAGCTTCGCTGCAATAAGGAAGATATTGAAAGACTGGTTTCTATACTTATTGATAATGCGATTAAGCATAGTTATAAGGATAGTGAGGTCAGGGTTGAAGCATTTGCAGAGAAAAACAGTATAGTGATACAAGTTGTAAATCATGGTGATCCTATAGAAGAGGGAGATGAAGAGAAGATATTTGAAAGATTCTACAGGGCGGATAAATCCAGAAACAGAAATGAAAATCGTTATGGACTGGGACTTGCGATCGCTAAAAGAATAGTTCTTAATCATGGCGGTACCATAAAAGCTTCATCGAAAAAAAATGTTACAACATTTGAAGTGAGAATATGATAACGGAGATATTTGAATTATGGAAGGTAAAAAAGGTCTGGTAACGGTCAGACCGGTAACGGAGACCGATGCCGCCGAAGTATGTATGATATGCTGCGAAGATCTGGGATATCAATGTGATAAGTCCCTGGTCAAGCTGAGAATCAGTCAGCTCGATACTGAGAGAGAGGCGGTATTTGTAGCAATATTTGAAGATCGTATAGTCGGTTTTATCCATGTTGAAAGATATAATACACTTTACTTTGAGACGATGGCCAATATTCTCGGACTGGCTGTAAGTTCAAAGGTCAGAAAACACGGGATAGGTAAGGCTCTTGTAGAAAAGGCTGAAGAATGGGCTAACGAGAATGACATAGCTCTTATGAGACTGAATTCGGGAGCATCCAGAAGCGGTGCTCATGAGTTCTACAGACATCTCGGTTATGCATCCGAGAAGAACCAGCTGAGATTTGTAAAAAAATTATAATGAATATGCAGATGCACCATCTGATAACTGATTGGATGGTGCATTTTAAACGAATATAATTCAGTTTAATGGAGGAAAAAAGATGGCTGGAACAATTATTTCTGGTGTGATTTTCTGTATAGTTGCAATGATAATGCTTGGAATTGGAGTTAGTCAGCTAAAGAGTAAGGAACCTGTTGGTTTTTATACAGGAGAAAAACCACCGAAAGTAGATCAATTATCAGATGTAAATTCATGGAATAAGAAACATGGCGTAATGTGGATCATTTATGGCATTTGTATTATTGGCTCGTGGATTTGTTCTGCGTTTATTGGAGGAGACAGCATATACTCCGTGATTCCGTTATGTATAGGCACGATTATTCCTATTCTGATTATGGTATTTCTTCATCACAAATGGGTGAAAAGGTATTTTATACAATAAATTGCAGTTTGTCGACCTAATTGAATAATGAACTTTACATAGAGCAGTTATCTCGAAAGAGGTAGCTGCTCTTTTGCTTGCTAGTGTGGTGTATTTATGTATATAATTATTTTACCGAAGTTCATTTTACCGAAGTTCATTTAGGCGAAGTGAACTTCGGTGAGATTGATGAATATGTCGAAGAGTGCGCCAAAATAGTTCTTTCCGAAATATCACCACCAATACGTTCCGTCGTCGAGAAGTATATATCACAGGCAGACGCGTAAATTTCAGAATTATGTACGAAGGAGTTTTGTGGAATGAGAGCTTTGATAATTAATTGCAGCCCTGTTCGCACAGGGGCAACTGCAGAAATAGTTAAGCTGGTTTCGGAACAGTTATCAAATAAATACAGTGTCAAAAGCATTTGCATTGACGATTATGTCTTTGCATTCTGCAGAGGCTGCCGTTCGTGCCACAATATGGCGAAGTGTGTCATGAGTGATGCGGGTGTTATCGAGAATATAATGAGAGAATATGATGAGGCAGATATTATTGTCTCTGTTTCTCCGTCATACTGGGCAGATATTCCCGGACAGTTCAAGGCATTCATCGACAGATGTACACCTTGGTGCAATACGCACGAGCCGCATGCAACTATTAAGCCTGGCAAGAAAGGCTTTACAATTGCTTTGAGAACCGGACCTAATATGCCGGAATGTGAGCGGATCATCGGAAGCATAGAACATTTTTATGGCCATTTGGAGATAGAGAGTGTGGGTCATCTTGGGCTGACATCTATCGAATATAAAACGGATGTAGAATCAAGAAAACAGGAAATATTAGATTTCTGTAAGTACATATAGGAATCGTTCTGCTTAATCAGAAATTATACTTTGACTTTGAGAGGAAGAAAATAATGGAACTTTGGGATGCATATGACAGAAATTTTAAGAAGATAGAAGGCATTACACTTATCCGTGGAGAGGAGAGCAGCATACCCAAGGGGATTTATCACATGGTGGTCTTTATACTTGTGCGTCATGTCGATGGCCAATACCTGCTGATGAGACGTTCCCCCGGTAAGGCTTATCCTTTGTACTGGGAAGCAACTGCGGGTGGCTCGGTATTGCAAGGGGAATCCGCAATTGAGGGTGCATTACGCGAACTGAGAGAAGAAACGGGAATAATCGCTGATACCCTCGAAGAAAAGGAACGTTTTGTCGAAGATGAAACACATAGCGCATATTATGCATTTGTATGCATCACGAGTTGTGACAAGGAAAGCGTTATTCTCCAGGAAGGGGAGACCTGTGACTATAAGTGGGCTGATAAGGAAGAAATACTTGCCATGGGAGACGATGAGCTACTGTCACAGACCATGAGGAAGTACGTGATATAGCATTAAACCGGAAGATAATCGCACAAAGGAGCTTCAGTCATAGGACTGAAGCTCCTATTTTTACAGACTTTTACACAGACTCTTTTAAATTTTTAAGAAGGACATAAATTGTCCTTCTTTTTTAATATTCATTTAAGGTTAGGGGGGTATTATCAACATATAGATTAAATATGCGTATGTTTAAAAGTTTAAAAGGAAGGATGTGTTCATATGTTGAATGATTTTTTTTCATCAATAATTGAAAATGGTGCATTCAGCGGAAGTGACTTTATATATACAACATTTACAGCGCTGGTGTGCGGTATGATTATTTCCGGAGCCTATGTGATAAAGAATAAGTGCTCGAAAAGTTTTGCGATAACGCTTGTGCTGCTTCCGGCGATAGTAGAAGTGGTCATTATACTTGTAAACGGAAATATAGGAACAGGAATAGCTGTAGCAGGAGCTTTCAGTCTTGTTAAATTCAGATCTGCTCCGGGAAAAGGCCAGGAGATCACAAGTATTTTTCTTGCTATGGCAGTGGGACTTGCGTCAGGGATGGGACATATAGGTGTAGCATTCTTTTTCACGCTGATAATTTCTCTATTGAATGTCGTGCTTAATATTTCCGGATTTGGCGGAAAAAGGGAAAGCTATAGAAAGCTTAAAGTAACAGTTCCTTATAATGTTGATTACGAAAAGATTTTTGATGATATTTTTAAAAAGTATGCTGTTAGGTTTTCATATGATGAGATCAAAACCGGAGGAGAAAAGAATCGCAGTGAGGAAAAACAGGATATTTCAACAGGAGTATATAAAATATGTATCAATATATCGCTCAGAAAGAATGCTTCGATCAAGAATATGATAGATGAACTGAAAAATATGAATGGAAATCTTGATGTATGTATCGGAAAGATATCAGATAATCAGGATAATTTATAAATGAGGAGGATAAGATTATGAGAAAGAAAGTAAGTATGGTACTTGTATCATTAATGATAATGGGAAGCCTTGCGGCATGTGGTTCAAAAGAAAATAGCAGTAGTGCAGTGAATAAATCAGCAACCTTAGGAAACGATACAGAGATAAATTTATCTGAAAAAAGTGCCGATACAGAAAATGAAAAAAGAGTAAATAAAAAACAGGAATCAGAAAAACAAAATTCAGAAACAGAAGAACAAGGAACAGAAATTGAAAAATCAGAAAAGCAGAATAGAGAGAACTCAACAACATCCGGGGCGGAGGAATTATTTACAGATAGAGATCTTACTATGGAGGCGGATCTTTCAAATGCAGAAACAATAGAGCTTAGTGACGGTAAAGATGTGACGATAGATAAGGAAGGAGTGTATGTTATCAAGGGTACGGCCAAGAATTCTTCTTTGGTTATAGATGCTGATAAGGAGAGTAAAGTTCAGCTTGTTTTAGATGGTGTAAATATCAGTAATGAGACAGTGCCATGTATATATGTAAAAAAAGCAGATAAAGTATTTGTGACCACAACAAATTCCGAGAATAATCTTGAAGTATCAGGCACATTTACAAATGATGGTGAAAATGATCTTGATGCGGTTATTTTCTCAAAAGAAGATATTGTTATAAACGGACTTGGAACAGTAAATATAAAGTCAACAGATAATGCTGTATCAAGTAAAGATACTCTGAAGATAACAGGAGGTACTATAAATATAGATTGTGACGGGAATGCTCTTCGTGCGCATGATTCTATAGATGTTTACGATGGCAAGATCAATATAGCAAATTGCAATGATGGTCTCCATGCAGAGGATAGTGATGATGACAGTCTTGGCAGTATAAACATTTGCAATGGTGAATTTAATATAGTGGCAAATGATGATGCTATTCATGCTACAACTATTATAAAGATTGAAGGCGGCACATTTGATCTTGTAGGAAGAGAATGCATGGAGGGAACATATATAGAGATCGATGATGGAAACATAAAAATAGAAGCAAGTGATGACGGAATCAATGCGGCTGCAAAATCAGATAAATATACACCGACATTTATACTAAACGGAGGAAATGTAACTATAGAAATGGGACAGGGAGATACAGATGGGGTTGATTCAAACAGAAATATATATATTAATGGAGGAGTAATATCCATAAATGGCCAGTCAACATTCGATTATGATGGTGAGGCGGTTTACAGCGGCGGAACCATAATCGAAAATGGTCAGGAAACAAATGAAATATCGAATCAGTTTATGGGAGGCGGTCACGGTGGAATGAGAGAACCCGACGGAATGGGCGGCCGTCCATAAAACCATTTTGACTTTTGACACTAATGTCCGAATTTATATATAATAGGTTTTAAAAAGTATTATGCATAATATTTTTCGGTTTGAAAAATGCTATGCCGGAAAGAGTTTAATTATGGAAAACAGGGGAAACAAAGGGAAGAACAGTAAAGGCCTGGAAAAGTATTTTTTAATATCAGTCATCATTAGTTTTATATTACTTGTTTGTGTAACTGTATTATTTGTTATTCTTATTTCAGGAGATAAGTTCCGGAAAAAGTCTAAGAAAAATAATGCCGGTGAGGTGACAGAAGTGTCGACTGAAAAAATTTCCGGAGATGCAGCGGATGTGACAGGAGATTCTACCGAGGATGTAAATGGTACCGGTGTGAACGGGAAAAACTCAGAGAATGCAAATGGCATAGTCGAAAATTCTACTGAATATTCACAGTCCGAGGACGTTGGAAATGGTGAAGAGCTGACTGTAACAACAGATGAAGAGGGAATTAAATATTCAAATGATTCTTCGGATTTTGTGGTTTTAAGTGATGAAGTTCCGGGAGTTATCCTGGAGATAAGATATTATTCAACTTATAATTTTGTTGGTGACAGGATAGACGGATATGAAGAAGCCACAGCGCTTATAACCAAAGAAGCTGCAGCGGCACTTAAAGAAGTAAGTAAAGATCTTGAGAAAAAGGGATACAGGCTCAAGATTTATGATGCCTATCGTCCGGAGTCTGCGGTGGAAAATTTTGTAAAGTGGGCAGAAGATCCAAAAGATGAAAAGATGAAAGAATATTTTTATCCGGATATTGATAAGGACGAGCTTTTTGAAAGAGGCTATATTGCAAGACATTCAGGGCACAGCAGAGGCAGCACGGTGGATGTTACATTATTTGATATGAAGAAAAGTAAAGATGTTGACATGGGCGGAACATTTGATTATTTCGGAGAAGTCTCACAGTCATTTTGTGAAGATATTACAGAGGAACAGGCTGAGAACAGAAAGATATTAAGAGACGCCATGACAGCTCATGGGTTTGAAGGAATTAACGGTGAATGGTGGCATTTTACTTTGGCAGATGAACCATACAGCGATATTTATTTTGATTTTCCTGTAAAGAGGGACTCTATTCATTAACTTTAAGAAGTGTTTTTGGAAGACTATATAGTTATTTTCGGATTGATATAAAAGAAGTGAAGTAGTAAAATGTTGTCTTAGCCGGAAGAAACTCGCAGAAAGATAAAGGGAACCACGATGAATACGGAAAAAAGTGTTGAAAAAAAGTCAAATAAAAGAAAAAAACACGATATGTATTCTGTCGGAATAGTCATAACGCTGGTATTCCTTCTGGCGTCCATTGTTGTAATTTCTTTATATATTCATTCCAAATTGAGAAGTGTTAAAAAAAACGAAGCGCGATATGATTATCATTTCGCATTTATAAGCAAATCCGAAGATTCATATATAACTGAACATATTTATGAAGAAGCATTTAATTACGGTAGGCAGCATGATGCTTATGTTGAAAAGCTGAATGCAGGATCAAACGGAGATTATTCGGTAGCTGATTATGTTGAAATGGCTGCATCCATGAAGGCAGACGGAATCATACTTGAAGGAAATAATGATGTGGAACTCCGCAAGATGATTGAAAATGCTAATGGAAAGGGTATACCTACTATTACCCTTCTTTCGGATTGTCCGGGAAGCGGAAGAAAGTCATTTGTCGAAATCGGAAATTATAATCTCGGAAGAGAATATGCACGTATCATAATTAATACTACCCATAGAAGACGATTAAGAGTAACTATTCTTATGGACGACAGTTTTGGTAGCGGTGACAGAACCATACTGAACGGAATAAGAGAAACTCTGGCAAATGAAGGAAACCATCTGAATGTAAGTATAACCATAGAGAATATTAGTGACATGCCGAATTTCAGATTATCGGAAAAGGTTAAAGATTTACTTTCGGTTAAGGAAGATGCTCCGGATTTCCTTATATGTCTGAATGAACATGATACTAAGATTACTTATCAGACTATCAAGGATTATGATCTTTCGGGACGAAGCCAAATGCTCGGAAACGGAATATCGGTTGCTCTTCTTAGGGCAATCAAAGACGGAGATATAACAGCACTTATCGATGTTGATTCGAAACAGATGGGTTCTATCTGCATCGATGCTCTTCTTAATTACAAGGAGAGAGGATATACAAGTGAGCATATAATTGCAGAAGATATGGTTGTGACGAAGGATAATGTTGAGAGGTATCTGGATGAGAAGTAGGAAGACCAAAAAGTTTCGTACCCAGATAATCTACATTTTTCTTATGACATTTTTGTCGTTGATCATTGTAAATATTCTGGTATTCAGGAATATGAGATATGTTATATACAGCGTTGACAGTGCTTATGACGGTAACAGGAACCTTACGGAAATGAGAGAGTGGCTTGATACCATTCACTCGGAAATGAGGGAGTATCTTGATAATAAGGATGAAAGAGTACTTAATCTTTTCTATATAAATGAAGAGAAGTACAAAGCATTTCTTACTAGATTTAAGCACGAAGGACCGATGACCGAGATCGAGGCCAGAGAGAATGGTGTTTATAATATATCCAGTAATTATATACAGTCTGTCAGTAAGGCTGTTATCTCGAAAAAAAGCGGAGATATAAAAGAATATAAAGCGTATCAGGCTCAGGCTGAGAGGGAATATGAATATCTGACAACATATATGCTGAATCTTAACAATAAGCTTTTCTTTAATAATTCATCCAACAACAGTAAGATGAATGAAATGACAAAGCTTTCAGAGGTTCTTTATGGAGTTATTTTGCTGCTTACGGGTGGCGTGGATATATGTATTCTGCTCCTTATCGTGAGAAGACTGAGTAAACCTCTTAAGACTCTTGTGGATAGAGCAAGCGAAGTTGGTAAAGGTAATCTTGATGTCCAGCTGGTTGAACCGCATGAATATAATGAAATCGGTATCGTAAATGACGCATTTAATCAGATGGTAATAAGTCTTAGAGATTATATAGCCATGTTCCGTAAGAGTGTGGAAGCGGAAAGTGAGATGAGGGAAAATGCCATAAGGATGGAGGCTGCGGTTAAAGATGCTCAGCTCAAGTATCTTCAGGCTCAGATCAATCCACATTTCCTTTTCAATACACTTAATGCGGGTGCCCAGCTTGCAATGATGGAAGATGCTGACAAAACATACAGATATATCCATAAGGTTGCGGATTTCTTCAGATATAAGATTAAAAATGATAATATTTCAACCATACAGGAAGAACTTCAGGCGGTTGATGATTATATTTACATCCTAAATGTTAGATATGCAGGCGAGATACATTTCAACAAAGTGGTTGATGAAAAATATCTGGGTGTCAGTGTTCCGAGTATGATACTTCAGCCTATTGTTGAGAACTGTATCAAACATGGATTCCATGAGATAGACTGGGAGAAGAAGATTGATATTTCAATCACGGGAGAAGACAGAAATATTGTTATTTCGGTAAGAGATAACGGTATTGGTATCCCTGAACATATAATAGAAAAGATAATGAATAATACAATTAGTGAAGATAAAAATGCTCCTAAGAGAGACGGAATAGGTCTTGATAATGTTATCACTCGTCTAAAAACTTTCTTTGAACGTGATAATGTGGTGGAGATAACTAGTGTTGGTAAGAATATGGGAACCGAGATAGCACTTTTTATTCCTAAGGAGGTTAAGGAGAAAAGGTAATGTATAAAATTTTGATCGCAGATGATGAAAGCATTGTTATAGATGCATTGAAATATATCATCGAGAACAATTTTCCTGATAAATGCATGATAGAATGTGCAAATACAGGAAGGAAGGTTATCGAACAGGCGGAATATTTCAGACCTGACATAGTATTTATGGACATACAGATGCCGGGTATAAATGGTATCGAAGCCATGAGAGAGATTCGTAAAACAAATGACAGCATAATATTTATAGTTGTCAGTGCTTTTGTTAAGTTCGATTATGCAAAAGATGCGATTGATATAGGGGTTCTTGATTATATCAATAAACCGATCGATAAAGATGAGATAATCAGTATACTTGATAAGGCAATGAAAAAGGTGGATCTCACCAAGACCAAGAGAAGTGAGGAACTTTCCAATAAGGAAAAGCTTGAGATCGTCACACCTATTATCGAAAATGGATTTATCTATTCCCTCATATATCAGAATCATTCGGAAGAGGAGCTCAGTAATTTCAGAACGCTTCTCAGTATAGATGAAGATGCGGGATATATGATGGCTCTTCAGTTTGGAGATATGGACAGTAAAGGTCATATGGAAAATACCATCGGAACCACGGTTCGTCTTCAGAAGGAATATTCGAGGATAAAAGATGCTGTAAAAACTTTCTTTAAGTGCTGCGTCGGAGCTATGATGGGTAACGTGATCCTTGTATTTGTTCCGAAAAATGTTCCGGAGAGTGCGCAGGAATATGAGATTCGTATAGAGATAATCAATAATGCGAGAAAGATGACAAGAGAGCTGAGAAGAATGTTTGATGCATGGTTCAGAGTAGGTATAGGAACTATCCATCGGCTTGAAAGTCTTGTTGAGTCATATAATGAAGCGGTAAGATCCCTTGCATTTAACAGTTCGGATTCGGTTGTTCATGTAAATGATATGTCGATACTACGCAATTATGAGACGGATTATCCTGTAGATACGGAAAATGCACTTTTCAAGAGTATTGAAGAGGGAAATGTAAATAGAGCAACGTTTTATTCCAAAGCATTTTTTGACTGGATGATGGAAAAGCATGACCAGAATGTAATGGATATAAAGCTGAAGGTTCTTGAACTTGTCCTCAGGGCTGAGAAGATAGGATTCGACAGTGGAAGCATGATCTACAGATTTAATATGAGAAGTGAATATCTTGATGATATCATGAAGATACAGATCATGACACAGCTTTATGACTGGTTTCTTGCTAAGATCACAGGGGTTTGCAACAATATCCTGACCAAGAGAGAGGAAAATACAGTAGATATAATTAAGAATGCGCAGACTTATATAGAGAAGAATTATTCAAAGGATCTTATCCTTGATGATGTTTCGAAAGAGCTTAAGATCAGTCCTTATTATTTCAGTAAGCTTTTCAAAAAGAGGACAGGAAGCACATTTATTGAATACGTAACAGCGGTGAGAATCGAGAAATCAAAGGAACTCCTAAGAAATACTTCTAAGAGTATGAAAGAAATCTGTATTGAAGTGGGATATGCTGATGCTAACTATTTCAGTAGGACTTTTAAGAAAAATGTAGGTGTTACTCCTTCTGAATATAAGGAAGGAAAGGAATAAGTAATATAAAAAACATATAGAAAAGTATGCAAAATAGCGGTTTTTCAGAAAAATGCTGATTCACGAAAGTGTGAATTAGCATTTTTTTGTTTAGTACTTGTTGGAGGCAAGATAGTGCTAACAGTACTAAATTGTATTTATTTTAGAACAAAAATTAACAGAAAGTGGCAAGTTATTCATGTAATAAAGATGATATATTAAGCACAACCGAAAAAACAAATGTATTTACGGAGGTAGACAAAATGAGAAAGATGGGTAAAAAAATTGTGGGCCTGCTTCTTGCGGCTTCTATGGTTTTAGGTGTTGCAGCCTGCGGTAAGAAGGAGAAGAACAATTCAGAAACTCCTTCAGGCGGAAATACACCTGCAAGTTCTGATGTTCAGGTTGGTATCGTTTTACCAACAAAGGACGAGCCAAGATGGTTACAGGATCAGAAGCAGTTCGAAACAATCCTCGGCGATGCCGGATTCACAAATCAGGTATTATTCAGCCAGGGTTCATCAGCTACTGAGAAAACAAACGTAGAAACACTTATTTCAAAAGGTATCAAAGTACTTATCATCTGCGCGCAGGATGGTGCAGCAGCATCAGCAGCAGTTGAGCAGGCTAAGAAGTCAGGAGTTAAGGTTATCGCATATGACCGTCTTATAACAGGTACAGATGCAGTTGATTATTATGTAACCTTTGACAGCTTTGCAGTAGGAGCTGCACAGGGTCAGTATCTTATAGATAATGCACCTGCCGGAAAAAAAGGTATTCCCCTTTACCTTTATGCAGGTGCAGCAACAGATAATAACGCATTTATCTTCTTTGAAGGAGCATGGAGTGTACTTCAGCCAAAGATTGCTGACGGAACATTCGTAATCGCTAACTCTTCAGAAGCAGAAGCTTTAAAGGATAAGGCTTCATTTGAAAGAGCTGAAGTCGGTAAGATCATCGGTCAGATTACAACTGATTGGGACTTCAACGTAGATAAGTCCAAGGCAGAAGCTAACCTTACATCAGTTAAGGCTGACATGAAGGGTGATGTAGTTGTACTTGCACCAAACGATGGTACTGCTCGTTCAATCGCAGACGTATTTGCAACAGATAAAGATATCAAGAGCTATGTTATTACAGGACAGGATTCTGAGAAGGCATCAGTTCAGTATATCATCGACGGAAAGCAGTCAATGACTGTATTTAAGGATACAAGAACACTTGCAGCTGACTCAGTTGCTATGGCAGTTAGCATCCTTGAAGGTAAGGATCCGACAACAGATACAACATACAATAATGGAAAGATTGATGTACCTGCAAAGCAGACTTCAATCGTAGTTGTTACAAAGGATAAAGTTAAGCAGGCACTCATTGATTCAGGTTATTATGAGGCAGCTGATTTTTCGGGAATCGAGTAAAAAATAAATGACCTTAGGTGCACCGGCTTTCGAAAAATAAGAAGAAAAGCCGGTGTGTCTATGAAGGGAGGAAGCCTATGAGCGATTACATACTGGAAATGCAAGGAATCGTTAAAGAATTTCCAGGCGTTAAGGCATTAAATAATGTTAATTTTCAAGTTAAACGTGGTGAAATCCATTGTCTTGTAGGAGAGAACGGAGCCGGAAAATCAACACTAATGAAGGTATTGTCCGGAGTGTATCCACACGGATCGTATTCCGGAGATATAGTTTATAACGGAGAGGTTCAAAAATTCAGGAAGATTTCTGACAGTGAAGAAAAAGGTATAGTTATCATTTATCAGGAGCTGGCACTTATTCCTGAACTCAGTATTTATGAGAATATTTATTTCGGTCACGAAATAATGAAGGGTAAAGCAATTGATTGGAATGAAACGATAATTCAGGCCGGTAAAATGCTTGAGAAGGTAAAGCTTGATGCGGATCCATCACTTCCTGTTAAGACGCTTGGTGTAGGTAAGCAGCAGCTGGTTGAGATTGCAAAAGCTTTGAGTAAGAACGTTAAGCTTCTTATCCTTGATGAGCCTACTGCTTCACTCAACGAAGATGACAGTCAGAATCTTTTGGATCTTATAAGAGAATTAAAGAAACAGGGTGTTACATGTATCATGATCTCTCACAAGCTTAGAGAGATTACTGCTATTGCAGACACTATCACCGTACTTAGAGATGGTGCAACAATCTGCTCTCTTGATGCAAGAGATAGAAAGATTGAAGAGGCTGAGATCATTAAACACATGGTTGGCCGTGAGATGGATAATATTTATCCAAAGAGAGAAAAGAAATCATTTGGTGATACATCTCTTGAGCTTAGAGGTTGGACAGTTTACGACCCTGTCAAGGGAAGAGAGATACTTCACGATATAAATATTAACGTCAGAAAAGGCGAAATAGTAGGAATTCAGGGACTCATGGGTGCCGGACGAACAGAGCTTGCTTTAAGTTTATTTGGTAATCCGACAGGGTATAAGATTACATCGGGAGAACTTCTTCTGGATGGTGAAAGTTGTAGATTTAAGCATCCTAAAGAAGCAATCAAAAAAGGTCTTGCTTATGTCACAGAAGACCGTAAGGGTAACGGGCTTATCCTTATGCAGGACATAAGATATAACATTTCGATAGCAAATATTGAAGAATTGGTTGTAGGACTTGCAATCAATGAGAATGAAGAAATAAATGTAGCAAATAGTTATAAGGAGTCAATCAATATAAAGGCTCCGTCAATTGAGCAGAAAGTCGGTAACCTTAGCGGTGGTAATCAGCAGAAGGTTCAGCTAGCAAAATGGATGTTTGCTAAACCAAATGTGCTTATTCTTGATGAACCAACCCGAGGAATCGATGTAGGTGCTAAATTTGAGATATATTCTCTCATGAATAAACTGGTTGATCAGGGTATGAGTATCATAATGATTTCTTCTGAACTTCCGGAGGTACTTGGAATGAGTGACAGACTTTATGTTATGTCAGAAGGTTCCATTACGGGTGAATTATCAGTAGAAGAAGCTACAGAAGAAAAAGTTATGGCTATGGCTATCAAATCATAAATAAGGAGGTTAATTACATGAACGAGAATAAACAAAAAGTCGGATTAGGACAAGAAGTTGCTTCTCTTGTAAAAACAAATATTCGTGATTACATGATGTATATTGCCCTGGTCGTTATCATGGTATTCTTTGCGATAAAAACTAACGGAGGTTTCCTTCAGGCAAGAAATATCGCTAACCTTATAAATCAGGCAGGATATGTAGCTGTTATGTCTATCGGTATGACACTTATCCTTATACTTAGTCACATTGACCTTTCTGTAGGATATGTTGCAGGTTTCTCAGGATCGGTTGCAGCCATCCTTATGACAAAGTATCACATGAACGAGTGGCTTGCGATTCTTATCGTACTCGGACTCGGACTTTTAATAGGTCTTTATCAAGGTATCCTTGTTACTAATGTAGGTGTACCTGCATTCGTAACAACACTTGCCGGTATGTTCATTTTCAGAGGTTTACTGAACCTCTCACTTCAGAAAACAGGAACAATCATTATTCCAAATAAGGGATTCAATGAGCTTTCAAATGGATTCATCCCTGATATCACAACAAAGGGTGATCTTCATTACTTAACTCTTATCATAGGCGGTTTACTGGTTCTCGCTATGATATATACAGAGATCAAAACCAGAAAAAACAAGGTAAAGTACGATTTTGAAGTACCTTCAATGCCAATTTTTATCTTCAAACTTATCGCACTTTCCGTAATCATTATGGTAGTTATATGGACACTTGCAAGCTACCAGGGAATTCCTTGGACTGCAGTTATTGTTAGTGTCGTACTCATTATATATAACTATATGCTTAATAAGACAAGACTTGGACGTGCCATCTATGGTATTGGTGGTAACGCACAAGCGGCAGAACTCTCAGGTATCAATGTAAAGCGTGTCACATTGTTCGCCTTCTGTTCTGTAAGTTTAATGGCGGCACTCGGCGGAATTCTATATACCTCACGACTCCAATCGGCGACTCCTACTGCCGGTGCCGGCTTTGAACTTGATGCCGTTGCTTCTTGTTATATCGGTGGTGTAGCAGTAAGCGGTGGTGTAGGACGAGTAACCAATACAATCATTGGTACACTTGTAATCATGTCTCTTACAAACGGTATGAACCTTATGGGTATTGATATAGCATATCAGTATATCGTTAAAGGACTTATATTCGTTATCGCAGTTGCATTCGATGTAAGAAACAGGAAGAAATAAGAATCACAGAAAACCTTCCAAATAGATAAGACCCGAGATACTTATAAAGGTATTTCGGGTCTTTCCTTTTGTAAATTCTTTTGTAAAATGTAATGCGAAGATATGGCAGAACACGGAGTATATTTCGGGACAATTATTCCTGATATATAAATGTTACGATAGAAAAATATATGATATAATGACCCATAAGTTTTACAGATAAAATAATTTATTATCACAGAGGGCAGACATGAAGAAGGATTATCTGAAATATAAATTTAAAAAAGAATACGGAAAAGATCCGAGGGAATTCAGTTATCGTGACGAATCAAAGGATATGATTCCGAAAGTGAGCATTTATCATGAGATGCAGAAAGAAAATGCTGATAAGTATTACGGGCTCGATAAAATAACCTGGGATGATATTGAAATGGATGAGGTGTTTTTCAGGGTTAATCATACCAGGAGTTATGCCGGAGAGCAGATGCTTTATCATAAACTTCATATACTTGGCGATGCAGGATCGAGAGAGGAGATTGACAGAGAAGCAGCATTTTTTGATGAAAATGAAGATGCAAGAATTAATGCGGAAGCTCAGTTATATAAACTTGGGAAAGGTTATATAAATTATCATATTCCGGAGGCTATTGATAATGTTGAAAAGATAAATTTCAGACATAAATTTATCTGCCCGATCTTATCGGTTCTTTTCTTTGCGAGTCTTATATTGGGTATAGTAAAACCGGATCTGGCAGGTTTTTCTGTTATTATGGGAATAGTCAATCTGATGGTTTCCATTTATATAAAAATGAGGTATGAGCAGCACCTTTTCTCCATGGGGAGTTTTAGAATGCTTGTCGTTTGTTGTAAAAATCTCATGAAGATAAAAGGCGTTAAGGAGATGTATTCCAATCAGGAATTCGAAAATTCTCTTGATAATATAGATAAAGCAACCAAAAAGATAGACGGATTTATCGCAAGGAAATTTGCTGAAGACAGCGGAGATACAATGAGTGTTATCCTTGGCTATGTAGTCGGTATAACTCTTATAGATGCTCTTCTTTATATGATTGTTGCGGATAAACTTAAAAAGGCTAAGAGTGAACTTTGGCAGTGCTACAGATTTGCCGGAGATATAGATACTGCGATTTCGGTTGCTTCATTCAGAAATGGAATTGCATGGTGTAAGCCGGTGATAGAAGGTAACAGTAAAATTAAATGCACTGCATTATATCATCCGCTTCTTGAAAATCCTGTGACAAATGATTTTGATATGGAAAAGAATTCATTTTTTACAGGCGCAAATGCTTCGGGAAAATCAACATTTATGAAGGCTGTTGCTATAAATGTTATCTTAGGTGAAAGTATCTATACATGTGCTGCTGATGAATTTTATTTCCCGGAAATGTATGTCATGACATCCATGGCACTCCGAGATGATGTACTTATGGGTGAAAGTTACTATGTAAAAGAAGTTAAATATCTGAAGCGTATGCTTGAAAAAGTCGAGTCGGGAGATAAAACGCTTATCGTTATTGACGAGATACTTAAGGGAACCAATACCAAAGAAAGAGTTGCTGCTTCAAAGGCTGTGCTTGATTATCTTTCTGAAAAGCCGGCCATAGTCCTTACTGCAACGCATGACCTTGAGCTTGTTGAGCAGATGGATGGAAGATATGATGCATATTATTTCGAATGCAGCGTTGAAGAAAATGATGTTAAATTCAGCTACAAATTACATAAAGGTAAAAATGACATTACTAATGCCATCAACATTATGAAGGCAATGGGATTCCCGGAAAAAGTAGTGAAAAATGCCATGAAAAACGCTGAAGAAACCGGAAAAATGGCAATATAATTTATACTTTGGTCATAATATTTTTATAATTATCGAAAATTTTTTATCAATAGTACTTTTTTATTTGTTGATTTTTTGGTAACATAAAGGAAGTGCGTAAAAGCAATTAAAATTTCTAAAATTATTTTTAGAAGGAGGATTATATGATCTACTCTACAGAAGTAAAGAACATGTGCCCTGTTCATCAGGGAGTACATCATGGTGCAGCACCTATACCAGAAGAAGCAAAATGGGTGCAGGCAAAGAAGGTTGAGGATATTTCCGGATACACACACGGTATCGGATGGTGTGCTCCTCAGCAGGGATGCTGTAAGCTTTCCCTCAATGTTAAAGACGGTATCATTCAGGAAGCTCTTGTTGAGACTGTTGGTTGTTCAGGAATGACACATTCTGCAGCTATGGCTTCAGAAATTCTTCCGGGACTTACAATTCTTGAGGCTCTTAATACAGACCTCGTTTGTGATGCTATCAATACAGCTATGAGAGAGCTTTTCCTTCAGATAGTATATGGTAGAACACAGAGTGCATTCTCTGAAGACGGACTTCAGATCGGTGCAGGTCTTGAAGATCTTGGTAAGGGTGCTCGTTCAATGGTTGGTACAACATACGGTACACTTGATAAGGGACCACGTTACCTTGAACTTACAGATGGTTATATCACAAAAATCGCTCTTGATGAGGATGATGAGATCATCGGATATCAGTACATCAACTTTGGTAAGATGATGGACTTCATCAAGGCTGGTGATGATGTAAATACAGCTTTCGAGAAGGCTTCAGGTCAGTATGGTCGTGTTGCAGATGCAGTTAGACTCATCGACCCAAGAAAAGAGTAAGGATAAGGAGGATTATTAATATGGCATTATTTGAATCATATGAAAGAAGAGAGCCTCAGATCCTTGCTACACTCAAGGAGTATGGCATCTCATCAATTGAAGAATGTAAAGAAATTACAGAAGCAGCTGGACTTGATGTTTACAATCTCATCGAAGGTATTCAGCCAATCTGTTTCGAAAACGCTAAGTGGGCTTACACAGTAGGTGCTGCTATAGCTATTAAGAAGGGCTGCAGAAAGGCTGCAGATGCAGCAGCAGCTATCGGTATCGGACTTCAGGCATTTTGTATTCCTGGTTCAGTTGCAGACAGACGTAAAGTAGGTCTTGGACATGGTAACCTTGGAAAGATGCTTCTTGAAGAGGATACAGAATGTTTCGCATTCCTTGCAGGTCACGAGTCATTCGCTGCAGCAGAGGGTGCTATCGGTATCGCTGAGAAGGCTAACAAGGTTCGTAAGAAGCCACTTCGTGTTATTCTTAACGGTCTTGGTAAGGACGCTGCTCAGATCATTTCACGTATCAACGGATTTACATATGTTGAGACAAAGTATAACTACTTCACAGGTGAAGTAGAGGAAGTATTCAGAAAGTGCTACTCTAAGGATCCTGAGTCTCCACGTGCTAAGGTTAACTGCTACGGTGCAAATGATGTACAGGAAGGTGTAGCAATCATGTGGAAGGAAAATGTTGATGTATCTATCACAGGTAACTCAACAAACCCTACAAGATTCCAGCATCCGGTTGCAGGTACATACAAGAAGGAAAGAATCGAAGCTGGTAAGAAGTACTTCTCAGTAGCTTCAGGTGGTGGTACAGGACGTACACTTCACCCGGATAACATGGCTGCAGGTCCTGCTTCATATGGTATGACAGATACTATGGGACGTATGCATAGTGATGCACAGTTCGCTGGTTCTTCATCAGTTCCGGCTCACGTTGAAATGATGGGTCTTATCGGTGCAGGTAACAACCCAATGGTTGGTATGACAGTTTCAACAGCAGTTTCTATCGAAGAAGCAGCAAAAGCAGGAAAGTTCTAAATTAATAATTTTTTAAAGATAATAATTTATTATTTTAGATAATTATAGTATAATAATCCCTGTAGATGATTGATTCATCTATAGGGGTTATTTTTTTACTATATAATGATGTATGCTTCTGCTATCAGGAGATAGGGGACCGAGGGGTAGTGGCAGTATGAATAATAAGACAGGGTATTTAGTTACTTTATTTTTTTTAATGTTCTCATTTTGGCCGCAGGTTTCAGCAAAAAAGGAAACTGAGGCTTCTTATTCTGTACCATATATCGAAGAAAATATCACATATAATGATTCGGATGATGTAAATGAAAGTACATTCGCCGGATTTAATTTTGATGCAGATGATGATTCGAAGAATAAAGACGGCGATGAAAGTGCGACTAAAGAAGGTTCTGAGAGTAAGAATAATATCGATCCTACAGGTAACGGGGATGGATTTGCTGCGATTCTATATAATAATTCCAACGGACTTCCTACATCGGAAGCAAATGCTATAGCAGAGACTCCGGATGGATTTATCTGGATCGGTGGATACAGCGGTCTTACAAGATATGACGGAAATAACTTCAGTAGAATAGATTCATCAACAGGTATTGACAGTGTTGTAAGCCTTTATGTTGACAGTAAGGAAAGACTCTGGATCGGTACAAATGAAAATGGTGTTGCACTGATGGAAAGAGGCGAGGTATCATTTTTTGATTCTGGGGATGAGCTTCGTTCATTATCTGTCAGATCCATTGCTGAAGATAATGACGGAAATATCTATATAGCAACAACATCGGGACTGGCTATGATCAATCAGTCTCTGGAATTAAAGGCGCTTAGTTTTGAAGAACTTAATAGTGAATATATTGTTGAAATCGTTTGCGGTAAAGACGGTATCATTTACGGTATCACAAATGATGGGGATGTCTTTGGCGTAAAGGGTTCGCAGCTTGTATATTATTTCAATGATGATAATTTTAAATATAATAATCTTTATTGTATCTGTCCTCATGACGCTAAATCCGGCTATTTATATCTCGGTACAGAGAAGTCTGAAATCGTGCTTGTTGATCTGAATGATAACATGAAGATCGTCAAAGAATATTCGGTTGATCCACATATTAAAGTCAATAAAATAGATGAAAATAATGATCATATCTGGGTCTGTGCCGATAACGGCGTAGGACTTATCCTGTCAAACGGAAAATATATAACCATAAATAATCTTCCGATGACAAGTTCCATTGATGATATGATATCTGACTATGAAGGAAATTTGTGGTTTGTTTCTTCCAGACAGGGTGTCATGAAAATAGTTCCGAATATTTTTGTTGATATAAATGAGAGAGCCGGACTGGAAGACATGGTTGTTAATACTACATGCGTTAAGGATGACCTTCTTTATGCGGGAACCGACAGAGGCCTTGTTATCATTGATAAAGATAATAAGAGAATAGAAAATGATCTTACCAAGAAACTTGATTCCGTTAGAATAAGATGCATTATGGTTGATAGTAAGGAAACCATGTGGATCTCTACTTACAGTGATTTCGGACTTGTAGCATATGATAAATCCGAAAATATAGTCAGTTATACAGAGAAAGATGGTCTTCCTTCAATGAAGGTAAGATCAACTATAGAATCAGATGATGGAAGGATTTATGTTGCAACTACAGGCGGAGTATGTACAATTCTTAACGGTGAAGTAAGAAATTCATACGGTACCGAGAGAGGACTGAACAATACAGAAATCCTCAGTGTTTGTCAGGGGGATGACGGAAGTATTTATTTCGGAAGTGACGGAGACGGCATCTATAAAGTTAATGCAACCAATACATTTAGGATAAGTAGAAAAGACGGATTAAAGTCGGATGTTATTCTTAAGATCAAGAAGGATGAGAAAAGAGGACTTTACTGGATCATTACAAGTAATTCCATCGCTTATCTTAAAGATGATGTTGTAACAACAATCGATAAGTTTCCTTATTCCAACAACTTTGATATTTTTGCTGATGACAGTGACAATTTATGGATACTCGGAAGCAGCGGTATATATGTAGTGAAAGCTGAACAGATGATTGCAAATGGTGATATCGATTATATTTTCTATGATTCGAATTGCGGTCTTCCTTTTATTGCAACAGCCAATTCATATAGCTGCATTCAGGATGACGGTACACTTTATATCGCCGGAAATAAAGGTATTTGTAAGGTTAATATCAAAGAGCATAGTGATGATTTTTCTGATATAAGACTTTCTGTTCCTTTTGTTGAAGCGGATGGTAAAGTTATCTATCCGGAAAACGACGGCATATTTGTAATCCCTTCAAATACCAAGAGACTTCTCATCCATGGATTTGCATTTACTTATACGCTTAAAAATCCGAAGATTAATTATGAGATGATGGGAATCGATCAGCCGGGTGGAATAACACTTTATAAGAAAGATCTTGTTCCGCCAAGTTATACAAACCTTCAGGGCGGCGAATATACATTTAAGATATCTATAATCGGAAACGGAAATACAGCAGGCAAAGAGCTTATTGTTAAGATCAGAAAAGAAAAGACCATTACTGAGAAAAGCTGGTTCAAGGTTCTGGTTGTTTTGTCATGCGCCGTTGTTCTTGGGCTGATAGTCGGACTTTATATCAGACGAAAGACTAAGCGTTTAATGAAAGAGCAGAAGAAGAACCAGAAATTCATTGATGAAATGGTTGAGGCTCTTGCCAGATGTGTCGATGTTAAAGATAAATATACAAATGGTCATTCTTTCCGTGTGGCGCAGTATACGACCATGTTCGCTGAAAGAATGGGATATAGTGAGAAAGAACTCGTGGATATTCATAGGATTGCGCTTCTTCATGATATTGGTAAGATAAGTATTCCTATTGATATTTTAAATAAACCGGGTAAATTAACCGATGAAGAATTTGCTGTTATGAAGTCTCATGCAGCAAAGGGTTATGAAATATTAAAAGATATTACAGTTATGCCGAATCTCGCCCTCGGAGCAGGTTATCATCATGAAAGATATGATGGTAAAGGATATCCGAAAGGGCTTAAAAGTGATGAGATTCCGATGATCGCCCAGATCATAGCGGTAGCAGACTGTCTTGATGCAATGACATCTACCAGACCATACCGTAAAGGTATGCCTCTCGAAAAGGCAATAAGCATTATCACGGAAGTTTCCGGAACACAGCTTAATCCGGATGTGGTAAATGTATTTCTTCAGCTGGTAGAAGAAGGTGCATTCGATGATCTAAGAGTTCCGAAAGAGGGACAATAATTAATCTAAAAAAATCCAAACTCTAATTTCGTTTTAATTTATTTTTAATCTTTGTGATTTAATATACGTATTGACAGAGAGATACTACGCAATGTATAGTATTGTGCAAACGGAGGTATGATATGGATATTCAGATAAAAAGAGGACTCCTGGATGTCTGTGTTCTGGCAGCTATTAAAGACGAAGATTCTTATGGTTACAAGATAATCAAGGATATCAAACCATATGTTGAGATATCGGAATCAACACTTTATCCGATACTTAAAAGACTGGTTGCTTCTGAGCAACTGGTTGTCTATACGGCGGAACATAACGGAAGGCTTAGAAAGTATTATAAGATAACGGACTATGGTAGAGAACGTTTGGAAGATTTCAAGTATGAGTGGAATGAGATAGTATCCATTTACAAGTTTGTGACCAAGGAGGAACAGGGAAATGAATAAGAGTGAATTTTTGAATTCTCTTGAAGAAAAGCTTAAAGAACTCCCTAAGGATGAAATTAGAAAAACCATCGATTATTATGATGAAATGATTGATGATCGTATCGAAGATGGTATGACAGAAGAAGAGGCAGTTAAATCCATTGGAAATTCAGGCGATATAGCATTAAGCATTTTACTTGATCATGAAGCTTCAATTCCGGGCGGTACAGGAAAAGGCTTTAGAGATGAAGATAGATATGATGACGATGATGACAGAGTCGAAAGCAGAAACAGAGAATATAGAGAAAAAACTGAGTATGAAGGCGGACCGGATAACTCAACTGAACAATATTATGCCGATCCAAAATTTTCTGAGGAAAGAATAAGAGAATACAGAGAAGCATATGGCGATGATCTGTATGCAGATGATTATATCGAAGATGTAAGACAAAAAAAGAAACATATGAGTGGATTAAAAGTATTTTTACTTATACTTTTTTCACCATTTATCCTTGCGGCGGCAGGAGTTTTCTTTGGACTCTTCGTCGGAGCATGCGGACTTATATTCGGACTTCTTGTAGGTTTCGGAGCAACAATTTTTGCTCTGGTTGTATCAGGACTTGCGGCAATACTTTATCTTGTAGTTAATGTTATCACAGGAAATGTTCCGATGGGGCTTTTTGTGCTGGGATGCGGACTCCTGATGTCGGGAATCGGTGTATTACTCCTTCCTTTCGTAAGAAGATTATTCGAATTAAGCATGAAACTTCTTAAGGGAATGCTTGGAATGATCACAGGAATATTTAAAAGGAGGGCATAATGATGGATAAGAAGAAAAATAATATATTTGTTGCATTTGCACTTATTTCAACAGGTATACTGATAGCACTTATAGCTCTCATTATGGTAGGTTTCGATTTCGAGAGATTAAATGAAGAACATACAGAGAAGAAAGATTATACAACGAGCGAAAATATTGATAGTATTATAGTTAGTTCGGAGGTAAGCAAGGTTAACATTAAGAAGACAGCCGGAGATACATGCAGAGTTGAATATGTTGAATCAAATAAAACAAGGATTAATGTAACTCTTGAAAACGGTACTCTGGAGATTAAAGAAAAAGATAAGAGAAAATGGTATGATTTTGTAAGATTTTCATTTTTAACTTCTTACAATTATAAAATCAATATTTATCTTCCTGAAGATCAGTATGAATCTTTAAAGGTCAGAACAGATACAGGAAGTATCAGGGTTGATTCTATTTCTGTAAAAGAAAAGATCAAGCTTGAAGCTGATACAGGCAGTGTGGATGTTGAAAATCTTACTTGTGAAGAACTTATATGTGATGTTGATACAGGACATATAGATATTGATGATATTAACAGTGATGCTGTTACTCTTTCAACTGATACAGGTTCGATCGGTGCGAAAGACACTATAGTTAAAGGACACTTCAAGGCATCAACAGATACTGGTTCAGTAAAGATTAATGATATTGAAGCAGATACAATTGATATTAAAACAGACACAGGAAGTATCAAAGGAACTGTTTATGGACCTATGATCTTTAAGGCTAAGACAGATATAGGATCTGTAAATGTTCCTGACAGTGATGAGGGTGGCTTATGTAATTTACAAACAGATACAGGTTCCATAAAAGTTAAATATTCAAATAAATCAAGATAATATTTTCCTCCTTATCGTGAGATGCGGTAAGGAGGTTTTTTATATGCCGATATGCACTTTTATACATAATAATAACTTGCTTATAATTCGAAATAATAGTAAAATTTAAATAGATATGTATACAGGGATTATATGTATTTTGAGGCAGTATGGTGGGTTCAATAATGCTTTTTTTGCTGTGGCTTGGGGAGGCCGATAGTTAGCAGATTGTGGGGTGACAATATGGATCCGGAAAAGAAAAGAAGACTTGATGAATTTTTTACGGCATTCTCAACTGTGGCTGACGATGCGTATATCTTTATTTGTAATATGAAGGAAGATTATTCGCGCTGGGCTAAATCTGCAGTTGATTATTTTGATCTGCCGGGTGAATATATGCATAAGGCCGGTGAAATATGGGAAGAACATATTCATCCCGATGATAGAGAAGATTATCGTAAGAGTATAAATGATATTTTCTCCGGAAAAGGTTCCGGCCATGATCTGCAGTATAGAGCCAAAGCACGAGATGGAAATTACTGTGTCTGCACTTGCAGAGGTATAGTTATCAGAGACCAGGATGGTGTCCCTTTATATTTTGGCGGAGCCATCAAAAATCATGGTAATACGAGCTTTATCGATACTGTAACAGGACTCAGAAGTCTGTACGGATTTTTTGAAGATCTGAGAATTTTTCTTTTGAAGAAAAAACCGGGAACGATCATTCAGGTCGGTCTCAGCAATTTTTCTGCATTTAATGAAGTATATGGATATTCTTTCGGCAACAGAGTTTTGCAGACTTTAGCAAGAATACTGAAAGACAGATATTCTGAAATCGGACTTGTTTACAGGCTTGATGGTACTAAATTTGCAATCATTTCCGACAATATGGATAGAGCCGATATAACGAGACGGTATACTGAATTGCGAGATCAACTGACCGCAGGAATTATGGTTGATGAACATACTGTTACACTCAGTATTAACTGTGGATGTATTCAGGTTGATGATTTTGAGATAAGTGATAAGACGATTTATTCCTGCATGAAGTATGCATATTATGAATCTAAGAATTCTCATATGGGAGCCCTGAGCTTCTTTAATGATGAACTTAATGATATAAACAGGCTCCGTATGGAGAGACTGAATTATATAAGAAATTCCGTTAATGAAGGCTGCAAAGGATTTTTCCTTTGTTATCAGCCGATAGTTTTTACGGATGATTGTAAATTAAAAGGTGTCGAGGCATTAATAAGGTGGAAGGATGACAAATATGGTTTGGTTCCGCCGAATGATTTCATTCCTGTGCTTGAACAGGATGCGCTTTTCCCGACACTTGGCAGATGGATACTTTATACTGCCATGAAAGATGGCATGGAACTTATTAAGAAGTATCCGGATATTATAGTAAGTATCAATCTTTCATATGCTCAGCTGGAGAAAGAAGGTTTTATTGAAGAAGTGATGAGTATTCTTGAAGAAACCGGATTTCCGGCTAAGAATCTCTGTCTTGAGATTACCGAAAGATGCAGATTGATCGATACTGAACTTCTGAAAAATCTGATCATGCTTTTAAGAAATCACGGTATTAAAATAGCTCTTGATGATTTCGGTACAGGTTATTCGACTTTGGGGATTTTGAGAGAGATAGAAGTTGATACTGTTAAGATCGACAGAACATTTGTAATGAATATAGAAAAAAGCGAAAGAGACCGGGCGACTGTTAAATGCATTTCCGAGATTGCGGATGCATATGGCGCCGAGGTTTGTGTTGAAGGTGTTGAAACTGAGGCGATGATCGAACAGTTGAGAACATTAAAAGTTAATTCGCTTCAGGGATATTATTTTTCAAAGCCTATAACGCTTGAGGATTTTTTAGGAAAAGAATTCTAAAATAGGAAACAGATACAGATATCATGAACGGTGGAATAATTGCTAAAATAAGAAAATGGATAATACGTCTTGCCTGGATACCGCTTGTCTTTGGTGTTGTCGGGTATCATTTCATAGGTGACATCGAGCACGGAACGATGGGGCTTTATGAATCTTTATATGCAACCATCGCTCTTTATTTTATGAATCCGGACAGCGACATTAGTAATATTTACGTTCTTATAGCGAAATATTCATCGTTCCTTGTTGTTGCGGACGTTATGTTTGCGGTTTTTGAGTCGCTTCATGACTCACTTAAACATATCATTGTAAGTATGTATAATGATTCCACCGCCGTTTATACAGATAATGAAGGCTGGGCCAGAGTTATAACGGATTACTGGAAACACAGTTATCTCGCTGTACCTGAAAAGCATGTTGGAAAACTTGAAAATACAAGAAGCCATATCATAATGTTTGATGATGATATGAAGAATCTTGAGATATATGAACATTGCAGAGATAACCTTAAGAAGAAGCACACTTATATCATGCTTAATCATACCGATCCGTTTTTGATGGGAAAGTTTGATGATCCTTATTTGCATTATTTCAATATATATGAAATGATGGCCAGAAAATATTGGATGGAAAATGATATTTTCGATGAGGTTGTTGGAAATAATGATACTTATAAGATAGCCATCACTTCATTTGAAGAGACAGGACGAGCTATATTCAGATATGGATTTATAAATAATGTGTATACATCCAGTCAGAAGATAGAATATCATATCTGGGGAGCGGATAAGAGCAGGGCTCTTTCCATAACAAAACTCTTTGAAGAAGATAGAAGGATAGAGAATTGTGACAGTGTGGTATTCCACGATAACGATCCTATCGAAGATATGGATATACTTAAAGAGATGTCCAGAATCATCATTACCGATATTGATGATACAAGAATGCTTCAGGAACTTCTTCATGAAAGATATGATAAGAATATTTATTATTTCAGTGATAGAGGTGTTAAACTCGGAAATATTTACGGGAAAAAGGTTATTCCTTTTGGTGAACTGACCAGGATACTGACTACGCAAAATGTTAAAAAGGACAGACTTTCACTTCAGGGAATGCTCTTCAATTATGATTATCTTCTTCGTATAAAGAATAGTGGAATAGATAAAGAGCATGAACATTATAATGAAGATACAGACAGACTGGACAGTGCTAATCGTAAAAATCTGAGTGCTCCGACAGAAGGTATAGACAAGAAGATCGAAAAGGATATAAGAGATGCATGGAAGGAACTTAACGGTTTCCTTAAAGGCTCAAATATTGCCAGAGCGGATCATTACTGGATCGAGAAAAAACTCGCTGATGAAGGTAAGGCCGACAATGAAGAAATCTGTATAATCGAGCATAACAGATGGTGCAGATATCACCTGATAAATGGATGGAAGTACGGAAAAGAAAAGGACAGAGAGAAGGGAACGCATCCGCTTCTTGTACCGTATGATGAATTAGGTGAAGATGAAAAAATGAAGGATGATATTTTTGATCCTGTAATTAAGAATGAGATAGAAAAGTTGCTTTAATTTTACCCGATAATTTTGCGAAGTTATCGGGTAATTTTTTTATTTGAATAAGGTATATTTAAAGATGCAATATTAATTGTTACAGGAGGGTATGAGGTGAGAAAGATAAAAGGAGTTTTGGCAGTTGGAATGGCTGCTGCTATGATGTTATCTGCCACAGCGTGCGGCAAGAAAAAGGATGAGGCAACAAGTAATGATACAGCAGCGGTAACAACAGAGGCTGCTACATCAACTGTTGCGGAGGTTGAGATTGATGAGGATAATATCCTTGTAAATCCTTACTTTTTAGATGACGATGTTACAGCATGGCAGGCAGGACAGGGATCTTCAAAAGTTGGTATAGCTGATGAATCAGTCCCTCTTCCGGATGGTTACAGAAGATGCGCGGTAATTGACAGAGATCCGGAATCATCTTCACCATATGACTGTTTTGCACAGGATATTACATCAAGTATTTCCAAGGGAACAGAATATCAGTTTGAATTTTATGCTATGCTTTCTTCGGATTATGAAGGAGCACCTGCTGAGCAGAGAACCGTTGAATTTGCACCATATATTACAGCAAATGGTTCAACAACATATCTTGGTTCATATTCAGCAGAGATTACAGGTGTTTCAAGTCAGCCCCTTGAACCTGGAAAGTGGACAAGATTTGCCGGAACATTTACTCCACAGTGGAGTGGAAATCTTGATCAGGCAGTTATAAGAGTTATTGAGCAGGGTACAGATTACGGTAACGGTGATTGCGTAAAGGGTGATTACTATATCGCAGGATTCAAGCTTCTTGGTGAGAAGGCTGAGCCGGTAGTATATAGTGTTGAGAAGGATATTCCTTCGCTTGCATCAGTTGTTTCATCAGAAGATGGACTCGGTGCGGATTCTATTTGCGGCACAGCTGTTACAGGTTCTGAGATAGATGATGAATTTATCCAGGAACTTATTTCAAAGCATTTCAATGCAGTAACACTTGGAAATGAACTTAAAATGGATGCTGTCTTCGGTTATAGCAATGACACAGTTCCTGCTATAGAAGATGAAGAAGCAGATATAAACGGAGAGAAGATCAAGGTTCCTGTTATGGATCATTCCAGAGCAGATAAGATTCTTGATAAGATTCTCGAGATCAATGAGAAGAACGGAGCAAATATCAAAGTCAGAGGTCATGTACTTGTATGGCATTCACAGGCTCCTGAATGGTTCTTCCACGAAGATTATGATAAGACAAAGCCATATGTTGATAAAGATACTATGAACCTCAGACTTGAGTGGTACATCAGAGAACTTCTTAATTACTACACAGGTCCTGACAGTAAGTATAGAGATCTTTTCTACGGATGGGATGTCGTAAATGAAGCAATCAGCGACGGAACAGGTACATACAGAACAGATGAAGAGCCGGGTGCAGATCAGCTTTCTGATTCAACACATGGTTCAAAGTCAAGCTGGTGGAAAGTGTACGGCAGCAATGAATTCATTATAAATGCATTTAAGTATGCAAACAGATATGCACCTGCAACACTCAAACTTTATTACAATGATTACAATGAGTGTGATGCAACAAAAGAAGCAGGTATTATTGAACTTATCAATGCTGTTAAAGAAGCAGACGGAACACGTATTGACGGTTTCGGTATGCAGGGACATTATTCGGTAAATGCTCCTACAGTTGACAGAATTAAAGAAGCAATCCAGGATTATTCTCAGGTTGTTGATGAAGTTATGATCACAGAGTTCGATGTTAAGGCCGGACTTGGTTATGACGGAACAGACGAAACAAAGGATAAGGAATATACAAAGCAGGCACATTATTTCAGAAAGATTTATGAAGCAGCTAAGGCATTAAATGCAGAAGGTGTTCATTTCAGCGGAATCACTATGTGGGGTGTTGTTGATAAATATTCATGGCTTCAGTCTCAGAATAATGTAGGTGGTTCATCAGACGGAACTTCACTTCAGTGTCCACTTCTCTTTGATGATAACTATCAGGCTAAGCCTGCATATTGGGCATTTGTAGATCCTTCTAAGCTTGGTGAAGAACCGGTTGTTGTTCGTCCTGAGATTAATATCAAGAAGGGAAGCGCAACAGTTGATGGAGACATCGAAGAAGCATGGGATGCAGCAGAGGCAGTGTCTCTTTCTATAAAGCTTGGTTCAGATATCAGTGCTGACGGAAAGCTTCTTTGGGATGAAGAGAATCTCTATGTTCTTGTTGATGTAAAGGATAGCGTTCTCAATGAGGATAGCGAAGATGATTATCAGCAGGATTCCGTTGAAATCTTTGTAGATGAGAATAACGGAAAGAGCGGCGGTTATGAAGCTGATGATAAGCAGTACAGAATAAGCTTCTCAAATAAGCAGAGCTTTAACGGTGAGAAGTGCGTAGCAGAGAATATTACTTCAGCTACAAAGAAGACAGATGACGGATATGTTGTTGAAGCTGCTATTAAGTGGACAGATATCACACCTGAGGTTGGCGGAAAGGCCGGTGTTGAACTCCAGGTAAATGATGCAACAGCAGAAGGTGTCAGATGTGGTACTATAAGCTGGGCTGATGATACAGGAACAGGATATATGAGTCCTGAAGTATTCGGTACAGTTGTATTCGAAGAATAATAACAGACACAGATAAATAAAGATGCGAATATACCCCCCCGGGAATATGCGGATTAGAGATGCGCGAAATGGAAACTTTAGCATTTATAATCTAAGATCCCGGGGGTATTTTTATAAAAAGAAACAGTAAGTATACTTTTGCTACTAAGGGTAGCGGAATATGCAAAGAACCCTATATTGTAAAAAAAAATACTCTATGTTATATTTAAGTCGCTGAATGAAACTGTTGCCAAAACAGTTATGAAATTATAGAGGATATCCTAATGAGTAGAATATTGGTTGTTGAAGATGAGGAAGCTATTTCCAGAATGATAGCTGTTAATCTTGAATATTCAGGTTATACGCCTGTCGTATTCGGAGATGGAAAAGAAGCAGCTGACTCACTTATGATAGATCATGATTACGATCTCGCACTTTTGGATGTGATGCTTCCGGGAATGGACGGATTTAAATTATTTGAAGTAGTTAAATCAAGAGGCATTCCGGCTATATTTCTTACAGCAAAGGATGATATCGCATCAAAAGTAACAGGGCTTAAAGAAGGTGCGGAAGATTATATTGTAAAACCTTTTGAGGTTTTGGAACTAATGGTCAGGATAGAAAAGGTTCTTGAAAGAACAGGGGCTTTCAATGATGTCATAAATATCTGTGGCCTGGAAATAGATTTGAATGCCATGACAGTTAAACGTAATGGTGAGGAGATTCATCTTAAAGCGATGGAATTTAAGCTCCTTGAAGTGTTGGTTCGTAATAAGAATAAGGCCATTTCAAGAGAAAAGCTTTTGAGCATGGTATGGGGTGATGATTATTTCGGAGAGACAAGAACAGTTGATGTTCATGTAGGACAATTGCGTAAGAAGTTGGGGCTTGAAGATGATATAAAGACTATACACAGATTCGGTTACAGGTTAGAGGTAAAAAAGTGAAACTCAAGAAGAAGCTCATCGTGATAACATGTTTTGCCGCAACTGTATTTGGTATAGTTAGCGGCATAATTAATATGATGATCATGAAAAACAGTATGATCAGCGAGGCCAATGCCCAGGCTTCAATAAGAGCAAGAGAGATTTTTAATGTATTTGAGAAAAGAATAGATTCCGGAATTTCCGAATATTCTATGAATTATTTGTTAAAGACAGATAATAATTGGAGAAATGTAGTATATATAAATAAGCAGGGAAGTTCCGAAAGGACAGCTGTTTATAATCAAACGATATTTGATTATGATCAACTGAGTAAAGCGGCAGTCAGAATCTCGAGTTATTCGTATGATAAAATATCCATAGACAGGCCGAAGCTTGAATATGATGGAGGATTATATTTTGTCAGCTATGAAATCATAGGCGATTATGAATTGTTCAGATTATATGAAGTGACTGATGTATTTGAAAGATTTGAAAAACATGTACAGATGTATGTATTTATCGGACTTGGGTTACTGAGTGTAATAATACTTGTACTGATCATCATAATGAGAAAAGTACTGCTTCCGCTTAAGAGTTTATCGGAAGCAGCAACCGATATGGCCGGCGGTGACTACTCTAAAAGAGTTGAAGTTAAGACGAAGGATGAGATTGGAATTCTTGCGGAGCACTTCAATGTAATGGCTGAAGCGGTGGAAACAGAGAATAAAAAAATCCTGGAGTCTGAACGAAAGAAGACCCTTATGATGGGTAATCTTTCTCATGAACTTAAAACTCCGATGACAGCAATAGCAGGATATGCGGAAACGCTTCTTTCTTCAAAACTTACGGAAGAACAGCAAAATGAAGCGCTTTATTATATATATACAGAAACAAACAGACTTGGAAGACTTTCAAAGAAAATGATGAGACTGCTGGATCTTTCAGAAGGCGAAGCGGTTGAAAAGAAAAAGATTTATATAGATGAACTTTTTGAAAGTATCAAAGAGACAATGTCTGTCAGATTGAAAGAAAAGAATATAGATCTTATTACTGAGACGGACGTGGATGCAATTACTTCAGATGAAGATCTTATAAAAGATGTAATAATAAATCTTTTGGATAACAGTATTAAAGCTTCCGACACAGGAAGCAGGATTTATTTGACATTTAAGGATAAAGTTCTTTCGGTGAAAGACGAAGGAATCGGAATCCCAAAGAAAGATTTAGATTCGGTTACGGAAGCATTTTACCGTGTCGATAAATCAAGATCCCGTAAGGAAGGCGGAGCAGGACTTGGCCTTTCAATCATAAAGCTGATACTTGATAAGTTAGGTGCAAAAATGGAAATGGAAAGTAGTCCCGGCGAAGGAACAGAAGTCAGGATTACAGGAATTAACTAATTTACAACTTGTTTACAAGTAGATGAATACTTGATTTATAAAAGAATATTATCATTAAGCCATGATATATATATTTCATTTCAAAGGTGAAAGGGAGAGGCTGAAAATGATAAGAAAAGAATTTGTAAAAAGATTAAATTTAAAAGGACGCAGGTTCCTCGGAATGTTACTTGCAATATGCATGATGACAGGCTCGATGGTTGGATGTGGTAAGAAGAAAGAACACAAATTACCGATTAAACAGGATGAAGTTTCTGTGAATGAAGTTGTTGATGAGAAGGCGGATGTCATTCTTGATACAACAATAGTATCTGATCTACAGGAAGTGGATCATTATACAAAAGAGTTAAACAGCTCAAACGGTAATGTGAAGATCAATATTGATGCACCGGTTAAAAAAGTTGAAATGGATAATTATCCGGTTGTAAAAGTCAGAAGAGAGAAGTTAGATGATGCAATTTTGGAAAAGGTTGCTTCAGTGCTGAATCCAAGTGACAGATTTGTTGATGGTAATTCCGAAAAAGATATAGATATTAAGTTCAGAAATGTTGCCGATCTTAAAGACGAATATTCCGGTATATCTGATTCGGATTGTGAGACCGGAAAAATAGATTATGAATATTATTCAAATCTTATGGAATACGGAGAACTGTTCTACGGAGTATCGAGAAATGAATCAGGTAATACAGCAATAACTGCAGTAAATTCCGATGTATACGGAAGTTATCTGATGTACAATAAATTCTCGGATTTTATTCCAAAAGGCGGACTTGTTATTCCAGCCGGCAATTTAGTTTTTACTTCTGAAAAAGAGTTTGGTGATATCGGTGGTTCTACTGAAGTAGAGATAATGAAAACCGAAGAAACCGTTCTTGATAATGGTGAAACCGAATTGGTTGGTAGTAATAAGGGAACAGATAGCCGATTCGGAACGATCAAAAAAGTTGAAAGTTCAAGAGATACCAATAATATCTCTGAAGAAGAAGCAAAGAAATTAGCATGTGATTTTCTTACAAGTATTGAACTTGGTGACAGATATGCAGTTTCAGATGTAGCCAAAGGCTATGTCTCTCCGGAAATTCCGATGGGATTTTCTATAGAAGAAAGTGATTATGATGCAAAAGGTTATCCTGATCTTGAGGGAACAGAAGGCTTAAGTATTGATAAACATGATGATGGTACTTATGATATTGATGTAATGACAGCCGGAGCATGGTGTGTTACTTTTCAAAAAAGTATAAATGGAATTCCAACCGCTGATTATGGAGAAATGTATGAATACGGAGCGGATGGAACCAAAAAAGAAGTTTGGTTTAATGAATGCATAGAAGTACTTGTTAATGATAATGGTATAGTCGGATTTCTTTACAGCAATCCAACCGAAGTAAGCGATGCTTATAACAGCGTTGCATCACCGGAGGGTGGTTCTGATGATTCGACAGATTCGCTTCTTGATTTTGAAAAGATCATGACAATATATGAAGAAGCGCAGTTTGATGTACTGGATAACAGTGATGTGTTTGACGGAATTATAAGTTCCGGTACGACAGATAAATATACCATTAAAATTAATGATATTTCTTTGAAATATACAAGATATGTAAATAATGAAGAAGAAGGAATGCTGCTTCCTGTTTGGGATTTCAGCGGAACTGCTTACACTGATGACGGAGAGGAATATTACTCGGGAAGTTTTATGCAGATTAATGCATTGGACGGTTCGATATACGATTCACACGTCGGAAAATAATTATAATAACGAGGTATTGTGATGAACGAAGCTAATGTAAACAAAAAAGGAGCAAATAATTCAGGTATTACAAGTGAAGAGTTTGAATATGCTCAGGATACAATAAGAAAATTATCAAAGTATTATGACGGAAAAGTGGTTGGACAGCAGGGCCTTAAATTCGCCCTTATTGCAGCAATTATTGCTGATGGCCATGTACTTGTCGAATCAGTTCCGGGACTTGCTAAGACAACTGCAGCAAAGGTTATTTCTGATGCGGTTGATGGTAAATTTTCACGTATCCAGTGTACACCGGACCTTCTTCCGAGTGATATCATCGGTACACAGATCTATAATCAGTCTACCGGAAAATTCAGTACAACTCTCGGACCTGTATTTGCCAATTTTGTTCTTCTTGATGAGATAAACCGTTCAAGTGCAAAGACACAGAGTGCCATGCTCGAAGCCATGCAGGAGAGACAGGTTACAATAGGCGGAGAAACATATAAGATGCCGGGAGATGTGTTCATAGTTATAGCTACACAGAACCCTATCGAACAGGAAGGTACATATCTTCTTTCAGAAGCACAGACAGATCGTTTTATAATAAAGGAGAAGATTACATATCCTACTCCTGACGAAGAAGTGGAAATTTTGAATCGTATTGAGGCTGATGCCATTCAGAGAACACCTGCAGTGCTTACTATAAAAGATATAGATAACCTTCAGGCTATAGATGAAAAAGTATATATGGATCCTGTCATTAAGAAATATATTGCAAATATTGTTGATGCGACACGTAACATTGACAAAGTTCTTTCTAAAGAATTCAGCAGATACGTAAGGCTTGGCGCGAGCCCTAGAGCATCAATTGCATTTATGAAGATAGCTAAAGCAGTAGCTCTTCTTTACGGAAGAACTTATGTAATTCCTGATGATGTTAAGTTGCTCAGATATCAGGTTTTACGCCACAGAATCGAACTAAACTACTCTGCAGTTGCAGACAATGTAGCAGTTGAATCGGTGATAGATCATATTATCAATACTGTTCAGACACCATAAAAGTATAGGAGAAATTAAAAGTGGATTATGATAGTCTATCCAAAATAAGAGCTCAGGTAGCTCTTTATACCAACAAGAAAACAACTAATATTCTTGATGGTGATTTTACTTCGGTGTTCAGGGGTCGAAGTATGGATTTCGATGATTTAAGAGAATATGCTTATGGTGATAATATCAGAGATATTGATTGGAAATCATCTTCCAAAACAGGAAAAACCCTTGTACGTCGATTCATTGCCGAGAAGAAACATAGTATTTTATTCGTTGTAGATACAGGAGTTAAAATGCTTGCGGATACTTCGGCCAATGAAGAAAAGGCTGAAATCGCAATAGATACCTTCGGGACTATTGCTTACCTTGTAGAAAAGCATGGAGATGATTTTGCACTTATGCAGGATACTGACGGAGGTATCGATTTCAGCTATTTTAAATCCGGACCTGCGCATTTTGAAGATCTCATGGCAAGGTGCCGAAGAAATATAGGAAAAGACGGCAAAAAGAAAATCACAGGAATGCTGGATTATATAGCGGATAAGATAAAGAGAAAAATGATCATCATCCTTATCACAGATATGGTTGGAATGCATGATGTGAATGAGGAGATTCTCAGACATATAACTGTAAATAACGATCTTCTGGTTTTAAATATCGATGATGCATATTTATATGGTGAAGATGTATATGATGTAACACGAAAAAAATACGAAGATGATTACGTTTCTCACAGAGAGAAGCTTTATAAGGCTGAGAAGGCAGAGAGAGACAAAAGATATAAGAAGCTTGAGAAGCTTTATACCAGATATGGAGTGTCTCTTGTTTCTCTTCAAAAGGAATCTGAAATCATAGATAAAGTTGTGGAATTATTTGAAAGGCATAAACATGAAAACATCGGTTAAGTTACAGGAACCAATTTCATATATGACATTATGGCTTATAATAGCTGCGGTTTTAGTGGCTCTTGTGATCTTTATGCAGGTATTTTTCAGGATCAAGCTTAGAGGCAGACTGGGAAAGAGTAAGAAGATCAAGATTAAGAAACCAAAGCCGAAAACTCTTATAGAGATAAAGACAGCTTATTTAGGAAAACTTGCACAGATTGAATATAATCTCAGAAGCAGTTCCATAAGTACAAAGGAAGCTTATCAAAAAATGAGTTTATGCATAAGAGGTTTCGTGTATGAAACTACAGGAATACCGGTAGAAAAATATACACTTACCGAGATAAAAGAAGTTGGAATACCTGTTTTAACACAGCTTGTTTCAGAATATTACGAGCCGGAATTTGCAATGGCAACTTATGCAGACGTAAATCAATCAATTCTTAAAACCAGAAAGGTTCTTGAGTCATGGAGTTAAAGTATCCGATTATTTTGAAAATAGGTATTCCTGCTTTAGTTATAGCGGGAGTCCTGTTTCATTTGATAAAAAGAAAAGTAGCTTTTAGAGGCGGTATACGAGCTGCCAATACGGAATTTGTAAGAGAACTTCCGGAATACAGAAGCTATCATATAAAGCAGATTGCACTCAGATGCATACTTGAAGTGGCAATATTTACGTCGATCATTGCTTCTTTGATATTGATAGCCAGACCTGTAAAGACAGAGACGGTTAGTAACGGAACAAAGAAGAGAGATATCTATCTTAACTTGGATGTATCATATTCGATTTGTTACTTAAATTATGATCTTGTTGATAATCTTGAAGACGTGGTAAGAAGTCTTGATGGTGATAGATTTGGTATATCTATCTATAATACTTCTACAGTATTATATGTTCCTATGACTGATGATTATGATTTCATCATCAGAAAACTGGAAGAGCTTAAAAGATATTTCCAGTTACAGAAGGAATATATGGCATATTATCCTGAGTTCAATGTTCCTAAAGATGAATTGGAACATTTCTATGAAGTATCGGAAGAACTTGATTATCTTGGAGCAGGTACTCTGATCGATAATATGCGTAAGGGTAGTTCTCTTATCGGTGAAGGTCTTGCATCTTGTTTATATAGTTTCCCTCATATTGAAGATGAGAACAGAACAAGAATAATCATAATGTCAACAGATAATGCTCAGGAAGAAAGAGCAAAACCGATTGTTGAACTCGATGAAGCCTGCAAACTCTGCGGTAAGAATAAGGTTACTGTATTTGGAATATTCCCAAATGAAGATGACTTCACTCAGGCAAGTAATGATTATTATTATGATTATGATTATGATAAGCTTGCCAACCAGATGAAGAAAGCCGTTGAGAGCACCGGAGGACGTTTTTATAAACAGAGTAAGACTATGTCGGTTAAAGATATAGTTAAAGATATTCAGCAGCAGAAAGTAATGGAAGTAAATGAGATAACTATTAAGAAGTTGGTTGATAAACCGGTTATCCCGGCAGTTATCCTTATTATTTCCATAATCATCATAATAATTGTAGGAGCAGTGATCCTGATATGATAACAAAACCGATAATACCTTTAGTGGTCATAATACCTTTAATGGCAATACCTTTAATACTGTTTGCTGTATGTGTCATTAGGAAAAAGATAAGCGCATTTTCAAAGGTAATGAAGATAGCAAGGATAGTCGCAATACTTACGCTTCTCTTTATTATTAATATGCGTCCGAGAACAAAAAAATATAATACAGACGTCGAGCTAAAAAATATTGATGTGCTTTTTGTTGTTGATACAACAATGAGTATGTGGGCAAATGATTATAATAATGAGCCGAGAATGACAGCGGCGGTTAATGACTGTGCATATATCATGGGAGAACTGGCCGGAAGTAATTTCTCACTTATAAGATTTGATAACCGCTCACAGATACTTGCTCCATTTACACAGGACAGTAAGAATGTAACTGATGCTTTTGCAACTATTACCAGACCAAGTTCAATTTATGCTAAGGGAACAAGTTTTAATGTTGCATATAAGGAAATGGAAGAGATGCTCATTTCATCATCAAAGAAAGAAGGAAGACTTACAATAGTATTCTTCATAAGTGATGGTGAGAAAACATCCAATGAGGAAGTTGTTTCTTTCGCAGGGCTCGAACAATATGTGGATGGAGGCGCTGTACTTGGATATGGTACCGAAAAGGGTGGCAAAATGTATGACGATGATACCCACAGATTTATTCAGGACAGCACAACAGGTCAGGATGCCGTGTCAAAATATGATGAGGCGAATCTGAAGAAACTTTCCGAAGAGCTGAATATAGATTATATACATATGGAAAAGCCGGAAAATGTTTCTTATCTTATAGATGCAATAAAAAGCGGTAGTACAAAACATATTGAGAATAGCGATAACATAAGTTATGAGGATCAGTATTTTATATATGTTTATCCTTTAATCGCGCTTCTTGTTTTAGAGTTGGTTTTAATTATTAGGAGAGGAAGGATCTGAGTATGGAAGAACTTGATAACAAAAAAGGTCAAGTGAAGAAAAGCAAGTTTGATTATATCAGAAAACCTAAAAAGTTTATGCTCATAATTGACATAGTCTGTGGATTGATGATCCTTTTTGCTCTTTTCTTTGCAGTAAGACATTTCTTAAATGAGAAATTCATAAAGAATTATAATGACGGAAATTATAGTGACAAGTATGAGAAAATACTTCTTAATTTAAATTATCCGGAAAGTTATGTAGCTAATTATAACTTAGGAAATGTATGTTATAAAAATGGTGAATATGACGAGGCTATTATTTATTATAAAAAGGCTCTTGAAGAAAATCCACCGCATAAGGCTCATAAGGAATGCGACATTCGAGTAAACCTTTCACTCTCAATGCTTGAGAAGATTGATTGGGATAATATTTCATCAGAAAAGGATGTTGAAAAGACAATCAGAATGCTTCAGGCTGCAAGAAATGTTCTTACCGAAGAAGGTTGTGCTAATCCGGATGATCCAAATGGACATGATGAGGATGCTGAACAGCTTAAGAAAGATATTGATGATATGATACAGCAGCTTCAGAATCCACCACCTCAGCAGAAGACAGATAATAATCAGGATGATAAAGATGATCAGAATAAAAAAGATCAGGATCAGCAGAATAATCAGCAAAGCAAGCGTGAGCAGGAACTGAAGAATAAGCTGGATTCACAGAAAACTCAGAGTGCAAAGGAAAGACAGAAGGCCGAAGAGGAAAGAGCTTATAAAGAAATGGACAAAAACGGTGATGGTTTTCCTGATTTTGGAAACGGTGATGGTGAAACAAATACGGAAGATACCGGTAAGAACTGGTAAAATCTGAAAGGTTAAAGTATTTATACGGAGGGGAAAATGTCTGTTGAAGAAAAAATAGAAGAATGCAGAAGTGAATGGCTTAGAAAGAATAAGATATTTTATATTATCGTAGGTATAATTTATGTTATTACCGATTTCTTAGGATATTTTACAGATAATATGTTGTTCTTCGTTGGCGGTGTTATATTTGTTGCTGCAGCATTTTTATTCTTGAATTATAAGATCAATAAATATCTTGGTAAACGCCTTGATGAAATACGTGTTGAGGCTCTTTCGGAGAATCATAATTAAGTGAATATTCTTATTAACTGAAAACTTGAAGAAAAAAGCGGAGGCCGGTTAAATATTTAACCGGTCTCCGTCTTTATATGTTCTGAAAACCAAATCTATTTGGATTATTATGATCGCTTGATCTGACTGATCAGATCAGTTATTTAATTATATTTGAATTAAATATATTAGTTGATCTTTTCAGCCCATTCAAGAGCATCATCAATATGTGGTCTGAAGTTATCTGCACCGATCTTTTCGATGAATCCGCTCTTCTTCATTGTGTTATATGGCTGTTCATTTACATGAGAGAATACAAGCTGAATATTCTGCTTATTACATCTTTCATAAAGCTGTTCCATAGCATGCATAGCAGTTGCATCAAGTGCAGGAACTCCTCTCATTCGTATGATGATAACCTTTGTGAAGTCCTTGAAACTGATATTTGCAAGGTGATCTGCATCACCGAAGAACATAGGTCCTGATATTTCATATACACGAACATATTTAGGAATCTGCTTTAATTCAGGTCCGTCCGGATCTTCATCAGGATCGTAATATTTCCATCCTGATACTACAGATTCGTCACTCATTCTCTTCATGAAGAGAACACATGCCATGATCATACCAACTTCGATCGCAATTACAAGGTCGAATACTACAGTAAGAATAAATGTTACAACAAGTACTAAAATATCACTCTTAGGAGCAGTCTTGCAGAGATGAACGAAGGTTCTCCACTGACACATATTGTAAGCTACCATAAAGAGTATGGCTGCTATAGTAGGCATTGGTATAAGTGCTGCAGATGGCATAAGTACCACAAGTACGAGAACAAGAACTATTGAGTGTGTTATACCGGCTATTGGTGAACGACCGCCATTTTTGATATTGGCTGCTGTACGTGCGATAGCTCCTGTAGCCGGGATTCCACCGAATAAAGCGGAACCGATATTTCCGGCACCCTGTGCGATAAGTTCCATATTTGAACGGTGATGCGAATTGATCATTCCGTCTGCAACAACGCATGAAAGAAGTGATTCGATGGCTGCGAGGATTGCTATTGTAAATGCATCAGGCAGAATATTTCTTATTGCACTCATACTGAATGATGGTGCAGTGAAAGGAGGAAGGTCACTTTTGATCTTGTAAAGATTTCCGATGGTATTTACATCCATCTTAAAGAATTTAACCATTGCGATACCAACAAGTACTGCTATAAGTGAACCGGGTATTTTCTCTGTTATAAGAGGCCATACAATGAGGATCAAAAGACATACACCACCAACGATGAGTGCCTGGTAGTTGAATGTATCGATATTTTTTACAGTGGCCTTGATCTTATCTGTTGTTTCAATTGTCATTGTTCCTGCAGGATATGAAAGTCCGAGGAAATCTTTGATCTGTCCTATAAAAATAGTAACAGCGATTCCGGCTGTGAAACCGGTTGTTATTGTATAAGGAATAAATCTGATAAGTGAACCAAGTCTGAGAAGGCCCATTAATATAAGGATGATTCCGGCAAGTATGGTTGCAAGAGCAAGACCTGACATACCATTCTTTGCTACTATTCCCGCAACTATGGTTGCAAATGCGGCAGTTGGACCGGCAATCTGTACACGGCTTCCGCCCAGGAATGAGATGATAAAACCGGCGATTATCGCGGTATAAATACCCTGTTCAGGACCAACACCCGATGCAAGGGCAAGAGCGATGGAAAGTGGAAGAGCGATAATTGCTACTATTATTCCGGCTACAACGTCAGTTACGAATTTCTTTCCGTCATAATTTTTCATCGTACTGAAAAGCATTGGTTTCAGCTTATCTTTTTTCATGATCAGTGAATTCTCCTTTTATAAACATTAAAATGCACTACCGGGTAAGAAGTGGTTCTTCCAAGGAGTGCAACACAACATTTATACACTTATATTTGAATAATATCAAGCAATTTTTGGATAATGTTTAAATGACACAGAGGATATATATGTGATATAATCAGCTTGGCTTGTCAAAATAAGCCTAGGAAGGACTAACAGATAATATGAAATATATTGAAAACATAATCGAAGGCGACACAATTTCGGAGGTATATTTCTGCAAGAACAAAGTAGATGCCAAGACTAAGGCAGGAAAATCATACTATTCGGTGTACTTACAGGATAAGACAGGAGTCATCGATGGAAAGATATGGGATCTCAATAATGGAATAGAGCATTTTGAGACAAATGATTATATCAAGATTGATGGAGTTGTCACATCATTTAACGGTTCGCTTCAGCTTAATATCAAGAGAGTAAGGAGAGCTGATGAAAGAGAATATGATGTATCCGATTATATGCCTGTTACAAAGAATGACAGTGACAAAATGTATGATGAGCTGCTCGGTATGATTGACAGCATTTCCAATAAATATCTCAAAGAACTTCTTAAAAGTTTCTTTGTGGAAGATAAGGCATTTATCGAGGTCTTCAGAAAACACAGTGCCGCGAAGTCGGTTCATCACGGATTTATCGGAGGACTTCTTCAGCATTCACTTTCGGTTGCAAAATTATGTGATTATATAGCAGGGAATTATTATGCAGTAAACAGAGATCTGCTTATTACAAGTGCACTTTTACATGATATAGGAAAGACTATAGAGCTTTCTTCATTTCCTTTAAATGATTATACGGATGAAGGACAGCTTATCGGACATATAGTTGAGGGTGCGATGATGGTAAGAGGAAAAATCGATAAGATTGAAGGATTTCCTAAGGTTCTTTCGGATGAAGTGATCCATTGTATTCTTGCGCATCATGGAGAACTTGAGTATGGTTCACCAAAGAAGCCGGCGATCATCGAAGCTCAGGCTCTTTCTCTTGCAGATAATATGGATGCAAAGCTTCAGACATTTACAGAACTTCTTGATTCAAGAGCAAAGGAAAAAGAAGAGTGGATGGGCTTTAATAAACTGTTTGACTCAAATCTCAGAAAGACAACGGATATCAATTAGGTAATTTTTTAAAAAATGACACAGAATATTAATTTATCTCAGAAAACTGCAGAGATTTTAAAAAAGAGAATATTTGATGAGAAGACTCTTGTGCCGGGAGATAAACTTCCTAATGAAAATGAACTTTCATCGGAACTTGGAGTATCGAGAGCAACTCTTCGAGAAGCTATAAGAATACTTGTGAATGACGGTGTACTTACTGTGTATAGAGGAAAGGGAACTTTCGTAAGCAGTAAGGTTGATCAGTTTGCGGAAGCATCTGTCATAGGAAATATCGACAATATCGACATGAAGGTAAGACTTCGTGATCTTTATGAAGCAAGACTTATTATTGAGCCGGAGGCAGCATCTCTTGCTGCAATGAGGGCGACGGAAGAAGAGATTGAAGAGATACTTAACCTCGGAGAAATTGTTCAAAAGAATATAAAGAAGAATCCAAGAGGTGCGGCAAGAGTTAATTCGGAAAAGGAATTCCACGGAGCCATCATGAAGGCGGCTCATAATGATTTCCTTGCACAATTTATTCCTGTTCTTACCGAAACAATCGAGAAGACATTTGCTCTTGATGAAAATCTCGAGATAATCGCAGAAGATGCTTATAAGGACCATATAATGATCATGCATTTTCTTAAAGTTCGCGATGCTGCTGCATTAAAAAGTGCAGTGACGATTCATCTGCATCATGCAGCCATAAATGAAAATCTGAAACTTGATATATAAATCCGGGTTAAGAGAAACTGTTGTAAAGCAGTAATGTTAGTTGTGAAATGCAGCTTTTGTAAAACAGTAAAATGAATGGTGTGAAAAAACATAAAACAGTAATGTGAATGATGAAACTGTAGATGTATAAAGGTTGGTAAGTTAAGAAGTGAGGTTGGTATGGAGAAAGCGAAATTCAGAATCAAATACAATGCTCCGGTTACACTGACATTTGCATTTATATGTCTTTTGGTTTTGGGGCTTGGAAATCTTTCGGGCAATAATATCACAAGAACTTTCTTTGAAGTATATAGATCAAAGATGAGTTTCACGTGGTTTATACGACTTTTCGGACATTCGTTGGGACATATTAATTTTGATCATCTTTTTGGAAATATGACTGTATTTCTTCTGCTTGGACCTATACTTGAAGAGAAATACGGCTCGAAGAATCTTCTGGAAATGATACTTATCTGTTCATTTGTTGAAAGCATTGTACAGATGACATTTTTCAGTCATACAGCACTTCTCGGTGCCAGCGGAGTTGTATTTATGATGATAATACTTGCTTCTGCGGTTAATCTTAAAGACGGCGGAATTCCGCTTACCATGATACTTGTTATTATCATTTATCTGGGTAAAGAAGTTTGGGCGCAGTTTGCAACGCATGATAATATTTCACATCTTACACATATTGTAGGCGGTGTTTGCGGAGCATGTTTCGGATTTTTCTACGCCAAGGAAGCAAAGAGACTGGAAAAAGGCGCGTAAGACAAATAAGTATTGACAATAAAAACTATATTGGGTATCATATATGTCAGACATATGATTTAGGTTGTCAGACAACGCAACATACAGCCTAAACACAAAAATATATTTTTAATTATTTAGGAGGAAAATTTAAAATGGCAGATCAGGCAAGAATTTTCTACAGTGATGATTGTAATTTATCACTTCTTGAAGGAAAGACAATCGCTATCATCGGTTATGGTAGCCAGGGACATGCTCATGCACTTAACCTTAAGGAGTCAGGAGCAAAGGTAATCATCGGTCTTTATGAAGGATCAAAGAGCTGGAAGAGAGCTGAGGAGCAGGGCTTCGAAGTATTCACAACAGCTGAAGCAGCTAAGAAGGCTGATATCATCATGATCCTTATCAATGATGAGAAGCAGGCTGCTATGTATAAAGCAGATATCGAACCAAACCTTGAAGCAGGTAACATGCTTATGTTCGCTCATGGTTTCAATATTCATTTCGGACAGATCGTTCCACCTGCAGACGTAGATGTAACAATGATCGCTCCAAAGGCTCCTGGACATACAGTACGTTCAGAGTATCAGGCAGGAAAGGGTACACCTTGTCTTGTTGCTGTATATCAGGATGCAACAGGTAAGGCACTTGATATGGCACTTGCTTATGGTGCTGGTATCGGTGGATCAAGAGCAGGTATCCTTGAGACAACATTCAGAACAGAGACAGAGACAGACCTCTTCGGTGAGCAGGCAGTTCTTTGCGGTGGTGTAGTTGCACTTATGCAGGCTGGTTTCGAAACTCTTACAGAAGCAGGATATGATCCAAGAAATGCATACTTTGAGTGTATCCATGAGATGAAGCTCATCGTTGATCTTATTTACCAGAGTGGTTTCGCAGGAATGAGATATTCAGTATCTAACACAGCTGAGTATGGTGATTACATCACAGGTCCTAAGGTTATCACAGAAGATACAAAGAAGGCTATGAAGAAGGTTCTTTCAGATATCCAGGATGGTACATTTGCTAAAGACTTCCTTCTTGATATGTCATCAGCAGGTGGACAGGCTCACTTCAAGGCACTTCGTCAGAAGGCAGCTGAGCATCCGGCAGAGAAGATCGGTGCTGAGATCAGAAAGCTTTACAGCTGGAGTGATGAAGATAAGCTCATCAACAACTAATTAAAAATATAATTTTTTATATGCTGCCGTTTTGTATGAAAATATGAAGCGGCAGTTTTTATTTTGAGACAGAATACGAATCGGTGGTTTTCATTTTGATATTGAAAATTGTTGAAATGAAATAAAGCACATATTTCATAGTACGAAACTATAATAAAAATATAGTAATTATCAGTGATTTATGGTACATTTACTATATTGAAATGAATGATATAAAGGTTTGGTAGGTTGAAGAGTCTGCCTTTAAGGATTCATTTAAATTGAAGGAGGTTAAGTATGGCCGATAAGAAACAGGAAGAAGGGGTTCTTTGGAAAGATAGGATGAGACATCTTGGACTCCCTATCTCATTTACAATTTATAAACTTAAGGATGACAGACTTTTTTTACAGAGAGGTTTCTTTACAACAAGATATGAAGAAACACTTCTCTACAGAGTTAGGGATCTGTCTCTTAGAAGAACTCTTTGGCAGAAGATATTTGGTGTCGGAAGTATTGTAGTTACATCTTCTGATAAGTCTAATCCATATCTTGAGCTCAAGAATATCAAGAACACTATGGAAGTTAAGGAGCTTCTTCATAAAAAGGTTGAGGAAATGAAGAATAAGAAGAGAATGCGTGTCAACGAGATGGTCGACAGCCCATTTGATACTGATGGTGATGGCGATGTTGATGTTGATTTCGACGACGATACATTCTAATAAAATGCGAATAACAGCCTTAAGCAAAACATAAAGAGTGCTTCGGTTGTGAAATATAAGACCATTTTAGGAAGGAACAAAAAATGAAAGCAGCTATAATAATGGGTTCTACAAGCGATCTTGCAAAGGTTGAACCTGCAGTGGAAATTTTGAAAAAGTACGGTGTTGATGTTAAAGTCAGATGTCTTTCAGCACATAGAGCGCATGCGGCTCTCTCTGAATTCATGAATGAGATTAATAATGACGGTACAGAAGTTGTTATCGCAGCAGCAGGAATGGCAGCGGCTCTTCCGGGCGTAGTTGCATCACAGACAGTTCTGCCGGTTATTGGTGTTCCTCTTTCAGGATCAAATCTTGAGGGTATGGATGCACTTCTTTCAATCGTTCAGATGCCACCTGGAATACCTGTTGCAACAGTTGCAATAAATGGCGGCAAGAATGCAGCTCATCTTGCATTACAGATAATGGCTGTAAGCAACAAGGAACTCAGAGACAGATTATGGAATGATAGAAAAGAAATGGAAGAGGCAGCTGATAAAGCAAACAAAGAAGTAATGGAAAAGTTTGGCTGCTAGTCTAACATGATATAAGAAGTTTTTACAGGGAGAGTGGATAAAACCACTTCTCCTTGTATTTGTATTTTCGGAGTTGTATACCGGATTATGAGGAGTAGGATGGATAAGGACGAGATAAAGACCGATATAGAAAATAAAGAGGATAAAGATAAATCATTCTACAAGAAAAGAATCTTTGATATTATCCAGATTGGTAAAAGAGGAGACCTTCCAAGCCGGAGTTTTGATATTTTTATAGTTATAGTCATCATACTCAATATCATGACTCTTATTCTTGAGACATTTACAGAACTTGAGAAATATCAGCATATTTTTAAAGCTGTTGAAATGGTTACAATGATCATATTCTGCATAGAATATATTCTTCGTATTTGGACCGCGGAATATCTTTATACTAAAAAGACCAAGGCAAGGGCGAGGCTCAGGTTTTTGGTTTCATATGATGGTATAGTTGATTTTCTTACAATTCTTCCATTCTTTTTCCTGTCAGGATTTGCGGCATTCAGATTGTTAAGAGTTGTGAGAATATTCCACCTTTTCAGAATTAATGCAAAAGATGATTCATTCAGTATCATTACGAGAGTACTTCTGGATAAGAAGAATCAGATATTTTCGTCTGTATTCATAATCCTTGTTCTCATGCTGGCATCGTCATTATGTATGTACAGTGTAGAATCTGCTGTTCAGCCAGAGGCATTTAAAAATGCGCTTTCAGGACTGTACTGGAGTATGTCGACTATATTTACTGTTGGTTACGGAGATATAACGCCGATAACGGGACTGGGAAGATTTCTTGCAGTTGTGATAACATTTCTTGGTGTAGGCGTTGTGGCTATTCCAACAGGTATCATTTCCGCAGGTTTCGTTGAGCAGTATACAAAGGCGCAGAACCAGGCTAAGAAAAAGAAGATTGAGGGAAGGCGAAGAAGTACCGAAAATGTTATCGTAGAGAGTGATTCGCCATATATCGGCGACACCATAAGAAAAGTTGAGGATGATTATAAAATATCGGTTGCAGTTATAATACGTAATGATATTCTTGTACTTCCTGAAGATAATGTTGTGATCGAAGAAGGAGACACAATTGTTTATCAGCATATTTAGCTGATTCGCAACAAACAGTTGACATGTTTGATGAAATATGATATTTTTCAAATCATAATAACATTAAACCGATGACGTGGAGATAACGGTGAAAGATGTGCATCCAGAGATCGGACCCGGTGCGATGATCGTAGGATTTATCGCGAGGCTGTAAGGTTCGTTGTAACAGTTCATCAAATGGACCACCGAGGGAACAGTGAAAGCCATTTTGATAAGATTTGGTTAGTATCATGTTACGTGTGCGAGCGTTAATCGCTGGGAATATGATGGTATTCCGACAGAGTGTGGCATTTGATCCTTAGATTTGCTGGATACTTAAAGGGTTATAATGCTGAAGTAAGGTGGCACCGCGAAAGATAATTCGTCCTTAGTCTGACAAGAGTTTGTCTGACTAAGGATTTTTTTACTTTACAGGAAATTACTTTATGTTCTTGTACTGAAAGGAGTTTGGAAATGGATAAGACAGGAAGATTTGGAGATTTTGGAGGACAGTACATTCCGGAAACATTGATGAATGAAATTCATAAGCTTGAAGCAGCATATGAGCATTATAAAAATGATCCTGAATTCATAGCTGAGCTTGATAAGCTTAATCGTGAATATGCAGGTAGACCGTCACTTCTTTATTATGCAGAGAAGATGACCAAAGATCTTGGAGGAGCAAAGATTTATCTTAAGAGAGAAGATCTTAATCATACAGGATCACATAAGATAAATAATGTTCTCGGACAGTGCTTACTTGCCAAGAAAATGGGCAAGACAAGAGTTATAGCTGAGACAGGTGCAGGTCAGCACGGTGTTGCAACAGCTACAGCGGCAGCTCTTATGGATATGGAATGTGAGATATTCATGGGAGAGGAAGATACAAAGAGACAGGCACTTAACGTTTACAGAATGGAACTTTTGGGAGCTAAGGTTCATGCAGTTAAGACAGGTACAAGAGTTCTTAAGGATGCCGTAAATGAGGCGATGAGAGAGTGGACAAGCAGAGTGGATGATACACTTTATGTTTTGGGTTCGGTTATGGGACCTCATCCATTCCCTACTATAGTAAGAGATTTTCAGTCAGTTATAAGTAAGGAAAGCAGAGCGCAGATCCTTGAAGCTGAAGGAAAGCTTCCTGATGTTGTTATCGCATGTGTTGGCGGCGGAAGCAATGCTATCGGTTCATTTTATGAATATATAAAAGATGAAGGCGTTAAACTTATCGGATGTGAGGCAGCGGGTCTTGGAGTTGATAATCCAAAGAATGCAGCGACTATGGCAAATGGATCGGTAGGAATCTTCCATGGTATGAAATCACTTTTCTGCCAGGATGAATATGGACAGATCGCTCCTGTTTATTCTATTTCAGCAGGACTTGATTATCCGGGAATCGGACCGGAACATGCTTATCTTGCTTCTATTAACAGAGCTGAATATGTTCCGATCACAGACGAAGAGGCAGTAAGAGCTTTTGAATATCTTTCAAGAACAGAAGGTATCATACCTGCAATCGAAAGCAGTCATGCTGTAGCACAGGTATTAAAAATCGCTCCGAATATGCCAAAGGACAGCATTATTGTTTGTACTATCTCAGGAAGAGGAGATAAGGACGTAGCTGCTATCGCGAGATACAGAGGCGTTGAGATTTACGAATAGAAACCGGCGGGGAAAAGATATTTGAACAAAAGGAGAGGTTAAGCTATGTATAAGGATATTTTGGCTAAGGTAACAAATAAAGAGACGCTTACACCTGAGGAAATCTCGGAATTTATAAATGCAGTTGCAGCTGATGAAGTAACAGATGTTCAGATAGCAGGATTTCAGGTTGGTTTATTGATGAAGGGAACCAATACAGATGAGCTTGCAGCATTTGCAAATGCAATGAGAGCTAACTGTGTACCTATAAGAGCAAATGTTAAGGATGAAATGATGGATACCTGCGGAACAGGCGGAGGACTCAGTACATTCAATATTTCCACAGCTACAGCACTTGTTGCGGCAGCAGCGGGAATTCCGATTGCAAAACACGGAAGCAGATCTATTTCATCACTTTCGGGAAGTGCGGATGTTCTTGAAGCTTTGGGAGTAAATATAAATCTCAATAATGAACAGGCAGCAAAACTTATCGAGGATATAGGAATCGCATTTATCTATGCACCTCTTTTCCATCCTGTTATGGGAAAGGTTCTTCCTCCGGAAAGTGAGCTGGGAATCAAGACTATTTTCTATACAATAATCGGACCGCTCATCAATCCTTCATTTGCACCAAGACATCTTCTGGGTGTTTACAAGGCTGAACTCCTTGATACAGTTTCGGAAGTTGCAAAGAATATTGGTTATACAAAGGCTATGTTTGTATATGGAGAAGATGGTCTCGATGAGATTTCACTTCTTGGCAAGACAAGGATCAATGAACTTAAAGACGGAAAGATCATTAAGTATACTATCGAACCTGAAGATTTCGGACTTAAGAGATGCTCTCTTGATGATATTAAGACAGGTACTCCTACTGAAAATGCAGATACAATAAGAGGAGTATTTTCAGGAAAGATAAGCGGACCTAGAAAAGATGCTATAGTCTTAAATGCTGCAGGTGCGCTTGTGGTTGGCGGAAAGGCTAAGGATTTTGCTGAAGGCGTTGAACTTGCAAAAGAACTTATAGAAAATGGTTCAGCAGAGAAGAAACTTCAGGAGCTTATTACAGAATCAAATAAATACGCTGAATAATATTTGCTGAATAAAATGAGCTGAATAATATCTGCGTATAATTTGTATCTATGGTTTCACAGAGTCGGATTGTAGGAAATGGGTAAAAGATATGAATAAATTCAGTGAAAGCTTGAAAAACAGAAAAAATGAGGGAAGACTTCCGATTATAGTTGATTTTAAATGTGTTTCGCCGGGAGTAGGAAGGCTTATAGATGAGCATGATGCGCATTATCTTGCACAGATGATCGAAGATGCAGGTGCTCCGGCTATTTCGGTTGTTACCGAGCCAAATGATTTTGGCGGTTCTATCAGGCTTCTGAAGGATATCAGAAGACTTGTGGATATTCCGATTCTCAGGAAAGATTTCATAAGAGATACAAAGGAGATTGATAGATCAATAGATGCGGGAGCGGATTCGGTGCTTCTCATGTGTTCGGTTATGAGTGAAGAAGAGATGAAAATCTGTTATGAGTATGCTGTTGAAAAAGGTATAGAACCTTTTGTGGAAACTCATAACTTAGAAGAGATTGCTCTTGCAAAAAATCTCGGTGCAAAACTTGTTGGGATCAATAACAGAAATATACTGAAGCTTGAAAAAGATGGCGGAACAGTCGATACAACAGCGAGTTTGCTTGATTCCGGAAATGGAGACAATCGTAAGGAAGATTTATTCGGAAAAGATGTTTTCCTTGTAAGTGAGAGTGGAATACTCAGTGCTGATGATGCAAAGAAAGCTGTATCATGCGGGGCTGACGCGGTGCTTATCGGAACGGCTATCTGGAAAGCGTCATATCCTATAGAATTTTATAGAGAGCTTACAAATATATGAAGAAGTTACTTGTTAAGATCTGTGGTCTGATGCGCGAGGAAGATGTGGATCACTGCATAAATTCAGGAGCTGATATAGTGGGATTTGTGGTTGATTATCCTGTGGCGGTTCCGTGGAATTTAGATATAAAAAGAGCCGGCGAACTTATAGATCACTTCAGAAAAAAGATTGAAGAAACAGGCATAAAATGTGAATGCTGTATAGTTTCGGGCGGCAACATAGAAAAGTTATCAAATCTTATAAGTGTCCTTAAACCTGATTATATTCAGCTGCATTATAAAGAGGACGAGGATACGATAATCGGGCTGAAGAAGCTGCACAGCATAAAGATAATAAAAACTGTTCCGGAAGGCTGTGATGACGCGAAGGCATTTGAAAAAGCCGGGGCGGATATTCTTCTTGTGGATGCAAGAAACGCTGAAAATGCAGCATCATCCGGATGCAGTCTGAATGAAGAATTTTATAAAAATGTAAGGGCATCTGTTGATATTCCGGTCATGGCAGCCGGAGGGATAAATCCTTCAAATGTGAAAGATATTATAGACAGACTCAGTCCTGAACTTATAGATATAATGACGGGGGTTGAAGAATCATTTGGCATTAAGTCACAAAAGAAGATAAATGATCTGATGGATAATATTAAAGACTATATCTGATAGTAGAAAGAAGGAATAACATGAGTAGAATTTGTAAAGCATTTGAGAATAAGAAGGCATTCATAGCTTTCCTTACAGCCGGAGATCCTGATTTTGCTTCAAGCATCAAGAATTATAAGGCTATTATAGAAGGTGGAGCTGACCTTATCGAGATCGGTATTCCATTTTCAGATCCTATAGCAGAGGGCCCTGTTATTCAGGAAGCTGACATAAGAGCGCTTGCTTCCGGAATGACAACTGACAAGGTATTCGATCTTGTTAAAGAACTTAGAAAAGAAGTTGATATTCCGATCGTTTTCATGACATATGCAAATCCTGTATTCCATTATGGAAGCGACAGATTCTTTAAGAATGCTTCTGAAGCAGGTGCAGACGGTATAATCATTCCTGACTGCCCATTCGAAGAGAGAAAAGAATTCTCTGATACAGCTGAAAAGTACGGAATGGATTTTATTTCAATGATAGCACCAACATCTGAAGAGAGAATAAAAACTATTGCCTCTGAAGCAAAGGGATTTATCTATGTTGTTTCTTCTCTCGGTGTTACAGGTGTAAGAAGTGAGATCAAGACAGATCTTTCAACAATGCTTGCAGCCATCAAGGAAGTAACAGATGTTCCTGCAGCTATCGGATTCGGAATCAGCACTCCTGAACAGGCTAAGAAGATGTCAGAGATAGCTGACGGCGTTATCGTAGGTTCTGCTCTTGTAAAGATAGTTGCTGCAGAAGGCACAAATGCTCCGGATAAGCTTAAGGACTATGTGAAGGATATGAAGAAATATTTCTAAATATCCAGCTTACCGGTTTTAAAATCATATGCGGCATTTTCACAGTGTTTAAGCATTTTCAGCATGTATGCGGACATTTCCTTCGGGTCGGTCTGCATACCTTCTGTAACCCACTCTGTGAGTATTCCACATATTCCATATGATAAAAATCGTGATAGAAAATGGCGTTCCGTGTTGCATACAATACTGTTTTGATCTATTGTGTCGATGGCTTTTGTGATGATCATTTCGGTATCATTCAGCATGTATTGTATGATATAGGAACCTGCATGTTTAATGGTATTTATGTAGAAAAGTTTATCTTTATACATTACTTCCATTAGACTTCTAAGGCGTTCATCCCAGTTATTAAAATTCAGATCTTTCATGTGCGGTTCAAGCAGATCACTGGCGTATATCCAGTTGAGAAGGGCATATTTATCAGTAAAATGATAATAAAATGTCTGTCTGTTTATACCGCATTTTTTTGTTAATTCTCCGATGGAGATCTTGTCGAATGCTTTAACTGAACATAATTCTTTTAGACTTCCGGCTATTGCCTGCTTTGTAAGGATTGATTCGGCCATTTACATGCTCCTTTATTGTGAAAGATTTACATGTTTTATCGTATCATAAAGAAAATATTAATATAATCCACAAATTACGTAATATGGTAAAAAAGGTATTTAAAATATAGTGTCTTCGTGATAAAATGTTGGGGTAGTTATTGTTGATTAGTGGGAGGTTTAGAATGGCAACAATTGTACTTATTGTTATCGTGGTGATGATCGTTGCGATGGTAGTATATATAAGAGCGGTCAGTAAGGTTGACCGTGCAGAAAATGATTTCAGAAAAGAATCGTCGACTATTGATACATTTCTTTGGGATATACAGCATAGACTTAAGAAGTCAGGGGATATTTTAGAAAAATATGAAATTGATGCATCGGAAATCCGTGACGGAGATTCTCTCGGACTCGGAATGCCGACAAGTTTTCAGGTTCTGAAATTTTCACAGTATTCTGAAAAGATCAAGAAGTTAGAAGAAATCAGCAAAAGATCAATTACAGATGAGGACGATAAAGCTTCCATTGCTCAGTATCAGAAGGAACTGGATCAGCTTAAGATAGATGTGATCGCTGAATCGGTTGCTCATAATAAGAGCGTAAGTTTTTATAACAACACTATTTCAAAATTCCCTATGACTATAGTTGCTCATAGGAGACATAAGTTGCCAAAGAATTTATTTACTTATGTTGAAAGACAGAATCAAGAGTAGAAAATTCAAGGAAAAATCACATTTTTAGTTGATCGTTTGCTTTACATAATATTCTATATGGGATATATTTATATTATATACAGTTATGTATGTGATAAGTAATGGAGTCGTTTTGAGTGAGGATTGGAGATGTAGAATGTTTAAGAAAAGTAAAATGAGGATTTTCACATTTTCTATGGCCGGAATCCTAGCGTTTACACCTGTTGTATTGAATACAAGTAATGTACATGCAGACGACGGCGAAAGTATAGAAGATGTTGAACAGAAGAAAAAAGAAAATGAAGCCAAGATAAATGAAGCCAAGGGAAAGCTTAAGGATCTCGAGAAAGAGAAGGATAATGTTTCTTCTCTGATCAAAGATCTTGATACGGAAATCACAGGATACCAGGAAAAGATATCCGATCTGAATATAAGGAAGAATGAACTTCAGACAGAGATTTCTCTTGCAGAGATCAAAATTCAAAATGCTTTATATGAAGAGCAGCTTCAGTATGATAACATGAAGACACGTATCCAGTATGCATATGAAAATGATGATGTGGCATATATAGATGCTCTTATGCATATTGAAGATTACAAGAATATGCTTAATAATGCTGAGTATACTTCTCAGATTTCCACATATGATCAGATTCAGCTTAACAGGCTTAGTCAGATAAGAGATACAGTCAATACTCATCAGGTTTTTCTTGAGGGAAAACTTAAAGAGGTTGAATCCATTAAGCAGGAAGCAACAAATGAGCAGGATGCTCTTCAGGTAATGCTTGATGGCAAAAGAGAATTGCTTGGAGAATACGACGCGCATATAAATCTTACTGCAGATGAGATAGCTGAACTTGAAGCTCAGACAGAAGCATTTGATGCGCAGATACTTGAGATGACACAAGCTGCTGCAGCTGCAGAAGAAGCAAGACGTCAGGCTGAGGCTCAGAGGCGTGAAGAAGAGAGACAGCGTCGAGAAGAAGAAGCAAGAAGAGAAGTTGAGGATGCGTCACCGGGTGATGCGGATTCAGATTCGGATGATAGTTATTATGATGAACCTGAACCTACATATTATACAGGTGGAGCTCTTCAGTGGCCTATGCCATCAAGTGATTATATTTCATCATATTTCGGTGGACGTTCGGCACCTACAGCCGGAGCATCTACATATCATCAGGCAATTGATATAGGATGTGATTCAGGATCGGCAGTTGTATCTGCTGAGGCCGGAACCGTTACTTCAGTAGGTTATAATGAAGCCAGAGGATATTATATTGTTGTTTATCACGGAAATAATCTCAGTACTCTATATCAGCACCTTTCAGGTTATGCTGTAGGAAATGGTGAATATGTTTCAAGAGGTCAGGTTATAGCATATTCCGGTGAGACGGGATATTGTTCAGGCCCACATCTTCATTTTGAGGTAATAGTAGGAGATGAAAGAGTTGATCCTCTTTTATATCTTAGATAATATACTGAATATTTAATAATGAATAACTGCTGTCGCATATTTGTGAGTAAAATCATGTATGCGGCAGTTTTTATTTTCTTTTGGAATAAGTGCACAAAAACGGTATGTAACATTTATGTAACAAAATGTAATAAAATATTAAAGGAATATTGACAGTTGTAACACATTGATATATACTGACAATTGTGTGATTACATAATGTGATTAACATAATTTGTACTATTATTTGGAGGAGTTATGTTTAAAAGAGGTTTAAACAGATTTCTTGCGTTGACTATTGCGGGTGTTATGACCTTTTCCGGAGTACTTGTCAGTGGTGATAAGGTATATGCGGATGAACCTACAATAGAAGAAGTTGAGCAGCAGAAAAAAGAAGCTGAAGAGAAGATTGAAGAAGCTAAAACAAAGCTCGGATCTCTTGAGAAAGAGAAGGAAGACGTTACAGCACTTATTAGTGATCTTGATTCTGAGATATCAGATTACAGAGGAAAGATAGACGAACTTAATACTGAGAAAAACACTCTCGAAACAGAGATTTCATTAACAGAGATTAAGATACAGAATGCTTTATATGATGAGCAGGTTCAGTATGATGGAATGATGAGTCGTATTCAGTATGCTTATGAAAATGATGACAAAGCTTACTTGGATGCCATCATGAATATTGATAACTACAAGAATATGCTTAATAACTCAGAATATTCTTCACAGGTTTCATCATATGACCAGGAACAGTTAAACAAACTTGGACAGATCAGAGAAAGTATCAATAAATATCAGGATCTTCTTCAAGACAAGAAGAAAGAGATAGAGAGAATTAAGACAGAGACAGAAAGCGAAGAACAAGCACTTGAAGTAATGCTTGACGGTAAGAAGGAACTCCTTGGAGAATATGAGGAGTCAATCAATGTTACCGAAGGTGAGATCTCAGAGCTTCAGGCTCAGACGGATGCTTTCGACGCACAGATTCTTGAACTTACTCAGGCCGCAGCCGCAGCTGAGGAAGCAAGAAGACAGGAAGAATTACAAAGATATGCTTCCTCAAGTGAAGATGTTTCATCAGCGCCTTCATATTATACAGGTGGAACTCTTCAGTGGCCGTGTCCATCGAGTGATTATATTTCATCATATTTTGGCGGACGTTCGGCACCTACAGCCGGGGCATCTACATATCATCAGGCAATCGATATCGGTTGTGATGTTGGATCGTCAGTAGTTTCATCTGAAGCAGGAACAGTAGTAGAGACAGGATATAATGTTGCCAGAGGTTACTATATTATTGTATATCATGGAAATAACCTCAGTACTTTATATCAGCATCTTTCAAGTTTTGCAGTTGGTTCAGGCGAGACGGTTTCCAGAGGACAGGTTATAGCATATTCCGGTGAGACGGGATATTGTTCAGGCGCACATCTTCATTATGAAGTAATAATCGGTGATGAGCGAGTAGATCCGCTTGGATATACAAGTCCATACTAATATTTAATAAAGAATTTTTTGAATGTATCGACATTTGTTGATTTATATCAACAAGTGGTCGGTACATTTTTTATTGCGTGTCAAAAAATTAGACAAATGTCTAAAAATGTATGATTACAAATTTTACCTTCGGCTTTATTCTAGCATATGAAATTACAGTTAACATATTTTAAATTGGAGGTAAAAGATATGAACAGGTTTGGAAAAACCGTGGTCAGATTAAGAGTGACTATCTTAATCATGGCAGTGCTTCTTCTTGTTCCGGCAACTATAGGATACTTCAAGACCAGGATCAATTACGATGTTCTGACTTATCTTCCGAAGAATATCGAGACAATGAAAGGGCAGAAAATCCTTGCAAATGATTTTGGTACCGGAGCCTTTTCCCTGGTTGTTATCGAAGGGAAGAAAGACAAAGAAGTTGTTGAAATGAAGAAAAAGATCGAGAATGTCGATCACGTAAAGGCAGTATTATGGTACGACTCGTTTATGGATATATCAATTCCGGAGGAAATGGTTCCGGACGAAGTATATAAGGCTTTCAGAAATGGTGATGCAACTCTCATGGCAGTGCTTTTTAATACGACAATGTCATCGGATGAAACCATGGGAGCGATTGAAGAGATAAGAGATGTCACACACGGTGATGCATATATAAGCGGAATGTCGGCATTGGTAACCGACACAAAGCTTCTCTCTGATGAGCAGGTTCCGAAATATGTTGTTATTGCTGTTATCTTATCCCTTATAGTTCTGGGATTTACCATGGATTCATTTCTTGTTCCTGTATTCTTCATGATAAGTATAGGAATGGCTATTATCTATAATCTCGGAACCAATGTATTTAAGGGTGAGATATCATATATCACTCAGGCTCTTGCGGCGGTACTTCAGCTTGCTGTAACCATGGACTATTCGATCTTCCTGTGGCACAGCTATTCAGATGAGAGACAGATAAACAGTGATAAAAATGAAGCAATGGCTGATGCTATTGAAAAGACTTTATCATCGGTTGTCGGAAGTTCGATAACAACCGTAGCCGGATTTGTGGCTTTATGTTTTATGAGTTTCACACTTGGTCTTGACCTTGGTATCGTAATGGCTAAGGGCGTTATCATCGGAGTTATAAGTTGTGTAACAATCCTTCCGGCACTTATTCTTGTATTTGACAAAGCTATAGAAAAAACATCGCACAAACCGCTTATTCCGAATTTTGATAAATTATCAAAGTTTGTTGTTAAGAGAAGCTGGCTTTTCATTTTGATATTTATCATAGTGCTTGCGCCTGCATATATCGGTTACAAGAATACAAAGGTTTATTATGATCTGGATACTTCACTTCCGCAGAAGCTGGATAGTATAGTAGCCAACAAAAAGCTCAAAGAAAAATTTGATATGAACTCGACTCATCTTCTTCTTGTAAATGGAGAGATGGATACAAAAGATATCAACGAAATGATATTAGAGCTGGATCAGGTTGCCGGAGTAAAAAAAGTTCTCGGTATGGAATCCGTCATAGGTCCGATGGTGCCTAGAGAAATGATTCCTGAGAATATAAAGAGCGTATTTAACAATGGTGAGTATGAAATGCTCCTTGTTATGTCTGAATATAAGCTTGCTTCAGATGAAGTAAATAGGCAGTGTGATGAGATTAATACTATCATCAAAAAATATGATAATAAGGCAATGCTTATAGGAGAGGCACCATGTACTAAGGATCTTATAGAGATTACGGATAAAGATTTTAACAGAGTTAACGGAGCTTCCATATTCCTTGTTGCCATCATCGTACTTTTGGTATTTAAGTCTTTGTCGGTACCTATGGTTTTAGTATGTGTTATTGAATTTGCGATATTTATAAATCTTGGTATTCCTTATTACACAGACACGGTACTTCCGTTCGTTGCATCGATAGTTATAGGAACTATTCAGCTGGGTTCAACTGTTGATTATGGAATCCTTATGACTAACAAATTTAAAGAGGCAAAGTTAAAAGGACTTTCAGGCAGCGATGCCGCAGCTGAGGCGCTTTCCGGATCGATCAATTCGGTTATCGTCAGTGCTCTTACATTCTTTGCTGCAACATTCGGTGTAGGAATTTATTCGGATATCGACATGATCAGTTCATTATGTGTTCTTATGGCACGAGGCGCTGTTATAAGTATGATCGTTGTAATATTTATCCTTCCTGCATTCCTCAGACTTTTCAGTAAGGTAATTACAGCAACTTCCCTTAGTTTTAAGGAAGGAAATGTAGCTGAAAATAAATACGAAACAAGCGATTATGATGAGAATAAAGATAGATACAGTTATCAGTAAGATTTTGTGAAGGGAGCGAAATAATTATGAGAAAGAAAAGATTCATAGCTATGACTTTATGTGTTGCAATGGCATTCAGCATGACAAGCTGCGGATATAAAGACAGTAAAAAAGTAGATGTTAATAATCCTAATGCAGTAAATGTTGAAGAGACAGAAGCTGTAAATGATATTGAAGCAGATGATGACGGTACTGAAGCAACAACTGAAGCTGCAGGGAAAAATACAGAAACTGAAGGTGCCCTCGAAAAGGCTTTGAAAAATACAGATAAGTCAAAGGTTATCGGAACAGAGAAGGTTATAGATAAAGATGAAACTGTTTATGTAGTAGCTGATGCTGCAGGAAATAAGCAGGAAGTTATAGTAAGCGAGTGGCTTAAGAATAATGAGAAAAAGGATGTTCTCGAAGATGTCAGTGATCTTGAAGATATAGAGAATGTCAAGGGTGATGAAACATTTACAAAGGACGGAAACAGTATTACCTGGAATGCAAAAGGCAATCCTATATATTACCGTGGAAAGACAGATAAAGAGCTTCCTTTAGGCGTGAAGATTACATACTATCTTGACGGAAAAGAAGTAAGTCCTGAAGAGATAGCAGGTAAGAAAGGCTCTGTTAAGATCAGATTTGATTATATTAATAACTCTAAGCAGGGAGATGTATATACACCATTTATCATGGGTACGGGATTTTATCTTGATAATACCAGATTCAGCAATGTGTCTGTGACGAACGGTAAGTACGTATCTGACGGAAATAAGAGCGTTGTTATAGGATATGGTATGCCGGGGCTTGATAAGAGCCTTAATACGGATATATCTAAATATGGGGTATCAATAGGCAATTATTTTGAGGTTACTGCAGATACAACAGACTTTAAGCTTGATATGACACTTACAATCGCAGCTACAGGACTTTTATATGATGATGCGGAAGGTATCGATCTTGCCGGTCTTGAGAAAAATGTGGGAAGTCTGCTTAATGAGTATAAGGGTGGCGTAGATAAGCTTTATGAAGGTATAGCAGAATATACTGATGGTGTTGGAAAGATTTCGGAAGGTACTGTAAAGATAGCTGACGGAGCTGAGAAGTTAAAGGACGGAAGCGATAAACTTTACGATGGCGGTGTAACTCTTTCGGAGGCAATAGAACAGGCTGATGGCGGTGCAGGAAAACTTAAAGAAGCATTTGAGGGTGAAAACGGAATCCTTGACGGATCAAAGAAAATATCTGATGGACTTAATACTTTAAATGAATCGGTTAAGAATATAAATCTTCCGGAAATTCCACACGCGGCTGATATAGAATTCACCGCTGAGGATAAGGAGAAGGCTGCAGCGGCCATAGCAAAATCTGCTGAGGAAAGACTTAAGAAAGAAGGCATTAGTATAGATACTACCGATCTTGATGCTCTTTCAAGCATGTCTGAAGATGAGAAGGTAGCTGCTATTTCAGCAAAGGCTGCCGAGGCTGCAAAGGTTGATCCTAACATCGAAAGAATCATTTCCGATGAAGCTGTTCAGGGACTTATAAATGATGCTGTAAATGGTATTATTGAAGAAAAGACAGATGAATATATGGCATCAGAATCAGGACAGGCTGCTGTTTATGATGCGCTTGCAGAGTATAAAGCAAATACTATTTATTCTGTAATGGGTAGTTCAGATGCGCCATCGGAACTTGCACTTGCTGCCATGGGTGGACTTAAGGCTCAGTATGCTGCAAATGGAGTTGAACTTTCTGACAGTGATGCATATGCAGCACTTTATGAGGGTGTAGAGGCAAAGGTTTCTTCTGATGAAAATGTAGCTGCTGCAACCGAAATGCTTAAGCCATATGTAAGAAGTAAAGTTAGAAGTAATATAGCTGATAATTACGGCGCAGATATTGAAAGCGGTGTAGTAGACGGATTCAAAACTATAATCGGTAAATCTTACGCAGCAGGTTACGGAAAAGCTTATTCTGAACTTGGAAAGGAAATGCAGGATATTGCAGGAAATCTGAAATATATAATCAGCGTATATGCAGATGAGGGAGTTATGTATGGTCTTGATCAGGGGCTTGAATCAGTAAGAACTAAAATGAGTGGTTTTGAACCTAAGATAGCTGAGCTTAAAGAGGGTGTAAATAAGCTTTCTGAAGGTTCTAAGAAGCTTGATACAGGGCTTAATCAGGTTTACCAGGGTAATTCAAGTCTTAAGGAAGGACTTGATAGAATATTTGCAGGAGTGCCTGTATTTACATCAGGACTCAGTGATCTTAGAGCAGGTGCAGATCAGTTAAGCAGCGGTGCAGGAACACTTAAGGGCGGAGCAACATTACTTGACAGTCACAGTGATGAACTTAAGGAAGGTTCTAAGAAGCTTAAAGATGCGACAAATCAGGTTGTTGATAAGATCGGCGGAGCTAAAAAAGATATTGATAACATTTCTGTAAATGCTAAAAAGATTATTGAAGCCGGAAAAGAATATGATAACTTCGGTGGAATTGAAAAAGGAATGACAGGAAATGTTAAGTTCATCTTCAAGACCGGAGAAGTATCTGAAAATGAAGAGTAATCCGGGTACAGGTTCCTCGGTGTAAGCATAAAAAGAATTATTTAGATGGTTGGTTTTAAAAGTATATAGATGTCGTGATCTAAAAGGTATAGAAAAACCGTGGCAGTATATTCATAATCCATAAAGACTGAATGGATGACAAATATACTGCCACGGTTTTATTTTGAAAATTTAGTTAAAGCCTACAAGTCTCTGGGAAATCGTATATCCCACTTTTATGATCCACATTCCCGGACGGGTCTTCATCTGCATGGCCTTTCCGAGGAAATGTCTATGAACATATTTGTACTGCGAACTGTGCTTTTTGAGATAAGCCCAAATCTCATCACGTTTAGCAAGAGACTCAGGTGTACCTATCTTGATAAGGAAAGCTGTTGATATAGTCATCATCATTGCAAGATACTGACTCATATATCTTCTTAACTTACCATTGTCGATATTTCTGAGATTATGATCATCGATCATGAGCTTTGTTACAAGAATCTGCTGATCGATACGTCCCATCATAACCTTTTCATTTACGGACTGATCGCTTCTGCCGATAACATAATGATATAGATCAACATCAAGATAATAAATCTTCTTTACATATGGAAGAGGATGATATACATAAATATTATCAACATAGAAAGTATGCTTTGGCATTTTGATGCCGGATTTTCTTAAAAGCTCTGTTCTGTAAATTACCGAATGCATGAGGATATTCTGCCAAGGCATGAATCTGCCGAGCTTATCCCATGTAAATGGTGTTCTTACAGGCATAACTTTTCTGTAATTGATCCTTTTCTTATGAACCTTTCCGGACTTCTCATAAACATAATCGGAAATGATCATATCGAAAGAATTATCCATTGATTCATTTTCGGATAAAAAGTTCATAACGGCAGCGAGAGCGCGGCGGTTAAGCCAGTCATCGCTATCAAGAACCTTATAATATTTTCCTTTTGCTTCGGAAAGACCGGTCATTACTGCATCACCATGTCCACCGTTTTCTTTATGAATAACACGGATTATATCCGGATATTTTGCTGCGTAAGCATCTGCCATCTCAGGTGTCTTATCTGAAGAACCGTCATCAACTATGATAACTTCGATTCTGTCATCTCCGATGAGAGTTGATTTAAGCGCTCTTCTAAGATAATCCTGTGAATTATAACAAGGTATAGCTATAGTGAGGAGTTTATCTTTATTATGCATTTACTGCTCCTTTCCTCGTTCTCCATATTTTAATATCATTTGGCAGATATACCAAAAGATAGAAGATAAATGCCATTACAAATGCGCCTATAACATCTATTATAGAGTGCTGTTTCAAAAATACCGTTGCCAGTATTATGAGAACAGAAAGAATTACCGTAAAGGTAGTCAAAATTTTGTGCTTATTCCTAAGGTTGGATCTGAGTATCGCAACTTCAACGCAGACTGTATTATATACATGAATGCTAGGGAATACGTTGGTTGGTGTATCTGTCTTATAAAGGAATCTTACTATATCTGCGCAGAAATTATCTCTTGTGACATTTATAGGTCTAAGGTTGAGTGCATTCGGCCATACATAGCAAATGACTAAAAATGCGGTCATTCCCAATGCGAGAAACCATGCGAGTTTCTTGAAACCTTCAAAGTCGAAGAGTATAAAAGCGCCCACCGATACGAAGATAAATAAAAACCACAGATAATATGGAATTATAAAAAATTCGCAAAATGGGATAGCATCATCTAAAGAAGAATGGATGTAGTTAAAATCTACATCTTTTCTTTTTTCAAGAAGAAAAAAACAGATGAAATATGCCGGGATGTATAGTAACCAAAGAAAATATTTGTATTTTTGAAACTTGGATCTTTCGTTCATTGTATAACAGCCTTACTCCTTAAATATCATTTGCTGATGCACACTAAGTATCAGTTTATGATAAAAGATTGATTCTGTCAAAGATTAGTTACGAATATTTACAAAAGATCTGAAAGTTTTTTTATCGGCGTTTGTTGCCGGTTTTTGCGTAGTAATCGTCCTTGTCTTTGTACATGAGAGCATCGATGTGCTTCATGAAATCTCCTTCGGATACATTTTTATAATCAAATATGTCACCGCCTATGGCAGCTGAAAGCTTATAAGGCTTTTTTGAAGTGTTATTACGTTCATTTAAGGCATTTCTGATGGACTCAATATATGGATCCAGACTCTCGGATTTGAATCTTCTCAGAATGACCACAAACTCATCTCCGGCGAATCGGATTACGACTCCTTCGGTTTTGATACTGTTTGTGAGAATATCTGCGAATTCTACAAGAGCATTATCACCTTCTGTATGCGAATAATTATCGTTTATGGATTTGAAGTCATTCATATCGATCATGATGGCGCCGACTCTTTCTTTGCGCTTTTTGATAAAACTCTTCTGAAGTTTATCCAGCTCGTAACGATTATAGACGCCGGTCAGCTTGTCGATAAATATACATTCATTCTGAAGGCATATGACCATAGCGGAAAATGCGATGGCAAAGCTTACAGGCTGAAGAGATATACCGTATATAAGAGTCTGAGTCACTGCGCTGAGAAGTATCGGAAGTAAAAACTGCCATGCCGGGAAATATCTTACAGAAGCGCTCTTAAGCTTGCCGTAAAGGTAGATCATGTAACCGTAAATGATCAGTCCGAAACCTGCTACCACATAGAGATAATAAAGCTTTTCGCGGTGATAAACATTTTCTGATGAAATCTTAAATACCACAGGTTTAAAGAAGTTGATGATAAGAATGACAACTTCCAAAGATGTGATTATTGTAAAAAATATAACCTGATTAACATAGATAACTTTATCTATATGCTTTGAAATGATATATATAACGCCGATTCCGATTAACAGGTTATATAGATATAAATATGTATTGCCGGCATATGCGATCCAGTTGCTCAGGGTGCCCGGCTTGCCGTCAAAGCATGCGACAACTGCGTCGGCGATACAGTTTGTGATTGACACGAGGATCATTCCGAACAGCATGTAGCTTTCTTTTTTACGGGCAGGAAGACTCCAGCCTTTTGTAACCAGAATTATTATAAGAAGAACGACGCCGACGGCATCATTTACTATGATTGATTGAATATTAAGCGAAGACATACCCCTGTTCCTTTCGTTAATATAAATACAATAGTATGATAACATTAAACGAGGCGGAATGTCATTATTTTTTCAATAATTCATAACTTATATCGGCTTTTATATAAACGTTTCTTGTGATATAATTCAAAACATGGGATTGCTTTTTAAAGGTTACTGATTGGCAGGCAAAAGAATATAAGGGGTGCTTAAATGAAGGATGTTTACGAAAATAGGGAGTTATCGTGGCTTAAGTTCAATGAAAGAGTTCTTGAAGAGGCAGAGGATGTAAGGATTCCGCTGTGTGAGAGACTTAGTTTTATTTCGATTTTTCAGACAAATCTTGATGAATTTTTCATGGTAAGAGTTGGATCGCTCCATGATCAGATGCTCCTCGAGGATAATCCGAGAGAGAATAAAACCAATATGACCGCCGAAGAGCAGATAGATGCTATTGCAGACAGAGTTAAAGTTCTTTCTGCCAGACATTCTCTTGCATATAGAGAACTTATGGAAGAGTTTGAGAAGCATGGCATAAAGATTATTAATTTTGCCAAGCTTGATGAGAAAGAGGGAGAATATCTTAAGAGCTATTTTGACAGAGAGATTCTTCCACTGCTCTCACCTATGACGGTTACCAAGAAGCAGCCGTTTCCATTTATAAAGAATAATGAAATCTATGCGGTTTCTGTTCTTGCAAATAAGAATAATAAGGAACGTCTCGGAATCATTCCGTGTAATGACGGAATGTTCAGAAGGCTTATTCAGATTCCGGGAAGCAAGGGATATTATATGCTTGCCGAGGAGTTGATCCTTCATTTCCTTCCGGACGTTTTTTCGGGATATACAGTAGTAAGTAAATCTCTTGTAAGAGTTACAAGAAATGCGGATATTGACGCAGATAAAGTATATGATGAAGAGCTTAATTACAGAGACCATATGGCTGAAGTCATAAAGCAGAGACGTAAACTATGTCCTGTGCGTATGGAATATACCAGAGATATGGATAAGACCGTACTCAGCCGTATAAGAGATCATCTGAATATCAGTGAAAATATGCTATTTAAAAAGGGTGCTCCTCTTGATATGTCTTTTGTCTTTGATATCCAGGACATATTGCGTCATAAACCTGAGCTCTTCTTTGAGAAGAGGATTCCTCAGAAGTCTCCGCAGTTTGATGAGACAAAACCTTTGATACCACAGATCATAGAAAGTGATAAATTGCTTTCTTATCCATTTGAAAGTATAAGACCGTTCCTTAATATGCTTGTTGAGGCGGCGAACGATCCGGATGTGGTATCCATAAAGATGACTTTATATAGACTTGCCAAGCATAGTAAGGTGGTTGAAGCCCTTGTTGAAGCGGCAGAAAACGGTAAACAGGTAGATGTACTTGTTGAATTGAAGGCAAGATTTGATGAAGAGAATAATATCGAGTGGTCAAGAACTCTTGAAAAGGCCGGATGCCATGTCATTTACGGACTTGAAGGGCTTAAGGTTCATTCAAAACTCTGCCTTATTACAAGAAGGACGACCGATGGAGTTGGCTATATAACTCAGATTGGAACCGGAAATTACAATGAGAAGACATCGAGACTTTATACCGATCTTTCGATAATGACTTCAAATGAAGCAATAGGTGCGGAAGCTGCAAATATATTTAAAAAGCTTTCGCTTAATCAGGTTGTTAAGCAGACAGAGCATCTTATGGTTGCGCCGAAATGCCTTCAGAATAAGGTGATCGAAAGAATTGAAAGAGAGATTCAGGCAGCCAAAGAAGGTAAAGAAGCATATCTTGGATTTAAGATCAATTCATTGACAGATAAAAAAATCATTGATAAATTAATCGAGGCTTCCCAAGCGGGAGTTAAGATTGAGATGGTAATAAGGGGAATATGCTGTCTTAAGGCAGGAATTCCGGGAGTTACCGAGAATATAAGTATTATAAGTATAGTAGGAAGATTCCTTGAACACTCAAGAATATATATATTCGGCAAGGGTGAGAGAGAGGAAATATATATTGCGTCGGCAGACTTTATGACAAGAAATACAGTCAGAAGAGTTGAAGTTGCTGCACCGGTATATGATGAAAAATCAAAGGGTATGATAAAAGATATATTTACCCTTATGCTTCAAGATAATTGTAAAGCAAGAAAGCAGGAACCGGATGGAACTTATGTAAGAGTTCCGGAGGGTGAAAAAATAATAAATGCACAGGAAAGATTGTACGAGATAGCATATGAAAAAGCGGCAGGAAACGGTACAGCCGTCAAAGAGTAAGACAACAGAAGAATTAAAATCCGAGAAGACCGGAGAAACTTCGGAATTACGATCAGCAGATGAAACTGGCATACTTACGCCTGAAGAGATGGATATAATCGATGACGGATTTGATATTGAGAAGAGAAAGATCAAGAAGAAGCGCAAGAATTATTTTCTCAGTGCAAGTATCAAATCATTTGTCTTTGTGTCTACAGTTATTGTATTTGTGGTTTGTATGGCACTTTTCAGTATAGGTGTCATACGTTCGCTTAAGTCATCAGAGGAAAGAGAACTAAGACATGATACATATGTAAATGCAGGATCTTTGGCTGATCAGATCGGAAGGGAGAATAATACCCTTTCCGGAAAAGAAGTAAAGATAAGCGATGACCTGGATATATTTGCACAGATGCAGAAGGGGCGCATCATTCTGATTGGCAGAGATTACAGGGTAATCAAGGATACTTACGGATTCGAAGACGGAAAGTACATTATCGGAAATGATGTATTTGAAGTCATGAAGGGTGATGTTCCGGAAATCAGCAGAACGGTTGGTGATTATGTAGAGATAATCCTTCCTGTAAAACATAATAATGTGATCATAGGTACGCTTATATCCACAGCGGGTGTTAAGCAGATAAATATACAGAATAAGAAACTTTATACAGGGAGTATCTGGGTATTTATAGCTGTTCTTGTAATAGGTATCTTATCTATAGCAGGTATTGCATATCTTTCTGTGCGTGAACTTAACAGGATTAACAGACAGATTTATGAGATTTCCGAAGGGGATTTCCAGAATCGTCTTAAAGTCAGAGGATTTAAGGAAACAAGATATCTTGCCGATAATTATAATGCGGTATTGAAGAAGCTTGATTCCATAGATAGTACAAGACAGGAATTCGTATCAAATGTGTCACATGAGTTGAAAACTCCTATCACATCCATGAAGGTTCTGGCTGAATCCATACAGCAGAATGATAGCGATAATATTGAAATGTACCGCGAGTTCATGTCGGATATAGTTGATGAGCTTGACAGAGAAACTAAGATGATCAATGACCTTCTTACTCTTGTTAAGACAGACCGTCAGAATGCTGTCCTTAATATTGAGGAGAAGAGCATCAATGAACTGATCGAGGTCATCATTAAGAGAGTTACTCCTATTGCGGATAAGCGCGGAATCAAGATTATTTATGAAAGTTACCGTGATGTAACGGCGGAAATTGATGAAGTAAAACTTTCGCTTGCGCTTTCAAATCTTATTGAAAATGCTGTCAAATATAATGTAGATAACGGATGGGTCAAGATTTCCCTGAATGCGGATGTGAAATCATTTTACCTGAAGATTGCTGACTCGGGTGTTGGTATTCCGGATGATGCGAAGGAAAAGGTATTTGACAGATTCTACAGAGTTGATAAGGCGAGAAGCCGTGATACGGGTGGTACAGGACTTGGTCTTGCAATTGCCAGAAATGCCATTGTTTCCCATGATGGAAATATAAGGCTTTACAGTGAACAGGGTAAAGGTACGACATTTACGGTCAGAATACCTATTAAGCATGAAGTGGAAGAGGAAGAATAAATGAGTAAAAAGAAAAATAAAGTTTTAATATGCTTATTCTTCGCCGGAATCATGTCATTTGTATCCTGTGGCAAAAATACTGATAAAAAGAAAAAGAATGAAGATATTCCCAAAGAGAATATCGTAAATATATATCATTCGGAGGAACAGGGAATAACAATCGGAGATGAATATCTTTTGAAGCAGCCGGATTCATTTAATGCTTCTGTTGAAGAAGTTGTAAGTGCATTTAAATCCGAAGGTGCCCTTTCTATTGTGAGCATAATACCGGATGAATATAATAATATAAATATCACTGTTGCTAAGAAGGAAGATCTTTCTGATGAAGAACTTCTTCTTGAAGAGGCGGCACTTGTTAAGACGTTTTCTCAGATTGCCGGTATTGGTGATATTACCATTAGTTTTGATTCGAAAGACGACGAGGATTCGATAAAATTTACGTCGGATTCATTTTTCTTCTATGATGAAGCGAGTGGAGCCAATAATACCATTGAGGTTAGCTGTTATATTCCTAACAGTCAGGGAAAAAAGCTTATGAGAGTCCTTCCGGTTCTTGAAGTTGAAAGCGGTGAGTCGCCGGAAATGGCTATTCTTAAATATCTTAAGAGCCAGGGTGTTTATAATGAAGATACGGAGATAATCAATGTATTTACAAGAGGCGGTATTTGTTATATCAACTTCTCTGAACATTTTCAGGAAGGAAGCAGAAAGATTGCTGATGAGGTTGCGATTTATTCCATCGTAGACAGTCTGATCGGAACAAAGGGTATAAATGCTGTAAAGATTTATATCGACGGAGATGAAAGCGGAAAATACAGAGGAAAGCTGGATATATCCGAACCTTTGTTTTTTGAAGGAGGATTAATTGAATAATTGAAGAGACCGTTATGTATGGTAGGTATCATGTTTACACTTGGAGAGGTGTTGTGCAGATTCTGCCTTTTAACGGGGCATAAGGATATGGCTGTTTTGATCATGGCTGTATTTATATGTATTTTTATTATAAAGAAAATGGTTCTGCACGACAGGACCATTTTTTTTGATGCAAGGGACAGGCTTATAATGATAAGTTTCATTTTCGGGGCTGTATGGAGCATTGCATTTTACAGTGTTGATAAGGAGCTTTCTATAGGGGCGAGAGTTGAAGGAAATGTATGCGCCGTGGGAGTCTCAAAAAATGAGAAGGGTTACAGTGTGACCTTTAAGGCGGATGGCAGGAAATATCAGGCATTCTTAAAAGATGATGAAGTGATCTGTGAAGGATATGGATATTATATAAGCGGGAATATAAAGAAAATGCCTTCTGCAACCAATCCCGGAGAGTTCGACCAGAGGACTTATCTGAAAAGTAAAGGAGTCAGAAATTATCTTGAAATAAATTATATCCGGCGGGATAGAAAGTCGGATGACCATGTGAGAATATTTTTAAATAAATGCAGAAATCTGATGGCGGATTCTATAGACAGTCTTGGTTCTGGGAGAGTTACCGGAGTTTTGAAAGCAATGCTTTTGGGTGACAAGTCGGATCTTGGTAAAGATATCAGGAAGATGTATCAAAAGAATGGTATTGCTCATTTGCTTGCAATATCCGGACTTCATACGGCACTGATCGCATCATTTTTTAATGGGATTTTGAAAAGGCTAAAAGTGAGAAAGAAAAAGAGAGCGGGGCTTACGATAGTATTTCTGCTAATGTATGGGATAATGACAGGATTTTCGGAGGCGACCATCAGAGCATTTATCATTATTTCAGCCGGATGCGTGGCAGAAGCAATCGGCCGTACGAAGGATATGCCTACAGCACTCACTATCTCTGTTATCTATATGCTGATCATAAGACCGGATTCAGTAGTTAATTCGGGATTTTTAATGAGTTATGCAGCGGCTGCCGGAGTGATCACCTCGGATATTATTTATAGAACCATATATAATGACGAGAGATTTTTGGATATAAGGAGGAAATGGAGGAAAAAGTATAAGCATTTCGTAAAGGGAATCATCGGAACCATCAGTATAAATATTTTTATGCTGCCGATACTTATTTATTCATATTATGAAATTTCTTTATATAGTTTACTCGTAAATGCAGTGGTAATTCCCTTCCTTTCTTTTATAGTTTCGCTTGGATTTATCGCAGGCGTGATGGGGATATTTCCTTTAATGATACTTCCGGCAAAGGGGATATTTCTTCCGGTCAGACTGATGCTGAATGGGTATGAAATGATCTGTAAAACTGTGCTGAAATTTCCTGGAGCCCTGATCAATACAGGACATGTGAGTTGGCAAGGGGTGATCATTTATTATATTTTGCTCATCTTTTTGCTGGTGCTTTTTTGGAATATTTTTAGAAGTCGTAATGGTATTTTGGGCGGAAAAAATAAAATTGGAAATGCAAAGTGGAGAGATAGTAAAAATGGAAATGTCGGACAGGGCGATATAAAAAATGGAAATGTAAGACGTGGTAATATAAAAAATGAAAATGTAAGGCGGAGAGAGAAAAAATTGAGTTGTATATATTCCGGAGTCGGACTGATTTTTATGGCGATATTTCTGTTTTTTATTTCATTTGTAAATAGTAGAAGGGATTTTATGCTTTTTCTGGATGTGGGCCAGGGAAGTTCGGTTGTAATACATACAAAAGAAGGTTTTAATATGATTTATGACGGCGGTTCTACCAACAGAAAGACAGTTGGCGAAAATGTCATTGTTCCTGCTCTAAAATATTATGGTATGTCTCATATAGATATCATCTTTCTTTCTCATGGGGATGAGGATCATATAAATGGACTTATTTATATACTGCAAAATTCTGACCTGGAGGGAATTAAGGTTGACAAGCTGTGTGTTTCGGAGCAAGTGGTAGTAAATGATAATGTCAGAATGCTTTTTGATGCGGCAGAAAGATGCGGCTGTGAGATTGCGAGAGTTCATCCGGGAATGGATATAACTTATGGGCAGGCGAAGGTTAAGATCATTTATTCGGGAAGTAACCGCGTAGAGGATGAAATATCTTCCGGAGTAAAGAAAAATGAAATGATAAGTAGTACTGAAAAGAAAAATGAAACTACGGTGAATTCATATTCAGACAGGGAGGGTAATGAGATAAATGAGAATTCTCTGGTTGTAAAATTTGAATATCATGACATTTCGGCTCTTTTTACCGGGGATATCGGGAGTGAAACGGAGGGTAAAATCATAGGGAATCTTGAAGAAGCAGATATACTGCAATGCCCTCATCATGGATCGAAATATTCATCTTCAAGTGAATTTCTGAGAAAGGTAAATCCTTCGAAAGTAATCATTTCCTGTGGAAAGAATAATATATACGGTCATCCGGGGAAGGAAACTCTAGAACGTATAAAGGAAGTAGGAAGCGATATTTACCGAACTGATCAAGGCGGAGCGGTTACTGTTTATATGGGAGAGGATAAGTGTGAGATAAACTGTTTTATAAATGAATATAAAAAACGTTAATAATAAATTGTTACAAAAATAAAACTATTTAATTTGAAATGTTAAACTTTCTATATTCCACGTAAATGCGTCATTTATAGAATATATACGAAAATTTGACGTAACATTTTGTAACATTTACGTAACATTTCACTTGACACAAATGTAACATTAAGGGTATATTATTAACAGAAAGATATAAAAGGAGATAGTTTATGAAGTGTATTAAGAGGATATCGAAGGTTTGCTTAGGTGTATTACTTGCACTTACATTAAGTATATCCGGATTAGTACAGGGGGCAGACAGTAGGGTTGAAGCGGCAGTATTAAATAGTTCATATGTAGCTATAAGACCTTATATGAAGTATGGTAACTATGGTTCTAATGGATATGAAAGTTCAGATTACTGGTCATGTGCCGGATGGGTATCAAGAGTACTCTATACAGCAGGACTTGGCGGGAAACTGGGCGGATATATTCCGAATTTTGGCGATTATGCAGTAGCATCTGCATCAGGTCTCGAAAAGTTTATGAGATCCGATAACCATTTTACCTGTGTAGCTTATTACAACGATGATTATGGTCCAAATGCAGCAAATAAGCTTCTTTCTCAGATAGAAAGCGGAAATATTAAAGCAGGAGATATCATCATTTACTACGGTTATGGTGCTAGGATTGATAATTCAGGAACCAGAGAACATGCATCAATTATTCTGCCGGACAAGTTTAATGGAAGAACATCCAACAATAATCATTACGGCGAAGACAGATGGGGAAGACAGTATATAGGTCATCCGACAGTTGCTCATTCACTTAATTATCAATATGGTGTTGAGTTTTACACACCGATAGATGGTCATTTATATGTTGATGACGCAACAGGATATGCAGTTTATCGCATTAAAGAAGGAAATATTCTTGAAGGTGTTGAAAAACCTAAGCTTTCTAATGCTACTAAGAATACAGGTGAGGTAAAGAAGGCTACATATAATGGCGTTAAAGCCTGGAGATATGTTAAAAACGGTAAGGTTGATCCTTCGTACACAGGATTCGCACCAAATCAGTACGGAATATGGTATTTGAATAACGGTAGAGTTGATTTCTCCGCAAATGGTGTATTCAAGGGATATGTGGACGGTGAACTCGCATGGTGGTATGTCGAAGGAGGAAAAGTTACATTCAAGGATACTGTAGCCAAGAATCAGTATGGCTGGTGGTATGTGAATGACGGAAAAGTCGATTTCTCCTTTACCGGATTTGAATATAATAAATATGGTTTATGGTATATAAACAGTGGCAAGGTTAACTTCGGAGCAAATGGCGTATATAAAGGCTATGTTGACGGAGAACTTGCGTGGTGGTATGTAAAGAATGGCGAAGTTACATACACAGATACAGTCGCTAAAAACCAGTATGGCTGGTGGGCTGTTACCGATGGAAAGGTTGATTTCTCGGTAAATGGATTCGCACAGAATCAGTATGGATGGTTCGTTATTGAAGGCGGAAAAGTTAATTTTGGAGTAAATGGATATAGATACGGATACGTAAATGGAAAATACGGTATCTATAAAGTAAAGAATGGACAGGTTATTAAATAGCTAATTTACTATGCATGTCATGTTTCTATAAAAACCTCCCACATGATATGTTATTTGATAAATAAAAAGACATCGGAAAAATTATCCGATGTCTTTTTTATGCTATATTACTTTGTTGAAAAGATTAGTCGATCTTATTTACAAGAAGATTAAGACGAGAAACCTTTCTTGAAGCAGTCTTCTTATGGTAGATACCCTTTGAAGTAGCTTTATCAATAGCAGAAGTAGCAGCTAAAAGAGCCTCTGAAGCAGCAGCCTTATCGCCTGCCTTTGAAGCAGCTTCTACCTTCTTTACAAGTGTCTTAACTTTTGACTTTGCAGCCTTATTTCTTTCTTCTCTTTTCTTAGCTACAAGTATTCTCTTCTTTGCTGATTTAATATTTGCCACAGCACTTTACCTCCGGATTAATTGTAATAACCCACCGTCTAGCGGTGTAAATAATATGTTATACCAATCATAATGAGGGTTTTACTATGAATGGTTTTTGCGTATCTTAAAAGCAGAATCCACTTAGCCAAGACACGGGTCAGTATATAAATATACCGGGCATATGAACGTGCTTCGGTACCTTTTTGCCGCGAGTACCAAATACGCAAATGATATAATATCAAATGTAAATGAAATCGTCAAGTGGTATTTAACTAAGGCATAAATTTAAAATTAGATTTTCCACAGCGGCCTTATCACTTGAACGTCCTGCCTTTACATCAAGATCTGCATTTGAGCACATATCTGCAAATGAAAGCAGTGTCTTATATTCATATTTTTCTGCAAGCGCAAGCTGAGGTTTCAAATAAAATGGATGTATGCCGGTGAGACGTGCGATAGTGGAATTATCTTCTTTGTCTTTCAGCATCATTTTAATCTGCGCAAGCTGCATATATCTTTTACGGACAAGAGCCAGAGTCTGCATTGAAGGAACTTTCAGCTGTTCCAGGTCACTATATAAAGATATGGCCTTATTCGCATTATGGTCTCCGATAGCATCCAACATTTCAAAGACTTTATTTTCAGCATCATTTTCACAAAGATTTTCCACATCTTCCACAGTGATGCTTTTCTTATCTATAGTATAGGCACGGAGCTTTGCAGCTTCATTATAAAGACGGTTCATATCATTTCCGACTGCATTTATGAGAGCGAAGACTGCTTTATCTTCAACTGACGCGCCGTCTTGGGCAAGAATTTTCTTGAGCCAGGTGTTAAGCATGGAAGCATCCGGCGTTTCAAATTTGGCAACTGTGCCGTGCTTTGCGATTGCTTTATATATCCTTAAACGGGAATCTGTATCTGTTTCAACAAATATAAGTTTCGTTGTATCAGGAATTTCTTCAATGGCACTGATCAGATTATCGGAAGCTTTTTTTAGTATGCCGGTTGCTTCTACAAGAATCGTTCTGTGATCGCTGAAAAATGGCATCGTCGACATGGCTTCTATCAAACTGTTCTCCTGAAATTTGTCACCTGAAAATGCATTGAAATTCATTGTGTCATCCGGAGTTGTAAGAGCATCCAGAAGCTTATGCTTATATTGTGATATGAAATATCCTTCAGTTCCTGTTAAAAGGTAGATATTATTAAATTCGCCGCTTTTAAGGTGTTCATTTAAAGTATTGATCGAAGCGACTGTAGGATTTTCCTTTTTGGGTGCCATATGATTTCTCCTGATTTTTCTAGTTGCTTTTTTGGGCTGTATTTTTGACTGCTTAATAACCGTTCCGGATATTTATTCGGTCGGATCATAGTAATGTTTTAAGCAGTGAATTATCCCGCTGTTAAAAGCAAAATTATAATAGGTGCCGGGATTCCTGTGCATTTTCACATTCGAGATTCCAATCCTTTCGCCTATACCCTAAAATGATAATACAGAAAATGAATTTGGGCAATATTTTATATGTAAGAATAATGTGGATGATGGTCCGAATAATAATGCAAAAGACAAAGCAAATGATAATGCAAAAGACAATGCAAATTATAATACGAATAACAATGTAAAAAACAATGTAAAAAACAATGCAGACAACAATGTAAAAAACAATGCAGACAACAATGTAAAAAACAATGCAGACAACAATGTAAATAATAGCATTTCAGATGGTTTGCTGACTTTACATTGTATGATTTGAATGATAAAATATTTTATTATGACGACTGATCTGACGATGTCTTTAAAAGCCCGGCAGATGCATATTCTATTCTCGGGTCAAATGTCTCAGTCGTAAGGATATTTAATCCTTTTATTTGGGGAAAGTATTGGCAAAAGTTGACCGGATATGGGTTGATCCGGCGGAATATAGTGGGAGGTAATGGGATTGAACGATAAATTGAACAACTGGATTAATTGGGTGCTCTATGACGAACTTATTGAAGGCAAGATAAATGCGCCGAAACATCTTCTTGGTAATCATGATTACGGAGATGGCCAGGTAATCACATGTTATAAGCCGCATTCGGCATCGGTTTCCATTAAATCACCAAGCGGAAAAGTTACTTACCAGATGGAGAAGGTAAGCGAAGAAGGATTCTACGGAATTTATTTTCCTAACAAGAAATTCAAAGGTAATAAATATAGATTGATAACGGAATACTATGACGGTACTTCTGTAACATCGGCGGATTGCTATAGCTTTGACGGGTTGTTTACGGATTATGATGCATACCTTTTTGCTGAAGGAAATAATTATGATATCTACAACAAAATGGGTGCGCATCCGATGACCATCGATGGAGTTAAAGGTACTTATTTTGCTGTGTGGGCACCGGATGCAAGACGTGTTTCGGTGGTAGGCAATTTCAATATGTGGGACGGCCAGCTGAATCCTATGCAGATTCACAGTGCGTCGGGAGTATATGAACTTTTCATACCTGATGTCCTTCCGGGGGCAATCTATAAATTCCAGATAATGACAAGGTATGGAGACATACTTTATAAAGCAGATCCTTACGGCAATTATGATCAGTTCAGACCGGATAATGCCAACATTGTTGTGGATTTAAATACTTATAAATGGAAAGATGCAAAATGGATCAAGAGCCGTTCGGCCATCGACAGAGTTGAAAGGACTAAGAGTCCGATGTCTATCTATGAATGCCATCTCGGATCATGGAAGAAGAAATATGAGGATTCGGACAGCGGATTCTATAATTACAGAGAATTTGCGGAAATGCTTGGAGATTACCTTGTTGAAATGGGATATACCCATGTGGAACTTATAGGTATCGCAGAGTATCCGTTTGATGGTTCGTGGGGCTACCAGGTAACAAATTATTATGCTCCGACTTCAAGATACGGAACTCCGGATGACTTCATGTTCTTCGTGGATCGCATGCATGCAAAAGGCATCAGCGTAATCCTTGACTGGGTTCCGGCACATTTTCCAAGAGATGCTCATGGCCTTGGAAGATTTGACGGTATGGCACTTTATGAAAATGCAGATCCAAGAAAGGGTGAACACCCTGACTGGGGAACATATATATTTGACTATGGAAGAAATGAAGTTGCAAACTTCCTGACATCCAATGCCCTTTTCTGGATTGAGAAATATCATATCGATGCTCTTCGTGTTGATGCGGTTGCATCTATGCTATATCTTGATTACGGAAAGCAGGACGGACAGTGGGTTGCCAATAAAAATGGCGGTAAGGAAAATCTTGAAGCGATAGCACTTCTTCAGAAGATCAATACTGTGGTTGAAGGAAGAAATCCGGGAGCATATCTTATTGCAGAAGAATCAACAGCCTGGCCGGGAGTTACTGCTCCGGCTTCAATGCAGGGACTCGGTTTCTTATTTAAATGGAATATGGGCTGGATGAATGATTTCCTTGAATATATGAAGATTGATCCTTATTTCAAGAAATTCAATCATAATAAGCTTACATTTTCTCTTTCATACACATATGCGGAGAATTATATACTTGTCATCTCTCATGATGAAGTTGTTCATCTTAAATGTTCAATGCTCGGAAAGATGCCGGGGCTTGAATTTGATAAGTTCGCAAATCTCCGAACCGCATATGGATTTATGATGGGACATCCCGGTAAGAAACTCCTTTTCATGGGACAGGAATTTGCTCAGGAGCGTGAATGGAGTGAGGCGAGAAGTCTTGATTGGTGGCTTCTTGATCAGCCGCTTCATAAGGGCATGCAGGATTACGTCAAAGAGCTTAACAATATATATAAGAAGTATGACGCATTTTATTATAATGATAATGAAGTCATGGGATTCGAATGGATCAAGGTTGATGATGCCGATTCAGGAATAGTTACATTTGTCAGAAGAGGTAAGACAACTAAGAATCAGATCATGATGATCTGTAACTTTGTTCCGGTTGAAAGAAAGGGATACCGCGTTGGAGTACCTTGTCTTACGGAATATACAGAGATACTTAATTCGGATGATGAAAGATTCGGAGGACTCGGAAGAACCAATAAAGATAAGAAGCTTATTGCGGAGAAAGCTCCGTGTGACAGATCCGATAAGTCAATAGTGCTTGACATAGCTCCGCTTTCCGCTATCATTCTTAAGTATGATTATAAAAAATAGATATGGAAATATAATGATATGAAAAAGAATATTAAAATGATCCTGAGCTATGACGGCAGCAGATTTTTCGGATGGGAGCATCAGCCGAATACTGATATGACTATACAAGGTAAACTTGAAAATGTGCTCACAGCCATGCTTGAAGGAGAAAATGGCGGACAGGAAGTTAAAGGTCTTACCGTAATCGGCGCAGGTCGTACCGATGCGGGAGTTCACGCAAGGGCAATGACAGCGAATGTAATACTTGATACGGATAAATCCTGCGATGAGATTATGGAATATATGAATCATTATCTGCCGGATGATATAAGTATCAACAAGGTGACTGAGGCATCCCCTCATTTCCATAGCAGATACAATGCTAAAGGAAAAACCTACAGATATACATGCTGGTATGGTGCATCGAAACCTGTATTTGACAGGAAATATGTATCGGTTTTGGATAAAAAACCGGATGTAGACAGAATGAGAAAAGCTGCTGAGTATATTGTGGGTATGCATGACTTCAAAAGTTTCTGTGGTAATCCTAAGATGAAAAAATCAACAGTCCGTATAGTTGACCAGATTAAAATAGAAGAAAGCGGAAATTATATCAGAATGTATTTTCATGGAAATGGTTTTCTTCAAAATATGGTAAGGATCATGACGGGAACACTTTTGATGGTTGGATTCGGTCAGAAAGAACCGGAAGATATACCTTCTATAATAGAAGGAAAGAACCGTCAGCTGGCAGGATTTACGGCCGAAGCGAAAGGTCTTACATTAATGAAAGTTGATTATGATTAAGATATGCATAAAATATGTATAATATTCATATTTTATGCATATTTTATGTCTACCAAAGTAAAAAACAACAAGAGAACAGGGCGAGAAACCGCATAAATCCGTCATTTTTAAAGAAATTATAAAAATGTAAAAAAAGTATGGTATTTTTAATAGTGTAATGCTATAATATGGCAGATGCGAGCATAGGTCTGCGTCCCGGGGAGAAAGTCTGCCCGTAGATTTAGATAGGATGCGGCATAAACTATGCGAGAGATAGAGTGTGACTTGGAAAGATAAAAAGTCACGGAAGAACGAGAGAAGTAAAGGAGGTATTACTTCATGTCACAGAGAACTGACATACACAAAATACTTATAATCGGTTCTGGTCCGATCATAATCGGTCAGGCTTGTGAGTTTGATTATTCCGGAACTCAGGCTTGTAAGGCTCTTAGAAGTCTTGGTTATGAGATTGTTCTTGTTAATTCAAACCCTGCAACTATCATGACAGATCCGGAGATGGCTGATGTTACATATATCGAGCCTCTTAATGTTAATCGTCTTGAGCAGATAATTGCAAAGGAACGTCCTGATGCATTGCTCCCTAATTTAGGTGGTCAGTCAGGACTTAATTTATGTTCTGAATTATATAACGCCGGTGTACTTGATAAGTACAATGTACAGGTTATTGGTGTTCAGGTAGATGCTATTGAGCGTGGTGAAGACCGTGTCGAATTCAAGCAGACAATGGATTCTCTTGGTATCGAGATGGCAAGAAGCCAGGTTGCTTATAGCGTAGATGAAGCTCTTGAGATCGCTGATAAGCTTGGTTATCCGGTTGTTCTTCGTCCTGCATATACAATGGGCGGCGCCGGCGGCGGACTTGTTTACAATAAGGAAGAACTTAAGACTGTTTGTGCAAGAGGTCTTCAGGCTTCCCTCGTTCACCAGGTTCTTGTTGAAGAGTCTGTAATGGGATGGGAAGAACTCGAGCTCGAAGTTGTTCGTGATAAAGAAGGAAACATGATAACAGTATGTTTCATCGAAAATATCGATCCTATGGGTGTTCATACAGGAGACAGCTTCTGTGCAGCTCCTATGCTTACTATTTCTCAGGAAGTTATGGACAGACTTCAGGAGCAGGCTTATAAGATCGTTGATGCTATTCAGGTTATCGGTGGTACAAATGTACAGTTCGCTCATGATCCTGTATCAGACAGAATCATTGTTATCGAGATCAACCCACGTACATCACGTTCATCAGCTCTTGCTAGTAAGGCAACAGGTTTCCCTATTGCGCTTGTATCAGCAAAGCTTGCTTCAGGACTTACACTTAAAGATATCCCATGCGGAAAGTATGGTACACTTGATAAGTATAAGCCGGACGGAGATTATGTAGTAATCAAGTTTGCACGTTGGGCATTTGAGAAGTTCAAGGGCGTTGAAGATAAGCTCGGAACACAGATGCGTGCAGTTGGTGAAGTAATGAGTATCGGTAAGACATATAAGGAAGCTTTCCAGAAGGCTATCCGTTCTCTTGAAAAGGGACGTTATGGTCTTGGATATGTTAAGAACTTCCATGATATGACTAAGGAAGAGCTTCTTAAGGCTCTTGTTACACCTTCAAGTGAGAGACATTTCCAGATGTATGAAGCACTTAGAAAAGGTGCAACAGTAGATGAATTATTTGAACTTACACATGTAAAGAGATACTTCATCGAGCAGATGAAGGAACTTGTTGAAGAAGAGGAAGCTATTGCGGCTTCTAAGGGAAGTCTTCCTGATGATGCTCTTCTTACACAGGCTAAGAAAGACGGATTCTCAGATAAGTACCTCAGCGAAATCCTTGGTATCGATGAAGATGCCGTAAGAGAAAAGAGAGAAGCTCTCGGCGTTGTTGAGACATGGGATAAGGTACATGTTAGCGGAACAGAGAATAGTGCTTATTACTATTCAACATATAATGCTCCTGACAACAATCCTGTATCATCAGATAAACCAAAGATCATGATCCTTGGTGGTGGTCCAAACCGTATCGGTCAGGGTATCGAGTTCGATTACTGCTGTGTACATGCAGCTCAGTCACTTAAGAAACTTGGATTTGAAACAATAATCGTAAACTGTAACCCTGAAACAGTTTCTACAGATTACGATACTTCAGATAAACTTTATTTCGAGCCTCTTACACTTGAAGATGTTCTTAGCATCTACAAGAAGGAGAAGCCGGTAGGTGTTATCGCACAGTTTGGTGGACAGACACCTCTTAACCTTGCTTCTGATCTTCAGAAGAATGGCGTAAAGATTCTTGGAACTTCTCCGGAAGTTATCGATCTTGCAGAAGACAGAGATCAGTTCAGAGCAATGATGGATAAGCTTGGTATTCCTATGCCTGAGTCAGGAATGGCTACAACAGTTGAAGAAGCTAAGGCTATTGCAAATAAGATCGGTTATCCTGTAATGGTTCGTCCTTCATACGTTCTCGGTGGACGTGGAATGGAAGTCGTTTATGATGACGATGCAATGACAGGATATATGAATGCAGCTGTAGGTGTTACACCTGACAGACCTATCCTTATCGATAGATTCCTTCATAATGCACTTGAGTGTGAAGCAGATGCTATTTCTGACGGAACACATGCATATGTTCCGGCAGTTATGGAGCACATCGAGCTTGCAGGTATCCATTCAGGAGACTCAGCTTGTATCCTTCCTTCAAAGCATATTCCTGCAGATAATCTTGAGACTATCAAGGAATACACAAGAAAGATCGCTGAAGAGATGCATGTTGTAGGTCTTATGAATATGCAGTATGCTATCGAAGACGGTAAGGTTTTCGTACTTGAAGCTAACCCAAGAGCATCTCGTACAGTTCCGCTTGTTTCAAAGGTTTGCGGTATCAGAATGGTACCTATTGCTACAGATATAATCACAGCAGAGCTTACAGGAAGAAAGTCACCTGTACCTGAACTTAAGGATAGAGAGATTCCTTACTTCGGTGTTAAGGAAGCTGTATTCCCATTCAACATGTTCCAGGAAGTTGACCCTCTTCTCGGACCTGAAATGCGTTCAACAGGAGAAGTTCTCGGACTTTCTCGTTCACTTGGTGGAGCATTCTTCAAGGCAGAAGAAGGTGCTAAGGCTGATCTTCCTCTTGAAGGAACAGTACTTATCTCTGTTAATAAGCAGGATAAGGAAGAAGTTGTTGAAATCGCTAAGAGCTTTGCAAATGATGGATTTAAGCTTATAGCTACAGAAGGTACTTGTAAGATCATCAACGATGCAGGTATTGAGTGCGAAAGAGTTAAGAAGCTTCAGGAAGGCAGACCAAATATTCTTGATCTCATCACAAATGGTGATATCCAGCTTATCGTTAACTCGCCTGTTGGAAAAGACAGCGCAACAGATGACAGCTACCTTCGTAAAGCAGCTATCAAGGCTAAGATTCCGTACATCACAACAATTGCAGCAGCTTCTGCAGCAGCTGACGGAATCCGTCATCTTAGAAAGCATAAGTTCAGTGATGTTAAATCACTTCAGGAGTGGCATAAAGAGATTAAGGAAGTATAATTTCCTTGTAAATAACATATAGAATACTTAAAAAGGCGGATATGGATTTGCAAAAACTGCATTTTATAGGGTATAATATCAAAGAATCGTATTTGAAATCCCTTCAAATATATTATATTCTGTAGGATGTTGGAGCAACATATCTGCCTTTTTGGTAATAATTTTGTTATTACCTGTTCCATTTAAAGGGACTTTTATTCGTGGGGAGATATTGGTTAATGCGTTTTTTTAGGGTATAGGAGATTTTTATGAAAGGTATTATTTTGGCCGGAGGCGCAGGAACAAGGCTTTATCCTTTAACACTGGTAACAAGTAAACAGCTACTTCCAGTTTATGATAAGCCTATGATTTATTATTCGTTATCAACTCTCATGCTTGCAGGCATCAGAGATATCATGATAATAAGTACGCCTGATGAGCTTCATAGATTCGAGGCATTGCTTGGTACAGGTGAAAAGTTCGGTATTTCACTTCATTATAAAGCACAGCCTAGTCCGGATGGCCTTGCTCAGGCATTTATCCTTGGTGAAGAATTCATTGGCGATGATGCATGCGCTCTCATTCTTGGGGACAATATTTTCTATGGAAATGGTTTCAGCAAAAAATTAAAAGATGCTATTAAGAATGCAGAAGTAAATAAGAGAGCTACTGTATTTGGTTATTATGTTTCAGATCCGGAGAGATTTGGGGTGGTTGACTTTGATGAAAACGGCAGAGCCGTAAGTATAGAGGAAAAACCTGCAGAACCAAAGAGCAATTATGCTGTTACAGGATTATATTTCTATCCTTCAGGTGTCAGTAAAAAAGCAGCTCAGGTAACACCTTCGGAAAGAGGCGAACTTGAGATAACATCATTAAATGTTATGTATCTTGAAGATGATATCCTGGATGTTCAGCATCTTGACAGAGGATTTGTATGGATGGATACAGGAACGGTTGACAGTTTGGTTGAAGCATCAAACTTCATACAGTCTGTAGAGAAGAGAAACGGTGTTATAATCTCAGCACCGGAAGAGATTGCATTTCTTCATAAGTGGATTGATTCTAAGGCGCTTATTCAGGCTTCTGAACAGTATGGAAAGAGTGCATACGGAAATTATCTGAAGCTGGCTGCTAAAAATAGAGTTAAAAAGTAATTAGCTGCTTAAAAACAGAGTTAAGAAGTTATTTATTTCCGGAAGATAAGATTACTATTCTTCGCGGATAGATATTTCAATATTTTAAGGAGATATGGATAAATGACTATAGTAGTAACAGGTGGTGCCGGATTTATCGGCAGCAATTTCATTTTCCACATGTTAGATAAATATCCTGATTACAGGATTGTTTGTATAGATAAACTCACATATGCGGGTAATCTTTCTACTTTGAAGAGTATTATGGATAATCCGAATTTCAGATTTGTTAAGCTTGATATATGTGACAGAGAGGGAGTATATAAGCTCTTTGAAGAAGAGCATCCTGATATTGTTGTTAATTTTGCAGCAGAGTCACATGTTGACAGATCTATAGAAGATCCCGGAATATTCTTAGAGACAAATATCAAAGGTACAGGTGTCCTTATGGATGCCTCATGCAAATATAATGTTAAAAGATATCATCAGGTATCAACTGATGAGGTATATGGAGATCTTCCACTGGACAGACCTGATCTTTTCTTTACAGAGGAAACTCCTATTCATACCAGTAGTCCGTACAGCAGCAGTAAGGCAGGAGCGGATCTTCTTGTAATGGCTTATCACCGTACATATGGTCTTCCTGTAACTATTTCGCGCTGTTCAAATAATTACGGACCTTATCATTTTCCGGAAAAGCTTATACCTCTTATGATAGCAAATTGTCTTTATGACAAGCCGCTTCCTGTATATGGTGAAGGGCTTAATGTAAGAGACTGGCTTTATGTTGAAGATCATTGCAAGGCTATCGATCTTATTATCCATAAAGGTACAGTCGGTGAGGTATATAATGTCGGCGGACATAACGAGATGAGAAATATCGACATCGTTAAGTTGATCTGCAAGGAACTTGGAAAACCTGAAAGTCTCATAACACATGTTGCGGACAGAAAAGGACATGATATGAGATATGCTATCGATCCTACCAAGATTCATAACGAACTTGGATGGCTTCCGGAAACAAAGTTTGAAGATGGTATAAAGAAGACTGTTAAATGGTATCTTGAAAACCGTGAATGGTGGGAAGAGATAATAAGCGGAGAATATCAGAATTATTATAAGAAGATGTATGAGAACCGCTAAAATATAATCATTTATCTGTCTTGACATATATTTTGATTGTAATATAATAGGTAGTCGGTAAGTAAGTCGTAACTAACTTAGTAGAGGCTTAAGCCTCGGAATATGGAGAATTATAGTGGCTAAATTAGGAAGAAATGATGCATGCTGGTGCGGAAGCGGAAAGAAATACAAGGCATGCCATGAAGAATTTGACAGAAGAATAGAAGTTTATAAGAATCAGGGACATATTGTACCGACTCATAATATGATCAAGAATCCTGAACAGATTGCTAAGATAAAAGAAGCATGTAAGGTAAATGTAGAGGTACTTGATACTGTTGCGGATAAAATCTGCATAGGAATGAGTACTGAAGAGATCAATGAAATCGTAAATGAGGTAACTTATAGGAATCATGCTATTCCGGCTCCTCTTAATTATGAAGGATTTCCAAAGAGCGTATGTACATCAATAAATGATGCTGTATGTCATGGTATTCCTTCAAAAGATGAGATACTTATGGATGGCGACATTATAAATGTTGATGTTTCAACTATCCTTGACGGATATTTTGCAGACTCATCAAGAATGTTTATGATGGGAAATGTTTCCGATGAAGATAAGAAGCTTGTTGAAGTAACTAAAGAAGCTATGTATAAAGGCCTTGAGATGGTTAAGCCATGGACATTTATGGGTGACATGGGACAGGCTGTTAATGATCATGCGATAGCAAACGGCTATTCTGTTGTTCGTGAAATCGGTGGACATGGAGTGGGAATAGAATTCCATGAGGAACCATGGGTAAGCTATGTAACTAAGAAAGGTACAGAGATATTACTTGTTCCCGGAATGATATTCACTATAGAGCCTATGATCAATATGGGCGGTCCGGAAATCTTCGTTGATGAAGAAAATGATTGGACAGTTTATACAGATGATGGCTCAAAGTCAGCTCAGTGGGAGATTCAGGTTCTCGTTACTGAAGACGGACACGAAGTGCTTAGTTGGTAATTTTTTGGATGGTCTTATGACCATCCTTTTTTTTATATAGGTTTATACTATTGCAATTTTCATAAAAAGTAGTATGATTAAATTAGCACTCACTTAGATTAAGTGCTAACAAGATCCCTGTTGTTTGTTAAAGAAGAGGAGATATTTAATGACAATAATTCCAATATATGATACATTGCTTCTTCCTGAAGTGACATTTTATTTTAAAAAAGAAGTTATAGATGGCTGGAATACTAAAGAACTTAAGCCGTCAGAAACTATAGCATTTATCATGTTGAAAAGAGATATCAGTATTGATGAAGCAAAGCCTGAGGATTTCTACCCTGTAGGTATCGCTGCTAAACTTGAGAATATTGATAATGAAGGAAATATCAGAATAAGAACCATGAACAGAATACTGTTCGAAGATGTTCGTATTAAGAAGACAAAGATCCTTGCGACTATTGATGAGAGACCTGAAGTTGATGATTTCAGTGTTGAAGAAAGAACTGAAGTTTTTGAAAGACTTAAGGCGGAATATCTTAAGTTTGTTCAGAATTTCCAGTGGGGTCTTTGGGCAAGAGGATTCATACTTCAGTGGAAGAATATGAATGAACTTGCATGCGCTATGGCTGGATATTTCAGTATCACATGGGAAGAGAAATATTCCATCATAGAGGCTGATTCTTTGGAGCAAAGGTATAGACTTATCGAGACAGCTGCATATGAATTTATGGAAATGGCTATAGTTCAGAGCGGCGCTGAGGATGCTCAGAAAGAAGAGCATGAGAAGATTTACAGAGAGAATGCTATTCGTAAGCAGATAGATATTCTTCAGAAAGAACTTGAGGAGATGCATCCGGAAAGTATTTCCGATATAAGTAAGTTCAGAAAGATGATCGATGAATCGGGAATGAATGAGACAGCTCGTAAAGAGGCTGAAAAAGTTCTTAACCGTATGAAGCAGGAAGGCCAGGACGGTCATGAGTACGGAATGCTTTATGATTATCTTGATTTCGTGACAGGACTTAGCTGGAAGCCGGCTGAAGCGACTGAAATCAATATTGAAAAAGCAGAAGAAATACTTGATTCAGAGCATTACGGACTGAAGAAGGTTAAAGAGAGGATCATTCAGCAGATGGCTGTTATGGCCCTGAATAAAAAGCAGTCGGGATCTATCCTTCTCTTTGTAGGTGCACCCGGAACAGGTAAGACAAGTATCGGTCAGAGTATAGCTAAAGCACTGGATAGAGAATATGTAAGAATAAGTCTTGGTGGTGTAAGAGATGAAGCTGAGATAAGAGGTCATAGAAGAACTTATATCGGAGCTATGCCGGGACGTATCATGGAAGGGATGAAGAGAGCCGGATCATCAAATCCTGTTATGGTTCTTGATGAGGTTGATAAACTTGTGCGTGATTTTGGAGGAGATCCTGCATCGGCGCTTCTTGAAGTTCTTGACCCTGAGCAGAACAATTCATTTACAGATCATTATATGAATGTTCCGTATGATCTTTCGAATGTACTTTTTGTATGTACTGCAAATTCGATAGATACTATTCCGGAACCACTGTTAAACCGTATGGAGATTATTAATTTCAGCGGTTATACAGCAGTTGATAAATATAATATTGCAAGAAAACATTTGATTCCTAAGGCTATGAAGCAGATGGGTATCAAGTCAAAGAATCTTGGAATTACAGATGCTGCAGTCAGAAAGATCATTGAGGATTATACAGCTGAAGCAGGTGTAAGAGGTCTTAAGAAGCAGATCGATAATCTTTGCAGATATGCTGCGGTTAAACTTGTTAAGGGTGAGGAGGAGAAAATTTCGGTAACTCCGAAACGCCTTAGAGAATTCCTTGGAAATAAAGTATTAAGCCATGATGTTATAGATAGAATGACTATTCCGGGTATTGTAACCGGACTTGCATGGACTATGGCAGGCGGCGAAATCCTTTTCATAGAAACAAAGAAAGTAAAGGGAAGCGGAAAGGTTACTATCACAGGACAGCTCGGAGATGTCATGAGAGAGTCTGTTGAGATTGCAATAAGTCTTGTAAAGGGACTGTTCCCTAAGGAAACAGAAGATCTTGCTGATTATGATCTTCATATACATGTTCCTGAAGGTGCTGTTCCAAAGGACGGACCTTCTGCCGGAATCACTATAGTTACAGCCCTTTCTTCACTGTTTACAGGAAAAAAGGTTGATCCGACACTTGCTATGACAGGTGAGGTTTCATTAAGAGGAAAGGTTATGCCTATAGGCGGACTTCCTGAGAAACTCATGGCAGCAGTAAGAGCCGGAGTTAAGAAAGTATTTATTCCTGAGAAAAATGTTCAGGATCTGGAGGATGTTGCGGAAGAAGTAAAGTCAGCTTTGGAAATAGTTCCTGTTGTGAAAATTACAGATGTACTCCGTGATGTAAACGTATTATAATTATCAGAGGATTTAAACTGATTTATTAAATATATTTACAATAGATTATTAGGAGAAGTACAAGCGTATGGGAGCTGTGATCAATTATTTAGTTGGGGCGTCGGGAACAGGTAAAACTACGGATCTTATGAAGAGAGTTGCTGAGGCGGCTGTACTGAATCCGGATAAAAAATATTTGATGATAGTGCCGGAACAAGCGGCAAGTACTGTAGAAAGAGACATGGTGAAAATCATGTCTCTTTGTCATGGAAGGAAAGGTTTCATGAATATCGATATAGTCGGAATCAGTCGACTTGCTTATAAGATATTTAATGAAATGAGAGCTAAGGTTGGAGGACTTCTTGCAGATGCGGATAAATCAATGATAATCAGATTTATAGCAGGAAGACTTAAGCTTAGAGTATATAAAAACAGTATCGATAAAGACGGCTTCATTTCTGAAGCAAAATCCCTTTTATCAGAATTATTTCAATATAATATTACTATTTCGGATATTGATGAAGTTATAAATGAGATGGAGGCGACCGGGGAGAAACCGGTCCTTCTGGAGAAACTCAAAGATATAAGAGATATATTTGCAGGCTTTGAGGAGAAGGTTTCTGATTATGAAGAAAGCCTTCCTGCTGAGAGACTTGTGTCATATCTGCTTCGTAAGCTTTCATCACTTGAGTGCAATATCCTGGATAATGCAGTTGTTACATTTGATGGTTTTACGGGCTATACTCCTGCTCAGTATGATCTCATAGAAGAGATAATGAAAAGGGCTGAAAGTCTCAGCTTTGTGATCACTATGGACAGTGAGATAGTTAAAAGTAAAAGAGTGGTCAAAGACTATGAAATATTTAATCTTAGTTATGTGACATATAAAAATCTTATGGAAAAAGCAAAAGAAAACGGCCTTTCCGAAGGTGAAGTTTTATTGTATGAGAATGATCAGAGACATCAGAAGGGCACCATGCTTGATGATCTGGTATCGGGAATATTTAGATTTCCGAGTCCGGAACATAAAGAATGCGATGAAAGTGTTAAGGTACTTGAATGCAGAAATTCCGATGATGAGATAGCTGTTATCGCTGAAGAGATTAAGCGCCTTATAAGAGAAGAAGGTATGAGATATAGCGATATAGCTGTATTTTCTCCTTCTCTCGATGACAGTTCAAAGTCATTTGAGAAGATCTTCAGGAAATATGACATACCTTATTTCCTGGATAATACAAGGAAAATGAGACAGAATCCATTTTCGGAAGCAATCATTCTCTTACTTATGGCTGAAGATAAAAATTATGATTATGAGAGTATATTTGCATTTTTAAAAACCGGAGTCATAAGTGGGCTTACCGGTGAAGAGATAGCGCTTATCGAGAATTTTGTTTTAGAGAAAAATATCAAAGGTTACAGAAAGTGGAGCAGGTGCTTCTCTAAGATCCTAAATAACGAAGACAGATATGCAGAGCAGGAAGAAGTCAGAAAGAAGATAATGAAAGTTATCGGCGACTTCCATGAAGGAATAAAGAGTAAAACCGGAAAGGTTAAGGATCTGATAAATGCCATAAGAACATTCATGATAAATGAAGAATATGAGGAAAGCATTCTTCTTATGGCTGACAGGATAGAGGAAAATGACATACCTCTTGCAAGAACATACAGGGCTCTTTATAAGAATATCTGCGCATTCTTTGATGAGATGGAAAATGTTCTCGGGGAGGAAGAGATAACTCTCAGGGAGTTTGCTTCTATACTGAAGTCCGGTATGAATGAGATCAGGATAGGAACTATTCCGGCTGTTATTGACAGTGTTGTTATAGGTGATACGGAAAGAACAAGAGTGTCCGATATCAAGGTATTATTCCTGACGGACATGAATGAAGGCGTTGTTCCGCATCCGCCTCATGCTGCGAAGATATTGTCCGATCAGGATAAGGAATATGTTGAAAATATATTCCAAAAGAAGGGCATAAGAAAGCAGTTTGCGCCAAGTGATAAGGGAAAACTTTATATAGAACAGTTCTATATGTATCTTGCCATCGCAAAACCGATGGAAAGACTTTATGTGACTTATTGCAAAGCAGGAAATGACGGAGAGGAATTAACATCCGCATATATAATCCCGAGAATAAAAGCGATTCTTTCGGGACTATCGGTGGAAAACAGAAAACCGTCTGTATTTAAAGGTACGGAGAAGACGGATATTTATTTCTTTGCCGAAGCTTTTAGGAAATTCTTATATGACGGAGATGAAGACATTTCTCTTGATGATGCTGTTTTATACAGTTTATTTGAAGATAAGAAGAGATATATCGATCAGGCAAAAGCTTATGAGATAGATGATAAGAAGCTTACGGAAGCAGCGGTAGAAGCAGCGAAAAAAGCGCTTTTGGTTCAGTCTGTTTCAAAGCTTGAGCAGTATGCGGGATGCGAATATAAATATTTCCTCCGATATATGCTTTCTCTTGAAGAAAGACGTTCAGGAAATATTGATCAGCTTAATTTCGGAAATGTGCTCCATGACGCATTAAGAGATGTGTTCGATGAGATGGAGGGAGAAACTATTTCCGCAACTTATGATAATTGGCAGAAGATAAAACGTGACGAAGAGATAAAAATGATGAAGGATGCTATAACTACGGAATTCAGAAGGATGTCCGATGATTTTATCTCTCCGGAAGGTGAAGTGATAGCAGAAGGATATAATAGATATATTATTGAAAATATCTATCAGCTGGGTGAACGTACCATCACTTCTGTCAGTGAACAGATAAGAGGCGGTGACATGGTTCCTGTTTTCTATGAGGAACAGTTTACCGACAGAGATGGATTCGACAGGGCGAAGGTCGGAGCGAAGGAAGAGATAAAACTTGTGGGAAGGATAGACAGAGCTGATATCTACGAAGAAGGCGACAATGTTTATCTTAGAATACTTGATTATAAAACCGGAAATAATACATTTGACTATTCGGAATTATATAACGGCAGACAGCTTCAGCTTGTTATATATCTCGGAGTTATGACTGAAAAAGTCAGAGAAGTATATAAGAAAAAGGGCAGAAATGTAAATGTTTATCCTGTGGGAATGTATTACTATCCGGTGCATGATCCATATATTAAGAAGCCGGATAATGAAGATGACCCTAGGGTAATAGAGGAGAAAATCTCTAAGGAATTAAGGCTTAGAGGTATTTCTGCCGATGATCCTTTCATGAAGGAGATTCAGGAGAAAGGTATATCCGAACCTGAAAGATGGAAAGACGGAGATGCAAAGATCCTTCCGTTTGATTTCTATACAAAGCCATATAAGGATAAAAAAGCCGGTGATATCAAAGGCTTCCATATAAATCTTTCGGTGGATGAATTCAGATGTATAGAGAATTTTGCAAAGGTTAAGGCCGGAGAACTTACAGACAAAATGATGTCCGGTGATATTGAAAAGAACCCTTACAATAAGGGGGCCTCATCGGAATGCGATTATTGCAGTTTTAAGTCTGTATGCAGATTCGACGTGATTAACAGGGATAATAAGATCAACAGAGTTTCAAAAGATATAGATGAGCAAAAGTTTAGTGAGATGATCAATAGAGGAGGGGCTGCTGCAAAAAATGACAGTGTGGAATAAACAACAAAAGCAGGTAATTGATAGCAGAAATTACAATAAAAACATACTTGTTTCAGCTGCAGCAGGTTCCGGCAAGACAGCTGTTCTTGTTGAACGTATCTTAGAAAGCATCATGACTGAAGAAGATGGTGAATATAAGAATAATATCGATGAATTTCTTGTGGTTACATTCACAAGAGCCGCTGCTTCACAGATGAAGGAAAAGATAACAAAAACCATTTCCGAGAAGATCAATGAGGAAAGTAAGAAAGAGTATCCGGATCTTAAATTGGTGGATCACCTCCTTAGACAACAGACTGCAGTCGGAAGAGCGGATATATGCACATTGGACAGCTTTTCTGCGAAGATCGTCAGAGAGAATTTCAATGTTATAGGCATAGATCCTGCATTTAATGTAACAGACGGAAATATGGCTTCCATAATTCAGGAAGATATCACAGAAGAATTCTTTGAACAGCTTTTCGGCGGAACCGATGGTAAATATATTAAGTCGGCAGACTTTTGCGAGCTTGCAAATGTATTCTTCAGAAAAACCAGCGATTCGGAATTAAAGGATATTTTCAGCAGGGTTATCCGTGTTGCAAGTACAATGCCGGATCCTGTTAAATGGCTGATGGATTCAAGGCTTACAGGCGAGATTGATGAAATGCCGTGGATGAAGTTTATCATAAGGGATATTTACGGACAGGTCGAAACAGCCATCGGATATAATGACAAGGTCTTGGAGATTGCCGAAGAAAAGCAGGACAGTAAGCTTATTGAAAAAGCAAGACTCGATAGAGAAATCCTTGAAGGCATTAAGGAAGCATGTGACCCGGAAAATGGCGGCGGATATAAGACTATTTCGGAGGCACTTTCAGGTTATAAATTTAAACCGAAGAGTAAGGATGAGCCTGAAGCATATACATATTTCAGATCGAAATACAGTCTTAAAAGCGGGATCATCGGCTCTATAGCTGAAAATATAACCGGCAGCGGAAAACTTCCGAATATGGATTCGCTTAAAAAAGAGATAGAAGAAAATACTTCAAAATGGATTGATATCATTGTTTTCACAAGTATAGAAATATATGAAAGACTCATGACTGAAAAGCATAGAAGAAGACAATATGAATTCAGTGATATTTCGCATTTTGCTTTGCAGATACTTTCCGAATGTGATGACGAAGGGCGCATTTTAAGAGATGAAAAAGGAACTGCACTTCCGTCGGGAGTCGCAAAGAATTATGCGGACAAATATAAATTTATTTATACAGACGAATATCAGGACAGTAGTTATATCCAGGAAGATATGCTGAATCTTATTGCGAGAACGAAGAATGGTATTCCGTATAATATTTTCATGGTTGGTGATGTTAAGCAGAGTATATATCGTTTCAGACAGGCGAGCCCTAAGCTTTTCATCGATAAATATAATGATTACGCAAATGTAACGGATCTTTCAAAGGATGATATTCCTGAAGATGCTTCGGGAGTTGTAATCGACCTTTGTACGAATTACAGATCGAGAAAACCTGTTCTTGATGCAACGAATTATATATTTAAGCATCTTATGCAAAAGGATATAGGCGGGATTGATTATGATGACAGAGCCGCCCTTTCATTTGCGTCGGAAGCTGATATTTATCCTGCAGAGACAGGACCGGGAAGAAAGCCTCTTGTTATGCTTATTACACAGCCGCAGGATGAAGAAGAAGGAATGTCCGGCGAAATAAAAGAAGAGGAAATTGACAATGATGAATATGAAGCAGAACTTGTTGCTTCAAAGATAGACGAGCTTCTTAATGATGAAGAGTTCCTTATACTTGATACCGACAAAAAGGTCAGAAGAAGAGTGAAGCCTTCCGATATAGCCATAATCATGAGAGGCGTAAAGGGGCGTGGAGATAAATACGAAACTGCTCTTAAAAGAAGAGGTATCGGAGTTAAACTTGATAATCCGAATGGATATTTTGATGCGATAGAGATCACAACTATGCTTTCACTTCTTAGTGTGATTGATAACGTAAGACAGGATATCCCTTTGGCTGCAGTTCTTTCTTCTTCGATTGGCGGATTTACAAATAGTGAATTAATCCTGATAAGAGGAAATGTTGAAGAAAAATGCAGTTTCTACGATGCATGCATTTCTTATATCGAAAAGCATGATGAGGATGAGATAAAGACCAAGCTCGAAAGATTTTTTACGATGATCAGAGAGCTTGAGGAATGTAAGAATTATACCGGTATAGACAGCCTCATTGAGAAGGTTCTTGAAAAAACCGGATATGATATCTATATTTCGGCGTTGCCGAACGGAAATATAAGAATAGCCAATATAAATATGCTTATGAAAAAGGCTGAAGAATTTGAAAAGAATTCATTTAACGGCTTATTTAATTTCCTGAGATATATAGAGAAATGCAGATATCATGATATTGATTTTGCAGAAGCACAAATGGATACAGGCAGTGATGATAAAGTTCAGATCACTACTATCCATAAAAGTAAGGGACTTGAATATCCTGTTGTATTCCTTGTGGGACTCGGAAGACAGTTTAATCAGATGGATGAGAAGAAGGATGTATATGTTGACGGTGACAATCATATAGCCGTAAATTATCTTGATCCGAAGAGGAGGATCAAAGATAAGAGCTTTATGTGCCGTTCTATAATCCGCCTTTCAAAGCTTGCGAAGGTTGAAGAAGAGCAGAGACTTTTGTATGTCGGAATGACCAGAGCAAGAGAATATCTGATCATGACCGGGGTTGATAAGAAATTATCGGAGGAGTCAGGACTTGATTATAAATTACGAAGTACTTTTAAAAAGTATCTTACATGGATCGAGCCGCTGCTGAATATAAATGCTGTTTATGATGTATTTGACGTAGAGACTTATTTATTTAGTGATATAGCTGTCACAAATGAAGTCAGAAAGTTTAAGGAGAAAGCTGATTATATTAAGCTTTCGGAGGAACTTAAGGAAAAGTCGCAGGAAAGGGATGTTCAGGAAAAGAGGGATGCGGTAGAGAAAGTCTACAGGCAGAAGGAAGAATATCCTTATCTCACAGATACTGTCACCAAGGCGAAGATGTCGGTTTCCGAAATAAAGAAAATGCTTTATGAAGAAACTGGAGAAAATGAAGAAGCGGTGGCATCATATTTTGATGTCTACGGAATCCACGGTGATGAAGATGATGAGGCTGCCGGAAGTCCGGGAGAAAGTGTAGAAAAAACGGATGAGGCTGCCGGAAAGACAGATGGCACTGCCGGAAAGCCTGATCGTGAGGAACTGATCAAAAAGGCTGAGATTGAGAAGGCGGCCACAAGAAGAGGTACTGTTATTCATAAGATATTTGAACTTATGGATTTTCAGAAGATTGATTCGGAAGAAGATATGCGTGATGCGGCAGAAAATATAATGAGTGATGATTTTTTCACTGAGGACGACAGAAAGATGATCGCTGAAGGGAATTATATAAAATACATTGCCCGCTTTGCGAATACAGATCTTTTTAAATGTATGAAGAAAGCCGATAAAGAAGGAAAGCTTTATAAAGAAGCACCGTTCACCATGGGAATATCTTCAGATGAAAATGAATCCGGTTTGGTTATAGTGCAGGGTATCATAGATGCTTATTATATTGATGAAGATAATAATGCCGTGATAGTCGATTATAAAACCGACAGAACAGGCAAAAAAGAAATTCTTATAAAGAGATATTTTGAGCAACTTAGATTATACTCGGAAGCTGTTATGGGAATCAGTGGAAATAAGATAAAAAAGGCTGTGATTTATTCACTTTATGCAGGGGAAGTATCGGTTATTCAGGACTATGACCGATAACAAAAAATTATAATACACAACTTGACTTTGATGTATATAAAAACTAGAATTAGTGTTGGTTAAAAGAGAGGAGATGACGTTCTGAAAAATGACTAAAAAGAAGAGGATATCAGTGCTTCTTATAATGTTTGCCGTGGTTATCGGACTTGGCGTTTTGACATTCGTGCTTGGCAATAAAGAAAAGCATGAAACGATCCAGGAAACTATGAAAGATGCTGTTCTTCACGGGGATAATAAGATAAACCTGTTTGGAATAATGGATGTTAATCCGTCTGTTATATCAGCATTTACGGTAACTGCCGTGATACTGCTTTTTGCACTGATCATAAGGATATTTGTGATACCGAAATTCAAATACGTTCCGGGCAAATTCCAATTACTGATTGAAGAGTGGGTAGGAATATTTGACGGTCTTGCTAAAGGGAACAGTCCTCACAGGAATAAGTTCCTTGGTGCATATCTTTTTACAGCCGGTTCCTATATTTTCATTGGAACATGTTTTGAACTTTTCGGAATACAGGGAGTAACGACTAAAGGACATTCTGTAGCACTTCCGGCACCTATTTCGGATGTTAACGCAGCTATATGTATGGGATTTTTATCTTATTTCGTGATCATGTCCGGAGGAATAGCAGAGAATAAATTCGGAGGAGTTTTGAAGACTCTCAAGGATTTCTCGCTTCCGATATCGATGAGTTTCCGTCTTTTCGGAGCACTTCTCAGTGGTCTTCTTGTAACGGAACTTGTTTACTATTATATAAATTTAAGTTTTGTACTTCCTGTATTTGTAGGAGTCATGTTTACACTGCTTCATGCATTGATACAGGCTTACGTTCTTACAATGCTTACAGGACTTTTTTACGGAGAAGTTTCCGAACCGTCCGAGAAGAAGCATAAAAAAGAAGCATAAAATCACATTCTCATATTTATTTAGGAGGAATTTTAAAATGAATAAAGCACTTAAAGTATTACCTATAATTCTCGGGGTTGTCATCATGGTCCTCGGCGTATCAATACCTGTACTTGCCATGACTGACAAGGAAGAAGCTAAAACACAGCAGGTTAGTACATCTTCTGTAAATGAAGTAAATCAGGACGATGCAGTTGTTGAGACTGAAGCAGTAAATGAAGATAAGAAATCTGATTCATCAACATCAGGAAAAGCTATGGCAGCAGCGCTTGTTGTAGGCCTTGCAGCAGCAGCCGGTGCAATCGGTATGGGTATTGCCATTGCTAAGTCTGTTGAAGGTATATCTCGTCAGCCTGAAGCAACGGGAAATATCAGAACATCACTTATGCTCGGTCTCGTATTCATAGAGACAGCGATCATTTATGCCCTTATTGTAGCGATACTTATTATATTCGTAATGTAAAGGAGGCATGGCTATGCCACTGAATATTGATTTTCAACAGATATGTTTGCACCTCCTCAATTTCGCAATATTATTTACAGGGCTTTATCTTATTCTTTACAAGCCGGTAAAGGATTTCATGAATAAGAGGCAGGAACATTATAAGGATATGGAGAAAAAGGCTGATGACAATAAAGCTGAAGCTGAAGAACTGAAGAAGAGTTATGAAGAAAAGCTCGCTTCGGTTGATGAAGAGATATCCGCTAAGAAAAGAAGTGCTGATGCTGAGATAAGCTCTCTCAGAAAAGAACAGATCGAGAAGGCTGAGGCAGAGGCTGAAAAGATAGTAAAAGATGCCAAAGACAAGGCGAAGAGAGAAAGTGACAGGATCATTCACGAGGCTGATAAGGAAGCGAAGAATATTGTCGCCGATGCAGCTGAGCAGCTTGTCAAAGGAAGTCTCAGCGATAATTATGACGCCTTCCTTAAAGAGACAAATAAGGAGTAAGTAGGATATGAAGGATGGAGAATGCCTTAAGGCTTACCTCTACGCCGCCGAAGCTCCCGGTAATGAACAGAAAGAAAAATTTCTGGAGTTTCTTAGCAAAAAGAATGGCGGCCGCCCGGTTACACTTGAATGGGTAAAAGATAAGTCGCTGGGAAATGGATTTAAGCTTTGTTGCGGCAGTGAGATATATGACTGGACTACTGAAGGAAGACTCAGACAGTTCAAGGAAATGATCGATGATATCGATGTTTCGGAAACAAATGATGTTGTCGGTCTTGTTAAAGAGAATATTAAAAACTGGAAGCTTAAGATAAGAGCGGACGAGACAGGAAAAGTTATCTCTGTAGGTGACGGAATCGCCGTGGTTTCGGGACTCGACAGAGTAAAATACGGTGAGATCGTTGCATTTGAATGCGGTGTAAAAGGAATGATACAGGATCTTAATTATGATGAGGCCGGTGTTATCCTTTTCGGTGATGACAATGAGATAACCGAAGACAGTCTTGTATATAGAACAGGAAAAACAGCAGGTATTCCTGTTGGTGATGCATTTATCGGAAGAGTTGTAAATGCACTTGGAGAGCCTGTGGACGGTAAGGGTGAGATAATTGCTGAAGGATATAGAGCTATCGAATCTCCGGCGCCGGGTATCATAGACAGACAGCCTGTTGATAAACCTATGGAGACGGGACTTCTTACAATTGATTCCATGTTCCCTATAGGAAAAGGACAAAGAGAACTTATAATCGGAGATAGACAGACCGGAAAGACATCGATAGCAGTTGATACCATTCTTAATCAGAAAGGTAAAAATGTTATCTGCGTATATGTGGCAATCGGTCAGAAAGCCAGCAGTATAGCAAATCTTGTACAGAATCTTACTGTTTCCGGTGCTATGGAGTATACAGTTATAGTAAATGCTTCCGCTGGTGAAACAGCACCTATACAGTTTATCGCGCCTTATGCAGGAACAGCACTGGGTGAGTATTTTATGAATACCGGAAGAGACGTACTTATAGTTTATGATGACCTTTCAAAGCATGCTATCGCATATAGAGCACTTAGCCTTCTTCTTGAAAGATCACCGGGACGTGAAGCATATCCGGGAGATGTTTTCTATCTTCATTCAAGACTTCTTGAAAGAAGTGCTCATCTTTCAGATGAACGTGGAGGCGGATCAATGACAGCGCTTCCTATAGTTGAAACACAGGCTGGTGACGTGTCGGCTTATATTCCGACAAATATCATTTCCATAACAGATGGACAGATTTTCCTGGAAAGCGACCTTTTCTTCGCAGGACAAAGACCTGCCGTAAATGTCGGACTTTCCGTATCGCGAGTAGGTGGAGCTGCCCAGACTAAAGCAATGAAGAAGTCAACGGGAAGTCTCAGACTTGATCTTGCTCAGTATAGAGAAATGGAAGTATTTACACAGTTTTCAAGTGATCTGGATGAAGCTACAAAGAAACAGCTTGTTTACGGACAGGGACTTATGAGACTGCTCCGTCAGCCAAAGAATCATCCGATGTCTCAGCATCAGCAGGTTATTTCGCTGATTTCTGCACTTAATCATAATATGCAGGATGTTCCGATAGACAGGATAAATGATATCAACAACAATATGCTTGAATATTTTGAAGATATGTATCCTGAAATCTGCAGTTCGATTGACTCATCAGGAACAGTTACGGATGAACAGATAGAGACGATCAAAGAAGCTTCTAAGGAGTTTATTGTATCCCAGATTAAATAGTCGGATTAGAGGATATTGTAATGTCAGGAACCAAAGAGATCAAAGACAGAATAAATAGTATAAAGAATACTCGTAAGATAACCAATGCCATGTATCTTATCTCAACAACAAAGATGCGTAAGGCAAGAAATGAATACGAGAAAACTAAACCCTTCTTTGATGAAATCAACCAGGAATTCAGTCGTATGCTGAGGAGGGTTGACAGTGTCGACAGTAATTATTTTTACTCAGATGAGGAAAAAGCAGGCGAGAAAGGTGCGGCAAGAAATACTTGCGCAATCTTCGTCATTACGGCGGACAAAGGTTTGGCAGGTTCTTATAATTCAAATGTTATCAAGGAGACGGAGAAGCTTATCGCCAAATATAAGAAAACCTATCTTTTTGTTATGGGTGAATATGGCAGAAACTATTTCAGAAAACATAAAATTGAAATGGTTGAAAGCTATAATTATCCGGCGATGAATCCAACACTCCATATAGCCAGAAAGACTGCAACTGCTATTCTGAACGGGTATGATGACGGAATGTACAGAGATGTATTTATCATTTATACAAATCTCAGCGGAATAACAGAAGTTGTTGAAAGAAAGAGAATACTTCCTCTTAACAGAAGACGAGTTCTCGACAGGCATATGGTAAGTGATGTTAAAAACTATGAGGATTTTGAGTTTTATCCGTCATTTATAGATGTTATAGATAATGTAGTTTCGATGTATCTTGCAGGATTCATCTATGGTGCCATGATAGACAGCTATTGCTCGGAGCAGAATGCAAGAATGACGGCCATGAATAATGCAAATGAAAATGCGGAAGAGATATTATCGGAATTATCAGTCGAATATAACCGCGTTAGACAGGCAGCGATAACCCAGGAAATAACCGAGATTGCTGCCGGAGCAAATGCTCAGAAACGTAAAAAGACAAGAAAAACAGGGGAGGCTGTATCTTGAATAAAGGTAAGATAGTTCAGGTTTCAGGACCTGTAATAGAAGTTGAATTTAAAGAAGGAGAAGTTCCAAGATTACGTGATGCATTATATGTAAATGTTGAAAATGAAAAGCGTGTCATGGAAGTTTCTCAGATTCTCCATAATCGTACAGTCAGATGTATCATGCTTTCACAGAGTGAAGGAATTGCCAGAGGCGACGATGCTATCTATGAAGGCGGTGGAATTAAAGTTCCCGTTGGAGAAGCGACTCTCGGAAGGATGTTCAACGTTCTTGGAGATGCCATAGATGGAGGAGAGCAGATAGATGAGTCTGCGGAGAGAAGAAGCATTCATCGTAAAGCTCCTTTGTTTGAAGACCAGAGTGTGGAAGTAGAGATACTCGAAACAGGTATTAAAGTTATAGATCTTCTTGAACCTTATCAAAGAGGTGGAAAGATCGGTCTTTTCGGTGGTGCCGGAGTAGGAAAGACAGTTCTTATTCAGGAACTTATCCATAATGTAGCCATGGCCCACAACGGATATTCTATATTTACGGGTGTTGGCGAACGAAGCAGGGAAGGTAATGACCTGTGGAGAGAGATGAAGGAAAGCGGTACCCTTGAGAAGACGGCCATGGTATTCGGTCAGATGAATGAGTCTCCGGGAGTGCGTATGAGAGTTGCACTTACAGGACTTACGATGGCAGAATATTTCAGAGACGATCAGAATAAGGATGTACTCCTTTTTATAGATAATATATTCAGATTTGTACAGGCAGGTTCAGAGGTTTCAACACTTCTCGGACGTATGCCTTCAGCGGTTGGTTACCAGCCGACTCTTGCAAATGAAATGGGTGCTCTTCAGGAGAGAATCACCTCTACTAAGAATGGATCCATAACATCGGTTCAGGCGGTTTATGTACCTGCCGATGACCTTACAGATCCTGCACCTGCAACAACATTCTCACATCTTGATGCCACAACGGTTCTTTCAAGAAGAATAGCTGAGCAGGGTATATATCCGGCGGTTGATCCTCTTGCATCGACATCAAGAATACTTGAAGCAAGTGTAGTTGGAGAAAGACATTATAATGTGGCAAGAAAGTCACAGGAGATACTTCAGAAATACAGTGAGCTTCAGGATATCATCGCAATCCTTGGTATGGACGAGCTTTCGGATGATGATAAGGGAATAGTTCAGAGAGCAAGAAGAATAATGAGATTCCTTTCACAGCCTATGTATGTGGCAGAGAAATTTACAGGAAATAAAGGTGTATATGTTCCGCTTGAAGATACCATCAAGGGAATAGAAATCATCATAGGCGGAGAAGTGGATAATATGCCTGAAAATGCATTTTATAATGTCGGTACTATTGATGATGCTTATGCGAAGGCAAAGCAGATAGAAGAGGAATAATATATGGCTTCATTTCATGCTGAGATAAGAGAGGCGGACAGCCCTTATTTTGAAGGTGAACTTGTATCTCTCAGATTTCCGACAATTGATGGTGATTATGGTGTGATGGCAGGTCATAGAAATATGATCGCACCGGTAGTTCCGGGTGTGTTGCATATCGAGACTGCTTCAGGCGAGAAGAAGATTGCATCGGTCGGAACAGGATTTATAAAGATAGAGAATAACAGGGTCATTCTTCTTATAGATTCTCTTGAAACACCTGAAGAGATAGATCTTAACAGAGCAAAAAGAACAGAAGAAAAAGCGCTTGCGGGAATGCTTCTTAAGCAGAATCAGAGAGAATATAAACTTGCTGAGATAAGTTTGGCCCGTGCCATGTCACGCTACAAAACACGTAAAGAGTTTGATTCAAAACATTAAATCGTGTATAATATAAGGCGCGCTTTGATTTAGTATATAGCTTTTAGGATAGGGTGTTACATGGATATAAATTCACAACCTGAAAACTACATAGAAGAAAATGAAATGTTGAAACAGCAGTTGGAAGTCCTGAAGAATCAGAACAGGATTTACGAAGCAGTTTTGGACAATACTCATGCTAAGATTTTCTGGAAAGATAAAACTCGCCGTTTTGTTGGGGCCAATAAAGCATTTCTGGATTATTTTGGATTTGAAAGCGTTGAGGATATAATCGGAAAGTTTGATGAAGAGATTGGTTGGCTAAAGAATCCTTCACAGTTTTTAAATGATGAGATGATTGTTCTTGAAGAAGGAAGATCGGTACTCCGTTCTGAATGTAAATGCATTGTTAACGGACAGGAAAGAGAGATCATTGCAAGTAAGCGACCTGTTTATGAAAATGGTCAGGTATGCGGACTTGTGGGAGACTTTAATGATGTTACCGATACCAATAAATCATTTAAAGAAGTTATAAGCGAACTTAACAAAACCAAAGATCAGATTAAGCGTTATGAGTTTTTCGATCAGCTTACGGGAGTACTTAACCGAAGCGGAGCATATGAAGTAGCTCAGGATCTTGAAGAAAAATATTTTGAAGATTCAAGGGATTTTGTATCAATCTATCTTGATATAGTTAATTTTAGAAGCTATAACGACAGCTATGGTTATCAGATGGGCGATGATCTTCTGATAAATACTGCAAGAAGAATAGAAGAATGTATGGGTGATGATAGTATTCTTGCAAGATTTGCGGGAGATGTATTCATCATTCTATTAAGGATAAACAGTGAAGAAGAGATAGAAGAACTCATTTCAGGAGTTATAAATTATGTCGGCGGAACAAGAAAAGTCGACGGATATGATGCAAAAATAAGTGTTAAATGCGGATATGCCAAGTATTCGGAATTTATGGATATAGACAGGATGTTCCTTGAAGCGGAAAGAAGGCTTTTTGAAGCTAAATAGCGGATTTATAGCGGGGTCCTTTGGGATTCCGCTATCACTTTTTATAAATATATTAAATCCGGAAAGAGGTTTATGATGGCTAGATTTACAAAAGAAGAGATAAGAAGAGCGATGCTTCTTTATGCTGTAACAGACCGTTACTGGCTTAAAGAAGGTGAAACATTATATGAGAAGACCGAAGAAGCAATCAGAGGCGGAGCAACATTTGTTCAGCTTAGAGAGAAGAAGGCCGGAAAGGATGAAATCATTTCTCTTGGAAAAGGATTAAAGGAATTATGCGGAAGATATAAGGTTCCTTTTATACTTGATGATGATATAGAACTTACGCTATTACTTGATGCTGACGGTGTTCATGTGGGACAAAATGACAGACCTGCAGCAGAGGTTAGAAAGCTTATCGGACCTGACAGAATTCTCGGTGTTTCAGCTCATTCGGTAGAAGAGGCGTTGCGCGCTGAAAAGGATGGCGCGGATTATCTTGGAGTCGGTGCTGCATTTGCAACAGGAACAAAAAAGGATGCATCACCACTTAGTCATGACACCTTGCAGGCTATATGTGAGGCGGTAAATATTCCTGTGGTAGCCATCGGAGGGATCACAGAAGAGAATGTTTCGGAACTTGCGGGCAGAGGAGTGAGTGGAGTTGCAGTTGTAAGTGCTATTTACGGGCAGGACGATGTAGAAGCAGCAGCTGCAAGGATGAAGAAGCTTGTTGAAAAGTTGTAAATGATAAACGTGATTGAATGATCGGTGTATTTGACAAGATCGATACATTAAATGATTGTAAATTATTAATTGATAAAATCCGTGATTCTGATCGGGAGGAAATAAAATGAAAACAGCATTAACCATAGCGGGAAGTGATTCAAGCGGCGGAGCAGGTATACAGGCTGATCTTAAAACTATGATAGCCAATAATGTTTACGGAATGAGCGCAATTACAGCTCTTACAGCTCAGAATACAACAGGTGTTTCATCGGTTATGGAAGTTACACCGGAATTTTTGGGTGAAGAGATAGATATGGTATTTCAGGATATTTATCCTGATGCAGTGAAGATAGGAATGGTTTCAGGCAGCGGACTTATAAAAGTTATTGCAGAGAAACTTAAAGAATATAAGGCGAAGAATATCGTTGTTGATACGGTTATGGTTGCCACCAGCGGAGCGAAGCTGATAAGTGATGACGCAATTGAAGTTTTGGAAGAGTCTCTTATTCCGCTTGCAACTGTTATAACACCGAATATACCTGAAGCGGAAGTTCTTTCCGGTAAGAGCATCAAAAATGAAGTGGATATGCTTGAGGTCGGAAAGCTTATCGGCGAAAAGTATAATGTGGCTGTACTTATGAAGGGCGGTCATAGCATAAATGATGCGACGGATATTCTTTATGAAAATGGTAAATATACTTATTTCAGAGGCTCAAGGATAGATAATCCGAATACTCACGGAACAGGCTGTACTTTATCAAGTGCCATAGCTTCGAACCTGGCCAAGGGATATAGTCTTACTGAATCTGTTGAGAGAGCAAAGAGATATATTTCGGGTGCGCTTAAGGCCGGACTTAACCTCGGAAAGGGCAGTGGACCTCTTGATCATGGATATATGATCGGTGAGATGGAATAGAAAATTTATGAGCAAAAATTGCCTGTGGTAAAAGTGCACAAGAAAATTTAATGCCTACTGATCAATGTCACGAAAATGTTTCTTGGAACAAAATCACACTTACAAAAAAGTTTTAAAAGTGTTATCATTTTCTATACAGGCTAATGCAGTTCCCTTGGAACTTTATTGTTTGGTTTTTTAAAATGGGTGATAAGAATGTTTGAAGTAGGAGACTACATTATTTACGGAAGTAATGGTGTTTGTGAAGTCGAGAGTGTAGGACCTATAGATTGCCCGGGGGTTTCAAGTGACAAGCTTTATTATACGCTACGTCCGTTATATATAAAATCCAGTAGTGTCTATACTCCTGTAGATAACCGGAAGGTTATAATGCGCGGAGTTATGACAAAGGCAGAGGCAGAGGCATTTGTGGATGGTATCAATGATATTGACACACTTCAGATTGATGATGAGAAGAAGCGTGAGATTGAATATAAGAAGACCATCAATACATGTGACCCTGTAGAGCTTGTCAGAATGATCAAAACTATCAGTAACAGGATGAATCAAAGGCAATCGGAAGGCAAAAAGATGACGGCTGCCGACATGAAGTATATCCACATTGCGGAAGAGAGCCTGTGTGGGGAACTTGCAATCTCCCTCGATATGGATAAGAATGAGGTTATGAGCTATATCGCAACCAAAGTCGATGATAATATTAATATCGCATGATCGAGTAGCTAGGTATTTCAAGTAAAGACGCAGATCCAATTTGGATCTGCGTTTTTTCAATGAATATTACAAAAATGTAATGAATAATAATTTTGAACGAAGGACTTTTATTTTTGTTTTTTATATTATGTAAATGTAAAGAAGAGATACAGTTAACCGATATAGATAACGAAATGTGAAGGAGATCAAAATTATGAGATTAACAGCTACTATTAAATTTATTTCAACAATTCTTTGTGGTATTATTTTAGGATTCGTACTTGAATCAGTAAAATGCGGAAAACTATATTTTAACTCAGATATCATACTTGCATTTACAGTAACATTTATCTTTTTAGTTCTTGAAATTGTGAGAGAAAAGAGAAATGTTATGAGAAGAAAAAAAGCTATTGAATCTATGTGCTAGAATTTGTAAGGTATTTTATTTGGCAAACACCGTTGATTTAAGAATTCAGCTAAATTATAATATATAAAGTGGTGTTGTAGTCTTAAGGATTATGAGACTAAATGATGATCAGGAGGATATTATTTATGAAGATCTATTCAGTAACAGATCCTGAATTCGCTGAATTCGGTAAGGTATTAGATGGTTATGATACAGCAGAACTTGTTAAGGCAATGAATGATGTTGCCATGCCTGCTGAAGGTGTTAATTATGAGCCATGGATCGATTCACTTGAGAAATGTGCAATTTTTAAAGATATTGAGGAGAATGCATTCGGTGGTATGCCGATAGAACTTGGTATGTGCTGGGGATACAACAAGGCACTTAACTGCCTCGAGTATCATAGAAACAGCGAGATCAATATTGGTGCAACAGATTTCGTACTTCTTCTTGCAAAGCAGGAGAAGATAATCGATGGCGTTCTTGATACAAAGGATGTTATGGCATTCCGTGCTCCTGCAGGAGTAGTAGTTGAAGTTTATGCTACATCACTTCATTATGCACCATGTATGGTTTCAGATGAAGGATTCAGAGTAGCAGTAGTTCTTCCTAGAAATACCAATACAGATCTTGAAATACCTGCAGCAAAGAATCTTGAAGACAAGATGCTTTGGGCTAGAAATAAATGGCTTCTTGCACATCCTGAATCAAGTGAAGCTTCACAGGGAGCTTACGTTGGACTTAAGGGTGAGAATGTAAGCATCTAATTATTTATTTGAAATAAAATATTATTATAAAGGAGACCACTTATTTGTAGGTGGTCTTTTTTATGTTATAATGATTAAGACCGACGTTTAATGGCGGTAAAATCATAGTATTCAGATAAGAAATCCCTGTATTTAAATGGATTTTTTATGAAGGGAACAGCATAAAAATGGTAAATAAAAATGAAGTATATGAAATAACAATTGAAGATATAGGAACAGAAGGTCAGGGCATAGGACATGTGGATGGAGAGGCTGTATTTGTAAAGGATACTCTTCCGGGTGATACTGCGTCGATTAAGATTATCAAGGCAAAGAAGAACCTTGCGTACGGACGACTTATGGAAATTATTAAACCATCGGGTTATCGTACAACTCCTTTGTGCGACGTTGCAAGAAGCTGCGGCGGATGTACATTGCAGCATATGGATTATGATGCCCAGTTAAAATATAAATGGGACAAGGTCAAAAATCTTCTGCAGAGAATAGGAGGAATATCCGAACCTGAAAAACTAATGGAATCTGCTGAAGACAAAAAGGCTTATGGTCTTGTTGAACCATTTCATTACCGCAATAAAATGCAGTTTCCTGTTGGTTATGATAAAGAAGGAAAAGCGGTTCTCGGTTTTTATGCAGGAAGAACTCATTCCATAATTCCTTTGTCGGATTGTGTTATAGGTCATCCGGTCAATAAGTTCATCATAAAAGCGGTGAAAGAGTTTATAGATAGATACAAGATAAGCATTTATGATGAGGAAAAGCATAAAGGGCTTATAAGACATGTACTGACAAGAGTCGGATTTCATACAAATGAACTCATGGTTTGTATGGTGATTAACGGAAATGATATCCCTCATTATGAGAAGCTTCATGAAATGATATCTTCTGAAGTGGCAAAGTTTGGTGGGGAGATATTATTTAAATCATTTATGATTAATATCAATAAAGATAAAACCAACAGAATTCTTGGATTTGATTCGAAAGTTTTGATTGGTGATCCGTTTATTTCCGATTACATTGGTGATGTTAAATTCAATATTTCGCCTCAATCATTTTTCCAGGTTAATCCCGAAATGACAGAGAAACTCTATAGTAAAGCATTGGAATACGCGGCGCTTTCAGGGGGCGAAAAAGTTTGGGATATGTACTGCGGTATAGGTACCATAAGTTTATTCCTTGCAGAAAAAGCCGGAAATGTTTATGGCGTTGAAATTGTGCCGCAGGCTATAGATGATGCTAAAAATAATGCAAAGTTAAATGATATAAAAAATGTGGAATTCCATGTAGGAAAAGCTGAAGAAGTTGTGCCGGGACTTTATGAGAAGGATAGAGAAAGATATACAGCTGATGTAGTTGTGGTTGATCCTCCAAGAAAAGGGTGCGATGAGAAACTTCTTGAAACCCTGGTAAGTATGGCGCCTGCAAGACTTGTATATGTATCCTGCGATCCTGCGACTTTGGCTCGAGATATAAAGTATTTGACTGATCATAATTTTGAACTGAAGAAAGTGGCTGTATTTGATCAGTTTTCTCATGGAATTCATGTTGAGACGGTTGTTCAGTTGATAAACAAAAATGCAAAGGCGAAGCATCATGTGCGGATAAGCATGGATGCTGAGGATTACTATAGTATAAAGGATTCTGAGAAGAAAGAGGAGGAACGGTAAAAGATATGGTGCGCCCGGAATTTGAAAGTATCAGGGATTATGATGAGTTTTGCAAGTACTATTGGTATCGTGAAGAATTAATTGGAATATGCAAGGCTCACGGTCTTAAGTGCAGTGGAAATAAAATTGAATTAAATACGGTTATCAAGGCATACTTCTCGGGTGAAAAGATTTTGCCTGAAAAGAAAAAAGTACGGCGGAGAGGGACTGCAGTGAAAGACTTAACTTTACAGACCGGCCTCATCGAGTGTGGTTTCACCTTTGGTAACAGATTCCGAGAATTTTTTTCTGAGCAGACAGGAGTTAAGCCGTTCAAATTCAATGTTGATATGGTTGAAACCGTAAAGGTGGTCAAGGCTACAGAAGATGAGAATTTTACTCTCGGAGATCTGCTTGACATCTATTATGGCAAAAAAACATACGCCAAATATGATAAATCTGCGCTTCAATGGAATAAATTTGTAAAGGATTTCTGTGGGGATGAGGCGACAAAAGTCTATAGCGGGCGGCTAAAGGCAGCGGCCGCTCTTTGGAAGATTGTCAGAGAATCGGATCTGAAGAAGGAATATTCACATGAGCTGCTCGAAGAATACAAAGATATAATAGATATAAAGTAGAGGATCAGGAGTGTATATGACATCAAGAGATTATTTGAATATACTTCATATTGCTGAGCGATTGAAGGATACCACGCGCCATTGTACCACGAGCAAAAGAAGAGTGGAAAGCGTAGCAGAGCACAGCTGGAGAGTTTCGCTCATGGCCTTGCTCTTAAGAAATGAGTTTCCTGATATAGACATCGACAGAGTTGTCAGTATGTGCCTTGTTCATGATCTTGGAGAGTGTTTTACCGGAGATATCCCGACCTTTAATAAAACGGACGCTGACAGGAACAAGGAAGATTCTCTGCTTAATGAATGGGTTGAAGGCCTTCCAAGGGAGGTATCGGATGATCTGAAAGATCTATACAAAGAAATGGAATCACAGGAAACGACTGAAGCCAGGTTATATAAGGCTCTTGATAAACTCGAAGCACTTATACAGCACAACGAGTCGCCGATTGATACATGGGCAGAGAATGAATATGAACTTAACAAAACATACGCGTTTGATACGGTTGCTTTTTCTGACTGGCTTACAGATCTTAGGAGTGAAATACTGAAGGATACTCTTAATAAAATAGATTCTGAAAAACCGGATGTCCGGGTTCTGCTTGATAATCTGGATAAAATACATACGACGGAAATGGGAGCTGAAAGGATAAAAAAGAACCTTGCTCTTGACAATGAGGATGTAGTTTTACGGTGTCGGGAAATCATTATGAACGAAAGTGCAGATATAATCCGGCAGGGTAAAAACTGGTATGTAACCTATGACGGATGCGAAATCACCATAAATGCAAAAAGTTATACAATAATTACTGCACATAAGACCAATGGCTGAAGGGGATTGCAGATGGTTAGAGAAGCAAAGCACGAGGATTTGAATGCAATACTTTAACTGTATTTGTTCCTGAACGAAGACAGTATACCTGAGAATCAAACCGTTTTGGATTGGCTTCTGGAGGATATAAATCCGGAGGTAAGGCTCAGAACCCTGAAGGAGTATGAACATTTACAGGGCAATGATGAAACTGTTATAGCATGCAAAAATGAACTGCTTGGCAGTAAAGTATACGAGCGTGGACTTAAATAACTAACATTTTACGCATACATGGCGTAGGAATAGGGGGCAAGCATGAATAAGGAATGGTCGGAACTTAATAAGACGATGCAGACAGAACTTAAGAAGAGAGGTACATTCAATCAGGGTATATTTTCACTCATGAAGTTGCGAGATGAGTTATGGAATACGATTCTTTCTCTGAAGAATGAACTGAGCAGTGATGAGTTCAATGCAATACCGTTTATAAATGCAGAAGGCTATCATAGTAAGACGATAGCATACTCTCTGTGGCATGTTTTCAGGATCGAAGATATTGTTGCTCATACGCTGGTAGCAGAGGATCAGCAGGTTTTCTTCAAGGGAAACTATCAGAAGAGGATTAATGCTCCGATCATCACAACCGGGAATGAACTTGTGAAGCAGGAAATTGCAGATTTTTCGAAAGAACTTAATCTGGATGAACTGTATCATTATATCGGTGAAGTAAAAGACAGTACCGAGGTGGTACTGGAAAGCCTTTCTTTTGATGATATTAAAAAGAAAATTTCGGACGAAACAAAAGAGAATCTGAGATCGCTCCATGTGGTAAGCGAAGATGAAAATGCCGTCTGGCTCATCGATTATTGGTGCAACAAGGATATTCGTGGATTGATTCAAATGCCGTTTTCCAGACATTGGATTATGCATCTTGAAGCGTGCCTGAGAATTAAAAACAAGATTCATCCGTAAAGAAATACAGCGAAAGGAACAAGATGATTAAGAGAGCAAAAGCGGAAGCGGTCTGCTTTATCAATGGAGTGATCCCCTGTTTTGAAACGGATGGAGAGAGCATGGACGTTTATATTGCGTGTAAGTGAGGTGTGGACTATGAGTTTACAGTTATTGAAGGCAGGTACTTCTGATGCGCTTACATTGAACGGAATATCGAAGCGTGCGTTTGACAGTGATATTTTGATCGGGGCGCCATCACCGGGTGGACCTCCGGGATATATGTCATTACCATTTCATACAAAAATGGCTAGGCAAGGGCATCTGTATAAATTGACCGATGAGGGATTGATCGTTGGCGGCGCAATCCTGTTTTTGAAAAATGATGTTTTGAATGTTGGCAGGATATTCATTGCTCCGGAGCATTTCCGAAAAGGGTATGGGGTCTTTATGATGCGGGAAGTGGAGAATATGTTCCCTGAAGTAAAAGAATTTACGCTGGATACCCCTGTTTGGAATGTCAGGACAAACAGTTTTTATTCTAAGATTGGCTATAAAGAAATAAAGCGAGATAATGAGTTTGTGTTTTATTCAAAACATCGCTGATGCCTGCTTTCGAGAAAAAGTGGTTAAACAGGATTAAAGATTTACAAAAGGAATCCGGGTAAGGAAGATATATGTTTATAAGATACGCACAATTAAATGATAAGACAGAATGGTTCAGGCTTGATCGTCATTTGCCTGAAGAGGGATTTGAAGAAAAAATCAGAAACAAACAGGGCTATGTATTAACTGAAAACGGTATGGGTGCGTCAAGGCTATGCCGTATATCACCGCCTAAATGATAACGAAGATAAGTGGATAGTAAGCTTAAACGGAGAAACGATTCCGGCAGAGGACATTCTGGAGACCATCGGTTTTCAGGAACAGTATTTTATGGAGGAGTTGTATACACTATGATACGTGAAGTGAAAAGAGAAGATTTAGCTGAGTTGCTTGAATTGTATTTGTATTTACATGAAGACAGCATTCCGGAAATGAATAGCCACCTTGAGAAAGTATGGGAACAGATTCTTGAAGAACCCAATCATCATCTGATCGTGAATGAGATTGATGGTCGGATCATATCCTCCTGTGTATGTGTGATCATACCGAATCTGACCAGAAATGTAAGACCATATGCATTTGTCGAGAATGTGGTGACGCATGCTGATTACAGAGGAAAAGGTTACGCAGGAGAGTGCCTGGCTTATGCAAAGAAAATCGCTGAGCAGGAGAATTGCTATAAAATGATGCTGCTTACCGGATCGAAGAAGCCGAAGACTCTGCATTTCTATGAAAAGGCAGGATATAACAGCGGTGATAAGACAGCTTTCGTACAGTGGTTAGGGAGGAATCAGTAATCTATCCTGTACTATGAGAATCCAAGAAATCTGTTAGAATCGAAGATCGAAGATTCATAGTACAGGAAAAAATTTATCCAAAACAAGACACACAGTTGTCCTGTTTGCTTTGGTAAGATAAGCAGGTAATACGGTCAATTGATGGAAAAGATCCGGGCCGGATCATCAGAACTTATCAGTGGAAGTAAGAGAGAAGCTTATGAATATGGCAGAATCAATGATCAGAAAGTATGGAGGAAAGAAAAGTGGGAGAAATTGAGAGATACGATGTAAGCGAAGAATGGGCTCATTCAGGAATTATTAAAGCAGGCGACTTTTGCTTTTTGGGATACTGTGTTGGAAATGTCGGAGGAACGATAGAAGAGCAGATCAATGGGGCTTTTGACAATATGGAGGAAAGGCTTGCTTTGGTCGGTCTTACTCTGGAATCCGTGGTTCAAATGGATTGTCTGTTCAGGGACATTTGGAATATCCCTGTCATGGAGAAAATCATAAAGGAAAGATTTGGCGGAAAGTATCCTGTGAGAAAATCTATTCAGACCGAGTTTGCGCATGTGGGCGGCAAAGATGGTCTGCAGTTTCAAGTGGATGCTGTTGCGTACTGCGGATAAGGATTTTTGGTGGAAAGGAGTGTCCTATATCTTATTTTTAATTCTTTTTCGGAATAATTTGCGGATACCAAAGTATACTAGAACACCGATAGTAACGCCTGTTGTATTTAAAATGAGATCATCAATATCTGTGCAGCGATTGTAGAAAAGTAACTGCGATATCTCGATGAAAAGGGAGAAACCTCCACCTGCTAAAATAGCTTTTCCTATCGTATCAAGTTCTTTAAAGCATATAGGCCAAACAATTCCGACTGGTATAAACATAGTGATATTTCCGATAATATTCATCTGCCAACCGTCATAAAAATCGTGAAGAAAAGTAAATGGCACCGGGTTAATTCTAAATGGCAAAATCTTTGAAAAATCAAAAGGCTCTGTCGCAATATGGCCATTTACATGCTCTGTTGGAAGATAAACCATCCTTGAAATAACCATTATGCATATATATACTAAAATCAATTGGAATTCACGTTTGATATCAATTGATTTCATCTTGATGTTTATGATCAATCTTACTACAATCCATACTACAGTGATAAAACTAAATAACATAGGAAATGAAATTTCAAACATAAAAACCTCTTTTCTAATATGTCACACTTCTAATATCAATGTATTTATTATATAATGAGAAAATGTGAAATCAAGGAACTTTTCTAATGTGTCACACATTGGCCGCTTTTGTGTCAAAATAGAAAAATGAGGATATAATGAACAGAACAAACGGGATAATTGCTGAAAAATCCAAACAGAAAATGGCGGATGCACTTTTTTCCATCATGTCTCAATATGAGTATCGAGAAATCACAATTACTCAGATCGCTCAAGAGTCCGGTCTCTCGCGGAAAACTTTTTACCGTCTGTTTTCAAAAAAAGAAGATATTCTGAAAACCCGCTTTTCACAATGGTTTCAGGAAATATTTGACCGTATTCGGGAAGAGCGGCTACATAGCTACTGGGATGTCGTTCAGTGCTATTTTGATTTTTGCGAGAATCATAAGGAAAGTCTGGAGCTCCTAACTCGTCATAATTTATTAAATTTATTCTTTGATTTTTTGGATCAAAATGCACTTACTGTATTTGAAGTAGTACATTCCAAACAAATAGCGGAGAAAAATGCTCAGACGCTTCCCTACATGCTCTCCTACAGTGTGGGCGGTATGTTTAGCATGCTCGTTAAATGGGTTGAAAATGGAATGGATATACCCTCAGAGGAACTCCTTCGCATCCTGAGAGCAAGCTATATGAATCCGAATTTGTAATACTGAGATTTATAAATTTTGCATTTTTATTTTCAACATTTTGGAATTCATTATTTTGGAATGTCGGTTTGATTTTAATACTGTGAAAATATTTGAATATAATATACTATAAAATATCGAGCAATAAGAGATATGTAGTATGGAGTGATAAGAGAAAGGCAACAGTAAATGGAACAGTGTAAGAATGATTCCGGGAAGAAAATAGCAGTTTTATTTCCGGGAATAGGATATACAAAAGACAAGCCTATATTATATTATGCAGGAAAGATTGCAGCTTCAGCAGGATATGATGTATGCAGGCTGGTGAGTTTTAATTATTCTCCCGGCAAGTCAATAAGAGGAAATGAACCGGAGATGAGAAAGGCTTTTCTGGAATTATATAAGGAAGCTGAAAATCAGCTTGCGGAGATCGATTGGAAGGAATATGACGACATACTTTTTTTATCGAAAAGCATAGGAACAGTTATTGGAAGTGCATATGCCGAAAAATACAATCTTAATGATAAGATAAGGCACATTTTATATACTCCGCTGGAATATACATTTGAAAATAATCCCAAGAATGCTATCGGTTTTATCGGTACAGCTGACCCGTGGTGCGAATATCAAAATGTGATCAGAGCTGCAAAAGAGCAGAATATAAAAATGTATGTTTATGATGGATTGAATCATTCTCTTGAGAATGATGATAATATGCACAACTTATCTATAATAAAAGATGTTATGGAAAAAACGGAAGAATTTGTAAGCGGAAGCATTTATTAGGATGAACAAGCAGGCATATTGAAATGGATAAATTAATTTGTCGAAATGAGCAATCCGGCATATTGAAATGGATAAGTCAATTTATCTTAAAAATTCATTTGCAATATTGTCTTTGTATATATATAATACGTTGTGAACAAAATAATAACTTGATGCAGGGGAGTTTGTTTAAACAATCTGAGAGGAAGCTGGTATCGCTTCGACCCTATAACCTGATACGGGTAATTCCGGCGCAGGGAGTCATACTGGTGGATTATACTGAATTAACTGGGAGATACTCTTTTGGCGGATATCTCCTTTTTTATTTTTTATTTAAAGAGCATGCCAAATGAATTAATAAATAAATGAGAATGCCGTGCCGCTACAATATACAAAATGTACCACATAAAGATATATTAAAATGCGCCGCACAAAGATATATGGAAAAAGTGCCGCATACAAATATATGAAAAAATGTATGAAAAAATACACTGCATTAAAATGTATAAAAAATGTATATTTTTAAATTTTGATTGAACAAATAATCCGCTGAATGAAGAAGTTGAATTGAATGAAAAAACATATTTAAACAAATCAACATATTAAGACAAAAATACATATAAATGAAAAACATAAGCAAAATGAAGAAACTCAGGTGAATGACACCTGTAATTATATGAATCAAATTTAAGAAGGGAATATTTAAATGAGAAATTATACTACACAGATGGATGCTGCAAGAAAAGGCATCATCACACCGGAAATGAAGGCTGTTGCTGCAAAAGAATACAGAACAGAAGAAGAGATAAGAGACCTTGTTGCTAAGGGACAGGTTGCAATCTGTGCAAATAAGAATCACAAATGTATCGATCCAAACGGAGTTGGTTCAATGCTTCGTACCAAGATAAATGTAAATCTTGGCGTGTCTAAGGATTGCAAAGATTATAGTATTGAGATGGAGAAAGTTATGGCTGCCGTTGAAATGGGAGCTGAAGCAATCATGGACCTTTCGTCTCATGGCGACACACAGCCATTTCGTAAGAAACTTACATCAGAATGTCCTGCAATGATCGGTACAGTACCTGTATACGACAGCGTTATTCATTATAAGCGTGATCTTGCTACACTTACAGCTCAGGACTTTATTGATGTTGTAAGACTCCATGCCGAGGACGGTGTTGATTTTGTAACACTCCATTGCGGTATTACACGTAAGACTATCGAGCAGATAAAGAAGCATAAGAGAAAAATGAATATTGTTTCAAGAGGAGGTTCTCTTGTATTTGCATGGATGTGTATGACAGGGGAAGAGAATCCATTTTACGAGCATTATGATGAAATACTTGAAATCTGTCGAGAGTATGATGTTACTATTTCTCTTGGTGATGCCTGCAGACCGGGATGTCTCGCAGACGCAAGTGATGTTTGCCAGATTGAAGAGCTTGTTCGTCTTGGTGAACTTACAAAACGTGCATGGGCAAAGGATGTACAGGTAATGGTTGAAGGACCGGGACATATGCCTCTTGATCAGATAGAAGCAAATATGAAGATACAGCAGACAATTTGTATGGGTGCTCCTTTTTATGTACTTGGACCGCTTGTTACAGATATTGCTCCGGGATATGACCATATCACTTCAGCAATCGGTGGTGCAATTGCAGCATCTGCCGGCGCTGCATTTCTCTGTTATGTAACACCGGCTGAACATCTTGCGCTTCCAAATGTAGATGATGTTAAACAGGGAATCATCGCATCACGTATAGCAGCGCATGCAGCTGATATAGCCAAGAAGATTCCTCATGCAAGAGATATTGACGATAGAATGGCTGAAGCAAGACAGACATTTGACTGGGAGAAACAGTGGGAATGTGCTATCGATCCTGAGACAGCAAAGGCAATACGTGACAGCAGAGCTCCTGAGATTGAAGAAAGTTGCTCAATGTGTGGAAAATTCTGCGCAGTAAGAAGTATGAATAAAGCGCTTGCCGGAGAGTACATTGACATTCTGTAAAGCAGTTTGTATATAAAAAAATAAATTGTTTAATCACTGTATTAACATAATTTAGCAGAGTAAAAATTAAATTTAGTAAAATTAACTAAAAAAATGTATATTTACAATGACTATACGGAAAATATAACGAAAATAAAAAAATGCTCACACTGTTGGGCATTTTTTTTGTATAATAGCAGACAGAGCAATAAAATAAATAAGAGAGGTTATAATTATGAATCACGACGTAATTACAGACGAATATCTTGAGAAAATGGACGCGTATTGGCGTGCAACAAATTATCTCGCAGCTGCTCAGCTTTACCTGCTTGATAATCCGCTTCTCCGCGAGCCATTACAGAAAGAACATATTAAGAAGAAGATAGTTGGTCACTGGGGAACAGTTCCTGGACAGAACTTCATCTATGTTCATCTTAATCGTGTTATTAACAAGTATGATCAGGACATGATCCTTCTTTCAGGTCCTGGACACGGAGGAAACTTCTTCGTAGCTAATGCTTACCTTGAAGGTTCTTACAGCGAAGTATATCCAAATATCAGCCGTGATATGGATGGACTTCAGAAGCTTTGCAAGCAGTTCTCATTCCCAGGCGGTATCTCAAGCCACGTTGCTCCTGAGACACCTGGATCAATCCACGAAGGTGGAGAGCTTGGTTATTCAATTGCACATGCATTTGGTGCTGTATTTGATAACCCAGAACTTATAGCTGCCTGCGTAGTAGGTGATGGAGAGGCTGAGACAGGTCCTCTTGCAACATCTTGGCAGTCAAACAAATTCCTTAATCCTGTATCTGATGGTGCGGTTCTTCCAATCCTTCACCTTAACGGATTTAAGATTTCTAACCCAACAATTCTTGCACGTCTTTCACGTGAAGAGCTTGATGCATTCTTCAAGGGTAATGGTTGGAAGCCTTACTATGTAGAAGGTTCTGATCCTAAGGAAATGCATCGTAAGATGGCTGAGACTCTTGATACAGTTGTTGATGAGATCAAGGCTATTCAGAAGAATGCTAGAGAAAATGGTGATACAACAAGACCAGTATGGCCAATGATCGTTCTTCGTACACCTAAGGGATGGACAGGTCCAAAGGTAGTTGACGGAAACAAGATCGAAGGTTCATTCCAGGCACATCAGGTTCCTGTAATGATGGATAAGCCAGAGCATATGCAGATCCTTCAGGATTGGCTTGAAAGCTATCATGCAGAAGAACTCTTTGATGAGAACGGACGTCTTATTCCTGAACTTCAGGAACTTTCACCAAAGGGTGACAGACGTATTGGCGCTAACCCACATGCAAATGGTGGTAAGCTCCTTCATGACTTAAGACTTCCTGATTTCCGTGATTACGCTGTTGATGTACCAACTCCTGGTTCTGTTGAAAAGCAGGATATGATCGAGCTTGGTGGATACATCAGAGACGTATTCAAGCTTAATGATGATCAGAAGAACTTCCGTATATTCGGACCTGATGAGACAATGTCAAACCGTCTCAATAAGGTATTTGAAGTAACAAATCGTGATTGGAACAATCCAATCGAAGAGGGTACAGATCAGTTCCTCGCAGCTGACGGACGTGTTATGGACTCAATGCTTTCAGAGCATATGTGTGAAGGATGGCTTGAAGGATATATCCTTACAGGTAGACATGGTTTCTTCGCAAGCTACGAAGCATTCATCCGTATCATTGACTCAATGGCTGCTCAGCATGCTAAGTGGCTTAAGGTATGTAACGGTCTCTCATGGAGACAGCCAATATCTTCACTTAACTTACTCCTTACATCAAATGTATGGCAGCAGGATCATAACGGATTTACACACCAGGATCCAGGTTTCCTTGATCATATTTCTAACAAGAAAGCAGATGTTGTAAGAATTTATCTTCCACCAGATGCTAACTGCCTCCTTTCAACAATGGATCATTGTTTAAAGAGCAAGAACTATGTAAATGCTGTTGTTGCAAGTAAGCACCCAAGACCACAGTGGCTCACAATGGAGCAGGCTGTTAAGCATTGTACACAGGGTATCGGTATCTGGGATTGGGCATCTACAGATAATGGAGATGATCCGGATGTTGTACTTGCTTGTTGTGGTGATACACCTACACTTGAAGCACTTGCTGCAGTTGATATCCTTCATAAGGAAATGCCTGATGTTAAGGTTCGTTTTGTAAACGTAGTTGACCTTATGAGACTTGAGCCAAAGGATAAGCATCCTCATGGTCTTTCAGATGTTGATTACGATACAATCTTTACAAAGGATAAGCCAATCGTATTTGCATTCCATGGATATCCAACACTTATCCATGAGTTAACATACACAAGACATAATCATAATATCCATGTACATGGTTATCATGAAGAAGGAACTATCACAACTCCATTCGATATGAGAGTTCAGAATAAGATTGACAGATTCAACCTTGTAATCGCTATGATCAACAATATTCCATCACTTGGAAACAAGGGTGCTTACCTTGTTCAGAAGATGAAGGATAAGCTTGTTGAGCATAAGACATATATCCACGATGTTGGTATTGATATGCCAGAAGTAGCAGAGTGGAAGTGGTCAGGTCTTAAGTAATAATTGATTTAAGACAAGATTATATAAAAGAGGTTATATGAGTCACAAAGCTCATATAACCTCTTTTTTTGACGTTGTATGTATTTGTATGATGTAAATGTTAATATTTAAATGTAGGATTAATTCTATGGGAATTCCGGAAGCGTTATATACAGCCTGTCTGGATCAGGATGTATCATGATGGGACTGGAAATATATAGAGTAAATTATTAAGGGATATTTACAAAAAGCCATATATGAAGAGCTATATAACAAGAGATATTTATCAAGAGAGATATATATAGCGTAATGCGAATGAGATTATAGATAATATAAAGCCCGCCGGTGTTGACTGGCGGGCTTTTAATCTAAACTATGAAAAATATGAAAAACTATGAAAGAAGAACCGTTCGTTCTTGTTTCGTTGTATTTATAATAGCGCTCAAATATGAACAAAGTATGGCAATGAAAATAAAAAAATGTAAAACATTATAAATTTTAAAACCCGCTACACGAAGATAGCGGGTTTTGTCTAAACTATGAAAATTATGAAAAACTATGAAAAGAAGAAATGTGTAATTCCTTATTTCGTTGTATTTATAGTACTGCATAAATATGAACAAAGTATGTCAGCCTAAAAAATGTTTTGTTAATTAACTTTTAGAATTCAGTGTACAAGCGGGTTTGCGGGCTTTTTTGATGTATAAATCGAACAATTCCCGGGGATCATTTTATTCAATTTGTATAAGGGCCTTTTTGATATGTAAAATATATCTGTAAACAATAAAAGCATTTGTTATAATGATAAAAGTGGATTTAAAGTGTACTGATTCAAGACAAATAATTGTAGAGGGAGGACTTGAGGACCAATGTATTTGTTTCATTACTATGATAAACGTTCCGGACCCTTTAGAAGTTTGACGATGCTTTCTAATGACGATGCTTTAGCTATACTTGAGAAAATAAAGAAAGAGCGACCAAATTCATTTGCTTCCCAGAGAGATATGAACTATATAGTGAATCGCAGCAACTGTGAGGCGATAGTTCGCGCTAAAGCAAAAGAAAAGGGTATCATCATGGATATAGAGTCGCCTTATTATTTTGTGATCGGGGCATGCGATTGGTTAAAATCATGGTATGAATATCCTGAGATCATATCTATTCCTATTGGGGAATTTGACACTTCCAAGATATCATTTACATATGGAGATTCTATGCCGACATTCAGTCCTCGTGTAAATGACGGGAAAGAGTACAGAAAAAAAGTATATACTTACGAGGAAATCTTATCCATCATTGAGAAGTATGGATTACCTCAAGAGTGGAATGTAGACGGAGCAAAGGGACCAGAGAGATATATAGAAGCACAGGTATGGACCAACAGTCCGGTGGAAAGATACAAATGTGCTGCCGAGTTTTTTGGTAAAAGTGAGATATAGATCAACTTTCGTAATTGCATTAAAAAACCGCCATCATCAAATGGCGGTTTTTTTAAACTATGAAAACTATGAAAAGAAGAAATGTTATTTCTTACTTCGATGTATTCATAGTACTGCTTAAATATGAACAAAGTATGGCGGGTGATAAAATGTTTTGTTAATTATCCATCGGAATTCAGTGTATGAGTAGGTTTGATTATTATTTATAATTCCATATTATATTTGTTCCTATTTTGTCGAGATGTATATTATCTATAAATCTTTCATCTCCTAAATTAAACCTTTTTGCATCATATCCACCATGAACTTCAATACCTTTTTCTTTGGCATAGGCGTCAATATAGTCATTAACAAGTGAGTAACCTGGATTCATATTCTTATCAAAGCAATAGTAGCTTTGGGTAGCGCTAAAAGGTTGCATAAATATTATTACTTCTGATCCGGAAGCTTGTAAATAATCTATAAGATTTTCATAATCTCTTTTTTTATTGGAATCTATCTCAACCATTTTATTACTTCCTTCATATTCACATGCGCCAGCTGTGGCTTTAACATCGGCAAGTCGTTTTTCGTTTTCGTTTTCTAATTCTGCTGCATATCTGATTGTTCCATCAGGGTATTCGGCAAATTCGTTTATATCATTACTTATGTGAGCTTGTTCTGTAAAGAGTTTGGATCCTTTATCAAGCAATTGTTCTAGATTATATCTAAAATATGAAAATGATATATATGGGTTTTCAATTTCGAAATTATTTTTGATCGGAATATTTGCTTTGTTAATTTTCTTATATAATTTACATGCAGATTGGTAATATACCTGATTCTCTTTCCATCTCGCTTCTTTGTTATTTTTATAAAATATCCATGGTGATATTTCTATAATAACTCGTTTAGGAAAGACACCAAATCTATCATAATACAACCCTAATAATGCGTAGTAATCTTCCATGCAAGCGCCGGAAACACAATTGTTATAAATATCAGTATACCCGGTTATATCTCGACCAAGAAACATACCTCTACTACTTCCAATTACAACTGTTTCAGGCATGGATTTTATATTATTAACTATACAAACTTGAAATACTCTATCGTTGTAATTCTCAGGTACAGAAACCGTATTTCCTGCTAATGCTAGTTTTGCTAATTCTGTGTGTTGGGGTCTAATGACCGATGCTGCATCAATAGATATATTTACATATATAATAATACTAAATATAGCTATTCCATATATGGCGGCTATTAGTATAAGTTTAACAAAATCCTTATTTTTCATATATACTCCTAGAACTGGAAATAAACAAAAGTTGATTTTCCTGCATATCCGATTAGTAATAATAATATAATCATAGAGATGAGTATCGCATGTCGTAATATTGCATTTTTTGTACATACCCATTCTATTAAATCAGTTTTTAAAGAAATATAGTCATAAACAAATAAAAGAATGGTACATAATAAGAGCTCTTTAGGTAAATTTATTGTGGCAATGCCTTTGCTAAAATACTGAAGTGGATGTGTTAATCCTAAAAATAGCGACTTTGTTACATAAATTCCTTGTTGATAATTATCTACCCTGAAGAAGATCCATGCGTAAGCTACAAATAAAAATACAAGTATTTTTCGTAAAAAGGAAAGTATTTTTCTATCAGATTTTTTCTTTATACCTAAAGCGTTTTCACAAACTTGGGTTACTCCATGTAAACCGCCCCATATAACAAAATTCCAACTTGCTCCATGCCATAATCCGCTAACCAAAAAAGTGACAACAACATTGAAATGATTTCTTAATGGCTTAACTCTATTTCCGCCCATTGGAATATATAAATAATCCCTGAACCAAGTTGATAAAGAAATATGCCATCTACTCCAAAATTCTTTTACACTTTCCGAAAAATAAGGACTTTTAAAGTTCTCCATTAATTCAATTCCTAAAAGTTTCGCTGAGCCTCTGGCAATATCGGAATATCCGGAAAAATCACAATAAATCTGAACAGTAAATAATAGTGTGGCAAGAACTAGACTAAAACCGGAATAGTTATATACATTTCCATATACTTCATCAACATAAATGGCAATATTATCAGCTACTATAACTTTTTTATATATACCCCAAACTATGAGTCCGATTCCGTATCTTGTCGCCTCGATATTAAAAATATGCTTTTCTTTTATTTGTGGTAAAAGATTTTCAGACCTCTCTATAGGACCTGCTACAAGCTGGGGGAAGAATGATACAAAAGTAGCGTATATTCCTAAATTCTTTTCAGCTTTAATCTTTTTTCTATATACGTCTATAACGTAGCTTAATGTCTGAAATGTATAGAAAGAGATTCCTACAGGTAAAAGAAGTTTTAGGTATCTTGGTTTAAATGAAATAAAGTGGCTTAACGTATCAAGAGTAAAATTATAATACTTAAATACAAATAAAACGCCCAGACATAATATGAGAGCAAAAAAAACAAGTATTTTTCTTGAAATTTTAGATGATGTCTTTTCCAATAATAAGCCGCAAGAATAACTTACAACAGTAGTAAAAGCAATAAGAATCACGTATTTGGGATTCCACATCATGTAGAAATAATAGCTTGCAACTAAAAGTAAAGTCCACCTAAATTTACTTGGTATGCACCAGTAAATTATAAAAACTGAAGGCAAAAAAATAGCATATGCCATTGAATTGAATAGCATAATATCCTCCCAAAAGAGTATTATATTCTTTCTATTGAAATTTTATACGAACAGTATTATAGAACTTTTATTAATAAAAAACTATATAAATATAAAATTGAAAATCAGACCTGAAAAATTGCATTAAAAAACCGCCATCATCAAATGGCGGTTTTTTTAAACTATGAAAATTATGAAAACTATGAAAAGAAGAAATGTTATTTCTTACTTCGATGTATTTATAGTACTGCTTAAATATGAACAAAGTATGGCGGGTGATAAAATGTTTTGTTAATAATGTAATAAAAATAATCGATGTATATCATTTGCACGGATTTGAAATTTAAATAGTTTATTGCTGTATTTTTGAATCATAAAACCGGAATGATCAACAGATAAATAATTTTGAAAATCATAAATATAACCTAATCAAGTTGATAAATTCTTCGTTGTATGAAATAATAGACAGGGTTTGAAAGTAAATAAAAAGCGAAAGGGTATTGGACATGAAAAAATATTTTGTTGCTGCAGGAATCTGCGGATTACTATTCATTGCTCTGATCATCATTGTAAAGAATGTTGATGTAAGTGCAATCGGACCGGAAGGTACATCAATAGGTTTATCCGGAATAAATAAAGATGTACATGAAGCTACAGGACTTAGTCTTAAATGGGATGATGCAACTGACAAGCTTAGCTATCTGGCGTTTATGATCGGCGGAGTATTTGCTCTTATGGGACTCCTTCAGCTAATTGCAAGAAAGAGTATTGCTAAGGTAGATAAGGAGATTCTTTCTCTTGGTGTCATTTATGCTATAATGGGCGGGCTTTATGTAATATTTGATAAGATAGTTATCAATTACAGACCTGAAATACTTCCTGACGAAAAAGAGCTTGAATCTTCATTCCCTTCATCACATACAATGCTTGCATGTGTTATCCTTGGAACAGCAATAGTTCTTATAGGTAAATATATAAATAATAAAAATATAACAATCATTGTAAAGGCTATCTTCACTGTAGTTCTTGTTCTTTCTGTTGCGGGCAGACTTCTTTCGGGAGTTCATTGGCTGACAGATATTATTGGTGGAGTGCTTATAAGCTTTGTTCTTATATTTATATACGCAGGGCTTGTTAAAGCTTTTGCCGAATCAAAAAGTAAGAGAGTAAAAGAGTAGACATAGAATAATAAAATATAAAACAGTAGCCGTAAGGCAAATAAAAAAGGAATTGTAATCTTAGGACGAATCCTATAATTACAATTCCTTTTTATTTATAAGATTATGAATCTTTCGAAAGAAAGAATATATTTTCGGGAATATATTTTAGAGAAGGTCAGCAAGTTCAAGAACCATCTTCTCTGTCTTTTCCCAACCAAGACATGGGTCAGTGATTGACTGTCCGTATGTTCCACCATTTGGTGCCTGATTTCCATCAACGAGGTATGACTCGATCATAAGACCTTTAACCATGCTGTGGATATCATCTGAATGACGCATGCTGTGAAGTACTTCTTTAGCGATACGTGGCTGCTCTGCGAACTGTTTTCCTGAGTTGCAGTGATTTGTATCAACGATAACTGCAGGATTTACAAGATTGCTCTTGTCATATAATTCACGAACATATTTGAGATCCTCGTAATGGTAGTTTGGAGCTGAAAGCCCATTCTTATGTGTGTATCCACGAAGGATAGCATGTGCAAGAGGGTTTCCTTTACTTACTACTTCCCATCCTGAGTATACGAATGTATGAGGATGCTGAGCAGCTGTGATAGAGTTCATCATAACTGAGAGAGTACCACTTGTAGGATTCTTCATTCCTACAGGAATATCAAGACCACTTGCTGTAAGTCTATGTGTCTGGTTCTCGACAGATCTTGCACCGACTGCAACATATGAAAGAACATCTGAAAGATATGGATGATTTCCTGGATAAAGCATTTCATCTGCACATGAGAAACCTGTCTCTTCAAGAGCTCTGAGGTGAACACGGCGGATAGCGATGATTCCCTTAAGCATATCAGGTGCTGCTTCCGGATCTGGCTGATGAAGCATTCCCTTGTATCCTTCACCTGTTGTACGTGGCTTATTTGTATAAATTCTAGGAACGATTACGATCTTTTCAGAAACCTTATCCTGAAGCTTTCTGAGTCTTGTGATATATTCAAGAACTGAGTCTTCACGATCAGCTGAACAAGGACCGATGATAAGAAGGAACTTGTTGCTTTTTCCTGTGATGACATCTCTGATTGCTGCATCATTTTTCTCTTTAACTGCTGCTGCTTCAGCAGAAATTGGGTACATGTCTTTTACAACCTTTGCAGGAGGTAATTCTCTTTTGAATTCGAAGTTCATAATAATATTCCTTTCAACTTTATGTATTATATATTGTAATATGAATTGTCGTTATCATCTTAAACCATAGTGAAATAAATGGTTCCGGCCGAATCATATAATATATTTTAATCAGCCGATATTATATATTAAAAATAATGATATGACAAATATATTTTAATTATGTGTTTTGCCCTGACTTATTCATCGATAAATGATCCGATAAGTTTAAGGTCGGCGCAAAGTGCTGATAATTCCTGAAGCATATCGCGGCCATCTTTTGTATTGATATCGCCTTCGGCTTCCATATAGAAATAATATTTCCATGCAAGGCCCTTAAGCGGACGGCTGCGGAGGCTCTTCATATTATAACCGTGAGCTCCGATTATATTGAGCGTTGATGCCAAAGCACCGGCTTCATTTTTAACTGTAAAAGTAATGATGAAGCCCTTAGGTTTCTGCTTATCGGCGATAGGATTTTTATCAAGTACTCTTGAAAATACAGCATATCTTGATTGATTTCCTTCTGTATCTTCAGGTGCTGAAAGTACAGAGTTAATACTGAGAGAACCCTGATACATAAGGTCGAGTATACTTCCAATCTCGCCGCTTAAGCTATTTGTAAGAGGAAGTATCGCACAGTCGCATTCACCATTTTCAACGGAGGTATATGCTGACTTGTAATCGTCATATTTAACAGGTTCAGCTTCCGGGAAATTATTTTTAACAATAGTAATTGAGTCCGGATCCTTTGAATCGCAATAGGAGATTTTCATACCATTTAAAAGCATTTCCTGATATGAAGCGGAGATTTCCATGACTGAATGTAAAAATGTGCTGCAATATGAAGCGATATTTGAATCGGCAGAATCGATGGATTCTTCAATCTTATCGATTGCTTTACCAAAGTCATGGCAAATAGGCTGTCCTTTTTCTTTCTTTGATTCTGAGATCTTTTTGCAAAGCTCTAATCTTTCATTGAAGAGAGCAGCCATTTTCTTATCAATCTCAGAAAGCTGACATGAATAATCCTCTTGTTTTATCATAATATGTCCTCCTGTTATAAATGGTTGGCTGTTTCTTAACGGAAAACATTTTATGATATAAAAAAGCGGTTTCCCGATAAGGAAACCGCAGTAAATTCTAACATGATAATTGATAATTGGAAAAACGTGAATCCTTATGAAAGTTCTTTATTATATTTGCCATCACAAAAACGATACGAAAAAAATCGTACCTGATAATAGCAATATGAATAAAGATTCATAACTTTAGACATCATTTTTCTCCTGTTTCAAAAAATCTACACTAAAATATAATTACGAACATGCTGATTGTCAAGACTTTTTTTATAAGGTATCTGTGAGATTTTATAAATTTATGTGGTAAAACTTCGGGAAATAAAACGGAGCATCCTTCGGAACTGTTGAATATTTATGATGTTTGAACTATACTTACTTTTGATAAAAATTATTTAATGGAGAAAAGTTTTGAATAAAGTCTTTAATAGAAATAACAGTGGAAAAGTTAAAGTGCTGGTAATACTGATACTGATAACACTTGCATTTATGTGGGGAAATAGTCTGATCCCGGGAGGGACATCCTCTAAAATGAGTGAATGGCTGAGGGATTTGATTAATAAGATATTTAGTTTCGCCAAGAGTTCGAAGGAGGCAGGAAGCGGATATCTTATAAGAAAGATTATGCATTTTACGGAATTTATGATCCTGGGAATAGAGATAACCTGCCTTAAATATGCTAAAAAGGGCATGAACAGGAGCATGGTACTTCTTTGCGGATTACTTGCGGCTATGATCGATGAGACGATACAGTTGTTTGTTCCGGGAAGATGCGGGTGTATAACCGATGTATGGCTTGATATGGCCGGATTTTTCACAGGTTTTGTCTTCCTGATGGTCATTCATAAATTAAAAGCCTGATAGATTTTTCTATAAGTAAAGATATTATGTTATCAGATATGAAAAAAATTGATTAAAAATGACGGAAAAACCGCTAAAAATCAAAGTTTGTCTTGACAAAATGCCCATAAACATATATAAAAGTATATGGACACTAGTTCATTTATTAACTTGGGGTTCCAAGTATTTTATGTTGAGGAGGATATTTAAATGAACAAGACAGAATTAGTAGCAGCAATTGCTGATAAGGCTGAAATTAAAAAAGTAGAAGCTGAGAAGGCTGTTAAGGCATTCACAGAGGTTGTAGCTGAAGAGCTCAAGAAGGGTGAAAAAGTTCAGTTAGTAGGATTTGGTACATTTGAAGTTAAAGAGAATAAGGCTAGAACAGGTCGTAACCCAAGAACAGGTAAGTCAATGAAGATTAAGGCTTCTAAGGCTCCTAAGTTCAAGGCTGGTAAGGCTTTAAAGGATTCTATTAACTAATTGATAGATTCAAGATATTTAAAAACAGTACCTCATCCAAGAGGTACTGTTTTTTAGATTTAGGGCATATTTATTTATGCAATATGGAGGAATTATGAGACTTGATAAGTATTTAAAAGTATCGAGGCTGATCAAAAGAAGAACTGTTGCAAATGAAGCTTGTGACGCAGGAAGAATCAGTGTAAACGGTCGTACGGTTAAAGCATCTTACGATGTTAAGGTTGGAGATGTGATAGAAATTTCATTTGGTGACAAGTCTGTTAAGGCTGAAGTTACAGCTATAATGGATACAACCAAAAAGGAGAACGCGGCCGAAATGTTCAAATATTTATAAAATACCTATTGATTAATTTATGTAAAGTAGGTATTATTATATTGTCGTTAATTATAACGTGAATCATAACATTAGTGGGGTCGCAATGAGTAGAGAAGGAAATCTTTCAAGGGCTCAGATTGAGCGCAGAAGAAGACAACAGCATAATCGACGCGTCAAAGCGGTTCATAAAGAATATAGAGACATGAGACGTGGTAAGAAGCAATCCAAGTTGAGTGTGCTTCTTGTAATTGCCTCATTGATCGTTGTTACTTGTGTTACATCTTTTAGGTCAGTTTCTCTTAATTCAAAGAAGAAAGAATTGGATGTTACAGAACAACAGCTTGAGATAGAACTCAGTAATGCACAGCAGAAAAAACTTGATCTTGAGCAGCAGCAGAAATATATGAAGACCAAAAAATATATCGAAGATGAGGCGAAAGCGAAGCTTGGACTTGTGTATCCGGATGAGATAGTAATTAAGCCACGAGAAGAATAGGAGCGGTTAACTAAGGCTTGTTAACCGCTTTTTATTTGTATTCGTATGTTGGAGACATAAATGCATTTTATTGATCAGATTAAAAAGTTCATATCGGAAAATGATCTTCTGGATAAAGGCGACAAGGTTGTTGTCGGAGTTTCCGGCGGCGCAGATTCGGTTTGCCTTTTGCATGTTTTGAATAGTCTGAAAGATTCATTGGAACTGGATATTTTGGCTGTTCATATTAATCATATGATAAGAGGTGCTGAAGCTGACGGAGATCAGAAATTTGTGGAAGATCTTTGCGACGGCCTTGGGATCAAATGGAAATGCTTTCGCATAGATGTGCCTTCTTTGGCTGAAAAGGATAATCTTACCGAAGAAGAAGCAGGAAGAAATGCAAGATATGAGACATTTTATTCTGTAATGAAGGAAAATGGATTTAATAAGATTGCTGTGGCTCATAACAGTGACGATCTTACGGAGACGGTTATATTTAATATGGTCCGAGGAAGCAGTATAAGGGGTATTTCGGGCATTCCGGTTAAAAGGGGTGAAATAATACGTCCGCTGCTTCAAACAAGCAGAAAAGCGATTGAGGAGTATCTTAGGACTATCGGACAGGAGTATGTTACCGATTCAACAAATCTTGAGGGTATTTATTCAAGAAATATAATAAGACATGAGATCCTCCCAAAGCTTAAGGAGCTAAATAAGGGTGCGGACAATCATATCGTAAGGCTGGCATCCGAAATGGAAGAAGTATATGATATTATAAAATGCTCAGCGGAATCGGTTTCTCTGGAGAAAGAGTCCGGGGAAAATGACAGGATTAATATACTGATCAGCGATATAGACGGATTAAGTAAGCTTATAAGAAGTGAAGTATATCTTAGGGCGTTGGAAGAACTTGCGGGAAAACGTAAAGATGTTACGGCAACGCATTTATCCGCTGTTGATGAACTGATCAAGATGGAAAACGGAAAAGAGCTTGATCTTCCTTACGGGATAAAGGTTTATAAAAGTTATGATAAGATAGTATTTGTAAGAAATACTCCGGGAAAAAGGAAGAACGGTTTGACTATTGTTTCAGACGACGGAAAGTATTATCTCGGAGATGGAATCCTGGAGATAAAAAAGGTAAAATACGAAAAAGGTATGGAAATACCTTCGGAAGATATGTATAAAGCTATTGATGCCGGGAAGATAAATGATATATTAAGGTTTAGACTTCCTGAAGATGGGGATTTTATAAGGATTTCCGCAAGCGGCAGCAAAAAGCTGAAAAGACTTTTCACTGATATGAAGATAGATAAGATGCGGAGAAAAGCCATTCCGATCCTGGCGGCCGGAAATGAAGTTATCTGGGCTGTGGGATTAAGGCTAAGTGAAGCATTTAAGATAGATGATGATACGGAAGACATCATTTATTTAAAATATATAGAAGGTATAGATGAATAATTTTAGAAAGGGCGATTGGATGAGCGAGCAGTTTGAAGTACTTATCGATAATGATAAATTGATGAAGAGAGTCAAGGAGATGGCTGAAGAACTTGACAAGGAATATGCCGGAAAGACAGTACATCTTATCGGAATTCTTAAGGGAAGTGTATTCTTCATGACAGATCTTGCAAAGAATATGAAGTCTGATGTGACAATGGATTTTATTTCGGTTTCCAGCTATGGTGACGGCACAGAGTCATCAGGAATAGTAAGGCTTAATAAGGATCTGGACGAGTCTATAGAAGGAAAAAATGTTGTTATTGTTGAAGACATTGTGGATTCGGGAAGAACACTCAGTTATGTAAGAAAATTATTTGAGGATAGAAGACCGGCGAGCCTTAAGATAATCACACTCCTCGATAAACCTGATCGAAGAGTGGTAGATTGTAAGGTTGAAATGTCCGGCTTTGTAATCCCGGATAAATTTATAATCGGATATGGCCTGGATTATGCACAGAAATATCGTAATCTTCCATATATAGCAGTGATTAATTAATCGACTGTTCCGAGATAGAAAGTATTTTTAAAGGAGATTTTAAATGAATAGGCGTGCATTCAAAGGTTTAGGAGTATACATGCTGCTGTTGCTGATAGGTTTGGCAATCTATTATATGGTTGTAAACAGAGAAAAAGATGTTTACAAAGACTACGATAACGAGAAGCTTATGAAAGATGTTCAAAATGGTAACATCGACGAGATTGAGATTGCTCAGAATAAAGAAGTTCCTACCGGTAAAGTATATGTTTCTTACGTGGATGGATCCGAGGTGATCTATTATACATCAGACGTAAATGAGACATATAAATCAATTAAAGAGATAGTGGGAAATAATATAAAGGTTAAGCTTGATGATGTAGAAAAACCATCGCTTTTCCAGAAATTTGCTCCATATATATTTGCTCTGTTTCTTGCTTTGATAGTTTTATTTATCATCATGGGACAGAATGCGGCTAATGTAGCTGCATCAAACGGCGGAAATAAATATATGAATTTTGACAAGAGCCGAGCAAAGAAAGATATTGATACCGGTTTAACATTTAAAGACGTTGCCGGAATGACAGAAGAAAAAGAAGAATTAAATGAGATAGTTGACTTCCTTAAAGATCCGACAAAATATGCGGAAATGGGTGCAAGAATACCAAAGGGTGTTCTGCTTGTTGGCCCTCCGGGTACAGGTAAAACTCTTTTGGCGAAGGCTGTAGCCGGTGAAGCGGAAGTACCATTCTTCTCTATTTCAGGTTCGGATTTCGTTGAAATGTTTGTTGGTGTCGGTGCAAGTCGAGTTAGGGATCTTTTCGCGGATGCAAAGAGAAATTCTCCATGTATGATATTCATTGATGAGATTGATGCTGTTGGAAGAAGAAGAGGAACCGGTCTTGGCGGAGGCCACGATGAAAGAGAGCAGACACTTAATCAGCTCCTTGTTGAAATGGATGGATTCGGTAACAATGAAGGCATAATCGTTCTTGCTGCCACAAATAGAGTAGATATACTTGATCCTGCCATAATGAGACCTGGACGTTTTGACAGAAAGGTTGCTGTAAATAATCCTGATATTAAGGGAAGAGAAGAGATAATCAAGATTCATACAAGAAATAAAAAGCTTTCTGAAGATGTAAACATTCATGAGATTGCCCACACAACAGTAGGTTTCTCAGGAGCTGATCTTGAGAATCTTATGAATGAGGCGGCTATTAGAGCTACTAAACTTGAGCGCAAATTCATAACTAAAGAAGATATAGATAAGTCATTTATAAAAGTCGGAGTAGGAACAGAGAAGAAATCAAAACTTATTTCAGAAGTGGATAAGAAGATTACTGCTTACCATGAAACAGGACATGCGATACTTTTCCATGAATTATCGGAAGTCGGACCTGTGCATCTTGTTTCGATCATTCCTACCGGGCCATCAGCAGCAGGTTATACCATGCCGCTTTCGGAAAATGAAAATTCTCATGTGACACGTAAAAAGATGCTTCAAAATATCATGGTAGAGTTCGGTGGACGTATTGCGGAAGAACTTATATTTGATGATATAACAACAGGAGCTTCTCATGATATAAAAATGGCTACACAGGCTGCAAGAGACATGGTTATAAAGTACGGTTTTTCAGAGAAGATCGGACCGGTTAATTATGAAACAAATGATGAGGGCGAAGTATTCCTCGGAAGAGACCTTGGTCATGCCAGAATGTTTGGCGAGGTCGTTGCCAGCGAAATTGATGCAGAAGTTAAGAGAATAATTGATGATTGCTATAAAGCAGCAAAAAGCATAATCATGAATAATATGGAAGTTCTTCATAAGGGTGCGGAACTCCTTTTGGAAAAGGAAAAAATAACCGGTGAAGAGTTCGATAAATTATTTTGATTAGTAAACAAAAGTAAAAATTAAGAAATTATTAAAATGGCACAATAATCCTTCGCTTCTTCTTAAGAAACAGAACGTTTTGTTGTGCAAAATGCCTTGAAGCAAAATGATAATTAAACAATGTGCACAGAGAAAAAACGAAAATAGTTTACATAAAATTGCATTTCTGTAAAAGTGCACAAATTCGGGGTATAATTGAGCGATTTTTTGTGAACACTTTTTGTCTGTTTCATATATAATAACACTTGTAACCCCCCAATACATTATATAGTTTTTTGCTACACCCCATAAGTAACAAAATACCTTCTCCGAAAGAGCTTGCCGTTCGTTGGCAGGCTCTTTTACTATACAAAATTTGAAAAAAGGCTGAATTTTCAGCCTTTTTTATTATTCCAAGGGGAGACTGTGATATAATTAAAAATATTAATAAAGATAATGATAAAAAAGACGATAAATCAAAATGGATTTTTTGGAGGAAAGCATATGGGACTGTTCCAAAAAGCAGAATATATGTCGGTTTTTATGGATTATAAATTCAAAGAATTTGACGGCCTTCCATGTATTCAGGCAACAGATGGTACATATTATTGTAATGCGGGTTATGCGATCAAAACTAAGGCTTACAGTATGTGGGAAGATGGCAGATATGAGAGAGTAGCGAATGATCTTAGAGAAAATGCAGGCAGGGTCAAGATAGAGGTAGAACTCAAAATGAAAAAAGGGAAGCCTGTGGATTTTAAGATAGACCTTGTTAAACTTGCTTCAACCATTGGAAATAAAGATATTGAAAATTTTGAGTTAAGCGGATGGGGATTCTTTGATAAACCGGTTGATTTTTGAGTTCACTAAAATATGTTTATTAATGATACGGTATGAAATATCGGACAGAAAGTAAGCTTATTAACGAGAAAGGATGTAACGAATGGCTGAAAATAATGAACAGGTATCCTTAAATCATATTGCTGATATTTATCTGTATGAATATTATATCGCTGCTGATAAATCATATGATCTTATATCTGATGAAGCATGCAAGAAATATATTGAGAATGGACGCAGGCTCACGAATGAAGGGAATTACAGTGAGGCTATAAATGAATTCTCTAAGGCGCTGGAATATAATCCTGTGAACGTTGCTGTTATCAATAAGATTGTTTCCTGCTATAAATATCTCCACGACATTGAAAAAGAATTTGAATATGCGCAGAAAACCTATAATTTCTGCTGTACCAGATCGGAACTGGCAACATATTACAGAAATGTCGGTTGGTATTATCTGGAAAAATATAAACCTGAAGTATCTGTTGCATGCTATATGTATAGCAATCTATTTGAAAAATCAGAGCAAAATGAAAATGAAATACATTTCCTGGAAGTGGCTACCCAAAAGAGTTATAAGGACCTTAGCATTGAAGAAATCCAAGAGACTTTGAAAGAAAACAATATTCCGATAGAAGCTTCTTCGGTAACACTTGCATTAATGTATAGAGCAGGGCTTGAAGCACTGAGTCTTGGCAATAAAACCCAGGCATATGAATGCTTTTTTATGGTATATGATCTGACTCAGGATGAAGAAGTGAAAGAATTGATGGAAAAAAGCAGGTCATAAAAAATCACAAATATATATGGGGAAAGATGGGATTTTTTATCTTTTTCTATTGACTTTATAAATTGTACGAAATAAAATAGAGTAAAATATAAGTACCGAGGGATTTGTTTGGAGGATGCAAAATGAGCGAAATAATTATGAGTGACATCAAGGCAATTAAGGAAAGACATGCAGTAAGAAATTATAAGCCGGATCGTATCGAAAAAGATAAGATAGCATGCATCATTGAGAAGATAAATGAGATAAATTCAGAGGGTAATCTGCATTTCCAATTTCTTGAGAATGCAGGAAATACATATAATAAATTGCTTAACAAGGTAATGGGACTTAGCTCTGCACCCAGCGTTATTGCATGTGTTGGTAAAGATAACAACAGTCTGGACCAGAGAGTAGGATATTACGGAGAAAAACTGGTTCTTTTGGCTCAGAAACTTGGCCTTAATACTTGCTGGGCAAATACATTCAATAGAAAGAATATTAATGCAGAGGTAAATGACGGAGAAAGACTTGTAATATCTATAGCAATCGGCTATGGAAAAAATCAGGGCAAACAGCATAAGTCTAAAAGTGCGGAAGATGTGACGGAAGTAGAAGGAACAAGACCGGAATGGTTTGATAACGGTGTGGAGATGGCACTTCTTGCACCTACAGCCGTAAATCAGCAGAAATTTGTTATAAAACTCAGATCGGATGAAACGGTTGAATTTATTAATAATGCCGGAATGTTGGGTGAGGTTGATCTGGGTATTGTCAGATATCATTTTGAAGTGGGTTCGGGAATAAGTCAGATACCTGCCGAATAACTTCCGAATGATTAGTTAGGAGGAGTTTTATGAATATCCAGGAATATATGATCTCCGGGGTGGAGAGGATAGTTAAAGAAGCTATTGCAGCGACGCTTAAAGACCCGAAAGAAAGCGCATTTATGGCAAGATTCGCACTTTCAACAAAGAAGGCTTCTGCAAAAAGAAAAAAATTAGAAGAGGAAGGGCTTCATGTGCCGGCATTTCTTATTTCCAGCATAACCAGTAGTTGTAATCTTCATTGTGCAGGCTGTTATTCGAGAGCGAATACGGCAACTGTTGATACTGAACCTGAGGATCAGCTGAGTGGAGATGAATGGGACAAGATATTCAGTGATGCATCAGATCTTGGAATCAGTTTCATTTTACTTGCCGGCGGTGAGCCGCTTATGAGACGTGATGTCATCGAGAAAGCTAAAACACATAAAGATATTTTATTTCCGATTTTTACTAATGGAACGTATCTTAATGATTCGTACCTTGGGATATTTGATAAAAACAGAAATCTTGTTCTGGTAATAAGCATAGAGGGGGATGAAGCTCGCACCGACAACAGACGCGGCGACGGAATCTATAGACTGCTTATGGCCGGGATAGATAAGCTGAATAAGCGCAGGCAGCTTTTTGGAACCTCGGTTACAGTTACGACCGAAAATATGGACGAAGTATTTTCGGATGATTTTGTGGATATCATGAGTGACAGAGGTTGTAAAGTCATATTCTATATTGAATACGTTCCTATGTCTGAAGATACTGAATTTCTTGCGCCGGGAGATGAAGAAAGAGACATAATGATTGAAAGGATAAATGAGCTCCGAAGAAAATATCCTGAAATGCTTTTTGTGACTTTCCCGGGAGATGAGAAGAGTTCGGGTGGATGCCTTGCGGCAGGAAGAGGATTCTTCCATATTAATTCACATGGTGCAGCGGAACCTTGTCCATTTTCACCATATTCAGATATAAATGTAAAGGACAGTTCTCTACGAGAAGCTTTAGAGTCAAAGCTCTTTATGGAACTTCGGGATAATGATGTTTTAAATGCAGAGCATATAGGCGGATGCGTGCTTTATGAGAAAAGAAAGCAGGTTGAAGAGCTGGCAGGCATAGTATAAATTTGATAAAGATCTAAAGAATGGGACTTGGTGAAATGATGCCGAGTCCCATTTTTGAAATAAAAAAATAAAGTAATTTTATTATATATGTGGTAAAATATTAATGTCAGACCGATGCTTAGGCAGAGGTAGTTTTAAGATCCGGAGAGTTAAAATATGGTAGATAGAAGCGCTCAGAAAGTAATCAATTATATATATAATTATAAACCGATAGTTAATTATGGGGCTCTTTTTTCTGATGGGTCCGAAAGATTCAGGATACCGGCTGAGCCTCGTACAGGCGATAAAGTCAGATTACGTTTTAGAACAGCGCGTGATAATGTAGACTACGTTCTTGTTGTCTATAACGGAGAAAAGCTATCTATGGAAATAGCTGAGAGTAATCTTACTTTTGATTATTATGAGATAGTTCTTCCTGAACTGGTTGAGAGAGGAAGATACTATTTTGAGATAGGTGCGGGAAATGTCACTGTCTTCTACAATAAACTCGGAGTGGTTAAAGATGTGGATGAACAGTATGATTTTGAAGTGATACCTGATTTCACTGTTCCGGCATGGGCGAGAGGCGCTGTATTCTATCAGATATTCGTCGATAGATTTTATAATGGTGATCCTTCAAATGATGTTATTTCCAATGAATATAAATATATAGGTAGAATGGTTACTAAAGTTGATGATTGGGATAAGGTTCCTGAGGCTGTAGATGTGGCTAATTTCTATGGCGGTGATCTTCAGGGCGTAATGGACAAGCTGGATTATCTTCAGGATCTCGGTATAGATGCTATTTATTTTAATCCTATTTTTGTATCACCATCCAATCATAAATACGATATCCAGGATTATGATTATATCGATCCTCACTACGGAAAGATTGTTGTTGATGAGGGTGATATCCTTAAGGATGAAAACAGCGAAAATAGTGAAGCAACAAGATATATAGAAAGAGTGACGAACCTTAAAAATCTTGAGGCATCCAATGAATTCTTCATTTCCTTTGTTGAGGAAGCTCACAGAAGAGGGATCAAGGTCATTCTGGATGGTGTATTTAATCACTGCGGATCATTCAATAAATGGATTGACAAAGAGAAGATTTACGAAGGAAGAGAGGAATATGAGAAGGGCGCTTATATCGATAAGGATAGTCCATATAACAGTTTCTTCCGCTTTAATGATAAAAATGCATGGCCTTACAACAACACATATGACGGCTGGTGGGGACATGATACGCTTCCAAAACTTAATTATGAGGAGTCGGAAAAACTCCATGATTATATAATGGAAATAGGCAAGAAATGGGTTTCGCCGCCTTACAATTGTGACGGATGGCGTCTTGATGTTGCTGCGGATCTCGGATGTTCTGAGGAATATAATCACAGATTCTGGAGGGACTTCAGAAATGCAGTCAGATCTGCGAATCCGGAAGCTATTATACTTGCGGAGCATTATGGAAATCCAAAACCTTGGCTTATGGGTGATCAGTGGGATACCATCATGAATTACGGCGCATTTATGGAGCCGATAACATGGTTCCTTACCGGAGTTGAGAAGCATAGTGACGAATTTAGAGGTGACTTTCTCGGTAATCCCGATATTTTCTGGGATTCGATGAGATATTATATGGCTTATTTTAATGAAAATTCTCTTCAGGTTGCTATGAACGAATTGTCAAATCATGACCATTCAAGATTCCTTACGAGAACCAACAGAAGAGTCGGCAGGATACATACCATGGGAGCTGAAGCCGCAAATGAAAATGTAAATAAAGCAACATTCAGGCAGGCGGTATTATTTCAGATGACATGGCCGGGCGCACCGACGATTTATTACGGAGATGAGGCCGGAGTCTGCGGATGGACCGATCCGGATTCAAGAAGAACTTACCCATGGGGCAAGGAAGACCTGGTTCTCATACAATTCCATAAGGATATGATAAATATACATAAGAGCAGCGAAGCTTTGATGCACGGCTCTTTGATAAAGCTTCACGGAAGTAACAAATGTATAGCATTCGGACGATTCACGGATGATGAAGCTGCTGCTATCGTGATCAACTGTGATTATGAAGACAAAACCGTTAATCTGCATGTGGGACGTATGGGAGTTCCGAATAATAGGATGATGAAGCGAGTTATCTTAACCTATGAAAACGGATATTATCCTGACGATCAGTCTGTTATGGTGCAGAATAATTCTTTGACTGCTGTTATTCCGAGAATGTCGGCAGCGGTATATATTTACAAGAGAAATTAAGGAGCATTTATGGCTGAATTTATATTACATTCTGAATTTGAACCTACCGGAGATCAGCCTGAAGCTATTGAGGCTTTGGTGAAGGGATTCAACTCGGGGATGAAAGAGCAGACCCTCATGGGTGTTACCGGATCCGGTAAGACATTTACTATGGCAAATGTCATAAAAGCCTTAGGTAAAAAGACACTTATTATTTCCCACAATAAAACTCTTGCAGCGCAGCTATATGGAGAAATGAAAAGCTTCTTTCCGGAAAATGCAGTAGAATATTTTGTTTCTTACTATGATTACTATCAACCGGAAGCATATGTTCCATCGACGGATACATATATTGCAAAAGATTCCTCGATAAATGATGAGATAGATAAGTTGAGACATAGCGCAACAGCGGCTCTTATTGAAAGAGATGATGTTATAGTTGTTGCGTCTGTTTCATGCATTTATGGTATCGGTAATCCTGAGGATTATAAATCCATGATGCTTTCACTCAGGCCTGGGATGGTTATGGACAGAGATGATCTGATCGGTCATCTTGTGGATATGCAGTATTCCCGAAATGATATGGATTTCAAGAGAAGTACCTTTAGAGTTAAAGGTGATACGGTTGACATAATACCTTCAAATACAAATGAAGCTGCAATAAGAGTTGAATTTTTTGGGGATGAAGTTGACAGAGTTTCGGAATTCGATCCTCTTACGGGAGAGATAAAAAGAAATGTTAATTTCTCGTGCATTTTCCCTGCGTCTCATTATGTTATTGAACCGGGAAAAATGGAAAAGGCACTTGCTGAGATCAGCGAAGAGCTGGAAGAAAGAGTTGCATATTTTAAGGCAAATGATAAGCTGCTTGAAGCTCAGAGAATTAAAGAAAGAACTGATTTCGATATCGAAATGTTAAGAGAAACCGGATTTTGTTCGGGAATAGAGAACTATACAAGGATACTTGCTGGAGGAAAAGAAGGTGAGGCTCCGAGTACTTTGATGGATTTCTTCGGAGATGATTATCTGCTTATAGTGGACGAGTCGCATATCTCTCTGCCACAGGTCAGAGGAATGTTCGGCGGGAATAAATCCCGTAAACAAGTGCTTATAGATTTCGGATTCAGACTTCCATCTGCAATGGACAACAGGCCTCTTAATTTTGAAGAGTTTGAGCAGAGAATAGATAAGGCATTGTTTGTATCGGCAACGCCGGGGGATTATGAATCACTTCATGAGGAAAATAAAGTCGAGCAGGTTATCAGACCTACGGGACTTCTTGATCCGAAGATTGATGTAAGACCGGTTACCGGACAGATCGATGACCTTTACAGTGAGATCATCAAAGAGACTAAGGCCGGCAATAAGGTTCTTGTCACAACGCTTACCAAGAGGATGGCAGAGGAACTTACAGATTATCTTAAAGGGCTTGATGTTAAGGTCAAATACCTTCATTCGGATATCGATACAATGGAACGAATGGAGATAGTGAGAGACCTCAGAATGGGTATCTTCGATGTCCTTGTGGGTATCAACCTTCTTCGTGAAGGGCTTGATATTCCGGAGATTACCCTTGTGGCTATTTTGGATGCTGATAAAGAAGGCTTCCTTAGATCTGAAACATCGCTTATTCAGACCATAGGACGTGCAGCCAGAAATGTGGACGGCCACGTAATAATGTATGCAGACACCATTACAGATTCCATGAGAAATGCCATAAATGAAACGGAAAGAAGGCGTTTGATACAGCAAAAATATAATGATGAGCATGGCATTACGCCGACAACTATCAGAAAAGCTGTAAGAGATCTTATTACGACAGGCATCACGGCTGACGAAAAGGAAGGACGACGCAAGGGACCTTCCGTTGATGCGATGAATCAGAAGGAACTTCGTAAGGAAATAGAAAAGCTTACTAAGAAAATGAATAGAGCGGCGGTTGAACTTGAATTTGAAAAGGCTGCTGAGTTGAGAGATCAGATCAAAGAACTTAAACTTGCATTAAGAGATAGTGAGTAGCGACCGGATGAAAATAGATTATGTTTTGCAATCCTGAATGGGAAATATTCCGGAAATGCTGATAAAGTTTTACAGGTTGAATGAAAAGATTTATATGAGCAAAATGCTTCGAAATGTTGCATTTTGCTCATTTTTTGTTTTTTGAAGAAAATCCCTTGAAAAGATTTTTCTATATCATTATACTGAATCACACATGCGGTGAACTGCTCTTTTATACGCATGCATTCTTTATATTTTCCTAATTAACAATTGAATATACGGCTGATATCGCGGGATAAAAAGGCCCGCCTAGTTTTTGATTATGAGGAGAAAAGCTTATGAATTTATTTAAAAGAGTAACAGCAATGGGGTTGATGCTGTTAATGACGATGACACAAATATCAGCTGTGGGTTTGACTGAAGGATTAAGAAATGCGGCAGATAGGGAGAGTGCTGCAGTAAATACTGAAAAGGATATTAAAGTGGATGGAGATTTTTCGCTCCGCCAGCTTATTATAAAGACTGATGATAAGAGTATTTTTACAGAAAATACAAATGTAATTTCATCATATGGGAATGTTTATCTTGCTGAATTTGATACAGAAAATGAAGTGAGAGAGGCTTATTCATATTACTGTGAAAAAGCGGAATATGTAGAAGTAAATGGATTTATATCCGTATCAAATGAGGAAAATAAGGGAGATAAAGAAGACGTTACAGAAGAAGTGACAGAAGAAGTGACAGAGGAAGATGTTGCGGGAGAAATGACGGATGTCACAGAATTAGAGCATGTAACGGAGAAAAAGACAGAAAATGTGACTGAGGAAATTGTCGCAGAGGAAAAGACAGAAAATGTGACTGAGGAAATTGTCGCAGAGGAAAAAACAGAGGAGACGACTGAAGAGAACGTGACTGAGGAACAGCCGGAAGTGATAGATGAATCCGACTCTTTAAATATTTTGAGAAGCATGTGGGATGAAAATGAGATTGGAACTTTCGAAGAAGGAACAATAGCCGTTATTGATACAGGTATTGCGTCAAATGATCTTGTTGGGGAAATATCATTTGTGGACGGTGCCGGTGATGACAACGGACATGGAACAAGAATATTTGAATATATCAAAGAAGAAAATCCGGAAGCAAAAGTATTATCTGTAAAGGCTATGGACAGGAATGGAAGGGGAAGAGTTTCAGATATATATGCGGCTTTAGAATATGCCATAAGTAGAAAGACATCCATCATAAATCTTTCGATGTCTGCTTACAGTATGGCAGGCAGTCGTCTGATTGAAGATACTGTGAGAAAGGCAAAAGAAAATGGTTTGATCGTAATCGGAGCTGCGGGAAATAATGGAGAAAATGTTATAAATTACATACCGGGAAGTATTGATGAAGCTGTAATAATCGGAGCGTGCGATAAGGACGGAAAAAGACTTGAAATTTCAAATTACGGAGACACTGTTGATTACTATATGGAGTCTGCCTCAACATCAGAAGCTGCAGGAAGATTTTCAGGACTTATCTCAAAGGGCGGATATGAAGCGGCATTTAATTCCGGTAGGGTTTATTCAAGTGAACTCAAGAATCTAAAAGCTAAAAATGACTCGGGAAATGAGAACAACAAAGCTGACAATGACCGGATGAATGAAAATAGTAAAACAGAAAATAACTCAGCGAATGATAATAATGATCAGGATAATAACGATGAATCGGATGAAAATGCGGATGAAATAATCTTCATAGCAGCGGATAACTATCCATGGCTTGAAGGTCATTCCGGCGGATGGAGTTATGTGAAAGGACATAACTTCGATGGGTATTATTATTTCCAGTATTATAATCCGGACAATAGTTTATTTGATACCGGTTATTTCTTTGAGGTGAATAATACAAGGCTTAATGCGTTTTGTATCGATGCCGACAGTAACTCGGGCCTGGATGGGTATGAATTTGATATAAATAAAGTTGATTGGAATGATGAAGAAACTAAAAAGGTTGTTTATTATTCCATCCATAATTATGATTATGTAACTGCGCATAGAGTGATATGCCATTATCTTAGAGCAAAAGGCAGAGCAAATAATGACGGAGTGGGTGACTTTTCGGAAGAAATGAATAAGGCGCTTAAATCATCGATTCCTGAAAATGTAATCTTCAATATTTATTATTTGAATAACCGTGCTCATGCAGGCGACAGCGGTGCATATCAGGATTTTATTACATGGAATGAAAAGAAGATTATTAAGACAAAATATTATATTGCTGTTAGTAAAAAGGATAATCTTGGAGGAAATGTAGAAGGTGTAAGCTTCGATGTTATCATAAATGGTTCCGAGAAGAAAAAGGCCATGACTACAGGTAAAGATGGTAAGGCATCATATTATCTTGGAGAATTTGCAAGTCAGCCAACAGTAGCTGTAAGAGAAAACTGGTCGGACAAAAGATTTGTTGCTGGAAAAGAGCAGAAGAATGTAAAGGTTTATAAGACAGAGGCGGAAGCTCTTTCTCATGCAAATGAAGCCGAATGGATCAATAAAAGACATACATTTGCAACTATTGAAAAGACTTCGGAAGACAGTAAGATTACAGATGGAAATCCAAATTACAGTTTTAGCGGAATAAAATATGATCTATATGATTCCGGTGATAGACGACTTGCAGAGGTGACTCTTTCACAAAGTGGCTATAAGGGAATTATCCAAAAAACTGCCGACATTAAGATCACTAAGACAGGAGAAGATAGAGGACTTTATGCGGATAAGATTTCCGGGAAAGTTGTAATAGGTGGTCTTAATAGTGGAAGTGAATATTATTGGAAAGAGAAGAATTCCGGTGAAAACGGATATATGATTTCCGATACGAAGATAGTTTTTAAAGCTGCAGATAATGATGCAGTCACACCGAAGGTTGTGCAGGTAAAAGATAAACCATACATAGGAAGTATCAGGATTCATAAAAGACTTATGCCGGTTGATATAAGCGGAGCGAGCCCGGAAGGTGCTGAATATCTCGTTGAAGGAAAGGATGAACATAATAGTTCATTCAGTGAGAAACTGATCATCGGTGAAGACGGTTATTCGGAAAAGATAAATGTTCCTCTCGGAAATTATACTGTTCGTGAGGTTAAGGGGCCGAATAAGGGGAGTTATACTCTGGATGGACAAACATATCATATTTCCATAACACAGGATGGAGGCTATAAAGAAACAGCAATCGGCGAAATTACAGTTGCAAATGAAGTGCTGATTGAGTCCGTGGATCATTATATTTATCCGGTTGATATTACTATCGAAAAATATGATAAAGAGGGAACACGTTCTCAGTTAAAGTCACTTAAAGGCGCTGTATTTCAGGCAGAATTTTATGATTTAAATGATGGTCGAGAGATAAGATATCTGGGAGAACTTGATGGCGTCGAACCTTATCTGATAGAAAATATTATGACGGATGATGAAGGTAAGGCTTCATTTGGCAGTCGTGATTTCATTTCTTTAGGAACGATTGTTATAAGAGAGATCAAGGCGCCGGACGGCTATACAACCGAAAATGCATCCATTTCATTCGCGGGAGAAGGTGGCTCGGAAATATCATTTGTAGGCAATACAGTGATAATTAATTATACAGAAGAAGGAATTTTCATTGGTGAAGAAAAGATCAAAGAAGATACTGCTATAAAATATTTTGATCAGGTGGCAAGAGCCGATATTGCTATCAGAAAGAAAAATCTTTCTTCGGGAGAAGTGATGCCGGGGGTGCATTTCAAGATCAGTAAGATAGATTCTGATGAAGAAATAGAGATAGTTACAGATGAAAATGGATACTGGAGCAGTTCGGCAATCTATGCTTCTCATCTTGAAAATACCAATGAAACTGTAGCCGGAGCAGGAACATGGATTTACGGAACAGAGGAGAAAGATGTAAATAGCATAACCGATGATGCAGGTGCATTTCCTCTTGGAAAATATCATGTTGAGGAAATTCTTCCGGAAGGCTATTACAAGAATGGGCAGGTTGTATTTGATTTTGAGATTACAAAAGATATGAATGGCGAAGCTCTTTTATTTGACAGAACAAATGAAAAGCTCGTGGACCTTAAAACAAAAGCCTGGGATAAGGATACAGTATCCAACTATGCTCTTGCTGAAAATGGAAGAGTGCTTACGGATACAGTTAAAATGAGCGGCCTTGTTAAAGGTACTGAGTATACTCTTGTAACTAAACTTATTGATAAAGAAAATGAAGAGATACTTGCTGAGAAAAGTTCTGTATTTAAAGCTGATTCTGTTGACAAAGAGATTGATATAGAAGTTGATTTTGATGCTGAAACTTATGCAGGTAAAGGCGTTGTATTCTTTGAATATCTTTATAAAGGAGATATAACAGGGAAAAACAGTACAGGAGATAAGAAATTTCCTGAAGAACTTTTGATCGGAAAACATGAGGATATAAATGATGAAGGACAGAGTATTTATTTCCCTGAATTAAATACGAGAGTCGAAGCGCTTGATGGATCAAGGGATGTTCAGCCTATAGAAAATGTCAGCATATTTGATAATGTTTCATTTAAGGGCCTTCAGGATAAAGAGGATTATAGGATAAAAGGAGTATTAATGGATAAATCCACTGGCGAAAGAGTGCTTATCGATGGTAATCCTGTTATTTCCGAAAAAACGTTTTCAGCAGAGGAGAGCGACGGTATAGTTGTTGTGGACTTCTCATTTGATGCGAGATCATTAAAGGGACATGACGTTGTTGTCTTTGAAGAAGTTTATGATAAGAATGGATATCTTGTGGCAAAACATGCGGATATTAATTATGCTCCACAAACATTTAGAGTTACAGAGGAACCTAAGACAGGAGATACTGCAATGATCGGAATGTGCTTCATTCTTCTTATGATATCTGCAGTGGGACTTTTGATCTGTGTAAAAAAGAAAGGCACCGGACGGATTTAGTCTGATGCCTGGATTCAAAATTTTATATATTTTCTATCTGCCAATCTATAGGTGTAAGTCCATTTTCAATGAGGAAATTATTGGCCTTACTGAAATGCTTACATCCGTAGAAACCTCTATATACGGAAAGCGGACTAGGATGAGGTGCTTCAAGTATTAAATGTTTTGGATTGTTAAGCATAGATTTTTTGCTTCTTGCAAATCCGCCCCATAACAGGAATACTATCGGACGATCAACTTCATTTACGATTCTTATGACAGCATCGGTGAAGTTTTCCCAGCCCTTTCCTTTATGAGAAGCTGCTTCATGAGCACGGACAGTAAGAACGGAATTTAAAAGCAGAACACCTTGTTCGGCCCATTTAACAAGATAGCCGTTATTCGGGATATAACATCCGAGGTCGGATTCAAGTTCCTTATATATATTGGCGAGTGATGGCGGAATATCCACTCCCGGCTTTACGGAAAATGACAGTCCATGTGCCTGATTCGGTTCATGATAAGGATCCTGACCTATAATGACGCATTTCAGATTTGAAAGCGGAGTAAGATGGAAAGCATTGAAAATGTCATCTCCGGGCGGATATACAGTATGTTTGCTATATTCTTCACTGATGAAAGAAAATAGCTTTTTATAATAATCTTTTTTATATTCATCTTTAAGTTTATCTGCCCAGTCGTTGGTGATAGGTGGCATTTTTTGGCCCTCCTTCAAATTGATATGCATTTTCAACGTATAAAATATATGCTTATAAGATTTTATCAAAAATAGTATTTCTATACAATGAATAATATAGATAAATAATTTTATCTATTTACATATCTTCAATAAAAGGCTATAATGTGCAGTGTTTAGACTATCTAAACCGCCGGATGTAGAGATAACATAATGGCGACAAATTTACGGGAGCTTGTAAACAGGCTGAGAGGAAGTTGCGAACTTCGACCGGTAACCTGATTTGGATAATGCCAACGTAGGGAAATGTTTTGCTTACTAAAAGAGGAGTTTCCGGATCGGAAACTCCTTTTTCGTACGTTAGATAATGAAAAGAGGTGAATTTTAATGGTAAGAGTAAATGGCGAAGATATGGATATTGCCGGAAAGAGCCTTTTGGAATTCATAGAGACATCGGATTACAATAAGAATCGTATCGCGGTTGACATTAACGGCGATATCATTCCTAAAGCATCTTATGCAGACAAAATACTTGCCGACGGTGATGTCGTAGAAGTGGTCTCATTTGTAGGAGGGGGTTGATTACGATACCTACCAAAGAAGAATGGATTGCTGCGCTTATTGAACGGCATGGTGAAGAAAGGCAGAGAGCATTTTTATCTGCAACCGTTGCAGTATGCGGTTTGGGAGGATTAGGGTCGAATATTTCGATATGCCTTGCAAGAGCAGGCATCGGAAAACTTATAATAATCGACTTTGATAAAGTTGATATTACTAATCTCCATCGCCAGCAATATAATGCCGACCAGATAGGTAAATATAAGACAGATGCTTTGGAAGAAAACCTTCGTAAGATCAACCCATTTATAGAGATTGTTAAGCATAGGGTTAAACTTGACGAAGAAAATCTTATGAATATACTTAAAGATACGGATATCGTATGTGAGGCATTTGATAAGGCGGAATCGAAAGCGATGCTGGTAAATGCAGTGCTTTCGGATATGCCGGACAAGTATATTATTTCAGGGTCAGGAATGGCCGGCTTTGCGGATGCGAATCTTATAAAGACTAAGAGAATTACGGAAAGATTTTATCTCGCAGGCGATCTTCAAAGTGACGTAAATGACGGCATAGGTCTTGTATCATCCAGGGTCATGGTCTGTGCAGCACACGAGGCTCATATTGTTCTCAGACTTCTTGCTGGAGAACAGGAGCTCCAAAAGTAAAGAATTATTGAATCAAATAGAGGAAATAAAAATGCAAAATGATGAACTTATAATTGGTGGAAAAAGTTTTAATTCAAGATTCATTCTTGGATCCGGTAAATATTCAATGAAGCTTATTGAAGCTGCAACAAAGGATGCCGGCGCTGAGATGATAACACTTGCAGTACGAAGAGCAAATACAAAAGAAGAAGAGAGTATACTTGATTATATTCCTGAAGGAGTAACACTTCTTCCGAATACAAGCGGTGCCAGAAATGCAGAAGAGGCAGTCAGAATCGCACGTCTTGCAAGAGAACTCGGTTGTGGTAATTTTGTAAAGATTGAGATCATGAGAGATACAAAATATCTTCTTCCGGATAACCAGGAAACAATTAAGGCAACGGAAATTCTTGCCAAAGAAGGATTTGTAGTTATGCCATACATGTATCCGGATCTTAATGCAGCAAGAGATCTTGTAAATGCAGGAGCTGCATCTATAATGCCGCTTGCTTCACCGATTGGCTCAAATAAGGGACTTGCAACAAAAGATTTTATACAGATACTTGTTGATGAGATAGACCTTCCTATCATAGTTGATGCCGGTATCGGTCGTCCATCTCAGGCATGTGAGGCTATGGAAATGGGTGTTGCCGCAGTTATGGCTAACACAGCACTTGCAACAGCAGGAAACCTTCCACTTATGGCTTCAGCATTTCGTGATGCCATAGAGGCCGGTCGTAAGGCATATCTTGCGGGTCTTGGAAGAGTTTTAGTTCGTGGTGCTTCAGCATCTGATCCTCTTACAGGATTTTTAAGAGATTAGGTGGAGGCAGAAAATGGAAAATAACTATCTGATAGATTCTGATAATCTTTCTCCGGAAGCATTGGAGAGAAAACATAGACTTGAGAATGATCCTTCATTAAGAACAAATCATATGGAATATCTTCCGGGCATGCAGAAGATTGAGTCCGATGTTTGCAAAAATGTTCTTGAACAGATGAATTCATACGATCATTCCAAATATACAGCGAAGGATGTAATGAGAGCTCTTGAGCATGAGACATGTTCGATTGAAGATTTTAAAGCGCTTCTTTCGCCGGCAGCGGAACCATTTCTTGAAAAAATGGCTCAGCGTGCAAAGATTGAAACAAGTAAGCATTTCGGAAACACTGTTTACTTATTTACACCTATTTATATAGCAAATTATTGTGAGAATTACTGTGTTTATTGTGGCTTCAACTGTTATAACAAGATAAGAAGAATGAAGCTTACAATGGAACAGATTGAGCATGAGATGAAGGTAATAGCTGACAGTGGTATGGAGGAAGTACTTCTTCTTACCGGTGAGTCAAGAGCTATGAGTGATGTTGAATATATCGGCGAAGCATGTAAGCTCGCAAGAAAATATTTCCGTCTGGTAGGACTTGAGATATATCCTGTAAATGTTGATGAGTACAAATATCTTCACGAGTGCGGTGCCGATTATGTAACTGTGTTCCAGGAGACATATGACACTGTTAAATATGAGACACTTCATCTTATGGGAAATAAAAGAGTATGGCCATATAGATTTGATGCTCAGGAGAGAGCACTTATGGGTGGGATGAGAGGAGTTGCATTCTCAGCGCTTCTCGGACTTTCTGATTTCAGAAAAGATGCTTTTGCAACAGCTCTTCACGTATATTATCTGCAGAGAAAATATCCTCATGCAGAGATGTCACTTTCATGTCCAAGACTCAGACCGATTGTTAATAATGATAAGATCAGTCCTTTGGATGTTCATGAAAAGCAGCTTTGTCAGATCATATGCGCATACAGGATATTCCTTCCATTTGTCGGGATCACAGTTTCTTCAAGAGAAAGTGCTGAATTCAGAAATGGTATTGTTAAGATTGCCGCAACAAAGGTTTCGGCAGGAGTATCCACAGGTATTGGTGATCATGAGTCGAAATACAGCGGAAAGGATTCTACCGGAGAAGAAGGGGATGAACAGTTTGAAATCTGTGATTCCAGAAGTCTTGATGCAATGTATAATGACATTACTGACGAAGGACTTCAGCCGGTTATGAATGATTATTTATATGTCTGATATTATTTGTGTTACAAATAGAAAATTATGCACAGTTCCATTTCTAAGTCAGATTGAAAATATAGCTAAGGCAGGTCCGAAAGCTATAATACTCAGAGAAAAGGATATGGAAGAAGAGGAATATTATAATATCGCTAAAGAAGTGAAAGAAATCTGCGAGAAATATGATGTTGAACTGATAATTCACTCCTTTTATAATGTTGCTCTTAAACTCGGAATCGGAAGCCTCCATATGCCGCTTGGACTTTTGGAAAGTATTTCAACGGACGATAAGAAAAAATTTACAAATATTGGTGCGTCATGTCACTCAAAAAAAGATGCAGTCAAGGCTTATAGTCTTGGCTGCACCTATATAATCGCAGGTCATATATTTGAAACTGATTGTAAGAAGGGGCTTCCCGGAAGAGGAATTTCCTTTCTTAAAAATGTTTCTTCGATTGTTGATATTCCTGTCTATGCCATTGGTGGCATCAGTAACGATAATTACTCCGAAGTAATCGGTGCCGGGGCTGCCGGCGCATGTATCATGAGCTCTGCCATGACAGCGGTTGAACCGAAGAAATTATTTGATGAGTTTATATCCTGATGTCTTCATCTTTCCGTCGATTGTCATTTCAGGTTCGGACTTCTTCTTATCGGTTGAAAGATCGTCATCATCATTATTGTGCATCATCTTATAATTCTCACCTGCACTGTATAACTTAGGTGGTGCAGCAGGGGTTTTGCTTTCTTTAACTTTATTATTCGGATTAACATCGTTGATATTATCGATGGTGCTGTTTCCAATATTAAGAGCTCTTCCCGAAGCTTTCATACGCTTCTTAACGCTTTTGTCATTTACTGATGAAATGATAGAGTTACCAAATAATATAAGAACGCCTACAAGGGTGGATATAAATGCAAGCCAGCGTACCCAGGTATTATTTACTGTTGTATCAAGATAGATATAACGAATCTTTGTTGTACTTGCAGGATTATCTTTTATTCTTCTATCAGTAAGGAATTTCTCATATTTATCTTTTAAATCTTTGTTAGTGATATTAACGATCCTTCCGGTGAACTTAATCATATTAGAATTATTTTCAATTACAGGATTGAGGTTTGGGTTGGAAATTGATTTGAGTGTTGAAATGTCTTTTTTCTTAACTGCGATACCCATTACCGAATTATCTTCAAGCTGGATTGTGTAATAATACATATTTCCAAGTGGGAAGAATCCAAAATATTTGAATTTATCTTTTGAAAACTCTCCAAGTGATGAATTGAATTTAACGGAAACATTTTTGTCATCCAGAGAAGAATCGCTTATATTATAATCATTTACGATCATTGTATTCAGATTCTTTGGCTTTCCGCTGAATATGTCTTTAAAGTTAGTGATGATGGTAAATATTCCTATAACAAGGGCTATTATACCGATGGTAAGAATAATTCCTTCTTTTTTATTTTGTTTCATGTTAGATTCTCCTTAGTTAATCTTCATAGTCCCACAATTTTTGTTGAAATTTATAACAAAATTCGATTTAAATATACTATTTTATGACGTTTTTTTCAATGCTTTTTATATCCGGAAGTGTTGATTTTTAGGGCAAAATGACGATTTAACGTGCATTATTTTGATATTTGTGATAAATGACGAATTCTTTAGTGCATTATTCCTAATAGATTATTGTGAAAAAATGTTATTATGTGAATTTTAGATTTTAAACCTTCTTGACATATCAATCTTACTGTGATAAATTCATCGCATATAGTTTTAAATGCTATGAAGAGGAATAGTAGGGATTTGACAATCCTGCAGAGAGCTGCCGGTTGGTGTAAGGCAGTGGATCAAAGATTCTGAACTCACCTTGGAGCAGCCGGATGAATGGTATATTTGATATACAGGTAGTTTTGGACGGGGTCTCGCCGTTACAAGAGAAGGATATAAGAGTTACATCCGTATCCGTGGAGTGCGTATAAGATACATGATATATCAGTTGATTATACGAATTAGAGTGGTACCGCGTTTAACAGCGCCTCTAGATTTTTCTAGAGGTGCTTTTTTTACTTTACGGGTAATAGAGTTTCATTGTGAAGCAATTTTGCTTAGGTTTAAAGCAAATTGCAATGGTCTTATTACAGCATTATAGGAGGAATTAAAATGAAGAATTTCAATCACTACAAACGTGGCTATTATATGCCACCGGTTCAGTCAACAAATTGGGTAAATAAGGAATATGTGGACAAGGCTCCAATCTGGTGCAGCGTTGACCTTAGAGACGGTAATCAGGCACTTGTTACACCAATGAACCTTGATGAAAAGCTTGAGTTTTATAAGGAACTTATAAGAATCGGTTTTAAGGAGATTGAGATCGGATTCCCTGCTGCAAGTGAAACAGAGTATGAATTCTGCAGAAGACTTATCGAAGATAATCTTATCCCTGATGATGTAACAATTCAGGTGCTTACACAGGCCAGAGAACATATCATCAAGAAAACATTTGAAGCAGTAAGAGGCGCTAATCCAAAGAATGTCATTGTACATCTTTACAATTCGACATCTTATGCACAGCGTACTCAGGTATTTAAGAAATCAAAAGAAGAGATAAAGAAGATAGCAATAGAAGGTGCTGAACTTCTCAAGAAGCTTGCTGATGAAGACGGCGCTGAATATCGTTTTGAATATTCTCCTGAAAGTTTTACAGGAACAGAGCCTGAATATGCGCTTGAGGTTTGTAATGCAGTTCTTGATGTATGGCAGCCTACAGCCGACAGAAAGGTTATAATCAACCTTCCTGCAACAGTTGAAATGTCACTTCCTCATGTATATGCAAGTCAGATTGAATACATGAGTACAAATATGAAATACAGAGAAAATGTAGTTCTTTCTCTTCATCCTCATAATGACAGAGGATGCGGTGTTGCCGATGCAGAGCTCGGACTTCTTGCTGGTGCAGACAGAATCGAAGGAACACTTTTCGGAAATGGTGAAAGAACAGGTAATGTGGATGTTATAACAGTTGCTATGAATATGTTCACACATGGTGTTGATCCATGTCTTGATTTTTCTGATATTCCAAGAATTCAGGAGATTTACGAAAGACTTACAGATATGGAGGTTGGTCCAAGACAGCCATATTGCGGTAAGCTTGTATTTGCGGCATTCTCAGGTTCTCACCAGGATGCTATCGCTAAGGGAATGAAGTTTAGAGAAAATGATCCTGAGCAGATGTGGACAGTTCCTTATCTTCCACTTAATCCGGAAGATGTCGGAAGAACATATGACGGAGATGTTATCCGTATCAATAGCCAGTCAGGTAAGGGTGGTATCGGATTTATCCTTGAAACAAAGTATGGTTACGATCTTCCAAAGAAAATGAAGGAAGATGTTGGTTATGCCGTTAAAGATGTTTCGGATAAGAACCACAAGGAACTTCAGCCGGATGAAGTTTATGATGTATTTATGTCAAACTACGTAAATATAGAAGAGCCTATCAGATTCATTGAATGTCATTTCCAGCAGAAGGACGGAATTCAGTGTGAGCTTACAATCTATGCTGCAAATAAAAATGCAGAGAAAGTTTACCATGGTCAGGGTAACGGAAGACTTGATGCAGTAAGAAATGCAATCATGAAACATTTCGATGTATCATTTGATATTGATGATTACGAAGAACATGCCCTTTCGGTAGGTTCAAACAGTAAAGCTTGTGCTTATGTTGGAATAAAAGTTGACGGTGCAGAAAAAACTATTTGGGGCGCAGGCATAAAGGATGATATAATAGATGCGTCGGTTTATGCGCTTATAAGTGCAGTTAACAAAGCGCTTTAATACTTGTAACAAAGAACATCGGCTCAGCATATAACATGCTGAGCTTGAGATGTTTATTTATATATTTATAAATGCATATGTTCATTAAGTTGTGAAAATCAGAATATGAACAGTTCAGTTTCACAATTGCCGGTAACAACCGTTTAGTGGGGAATAAAAGCAGAATTTGGAAGGCGCTTGACAATCAAGTTTGTTTGCCTGTGCAGGAGGTTGACAGTATGGATGATTTTACTGAAGGATTAGGTTTTCTTGAAAATGCAAGAGATGCAGTCCATAAAAGAGATGACCTGAGAAAATTTATCGATCAGAAGAAAGATATTCTTAAAAAAATGGAGAAGGATATCGCGGCAGAAGAAAAGGATATAGCTGACGAGATTAATTCTACTATTAAAAAGAAGAGAAACAGCATAGAAGATTCGTTTGATAAAAAAATAGATGATCGAAAGTCTGACGTTAAGAAAATTGAGAAGAATAGAAAGAAAGATAAATCCGATCAGGTTAATGCCAGAGTTGCAGAAGCAACAAAGGATTATCATGCACAGAACAAGACGCTTGAAGATGAGCTAAAGGATTTATTTAAAAGTAATGGTGTACCGAAATTCTGCTCAGGGAAGTTTTATTATACATTATTTAATCCAAAGGGATTTGGTGAAGTAATGACTAAGCTTCTTTTCCTTGTTACAGTAGCTCTCGGAGTACCTGCTGTTGTTGTGTTATTACTTTGGAAGACTACATTTGCAGGTGTTGCACGAGAGAAGAAACTTTTATATTCCATCATTTTTGCTGTTGTGTGGATTATATTTTGTATAGTTATTTATTTCATTATTTATATAAATACTAAGGTGAGATATATAGATACGATTCGTAAAGGACGAAGGTATCGTGACGCTATAAAGAAAAATACGTCCAGCGTTAATAAGATTACAGATTCAATCAATAAAGATAAGGACGAAAGTCAGTATAATCTTTCTGAATATGATAAAAAGCTTAAAGACATGGACAAAAACATGGACAGACTTATGAGCGAAAAGAAGGATGCTCTTAAGGAGTTCGATAAGAAAACCAAGGACGAGATTACTAAGGATATTAAGAAGAAGAGACAGAAAAAACTGGATGAGCTTGCAAAACAGAAGGATTTGATCAAGGCAGAACTTGAAAAATCTTCTGAAGAATTAAACGCGGCGGAAAATGGTCTTGGGAAATATATCAGAGTTCTTGGCGAAGAAAATTGCTCTGCTGAAATGATAGAAAAACTTATTGGGGTTATCCAAAGCGGAAGAGCTTATACAGCCAGGGAAGCTATTGGTTATCTTAAGTTTAAGGGATAGAGGTTTAATAAATGAAGGATGAGGATAGATTCAAAAAGGGCAAAGTTATCCGCGATGAAGTTGCTGAAAGACGTAAACGTGGAGATAAGCCTAAAAGCAATGTCATCCACGTAAGGGGAAGTGCGGAGGCTGGAAAAGAGAATCTTAGAAGGCGTCGCAATAAATTAATCAAGAAAATAGCTGTATTTGCAGCGATAGTTATTGCCATAGCCACGGTTTGTCTTATTACATATATTAACAGTATAAGAAGATACAGAGGCTATGAAGTTGTTCATACTGCTAAAACAGTATACGAGGCAAATGCTTCTTATATTAAGTTCGGAGATAATCTTTTAAAATATACTCCTGAAGGTGTTTCATACATCAACTCAAATGGAGATGTTGTTTGGACAGCTGGTACCAACCTTAAGACACCTATAGCGACAGCAAAAGGTAATTTTGCCGTTGTAGCTGATAAAGGTGGTAATAAGGTTGTTGTTTTTAATACTGACGGTCAGGTTGGAGAGAAAACCATGCCGTATAAAATCTGTGATGTAGAAGTGTCAGACAAGGGTGCGTACGCTGTTGTTTTGGAAAGTGACAAAACAAATTATATAAATATGTACACCAGTACAGGTGCCATTGTATATGAAATGCAGACATCCATAGATAAAAGCGGTTATCCGGTGGATATTTCTATTTCAACTGACGGTAAGAAACTTTTTACAAGTTATTTCCTTGTAGAAGGTATCAACTCAGGTATAAGTCTTACTGCATATAACTTTGGCGAAGTAGGACAGAACACAAATGCTGACAGAATGATGGGAGGGTTCCGTCTTAAGGACGAGCTTGTTCCTAAGGTTGAATTTCTCACAAATAATGTCGTAGCAGCTTTTTCTGATAATCATATCTACATATATAATAATAGGGACGTTCCTTCTCTTAGAACTACCATTAATATAGAAGGAGAAGTGAATAGTATTTTCTATAGTAATAAGTTTGTAGGACTTATTCAGCGTAAGGAAGACAAGGGTTATACCATGAAAGTATATGACTTTGATGGTAAGAAAATGTTCAATTACGATATAGATATGGAATATGATAATATTTTTGCGTCTGATGAAGAAATAATCCTTACAGGAGGGCAGGAATGTCTTATCATCACAAAAGGTGGTAGAACAAGATTCCGTTATACATTCGATCAGCGCATAAGAAATATGATCTCTACTTCAGGATATCATCAGTATATCATTACATTTGAGGATCACACAGATACCATCAAGCTTAAGGCATCAGCAAATAAAAAGAAGTCAGACAAAAATGTTACCAAGTCAAAGGATGAATTGTCTGACAAGGAAGATAAACCTTCTGACACAAAAAATACTGAGGCGGAAAGTGGTAAAAATACAGAAAATACTACTGGCGAAACGAATAAAACAACACAGGGAGGTGTGTCTGAAGAATCTGACAATTCAAAAGATAAATCTGAGTAGGATGATTCAGACAAATCTGACAATTCAGACAATATCCGGAATCAGGATTATTTTGACGAACCATACATACCGAACAACACCATGAAGTGGAGTGAATTTGTACAATCATATATGTTAGAAAAAAATAAAAGTTTGAAAAATAGATACATAAAGAAGAGAAAGGTTAATATATGAATATTTTAACTGTTGTAATTTTGGCTGAAATTATTTTGCTTGGAGTAATGGGTGCGGTAAGAGGACTTATACGTACTGCTCTTAATCTTGTATCAATCATCATATCTGTAATATTAGTTTATATTCTTGCGCCGGTTTTGGGCAATTATGTTATAGAACATTCTAATCTGGATGATAAGATCAATGATAAAATGTATAACACTATAAGAAGAGAAGTTAAAGAGAAGGCTGATAAAATATCAGACGCTCTTGATTTTGATACTGAACGTCTGGCATATCCTGAGGAGGATCTTTCAGACGACAAGAGGCGTGAAGTGATTGCGGAATATATAATGAGTAGTCCGCTTAATAAGGCTGATCAGGTTAAAGTCATTGATAATCTTGACATGCCTGAGTTTTTGGATAAATCATTAAAGGAAAATAATAATAGAGATATCTATAATGATATAGGTGCTGATAATTTCTTTCAGTATATTTCCAAATATACAGCAAGAGTTGTAGTTAGAATAATAGTCACAATTGCATTTTATATTGTGTGCAGAGTATTATTCTTTATTCTTATATATCTATTTACCGGTGCAGTAAGACAGTTCAAGTTGCTTAATGCGATAGACAGAATAGGTGGAGCTGCCGCCGGGATGGTTATGGGTATAGCTGCAGCATGGGTTATCCTGCTTGTTGTATCCGTATTAATGAGTGATAAGTATAATGACCTGGTTAATGCCAGTCCGATCTTGCAATTATTTGACAAAACAAACCTCTTAGCTATGAGAGTAAAATGAGGTTCACTTAGAAGAAAAAGAAAACCGTTTTGGTTTTCTTTTTTTTATAATTTTAAATAAAAAAATTTGGATTTGAATAAAAAAAATAGGAAACTCTGAAAGAAAATAAAATGCATAAACCACGCGTTTTAGCCGTTTGTAAGGGAACGAAAAGTTCTTGAAAAAATTTTTGAAAAAATTTCAAAATATGTGTTGACAAAGTGGGTACCTGGTGGTAATCTATAGAAGCTGTCGCTGATACAGACAACTTGAAAACACACAAAACACTAACGTTGA
>NZ_FUXA01000011.1 GCF_900167085.1 Eubacterium ruminantium
TTTGATCAGGAAGACCTGGAAAAGAAGGGCTTCCGAATCTGGGATGTCAATCCGGGTACATATGTGGTATTTGATTGTGTGGGTGAGGATGGCGACTGCATTGCTAAGACTTGGACGATGTTCTATAAGGAGTTTTTACCTCAAATGGGATACGAAGCGTCAGAAGAGACAGACTATGAACTTTACTTCGATGGTACTCGACCTGACGTGTTCTGTGAGTTATGGATTCCAATCAAAAAGAAGTAAGTGGTTAATGGAAGAACATCAGGAAGGCAGTGAGCTGACTAATAGCGATAAAGGACTTAAAAATATGAAGATAACTTAATGATTTCTATACAGCGATAAGGCGTCTATGAGTAGAAATACTTGTAGGCGCTTTTCTTCTATTTAGAGTAAGAGGGTATGATATATTGAAAATGTAGAAGTTTTTGAACTAGCTAATTGATAATCTAAATATTTAACATATGTGATGTTTTTTGTTGGTTAAGTGGTGAAGGAGATATTGGTGAAGTATGGCTTGTATTGTTTCCTTTAGAGGAACTCGAGGAAATTAACTATGACTATGAGATAGATAAGTATCTTCTTGGACATATTATTATTGGATCTGATGGCAGTGGTGAATTATATGGAGTAGATGAAAATGGTCGATTCTTTAATGTTCCTGTTATGATTGAAGCAGAGTATGTTACATATTTTGGAACGAATAGGGCTAAGATATAACTTGGTAAGAAAAACAGAAAGTTACTAGTGTAACAATAAAGGGAACTGTTGGTAAAAATAAATACCATTAACGACAACAATAATACAATTTACAACAGATTATAACCTCTGATAATTTTTCTGATGTATTATGCATACATAAGATAAATGAAACGCAAACGAATCGCAAAATAATAAATCGGAGGATATGAAAATGAAGAATACAAATAAGGAAATCGTAGTCACAGGTAAGATGGTAGTAAAGGCAGCTATGATAGTAGCGCTTATAGCAACAGTAGTTATTATGGGATTTGGTATCTATCATGCTGATAGTCGTTTAATTGGAGAAGCATCATTATTTGCATGTGTTCAGTGCGGATATTGGTCAGCGCAGGAGCTTAAAAAGAAAAGTGATGAGAAAACTGCAAAGAAAGTTATCAAAATGGAAGTTGTTAAAGGAATGATAGCGGGATTTGCTGTAGGAGTCATCTGGGAACTTATGATCATCACACCGCTTATGAGCAATTGGACTCTTAGAAGCATAATCGTTGCATTATCAGTTTCAGGGTTTGGATGTAGTATAGCGGGTGCAGTATTTGCGATAGGAAAAAATAAGAAAAATGATAATCTATGTTATAATTAATTTGTTTTCCGAAACTGATGTGTTTTTATCGGAATGGCTTGTAAAAGTTTATTCCAGTAAATCAGATAGTTAATTACTAAGAAACGATATATATACTGGAGGGGTATGCTTATTGAAATCTAAACGTGAACCTAAAATGAGCTTCTGGATGACTCTGTATGGGAAGAATATTGATCTATCTGGAATCGAGGAATTGCTCCATATACAACTCGATAATAACAGCATCCGTGTACCGGATAATTTGCCGGAGAATTCGGATGGACCTGTATTCTATGAAGAAATAGAATGGCTTTTGAATCTGGCAGAAGAAAATGAGAAAGAACTTATCAGACTGGGAGTTGATTTCTCAGATTCGCAGATTTGGATGATCTACTATTACGATAAACAATGCAACATGGAGTATGATCCTGATCTGATGGGGCGCATGGGAAAACTGGGGTTGAAACTTTGTGTTTCCTGTCAGGAGATTTAACCGGAAGTAAATGGATGAATTTATACTAGATTAATTAAATAAGTGAGGATAAGGGCATGAAGATTGGAATAATAGGCTATGGCAGTATGGGAAAAATGCTGCTTTGGAAGTTTTCGGAATCTGGATTATACGGTAAAGACAGCTTGTTGGTTGCTAACCGGACAGTAGATAAACTTGAGGAAGTAAGAGATATTGCTGTTATATGCAGAAACGCGGAAGCTGCAAGTGAGGCTGATATAGTCTTTGTCTGTGTGCGTCCGAGTGATATGAAAGCAGTATTAGCTGAAATTGAACCAAGTATCAATAAGGATGCTTTGCTTGTGACTTTGAACGGCAGCATTACATTTGAGATGATCCAAAAAGTTATAAATCATAGAACAGCTAAAGTAATACCGAGTGTGACGGCAGAAATCAATAAATCACAGACAATAGTGTGCTATAACGATCTGGTGAATCAGTCGGATAAAGATAACCTTACCTCATTGCTTGAGATTATTGGAAATGTAATTGAATTGCCGGAAAATGAAGTTGGAATGGGATCGGAACTGGTAAGCTGTATGCCGGGATTCATAGCATCTATGTTTGATGTGGTATGTACTGCCGCTAAGAGTCATACTGATATCCCACAGGATAAAATAGTGAAAATGGTTCTGAATACTATGATTGCGACAGGAAACCTTATGCTCGAGAAGGATATGTCATATGAAGAAGTGGTTTCGAGAGTTGCAACTAAAGGCGGAATTACAGAAGAAGGAACCAAGGTGATATATAGAGAGTTCCCAGAGACAATGGAGGAACTGTTTAATAACACATTAGAGAAAAGAAGATTGACAGCTGAAAAAGCTAAAGAGTCATTTGAATAGATTTGAAAAGATGACAAAACTTCGCAAAATAATCATATACAAATGGACCGATGGAAATGACGAAGATTTTCAAAGGTTTTATCTCAAAACAGGAGAGTATTATGCAAACAATCCAGCAAAGATATGAAGAGATTAGGAATGAGCAGGAATTAACTGAAAAAATAGATAAGCTGATAGTTGATTGTTATCACTATAAAATCTTTAAGGAAAAAGCTTCCGCTAGATATAAGAAAGAGTTTAAGGATGATTTTGAACGGGACTATCCGGTATATGTTAGTGATATTACAAAGAAGCTTGCTAGTAGACTTCGTGGCAGGATTAGCTTCTATAAAGAGGAAGAGGCATACCAGGCGAAGGCCAGACAGCAGAGAGCTAAAAGGGGATATGCAGACACTGATGTCTGGAATATGAATGACTGGTTTATGGATACTATTTCTCCAATGCTTAAGCAGTTCAGGAAAAAGCATAATGGAGTCCCTTCAACCTTTTTACCATCTATGATGTGTTCAGATGAAGAGCGGGAGGTTGCCAATGCAAAATGGGAACAGATATTGGATAGAATGATTTTCCTGACCGCTATCCGACTGCTCAGGAAATCAATGATAAGTATTTTGAATATGAAAGAAAGATATTTGAATATAGAGATCAGTGTAAAAAAGAATTCTTTGAATTATTTTCAGAGTATTTCTGGCAACTATGGGATTGATATTTAAAAGGAAATGTGAATTACAAAATGATAATAAAACGTGTTAGTGAAATAGATGATCAAATAGGAGAATTTATCAATAAAGAGTTCGCTGAATATGGCGTGCAAAGTGGTGTGGAACTTAATTTCGAGGAATTTCATTTTGTGGCTGAAGATGAAGATGGCAAGGTTATAGGAGTTATTACCGGTCATGCGTACTATAATGAAGTTCATATCGGTGATTTAATTATAGATAAAAATATTAGAAGAAATGGTTTGGGAAGACAGCTTGTGGAAGCTGTAGAAAATGCATATAAAGACAAGGAATATGAAAAGATAACGCTTACAACATTTGGATTTCAGGCGCCTGAATTCTATAAGAAGCTTGGGTATGAAGTAGAATTTGTTCGTGAAGATAAAAATCCAAAACTAAGCAAATATTTCTTTGCCAAAAGTATATGATAAGATAAAAGAATAATTATGGCGATAAACACCAAGGGAAAACGAAAGTTTGTTTTTATAAGATTGCTGTTTTTTGTGATGGACTTCTGTAATCAGTCTTAACAATGAAAACATATATTCGGAGGAAATTAAAATGACAGATAAAACATTTGGTGAAATCGAATACGATGAACAGTACGGGTATATCGGACATACGACTCTTGTATTTGGAGGAGGCGAGCAGTCTGTGGAAGTGGTGATTGGCTGCGACGATGATGAAGATATATCTCAGTTCCAGCGTGATGCATTTGAAGCGTTATTGAAAGGCTGGGATGAAGTGCAGCATAAGATAGCAGCTGCAATACTTGAGTATTACAATGAAGAAGAAAAGGGAGCGTATGGCCCTGAGGACGAGAGCGAATTTGAATCGTGGTGGCCGGATATTGACACTGAAGAAGAACTGGTAAAGAAGATACATCTTGATTCGATAGTCATTGAGTCAGAGTATGTTATGGAATCACATGGTGAAAATCCGGTATATATTTTGTTCAATCGTGACTGGGGCGGAGAGGATACGGAAGATAACGGTGTTGCTGTGCTGATTGAAGATGGAGAAGTGACTGAAGTTGGTTATAAAGATATTGCTTTCTGATTATCATCAGTATGATAAAGGTTAACGTCTATGTATTATGGAAAATCAAGGGGACAAAAGCGAAAATTAAAAAGATTATTGAAGAATATTGCTCAGATAGAACCATATCAAGCTATTGAAGAAACAAATGAATGGGGATATGAGCATTTTCATGTTCCTTGTTCTGTATGGCTGGATATGCCTAAAACTTCATCGAAGATAAAATCATTGTTTTGTAAAACCTGGATAAGAAAGACGGAAGAAATACTTAAGGCAAAACCTAAAGATTTGCAATTCTGCAAGGTTGTTTGTTGCTTGTGCATTCCTAATGTATGGGAATCACAGATTATTATTTTTTATTCGCAGAAGTATTATGAAACTTTTTGGAATAGGCATGGTGATTATCAGGATTGGTCAAGGATTCCTGATGGTCATTCGCTTTTGAAGGAAAGGAATATCGAAACGGGATTAAAAGAATTTGGTTTCAAAGAGACGCTTACGGATGAGGATTATACAGTTGTTTCACATATATGGTTTTATGGTGAAGTAAAAGAAGATATTTAGAATATATCTTCGTAAGATATTCCGGAAGTTATCTAAATAGTTGTTAAAGGCAGTAAGAAAAATGATTAGAGAAGTCACAAGGGACGATATACCCGTATGTGTAGATATTATAAGAAAGAGCTTCAAAACTGTAGCTGAAGAATTTGGATTTACGATAGATAACGCTCCAGGATTCACGGCATTTGCAACTACAGAAGAGCGTTTGTATTGGCAAATGGATAATGAGCCACGTCTGATGTTTGTATATGAACAAAATGGTGTTATATGTGGATACTACTCTTTGCTGATGCAGGATAATAATGAATGTGAACTCAATAATCTTGCAGTCCTTCCTGAATATAGGCATAGTGGATTTGGTAAGAGATTATTAGAGCATGCATATGAAACTGCAGGAAATCAAGGATGCAAACTCATAAACATAGGAATAGTTGAAGAAAATATACGGCTTAGGAAATGGTATGAACAGAACGGAGCCGTACATACCGGAACTAAAAAATTTGATTTCTTTCCGTTTACGTGCGGATATATGGTAAAAGAATTATAAGGTGCTATCGGATGATTCAATGGTAGGTTATCCCGGAATAGAATTGAATAGAATAATCGTAGTAAAAGTCCTGATTCATAAATGAAATATGAATCAGGACTTTTATTGTATGGAGCGTTCAAGGATTACATTTTATGCTATAATGATTCTGGCGCAATAAGAGAATAAGATGCGCACAGTAAATTTTGTTTAATAACAAGGTGATTACAAGAGGAGTTCTGACCGTAGATATGGGAACTAAGAAAAAGATTATATTAATAATTCTGTTTCCGATAGCTTTGATGATTTTTGCCATGAGTAATGGCTTTTTTCTGGATGTTCTGTTGGAAGCGATTATCAGAAAATCTGTTTTAGCGGACCTGGGTATATATGGCTCAATAACTGTGATTTCAGGTATTGTCGAGGTTGCTATAATGCATGCGCTACTAAAAGGTTATGATAAGGTTGTGGAGAAAAAGAAAACTTTGAAATGGTATTTTGATAAGCAGCTGATTCCAATGTTCGTGGTGGGAATCACAAGTGCACTGGTTCTTATAACAAAGCGAAACGATGATAATGAAGGACTATATCGTGTCATAGGTGCTGCTATGTTCCCGCTGATGGGCATCACTGCTACACCCAATGTAGTACGTTATGCATTACGGGAAATGAAGAATTGGAAAGATGCATTTTACAAAACAGGGAATCTTCACAAATCTAAAGATTCTAAGGATTTTTACAGAGTAAGAAAACCACTGCCGTGTGAAGGAAGAATGTGCTTTACAGTAGTGAGAACCCAACTCATGATTTTAGTGGGAGTGATACTAATTATGCTCCTGATAGTTTATGCGTATATATCTTCCATAAGTGTTCCTGATTCTGTACCTGCCGGTGATATAGCGCAGGCAGTAATATTTGTAAGGCGCAGAAGAGGCCAGGGACCGCTGTTTTTTATGATGATATTCGTAGTCACATTTGCTATATCCATCATTGCATATTGCATAACCTACATGGCAAAGAAACTGAGAGTAATATTACGTCATGAATATATAGCATATCACGTGATTGTAAAGAAGGTTGAAGACTCCACCGTAACCGTTGATCGGGACGGCAAAGTGTTTCATTACAAGGATTGTTCATGTATTGGTATACAGGCTAAGAAGATAAATAATACCGGGGCAACTCTTGTATTTATTCCGGATGATGTGCTGCTCGTACCGGATGAGGTAGTAAAAAAATGAGATTTAGCAAATTTCTAAAAATATTATCAATTGCATTTTTCATATTGGGATGTGTATTTTTGGTGCTTAATAATTTATATACAGCAATAAAGCGTCATGAGTAGAAGTACTTATAGGCGTATTTTTTATTTTAGATAAACCTTTGTACGAAAAGTCCAAAAGTTGGATGAATTACCATTTACGACATCCTCTATTCTATTCACAACAGATTTGAAATTAGTATCCTCGGCTTGTTGTATTATTTAATCATCGAAGCGACCGATTGCGAAGTAATCGGTGGTCCGAGTGAAACGAGGATTCGTTCTGCAAGGCAGAACCAAGACTTCCGTAGGAAGGCTTGCATATCGCTGAAAGCGATATGGCACAAGATAAAACAAAGCGAACAAATCGCAGAAATAAATAATAAATCGATGGAGGATACAACAATGACAAATACAGTTATGAATAAAAATAAGAAGGAAACAAAGGTTACAGAGACAAAGGTATGTGCAATTCTGCATTCTATTACAACAGTTCTTTGGCTATTCAATGCAGGAATGATACTTGCAGGTTCAATTTCTTCAGGTGATAAACTTGGATGGAACTTCTGGTCAGATATAGCAATAGCAGTAGTTTTTGGATGCTGTGCAGTAGAATATTTTCTTAAATGGAAAAAAGAGAAAAGGTAGAAACAACAAATAAAAAGTCTTTTTTATCTATTCAGGGTAAGGGGGTTATGATATATTGAAATTGCAATATATAATAATATTATGGATTTTATCTTTGAACGTTCTGAATATGATGTAGTTGTAAAATCATGTTATGAAAAACATAGATGCAATTTTTTTTGTGGAGGGTAATAATGTCTTTATCAGAATGTATTACAATATTAGAAGAATTATATGAGAAAGATATTAAGATAAAAGAAGGTTGTGAGGATGAATCCAAGCGTTTTCAGGTTCCTGATAAATTGAGAGATTTCTATTCTTTGTTTCAGTCTCTAAAGATGCCTTTTGGAAGAATATATCCAATTCACGAGGGACTTGAAATGTCTCAGGATGAACCATTTAAGTCTGAAGGTTGGTTTTGTTTTGGTCAGGATGATTACTTTTCATTTTGGCTGTGTAAAAATACTCCAGATTCTGAGGGAATGTCATTCACTGCATGGGATCACGAAATGGAGGAGGAAATCGGTAATCCTGCTTTCGGGAGTATTGAAGAATTTCTTCTCTTTCTCTCTGATGAATATATGGATAGTGAATCAGCTACTATGTGTAAAGTGTATGTTTCAGGCTATTGTCGGGAAGCTATGAAAGAAATGATGGAGGTAAAGAAGGCGTTTCACAGTCCAGTCTCTATGCTTGACTTAAAAGATAAAGCAACCAAAGGAACATGTATGATAAAAGAAGGATTTCATTATTATCAGGCAAGGAAAATTATTAGAAAATTAAATCTAAAATATCTCAAAGTAACATTAAAGAAAACAAAAGAATGGTATTAGAGTTATCAGGAAGAAAGCTCAATACCGGAATGCTAATCGGTAGCAAGGGCTCAGCATTATATAGAACAGCATAAATGTAAATAAAAGATTTCAGTGGTTGTGAGTAATCCCTAAAATATGACACATGCAAACAAATTTTAATCCTAAGGAATATGTTGAGATTACTGAATGGAGATGCAACTTGTTGTCATCATGAGCATGAAGTTCATGGGAAACATGGCTGCGGTCATGGTGGATGTCATTAATGAGAGGAACGAAAAGATATGACAAATGATTTTATATTAAGAGAGGCACATTTAGAAGACGCTGTAAGATTGGTGGAGATATACTCATATTATGTACTAAATACTGCAGTTTCATTTGAATATACAGTACCAACAATTGAAGAATTTGAAGATAGAATAAGCAAAATTGTTGAAAAATATCCTTATCTGGTATGTGAAGTAAACAATAAAGTTGTTGGCTATGCATATGCGAGTGCATACAGTGTTCGAGATGCATATGCTTGGACTGCCACGACTTCAATATATCTAGATAAGGATTATAGAAGACAAGGGATAGGTACTGCTTTTTATGTAAATTTGGAAAACAGACTCCGTGAGCAAGGGATAGTGAACATGTTAGCTGGTGCGGCATATTGTGAAAAGGAAGATGAGTATTTGTCTCATGACAGCTTCAAATTCCATTCAAAGATGGGATTTACTAAGGTTGCGCACATGGAATCTATCGGAAAAAAGTTTGATAGATGGTATGATCTTTTATGGATGCAAAAGAAGCTTTAATTTCAGGATAATGTGTTAAAGAAAGTATAGGAAAAAACCATGTCGGTGTATGAATTGTTGAAACAGGTTAAAGATAGAGACTCTTTTTTGATTTTTCTTGAAAGTCTGGCTAAAGATTATGACGAAAATCATGATGAGTGGGTAAATTGGACGATATCAGACTATCTTGAAAGAATTTCTGCGTGGATAAAAGACAGCGATGAAAACTTTGAAACTATTGACTTCAAAAAGATGGCTGAAATATTTTATGTAGGGAAGATTTACGAGTAAATATAAGTAAAATGGATGAAGAACGAAAGAAAAGAGCTATTAGTTTATATGAGAAAAATGGATTTGAGATAGTAGGTAAAGCGTAATATTCCGGAATTATTAATCATGGATAGTGTTACGAAAAGTAGAAATATTGAAGAGGAATTATGATATGAATATTGGGATAATTGGATATGGTAGCATGGGAAAAATGCTACTTCAGAAAATCAGTGAAACTGGTAAAGTAAATCATGATAAGTTATTTGTATCAAACAGGACTTTATCGAAAATTGAAGCAGCTCCAGATAAATATGTGATCAGTGAATCAAATACTTCTCTTGCAATGTCTTCAGATATTATATTTATATGTACTCGTCCTGCTGATTTGCTGCCAGTATTAGAGGAAATATCAAGTGTTGTAAAAGATGATACGCTTATTATATCCCTTAATGGAAGTATAACATTTGAATCTCTTGAGAAGATCAGCAACCGAAAATATGTAAAGGTTATTCCGAGCGTAACTGCTGAAATAAATAAATCTCAAACGTTGGTTACTTATAACAGATTTGTGAGTGAGGATGATAAAAGATTATTAAGAGATATTCTTTCATGTATCGGTAACGTCATTGAATTACCTGAAAATGAGATGGGAATGGGGTCAGAGCTTGTAAGTTGTATGCCGGGATTTATAGCATCTATTTTCGATGTGATTTGTCAATCGGCAATAAAACATACGTCGATTCCGCAGGAGCAAGTAATTAAGATGGTTCTTGACACTTTGAGTTCAACCGGGGAACTCATGCTTCGTAAAGATATGAGTTTTGAAGATGTGGTAAAACGAGTAGCAACCAAAGGTGGTATTACTGAAGTGGGCTCAAGAGTGATATATGATGGCTTTCCAGACATTGCAGATGAGATGTTTGGAAAAACTCTTGCTAAGAGAAGAGAAACTGCAGCTATAGTTAAAACATACTGTGATTGAAGTTTAAAATGGCAAACTATAGATAAATTAATTTCAGTTTTAATACCGAAAGAAGAAAGAGAAATTTTTATGGAAAAGTATATTGAAGGAAATAAAGCGGCTTGGGAAGAAGCTTTTGATAAAAGGGATGCCTCATGGGGCGCCGATATAACGGAACGTGTACAGAAAGAAGACTATCCGTTTTTTGAAAAGGAAATGGCGGATGTTTTGAAAAACATGGATACGAAAGGAAAGACGATCGGTCAGTTTTGTTGTAACAACGGTCGAGAACTGCTTTCTTTGGTAAAAAGCGGAAATGCCTCAAAGGGTGTTGGATTTGACATTGCTGAAAACCAAGTGGCTTTTGCAAATGAAAAAGCAAAAGAATTGAACTTGCCTTGTATATTTGAAGCTGTGAATGTTTATGATATTGATGATCGTTTCAGAGAACAGTTTGATATTGTGATCATCACTATCGGAGCACTATGCTGGTTTGAAAATCTGAATCGCTTTTTTGAAATCGTGGCAAAATGCATGAAACCCGGAGCAGTGATCGTGCTTAATGAACAGCATCCCTGCACGAATATGCTAGCTACGGAAGGCGATGCTGAGTTTGATCCTGAGCATAAGATGGAATGTCATTTTTCTTACTTTGAACATGAATGGACCGGGAATAGCGGCATGTATTATATGACGCTGAAGAACTATCATTCTAAGACTTTTACCGATTTTACTCATTCATTGTCAGAAATAATATCCGGAATGTGTAATAACGGAATTGTCATCACCGGGCTAAAGGAGTTTGATCATGATATCAGCGGTGGGTTTTCCTCAATAGATCATAGGGGGTATCCACTGTCAATGATCCTACAGGGAAATAAACAATAAATTTCAGTTTGTCTTACGAGGAGAAATAGAAAATGGAATATGAAATAAAGAGTTTGACTCCTGATTTGGCGGAGGATTATTTTGATTTCTTTGATAATAGGGCATTTTCAGACGGATCGCCATTCTATCCGTGTTATTGCAATGCATTCAATCTGAGTAAAGAAAGAATGAAAAAGGAATTGTATCAGAGGGCGGAGGATTATGGCAACGGACTGGAAGGCTGGATAAGAGCACTTAGGGAATCAGCTGAAAGAATGGTGCAGGCAGGCGAAATCAAGGGATATTTGGCATATGATAACGGAATAGCAATCGGTTGGTGTAATACGAATGACAGGCTGAGCTACTTTAGAACCGGTGAATTTGATCTTCATACCTTGCCTGAAGATCAGGAATACTCACATAGCATTGTTCCTGGCGAAGTCAAAGCAATAGTATGTTTTGAAATATCTCCGGAATACCGCGGTAAGGGAATTGCAACGCAGTTTTTACACAGAATCTGTGATGATGCAAAGACCGAAGGATACAAATATGTTGAAGCATATCCTGTAAAGGATGGAGAGAATATAGAAATGGCTTTTACCGGACCGTTACGATTATATTTAAAGGCCGGCTTTGAAATTATTGAACAGTCCGGTAATACATATACGATGAGAAAAAAACTGATTCTGTAACTTGGAATAATCTTTAAGCGTGAAGAGTGGGATAGAAACGATTTCTTGCAGATATGCTTATATTGTGACACTGATCCCGATATCAACTGCAATTAAATCGAAAGGAATAGCATATGGCCGGGGATAAGATGTATCAGGCGATGAAGAAAGATCGTGAAGAAACCTTACCAAAGCTAATAAATTATAAATGATTTTTTACGACCGCTATGAGAATTAGTTCATGGCGGTTTTTCCATTCGCGGCAGCTTTATTATTTAATTATGGAGGATTTGTGGAGTTATATGGTATAGTAAAACAATAGTAGCTTGTAAATGTTTATTCCAGTTTTATAGACGATGACAGATCGGGGTTTATGGAGGAAAAACAATGCGACGCAATGATAGAGAGGTTACAAAGTTCTCAGACATAATTGCAATAATTGAGAAATGTGATGTGTGCAGACTTGCTTTGAATGATGAGGATTATCCATATATACTGCCACTTAACTTTGGAATCAATATTACAGAGGATAATAATTTAGAACTATATTTCCATGGAGCATCAGAGGGAACAAAACTCAAACTAATTGCAAAAGATAATCGGGCAAGTTTTGAAATGGATTGTGAACATACTTTGGTATCGGAAATTGAACGTGGAAGCTGCACAATGGAATATCAAAGTGTGATTGGGCATGGACATATCGAGATGATACCTGATGAAGAAAAGTATAATGCCTTGTGTATTTTAATGAAGCATTATCACATGGAGCATTTTCCATTCAATAAGGCTGTCATGCCTCGAACAACAGTTTACAAACTTGTTGTAGAACATATGACTGGGAAAATAAGGCTAAAAAGAAACGATAAGCATTAAATTCAAATTTGTCTGGATGAAGGCATAGTGTATGAATTCACAGGTGAGAATTAATCAGGAAAATCGGAAAAGAACTGAGAAAAAATATATACAGGTTAGATAATTATGGAATTGGTAAAATACAATGGAAATCTTAAAAGTGAACTGTTTCGCTTTACCACTGAGAGTTTTGCTGAATTAGGAAAAATGATTCATTCTTCGATTCCGGATTGAAAGATGTTTATATACTGATAAATGGAAATGATATTATCGGAAGTGTCGCGCTGAAAGGTGAAGAAATAGATGATCTTATCGTGAATTCTAAGTATCAGGGAAGGGGATATGGAAGGCAGATTCTTTTATGGGCACTGGAAAATATAAACAGTAAGCGGATAATACTGCGTGTGGCCGCATGGAATAAAAGAGCTATTAGTTTATATGAGAAAAATGGATTTGAGATAGTAGGTAAAGCGTAATATTCAAGCAAAATAAAATAAGGGGAATGTAAAAATGGCATCGAGCAAAGATTATTTGGATTTCATATTAGAACAGCTTTCAGAGCTGAATGATATAACTTACAGGGCGATGATGGGAGAATACATCATCTATTATCGTGGGAAAGTTGTCGGTGGCATTTATGATGACCGCTTTCTTGTGAAGCCTGTAAAGTCTGCTGTGAGAATGATGCCGGAAGCCAGTCTAGAACTGCCATACGAGGGAGCGAAGGAGATGCTCCTTGTCGATAATGTTGAGAACAAAGAGTTTCTTCGCAATCTGTTAGAAGTGATGTATGAAGAACTACCTGCGCCTAAGAAAAAGAAGTGAGTTATTGTAGGAAAAATCGGAATATATTATGCTGAAAGGGTTAAGAAACTGATTATATGAAATATCCAATAGACAAAGAACTAAAGAGCATATCAATATATAGCGGGTCAGTGGTAGGCAGGTTATACCCGTTGATCAATATGGGGTATAGGCTGAGAAAATGTAGATCAGACAAATGTATATCTGTGAGAAGAGTATCTACTCCGGGATATGACGGCGAGAAAATTAATACGTTAATAATTGAACCCAAGGAATGTGGTAGGGATTTGCCTTGCATTGTTTTCTTTCATGGTGGTGGGTTTCTGATGAGCGCATCTGATGCTCATTATAGGGTGGCAAAACGTTATTGCAACGAAATAAACTGTAAGGTGATCATGCCGGATTATAGATTACTGCCCAAGTATCAGTATCCTGTTGCCATAGAGGATTGCTATAACACATATCTTTGGGTTTTGGAAAATTCAGAAAGCCTTGGGATAAACAAAGATGGAATCATATTTGTAGGGGATAGTGCAGGCGGAAACATTGCTGCAGCTGTGACAGTGATGCTTAAGGACAGAAATCAGCTAATTCCCCAGGGTAATATGCTTATTTATCCTGTCCTGGATAAAAGAATGATCACTGAATCAATGATGAAGTATACAGATACTCCTATATGGGATTCAAAGTGCAATAAACGGTTTTGGGATATGTACTTGAAAGGAATTGATTCGTCTCATGCAAGGTATTCATCGATATCCGAGATTGACCATCTGGATTTCTTTCCAAAAACATATGTGGAAGTGGCTGAATTTGACTGCCTTCACGATGAAGGAATCGCCTTTGCCAGGACTCTCATTTCTGAGGGAGTAGAAACTGAGTATTATAGCGTCCATGGAACGTGCCACGGATTTGAAGCGGCAACAGGAAGTTCGATTTTTAATGAGTGTATGAAGAGGCGTATTGAGTGGATGCAGAATGTATATAAGGTAAAAGTTAGCACCAATGGAGGGTGAAGTGTATGAGGAGTATAGAAAAGTATAAGAAATATATTTCATAATAACGTTCTATTAAGGGAAAGAAATATGATATACAGGCTTCCCGAATTAAGCGATAAAGTCATCTTCACATTTCTTACCGATCGTTGTGCGTTTGGGAATGTTGTAAAAAGCATCTGAAATCTTTCTGTAAACAAGTACACATATTATGATCATAAATACGTAAGCTATGCCATACGCAATAGTCAGCATGAATGGTGTTCCGAAGAATGCCATTATGAGTACATTTGGCAGCCAGACGAAAAGTGATATTTCCAGTGCAAAGATTATGGATGCAGATATTGAGGCCTTCTTTGGAAGACAACAGCGATTCCATAATGGAAGCAGAACACCGGCCATAAACATGAATATGGTAAATACTATATAGAACAAGGTTTCACGTTCAGTGGATACACCCAGAATACTGCAAAGTCTCCAGGAACTGTTAACAGCACCGGCTGCTATATCTGTCAGGAAGTTAAGTGCGGCAAAAAGCACTCCATATATGATTGAGCATATTATAAATCTTGTATTTGTAATATGCTCGATCTCATCAGGATTTTTCACATCATAATTCTTCATAAGAAGTCCGAGAACGAGGCCCTTCAGAGAATAGGAGATGACATCAACAACGAGGATTCCCATGGAGAGGGACTCTTCGATTATCTTTCCGTCACCACCCAGCATAGCCAGAATATTGGGAATATAACTGCTGATGAGAATCAGCATTATATAGGCGAAGCCGCGAAGAACCGTATTCTTTATCGGAAGTTTATATCCAATTACCAGATAGCCGAGTCCCACCACAAGCTCTGCGCAGATTCCGTATATAATAAATGGAACTGTGACAAAAGCAGGTGCCCCTTCTTTACCTTCTATAACAGCTTCCACAAATATGCGGAGTGGAGTAGTTAAAAGAATAGTTATAAGTACAAAGAGAAGCAGGCGAAATACTCTATTCACGGTTAGTGTCATTACTTAATTCCTCCTTCATAACATAAAGTTTATTCAGCAGTTTCTGCTGAACTTTTGCAAATGTCTTTATATCTCTTTCGGATATGTCGGCATAGAGTTCAGAAACAAATCTCATATTTTTATCCAGGTTTTCGGCACCCCATCTACGGCCCTTATCTGTAATAACGATTATCATGTTTCTTTTGTCAGCATCGGATTTTTCGAGAGTTACATATCCTTTTTCAACAAGCTTATCTACAAGCTGCTTTGTGCTCTGTCGTGTGATGCCGCATTTCTCAGCAAGCTGATTAAGATTAGGCGCTTCTTCACATCTTCCAAGTATCATAAGAGGAAGCCACTGTCTTGAAGTGATATCCTCCATTCCCATATCCATAACGCTCTGAAGAGTATTGGCGAGTCTGGAAATTTCAACGAGAGAAGTAAATACAGGTGTATTATATTTATCCATGGTATATCCTCCTGATCAGAATATGCAGTATACTGCACAAATATGTTTGGACGTAGTATATATGCAGTATACTGCATTTGTCAAGGTGAAAAATAAAATAATATAATATAATATAATAAACATGACATACAGTTGTCGGGATTGGGGTGCTAAGATTATATAAAAAAGAAAGGGGTAAAATATAATGCGATTAGATGGATTTGGACTGCTTGTTGAAAATATGGGTGAGATGATCCGGTTTTACAGAGATGTACTTGGTTTTGAGATAAAGGAAGAAGAGGATTCATCAAATGTATATCTTGTTAAAGACGGGACTTTATTTCTTCTATATGGCCGAAAAGACTTTGAGGATATGACGAGCCGTAAATATGAATATATTAAAGGACTGAATGGACATTTTGAGATTGCTCTCTATGTTGATACTTTTGAGGAAGTGGATGAGGCATTTAAAAAAGCAGTACAAAATGGTGCAGAACCGGTACTGGAACCAGAACTTGAGCCATGGGGACAGAGAACATGTTATATTGCTGATCCTGAAGGAAACCTTATTGAGATCGGTTCATGGAATAAACCATTCGAAGAGAAGGATGCGGAGAGGTAGATTGAAATGGCATTTGATTTTAAAAAAGAGTATAAAGAATTTTATATGCCTAAAGCGAGGCCTGAGATTGTTACAGTTCCTAAGATGAACTATATAGCAGTTCGCGGAAGCGGTGATCCGAATGAAGAGGATGGCGATTATAAGAAGGCAATCGGGCTTCTGTATGGAATCGCCTTCACTATCAAGATGAGCAAGAAGGGTGACCATCGGATTGAAGGTTATTTTGATTATGTGGTTCCGCCACTGGAGGGATTCTGGTGGCAGGGTGATAATTCAGCAGAGCCGAATCCTGATGTATTGACAGGTGTGATCGACTATTCGCACAAAGAGGATTTCCATTGGATATCAGTGATAAGACTTCCTGATTTTGTAACTGAGGAAGACTTTAAATGGGCTGTAGATGAAGCAATCACAAAGAAGAAGATGGATTTTTCCAAGGTTGAGTTTCTTACCATTGAGGAAGGCCTGTCAGTTCAGTGCATGCATATAGGTTCCTATGATGATGAACCGGCTACTGTTGCGATGATGCATGAGTTTATAGAGCAGAAAGGCTATGTACTGGATATAACAGAAGACAGACTACATCATGAAATATATCTAAGTGATGCAAGGAAGGTTGCACCGGAGAAGTTAAAGACTGTAATCAGGCATCCGATAAAAGAAAAATAGATTAAGTGTTGACAGATAAGGATATGCAGAGTATCCTAAACACATTATAATTCATAAACAAGTTAACGATATTAAAGGGAGTTTATTCATGCGTAAGTTCAATCTCGCAAATGCATACGCCGTACTAAGACCATCAAACGTCAGACTAATGAATGGTCTTAATTTTGTATGTGAGTTTCCGGGATTTAAAGCGTGAGTGGATTGTCAGAATATTATAGTATTAGCTATTATAGACCACCTATCGTCTCGGATAGGTGGTCTTTTTTCATAAGGAGGAATGTAAGTATGAGTATTATTAATTCTTTTGATAACAAGTCTAAGGCATTGATAGATCCGGGACAGATTTTTAAGAACCCGAAGATGATATCAGATATATGTATAGTTACATTTTCTCAGCATGTCAGAGATATGGTTTTAGAAAAATATAAGTATGAGTCGGTCGGTTACTCAAGCACGGCGAACGGTAATATAGATATATATCTTTTAAAATTGGATGATATAAGTGTTTTGTTTTATATGAGCCCGATTGGTGCACCATCTGCAGCTGCTGTAATGCATGAAGTCCATTATATAGGGGGCGCAAGTAAATTTATTATATACGGTTCCAGTGGAATCTTAGATTCAGAAAGTTGTAAGGGTAATTTGATCGTCCCAACAGCATCATATCGAGATGAAGGTTTGTCATATCATTACATGGAAGCATCTGATTATGTTGATATAAAGAATGCTGATAAACTTGCCAAAATCTTTGATAAGCTAAAATATCCATATGTGATGGGGAAGAACTGGACAACCGATGCAATATATATGGAGACGGTTGATAAGGCAGAGGCCAGACGTCAGGATGGTTGTATTACGGTTGAGATGGAGGTGTCCGGTCTACAAGCTATGTGTAACTACTACGGCTATGAGTTATATCCATTTTTCTTTGGCGCAGATCTTCTTGAAGGAGACTCATGGGATATGGCATCTCTGGGAAATGAAAAAGAATATAATATACAAAAAAAGACATTTGAAGTGGCAGTAGGCATTGCAGAGAACTTATAGAAACTGAAGAGGAGGACAGATTATATGAAGATTTCCGGTATTGATAATGGAAAATCTTTTGATTTTGGAAATACATCAAAAGATTATGCTAAATATAGAGATATATATCCAATCTTCAGAAAATGAGACTGATTATATAAGGAAAGCGTATGAGTATGTAAGGGATAACATATCACACTCTGCAGATGCCGGTGAAGATGAAGTGACCTGCAGTGCTGGGGAAGTATTTGAAGCGGGACATGGTATATGTTTTGCTAAGTCACATCTTTTGGCGGCGCTTCTTCGTGCAAAGTCAATTCCTGCAGGCTTCTGTTATCAAAAACTTATACTTGATGATGAAATTGCTCCGGTGCTTATCTACCATGGTTTGAATGGAGTATATATCAAATAATATGATAAATGGATAAGACTTGATGCCAGAGGAAATAAGCCAGGAGTTAATGCTCAGTTTGTTGTAGATTTAGAGCAGCTGGCATTTCCTATTCGTCCTGAAAAAGGTGAGGAAGATGGTTTTGTGATCTATCCAGATCCGGATAAAGAAATAGTAAAGGGCATTAAAAGAAAATACATCTAGAACAAAGTTATGGGAGGAGCTGCCAATGAAATTAGAATACAATGAGGAAGAGTTTGAGATAACTGATTATAATCTTGATGTTGAAGTTGTTACGGGTGGATACACGGAGAGGGTAATTCAGCATTTAATGTTCCTATAAAAGTAGATGTGGTGCTGGATAGCATTAACGTTGATGATTATGATGCACTGGCGATTCCGGGTTGTTTCGAAGAATATGGATTCTATGAAGAAGCATATGATGAAAAATTACTGGAACTTATTAGGGGGTTTAACAGATGTGGTAAGTATATAGCATCGATATGTGTCGGAGCTCTTCCAATCGGAGCCAGTGGGGTTCTTACAGGAAGACGCGGCACAACTTATCATTTCAGGAACGGACATCGTCAGGATCAGTTAGCTGAGTTTGGGGTGAATGTACAGCGTGATGAGAGAATCGTAATAGATGAAAATGTAATGACCAGCTTCTGTCCGGAGACTGCACCGGATGTGGCTTTCCAGTTACTAAGATGGATGGTTGGTGATGACAACACTGAAGTGATAAAGTATGCGATGGGATATTAAGATTGGAGGAACACAAATGAAACAGTACATAGTTGACGCGTTTACTGATACGTTATTTCATGGAAATCAGGCTGCAGTATGCGTGATGAATGAATGGATATCTGATGAATTAATGCAGAATATTGCAAAGGAAAATAACTTTTCTGAAACAGCGTTTACAGTAAAAGAAGGCGATAATTATCACCTGCGTTGGTTTACTCCGGGAGGAGAGATAGACTTCTGTGGACATGCAACACTGGGTGCATCATTTGTACTTTTTAATTTCTATGAAAAAGAAAAAAATGAGATTTCCTTTGTGACACAAGTAGGAAAACTGATTGTTACAAGAGAAAAAGATGAGTATGTTATGGATATGCCGGCATATAATTGTCAACCTGTACCTGTGACAAATGAGATGGAAGATGCACTCGGAGTAAAACCAATAGAAGCATATCTCGACAGAGATTTATTAATGGTACTTGAGACAGAAGACCAGGTAAAAAATCTTTCGCCTGATATTGAAAAGATGAAACTTCTTGAGGGGCTTACTATTGCAGTGACATCACCTGGTCGAGAATATGATTCTGTATCCCGCGTTTTTGTGCCTAAGCTAGCTATTTCAGAGGATCCTGTTACAGGAAGTAGTCATTGCATGATTGCTCCTTATTGGAGCGAAAAGCTTGGAAAGAAAGAACTGAACTGTTATCAAGCATCAGAACGAGGTGGAGAATTAAAAATAAAGGTTTTAGGTGAGAGGGTAAAAATAGCAGGAAAGGCCGTTTTGTTTTCTGTTAGTGAGCTATATATAAGGAATTGATCTAGCGAGGAATCGGATATGAAGATACACCAGATAAAAATAGATTTTAATGTGACGGAGCAGATCACACGCTTTGTGTATGTTTATATAATTGAAGCAGAATCACTTTATCTCATAGATTCAGGAGTGTTTGGATGTGAAAAACAGATTAAGGATTACGTGGACTCCATCGGAAGAGATATATCAGAGATAAAGGGTATTTTCCTTACACATGCACATCCGGATCATATTGGTTCTGCAGCATGGTTTCAAGAGAATACAGGCTGCAAGATATATGCCAGTGAAGGTGAAAAAAGATGGATTGAGGACATTGATCTTGAGTTTAAGGAAAGACCTATTCCTAACTTCTATAAGCTGGCAGGTAGATCATCAAAGGTTGATGTCGTAGTTAAAGATGGAGATGTGATTGAACTAGAGGATGGAATTAAGGTTCGGGTTATAAGAACTGCCGGACATTCATGTGATGAGGTTTCCTATCTAATTGATGATAATATGTTTATTGGAGATTCGGTTCCTGTTAAGGGAGATATTCCGATATTTATAGATGAGCAGGAAATGAAAAAAACACTGGATATACTTGAAGTGATTGAAGGAGTAGAAACCTATTATCCAGCATGGGATCATATATATAGTAAGGCTGAGATGCAGCAGAAAATCACTGAGGCAAAGGAACTGATAAAAATGCTAAAAAAGACAGTTACAGAACTGGATGATGGAGGAGCTATAGAAGGATTGGTAGATAAGGTCTGTGATAAGTTAGGAATGCCAATGCTTAAGATGAATCCGCTGTTTAGTAAGTCAATCGATTGTTTAAGAGGAGCAAAGTAGAAGATATTATATTATTATCTCATGGTACGAGGTACGAAATGTTGCTTGGAATCAAAGTGTTTGTCCGTGGAATGAAGCAGATAATATTTTTTTAGGAGATAAATATGGATACACGTATTTTTATGGCAAAAGAAAATGATTTTGAGACGGTAAAGGATATAACACAGACTACAATAAAACTGGTGTATCCTAAATACTATCCAGAAGGAGCAGTGCGGTTTTTTTGCAATCATCACGCTGATGATAGAATATTGAATGATATAGCAGCTGGGAAGGTGTATCTTCTTGAAGCGGATGATGTTTGTGTAGGAACTGTTACCATCTCCAATAATGAGATCTGCCGTTTGTTTGTACTTCCTGAGTATCAGCATAAGGGTTACGGCAGATTATTAATGGATTATGCAGAGAAAATGATTAGTAAAACAAACAAAACTGTAGTTCTTGATGCATCATTTCCAGCAAAAAAGATTTATATAAAGCGTGGATATGAACCGACAGAGTATAATATGATTGAAACTGAAAACGGGGATTACCTGTGCTTTGACGTTATGGAGAAAAGTATATGAAAGTGTTGTTGTTTTGCTGTAAGGGATTTGAAACTATGGAGTTCGCACCATTTGTTGATGTTATGGGATGGGCGAGAAATGATTATGGTATGTCGGTCGAAGTTGTTACAGCCGGCTTCTCTAAGACTGTAGTATCAGCATTCGGAATACCTGTTTTGGTTGATAAAATCTATGATGAAATAGATGTATCCGAATATGACGCACTCGCAATTCCCGGTGGATTTGAAGAATTTGGGTTCTATGAGGATGCTTATGATAAACGGTTTTTAAATCTTATACGAGAATTCAATTATTCTCATAAATATATAGCTTCTGTCTGTGTTGGGGCGCTTCCGGTTGGTGCAAGTGGAATACTTAAGGGAAGAAAAGCCACAACATATCATCTTGGAGATGGAAAAAGGCAGAAGCAACTTGCAGAGTTTGGAGCAGAAGTGATACCTGATCAGAGTGTTGTGATAGATATAAACGTGATAACAAGTTTTTGCCCCCAAACAGCGCCTCATGTTGCAATTGCCTTGTTAGGCATGCTTATGGGTGATGAAAAAGCTCGGGTAGTTGCGACGGCAATGGGATATGAATATCAGTTTCAGGGTTTGAATGTAGTATAGCGGGTGCAGTATTTGCGAAATGTGCATCTTATGTACTGTATATGGCATCTTGCGTAATGAGCTATTGAACATTCCCGATTTCCTTGGTATCTTGTGCCCAAGATTTATAAAGGAGGTCGGGAATGATACGTTGTAATGATGTTTACAAAAGTTTTTCAGGAAAGACGGTTCTGTCGGGAATAGATTTTGAGATAGGAGACGGAGAAATATTTGGGCTCCTTGGACCATCCGGAGCAGGTAAAACCACACTCATCAGGATCCTGACAGGACAGCTTTCATTTGACAAGGGCTTGGTGACTGTCTTCGATAAAGATATTTCCTCTATGTCAGGAGAGGATAAAAAAAGTATAGGGATCATGATGGATCAGTTCGGAGTATATGAAAGACTATCCTGTATTGATAACTTGAAGATTTTCGCTGATATATACGGAGTTCCTACAGACATAATAAAAAGTACTCTTCAACAGGTCGGGTTAAAGGATGTGGGAGGCAAATCAGCATCGACTCTTTCCAAAGGCATGAGAGCCAGACTTTCTCTTGCGAGAGTGTTCATGCATTCTCCGAAGTTGATCTTCTTAGACGAGCCGACAAGCGGGCTGGATCCACAGACCATGCGTCAGATTCATAAGATCATACTTGAAAAGAAAAAAGAAGGCTGCACGATCTTCCTTACTACTCATAACATGGAAGAAGCCTATAAGCTATGCGACAGGGTTGCATTGCTTAATGAAGGAGTGATCGTTGAAAATGGAGCGCCCGAGGAAATATGCAGAAAGTATAATCATCAGAAAACGATAAAAATGCACTTATCATCCGGTGAGGATGTTGTAATCCCTCATGAAAGAGGAGCTGCTGAAAGGATTAGCCGCTTTTTGTCAGATGGGAGCATTGAAACGATCCATTCGTCAGAACCAAATCTTGAAACAGTCTTTTTGGAATTGACGGGAAGAAAATTAGAGGAAGATGAAATATGTGCAACAGTTTGATAATTCTAAAAAAGCAGCTTAAGGATACTCTTAAGAACAAAACGGTTTTGATACAGTTTATTCTCTTCCCAATCATGACACTTATCATGGAAAATGCTATTAAGATCGATGGAATGCCGGAACTGTTTTTCACAAAGCTGTTTTCTGTAATGTATATAGGTATGGCACCTTTGACATCGGTAGCATCAATCATATCCGAGGAAAAGGAAAAGAACACCTTAAGAGTACTGATAATGGCAAATGTTAAGCCATGGCAGTATCTCATCGGAGTCGGCTTTTATGTATGGTTTATTTGTATGCTCGGAGCCGGTGTGATGGCAACCGGCCTAAAGAAAGAAGACATACCGTTTTATCTGCTGGTGATGGCTGCTGGATTTGCTATTTCGATTCTGGCGGGAGCATGTATAGGTGTTTTTTCAAAGAACCAGATGACCGCTACTTCTATTGTAATGCCGGTGATGCTCATATTTGCTTTTTCTCCCATGCTTGCAATGTTCAACGAAAATATAGAAAAAGTAGCCAGGTTTGCTTATACTCAGCAGTTTAAGAAAATCATGGATGATATGTCATTTGCCGGGATAAAGACAGACAATATCTGTATTCTGGCAATAAACGCAATGCTGATGATGGCTTTATTCTTTATCACATTCAGAAAAAAAGGACTGGAATAAATGAAGATCGAAATCGATATTGACGAGAAATATCCGGATACGGAAGTCGTGATCCGGGCAAATAAACTGGATAGCGATGTCGAAAGACTTGTTGCAATGATGCGCATGGTGAACATGCAGATCGGTGTACGCAAAAATGATGAAACCTATCTGCTGGATGTGGAGAAAATTCTATATATAGAGGCTGTTGAGAGAAAGACATTTGTGTACACCTCGGATGAAACTTATGAATCGGATCTTAAACTGTATGAGATAGAGCAGGAACTTCTTGAACGAGATTTCTTCAGGATCAGCAAGCAGAGCATTGTGAACATCAGTATGATCAAAAGTTTAAAATCTGACATAAACAGAAAAATCAGGATAACATTAAGGAATGACGAACAGATAGTCGTATCACGCATGTATTCTGACGAACTTCGAAGAAAGTTGGGGCTTAAATGATGGAAGAAAAGAAAACTGTATTTTATTATGTAAGGCAGGCATTTGCGACATATGGAGTCATCGTGTTGGTCTTTGCCGTAATGAGTATCGTAATAGGTGAAAGAACGAAAGATTATGCAACTCTTTTTTCCATGGGAAATGCCGGAATGTCAATGCCGATATTGATGGAATTGCTTTTGTTGGCTGTAATAATCACGCTTGCGCAAGTGGTTTTTCTGACGGACATATGGATCATGAATATGTCAATGATGATCAGAAATGTGCTCTTTTTTGTGTCGGTACTGATTGTAATTGTATTTATGATTGTGGCATTTAATTGGTTTCCCACAAGAGATATGACTGCGTGGTTAGGATTTATCATATCGTATGCGCTTAGCATGATCATCAGTGTGCTTATAACGAGGCTAAAAGAAAGAGCCGAAAATACAAAAATGCAGGAAGCTTTGGATAAGTATAACAGAAGAAAATAGAGGGCTTCAAAAACTATACATTATGCTGTTGCAAAAATATTCGGAACATTGATCTTCGACCGCGGATGGTACGGATATGCCTGCATGTATATCCTGTGGGAAGTGCAAGCGGGTATGCCCTATGAATGTAGATGTGACGGATAATTCAAGAAAACGTAAAAATGGAACAGAGTGTATTCTGTGCATGGAATGTGTGAAGAACTGTTCGAAGAATGCACTTTGAACTTCGGGATAATAGACTATGAATCGGAATTTGATGGTGAGGTAGTAATATGATTCGGATTATGAAAGCAAGTGATTTAGCACAATGTGGTAGGATTTATGCAAAAGCATTCCCAATAGAACATTGGGGAATAGACTGGACGGAAGAAAATGCAAAAGACTATCTTCAAGATTTTTTTGAACAGAAAAGGTTTGTCGGATATGTATATGAAGATAATGAAGAGGTGTTAGGTTGCATATTCGCACTTTGTAAGATTTCAGGAAGCAAAAAAGAGATTTACATTAATGAGATGGCAGTGCTTCCTGAACGACAGGGTCTTGGAATAGGTAAGCAACTATTGAATGCTGTTAAAGATTACAGTAAAAATAACGGACTTGCAGGAATTGTACTTTATACAAGTGAGTATGCCCCAGCAGCAAAGTTTTATGAAAAGAATGGGTTTAAGTTGTCAAAGGGGACTATATGTATGTACTGTGAGTGATCAAAGGTATATAAAAATTTCTGTTTGTCAGAGCGATAAATTCTGATTTGTCGGGTTGACTGCTGGAACATAAAAATGGAAGATATAGAACTGCCGAAGAATTGGTCGAATAATATGAAAGCAGTATTTTGGAAAATGTAGATATTTGGAAGAATTAATTCTAATTTGGATATTATCTTTAAGTTAAACGTAGAAAGGAGTAATGTATATGTTCGTTTTGTTAGTCAGATACAAGTGTAAGCAGGGATGCAGAGGCCGCTATTATGAGGCGATAAGAGAGAAACATATAGACGAGATGAGCCGTGCTGAGGAAGGGTGCCTTCGTTATGAATATTCTTATGGTATGGCTGAGGATGAACTTCTTTTGACGGAAGTATGGCAGGATGCTGAAGCCATTGAATTTCATAAGAACAGCGAGCATTTTGCCAAGCTGGGAGAACTCAAGGCAGAATATGTTGAGAACACTGAGTTTATGAAGTTTAGCGCGGAACAGGTCTAAGAGGAATATTATGATCACAATAGAACAAAGGAGATAATGCATGATTCTGTTAGTTGTTGATACACAAAAGGGCTGTTTTGATGAGAGACTGTTTGCGTTTGAAATAGTAAGGGATAATATCAAACAGTTGATATCTGTTGCAAGAGAGAATAATGTTGAGGTCATATATGTCCAGCATGATGATGGGCCAGGGACCGATCTTGATAAATTTACTGAGAACTATGAAATATATGAGGAATTCGCTCCAAGAGATGGAGAAAAGCATTTTGAAAAGAATGTAAACAGTGCCTTTCACCCTATGACCGGATTAACTGAGTATCTGCTGTCCAAGAATGAGAAAGATATTATTGTTATAGGTGTATCAACTGATTATTGTATGGATGCGACTATTAAAAGTGGATTTGAAAAGGGATTTAATATATATGTTCCAGAGTATACAAACTCAACTTACGATAATCCATACTTTGATAAAGAAACTGCATATCATTACTTTAATGAATTCATGTGGAATAAGCGATACGCAAAGGTTATTTCATTTGAGCAAGCGATTCAAATGTTGCGATCTGAAGATAATAAAAAGAACCCATGGGAAGAAATAAGTCTGGAAACATATGAAAAGCATATGAGTTTGGATAGCGTTAAGCAACTACAGGTGATGAACCAGATAATGAAAAGGCAGTTTGAAGACTATCCTGTTGATACAGTAATGATCTTAGGTGTTGCCGGCGGAAATGGTTTGGAACACATTGACATTAAGAAATACAAAAAAGTATATGGAGTCGATATAAACGAGTTATATCTTCAGGAAACCCAAAAGCGTTATTCTAATCTTGCTGATATTTTGCAGTATTTACATCTTGATATAGTTTGCGAAACTGAAAAGTTGCCTCAGTCACAATTACTGGTTGCAAATTTGTTAATAGAATATATTGGATATGATGCTTTTGTCAGGGCAATTAAAAAAATCAATCCTGAGTACATTTCCTGTGTGATTCAGATTAATACAGATGAGGAAATGTGGGTTTCAGACTCGCCATATATTCATGCATTTGATGGATTGGATGAAATACATTATCAGATGGAATCGGAAGTTCTGAGTGAAAAAATAAATTCGATTGGTTTTAAATTGATTATGCAGGATAAGGTGGATCTTCCAAATAGTAAAGCACTGGTAAGATTAGATTTTCAAAGAATTGTGTGATTAAACCGGAAGATATAACTTACAAACTATATTTCAAAAATGGTCAATAAAAAACAGCCACCTTATTCGTATATTGTATGTAGGAAGTTTTACAATACGAAAGGGGCGAAAAAAATGAAAAGAAGAGGAATTGTGCTTGGACTGATTTGTGTCCTTCTGATGAGCGGATGTACGAAGAATATGACAGGTAATCCGGTCGGTGGAAATGTTTCGGATACATCGGAGGTTCCTTCTGCGACAGTGACGGATTCAGGAATATCAAATTGCATTGAGAAATCCTTGACGGAAACCGAGGAACAAATTGTGGAAGGTGCCTATGTTAACAGTTTCAGCTGTGGATATTTAAGTGGAGATCTCGTACCGGACCAGTATACAATGTATCTGGTGACCAATGAAGAAGAACTTGCATATGCGGAATGTTATCTCGGAATGCAGATTCCGTTAAATGTGGATGATTTTTCTGGTTTTAATATTGGCCTTGCGGAAGAATTTCAGAAAATGAAGGAAGCCTATCCGATTTCGGATTACAATTATCTTCTCTATTATAGTGAATACAGTCAGGGTGGACATTACCATCATTCGGATTCCGTGGTGTTTAACGAAGACAGAATCTATTTTCATTATGATGAGGTGAAATCTCCAGAAGGCGAAGTCGGCACAGATGTGATGGAAGGCGATTTTGACATGGCGGCGGTTCCGAAGGCGTTTTTTGAAGGAAAGAACTTCAAAAATACGAAAAGATACGGAATTCTGCTTACCGAAGAAGGTACTGCCGACAACGAAGTGGGAGAAGGATGGTGTGCCAAATTCGAGTACGGCAATCCGGATTTCGTCAATGAAACCTTTGTTTATTTTACCGAAGATGGCTACAAATGTGTCAATGCTCATAATTCATATATTCCGGGCACATCGAAATGGGAAAGATGGATGGATTATTACGAACCTGTATCCACAAGGGAGGAAGTACTTGAGGCCGCAAAGAAACACGGATCGAACGGGAACTTATTCTATCAGGGAGATGATAAAATGTATGAACCCGAAGATTTTTTAGATAAAGTGGATGTTTCGGAAATGCAGGAACCTGCGTCAAAAGTATCACAGCAAGATGCAAATACTCCCGATACATCTACAGATAAAGCTATAAAAGTAGTATGGAGTAACATTTATTATTGGGCTATGGGAAGTGACTATGTATATATAGATTCAGATGGAAATATTTATGCGGAGCACGAGATGGAGGAACCCTTGTTCAATCCATTAGGGGCATGTGATGAAACTTATACAGGGAAGAAGTTTACGGAAGAAGAGTTTAATGCGTTCCTCAAATTAAAATATGATGATGAGGTTGCTCAGAAAGAGGTGCTAAGCAAAAAGGGTATCAAATTCGGAAAATGACCTAGCTTGCATTACTTTTATATATTGTTTTTCATAGCTATAGGCAACGTGACAATCACGTTGCCTCTTGTTCTTCTCCACTGACTATTATTTTAACTTTATCGTCAAACCACGAAACATTAAAATCATCACACCGCTTATGAGCGATTGGACTCTAGTGACATTGAAACCATGATAATCTATGTTATAATTAATTTGTTTTCCGAAACTGATGTGTTTTTTTTCGAAATGGCTTGTAAAAGTTTATTACAGGATAATAGACTAAGACAAAAAGGGATTTGTAGGGCTCTTCTATAAGAAAAAGAACTCGATAAAATCCGGTTTGTCGGATGGTAATTATACATATTGAAGATGATTTTGATCTGCAAAAGATTGCTATTCCCTTATCTTCAGTTTTTCCTGAACAAAGAATAGAGAGGTAACAGTGAAATGTTAAAACATTTATTGTATTCGCAGGATAATATTAAAATGACTTTTTGTCTTGCGTTTATTATCTGGTTTATCATTCTTCTGATTGTGAGTAAAAAAGTCGGAAACAACCCCGCAAAAGCAAAAGCCTGGAAATGTCTGTGCCTTGTTCCGCTTGCAGCGGCAATAATTCATTTCTTTGTTTTTTCATTCGGTGATGCGGTTCTGCCCTTGCTGGAGGAATATGGGTTCATTTATGCATCGGCTGTTCTAACGGCTCTGCTCCCGTTGTTTTATATAAAAAAGAGCAAAAAACCCGTAAAAATAATCGGCGCTGTGGTTACCGGCGCAGTATGTCTTCTTTCGCTTTTCTTCAATATCGATTCGTCGGTGTCGGTCAATTACTCGAACAGGGATTTGAAGAGCGCATACATTTCACTGTGCGATTATTTTGAAGAAAACTATATAATGAATGAGTGGAAAAAGCCTGATTACGAAAAAATCAAAACGGACGGCTTAAAGCTGATTGACGAAGCCGAAAAGACAGGCGATATTACGAAATACTACGAAGCGGTTGATGAATTCACAAACAGCTTTTATGACGGACATATGAGCATATCCTTCTATGACGGAAACGATTACCTGATGACAAGGATAAAGCAATTCAACGACTACGGACTGTCTCTGATTACACTTGACGACGGAACAACGATAGCCGTTGACGTTGAAGACGGACTTGAAATAAAAAACGGAGACACTGTTACAAAATGGAACGGCGTTCCGATTGACCAAGCCATTGAAAGCGTGAACGTCCCGATGCCCGAGCCCGTATCCGAAAACGACAGGATTGATAAAGCGTTCTGGCTGGCGTGTATGGGAGGCGAGAGTGTTGAGGTTAGCTATATCAATTCGGATAACGAGGAAAAAACTCTTACTCTCGATAAGCTTGATTCAGAAATGCCCAGAGCATTGAAGGCAAGACGTCTGTTCTGGCATAACACAGACGAGGCATATTCTTATAAAATGCTTAACGGCAATACGGGATATATGAAAATCACTTCTGAAGAAACCGACAGGTTTCACGATTATCTTGCCTATTGCACCGGCAACCATAATTACGCAAGGGAAATGTTCAGAAACGACCTGCGGGAACTGAAAAATCAGGGAATGACAAAGCTGGTCGTTGACATAAGAAACAACGGCGGCGGGTATGACGAGGTTGCAACCGCTTTTGCAAGTCTGTTTACAAAAGAAAAAATGTACGCCTATTCGCTCGGAATCAGAAAGAACGGCGAGTACATTAAAACTGCCGACAGATATGTTTCGGCAGACGGCGAATTCAGTGATATTGAAGTACTCGTGCTTACCAATATGCGCTGCGCATCTGCGGGAGACGGAATGGTTCTTTATCTGTCAAGGCTTGACAACGTTACGGTTGCTGGCTTGTCCTGCCCCGCAGGCTGCAATCAGGAATCGGGCGGTTCGATATTTATGCCGAAAGGTATAGTTGTTAATTTCCCCGTGGGTCTTGTGCTGGACGAAGAAGCAAACCCAAATATTGACGTTGATTATTCAAGGCAAAGCCGAACTCCGCTCGATGTTAAAATCCCTTTGACAAAGGAAGCGGCTCTTGAAATCTTTAATGAGGAAAACTTCGATAACGGTAAGGATTACGAGCTCGAATGGGCGATTGATTTTCTTGATGGACAATGATAATCGATGTTTAAGAAAAGGAGACGACTATGGAGATTGCTATGATATATATATTTGCATATGCTCTGTTGGCGGTGATTTTAATATCCGTGATTACGCTGATTGTAGTTATGATTATAAATATAAAGAAAAAGAAAAAAGTCGGAAAAATTATAAGAAATGGAATAATCGTAGGAATAGTATTAGCATATATGATTACTATCTGGATTAGTTCTCATAAATCATATCCATTGATCAATGATTGGGCTTTCTTGGGCAAAGATATTAATGTCATCGAACATAAATACAAGACGTTTAAAGAATACTTCACGAGAGAAGATGGATCTGGATATGCGGTCTTGATGACAGAGCAGATTACTGGGATAAAAATGTATGATGCAGGTGATTACTCCTGTTACTACATGGAATTTGATAAGAACGGAAAGATTATCAAGGTGTATTGTGCAAGACCATTTGGTGGATGAATAAACGATGATGAAAAAAACGATTTATCGGGATGATGCGATAGTAAGTTATATTGGAAGAAACCTTACCAAGGCAAAATATAATATATGATTTTTACGACCGCTATGAGAATTATTTCATGGCGGTTTTTTCATTCACAGCATCTTTGTATCCATTCACAACAGATTTTCTATATAGGATTAATGTTGTTGTAATATCCAATCATCGAAGCTACCGATTACGAAGTAATCGGTGGTCCGAGTGAAACAAGGATGCGTTCTGCAAAGCAGAACCAAGACTTCCATAGGAAGACTTGCATATCGCTGAAAGCAATATGTCACAAGATAAAACAAAACGACGAATCGCAGAAATATATACTAAATCGATGGAGGATATGACAATGAATAATTCAAAGAAAGAAACAATTAGTACAAGTAAGAAGATAATATGTGTAGTTACAGTTATTATAGCTATTGCAGCTGCATATGGACTTATATATGGAATAGTAAGAGCAAATAGTATGATAATCTTTCAGGCTTCATCGCTTGCAGCAATTGATACAGTTACTATCTGTTTGAATAGCAAGAATATTAAGAAGGAAAGAGAAGCAAAGAAGAACGAAGTAATAGAATAATAGATATAATCAAATAGTGAAGCGATATAGAAGAATTCTTTGATATTATTGACTGGTGATATATTCAAAAACTACTATTATGTTACTTAAAAGTAGAAGCAAAACAAGCTTTTTGAAGCAAATTATATTGTGCCAATTTACTGATACAATTGAAACGGAAATAGATGCATTTTTAGACCTAAAGACGCCTAAGCGATTTTTTGAAAAGCTAGTTATTAAGCCATCCATGACCATACAGACCTAATGGGCTAGGTGGCTAGGATACCTCCCCATAAGTAACATAATACCTTCTCCAAAAGAGCGTGTCTACCCCGACACGCTCTTTTACTATCTTCAGTGTTTGTGCCATATCTGCCAATGGCAGATATGAAAGTCTTTGCTTCGCAAAGCCTTTGCTACACTGCGTGTAGCGCATCCTGAGCTTCGCTTCGGAGCAACGATTTCTTTCAGAAATCGTTACCTGATATGCGGGTTTGCGGGCTTTTAGCTTTATTTTTTTGACTTCAAATATGGTTTACATAAACAAGAATATTATGTCTACTGATACAAAGTGTGACAATTATTCATTGTCAAAAGTCTCGGAACCCGCATAAATAAAGGAAAAATCCACCTTTCGAGGAGGTGGATTTTCTGCAAGATTATTTATTCATTTTTATAAAATTGGCTATTTTACTTGATTTACTTATCTGATGTGAGTAGGTTTAATAGTTCATCGTCGGATTCTTTATCTAATTTCATACAATCTATTAGGCATTATTTTTTTTAGGAGTATCTCCGGTACAGTTTTGGTATGTTGTAACCAATATCGCGTCCGGTATGGGACTTATCAAATGCAGAAATATGGTTATTCCATTTAATTATGTTCAGAGTATCAATAATATCTGTATAAGTTTGGAATTAAAGACAATCCTTGGAAAAATCTTGATTATACTCAGTTTGGAAATGCATATGAAGGCTTGACCGCAGTATCGTCCTGCTTTTCCTCATCGTCCGTGACCGAGGAATTACTGTCCGCATCATCATCGGACTGCTCACCCTCTCGGAGCTTTTCAAGCTGTTCATGCTCACGCTCAATTACAGAGAAAAGGTCTTTGCCACTCAGCTTGAACTTGTCGGACAGGAACATGATGTAGAGCTTGTTATATTCTGCTCTATCCTTATCAAGCTCCTTTGTCTCGTCAGCGATAGCTTTCTCACGCTTTGCGATCTTCTTTTCGAGCTTCGCCAGCTTGTCAGCGATAGAAGTCGTAGCCATATCATCACCACCATTCTGAAATTTTAGTCGAGCCGATCACTCAGCCCCATACTAAAATTATAGCGCACTTCCGTATAAAAAGTCTATTCGCAGTGCGCATGAAGTTGAGTGCACCATTAGAATTTTTCGTTCGGCATTGCGCACAAGGTGATATAAAAAAGCAGCGGAGCGGATATTGCTTTACGCTTCACTGCTTGTGGAGATATTCGATTTTAGATTTTTGATAGCTTTGAAAAAGGGAGTAGCTGATTTCAAATTTGACTTTTTTACAGGTATACTCCCTCCCCCTTTTTACTAAATAGTTAAAGTTTGGGCAGCTTCTTCAAAACAAGATATCACTTTTTTCTCTAAATTGGTATTTTGTACATCAATAGGATAAAACAATAAGAAAATATCATAATCGTAAGGATCTGAAGCATCGCTTCTTAAAACATAAAAATACATTATATAATCTGATGCGGATATCTTAGCTTTGAACAGATATTTTTCATCAGAAAAATCTTCAAATTGTTCTACACCCGATACTGTCCCGCTTGAAAAATATTCTTCAATACACTCAGCAATTTCATCAAAATCGCCTACACCTTCAAGCAATGAAACAGTAATCTCTCCCTCATCGTCATATTCCAATATGTCAAGATGCTCGGGATCATATTTTAAAGCAACAACAGAATGTGAATACCCATTGTGATCGGTAAAATCATCTGAGAGCATAAACTGCACATTCCTGCAGTGTAAACGTGCTTGTACCGGAACTGACGGAAGAGGTTCTGACGGAGCATCAAATCTGTCATTTCCGTTTGTTCTTGCATTATTTGGATCTTGCTCCATATCACGCTGTATGTTCTCAACGGCTTCTTTAGTCCCGTTGATCACTTCTGATGCGGCATTGATAAATTTGTCAAAAAGTCCCATAATATTGCCTCCTACTTTATTTATCGGTTTATAAAAGTATTATAAATAAACCAGGCGATCCCCAAAAGCATAAGACCGCCGGCTCTTGGTAGCAATCTCATCACAAAAATGAATATCCTAGCCGGAATGCTGCAACCATGATAAAGCTGAAGTTCAGGAACATAGCACTTATGCGGATTAAATGGTGACACCTTTATTGTATAAATTTCCTTATCATTTATAAATTGGTTATCGCTCTCCTTAATATTAACAGCAGTTGCCATAACCGCTTTCCCGTTTTTTTCATATGTAAAGACCGAATCCTCATAATGAACACTACCGTAAGGTTTACCCGGATGTGCCCCACCATCTCTTACTTTTTCCGAAATATCATCTGCGTCCCTCTGGATATACTTTCCTTTGTTATTTGCTTTTGCCTGAACCTTCTCATGATACAGCAAAAATCCGATTATGCCGTATGTTAACACATACAGTCCCGCCAATCCAACAATGACTACCATTAAATATGCAAAAATGTGATCTCCCATAAATAACTCCTTAATAGATTTCATACTTATGAACGAAACTTATAATTATCAATCACTAACCTGTTCAACAAATTACTGATTTGTTAGGCAGACATCTGCCCTTGAAAAAATATTGTAACACACCGCTGTAAAAAAAACAATTAAAAACACTGATTTTGAAGCCCTGGTTTGGTATAATAAATTTACTATATCGGGGCTTCTTTTTATGAAAAGGAGCTGATATTAATGGGAAAAAATCTTAATGGCAATGAGTTAGGGAAAGGACTGATTCAGGAAAAAACCGGACTATATTCTGCAAGGTACGTCGATCGAAACGGAAAAAGACAAAGCAAACGGTTTAAAAAATTACAAGAAGCGCGGAAGTGGTTGGCAGACAGTATATTTCTTGATGATCATAGTAATCCTATGTATCCGGGTAATATGACATGTAACGCATGGTTTGCAACCTGGATAGAAATGAAAAAAACGTCAACACGACCGGGGACCCTAGAGGTTTATACTTCATATTACAATAATACTGTTAAAGATATTATTGGTGATATGCAGTTATCCGATGTTAAGCCTATTCAGTGTCAAATGATCTTATCAAAAATGGCTGAACGAGGATACCATCAAGGTACAATAAAACATACGCGTATTGTCTTGTACGGAATGTTTGAAGCCGCAAGGGAAAATGACATTATTATTTCTAATCCGATGAAACGTTCTTTAAAAATTGAGATTGGGAAGCCTGCAAAAGTCCGAGAAGCATTATCTTTGGAAGATCAGAAAAAACTCTTTAAAGCATTGGTCGGTCACAAGTATGAGAATCAATATACTTTTACAATGCAGACAGGTCTCAGAGTTGGTGAATTGGTAGGCCTCCGTTGGGAAGATGTTGATTTTAAAAATCGGACTATAAAAGTACAGCGTACAATGAAGTATGTATATGCTTCAAAAGAATGGAGAATCGGTCCTCCCAAAAGTGCTGCTGGAAATAGAACGATTCCTTTGACTGATGTGGCAATTGACATTTTAAAGAAGCAGAAGGAACAGAACAGTAAACTCAAAGTTCTTCCGTTAGAATTTAAGGATTATGTTTTTATTGATGATAATGGACTTATAAAATATGGTTCTTATGATGCTGCTTTAAATTGGGTATGTAAAAAGACTGGTATAAATCATATTACAATGCATAATTTACGTCACACGTTTGCAACAAGATGTGTTCAGTCAGGTATGACCCCCAAAACCCTTCAGACAATACTAGGGCATTCCAAGATAAGTGTTACGATGGATTTATATGTGCATATTTCTGAGGAAGAAAAATTTAGAGAAATGGACAAGGTATCGGAAATGTTAAAGGCCATCTAAGATGGTACAGAAAATGGTACACCTGCTACGGTGGGTGTGCCAGAAAGCAAGCATTTACAAGGCTTTTGAGGATTATTAATAATAATATAATTATCCCGGAAGATAATTGATTAAGTCAAATTGAGGTTTGTAGAGAACTTTAACTTTGAAGTTTACTTGTTAATTAAGAATTATTTTCTTTGAAAAAAAAATATCGAAAGGACAATATATAATATGGGATTATTCGACAAGTTTAAGAAAAAAGAAGAACCAGAAAGCTTAATGCCTATGTATCTTTACGATGAAAAAGATTTGGATGAAATTGATGCGTATATCTCTGAGGTTTTTGGAAATTTTGAGAATGTCTTTCATGAAATTGTTTCTCCTGATATTCATTTGGATGTATGCTTTATTCCTCCTACTGATGAAGATCCTTACTATAAGCTCGTTACTATGGGGGCAGGTGCTTATGAGATGAATATTCCGGATAAGTGGAAGAAATACAATCTTGAACGCGCTGAGTACGTAATATATGTTCCGAAAGATTGGAATCTTCAGAGTCAAGATATGAAAGATTATTGGCCAATCAAGACTCTAAAAAATGTTGCGCGTCTTCCTATCTGGTGTGATACATGGCTTTCATTTGGCCATACTACGCAAGCTGATGAAGAAGGAACACCTTATGCATCCAACACGAGATTTAATAGCGTGGTTCTTGATTTTTGCAAAAACAGTCAAGGAGAAGTACAACTAAAAACATCTTCTGGTAAGACAATCAATTTTTATCAAGTCATTCCTCTTTATCCAGAGGAATTGAGATTTAAGATGGATAATAATGCAGAAACACTTTTAGCTGTGTTCGATGAAAAGGGAATCGAATATAAAGTAGTGAATATAAACAGAAGAAGCGTTATTGAATAAATTCATGTTTGTCGGGATGAACGATAGAGCGTTATCTAGGAAGATAATCCCCCTTGGGGAAAATAACTTCCAGTAAAATTGACGAGGTGATTTGAGTGCAGATTGTAGATGGAAAGGATTATCTTTCTGAAGTTAAAGATTTAATAATAGAATATTCAAGGAGACTTAGCAGAGATCTGTCGTTTCAGAACATAGATGAAGAGTTGCAGGATCCGGCTCATAAATATACAGCACCGGAAGGAGAGATACTTGTTGCAATCGAGAATGAAAAAGTGATGGGGATGGTCGCGTATCATAGGCATTCAGATGAACGGTGTGAGATGAAGCGCTTATATGTTAAGCCGGAGACAAGGGGAATGCATCTCGGGGATTCTCTTGTAGAAGAAATAATAAAACACGCAAGGATAGCAGGATATAAAGAAATGGTTCTTGATATAATCGTGCCTTTAAAGGCAACAATATCATTATATAAATAACATGGATTTGAAGAGTGTGAGGCATATTATCATAATCCTATGGATGATGTGATATACATGCGTAAGACACTTTGAATTTCAGTAGAATTTACGAGAATATTTTTTTAGGGGCATGGTTGATCATGAGTATGAATCACTTGATGAAGAAAAACGTAGCGGGATACTATGCTTAGAAGAATACACTGATGAGGATTGGCAACGGTATGGAGATAATATTGCGTTAGAAAAAGTTGACAGTCCTGCATGGCGTGAATGGATAAGTCAAAACTGGAACGAAGAACTATATCGTAGACTAAAAAACTATTGCTTTAAATCATATCAGGATGAGAATCATATATTATGGTTTAATGAATGTAATTTTACCTTTGAACGTTTTGAATACGATGCAGTTGTAAAATCATGTTATGAATAACATAGATGCAATTTTTTATGATGGAGGGTAATAATGTCTTTATCAGAATGTATTACAATATTAGAAGAATTATATGAGAAAGATATTAAGATAAAAGAAGGTTGTGAGGAAGAATCCAAGCGTTTTCAAGTTCCTGATAAATTGAGAGATTTCTATTCTTTGTTTCAGTCTATAAAGATGCCATTTGGAAGAATATATCCAATTGATGAGGGACTTGAAATGTCTCAGGATGAACCATTTAAGTCTGAAGGTTGGTTTTGTTTTGGTCAGGATGATTACTTTTCATTTTGGCTGTGTAAAAATACTCCAGATTCTGAGGGGATGTCATTCACTGCATGGGATCACGAAATGGAGGAGGAAATCGATGATCCTGCTTTCGGGAGTATTGAAGAATTTCTTCTCTTTCTCTCTGATGAATATATGGATAGTGAATTAGCTACTATGTGTAAGGTGTATGTTTCAGGCTATTGTCGGGAAGCTATGAAAGAAATGATGGAGGTAAAGAAGGCGTTTCACAGTCCAGTCTCTATGCTTGACTTAAAAGATAAAGCAACCAAAGGAACATGTATGATAAAAGAGGGATTTCATTATTATCAGGCAAGGAAAATTATTAGAGAATTAAATCTAAAATATCTCAAAGTAACATTAAAGAAAACAAAAGAATGGTATTAGAGTTATCAGGAAGAAAGAATATGGAGAAGCAAATGAAGAAAAATATCCCCAATGATGAAGAATTAAAAAAATATATCCATAAGAAGATGACATTACCTTTGATGGAACATGCTTCTGAAGAAGTGAAAGAATCTGTATGGAAGCTTGTTAAAAGGTTATCGACCTATGCTCGTGTTCCGGGTACGGTGTCAGATTTTAAGAAAATGGCAGTGTTCGCTGAAGATGATGCAATAGTTGATGTTGTCCTGGATACACTAAAGGATATGAAATATCCTTTTAAAAATACAGATTTTATACCTGATATTGCGGGATATTATTATTGTATAGCGCTAGTTTCGCAGAGTATGCATAGAAGGGATGAAACAATTAAATTGTTCTATGAACTTGTTGATTATGCGATCGCTATTCAATCAGATAGTGCACTACCGCTGGTAAGAAATATGGATGTTATGTCAAAAGAATATACGGATCTGACAGATATATTTGAAAAAGCAAGAATCATCTATAAAATTAATGCAATTAATACTGTTACGGACTGGGTTCGTATAAAGATTGACAAGCTTTATAGTAATTATACAAGTGCGGATAAAATAGAATCTGAATATATAAATATTGAGAATCCTCAGGATGGCAGGGTTTTTGTTGATGTGGATGAAAGTGAATATATCGTTAGGATAGTTGAAAAAGGAAAAGACATTTTTAATAAAAAATTCAAGCATTACAGCTATGATGCGATTGTGTATGCTATAGTCAGAGATGTTTTACTGAGAAAGTACATGTCAGACATGCAAATCGATAATTCTGATGATACGAGAGTTGTCGAAGCTATGAAGAGTGATATTCAGAAACTATATGGTGAGATTGCGATTAAAGTAAATAATGAAGAGCTAAAGTATATAATGGATTGGTATGAAAGATATGATCATACTAATCTGCCTCAGGATGTTCGGGACTATTTGGCGGAAATATATAACGATGAAGACCTTAAAGATGCATTTTATAACGCGGATATTGAGATATATGATGAGAAGTGGGTAAAGAATCTGGAGGATGACGACTCCTGGTTTGACGAACTGATGGGACCGGGAGAATCAACATATGAAAATATCAAACCATTTGCCAGAGATGGTTCAGGTGCTCTGTGGGTGGTTCTTAATGATGAGCTTATAGGATATATCGGTACAGAAGGAGAATGCGGAATCGTTGCAAGAAATATCCATGAGTTTATGAATATTGTTTCTGTCTGGGGAGGATATTTAGATGATTATTGGGATGAAGAAGTTCTTGAGAATAGTGTATCCTTCTATGAAACAATGAATGATTTTGACAGACTAGAGGATTATGATGATATAAAAAAAGATAGAAGAATATTCAAGAAATTCATCAAAAAACATGGATTTACCACAAAAATATATGATATGGCTGTAAAAGGAATGACTGTTACTCCTTCTTTTGTTGTAAAAGCTACGGATGATGAATACGTAGATTCGGAGCCATTGATATAATGTAGTTGGAACGGTAACTTACAGATAAATGTAGCAAGAGGTTTGATTTTTATAGTATAGAAAATTATCAGCATAAGAGAATAATTTTGAGGGTTAATAATGAGTAATTTCAATATTAATGAAATGCTGGAGATGCAGAAAACACTTCAGGAAAAGTATAAAAGCATATGGAAACCAATCGGTCCTGACCGCGGACAAGATCAGTTGCTTTGGATGATAGGGGAAATTGGCGAGGTAATTGATATCGTTAAAAAGAACGGTGGGGAAAAAGCTTGCCAGGACTCTGCGTTGCGTGAACATCTTATAGAAGAAATGGCAGATGTTCTCATGTATTACAATGATATTCTCCTTTGCTATGGGATAACAGAAGAGGAGTTGAAAACTGCTTACGTCACTAAGTATGAAAAGAATATGAAACGTTGGTGATTATAAGCGTATACATAATAAGCAGTAAAGCAGACAAATATAGAATTGTAGAGGTCATTATGCATAAGATTTTTGGTACAAAAGAAGATAAAGAATATAAAGACAGAATAGGCGCTTATATTATTCCGGTTAAAGGAAATGAAGTTGGTGTCGTAGAAACTCCAAAAGGTTATTTCTTATTAGGGGGCGGCTTGGATACCAATGAAACAGATTTTCGATGCATTAAACGCGAGTGTTTAGAAGAGTCTGGATATGAGGTTGAAATCGGTGAAAAAGTTGGTTCTGCAGAAACCTACATGCTTCATCCAACGATAGGTTATTTTCACCCAATTCAGTCATATTATGTTGGCAAATTATTGGATAAAGTAAAAGAACCAGTTGAACCTGACCATGTTTTTAAATTTGTTAAATTTGAAGATATTGAAAATAAGATGTATTTAGAGATGCAAAGATGGGCTATAGAACAAGCAATGGCTCATTAAAATCGGATTTGTAGGAGAGTTTTCATAAATGAAGAAAGCATTGCTGGTAATTGATATGCAGGAGTTTATCGTGGGAGAAAACCATGCCAATATATTTAAGTATCCGGGGGATATGGTTGCGAGAGTCAATAAAGTTATTGATGAAAACGCCGATAGCGTTATTATTTACATTTCAAACCTTATGAGGAATAATATATGGAATAAGTTTGCACCATTTCAATGTTATGAGGGTACACTACAAGCAGAACTGGTCAAAGGACTACATGTAAATAGTAAATATTGTTTTACTAAGTATAAAGGAGATGCATTTTCAAATCCTAAACTTACCACATTCATAAAGGAAAATGGAATTGATTTGATAGAACTCGTAGGCGTGGATGGGGGAGGCTGTGTCTCATTGACAGCCATTAGTGCTTGTGATTTGGGCTTTAAGGTCGTACTGAATAACAATGCAATTGGAACTACTTTTGTAAGAAAACGGGATAAATATTTTAAGCGACTAAAAAAGCTTGGGGCAGAATTTGTTTCATGAGAATTATTTCTGCGTTGTTTAGGCAGGGGAGGATAAAGACGATGAAAGTGAGAGAGTGCGATGGCGATGATTTGCCTGTTTTGACTACATTTAATAAATGTTTGATTGAAGAAGAATGGCATAAAGGTTATTGATGTGGAGGATTTATAGTAGCTTTACAACTTCTAATTTGTCTGGATGAAGGCATAGCCTTTTATCTCGGAATATTATTGTTTGGAGGAGCCCATATAAATGGCTTAAAGAAAACGCGGAAAGAATAATAAATGAGAATTCTAAGTAGAAAACTAGATTCCGGTTTATGAGAAAATCGGTATGAAAAGGGCTGACGATGTAATGAAATACAACCACATAGAATGGACTGAATGGAAAATATGAGTGGCTGGCAGATTTATATTACAGTTAAATGCACAAGAGATAAAATATGATAAGGATATGAAAAATGCTTACACATTTAGGAACAAAAACAATTGAAACCGAACGATTAATTCTTCGACGATTTGAATATTCAGATATAGATTCTATGATTCGGAACTGGATTGCTGATGAGCAGACACAGTGGGATTATGGTGAGCCAAGCTATGAAACTCCTGAAGCAGTAAGAGAATTATTTGAAAAAAAGTATGTTGTTTCGTATTCAAGAGATGATTATTATAGGTGGGCTGTGATTGAAAAAAAATCTAAGGAGTGTATTGGACAAATTGCATATTTTTCCGTAGATACTGAAAATCAGCATGGTGAGATCGAGTATGTTATCGGACCGTCATTTCATGGTAAAGGATATGCTACAGAGATGACAAAGGCGGTCATTGCATTTGGATTTGACAAGATAAATTTCAATCGAATTGAGATTGATTGTCGTACGGAAAATGAAGCGTCACGTAGAGTTATTGAAAAGTGCGGACTTATTTATGAAGGAGTGTTTCGTGACTTTTTTTGGAGAAAGGATCATTTTGAGGGGAGGAGAGTATATTCTGTATTGAAAAATGAATGGAAGAAAGAAAACTGAAATTGTACATTGCAGAGCATTCTTCAGTCGTGCTAAATTCTCTTGACCTGGCCCTTGAGGCCGGGTCTATTATTTGTCCGAATTAAGAATAAGGAGGATAGATATGAGAGATTTAAGCCTGATGACATGGAAAGAGATTAAAGAGGTTGACAAAGAAAACAGTATAGTGTTTGTAGTGATGGCACCCATCGAAGAACACGGGTGGTGCCTGCCTCTGGCGACGGATCTTATAGAAGGAGAGGCCTGGAGCAAAGGGGCGATGGAAGAGATTGAAAAGCACATTCCCGCAGAGTGTTTTTACCTTCCTACATTTCCTATTGCGGCAGCATCTGTAAATGAGTTTTACGGTTCGATTCATTTTTCCATGAAGACAACCTACGAAGTTGGATACGAGATTTTGGAAAGTCTTCGATTTATGGGATTTAAGAATATGGTGATCATTGCTTCCCACGCGGATCCAGATCATCAGATTGCGGTGAAAAAAGCAGTAAAGCGTATCAATAAAAAGTACGGTGTGTGTGCGATATCACCCATGGGTTCTATCTTTATGGGAGAAGGAACGGAAGAACCGGATGAACTGAAAAAGCTGGAAAAGGAATACGGAAATGACTTTCATGCGGGATGGGTTGAAACCTCGAGTCTGCTGGATATCGATGAGAGTTATGTAAGGGACGGGTATAAGAACTTACCTGATTCAAATATCACTGATAAGGATATGATATCTAAGAAGAAACAGCTCTCAGCAATGGGAGGATACGGACATATGGGAATGCCGAGATTCGCTTCGAAGGAAGTCGGCGAGATGTTGAACCGCAATTGTGTTGAATCGATATGTGATGCTGTGATAAAATTCTATAACAGAGACGGATATGAGAAATACGATGATTATTTTCTTTATAAGATCCTTCCGCTTCACATAAGATTTATAAGGATTTTCGGAAGAGTGAAGAGAAGGATGGTGAGTGAATGATGTATACAAGAGGTCAATTTGCAATCATAGGAAAAGTGGGGAGAAAAGCACTCGTTATCATCGGTGTTGTAGCAGCGATAATGGCATTAGTAGTAGGATATAAGGATGAAAGAATTTGATGCATTTATACAACCTAATATAAGCCTTTTGATTCCGATATCTAAAGTGAGTCAGGATATAGAAATATTTGACGGTACATCAGACGATTATAGGATAGCGATAGATTTCAAATTAAAGGCGAAGAAAAGAAATTATTATGTATCTATAATAAGTTCACCGCATACAAAGCTTAGCGAAGAATTGTCAAATGATTACTATATCGTTTTGATAAAGAAAGATTTTTTCGAAAAGGTTTATGCCATGTATGATGAGGCAGAAGAAGGAATTCCTCATTATGAGAATACTTATGTCGAGATATGTAGTGATATACTTAAATATCTGAATATGTTTGCATTTGAGTCATCTAAGTCTATGCCTAATTCAGAAGTGACAATAGGGGCACATACTACCCTTATCGGACATTGGATTATAAGAAGTATTCTTGGAGAATCGGTTGATATGAGAGCTATTTCTTCTGATTATTCGGTAGCAAGGGCTCAGCATTATATAGAACAGCATTATACTGAAAAAATCACAGTGGAGCTACTTGCTGGATTAACATATATATCTTCTTCAAGTTTGTCGCATAAATTTAAATCGGAAATGGGAGTATCACCGATAGATTATCTTTTGGAAGTGAGACTTCAGAAGGCACAGAATATGATGAGGAGAAAAAATGTATCATTGACAGACGTCGCAGAATCATGCGGCTTCTCCAGTTTGTCACATTTTTCAAAGTATTTCACATCGAAGATGGGAATGACTCCTACTGAATATATAAAGCATTATGTATAGGTGATATCATTCCATAAAGGCATACTTATTGCAGGATTGTATAAATACTATGCAGGATTCCTAAAGCCAAAAGTAAACTATTTCGTTATAATATACAAAAACTAAAAAGGGAGGAATCTATTATGACAAAAGAAGAAATGATTGCTTTTATGAATGCAAATCCGGTAATGCAGCTTGCAACTGTTGAGGGAGATAAGCCAAGAGTTAGGGCGATTTTGCTTTTTAAAGCGGATGAAAAAGGAATCATATTTCATACCGCGAATACAAAAGATTTGTATAAGCAGCTGATGAAGAATCCAAATGTTGAGATATGTTTTAATAGTCCTGATACTCAGTTACGAGTGACTGGTGTCGCGCATGTAGATGATGATCCGAAGCTCAGAGAGGAGATTTTCGCTCATCCAACTCGTAAATTCCTTCAGGCCTGGAAAGATATGGGAATAGATAATTTGCTTACCGTATTTCGAGTTACAGATTGTATTGGAACAACATGGACTATGCAAACAAATTTTAATCCTAAGGAATATGTCGAGATTACTGAATTAGAAAGATAAAAATGAAAAGACGAAAGAAGTAGTAGCTCAAATAAATGTAATATAAATACAGTGGTAGGGCGTTACAAGTAGATACTTGTAACGTCTTTTTTCATCTATTCAGAATAAATGGTTTATGATATATTTTAAAATTGGAAGCGGTTTTTGTTGGCGACTGAATATACTTTTTATGGATTTAGGATCTTTAAATATACTGGAAGTAAATGGAGGATCACGTAAGTGAATGTAATAGAGGCAATTTATAAAAGACATAGCTATAGAGGAAGATATTTGGCTAAACCAGTTTCAAAAGATGATTTAGTGAAGATAATGGAAGCAGGGATAGCAGCTCCATCGGGATGTAATAAACAAACAACCAGTTTTATTGCAGTGGATGATCCGGATATATTAAAGAAGATTATCGGGGTTATTGATCCTCCGGTATGTGAAACGGCCCCTGCGATAATTGTGGTATTAACTCAAAGAATAAATGCATATAGAGACAGGTGTTTTTCTGTTCAGGATTACTCTGCTGCAATCGAGAACATGTTACTGACAATCGTGGAACTTGGATATCAAAGCTGCTGGTATGAAGGTCATATTACAGATGAAGACAGAATATGTGACAAAATAGCGAAGATTCTCTCGGTGCCGGATGATTATGAAGTTATAAGCATATTGCCAGTGGGAGTGGCTGAAAATGAGCCTTCAAACCCGAAGAAAAAAGAATTTGAAGAAAGAGCTTGGTTTAATACATTCAAAGGATGAAAGAATAAAATATTTCAGAATAATGGGGTTATGATATATTGAAAATATAATGTGATTACCATTTGCGACATCTTTTATTCTATTTACGACAGATTTGATATATATATCCGAATTTTAGTGTATTATTCAATCATCAAAGTAATCGATTAAAGAAATACGAAGGTGGAGGTTAAGAAAATGACTAAAGTAAAAGGTTATGATGACTTACCAAAGAGTGATATCGTTTTATGGATAATATCAGTTGTTTTATGTTTGATAGGACTTGGATTAATGTTCTTAGATATGGCAGATATACTGGAAGTGAAAACATATATTCAACTTGCATTTATAGTTGTCGGTCAGTTTATTAATATATTTTGCATTATAAAGAATAAAGATAAATTTCACAGAAAATAGAAGTAATAAACAATTGATTATAAATACGCAAAATTATTCGGAGGTGGATGGAGGGTAGAATATATGGAAATTGTTTATAAAAAATTATCGGAAAATGAATTGAGCAGAATCATAAAAATGAGAATCGACCAGCTGACGGAAGAATATACATCAGAGGGCAGAACTGTACCGGAAGATGTGGATCTCGAAGCATCACTGATGGATTTTTATAAAAGAAATCTGGCTGCAGGCACTTATGTTTCTTGGCTTGCATTTGACGGTGATAAGATTATCGGAACAAGTGGAATGTCATTTGCTGAAAAACCACCATATTTTTCATGCCCTTCAGGAAAACTTGGAATCCTGTCCAGCATGTATACCAATCCTAACTACAGGAGGATGGGAATAGCTACACAGTTACTTGATAGAGTAGTAAAAGAAGCAAAAGAATATGGTTGCGGAACAATCTATATTACAGCTTCAGATATGGGAGTAAAGTTATACGAATCATACGGATTTAAGCATAACGGAAATTTCATGCAGTATAATTTTTGACATTAAAGAGAGCCTCCTTGATATTTTAAAATTTTATCATAGAAGACCATACATAAGACCTACTGCAAAATGTGCAGCGGTTAATCCTAGGATAAGCAAGTACGATTATAGTGGACATTATTTCAGAATTGAAAGAATTCAGAAATAATGTGGTAAGAATCATATGATACCCTATCTTTTGTAAAATGAAATGCAAAAGGTAGGGTTTTTAAAATGTCAAACACAAGAAAAAAAGCAGTTAAGAAATTGGCCTCAGGCCCAATAAGGACAAACAAAGGAAAATACTCAGTGATGATTTTTTCAATCATTCTGACTACGGTATTATTCTCATCTCTTTTTACAATAGTCGGAAGTCTGTTAAGCGAGTTCAGACAGTCATCAATGGGACAGTATGATTACATGGATCCGTCAGCTGCTCTGATCTGTGTAGCAGCATTAGTTATATTCATGGTATCCGGTTATTTAATCATCAATAATATTTTCGATATCAATATTGTATCTGAAATGAAGGAATACGGACTTCTTAAGACTATCGGAACTTCAGGTAAACAGATACGAAGAATAGTGAAATACAGAACAAGACGTATATGTCTTATAGCTATCCCTATTGGTCTTGCCATAGGTTGCGGTATCGGTGGATGGATGCTTCCGATGATAGGAAGATTTATCAATACTGTAGGTGCAAATAAAGGTCAGGTTCATATGAGTATATGGATAATCCTTTTCACCGCTTTTTTCTCATATATAACAGTTGCTATAAGTGGAGGAAAGCCACGAAGAAAGGCATCAAAGATATCGCCGGTTGAAGCCTCTCGTTACAACGGTAATCTTAAAAAGAACGGAAAACCTAAGAAGAAAGTGATCTTGGTTGTTCTTTCTCTTTCATTTTCTCTTGTAATACTTAATAGTGCGTATACTTTAATGAGCAGCTTCAGTACTGATTCTTACGCTGAAGAATATATAGTCTGTGATTTTTGTGTTCAGGACGAGCTTCTCGATAATGCAGGGCAGAATGAGAAGAATGTAAATGCTGTTGACAGTGTATTCTTTGACGAACTCAGTAAACAGCAGGGTGTTGAAAGTATCGGCAATTTATATCTTAATCATGAAAGCTATACATTTTCACCGGAAGTGTGGAATGAGATTGAAAAGTATTTCTTCTCGGATGAAGTAGTAAAGATGCAGATTGAATCATTCTATGCAGGTGATGGATACACAGTAAAAAGTTATCTTAAAGACCTTCACAATAAACGCGCCATGGAGGGCAATACTTACGGCATGAGCAAGATGACAGTTGAAAAGCTGTATGACGTGCAGACAATGGATGGGGCTACAAGTGTTGACTGGGAGAAGTTTAATTCTGGTAATTATGTTCTTGCTGAAAGATGGCAGTATTCAAATGACGGATTCCTTAATGTTGTAAATCCGGGAGACAAGGTTGAGATAGGAGGAAGAGAATATACAGTTTATGCATCAGTTGATATTCCGATGGTAATTGAATATCCGGTATACGGTCCTATTGAATGTAATTTTATACTTCCTGAAGATGAATATCTTTCTATTTATGGTGAAGTAAATCCAATGCGTACTCTTATTGATGTAAATGATGGCTGCGAGGAAGGTTTCGAGGAATGGATAAAAGGTTATACAGCAGATTCTAATCTTAGTTATACATCTAAGAAGAGTGTTATAGAGGATAATAGAGCATTTGGAGAACTCTTTGCTATAGCAGGATTATTCGTGGCAGTAATCCTTGGACTTATCGGTGTTATGAACTTTGGTAATACTATGATCGCATCAATTATTTCAAGAAGTCGTGAACTTGCTGTACTTGAAGCAGTTGGAATGACAGAGAAGCAGCAGAAGAGAAGTCTTTTAAAAGATGGATTCAGATATTTTACATATACCTCTATACTTTCGGTGGTATTATCAAGCATTATAAATGTAACTGCAGTGAAGTCATTTGTTAATAATCTTCCAATGTTTTCATGGAGATTCAGTCTTACTTCACTTGCATTATGCCTTCCGGTGATATTAGTTATCATTCTCATAATTCCGGCAGCGGCATATAAAAGACTCAGTAGAAGAAGCGTGGTTGATAGACTTAGAATGGAGTAAGATTCGGAAAGACTTAGTGTAAATTAGTAAAATATGATTGATGACAGGAAAATGTTTGTTCATATAGACAAAAATGACTATTTATGATAATATAAAGACACTATATAGACAATAATGACTATTTAAAGTTATAAAAATACTTTAAATAGAAAAAAATGACTGCTTATAAACATATATTGACATTAATAAAATAAATGGAGTTTTAGTATGAACAAACAAAAAAACTGTCAGGAATATATTAATGAACTGGGCAGAAGGATAAAACAATATAGAATTATGCGAGAAATGTCACAACAGGAGCTCGCAGATAAAACCGGAATCTCCAAAAGGAGCATATCCCGACTGGAGCAGGGAGAATCAGTACAGTTAAATAATCTGTTTTTGATCCTTATTGCTTTGGATTTGGGAGATAACATAGAATTGCTGGTTCCCGATCAGGCGAAAAGACCAAGTTTTTACTTGGAAAAGACTGAGAAGATCACTAAACGTGTTAAGAAAAAGACTGAGAAAAAAGCATTTAAATGGGGAGATGAAGAATGAATCATACAGCAGAAGTGTTTCTTTGGGGAACAAGAATAGGTATTATCCATCAGGAACCCGGTTCGCCCTATGCAGCATTTGAATATGATAATGGTTTTGTGAACAGTGGGATTGAGCTGTCTCCAATCAGAATGCCTCTCGGAAGGAATATCTATGAATTTCCGTCTCTTGTCGGAGAGCCTTTTTACGGGATGCCCGGACTTGTAGCAGATTCATTACCGGACAGATTTGGTAATGCTGTTATAGAGCGTTGGCTTTCAAATCAAGGTAAGTCTCTGTCCGATTTCACTGCAATCGATAGACTGTGCTATACAGGGAAAAGAGGAATGGGCGCATTGGAATATGTCCCTGCAAGTGTGGATATCGGGGACGTTGATGACGATATAAATGTGCGTGAAATGGTAAGGTTTGCATCGGATATTTTGGCCGGGAGAGAAAGTGTAGTCTTAAATGCAAATGATAAACTGGCATACTCGCAATTGGTACAGGTTGGAAGTTCTGCCGGCGGTGCCAGGGCGAAAGCGCTTATAGCATGGAATGAAGAGACAAATGAAATAAGATCCGGACAGATCAAGTTAGGACCGGGATATGATTATTGGATCATAAAGTTTGATCATGTTTCAAAAAACGGAGATCATGGACTTGAAGATAAACCGGAATATACATTGATCGAGTATGCATATTATCTCATGGCGGTAAGTGCAGGAGTTGTGATGAATCCATGCAGGATTTATGAGTCTGATGGGGATCATCATTTTATGACCAAACGTTTTGACAGGGAGAATGGTAAAAAATTACATATGCAATCTCTTGGAGCATTGGCGCATATAAGCTACCAGGAGCCGGGAGCTTGCGGATATGAACTTGCTTCAGCTTACATGAAAGAACTCGGATTATACCATAAAGAGATAGAACAGTTTTACCGTAGAATGGTATTTAACTGTCTTGCAGTAAATCAGGATGATCATGTGAAAAATATATCTTTTGTTATGGATAAAAGCGGAAAGTGGCAATTATCGCCTGCGTATGATATTACATTTTCATACAACCCTGATAACAAATGGTTGAGAGCTCACCAGATGACGGTAAACGGTAAGCAAACAGAAATAGGACTGAGTGACCTTATTGAAGCAGGAAGCAGAATGGGAATAAAGGAACGACGCTGCAAGGATATGATCAGCGAAGTTAAAACTGCAGTAGATAAATTTGGTTCTTTTGCTGAGAAGGTGGGAATAAAAGAAAAAACTGCCGGCTATATAAAATCAGTTATAGATGCAAATTCTGTTGATATATAGAAAGTATCATGAAAGAAAATGGATCAAGCAGAAAATGGATCAGACAAAAAATCAGTAAGATAAAAGAACAGACAAAAATACACAACTCAGAAAACAATCAGATATATATGCTTTAAAAGGCTGTTTACAGAAAGGGTTTTTCATCATGAGATACAAGAATAAGAATATAAGATGGTACTATAGTGTAATGTATACTGTCTTTGTAATAGGATCAGTGGTTATAGGGCTGGGACTTTTGCTTATGATTATTGGACTTATATCAACAAGCAAGAGGTTGAATAATGTGCAACATATTGATACGGTTTTACAGGATTCGGGAAATCATGCCGGAAACGCAGCATATTTTGATATAACAGAATCACCGGTTTTTTTGAGTTCCTACAAGAAGGATGATTACTATCTTATAACCGATGGAAATGAATATCGTATAGCTGAACTCGGTGGTAAAGAATACGAAAAGATAAAATCAGCTGTTGATGAGACAGGTTCTTATCATGTTTGTGGAATGACTCATTTTATAGTTGATTCTGATACAAGAAAAGATATTGCATCTAAAGTTAGCAGTCTTACAGGTCAAAACATGACTAGTAAAACTATGGATGACGTGCTTGGTGATGTGGTCATTGAATGTATGAAGATCAATTTTTGGAATTTGTATAAAAATAGTGCCGGCATGGTCGGAATTATTATTGTGCCTATATTTCTGATTTTATTATTCCTTCCAAGCTTCTATGAACTCAGAACATCGCGTAAAGTCACATCTCTCGGTAATATAACTGCTAAAGAAATAGATGCTGAAGCATGTAAAGATGGTTCGGTATGGTTAAGTGATCTGAGGATTTATGTAACGGAGAATATGGTGCTCGGTATAATCAGTGATGCTAAAAAACATTATGGTCAGGTGGCGCTTAAGTATAACGAAATACAAAGGATATATGGATATAATAAGTCCGATGAGAATAAACCTGTTGAGCGAAGTTATATTGTTGAAGCTGTTGCTGTTGACGGAAATAAGTATATATTGTCTGATTCAAAAATGACTTGGAGTTCGGATGATTGGACTAATGAAATGGATACACTTTTTGAGCTGATCAAGGATAAGAATCCAAATGTTCAGTGTGAACCGGATGATGTAAAGTATTTAACATACAGATTTGCGTATACTGTGCTTGATGAAGATGGAAATGAATCCTCAGAAATGGCTGTAGATGCTGAAGATATCATAAGTGACTTTAATAGTAGCAATTTAGAATCATATTTTAAACCTGCAGATGCTATAGTTTCTATGAAAATGAGTATTCCTGCGGATGGCGTGGTTGAGATCACTACCGGTTTCTTTGGGGATAGAGAAGAAGAGGTTAAACCTGTGCTTTACGACTTCCTGAAGGGGCAGCTTATGGATGGCTGGGGTGAAGATGTTAACATGGATTATGGTTGCGTGATTGATTTCAAAGAATTAGATGTTCATTAAATGAAATTGGTAAATAAATGAATAGAAAAAGGTGTCATTAGTGTGCTGATGATACCTTTTTTTGCTATTCAGATACCACCTTTTTATGGTATATTTTATATATGGGGAATAACCGAACCCGGAGGCTTTTAATAAGGAGAAAAAAGAGTATCAGGCAAAATTCACTGAGGTACTTGAGAAACTTATTGACGGATAGTCCATTAAAAAAGGGTGATCAGGTTGAAAAAAACTTTAATCAGTATAGTAAATGTAATCATTATAGCGTTCATATTGATTTTCGTTGTTTTTTATTCAAGATATGAGAATAAAGAATTTTACCTTAGACAGATTGAAAACTTTGAAAATACTACAGTCACCATGGAACAGGTAACGGAAAATCATCTTGAAGGTGAGCAAAGAATTTGTGAATCAGTCTATTTTTGAAAAGGAAGGTCTTAGTGTACCTACAACATATAAGGAGCTTGTTGATGTGTGCAATTCATTTCGTGAAAAAGGTTATGAAAATCCGATTATGGGATTCTCAAAAGATGAGAAAACTTCGCTTTTTACTTTGACCATCTATCCATATTTCTGTGAAACAGTGGCAAAGGACGCTGAGGCTGTCAAAAAACTGAATTCTCTCAATACTTCTGCCGGAGAATATATGCGCCCTTCACTTGAAAGGATAACTAAGTTTATGCAAGAAGGTTGTATAAATCTTAATGCTTGTGATAAGATTGAAGACAATTATGAGGCAGTAATACTTCGCTTTTTTGAAGGTGATATACCGATGATGACTTGCTCCGGAGATACTGTGTCCGGTACGAAGAAAAGGGAAAGTCGTTCGGAAGCATTTATAGCTAAGCCTTTTACATATACATTTGTTCCGATTCCTATATCTGATGAGGGTGCAATATTCCTGGATATGTCGAATCTGCAGTTTTCTGTCAATAAAGACAGTGCGAATCTGAATATGGCAAATGAATTTATGCGTTTTCTGATCACTTCCAAAGAACTAAGTGAAATGGCGCAGAATAAGGGGCTTATGTCACCGACAAAGGATCTGTCATTTAACAGTATGTATGCTGCTTTTGGTAATGTTCCGGAATCAAAGATTCTTTCTCCTGAAGAGATTGGGCTTACGGATGATGCTATCTTACAGTTAAGAATGGCAGTATATAATGTTGGAACAGGTAAAATGACAATTGATGAAGCTATTGGAGCATATGGCTCTTTTACAAAATAATATTTATAAAGAGATAAAAAAATGGGCAAAAATAACAGAAATAATAAGAAAAGAAAGAAAAAAAATCGAAATAAACAGGTTGTAAATAATCAAAATCGAAATGAAGTCGATTCTTCAAAAAAATCCATAAAGGGATATGTCATTGGAATTATTGCATGTTTGCCATTTCTTGCTTTTGGTGTAGCATTAATATTTGCGTATTTCTCAATTGATTCATCGATGAAATCCTGTACCGAGGAAACTGTAGGAGTTGTTGGGAAAGTTACCAAGTCAAAGAGTATGAAAAGAGCAAGTAGATTTTGGTATATTCAACGCAATTATAAGGCAAAATGTACATATGTAGTCAATGGGAAAGAGGTTGTTGAAAATATAAAATTATCTAAAAAGATAAGTGAAGGTCAGAGGGTCCGTATAAGGTATAATCCTAAGAATCCGGAAGAAAAATACATTGTTGGATATGAGGATACAGGAAATATAATCTTGCTTATATTTGGGATTGTTTGGAGTGCTCTGATTTTATTTATTATATTTGCCTTGGTCAACGGACTTATTTACAGAAAAACCGGAGTGGATTTGCTTCTTAAATATCAAGAATCAAAAAGGAAAAAAAGAATAGAAAGATGACATAATAAAGAATACAAATGATTTAAGACTTAATATTAGTGATAAAATGAGAAAGATTAAAAATAATCGGAGGTAAGACAACATTGGTAAAAGTATATTGCTATTCAAAATGTACAACTTGCAAGAAGGCTTTGAAATGGTTAGATGATAAAGGAGTTAAGTATCAGTTGATCGATCTTAAGGAAGATAATCCGGATGAAAAGACGCTTAGATCGCTTCATAAGAAGAGCGGACTTCCACTGAAGAGGTTCTTCAATACAAGCGGTATGATTTATAGAGAGCTTGAACTTTCGAAAAAGTTACCTGATATGAGTGAGGATGAGCAGTTTAAACTCCTTGCTTCAGACGGAATGCTCGTTAAAAGACCACTTCTTGTTACAAAAGACAAAGTGCTTACAGGATTTAAGGAGAAAGAGTGGGAAGAATGTGCATTTATTTAGTTAAGAGAATTACAGAGGCTGATTATGGATGCGAGGATACGGGAAGAGATGAGCCTATGGCTCTTCTTTTTCTTGAGCCGATATCTATAAAATCCGGTAGAGATCATAAAGATGTTGCAGTAGTAAGTAACGACAATGCTTTCGGAGGAAAAAGAGTTGAAGTATCGGAAGCATTTTTAGCAAAATATGGAATAAGTGAAGGAAAGAAAGTAGTGATAAGTGAAAATGGCGAGATCAGAAAATGCATCCGCGTAGTTGCTGCTATCATTATTTCCGAAAATTCAGATAAAAAGAAAATGGTATTTGCAACCCAGAGAGGTTATGGCGAATTTAAAGATGGTTGGGAATTTCCGGGCGGTAAGATTGAAGATGGTGAAACTCCTGAAGAAGCGATAGTTAGAGAGATAAAGGAAGAACTGGAAACAGAGATAAAGGTCGAAAACTATTTTGACACTATCGAATATGATTATCCGGAATTCCATTTATCCATGGATTGCTTTGTTGCAAGCATAGTAGAAGGCGATATCGTTTTAAAGGAACATGAGGCCGCAAAGTGGCTTACTGTGGATGAACTTGACTGCGTGGAATGGCTTCCTGCAGATATAACAATCATCGACGAAATAAGGCAGCTTCTGCAGTAATACCATTTCTTTTTTTATGTTTATTAAAATATAATCAACAGTATTCAACTAATAGGAGGAAAGTGAAATGGGGTTAGAAAATTTCCTTAGTTCAGGTAATATGAGACTGGATCAGCAGCTTAAATTTTCGGCTGAAATAGATAAGATGACGAATGTTTACAGAAGAACACTTCTTGTTTCGGGAGAAAGAAGAGAAAATGATGCAGAACATTCATGGCATGTTGCGGTAATGGCACTTCTTTTTAAGGAATACTGCGTAGAGGAGCCGAATGTTGAACGAGCTATAAAAATGCTTGTGGTTCATGATCTTATAGAGATTTATGCCGGAGACACTTTCGCATATGATGTTAAAGGAAATGAATCCAAAGCGGAAAGAGAAGCTGCGGCTGCAGACAAACTTTATTCTCAGCTGCCTCCTGAACAGGGTAGTGAACTAAAAGCTCTTTGGGAGGAGTTCGATGGGATGGAAACGGTAGATGCAAAATATGCAGCATGCCTTGACCGAATTCAGCCCCTTCTTCACAATACACTTACAGAGGGGCATACATGGCAGAATAACGGAGCTGTAAGGTCCCAGGTTGAAGCAAGGGCCGGTATAGTTAAAGAGTTTATGCCGGAAGTTTATGCGTGGATAGATAAAAATCTCGACAGAGGTGTTGAATTAGGATGGATTAAGGATATATAAATATTTCCTGAGTTTAAACAGATCAAATACACTTCTTAGTCTTAAATTTAAGTTTGATTATGTACGTAATTTTATACAATTTAATATATTTACATGTAGTATAAAATATAATATATTGTACACGAAAAGGATGGTATTCGAAAGAAGCTGTACCCGTTATATTTAATAGCTGACATATTAAGGCATGCTTTCATTTAACTTTAGTTTTATAGACCAAAGCAAAAATGAAAGGTGGTGATGGTATGAGGATTGGATTTATTGGCGCCGGAAAAGTCGGATGTACTCTCGGTAAGTATTTCAGAGAGAACGGTATTCCTGTTTCGGGATATTACAACCGAACGAGCGAACATGCGAAGGAAGCGGCGGAGTTTACTGATACTTTGTACTATGAAGATGTTAATGACCTTATAAATGAAAGCGATATGATCTTTATCACAGTCAGCGACAATTCTATTCCTATGGTTTATGGATCGTTAGACAAGAAGATCCTTGCCGGGAAGATTATTGCTCACAGTAGCGGAGCACTCTCGTCATCAGTATTCACTGATTCAGGGACGTACGGATTCTATGGTTATTCAATCCATCCAATATATGCCGTCAATGACAGATTTACAGCATATAAAAATGTTCAAAATGCATTTATTACAATTGAAGGAAATGAAGATAAGATAGATTTTCTGCTGAATCTTTTTCGAAGCTTAGGTAATAAGACTGCGAAGATATCGAGTGAAAATAAAGTGAGATATCACTCAGCAGCTGTATTTGCAAGCAATTTGGTTTGTGGGCTTTTCGGAAAAGCGGAGGATATACTTGTAAGCTGTGGCTTTTCTCAGGATGATGCAAAGGATGCACTAAAGGGACTATTTCTTGATAATGCGTCAGGTATTGCTGATAAAGGGCCTATGCTTCAGCTGACAGGACCTATTGAGAGAAATGATACAGGTACAGTCAGAAAACATCTTGATGTTCTTTCCGAAGACGAAAAAGAGGTATATATAGCGGCTTCCAAGGCTGTTTTGAAACTGGCGAAAAGGAAGCATTCTGATAGGGACTATAATGAAATGGAGACACTCTTAGGGGGTGGAAAGGAGTAACATTATGAAGAATACAGTTGTTACATTTAAGGAAATGAAGCAGAAGGGTGAGAAGATATCTATGCTTACAGGATATGATTATTCAACAGCTAAGCTGCTTGATGAAGGCGGAATAAATGGTATACTTGTTGGGGATTCTCTTGGCAATGTTATGCTTGGTTATGAAGATACAGTATCGGTTACAATGGAAGATATGATACATCACGGAGCTGCAGTAGCAAGAGGAGCTAAAAATGCACTTGTAGTTATCGATATGCCATTTATGTCATATCAAACAAGTGTATATGATGCAGTCGTAAATGCAGGCCGTCTTATGAAGGAAGGTCGTGCAAATGCAGTTAAACTTGAAGGTGGCGAAGAAGTGGCTGATGTGATAAAGGCTATTACAAAGGCAGGAATTCCTGTTATGGCTCATATCGGACTTACACCTCAGCATGTAAATGAGTTTGGTGGATATAAGGTTCAGGGTAAGGATTCAGCAACAGCAAAGAAACTTATTCGTGATGCAAAAGCTGTAGAAGCAGCCGGAGCATTTGCTGTTACACTTGAATGCGTACCATCGAAGCTTGCAGAGAAAGTTACTAAGGAACTTTCAATTCCTACAATCGGTATCGGTGCCGGTGCCGGATGTGACGGACAGATTTTAGTATATGCGGACATGCTTGCCATGTTCAGTGATTACAGACCAAAATTCGTTAAGAACTTTGCAAATGTAAGAGAAATCATGGTTCAGGCATTTAAGGAATATGATTCGGAAGTTAAGGCCGGTACTTATCCTGCAGAAGAGCATGGATATGCTATTTCAGATGAAGTACTCAGCCAGCTTGATGATTAATTAATTAGATACAAGAAGTCAAATAAAAATGACTCAATGAACAGATGAATGATCAAATAATTGGATAAATGATTAAGTAAATAATCAGATAAATTTTCAGATAAAATATGTTTAGTGAAAGGAAAAATGATATGTACGTAGTTAAAACTATTGCAGAGGTAAGAGCACACGTTGCAGCATGGAGAAAGCAGGGCAAGACAGTTGGTCTTGTTACAACAATGGGATATCTTCACGAGGGACATCAGTCACTTATAAAGAAGTCTGTTGAAGAGAACAACAGAACAGTTGTTACTATATTTGTAAATCCAATGCAGTTCGGTCCTACAGAAGACCTTGAAAGCTATCCAAGAGATCTTGAGAAGGATTTAAAGCTTTGTGAGGAAACAGGAGCTCGTCTCGTATTTGCACCTGATCCTGAAGAAATGTATGAAGAAGGATTTGTATCATACGTTGATATGAATGGTCTTACAAATCATCTTTGCGGTCTTTCAAGACCAATTCATTTCAGAGGAGTTTGTACAGTTGTAAATAAATTCTTCAATATCGTTCAGCCTGATCGTGCATATTTTGGACAGAAGGATGCTCAGCAGCTCGCTGTTATTAAGAGAATGGTTAAGGACCTTAATATGAATGTTGAGGTTATCGGTTGCCCTATAGTACGTGAGGAAGACGGACTTGCCATGAGCTCAAGAAATACATACATGGACGAGAAAGAGCATAAGGCGGCACTTATCTTAAGCCGTTCACTCCTTCTTGGTAAGAAGATCATCAATGACGGCGAGAAAGATCCTAAGAAAGTAACAGAGAAAATGATCGAGCTTATCAATTCAGAGCCAATGGCAGAGATTGATTATGTAGAGATAGTAAATAATGAGACTATGGAAGCTGTTGACAAGATTCAGGGAGAAATCCTTTGTGCTATCGCTGTAAAGATCAATAATAAAGTTAGACTTATAGACAACTTTATCATGAATGTGAGGTAAATATATGCTTCTTAATGTTTTGAAAGGTAAAATTCATAGAGCGACGGTGGTTCAGGCAGAACTTAACTATGTCGGAAGTATAACCATCGATGAGGAGCTTATGGAATCAGCCGGAATCGTTGAATATGAGAAAGTTCAGGTTGTTGATGTAGATAATGGCAACAGACTTGAGACTTATGTTATAGCCGGCGAAAGAGGCAGTGGAATGATCTGTCTTAACGGTGCGGCAGCAAGATGTGTATCTGCAGGTGATAAGGTTATCATTATGTGTTATGCGATCATGGATCCGGAAGAATTTAAAGAGAATCCGCCTAAGGTTGTATTTGTAGATGATGACAATAAGATAGTTCGTGTTACAAGATATGAAAAGCATGGGCTTCTCACAGATGAAATGATAGAAGATCAGTAAGCAGTATTTGATTGGGGAGATAAGATATGATTAAAGGTAAGAAGATTATTCTCGGTATTTCCGGAGGGATTGCAGCATATAAAATGACAAATGTCGCAAGTATGCTCTATAAACTTGGGGCTGATGTTCATGTTATCATGACTAAAAATGCATGCAATTTCATTACACCTAAGACATTTGAAGTTCTTACAAAGAATAAAGTATATATAGATACTTTCGATGAAGAACCGGATGATGCAGTAAATGTTCCGCATATTTCACTGGGACAATCAGCTGATTGTTTTTTGATCGCACCGGCTACTGCAAATATTATAGCAAAACTGGCTCATGGAATTGCAGATGATATGCTCACAACAACTGTGCTTCCTGCCAGATGCCCAATGCTTATCTGCCCATCAATGAACGGATATATGTTAGATAATTCTGTGACTCAGGAGAATATTGAGATTCTTCGTAAAAGAGGTTACAAGGTGATTGATTCCGAATTCGGAAATCTTGCCTGCGGATATGAAGGTAAGGGTAAGCTTCCGAAGGAAGAAGTTCTGGTGGAACATATTTTAAATGCAGTTGAATTTGATCATGATATGGAAGGAAAGAAGGTTATGGTTTCTGCAGGACCTACTGAGGAACCGCTTGATCCTGTTCGTATCATCACAAATCATTCTTCAGGAAAAATGGGTTATGCCCTGGCAAGAGTTGCTGCAAAACGTGGAGCAAAGGTTACTCTTGTTTCAGGACCCGTAAATCTAGAAACACCATTAAATGTTGAGAGAGTGAATATTACAACTGCGAATGATATGTATGAAGAGATAACAAAAAGGGCTGGAGACCAGGATATTATAATAATGGCGGCAGCAGTTGCTGATTATACGCCGGAAACAGTTGCAGAGAATAAAATCAAGAAAAAAGAAGGTGGCATGAGCATTCCTCTTAAGAGAACTCATGATATCCTTAAGACTCTTGGTGAGAATAAGAAAGATGGTCAGTTCATTTGCGGATTTTCTATGGAAACAGAGAATCTTCTTGAGAATTCATCAGCTAAACTTGAAAAGAAAAATGCTGATATGATCTGCGCAAACAGTCTAACTGTTCCGGGAGCAGGTTATAAGGTTGATACCAATATCATCACTCTTATCAAGAAGGTGGAAGGCAGTGATAAACCTGTGATGAGAGAACTTCCTCTTATGAGCAAAGATGAGGCAGCATTTGAGATACTTAGCGAGATAATCGGCCGATAGAAAGGAAGATTATTCACGGCAAAATCATAATATTAAGATAATAATAACTATAATTTGTTGATATATCGAAATATTTATGGTAAACTAGACATTGTTTGATTATTTTATAGGAGATGTGATCTATGGAAGCATATAAGCAGGAATTTGTTGATTTTATGTTGGACAGTAATGTTCTTAAGTTTGGTGATTTTACTCTTAAAAGTGGTCGTAAATCCCCGTTTTTCATGAATGCAGGATTATATATTACGGGTACACAGCTTATGAAACTTGGCGAATTTTACGCTAAGGCCATACATGAAGCATATGGAGATGATTTTGATGTTATCTTTGGACCTGCTTATAAGGGAATTCCTATAAGTGTTGCAACTACTATTGCATATAGCAAGCTTTACGGTAAAGAAGTAAGATATTGCTCAAATCGTAAGGAGGCTAAGGACCATGGCGATGTTGGAATCCTTCTTGGAAGTCCTATTAAGGATGGAGACAGAATAGTTGTTGTTGAAGATGTTACAACATCAGGTAAATCAATGGAAGAAACTATTCCAATCGTTAAGGCTCAGGGAGATGTAAAGATCTTAGGCCTTATGGTTTCACTCAACAGATGTGAAAGAGGTAAGGGAGATAAGAATGCTCTTGAAGAGATAAAGGATCTTTATGGATTTGAGACAAATGCGATTGTTTCTATGGATGAGATAGTTGACTATCTTGTTGAGAAGAAGGTTATCGACGATGAATTAAAGGCTCGTATTGATGCTTATTATGCAGAATACGGTGTTAAGTAATAAGGAGATTTTTATGGAGAGAGTATACAAGGTACTTAAAAGATCGGGTTCAAGAAATATTGTAACAGGGATACTTCTTATTGTTGCAGGCATTGTCTTTGGTGTCCTTAATATAGTTACAGGAGCAAAGCTTCTTCATAACAGAAGAAACATTCTTTTTTAAGGAGTATTATTGATGTCCAGAATAATATACAATTTGTCTGGAAGTCCGTTAAGTAGGAGTTTTTTAAAGACAGCAAGGTCGCTTGAATGCTACTTTGCTGTACTTTTTATATATTTTGAAGTTATGTTTCATATGCTCATTACGGGGAAATACGGTGAGAACCTCTTCCTCAAAATGGCATTTGGAGTCTTTTTTGGTTTTGTTATAGGAACAGCTGTGAGCACCATAGGAAAACTCACAGGTAAGATAACAGGTCTTGCCATTACGGTTCTTATAACAGTTTTTTATTGTGCGCATATCGTTTATTATGGTGTGTTTGCGACGCATCTTTCGGTTACGGGTTCGATAGGTTTCACTAATCAGGCTATGGATTTTACCGATGTTATCTTAAAAGAGATAAAGCATGACTGGTGGAAACTTCTCTTATTTATTATTCCTGTATTGGTTTATATTTTCGTTATTTGGAAACATTCGGAATTTAAAAGACACAGAGCTCTCGGTTATGTTGTAAATCTTGGTTCCGCGGCTGTATTTTATATAGCAATTATTTTTGTATTAAGAATTTCAAGTAATGATATTTACAGTCCGTATAAGCTTATACAGAACTATCAGTCGGTTGATATGTCTGTAAGGAAGCTGGGAGTTGTTGAGACTTTATTTGTTGAATTTACTCATCATAATAAGAATGGTGAGGTAAGTTTTGAAAATGAACTCACTTCACTTTCAAGTGGAAACGGACAAGATGTGGAAACAGTTATATCTACAGAAGATAAGACTGAAAAAGCAACAACAGAAATAGTAGAAAATGATAATAAGAATAGTTCAACAGAGGAGGTAACTACAGAGGCTCTTGTTAAGGAGAAGGTGGTGGATCGTTCTCCAAATGTTCTTGATATTGATTTTGATAAACTTATAGCTGAAGAAAAAGATGAGAATATCAAGGCAATACATAACTATGTAAAGAATGTTACACCTACAAATAAGAATGAATATACCGGAATGTTTGAAGGGTATAATCTTATTTTTGTTGTAGCAGAAGGATTTGATGGTTATCTCATTGATCAGCAAAGAACACCGACACTTTACCAGATGGCTCATAGCGGATTTTATTTTAAGAATTTTTATACCCCGCTTTGGTATGGTTCAACAATTGGTGGAGAATTTGCGAATCTTACCGGACTTATGCCGAATAACGGCGGATACCTCAGTATGAATAAGTGCGGTGAAAATGGAAATGATATGTTATTTACTCCTGCACAGCAGCTCTTAAAGAAGGGCTACGCCGTAAGAGGATATCATGATAATGATTATACATATTATGACAGAAATATCTCTCACCCGAATATGGGATACACATGGAAGGGTGTGGGAAACGGTCTTGAAGCTGAGAAATACGAAGATGGAACAGAGCTTTGGCCTCAGTCGGATGTGAAACTTATAAATGATACATTTGATGAATATTCAGGGCGTGAGCCTTTCCATACATATTATCTTACTGTCAGTGGACATGTAATGTATAATTTCGGCGGAAACGCAATGGCTGACAAGCATAGAGATATAGTTGAGAATCTTCAGTACAGCGATGAGACCAAGGCATATATAGCATGTCAGTACGAGCTTGAACTTGCTATGAAAACTTTGGTGCAGAAGCTTGAAAATGAGGGTATAGCTGATAATACACTTATTGTTCTTGTTGCCGATCATGTTCCTTATGATAATAAGAATGTAGTAGATGAACTTGCTGGAAGTACGCTCGGAGATACATTTGAGTGGTACAAGAATACACTTATCATTTGGTCTGCATCTATGAAAGAGCAGGTTGTGGTAAATAAATATTGTTCGTCACTTGATATACTTCCTACTGTTTCAAATCTTATGGGACTTCCGTATGATTCAAGAATGATAGTAGGGCAGGATATTTTATCAGACAGCCCTGCACTTGTTATGTTTAATGACAGAAGTTTTATAACTGACAGCGTTATGTATGATGCTAACACGGGAGAGGTTATGAAAATAACTGTTGCTGAAGTTAGCGATGATTATGTTGAGAGCATCAAGCAGGTTGTAAGCAATAAATTTAATCTTGCGCAGTCTATAGTTGATTATAATTATTATGCGGTTATCGATCAGGCTGTTTACGGAAATTCTGTAAATGAGCTGGATGATTCCGATAATATGCCACTGAAGAAGAAAGATAAATCAGCTGAAGATGATTCAAAAGTTTCAAATTATAAAGATGCCGGTGATGAATCAGCAAAATCGGCTGATAAGACAGATACCGATAAATCAGCAAAATCAACTGATAAGACAGGTGGCGACGAGGCGGTAAAATCAGATGATAATACCGGGAGTGATGAATCAACAAAATCAGTTGATGAGGATTCGGAAAATGAGTCGGCAAACTCAGCTGATAATAAGAACAGCGATGCAGTAATAAAGTCAAGTGATAAAGACCTCGATGAGATATATAAGAAATTGAACGGTACAACAAATAATGATAAAAAAGATAACAATAACTTTGGTAAAATGTTGAATTCCAATAAAGAGGAAGACTGGTTCAAGAAGATTACAAAAACAGATGATGATGTCGACAATTCATTGGAAAAGATAATTGAAAAACGTAAAAACGGAGGAAATTAGATCAGATGGACAATATGGATATTAAGATATTGAAATGCCTCAAAGAGAATGCAAGACTTACTGCATCTTCAATAAGTGAAGATATCGGGCTTTCTGTATCTGCTGTTATTGAGAGAATCAAGAAGATGGAAAATACCGGTGTGATAAAGGGTTATACCATCGAGATAGATCAGAATCTTATGGGTAATACCATGGTTGCACTTATGGATGTTTCACTCAAGCATCCTGATTATTATGACGGATTTGTTCAGCTGGTAAAAGAGAACGGAAGTATTGAGGATTGCTATTATCAGACGGGAGAATTTGATTTTGTTCTTAAGATAGTAACTGACAGTACTGAAGGTCTTGATAATGTATATAAAGTAATAAAGAGTTTTGAAGGTGTTGCTTCGACAGAGACACATATAGTATTAAGAACGATAAAGGAAGAGACAGCTATATGATGAATGATAAAAGATTGGGGCTTGTTCTTGAAGGCGGCGGAATGAGAGGCGTTTATACTGCCGGAGTTTTGGACGAATTTCTTGAAAATGGTATTAAGGTTGATGGACTCGTGGGAGTTTCTGCCGGAATACTTCACGGTATAAGTTATATATCGGAGCAGTACGGAAGAAATATAAGATATATTATTAAATATCGCAGTAATCCGAGATTTATGAGTGCCAAATCATATTTCAAAACAGGAAATATCTGTGAGACGGAATTTTGTTATCATGAAATTCCTGAAAAGCTGAATAAGTTTGATTATGACAAGTTCAGAGAAAATGCAAAAGAAGTAGAGGTTTATGCCGGATGTACCAACCTTGAAAATGGTAAGGCTGAGTATGTAAGAATCTACGATCTTGCTACAGATGATATTGATGCTGTCAGAGCATCTGCATCACTTCCTCTGGTTTCAGAGATAGTTGAGTATAGAGGACTTAAACTTCAGGATGGTGGGAATGCTGATAGTATTCCTCTTAAATTCATGATGGATAAAGGCTTCAAAAAGAATATTGTTGTTCTTACAAGACCGAAGGGATATGTTAAGAAGAACAGTAAGACAAATGGCCTTATGAAAGCTTTTTATAAAGAGTATCCAAGATATATCGAAACAGCTGAAAATAGAGCAGAGAATTACAATGCTTCTCTTAAACTTTGTGCAGAGATGGAAGAGGCAGGGGATGCATTTATTATTCAGCCAAGCAGAGATCTTAAAGTTAAGCGTACTGAGAAGAAAATCGAAAAAATAAAGAGAATTTATAAGCTTGGTAGATTCGATGCTCAGAATAAGATGGAAGAATTGAAGAGATTTTTGGAAAATGCTTAAAGATGACATTATAAGAATACTTGAAGAGAATAGAGGAAAGCCTGTGTCGGGCCAGGAGATAGCGGATACATATAATGTATCAAGAAATGCGGTTTGGAAGGCTATCAACAGTCTGAAAGAGTCTGGTTATAATATTATTTCCGGTCGAAACAGCGGTTATTATATCGATGACAATACAGATGTTATTTCCGAGCAGGGAATAAGACATTATCTAAATGAGGATAATAAGGAACTTAAGATCAGAAAATACAATCAGATAGATTCTACCAATAATGAGGCCAAAAGGCTTATTATTTCCGAAGATATCGATCGTATGCTTCTTGTTGCAAATGAGCAGACAGCAGGAAGAGGTAGGATGGGACGTGCATTTTATTCGCCGGGTGACACAGGTATTTATATGTCACTGATTTATAAAGTTCCGGGTGGTGTTAAGGCTCCGATGCTTATAACTATGGCAGCCGCAGTGGCTGTTGCCAGGACCATTGAGAAGTTTTCTGATAATAGACCTTCCATAAAATGGGTAAATGATATTTATCTTGGTGAGAAGAAGGTTTGCGGAATTTTGACTGAGGCCGTGACGGATCTCGAGACTGGAATGGCTGAGAAAGTCGTTGTTGGTATCGGAATAAATGTTAAGACTAAGGATTTCCCTGATGAGCTTAAGAAAAAGGCGGATTCACTTGGCATAGATAAGGTATCAAGAAATGAACTTATCGCAGGTGTTACAGATGAACTTATAAAGCTTTACGGTGAATTTGACAGTGAAAGCTTTATGAAAGAATATATTGATCATAATAATGTTGTTGGAAGAAAGATAAAGTATGAAAGAAATGAAGATACTTTGGTCGGGACTGTGGAAGAGATCTGTATGGATGGTTCTCTCAATGTTAAAGCTGAAGACGGAATTATAACAAATATATTTACCGGTGAGATATTATTCTTCAATCAATAGGAAGATTTGTATGGGTTTATTATCTTTTTTATATGAATAAATCGATATAAAATACAGATAATAAGATTGTACTTAAAAAAATGCAAAAAAAGTTTTTTATACCGGTTGACAGCCCGTAACTACTATGATATAGTATCACATGTTGCAGGAACAATACAGCAACGAAATGCGCGAGTGGCTCAGCGGTGGAGCACCTCCTTGCCAAGGAGGGGGTCGCGGGTTCGATTCCCGTCTCGCGCTTTTTTTGTGCTCAAAAATAGGTTTGTAAGGAGCAATACTATGGAATATGAGAAAGGTTTAAAAAAAGTTGCTGATTCGCAGTCAGAATGGATGAAATGTGTCCAGTATGAAGATATTAATGGCAACGGAAGACTATTCGGCGGAAGACTTATGGAATGGATGGATGAAGTTGCAGGGATTGCTGCTTTGAGACATTCCGGATGTCAGGTAACAACGGTTGCTGTGGATAATCTTAAGTTCAAGAAGGGTGCTTTCATTAATGACGTTGTTGTTATCATTGCTCGTATTACATATGTAGGAAGAACTTCTATGGAAGTCAGGGTTGATGTTTTCTTTGAGGAAAGAGAAACCGGTCATAGATTTATGATCAACAGAGCTTATTTCACTGAAGTTTGTATAGATGAAAAAGGAAAACCTATTCCTGTTCCTTATGGTATAGAGCCTGTTACAGAAGTTGAGAAAGCAGAATATGATGGGGCCTTGAAGCGTATCGAGATCAGAAAAATCAGAAGAGCAGAAGGTTACTAAAATATCATGTCGGTAAATTAATATTGAATAGAAAAAACTCTAAAGAAAAATCTTTAGAGTTTTTTTGCGTTATCTTATATATACTGTTTAACGATGTTGAATGTGTTTTTATAGCTTACTAAAGAATTACTCTTCAGTATTTCCTTTGTGAGTTTCTTATCGATATTAAGCCCCTTGCTAAAATAAACCCAAAGTTCTTTCATTTTCTTCACAACCTGATCTTCATAATTCATTTCTGTTACATAATTATTCAGAAGCTCATCATGGAAGAGGATAAATGATTTTTTGAAATCCGGGAAGGAATCATTTCCTGTTTTAATCTTATATGCAAGAGAAGGGTCGTTGATAAGACCTCGGCCGATCATGATAGAATCTTTTTTATAATACGGGTCATCGATGGTAGTGATGTCTCCGTTGTATGTGAAAAGAGTATCAGGCATATAACCTTTCAGATAAGATATCATTTGCTCATAAATATCTCTGTGAGCGGTACCTTTATATAATTCTTTACCGACTCTTGGATGAATGATAAGTTCTTTGATTGGATAATTCTTGTAAATCTCAGCAATATCTTCCCATTCATTGATGAATTCAAAACCTATTCTGGTCTTGATGGATATTGATATTGGTGTTCTGTCAAAAATATCATCCAGGAATTTTTTTAATTCATTTGTTTTATCAAGAAAACCTGAACCGCGTCCTTTAGATGTAACCGTACCTGAAGGACAACCAAGATTTAGATTAACTTCATCATATCCAAGATTCTGAAGCTGCTTGGTTATGGTTATAAAAAGATCCGAATCATTTACCAGTAGCTGAGGGATAAGATTTTCCGGATCATTATTGTCAGGATTCACATCTCGAAGCTCACGTCCCTTAAGATGACTGGCGGTAAGAAATGGTGTGTAGAACTTGTCTATGCCGCCGAAATACTTATTAATAGCATTTCTGTAAATATATGTTGTTATTCCTTCCATTGGTGCAAGGCTGATCATCATTATTAGCTCTCCGATAATAAGATTTTAAACTTGAGAAAGTATAACATATCCTTAAAACTCTTACAATTTGTAATTGTTTTTTTTATATTACGGGTATAGATGTAAAAGGTATAATAATCTGTACTTGAAGCGATAAAAGTATTATAATATATGGGTGTTTTTACAACTATATATATAGTAGAGGGATTACAAAGTGAAAGAAAAACTATTACAAAACAGATTATATTTATACATGACGGAATTTTTTGCGGGTATGGCTGTTATGGCCGTTGAACTCGGTGCCAGCAGACTTCTCGCACCTTATTTTTCTTCTTCACAGATCGTATGGACCATCATTATCGGAACTATCATGATAGCGATGGCTCTCGGAAATATTTACGGCGGACGAAGCGCGGATAAGGATCCGAATCCTGATAAGTTATATAAAAGACTGATCATAGCAGCTGTATGGATCGCAGCAATACCTGTTCTTGGTAAATATATAATACTTATGGTTTCGGGACTGATGATCGTTGCGGTAAACAATAATTTCCTTATAATAGCCGCTTTTACATCATGTATGCTGATCTTTGTATTTCCACTTTTCTTGCTTGGAACAGTAACTCCTTCTCTTGTGAAATATACAGTTGATAATCTTGAGAAAAACGGAAGAGTTGTGGGAAACCTCGGTGCAGCAAATACAATCGGAAGCATCATCGGAACATTTCTTCCTACATTCGTAACTATTCCGGCTGTCGGAACCAGCATGACATTTCTTATTTTCTCAGGAATAATACTTATACTCGGCGTTGTATATTTTATAAATGCCAAGAGAAAATATGTGGCAGTTGCTGCATCAATCATTTTATTTATCGTATGTATTATTTTTGGAAACAGTGACAGCTTCGCATTTTGGGACACAGGACTTAGATTCGAGGGTGAATCTATTTATAACTATCTTCAGGTTAAAGAAGATGATAGAAGTATAATCCTTTCAACAAATGTTCTTTTCGGCGTTCAGTCCATCACTATAAAGGATGGAAGCCTTTCCGGAATGTATTATGATTATGCTATGGCGGCGCCTCTTATGGCAGGAATTGACCGTGATAAAGGAGGAGAACTTCTGATCCTCGGAATGGGTACGGGAACATATGCGAGAGAGGTTCTGAAGTATTACAATAATATAAATGTTGAAGGCGTAGAGATTGATGAAGATATAACATATCTCGCCAGAAAATATTTTGATGAACCTAGAGAGGCGAAGGTTACAACATATGATGGCCGAGCTTATCTTCAGGCGGTTGATAAGAAATATGATGTAATCATGGTTGATGCATATCAGGATATAACGATTCCTTTTCAGATGTCTTCGGTGGAATTTTTCAAACTTGTGAAAAAGCATCTTAATGAAAATGGAGTTATGGTTGTTAATCTTAATATGCATTCCGATCGTGAAGACAGTATCTCACAGTATCTTTGCGACACCATAAGCAGTGTATTTCCATATACTTCCATAGTTGATGTGGATGGATATACCAACAGAGTGCTTTTTGCATCAATGAATCCGGGTGTGGTTAACAGTGTTGCAGAAGAGTCTTACAGTGATTTCGATGATGACTTCCGTGAACTTATGTATATGGTTTCCGGAAAGATAAAAATGTATGAAGCAGGAAATAAAATCCTGACTGACGATAAGGCTCCTGTTGAATTACTTGGAATGAATGAGATTGATAGTCAGATCAAAGATGAACTGTCTTATTATAAAGAGATATATAAGAAGAAGGGCTTAAAAGGTCTTCTTGAAGAATTCTAAAATGTGAAGTATATGGTTGTTTTTAGTGAATAATATAGTTGATCATATAGAAAAATATATTAGTATAAGGTGGATATAATAATGGACAATAAAATTCCAAAGAGAAATGAAGTGCCGGAAGAATTAACATGGAATCTTTCGGATATTTACAAAACAAATGAAGATTGGGAAAATGATTACGAATCTGCAAAAAAAGAAGCAGATGAATTACAAGTTGCAGAAGGAAAGTTCGCTCTTACTGCCGACAGCCTTTATGATTTTCTGAAGGGTTATGAGTCATGCATCAGTAAGATCTATAAATTATATGGATATGCTGAAATGAAGCGTGATCAGGATACGGCTGATGCGGAGAATCAAAAGCTTTACGCGAGAGCTCAGTCGCTTGATGTATTTATAAGTGAAAAGCTTTCGTTTGTAGAGCCTGAAATTCTTAATCTTGAAGAAGGAAAGATTGAAGACTATTATAAGCAGAATGAAAAACTCAAATATTTCAAATGCCTTCTTGATGAGATAATCAGAACAAAAGAGCATACATTAAGTAAGGAAATGGAAATGCTTCTTGCTTCTGCCGGAGATATGGCTGAGTCTATGCAGAATGCATTTTCAAGTCTTGCATATGCAGATCTTAAGTTCCCTGATACACATGATGAAAAGGGCAATGTGATCCAGCTGACCAATGGCAGATTTGTTCCTCTTCAGATGTCAGAAAACAGAGAAGTGAGAAAAGAGGCATTTGAAAAATTCTATGAGAGATATAAGAGCTTTGCAAATACCTGGGCATCTCTCTATGACGGACAGGTTAAAAAGCAGATTTTTTATGCTAAGGCCAGAAAATATAAGAGCAGTTACGAAGCGGCAGTGGATAGAAATAACGTTTCAACAACTGTATGTGACAATCTTATAAACTGCGTAAATAAGAATCTTGATAAGATGCATAAATATGTGAAGCTCAGAAAGAAACTTCTTGGATATGATGAACTTCATATGTATGATGTTTATGCTTCTATGGTTAGTGATTATAAATGTAAAGTAAGTTTTGAAGAAGCAAAGGCTATTTCGCTTGAGGCACTGAAACCTTTGGGTGATGATTATATAAAAGTGCTTAAAGAGGCTTATGATAACAGATGGATAGATGTGGTTGAAAATGAAGGAAAGCGCGGTGGCGCATATTCTTCCGGAGTTTACGGAGTTCATCCTTATGTACTTCTTAACTGGAGCGATACTCTTGATGATGTATTTACTCTTGTGCATGAGATGGGACATTCGATGCATACATATTATTCAAATAAAGCCCAGAGCTTCTTTGATTCGAATTATAAGATATTTGTAGCTGAAGTTGCTTCTACTACAAATGAAGTACTTTTACTTAAGTATCTTCTTGATAAGGCTACAAGTGATAAGGAAAGAGCATATCTTATCAATCATTTCCTTGAAAGCTTCAAGGGTACATTGTATAGACAGACAATGTTTGCGGAATTCGAGAAAGAAAGTAACAAAATGGCAGAAGAGGGAACACCTCTTACAGCTGATACACTTTCAGGTTTATACATGAATCTTAACAAGAAATACTTCGGAGAGGAAATGATATCCGATCCGCTTATTGCATATGAGTGGTGCAGAATACCTCATTTCTATTACAATTTTTATGTATATCAGTATGCAACAAGTTTCTCTGCTTCGGTAGCTATTGCTGATCGTATACTTAAGGAAGGTCAGAAGATAGTTGATGATTATAAGAGATTTCTTAGAAGCGGATGTACAAGTGATCCTGTAAGTCTTCTGAAGATTGCCGGAGTTGACCTTTCTACTGAAACACCGGTACAGGAAGCGCTTAATGTATTTGAAGAATATATAGAATTATTATTTGTTGAAAAATAAAACGATTTTGTTATAATGTCGATATGCTTATTGGAAGAAGGGGTATTGCATGAGCAAGAAAAAGCATGACAACAACAGAATAACAGCAAAACCTAATGTAGATTCAATAGATAAAAATATCTATGAAAGAATAGGTGAGGAAGTTTTTTCTGAAGATATTTATCAGGTTTCCGGAGATGATATTTTGAATTATAGTCCTTTGGTTGAAACAGCGACTTTGAAGGTTAAGTCTGATGCAAAATCAAAAGGAAAGAAATTCGGGAAAGCTGATCAAAAAGGTAAAAAGTCGGATAAGAGACAGTCGGAAGAAGAATCGGGCAAAAAAGACTCGGATGAAAAAAGATCTGATGACGAGAAGTCAGATGAAGAAGATTTGGAAGTTAAGAGTTCAGAGGAAAATCAGTGTGAGGAAGATTTTACTGATAACTTAAAAGAAATAGACTCGGACGAAAAAAAAACTGATAAAGAAAAGTCAGATGAAAAAGATTCAGATCAAAAAGATTCCGGTGAAGATGTCGATGACGAAGACGACGAAGACGACGATGATGACAATTACGACGACGATGATGACGATGAAATAAAAAAGAAAAAACGTAAAAAGAAAAAGAAGAAATATGGACCGGGTCCTGTAAAGAAAAAAATACAGCGTCTTTATGAGGCGAAGAATTATAAGTGGATAGTTGCCTGCTTTATCATAGCCTTTTTTGAAGATGTTATACTCGAGATCCTTGGAAGAAGATCATTTGCGAATGCATTTAAATTTATGTTCAATTCGCCATTGGTATTCTTTATTAACATACTTATTATATTCGGAACGCTTCTTCTTGGACTTTTATTTAGAAAAAGATTATTCTTTGTATTCCTGGGTGGATTCCTATGGTTTGTCATGGGATTCATAAACTTTATGGTCCTGGGATTCAGGATAACGCCTTTTTCAGCCATAGACTTCCTCATGGCAGTGGATGTCATGAGTATGATGGATATTTATTTCAATAAACTACAGCAAATACTCATCTTTATGGGTATAGGAGCAGTGATATTCCTTGTGGTTTTATTCTTCAGGTGGACACCTAAGGTTAAGGGTAAGCTTAAGAGACTTCTTAACTTTTCGGTATGTGCCGGGGTGTTCCTGCTTTCATATGTACTTATAAATATTGCGACTGAGGCGGGAATGATTTCCGATGATTTCTCAAATCTTGGAAATGCATATAAAGAATATGGATTTGTTTACTGCTTCTCCAACAGTATTATTGATGTCGGAGTAAGTAAACCTAGTGATTATTCAGATGAAACAGTTAAAGAGATATTCTATGAGACAGATAAATCATACAAAGAATATCTTGAGAAAAGAGGAGAGAAGAAGACTCCTAATATTATAATTGTTCAGCTGGAGTCATTTATTGATATTGACAGAATAGCCGGTATTCATACAGATAAGGATGCTGTGCCGAATACCAATGCATATATGGAAAAATATCAGTCCGGTTATCTGACTGTTCCATCTATCGGCGCCGGTACTGCAAATGTTGAATGCGAAGTTCTTACAGGAATGAAGACAGGACTTTTTGGAGCAGGCGAATATCCTTACAAGACGGTACTTACCAATACTCCTTGTGAAAGTCTTGCACAGATTCTTAAGAGACAGGGCTATACAACTTTTGCAATGCACAATAATAAAGCTGTTTTCTATAGTAGAAATGAAGTTTATAATCAGCTTGGATTTGATTATTTCGATTCACAGGAATTCATGGAAAAGCTCACATATACCAGTACAGGATGGGCTAAGGATGAATATCTTGTAAATGAGATAGAAAAGTGCCTTAATTCTACCGATTCTGACGATGATTTTGTTCATTGTATATCGGTTCAGGGTCATGGTAAGTATCCGGAAGACGGTTATAATTGTACGAGACATATTACAGTTACAAGAGATGACGGTGATCCGGTTCTTACAAACCAGTATGGATATTTTGTTAATCAGTGTTATGAAATGGATGCTATGCTGGCAGATCTTAAGAAGATGCTGGATGATCGAGGAGAGGATTATGTCCTTTTCGTTTATGGTGATCACCTTCCAAGTATTCCTTTTGAGATGGAAGATGTTATAAAAGGAAATGAATTCCAGACAGAATACATTCTTATCAATAATATGGGAATCAAGTTTCCTAAAGATGATATAGCTACATATGAATTTTCGGATTACCTTCTTTCAGCTCTTAATCTTGATAAGGGAATATTCCAGAGAATTCACAGCGAATATGAATGGGATTCTGAGATTTATACAGAAGCACTTCATACAATTCAATATGATATGTTGTACGGTGACAGATATATTTATATGATGATGCCTCAATATTCAGCTGCAGGAATGATGATGGGATTAAATCCTATTTATGTAAATGAAGTTACCCTTGATTCAAATCAGATTGTTGTTAAGGGATCTAATTTCACAGAATTTTCGACGGTGGTTTTAAATGATGAAAGACTAGTTACAACTTATGTTGACAGTAATACAATCATTGTTGCCAATGATGAATTCGAAGAAATTAAGGCCGGCGACAGAGTAGTCGTAGAGCAGATTGATAAAGATAAACATAAACTCGGAGAATCTGTAAATGCAGTAATATATAATCCGGGGTATTAAAATCAATTTATTTGTGATATTATATATCACCGGTAGATTAAGAATATAGAATAAAGGATAAAAAAATGAAAAGAGAAGACATTAGAAACATAGCGATAATTGCCCATGTAGACCATGGAAAAACCACACTCGTTGATGAATTACTTAAGCAGAGCGGTGTATTCCGTGACAATCAGGAAGTTGCTGAACGTGTAATGGACTCAAATGATATCGAGCGTGAAAGAGGCATAACAATCTTATCAAAGAATACAGCTGTTATGTACAATGATATCAAGATCAATATCATTGACACACCGGGCCATGCGGATTTCGGTGGAGAAGTTGAACGTGTTCTTAAAATGGTTGACGGAGTTATTCTCGTTGTTGATGCGTTTGAAGGACCAATGCCACAGACAAGATTCGTTCTTCAGAAAGCGCTTTCGCTTAATCTTTCGGTTATAGTATGCGTAAATAAAATTGATAGACCTGATGCAAGACCGGCAGCAGTTGAAGAAGAAGTATTAGAGCTTCTTATGGATCTTGATGCTACAGAAGAACAGCTTGACTGTCCATTTGTATATGCTTCTGCAAGAGAAGGTATTGCATCATATTCTGCTGATGAACCTGGAACAGACATGAAGCCTCTTTTTGAGACTATCATCAGTCATATTCCTGCACCTGAAGGAGATCCGGATGATGGACTTCAGATTCTCATCAGTACTATAGATTATAATGAATATGTTGGACGTATCGGTGTTGGTAAGATCGATAATGGTACAATTAAACTTAACCAGGATGCTATTCTTGTAAACCATCATGAACCGGGAAAGCAGATTAAGGTTAAGATTGGTAAGTTATATGAATATGACGGACTTAACAGAGTAGATGTTGACAGTGCTACTGTAGGTTCTATCGTAGCTATTTCAGGTATTGCAGATCTTAAGATCGGTGATACTATCTGTTCTGTTGATAAGCCAAATGCTATTCCTTTCCAGAAGATTACAGAGCCGACTATTTCCATGGATTTCATGGTAAATGATTCGCCGCTTGCCGGTAAGGAAGGTAAGTTCGTTACTTCAAGACAGATCAGAGAGCGTCTTTTCAGAGAACTTAATACTGACGTAGGACTTCGTGTAGAAGAGACAGATTCTACAGACTGCTTCAAGGTTTCGGGACGTGGAGAACTTCATCTTTCGGTTCTTGTTGAAAATATGCGTCGTGAAGGATACGAATTTGCAGTAAGTAAAGCTGAAGTTATTTATAAATATGATGAATCAAATAAAAAGCTTGAGCCGTTTGAAATAGCAGTTATTGATGTTCCTGATGATTTCTCAGGAAGTATCATTAATATGCTCAGCTTACGTAAGGGTGAACTTATAGCTATGGCTCCGGGAGAAAATGGATTTACAAGACTTGAGTTCAGAATTCCTTCAAGAGGTCTTATCGGATTCAGAGGAGATTTCCTTACAGCAACTAAGGGTACAGGTATTATCAATACTGTATTTGATGGATATGATAACTATAAGGGTGATATGAGTTACCGTGCAAATGGTTCCCTCATTGCTTTCGAAGCAGGAACATCTATTACATATGGTCTTTTCAATGCTCAGGAAAGAGGAACACTTTTCATCGGACCTGGTGTTGATGTTTATGCCGGAATGGTTGTTGGTGAAACAGGTAGAGCTGAAGATATCGAAGTAAATGTATGTAAAACAAAGCATCTTACAAATACAAGATCTTCAGGTGCTGATGATGCTCTTAAGCTTGTTCCTCCAAGAATTCTTTCTCTTGAGCAGTCACTTGACTTTATCGATACAGATGAGCTTCTTGAGATAACACCTAAGTCACTTAGAATCAGAAAGAAGATTCTTGATTCAAGACTTAGAATGAGAGCTTCTAGAAATAATAATCAGTAATTATTTAGGTGGGATATTTTATGTCTCGTTTTTGAGATATAAAATGTCTCACCTTATTTTGAATATGGGAATAATTTGTTATGTTCGATTGAAGGGGAGGATATAATGAGAAATCTTACAATGCTTATGGACTTTTACGAGCTCACTATGGCAAACGGGTATTTTGTAAAAGGCTATAAAGATACATGGGCTGTTTTCGATATGTTTTACAGAAAGAATCCTGATAATGGCGGGTATGTGATCTGTGCAGGTCTTGAACAGCTTATTGAATATGTTCAAAATATGCACTTTTCGGAAGATGATATTAAATATCTTGAGAGTAAGAAAATATTTGATAAGGGCTTTCTGGATTATCTTCGGGATTTCCATTTTACAGGAACTATAGAAGCTGTTCCTGAAGGAACGGTTGTTTATCCGAACACACCTCTTGTGACTGTAACTGCACCTGTGATCGAAGCACAGCTAATGGAGACTATGCTTCTTATATGTATTAATTTCCAGTCGCTTATAGCCACAAAGGCAAGCAGAATCTGCCTAGCAGCCGGAGATAATGTGATAATGGAATTCGGAGCAAGAAGAGCCCAGGGACCGGATGCTGCAATTTACGGAGCAAGGGCGTGTTATATCGGTGGAGTAAATGCTACAGCAACAGCTATTGCGGACATAAATTACGGTGTGCCTGCAATAGGTACAATGGCTCACAGCTGGATTCAGTTCTTTCCGTCTGAATATGAATCATTTAAAGCTTACGCTGAGGTTTTCCCGGATACGTGCACACTTCTTATCGACACATATGATATTCTGAATAGCGGACTTCCGAATGCTATAAGGGTTGCCCACGAGGTTCTTGAGCCTATGGGTAAGAGACTGAAAGGGGTTCGCATAGATAGCGGTGACCTTGCTTATTTTTCAAAAAAGATAAGGAAAAAGCTGGATGAAGAAGGGCTTTCGGACTGTAAAATTGTTGTATCAAATTCTGTAGATGAATATCTTATTGATTCTTTGAACAGACAGGGCGCGAAGATCAATTCTTACGGAGTGGGTGAGAGAATGATCACCTCAAAATCAGATCCTGTTTTCGGTGGGGTTTATAAGCTTGCTGCAGTAGAAGATACAACCGGCTCAGTAAATGGAGATGAAAAGTTATTTATTCCAAAGATAAAGATATCGGAAAATGTTGAGAAGATAACTAATCCGGGAAAGAAAAAACTTTGGAGGATATACAGTAAAGAAACAGGCTACGGACTTGCCGATATGCTCACTCTTAGTGATGAAGTTATTGACGGAGACGGCGTAACACCATTTGTTGATGAGTCAAAACCTTGGAAGAAGATGCGTTTTAAAAATGTCATCGCAAAACCTCTTCAGGTTAAAATATTTGAAAATGGAAAGCTTGTTTATGATATTCCGAAGCTTGAAGAAATACGAGAACTGGTTAAATATCAGCTTGAAAATACTGTATGGCAGGAGGAGCAGAGATTTGCAAATCCACATGCTCATTATCTTGATCTTTCTGAGAAATTATACAAGATTAAAACAGATCTTTTATCCTTAAGCGAATCTTCTGATCAGTAGTTTATACTGATTAACATAATATTATAAAGGATTGTGACATTATCTTGATTTAGTATGTCTAAAAAAGCATAAAAAAGCTTCAAAATTTGTTGATAATTTACATAAAAAATGATAAACTTATGATGTTAGATTGTTGGGATAGATTTAACATTTTCTGCCTAATCCTACGTCTAAAATTACTACATGTGGAGTATTGGTTAGGGGGTACTTCGCAGAGGAGGGCTATATTATGGGCATGACAGAAGAAAATGCTGAAGATCAGCAGATAAGTTATGATGAATTTACACTGAATTTCAAACTTCAGGAGGATATTCCTGTTGAGCAGTTTGAGCTCAGTATGTTTAATTATGAATTTGTGGGTAATAGGACTGTTTGTAGTCTTAAAGTAGTGGATAATGTCAGGGTTTTACAGTATAAGATTCCTGCCACACTTCCGCTTGAGCAATTTTTCAGAAAACAGTTATATAAAGGAGAGTTTCTTTCAATCCTTTCCAATATATTGAATCAGTTGATGTATTTTGAAGAGAACAAAATGCCGCTCAATAAGATTCTTCTTAACGTGCATTATATGTATATTGAACTTTCAACACTTGATATTCAGCTTATATATATGCCTGTAAATAAGAAGTTCCCTGATTGCAATATCACAAAGTTTATTCAGACATTTATCAGCAAAGTAAGATATGCAAATATGGAATGCGTTGAAGCGGTAGAACAGATACTTCATTATCTGGATAGCAAGCTTATGTTTAATCTTGCTGAGTTCTATCATTTCATTCTTTCTCTTGAAGCAGAGACCATCCTTGAGGATGAGAAGGAAGAGAAGGAGAATGATACATCCGTACTTATTAAGTCTTCTAAGGAATATGAGAATCCAATTCCATATCTTGTTAGAGTTAAGACTAATGAACTTATTCCTATTCTCAAGAGAGAATTCCTTGTTGGTAAATCACCTGATGCGGATTATCAAGTTACAGACAACAGAAGGATAAGTAGAAGACATGCTATATTCACTGTTAGTAATGGTGAATGCTATGTCATCGATAATAATTCGACAAATCACACATTTGTAAATGGAAAACTTCTTCAGCCTGGAGTTGAGATCATGCTTTCAAATGATGATTACATCAGACTTGCAGATGAAGAATTTAAATATTGGGTAAGATAATCATAAATAATGGTTATAGAAAAGATAAGAGTGTAAATGATCAAATTATTTACACTCTTATCTTTTTAGTATTAAAGTATTTTGTTGTTAAAGTATTTTATTACTAAAGTATTTTTGCTTTTAAAGAATTTTTATTATTTGAATATTATAAGGATTGTTGAGTCCAGCCTGTCTATGTGAGTATAGGTAAGATTACCCCTTCCGCTGGCACTCATAAGTTCATTCAGACAACCTTTGATATCTACATCTTTTACGGCAACTTCAAGATAATTTTTTGGTGTACTCTGAAGAAGGATATTTACCGTGGTTGAAAAATCTGATTCGGTATAATAAATCGTTCCGGAAGATTTAAAATAATTTAAATCATCTGAGGAAGCTTTCTTTGAGCCGCCCTTTTGCCATACATGATCAAAAGATATTTCATCATCTGTAAGATTATAATAAGCATGAGATACGACATTCATTCCTTTAGGATCATCCCATGTTGAATCTATATGATACCAATTGCCATCAATCTCAACCAGGTTCCAGGCATGAGGTTCATTTCCGGCGCTTCCTATAATAATATCACTTTTAATTCCTGCTCCGGCAAGGAGAAGAGTTAAAGCTTCAGCATAACCGCTGCATACGGCTTCACCGTCAATAAGTGCGCCGTAAGCCCTGAATTCATTATCATTATTTGGATTTCCGGTACTGTATTCGCAGGTGTCCACAAGATAGTCATGAAGTGCAAGAACTTTCTGCTGATCGGGCATATTCTTATAAGTATATTTATTTACTATTTCCAAGACGCGCGAATAAAGTTTGTCGGCATCAGGATTATTTGCCGGTATAGGTGTTGAAGAAGTGAGCAGATTGTAGACATAGGTGGATGCATTTTGTCTAATAACGAATTTAACCTTTGTCTTTCCGGAAGATTTATAAATTTCATACGAATCTACCGAACCGCTGATGGATGGAAGATATTGGTTTATTTCGCCGAGTTTCGATTCATCTATATTTTTTATAAACATGCTCACAGAATCGGCTTTCTTCTTCTCGAGGGAAGTATTTATGATGTTGGCTGCCTCTTCGATATTTTCAGCAGTCTGTAGTTTACTTTCATCATGTTTATATTTGATGAGCTTGCCAATCTTAATCGAACAATAACCGATTAAGGCAAGGAGGATGATATATATAATTCCTTTGAATAACTTTTTGATCATAAGATTATTCCTCTTTGTAAAACCATTTTTTTAGTGGTTTCATAATACTTTTTAATTGATTTTATTATATCATATATATGCTTTTTGATGTAGAGAAAGTAATTTTATATTCATGATATGGGATTTTCGTGTTATATTGTTTTATGGAAATGCAAAAAATGCATTTTTCATATGTGCTGATTATTTTCTGTGATTACAGGATATATTCATTGTGAAAAGAACGTTTCTGTGAGTACGGATTACAGGATATATTCATTGTGAAAAGAATGTTTCAGTGAGTACGGATTATTGGATATATTCATTGTGAAAAGAATGTTTCTGTGAGTACGGATTATTGGATATATTCATTGTGAAAAGAATGTTTCTGTGAGTACGGATTATTGGATATATTCATTGTGAAAAGATTGTTTCTGTAGGATCAGGATGATTTCTGTAAATACAGGTTATTAAATATAGCTATAAAATAAATACAAAAGGAGTAAAAATGGATTTCAGTAATATTTCAAATACAAAGATTATAAAGGGGAAGGACTGTGTTATTAATTGCAGTGAGATTTTCAAAAATTACGGAAGTAAGGCGCTGATTGTTACAGGAAAGCGTTCAGCTTATATCAACGGATCTCTTAATGATGTGAAAGAAGCGCTTGATAAGGTTAATATCGAATATGCCACATTCAGTGATGTTGAAGAAAATCCTTCTGTAAATACAGTTTTAAATGGCGGTAAATTCGGTCGAGAGGAAAGATGCGATTTTGTTATCGGTATCGGTGGAGGTTCTCCTATGGATGCTGCGAAGGGAATTGCATTAAGCATCAAAAATCCGGAAATCGGCCAGAAGGAGCTTTATGATAAAACTCTTAAACTTGAAGCATTACCTGTGCTTATGATACCGACAACCTGTGGTACCGGGTCGGAAGTTACAGGAGTTGCTGTTATTTCTGTTCCTGATAAGAGAACAAAATGCAGTCTGCCTCACAGAATATTTCCGGAAGTTGCATTTCTGGATGCTAAATATCTAATGAGTGCTTCAAGAAAGATAATTGAATATACAAGTATAGATGCTCTCGGACATATTTATGAAAGTTACATCAATAAGGGTGTGACGGATGATTGTAAGAAGGTGGGTCTTGCAGGGCTTGACCTTTTTGCCGAAGTTAAAGGTGAGATATTCGGCGGAGGAGAGTATTCATTTGAAGCTCTTGATAAGATGCTTCTTTCATCAAATTATGCAGGGCTTGCGATCAAGGTTTCCGGAACTTCGGCTCCTCATGCACTCAGCTACAGACAGACATTTGAATTTGGTATTACTCACGGTAAGGCAATAGGTCATTTCCAGCCGGGATATCTTAAATATGCTGCTAAGGAAGATAGAGATATACTTATTAAGACAGCAGGATTTAAGGACTTTGATGAATTTGAAGAATTTATAGGACTTAAATGTTCATTTGATGAAGCACCTTCAGATAAGATCTTAGAGATAAAGCTTAAATCAGTGGATGAGATTATGGCTGATGAAGCAAGGATAAATAAAATTCCGTATAAGGTAGATAGAGATATCCTACTTGATATAGCAGGTATAAAGAAGTAAACGAAATAGAAGTATTTACTCTTGAATGAATATTTCACATGTTGTAGAATGATTTTCGGTATTCATATGTAAATTCATTTTATATATTTTGAAAGGATTAGATTATGGCACAGCTTTGGGGCGGAAGATTCGCCAAAGAAACAGATAAATTAGTTTATGATTTTAATGCGTCAATTACTTATGACAAAAGATTTTTAAAGCAGGATGTGAGAGGAAGTATCGCTCATGTTACTATGCTTAGTTCAGTAGATATAATTTCGAATGAAGAGAAAGATCTTATCATCAAGACTTTAAATGAGATAGTTGAGGATGTTGAAGCTGGAAAGCTTGAGATTACAACAAAGTATGAAGATGTACATAGCTTTGTTGAAGCAAATCTTATCGACAGAATCGGTGATACCGGTAAGAAACTTCATACTGGAAGAAGTAGAAATGACCAGGTAGCTCTTGATATGAGACTTTATATCAGAGATGAGATAAATGAGATCAAGGGTGACATCAAGACTCTTATGCAGGAACTTCTTGTTCTTATGAAAGATAATCTTGATACAGTTATGCCTGGATTTACTCATATGCAGAAGGCTCAGCCTGTAACATTTGCTCATCATATCGGAGCTTATTTCGAGATGTTCAAAAGAGATTTTGAAAGACTCACAGATATATATGAAAGAATGAATTATTGTCCTCTTGGATCGGGCGCGTTGGCAGGAACAACATATCCACTTGACAGAGAGCTTACAGCAAGACTTCTCGGCTTCAAGGGACCAACTCTTAACAGTATGGATTCTGTATCTGACAGAGATTATATAATTGAACTTTTATCAGCTCTTTCTGTTATTATGATGCACCTTTCAAGATTTTCTGAGGAGATTATCACATGGAATTCAAATGAGTATCAGTTCATTGAGCTTGATGATGGTTATTCAACAGGAAGTTCTATCATGCCTCAGAAGAAGAATCCTGATATTGCTGAACTTGTTAGAGGAAAGACAGGTCGTGTTTACGGTGCGCTTACAACAATGCTCACTGTTATGAAGGGGATTCCTCTTGCATACAATAAGGATATTCAGGAAGATAAAGAGATGACATTTGATGCCATTGATACAGTTAAGAATTGCATCACTCTTTTCACAGGCATGATCTCAACAATGAGAATCAATAGACCAAGAATGAAAGACAGTGCTGCAGGTGGATTTACAAATGCTACAGATGCTGCAGATTATCTTGTTAATCACGGTGTTGCATTCAGAGACGCTCATGGTATCATTGGTAGACTTGTGCTTAGATGTATTGAGCTTGGTGTAAGTCTTGATGAACTTTCACTTGAAGAGTATAAGAATATCAGTCCTGTATTTGAGGAAGATATTTATAAAGCTATAAGCATCGAAGAGTGTGTAAGCAAGAGAAATACTATCGGTGCACCGGGACCTGAAAGTATGAAAGATGTTATCAGCAAAAATGAAACATATTTAAATAATATGAATTAATAAAGTTCGACGAGGTGATGTATTATGAATAATACAACAAAGCAAAAATATGAACTTGCAGAGAGAATGCTTAAAGGCAAGATTCCTGCAGAAGAAGTTCAGTTGATGACAGGACTTGATTTAGAAGTTATAAAGAAACTTGAAGAAGATATAGCGCCGATGGTAAGAGACGCTAAGATCCTTCAGGGGCTTGATAATAAGGACCTTAATATAGGTGAAATCTTATATGATAACAACGGTACAGATGAGGATGCCGATAAAGATTACTAAGATTAATTATTTGAGAGAGATATTATGATATCCGAAAATATTGAAAATGTTAAAGGGCTTGTTTCAAGACTGTTGTCAGATGAGATATTTGCAAATATGCTCTTATACAGTTTGGAAGTAAAAAATGCATATTTAACTGAAGTGAGCGGTAAGATGAATAAAGAATTTTTTGATTCATCCGAGGAGGCCGGCGCGGAAGAATACATCAGATGGAGCGATATCCGAGAACTGTTTTTTCAAAGTATAAAGGGTAGCAGACTCCCTCTCAAATTCAAGATTGTTCTTCTGGCCGATTCACTTCTTATAGAAAAGATAGGTGAGGCGGCAGAGATTCAAAATGCTTCGGGAAATATAGCATCTCTCGGTGTGAATATTTATTATGACAGAAATGGACTCAGTATAACCAGCGGAACATCTCTTAAACTCTTTACTATGGACAAGAGTGTAGAGAAATGCTGGGATGAATGGGTCAGGAAGAATATAGTTGGATAAAATGAATTCTGAAGATATAAATCAACAACTTAAAGATAAAAAGAATAAAAAGGTCAGTGGACAGACTAAGGGGATAATCTACATTTTGTTCGCTGCCTTTTTCTTTTCAATAATGTCACTTATGGTCAGGCTTTCCGGTAATCTTCCGACGATGCAGAAAGCATTTTTCAGGAATTTTATTGCAGCAGTATTTTCATCGATGCTTTTACTTAGGACACCTGAGAAATTCAAGATTAAGAAAACAAGCTGGAAGTCACTTTTCTTAAGGGCGGGTTTTGGAACTGCCGGTCTTATAGCAAACTTTTGGGCAATTGACCATCTTGGAATTGCGGATTCAAATATGCTGAATAAAATGTCGCCATTTTTTGCAATCATTTTATCTATATTTATTCTTAAAGAAGTTCCGAAAAAATTTGAAGTGATATCGGTAATCATAGCTTTTATAGGTGCGGCTCTTATCATAAAACCGACAAAAGGAATCGCGAGCCTTCCGGCGCTGGTTGGTTTGTTTGGCGGATTTGGTGCGGGTACAGCATATACTTTCGTTAGAAAACTTGGTAAAGAAGGAGAGAGAGGAAGCGTTATAGTAATGTTTTTCTCTGTCTTTTCAACCATAGTATGTTTACCTTGGCTTATATTAAATTATCATCCAATGAGTTTAAAGCAGGTGATATTTTTATTAGTAGCAGGAAGTTGTGCTTGTATAGCACAGATGTGCATAACATCAGCTTATACTCATGCGCCTGCAAAGGTTATTTCCGTATATGATTACACGCAGGTTATATTTGCAACCATGTGGGGGCTTATATGCTTTGGAGAAGTTCCGGATATACTGAGTATATTCGGCTATGTGATCATCATAGGAATAGCATTATTTAAATGGTTTGTTTCCAATAAGGAAACTGCAAAATGATAAAATAATGATACAATATGCAGATTGCACTAGAATATTGTCATGACAGCTGTATATTCGTTGATTTATACAAAATTGAAAAAAAGTATGGAACATTTCATGAAATTAAAGTACAATATACGTGCTAAAAATGGATAAATGTTTCATTTTCACAGAGAAATTTTATAATCAAAAGAGGAGTTAATAAAATGGGCGGATTTTTTGCGGCAGCATCAAAAGAAGATTGTGTATTTGATCTTTTCTTTGGTACAGATTATCATTCACACCTTGGTACAAGACGTGCAGGAATGGTTGTATACGGCAAGGACGGATTCAACAGATCTATCCATAATATCGAAAACTCACCATTTCGTACTAAATTCGAGAAAGAGATAAATTCAATGAGTGGTCAGATGGGAATCGGATGTATATCAGATTATGAACCACAGCCTCTTATTGTAAGATCACATCACGGAACATATTCAATCACAACAGTTGGAAAGATCAACAATGTTGATGAGATTGTTCAGAATATATTCTCTAAAGGAAAAACCCATTTCTTAGAAATGAGCGGCGGTGATATAAATGCAACCGAGCTCGTAGCCGCAATAATCAATCAGAAAGATAATATAGTAGAAGGTATCCAGTATGCACAGGAACTTATTGACGGTTCTATGTCTATCATGCTTCTTACACCAAAGGGAATCTATGTTGCAAGAGACAAGATGGGTAGAACACCTATCATCCTTGGTCAGAAGGAAGACGGATACTGTGCAACATTTGAATCATTTGCATATCTTAATCTTGGATATAAGGATTATAAGGAACTTGGTCCCGGTGAGATAGATGTTATCACACCTGAAGGAGTAAGAGTTCTTGCTAAACCTGGAGAGGATATGAGAATTTGTACATTCCTCTGGGTTTATTATGGATATCCTTCATCAACATACGAAGGTGTAAATGTTGAGAAGATGCGTTATGACTGCGGTAAGCTTATTGCTAAGAGAGATATGGAAAGCGGAAGAGATACAGGTGTTGATATCGTAGCTGCCATTCCTGATTCAGGTACAGCCCATGCTGTTGGTTATGCAAATGAATCCGGAATTCCTTTCTCAAGACCATTTGTAAAATATACTCCTACATGGCCAAGAAGCTTTATGCCTACAGTTCAGTCTAAGAGAAATCTTATCGCTAAGATGAAGCTCATTCCTATTCATGAACTTATTGAAGATCAGAGCCTTCTTCTTATTGATGATTCTATAGTTAGAGGAACTCAGTTAGGAGAAACAACACAGTTCTTATATGAAAGCGGAGCTAAGGAAGTTCATATAAGACCGGCTTGTCCACCGCTTCTCTTTGGATGTAAATATATCAACTTCTCAAGATCTAACTCTGAGATGGAACTTATCGCAAGAAGAGTTATCTGTGAGGAAGAAGGGGACAATGTTGAAAGAACAGTCCTTGATGATTATGCTAATCCGGATTCAGACAGATATCATCTTATGCTTGATAAGATTCGTGAAAAGCTCAACTTTACATCACTTGCATTTAACAGACTTGATGATATGATCGAAGCCGTAGGTATCGATAAGAGTAAGCTTTGTACATATTGCTGGGACGGAAGAGAATAAGATTTTTAGATTTGACATAATAAATCATATAGTGTATAACATTATTAGCACTCAGGTATTTTGAGTGCTAATAATTTTATTTTACAACAAAAAATCATCAGAAAAGAGGTTGGATCTATTATGGCTAATAAGCAGGGCAGCTTAACAATTAACAGCGAAAATATTTTCCCTATAATAAAGAAATGGTTATATTCTGACCATGACATTTTTATAAGAGAACTTATATCAAATGGTGTTGATGCCATAACTAAGCTTAAAAGATTATCTTCAATGGGTGAAGCTGATGTTGATACAAGCGATGGTTATAAAGTTATAGTTTATGCGAGTGCTGCAGATAAAACTCTTACATTTATAGATAACGGAATCGGTATGACTGAAGAAGAGGTTGATAAGTATATTAACCAGATTGCTTTTTCGGGAGCTACTGATTTCCTTGAGAAGTATAAAGATAAAGATCAGAATGATCAGATCATCGGTCATTTCGGTCTCGGTTTCTATTCTGCATTCATGGTAAGTGATAAGGTTACTATTGAAACTCTTTCATATAAAGAAGGAGCAAAGCCTGTTTACTGGGAATGCGACGGTGGAACTACTTTCAGCATGAAAGAAGGAGACAAGAGCAGCAGAGGTACAAAGATTACTTTATACCTTTCTGAGGATAGTCTCGAGTTTGCAAATGAATACAGAGTTCGTGAGATCATCAATAAGTATTGCTCATTCATGCCTGTTGAAATCTACTTTGTTAATGTAGATGAAGAGAAGAAAAAGGCAGCTGAAAAGGCTAAGAAAGAAGCTGAGAAAGCAGCTAAAAAGGCTGAGAAGGAAGCTTCTAAGAAGGCAGCCAGGAAGAAGGAAGAAGATGATTTCTTAGGCGGTTCTTCAAAAGATGATAAAAAAGATGAAGTTGAAGATGCTGAATTTGAAGAGATAGAGGATGAAAAGGAAGAAGAAGAGAAACCACCGGTTCCTCTTAATGATACAAATCCTCTTTGGGTAAGAATGCCTTCAGATTGTAAGGATGAGGATTATAAAGACTTTTATCAGAAAGTATTTCTTGATTTCAAGGAGCCTCTTTTCTGGATCCACCTCAATATGGATTATCCATTTAACCTTAAGGGAATTCTTTATTTCCCACGAATCAATCCAACTGTAGATCAGTTAGACGGAAAGGTTAAGTTATACAATAATCAGGTATTCGTAGCAGATAATATTAAAGAAGTAATCCCTGAGTTCCTTCTTACATTAAAGGGTATCATTGATTGTCCTGATCTTCCTCTTAATGTATCAAGAAGCGCGCTTCAGAATGATGGATTTGTTAAGAAGATTTCTGATTATATAACAAAGAAAGTTGCCGATAAACTTATCGAGATGTACAAGAAGGATAAGGAGAAGTATGAAAGCCTTTGGGAAGATATATCTCCATTTATCAAGTTCGGTGCATTAAAGGATGATAAGTTTCAGGAGAAGATGAAGAATTATATGATCTTCAAGAATATTGAAGGTAAATATATCACACTTCCGGAGTATCTTGAGGCAGCTAAAGAGAAGCATGAGAATAAAGTATTCTATATAACTGACGAACGTGAGCAAGCTCAGTATATTGAGATGTTTAAGTCAGCAGGTACAGATGCTATTTATCTTACACACAATATCGATAATCCATATATTACTAATATGGAAGTTAAGAATGAAGGCGTTAAATTCATGAGAATTGATGCTGATGTTAATGCCGGTATTGTCGGAGAGTCTCTTGATGAGGAAACTGTTAAGGGATATACAGAGAAATTAACAGAGAGTTTCAAGAAAGCGCTTAATGTTGAGAAGATCACTATCAAGGTTGAAAATCTTAAAGATGAGAATATTTCATCTATGCTTACTCAGTCTGAGGAGCAGAGACGTATGGCTGAGATGATGAAGGCATACAGCTTTGGTAATGGTAATAATCCATTCGGTGATACTAAGTCAGGTGAGACACTTGTACTTAATGCAAATAACAAACTTGTTAAATATGTTCTCGATAATCCTGAAGGAGAGAATACAGAGACAGTTTGCTGCCAGCTTTATGATCTTGCTGTATTGGCAAACAGACCTCTTGATGCAAAAGAACTTACAGAATTTGTAGCAAGAAGTAACAAGATTCTCGGTATGATCGTTGAATAAGTTTATGAGATAAGATAATAACCCGAAAGTCATGAAATATTCATAGCTTTCGGGTTATTTTATTTGACAGAACTCTTAGATAAAGAGTAAAATGAATAACTAGTATTGTATTGGATGGTTAACTAAATTATCAGGGGGACCTATTGTTTTGAATAATCTGCTTGCTAGACGAAGGAAAACTCTGACGATTCTCGTGATACTTCTTTTAGTATTTTTTGTTATTAATCTCTTGTTCGTTTATCTGATTCATAAAACAAGAAATGATAGAAAAGAAAAAGAGATTAAATTACAAGAAGATATTGACTATCGATATGGCAATAGTCATGACACTGATTCATATGATGATGGCAGTGAGTCTGATGATGAGCCGAATGAAGAAAATTCACCAGATGAAGAAAATGAACCGGTTGATGAATCGGAAGAAACGGATTCTAATAATGAATCTGATGGAGAGGCATCTGTAGTTTCAGGGGTTGAAAAATTAGCTCTTGAATATGACAGGGAGACAAGATATGGCAGGTCTTTACGCAATATTATTTATTTTGCTAAGGAACCGGCGAGAATCAATCGCTGCAAAGAACCTATAATTAGAGCTGTATCTGATCCGGAAAAGGATATATTTCCGGTGGATAATGAAAGAGCCGAACTTGAGAATAAGGTTGATACGGTTCTTGCTAATATGACTCTTCATGAAAAAGTATGTCAGATGTTTATAGTTACGCCGGAAGAGCTTACAGGCTGTTCCGGTTATACTCAATCAGGAGAAGAAACTGCAAAAAAACTTAAAGAATATCCGGTTGCCGGTATTGTTTATTTTGACCGTAATCTGAAGAATAAAGATCAAACTGTAAAGATGATAAATAATACAGTTGAATATTCCAAAGCGGTCAGCGATATACCTATTTTTATAGCTGTAGATGAAGAAGGCGGGCTGGTATCGAGATGTGCCAACAGTCTGGGAACTACATCATTTAAGGATGCATTTGATTATAAGAAGGATGGACCGGATTCTGCTTATGAACATTCGAAAATAATAGCAAGCGATCTTAAAGGACTTGGGTTTAATCTTGATTTTGCGCCGGTTGCGGATACATGGTCTAATCCGTCCAATACCGTTATTGGTAAAAGGGCTTTTAGTAATGAATTTTCGGAAACGCCCAAATTTGTAGATAAAGCAGTACATGGATTTCATGACGGAAATGTTCTTTGTTGTTTAAAGCATTTTCCGGGACATGGAGATACGGCTGAAGACAGTCATAAAGGTTATGCTTATAGTAAGAAAAAATTGGAGCAGCTGGAAAAGGACGAGTTTTTAGCTTTTAAAAAGGGAATAGATGCGGGAACAGATATGGTAATGGTTGCTCATATTATTGTTTCTGCTGTAGATAAAAGGCCGGCATCATTTTCAGAAAAGATGGTCACCGGTGAACTTAGAGGAAAGCTTGGATATGAGGGCGTTATCGTAACGGATTCTCTCGAGATGGGAGCTATTTCCAAAAATTATTCAAGTAAAGATGCAACAATTGCCTGTGTGAAAGCAGGTGTGGATATAATACTCATGCCAAAGAATTTTGATGAAGCTGTAAATGGCCTGGAGAAGGCTGTGACAGATGGCGAAATATCGGAAGAACGTATCGATAAAAGTGTTCGGAGGATATTATTTCTGAAGTATGGTAAACTCAACGGGAAATAATTAATTTAAATATACTGAGAAATGATGGGAGAGTAAGGTATGAAGATTTTTAATACGCTGACCAGAAAAAAAGAAGAATTTGTTCCTTTAACACCGGGCAAGGTTGGTATATATGTATGTGGACCTACGGTTTATGATTATATTCATATTGGTAATGCCAGACCTATGATCGTTTTCGATACACTTAGAAGATATTTTGAATATAAGGGATACGAAGTTAATTACGTATCAAACTTTACAGACGTTGATGACAAGATCATCAAGCGTGCTATAGAAGATAATGTTGAGTCTTCTGTTATATCAGAAAGATTCATCGAGGAATGCAAGAAGGATATGAAGGCTCTTAATGTTAAGCCTGCAACAACACATCCTCAGGCAACCAAAGAAATTCCTGATATGATCGAAATGGTCAATACTCTTATTGAAAAGAAACATGCATATGAGAAGAATGGAACTGTTTACTTCAGAACAAGAAGTTTTGATGGATACGGAAAGCTTTCTCATAAGAATATAGATGATCTTGAATCAGGTCATAGAAAAGAATCACACCAGCTCAAGGTTAGCGGTGAGGATGAGAAAGAAGATGGCCTTGATTTCGTACTTTGGAAGCCTAAAAAAGAAGGCGAGCCTTCTTGGAAATCTCCATGGGGAGACGGTCGTCCGGGTTGGCATCTTGAATGTTCTGTAATGTCAAAGAAATACATTGGCGGAACTATCGACATTCATGCAGGTGGTGAAGATCTTATATTCCCGCATCATGAAAATGAAATAGCACAGAGTGAAGCTGCAAACGGTACAGAATTTGCAAAATACTGGATGCATAACGGTTTCCTTAAGATTGATAATGTGAAGATGAGTAAGTCACTTGGCAATTTCTTCACGGTAAGAGATATTTGCGAAAAGTATGCTCCACAGGTTGTGCGTTTCTTCATGCTTTCTGCTCAGTACAGAAGCCCGCTTAATTTCTCTGAAGAAATGATCATCAATGCCAAAACAGGTCTTGAGAGAATTCTTACTTGCGCAGAAAAACTGAGAGATATTATCGGAAATGAAAATGCTTCTGCAGACATTACAGCAGCTGAAGAAGAGATAGTTAATAATGTTAAGCCATTCGTTGAGAAGTTCGAGGCATCTATGGATGATGACCTCAATACCGCAGATGCAGTTTCTGTTATATTTGAACTTGTTAAATATATCAATTCAAATGTAACTGATGGAAGCAGCAAGGCAGTAGCAAGCAAGCTTTATAATGAACTTAATACTCTTTGCGATATTCTTGGAATTATCCTTGAAAAGAAGGAAGATAGTCTTGATAGTGAAGTAGAGGCTCTTATCGAAGAGAGACAGCAGGCTAGAAAGAACAAGGATTTTGCTAAGGCTGATGAGATTCGTGATAAGCTTCTTGAGATGGGTATCGAACTTAAAGATACCAGAGAAGGAGTAAAATGGAAGAGGATTTAATTCTTTCTAAAAATGTCCTGACTGAGGATGAGATAATCAGAAATTATTCGGGACAGGCGCTTGCTTATATCGGCGACAGTATATTTGATCTTCTGATCAAAGATTTCTTTGTCAGAAAAACAAGTATGCAGACCGAAAAATACCATAAAGTGGTTACGGGAATCGTTAAGGCGGTAAATCAGGCGGCGCTTATTGATGAATTGATTGAAGAAAACCTTCTTACAGATATTGAAGTTGATGTTTATAAGAGGGGAAGAAATTCATCGGTTCATACTAAAGCTAAAAATGCAACAATGGGTGAATATAAGAAGGCTACAGGATTTGAGGCGGTACTTGGATATAATTATATGAAGGGTGAACGTGAAAGACTGGACTTTTTTGTAGAAAGAGCACTTAATAAGGCTGGTTATTTATGAGAAAAGATGATAGAGGAGGTTCTTTTAAAAAGGATTTTAAATCCGGAAAAGATAGAACCTATAATAATAAAAAGAATTTTGCTAAGAGAGATTCTTATGTAGAGAAAAATGATATAAATGCCGATACAGAGGAAAAAGCTGTTTCTAATGAGACGGAAAATACAGGTCTCGCTGAAGGAAGAAATGCTGTTATGGAAGCAATCCGTTCAGGAAGAACTGTAGAGAAAGTATTTATTCAGGAAGGTCTTAGCGACGGTACTATATTAAGTATTGTTCGTGAGATCAAAAAGAGAAATATATTACATTCATTTGTAAGTCGTGACAGACTTGATCAGATGTCTGAATCGGGAAGACACCAGGGGGTTATCGCCCAGTGTGCTGAGTATTCATATTCTGAAATAGAGGATATATTTGATAAGGCTAAGGAAAAAGGTGAAGATCCATTTATCATAATTCTTGATGAGATAGAAGATCCACATAACCTTGGGGCTATTATCAGAACTGCAAATCTTTGCGGGGCACATGGTGTTATCATTCCAAAGCACAGAGCTGCAGGACTTACGTCTACAGCAGTCAGAGCTTCTGCGGGAGCTATAAATTACACACCGGTTGTTAAGGTTACAAATATTTCCAAAACTATAGAAGAGCTTAAGGAAAGAGGTATATGGTTCGCCTGCGCGGATATGCAGGGTGAGGTTATGTATCGCTGCAATCTTAAGGGACCTATAGGTCTTGTTATCGGAAATGAAGGTAATGGGGTTTCAAGACTGGTAAAAGAAAAATGTGATTATATTGTATCAATACCTATGAAGGGAGATATTGATTCGCTTAATGCTTCGGTTGCAGCCGGAGTGCTTTGCTTCGAAGTTGTTAGACAGAGGATGGGGTAAGTAAATGTTGGATTATTTTAAAATGACTGACACGGAGCTCGTTATGATGTCGAGGAATGGGGATGCCTCAGCAGAAGAGTTTCTGATGAAAAAATACAGTCGTTTAGTACGGAAAGAAATCAGATTTCTTTTCATTATGGGGGCTGACAGTGACGATCTTCTTCAGGAAGGAATGATCGGACTTGTAAAAGCTATTAGGGGTTATGTTCCTGAAAATAATGCTTCTTTCAGCACATTTGCAACAGTATGTGTGAGAAGACAGATAAGAACAGCTATAACTTCATATAACAGAAAAAAGCATTCACCGCTTAATACTTATGTTTCATTTTATTCCGGCGAGGATGAAGGGGCAGACATGATAGATATCATGTGTGAGTCTGACATAGATAATCCTGAGAAGATTGTTCTAGCTGAGGAAAAAAGAAATGAAATATATAAAGATATAGAAGAGAAGCTTAGTGATATGGAAAAGGACATACTCAGGTTATATCTGAGGGGTCTTTCATATTCAGATATATCAATGGAAACAGGTAAAAATGAAAAGGCTGTAAATAATGCTCTGACCAGAATAAGGTTAAAACTTAAAGAGCGTAAGCCGGAGAACTAAGATTTAAATAAAAGATTCTTTAGTACCGGCAAAAACATATTTGCTTATTGACAAAAAGCTTCATTTTTATTATTATTTTCTAGTGATTTCGCTGTTATAGCTCAGTCGGTAGAGCGCAACATCGGTAATGTTGAGGTCACGGGTTCGATTCCCGTTAGCAGCTTAAAGGCAGAACTTATGGTTCTGCCTTTTTTGTATCTGTCATGGACTGTAAAACACAAAATATGTAAAAAAATCTGGTTTTTATACCAATCAAATATTGTTAAAAGAAAGTGTTTATGCTAAAATAACTAAAAGCTATGAGTTTTAATTTCGAAAGGTATGATAAATGAAAAAAAGAAGTCGTAAGATTGTAAAAAAGCTGACTTCTCTTATGTTGTGCATAGCTTATTTTACAGTCATATTATGTGGGTCTGTTTATATGAACAGTATCAATTCGGTAAATGCAGCGACGGAGGATTCCGGCGTTGTAGATTTTTGCGCTGTTCAGACGGATGAAGACGGCGCAGATCTATCAGAAACGTCTCTTGCGACTGGAAATGATGCCATTTCGGATGATGAAATTTCAGATGAAGATCAATCTACCGGTAAAGATTCCGGAGAAGAAAACTTGGCTACACCGGGTGATTCGGAAATAACTGCTGATGAAGAAGATTCAGTTGATATTAATAATGCAACTTATGATAAGACTGATTTTGAGCAATATATGAAGAGCCAGGGATTCCCTGACAGCTATAAGCCTTATCTTCGAGAAATGCACAGTAAGCATCCAACATGGATATTTAAAGCGGTTAAAACAGGTATAGATTGGAATACTCTTATTGAGAATGAGAAGAATAAACCGGGTGCTGTAAAGAATCTTTATGAATGTTATCCGAGCAGTCCTCATTATGGATACAGATCTACTGAAGTTGGATATAACTGGGCAACCGACAGATATACTCCTTATGATGGATATGTATGGTTCGCTGCATCTGAAGATATTGTAAAATTCTATATTGATCCAAGAATATATCTTGATGAAGTATATGTATTTGCTTTTGAAGCTTTATCATATCAGGAAGGTGCCCAAAATAAAAATGGAGTCGAAGCTATCCTTAAAGGAAGCTTTATGTATAAATCAAAACCAAAAGGCAGTAATTTATATTATTCTCAGATTATGCTGAATGCTGCAAAGAAAAGCGGCGTCAGTGCATATCATATCGCATCTAGAATAAGACAGGAGATGGGAAGTGAAGCCGGAGTTGCGGCTCTTGGTAACAGTTCATCTTATCCGGGTATTTATAATTTCTTTAATATCGGTGCATATGATTCTTCTGAAGGAAATGCAATCTTAAACGGACTTAGATATGCTTCCGGTTCCGGATCTTACGGAAGACCGTGGAATTCGGCTGTAAAATCCATTGAAGGCGGAGCAAGTTATATTTCCGGTTCATTTATAAGTGAAGGGCAGGATACGATTTATACTCAGAAATTCAATGTAACCAATAAAGATTGTCTTTTCTGGAATCAGTATATGTCTAATGTACAGGCTCCTTCGAGCGAGGCATATTCACAATATAAAGCATATGCCAATAATGGACTTCTTGAATCATCAATTGTATTTAAGATTCCTGTTTATACAAATATGCCGAAAAAAACATGTGAAAAACCGGCAGATACGGGTAATCCAAATAACTGGCTTGATGATATAGCGGTTAAGAAAAGTCCGAAAGATAGTACAAAATATAAGATATCACCTTCTTTTTCGGGTGATGTCCTTGAATACTCGGTAACAGTTCCTGCGGGTACAAAGCAGGTTTATGTTGATGCCGAGCCTGTTAACAGGGAGGCTGTTATTTCAGGTGATGGATATATCACTCTGGACAGCAATAAGAAAACGGTCAAGATGGTAGTTAAGGCTGAAAACGGAAAAACCAGAACGTATAAACTTTCAATTGTAAGAAGCGGTGGTTCGACGTCATCAACAACCGAGAAAAAGACCGAAAAGACTACGCTAAAATCAACTGAAAAGACGACGGAAAAGTCAACTCAGAAAACAGACCAAAGTGTACATAAAGGGGATCTGAGCGGCGATGGCAAGATCAATGCTCTCGATATTATCTTTATTCAGCGACTTATAGTCGGACTTGATAAAGTAACAGATACCAAAAAAGCTTTGGCTGATATAAACGGTGATGGGAAAATAAATGCCCTGGACATAATATTTGTGCAACGTCATATAGTAGGGCTTCAGAAAATAGAGTGGAAGTAAAAGTATAGAAAAGAGAAGGAAAAGAAAATGAAAACTAATCTTAAAAAGATCACGGCACTTATAATGGCATTTTTAGTAATGTCGGTAACGGTTTTTGGTATCAGCAAAAGTAATGTTCATGCTGCAGGTATTTATCTGTCGCTTTCATTCTCTGCCAGTGAAGTAAGCATCGGTGATGAGGTATATGTTACTGTATCTGCATCAAGTGATGAATATTTCTCCTGCGATATCAATGTAGGATACGATAGTGGCGTGCTTGAATTTGTAGGTAATAGTTTTGGTTCGGGAACAACAATCAATATTTCCGGAACATCAGGATCCGGAACATTAACATTTAGAGCTATAGCTTCGGGTTCGGCTTATGTATATACTTCATCAGATGGATATAATCTTGATGGCGAAAGCGTAGATATAAGCGATCAGGGAGCATATATTTATGTTGGTTCAGATGAAACAACAGAAGAGACTACTGAGGAAACAGAAGAAACAACAGAAGAAACAACAGAAGAAAAAAGCGAGGAAAAAACAACAGAAGAAGATAAAGATAAGTCAAAAGATTGCAGTCTTATCAGCATCAGACTTGGTGATGGTACACTTCATCCTGAATTCGATTCTGAGACAACATCTTACTCTGTAGAGCTTAAAGAAGGAACAAAGAGCCTTGATATTACAGCTTTGGTTAATGATGAGAAATCAACATATTATGTAGATGGTAATGAAAACTTATCTGAGGGTGAAAATACTATTTCCATCGTAGTTACTGCAGAAAACGGTGCATACAGAACTTATACAATTTATGCAACTGTTGGTAAGGCAGATGATACTAAGGTTGATTTTAAAGTAGACGGTAAGAAATACGAGCTGGTTGATAAGGAAGACATTTCTATAGAAGTTCCAAAGGACTTCAAGGAAACAGATGTTATTTATAAAAAGAAAAAGATTAGTGGTTATGCTTCACCAAATAAGCTTGTTAAGATCATTTGTCTTAAGAATGATAAGGACGAGCAGGCATGGTTTATTATAGGAAATAATGATAGTATTTCAAAGTATGTAGAGCATAAGGGAAGTAATCTTAGACTTATATTTACAGAGAAGCCTGAAAATGTACAGGTTCCAAAGGGATTCTCAGCGAAGAAAATAGATATAGATAAGAATTCTTCGGATGTTTATGTATCTGATAAGGATAATAGTTTTTATCTTGTATATGCTATAAATCTTGATGATCAGGAAGGCTGGTATCTTTACGATTCTCTTGAAGGAACTTATGTAAGATATGCGGACATTTCTGAAAATGAAGTTAAAGCAACACCTGATGAACCAAAGACAATAATTGTTGAAAAGACAGTTCCTGCACAGGAGAAGGGATTCTTCACAAAGAAGACTCTCAAGAAACTCATTTGGGTTATGGCGGGTATGTTTATAGCACTTTGTATTCTTTGTATTGTACTTTTCTTCATCAATAATAACCTCAGCAAGAAACTTAAGAAGGTTGAGAGAAGTCTGAAGGGTGGAAAGAATTCCGACAAAGGAAAGGTTTCAAATAAAGAAAGCAAAGAAAACCAAAAAGATAGTAAAAAAGAAAAAAATACTCAGCAAAACGGTGAAGAGATTGTTTCAAAGGCGGTTATTCCTACTGAAGGAACAGAAGTATCGGAAGACGCAAATGAAGCTGAAGCATATGATAATTATGCGGATGAGTCTGAATATGCTGATAATAATGTAGAATATAATGATGACCAGGCTTATGATAATAATCCTGAATATTCCGAAGAAGGATATACTGAAGGCGGCTATTCTGAGGAAGGCTATTCTGAAGATGGGTATGCCGAGGGTCAGGAATATTCAGAAGAAGGTTATTCAGAAAATGGATATTCTGAAGATGATTACGAAGCAGAATCTGATGCTGCAGTATATAATTATGATCAGAATTATCAGGATGAATATGCAGGTGAAGAAGGTGCATATTCTGATAGTGAGTATTCAGAAGACGGTGATGGAGAAGATTATTCGGAAGAAGAATATGCTGATTCAGCAGTAAGTGAAGCAGAATATGAAACATATGATGATGCTGTATTAGATGAGGCAGATTATCAGGAAGAAGTTTCCGAACAAGATGGATATACAGGAAATGCTTCATTTGAAAGAAATATTCCTAATGCCGGTGATACAGGATATTTTGAAAATCCATTCAATATAACAAGAAAGGCTGAGAAGCCATCTGTTTCATACAGCTTTAAGCAGTATGACGGAGGTGTTACCGGAAATATCGAAGTATCTGAAGTTGCAGCTGCTTCTGAAGTTACCAATTCATCAGGAATCGTAAATATGGATTCGGCTCCTCTTTATGCAAATGTTCAGAAGAAGGATATTGGTGGTATAACAGGATGCATCTTCACGACTACAGAAATTGGTGGTGTTAACGCATCGGGAGTTATGGATGATGCTCCTACGTTTGAAACAAAGGGAATTGTTCTTGAAGAAGCTATAGATAACAACAGTAATGTTAATGTTCCTCCTGCACAGGAAATCTCAAGCAGAGAAGAAGCTATGAGAAAGAGACCATACGGAATTGATTCTGCATTTGATGTTGTTGATGAAAAGGATTATAATCCATCTAAGGCTGATCAGAACACAGTAGAAAAAGTTGAGATAATTCATAAGCCAAATGTAGAAGAGACGAATACACTCAACGCTGCTGCGGCTGCATTTGCAAATATAAAGAAGAGTGTCGAAGAGTCAGAGGATGAGGAAGTATCAAATGATATTCCTGACAATGATGAGGATATAGTTTTCCCAACAATGCATTCTGATGAATAATGACACGGAGGATAAATTATGGAAGAAACAGTAATCTCTAAAAATTTTATTGAGCAGATCATTGATAAGGATCTTGAGGAAGGTAAATATACAAAGATCGTTACAAGATTTCCACCTGAACCAAATGGATATCTGCATATAGGACATGCTAAATCAATACTTCTTAATTCAGGACTGGCTAAGAAGTATAATGGACAGTTTAATCTTAGATTTGATGATACAAATCCTACTAAGGAGAAGACAGAATTCGTTGAGTCGATCACAAAGGATGTTGAATGGCTTGGTGCTGATTTCAGAGGAGAGATATTCTTTGCATCAAATTATTTCGACCAGATGTATGAAGCTGCTGTCAAACTCATAAAGAAAGGAAAGGCTTATGTCTGTGACCTTTCAGCAGATGAGATAAGAGAGTATAGAGGTACTCTTACTGAGCCGGGTAAAAACAGCCCATACAGAGACAGAAGCATCGAAGAAAATCTTGCGCTTTTTGAAGCGATGAAAAATGGTGAATTCCCTGATGGTTCGAAGGTCCTTCGTGCTAAGATTGATATGAGTTCGCCAAATATCAATATGCGTGATCCTGTTATTTACAGAATAGCACGTATGACTCATCACAATACAGGTGATAAGTGGTGCATTTATCCGATGTATGATTTCGCTCATCCGATTGAAGATGCAATAGAAGGTGTTACACATTCTATATGTACTCTTGAGTTTGAAGATCACAGACCGCTTTATGACTGGGTTGTAAATGAGCTTGAGTATGAGCACCCACCAAAGCAGATCGAATTTGCAAAGCTTTATCTTACAAATGTTATCACAGGTAAGAGATATATTAAGAAGCTCGTTGAAGACGGTATTGTTGATGGATGGGATGATCCTAGACTTGTTACAATTGCTTCACTTAGAAGAAGAGGTTTCACACCGGAAGCATTAAAGACTTTCATGGAACTTATCGGTGTAAGTAAAAGCCAGGCATCAGTTGATTATGCATATCTAGAATATGTTATCAGAGAAGATCTTAAGACTAAGGTTCCACGTATGATGGCTGTTCTTGATCCAATCAAGCTTGTTATAGATAATTATCCGGAAGGTGAAACTGAGTATTTCGATATCGAGAATAATCCGGATGATGAAAATGCCGGCACTCGTAAAGTTTCTTTCTCAAGAGAATTATATATCGAGAGAGAGGATTTTATGGAAGAGCCTCCTAAGAAGTATTTTAGATTATTCCCTGGAAATGAGGTTAGACTTAAAGGTGCATACTTTGTTAAATGCGTTGGATTTGATAAGGATGCAGAAGGAAATATAGTTACGATCCATTGTACATATGACCCTGAAACAAGATCCGGAAATGGTTTTGAAGGAAGAAAGGTAAAGGGTACTATTCATTGGGTTAACGCTGCTGATTCATATGAAGCAACGGTAAGACTGTATGAAAACCTTGTTGATGAAGAAAAAGGCAAATTAAATGAGGATGGAAGCATTAATTTCAATCCGAATTCCCTTACTGTAATTAATAATGCGAGACTTGAAAGTTGCCTTAAAGATGCAAAGATCGCTGAATCATTCCAGTTTATAAGAAATGGATACTTTACAGTTGATAGTAAGGATTCAAAAGATGGAGAGCCTGTATTTAACAGAATAGTATCTCTTAAGAGTTCTTATAAACCTGGAGCAAATACCACAAAATAAATTGTTATTATACACAAATACAGTAATATTTTGCATATGTTACAAAAAAGTATTTGTAATTTATGTAAATGGTATTATAATCAGAGAAGTGGTATTGATATCACGATATATTTTTGGTTTTTTGTAAAATGTGGAGTGAGTTATGGGTAAGAAAAAAGATAAGAAGTCAGTTTACATTCTTTTGACTAGAACAGAAACGGTACCATCTAGAGTTATTCATTTTTTTAAGAGAATGCCATATGTTCATGTTTCTATAGCTTTAGATGAGGAACTTGATGAGCTTTATAGTTTCGCAAGAAAGAAGATCCGAAATCCATTCAGATGTGGATTTATTGATGAAGATATTAACAGTGGTATCTTCGCAAGAGATACAGAGACTAAATGTCAGGTTTTAAGACTTAAGCTGACAGAAAGACAGTATCAGGATGTAAAAAGGTCTATTGAAGTATTTAAGTCGGATAGGGAAAAGTACAAATACAATTTCCTTGGCGTCTTTCTTATCTATTTTCATATTAGCTTTGAAAGAAAATATAAATATTTTTGCTCTGAATTCGTAGATAAAGTTTTAAAGATGAGTGGTATTGATCTTTTTGATAAATCTTCAGGAAGAGTAATACCTGACGATTTCAGAAAATGTGATAAACTTGAAAAAACCTTCGAAGGAAAGCTTACATCATATAGAGATTTCCTTAGAAGCGGTGTTTAATTTATTATTTTCGGAGTTTTAAATGAAAATTTATATGGACGGTAACGATACCGTTTTGACTCATGTAGAAGATTTTAATTTAAAAGAAACTTTAGAATGTGGTCAGTGCTTTAACTTTGTCAGAAAAGATATAAGCACTGACAATTCTTTTTGTTATAGGATAATAGCGCACGGTAACGCGCTTATTGTAGAACAGGATAACAGAAGTAAAGAAGATGGATGTATTCTGAGATTATATAACACGGATATTCATGAGTATGAGACGATATGGGAACATTATTTTGATCTGTATACAGATTATAAGACTATAAAGGAAAGTATAATAAAGGGTTCGGGCGAACTTCAGGATATTATAAAAGAAAATAGCGGTATAAGACTTCTGAACCAGGAGTATTTTGAGACGCTTATTTCATTTATTATTTCACAGAATAAGCAGATCCCGCAGATTAAAGCTGTTGTTAAAAATATTTCTCAAATGGCCGGAAAAGTGATTAAGGATAATGGTGAAGAAGTCTATTCATTTCCTGATGCATTGGAACTTGCAAAATTATCTGAGGAGAATATCAGAGAATGTAAGGCAGGATTCAGGGCGCCGTATATAATGGATGCCGTTAGACTTTATCTTGATGGCAGTATTAAAGAGGATGAATTTATCGGGATTTCAACGGATGATGCAAGGAAGCTTCTCATGACTGTAAAAGGTGTGGGTGAAAAGGTTGCTAATTGTGTACTTTTATACAGTCTTGGTAGAAGAGAAGCATTTCCGGTGGATGTCTGGATGAAACGTATAATGGAGCATTTATATTTTAAGAAGGATACCGATAAGAAAGTGATAGAAGAATATGCATATGAAAAGTATGGAGAATATGCAGGATATGCCCAGCAGTATCTATTTATATATGGAAAGAATAATCTTATGAAATGACAGATCATGGATTTGTGATTTTCGATATATGAAAAATCATTTTCCGAGAACGCAAAAAGATTAACACAATGTTCATACAATTGTCTGTTTTATTTGAAATTTTATATTGATTTTTATTAATTACTTGTTATAATGATAATTGTGTTAGCACTCAAAGTTAGTGAGTGCTAAAGAAAAGAATAGGAGGAATATTATTATGAAGATTTCACCACTTGGCGACAGAGTTGTTCTTAAGTCAGCAGAAGTTGAAGAAACAACAAAGTCAGGTATTATACTTACAGGAAACTCAAAGGAAAAGCCTGTTTATTCAGAGGTTGTTGCAGTTGGTCCTGGAGCAGTTGTAGATGGTAAGAAGGTTCCTATGGAAGTTAAAGTAGGACAGAAAGTTATATATTCTAAGTATGCCGGAACTGAAGTTAAATTCGGTGAGGATGAATATACTATCGTTAAGCAGGGAGACATCCTTGCAGTTGTTGAATAATAAGGTTTATTGTAAAACCGGGAGGATATAATAATGGCTAAGGAAATTAAGTACGGTGCTGAGGCTAGAAAGGCACTTGAGGCTGGAGTTAATCAGCTTGCAGATACAGTTAGAGTAACACTTGGACCTAAAGGAAGAAATGTTGTTCTTGACAAATCATATGGTACACCACTTATCACAAATGATGGTGTAACAATCGCTAAGGAAATCACACTTGATGATCCATTTGAAAATATGGGTGCTCAGGTTGTTAAGGAAGTTGCTACAAAGACAAATGATGTTGCAGGTGATGGTACAACAACAGCTACTGTTCTTGCACAGGCTATGATCAATGAAGGTATGAAGAACCTTGCTGCAGGTGCTAATCCTATCGTTCTTCGTAAGGGAATGAAGAAGGCAACTGAAGAAGCTGTTAAGGCTATCACAGCTATGTCTAAGAAGGTAACAGGTAAGGATCAGATCGCTAAGGTTGCTGCAATTTCTGCAGGTGATGAAGAGGTTGGTAAGCTTGTTGCTGATGCTATGGATAAGGTTTCTAAAGATGGTGTTATCACTGTTGAAGAATCTAAGACAATGCAGACAGAACTTGACCTTGTAGAAGGTATGCAGTTCGACAGAGGATATGTATCAGCATATATGGCAACAGATATGGAAAAGATGGTTGCTGAACTTGATGATCCATACATCCTTATTACAGATAAGAAGATTTCAAATATTCAGGATATCCTTCCACTTCTTGAGCAGATTGTTCAGAGCGGAAGAAAGCTCCTTATAATTGCTGAAGATATCGAAGGTGAAGCTCTTACAACACTTATCGTTAATAAACTTCGTGGAACATTCCAGGTTGTTGGTGTTAAAGCTCCTGGTTATGGTGATAGACGTAAGGATATGCTTCAGGATATCGCAATTCTTACAGGTGGTACAGTTATTTCATCTGATCTTGGTTTCGAACTTAAGGATACAACAATGGATCAGCTTGGACGTGCTAAGTCTGTTAAGGTTACAAAGGAAAATACAACAATCGTTGATGGTCTTGGTAAGAAAGCAACAATCAAGGATCGTGTAGCTCTTATTAAGCAGCAGATTACAACTACAACTTCTGAATTTGACAAAGAGAAACTTCAGGAGAGACTTGCTAAGCTTGCAGGTGGTGTTGCAGTTGTTCGTGTTGGTGCAGCTACAGAGACAGAAATGAAGGAAGCTAAGCTTAGACTTGAAGATGCTCTTAATGCTACAAGAGCAGCTGTTGAAGAGGGTATCATCTCAGGTGGTGGAGCAGCTTATGTTCATGCTATCAAGAAGGTAGAGAAGCTTGCTGCAAGTCTTGAAGGAGATGAGAAGACTGGTGCTAACATCATCATCAAGGCTCTTGAAGCTCCACTTTTCCATATTGTTGCAAATGCAGGTCTTGAAGGCGCTGTAATTGTTAACAAGGTTAAAGAAGAGAAGGATGCAATCGGATTTAATGCATACTCAGAAGAGTTTGTAAATATGGTTGATGCAGGTATCATCGATCCTGTTAAGGTTACAAGAACAGCTCTTCAGAATGCTACATCTATCGCTTCAACACTTCTTACAACAGAGTCAGTTGTTGCTGATATCAAGGAAGAAGCTCCTGCTATGCCTGCCGGTGGAATGGGCGGCATGGGTGGAATGATGTAAAAATACCCATAAATCAAGTATAGATATATCAATTTTTACTGCTTGAATAATCTCATATCATAATGTAATATATGTTATTATCTTGGTGGTATATCTTTGATAGAGATGCCAGATTATCTTGGAATAAAGTTAACGGTGTATGTTTTATATGTTATTGAGGTGATTTAAGTGGACGAAGAAATTATTAAGTCAGATGATATAAAAGAAGAGGAATCTAAAGAATCATCTTCAGAAGTTTCTGCTGATGAGAAGAAGATTCCGATTACTAAGGATATGAACATTGGATATATTCTTCAGTTACATCCGGAGAGTGCTGTACTTCTTATGAGTGTCGGCATGGGATGTATCACCTGCTATGCAGCAGAGCTTGAGTCTCTTGCAGAAGCATGCATAGTTCATGGTCTCGATGCTGATGATGTTGTAGAATATCTTAATGGAGAACTTGGACTGCTTACTGTAGAACAATAGTTTAGTGACATTTTATATTATGTGATATATAATAACAAGGCAGCAGTACATGCTGCCTTGTTGCATTTAAAAGTTTCATTAATAAGTCTTATTAATAAAATGTTTTATAAAGAAGGAAAAATGTATGGTTAAAACGATTGTTGGTGTAGAGGGTATGATGTGCCCTATGTGTGAATCCCATGTATGTGATGCTATCAGAAATAAAATCAATCCTAAAAAAGTAAATGCTTCACACAAGAAGAAACAGGTAGAGATTATTTCTGACGAAGAAATATCAGAAGAGTTAATAAAAGAAGTCATTAATCCTACGGGATATACAGTTACTAACGTTGAGAGTGAAGAATATAGTAAAAAGGGACTCTTTAGAAAATGAAAATAGGAATTATGGATTCAGGAATCGGGGGACTTTCTGTTCTGCATGAAGCACTTCACCTTCTTCCGGATGAAGAATATTTATTTTATGCAGATGTTGATCATGTTCCGTATGGACTGAAAACTCCGGGGCAGATTCTTGGTTATGTTACAGAAATAACGGAATTTTTAATTAGAAATAAATGTGATGTGGTAGTTGTTGCATGTAATACGGCTACTGCTGTTGCGATAGATAATCTTAGGGAGAGATTTAATCTTCCTATTATAGGTATGGAACCTGCGGTAAAACCGGCAGTTCTTCAAAGTAATGATAAGAGAGTTATGGTTATGGCTACACCGGTAACCATAAGAGAGAATAAGCTGAGGATGCTTATTGCAAAAGTGGATGAAGAGCATAAATGTGACCTTCTTCCTATGCCAAGACTTGTTAATTTCGCAGAAATGGAAATGTTCGAATCTAAAGAAGTATATGATTATATCTCTTCGGAATTAGAACCTTACGATCTTTCGAATTATTCGGAACTTGTACTTGGATGTACTCATTTTAACTATTTTAAACCTTGTTTCAGAAAACTTTTTGGCAAGGATATTGAATTCATTGATGGAAATGGCGGTACAGTACGACATCTCGCTGATATGATGAAAGCTACTATAGATACAACAAAGAAAGAGATTATATATAATAATCCTTTTGATCTTTTATATGATACCAAAGTGCTTTATTATGCTTCAGGTCGTGCTATTAAAGACGAGAAGATGCTTACACATATTATGAGGCTTCATAATCGTCTTGAAGAAGTAAGAAGTATATAAAGATTTAAATATGAATTTATGATATCGGCTTTCGATAAATATATTGAGACGATATTTTGATAAAAAATAAGTGAGGTGCTTATGAATAGCTGGAAAGATAATATCAGAACTGTTGAACCTTATGTTCCGGGGGAACAGCCTAAGGATACAAATGTTATAAAGCTTAATACAAATGAAAATCCTTACGGACCATCTGGTAAGGTTAATGAAGTAAAATTAGATATGAATAATCTTCGTAAATATCCTGATGCAAAAGTTTCTGCATTGGTTAATAAGCTTGCGGAGTATCATAATATAAAACCTGAGCAGGTGTTCGTAGGTGTTGGATCGGATGATGTCATATCAATGTGCTTTATGACATTCTTTAATTCCGATAAACCGATATTCTTCCCTGATGTTACATATTCATTTTATGATGTATGGGCTGATGTATATAGAATTCCTTATGAGCAGAAGAAACTTGATGAGAATTTCAATATTGTTAAAGAAGATTATATGGCGGAGAATGGAGGAATCATTTTCCCTAATCCAAATGCACCTACAGGAATTCTTGTAGATACTGATTTTATAGAAGATATAGTAAAAGCAAATCCTGCATCAGTAGTTATTATTGATGAAGCATATATTGATTTCGGCGGTAAGAGTGTGCTTCCACTTATTGATAAGTATGATAATCTTCTTGTTGTAAGAACATTTTCTAAATCAAGATCCATGGCCGGACTTAGAATCGGTTATGCTATGGGTAATTCTGAACTTATTAAGTATCTCAATGATGTTAAATATTCGGTTAATTCATATACGATGAATACACCTTCTATTATATATGGTTCGGCTATAATAGATGATGAAGAGTATTTCAGATCGACTCTTGATAAAATCATTAGTACAAGAGAGAGATTTGTTGGAGAACTTAAAAGACTTGGATTTAATGTGCTTCCTTCAAAGGCTAATTTCGTATTTGCTTCTCATAAATCGGTTGACGCGAATGTTATCTTTGAAACATTAAAGGAGAAAAAGGTTTATGTAAGACACTGGAATGCACCAAGAATCAGTGATTATCTCAGAATTACAATTGGTACTGATGAAGAGATGGATAAACTCATTTCACTTTTGGAAGACATTTGTTGCGCAACAAAATAACGTTTTTAATTGTTTGACATTAGTGCGCTTACTTAAATATAATTAAATTGTTCGAGACCGGTCATGGGCTAAGGCTCATGACCTTTTTATTTTCCATAATATATTTTCCTTTAAGATATTTGCTTCCCTTAAGATATTGAATAAGGAGAATATTATATGAATGAAGAATTTTTAAACAGACTAAAAGAAGCGCTTTGGGATGAGATATCCAAAGAATATCAGATTGAGGAGATGCGTTATGTAGCAAATAAAAAGAATAATGGGGTTGTTGCTGAGGGTTTAATGCTCAAGGTTTCAGGCTATAAGCTAATGCCGTGTGTCTATCTTGACAGGTATATTCCCTTCCATGAAACGAGTTTTGATAATACGGTTAAAGAAATTGCAAAATGCTATAAGAAGGCTTTAGAGAATACAGAGCAGCTTGGCAACAATTTTGATCTTTCCTATGAGACTGTCAGAGATAAGTTATTCATTTCACTTATCAATTATGAAAGGAACAGTGAAAGACTTGAAAAATGTCCTTATATAATGTTTAACGACCTGGCTATAGCATTTAGGGTATTTCTTCCTGTAAATAATACCGGCGGCAGCGTGCTGGTGGATAATAATCTTGCTATGATGTGGGGAGTTAACTGTGAGGAACTGTGGAATACGGCTATTGAAAATATGGTACGTGAGTATCCGCCTGTGATAAGAAAACTCGAGGATTTTCTTGAGGGGCTCATACCTTTTAATTCAGATGATTATGGAGTTCAGTATACACCGATTTATGTTTTAACCAATGATGATATGTATTATGGGGCTTCGGCGATACTTTACAGCGGGATTACTTCCGAATTATATGATATGGTGGGAGAGGATTATTATCTACTGCCTTCAAGTATCAATGAATTTCTGATTATTCCGGCTAATGAATGCTTCGACAGAGATTATCTAAAGAGTATGGTCACGGATATAAACAGAACTGTAGTGGATGCAACACTGTATCTTTCTGATTCAATATATTATTATGACCACGAAGATGATAAAATAACAAAAGTTTTATAATAAAGGTCATGAAAAAATCATTTTGGTGATATAATGGATTTATTATAAAAATTGCATAATCTTGTACAAAAAATTATAAGGAAATTGCGGTGTTTATAGTGCGAATTTAATAATTGAAGCCTTGCTTTTTCATATTGTTTATGCTAGACTTTTATTTGTGTTCATTTAAAGAAATGAATCAATATATACACATGGAGGAATGCAAAAATGTCTAAAGGTACGGTAAAATGGTTTAATAATCAGAAGGGTTACGGTTTCATCACTGATGAAGAAGGAAAAGATGTATTTGTACACTTTTCAGGACTCAATATGGAAGGATTCAAGACTCTTGAAGAGAATCAGGCTGTAGAGTTTGAAGTATCAGAAGGAGCTAAAGGTCCTCAGGCTACAAATGTATCAGTAATCAAGTAATCTAAGTACCTGATTTACTTATCATAGATAGTATTAAACTGAGTAAGAGAACCGCCAAATCGGCGGTTCTCTTTTTGTATAGATTAAGATTATTTTAATGCTTTTTTATGTCCTCCGAAGGGCTTATTTATTTGACAAATGCGTTTCTTTTGAATAAAATATAATAAGTGATTTATTACACATAATGTGGAGATAAGAAATGGTCGAAGATTATATTTCAAAAAAAGACAGGATAATATCAACAGCGATAGATATTATAAGCGAATCCGGCATTTCTGCTTTGACAACAAGGAATATTGCAATCAAAGAGAATATGTCAGAAGCTTTATTATATAAATATTACGGAAACATTGATGAAGTACTTCAGGATGTTATCGATTATTATTTTAAGTTCGATAAAGGTATCAGAGCTACTATAAACGCAAAGAATGTTTCATATATAGATAAAGTCAAAGCTTATGTGGATTCTTATGCTGTTTATTATGATAATTATTATGCGCTTTCTGTTATCATGCTGCAATATGAGGAACTTCTGCATAATATCAATACAAGAGATAAGATTGCAGATGGTGTTCTTGAAAGAAGCAGATTCCTTGAAGAGCTTTTTGATGGGGCAATAAAAGCTAGAGAGATTAAGGATGTCATGACAAGCCAGGAGTTATCAGTTATGGTTTCAGCTGTGATTGTCAGATTAACACTTAACAGAAGGTTTGTTTATAATAAAGATTCGTTCCAATCGGAGATGAACAGATATATCAGTAAACTTATGGACATACTTAAGTTCGATTAATGGAGGTAGTGAAGATGAAGGTATTAATAGCAGAAGATGATATGGCAAGCGGAAAGTTTCTTATGAAACTGCTTTCAAAATATGGACATGTTGATCTTGCAAGAGACGGAATAGAAGCTGTTGACAATTTTGTTAAAGCAGCATCAAGCGAAGAAAAGTATGATCTTGTATGCCTTGATATCATGATGCCAAAGATCGATGGCTATAAAGCACTTGAATCTATTAGAAATGCAGAGAGAAAGCTCGGGATTCCACGTATCTCCAGATGTAAGATCATTATGATAAGTGCATTGGACGAAGGATTTGATTCATCATATGCAAGCGATGATTATGATGAATATATCTGCAAACCTATTGATATAGTTAAGTTTGATAATATTATCAAAAAGATGGGATTATTTGATTAAGCATTTTTTTATTATGCTTATTAATTAAGTGAAGCAATATGGATATTTTTGATTACATGAGAACTGAGAAAAGCAAAGGCGATTCACCTCTGGCAAGAAGACTTAGGCCGTCAACTCTGGATGACATAGTTGGCCAAGAGCACATTCTTGGTAAAGATAAGCTTCTTTACAGAGTGATCAAGGCTGATAAACTCAGTTCTATTATTTTATATGGGCCACCAGGAACGGGAAAGACAAGTATAGCTATGGTCATTGCCAATACGACCAGTTCTATCTTTAAGGAGATAAATGCTACCACTTCAGGAAAGAAGGATATGGAAGACATTATCAAAGAAGCAAAAGATAATCTTGGTATGTATGGCAGGAAAACAATTCTTTTTATAGACGAGATCCATAGATTCAATAAGGCTCAGCAGGATTTTTTACTTCCTCACGTTGAAGACGGAATGGTAATACTTATAGGCGCAACCACGGAAAATCCTTATTTTGAAGTTAATAATGCTCTTGTTTCAAGATCGAATGTATTTGAATTAAAGCCTTTAGCAAAGGATGATATAAAGAAACTTGTGATCAAAGCTGTTAATTCTGAAAATGGAATGGGCTCCTATGATGCTGAGATTACAGATGAAGCGGCTGAATTTCTTGCTGATATGGCTGAAGGTGATGCAAGACATGCGCTTAATGCTTTGGAGCTTGGCATACTTTCGACTGAGAGAAATGAAAAAACAGGTAAGATTACAATAGATCTTAAAGTTGCAGAAGAGTGCATACAGAGAAGATCCATCAGATATGATAAGAACGGTGATAATCATTATGATATTATTTCAGCATTTATCAAATCCATGAGAGGTTCTGATCCGGATGCGGCTGTATATTATCTTGCAAAAATGATTTATTGCGGTGAAAGCGAAAAGTTCATTGCAAGAAGAATTATGATATGTGCATCTGAGGATGTGGGGATTGCTGATCCAAATGCAATAGTTGTAGCAAATGCCTGTGCACAGGCGGTGGAAAGAGTCGGTTTCCCCGAAGCTCAGATAATACTTGCTGAAGCTGCTATATATGTTGCAACAGCACCTAAGAGTAATGCTGTTGTAAATGCAATATCAGCAGCAAATGAAGCAGTAAAAAAATTCGGATCGGCTCATGTTCCGGATTATCTTAAGGATGCACATTATAAAGGGGCGGCAGCCCTTGGTCATACAGGATATAAATATGCTCATGATTATCCTAATCATTATGTTGATCAGCAATACCTGCCGGACGCTATAAAAGATGAACAGTTCTATATTCCGTCGGATAATGGCCATGAGGCGGAAGTGATTGAATGGTTTAATAAGATAAAGGGTAAAAAGGAAGAATAAAATGGTAAAGAGAATATTAGCCGGTTTAACTATTCTGATCATAGTAGGGTTGATCATTGGTATGATAGTATCGGCAATCACTGGTAATGGCTATTTTCTCGGATTTCTTTTCGCAACAATGGTTTTTCCGGTTATAGTTTATGTTATAGTCTGGATAAGAAAACTGATTGAGAAATACCATGTGGATCCTGATAAGGAACAAAAGAAAGATCAGATATAATGAAACAGAAATTCATATAAAAGGATGATCGGATGAGAATTATTAAATATTTATTTTCGGTAGCCCTTTTAGGAGCCGGATTTGTATTATTAGAATCAAAACGTGAACTTAAAAAGATTAAAAAAAGATATATCAAGATAAATTCGTATGATAATAATGCGGATAATTCTCATGGCAAGCCTGTAAGGCTTGCTTTTCTTGCGGATTATCATGAAGCTGAAAATGGATACTTAAATGAGAAGATCGAAAGTATCATAAAAGAAGCATCACCGGATATGATCATGATAGCCGGGGATCTTATAAATGGTCATGATGATGAAAGTATAGAACCTGTCAGAGATTTACTTTACAGAATCAATAATATTGCTACAACATATATTTCGCCCGGAAATCACGAGAAAAAGGCGAAGGTGCATTATTATAAAAATGAAAAGATCTTTGAGGATCTGATGTATATAATAAATGACTGTGACAATATTACTTATCTTGAAAATGATGTTGTGACAGTTGAACATGATGGTAAACCTATAAATATTTATGGCCTGGATATTGATCTTAGATTTTACAGGCGTAGCATAGGAGATAAACTTAAGACTAAAGATGTATTTACGGAACTTGGCAAACCTAAGGAAGGATATAATATTCTTCTGGCTCATAATCCGGAATATTTTGAAGAATACGCTGAGTGGGGAGCGGATCTTGCCCTTTCGGGGCATTTTCATGGGGGAATCGTGAATATTCCATTTGTTGGAGGCGCTATAACACCGCGACTTAAACTGTTTCCCAAATATACTAAAGGAATATATGAAAGTGAATATTTTCCAAAAAGAAAAATGTATCTTACCAGCGGTTTGGGTCAGCATTCTTTGAAGATCAAGATCAATAATATTCCTGAAATAGTTATAATCGACATAAATATTTAACACATAATGGAGCATAAAATGAAAGAAAATGATATTAGTGAAGAAGTATTTGTAGATAATAATGCATTTATTCAGCATAAAAATAAGAAAAAGACAATTAGAAATATAGTAATCATACTTGCTGCTCTTTTTGTAACAGCATATGGTGTTATGGTTTTTCTGTCTTATAAATATTTTGCTCCGGGTACAAGGATAAATGGGGTGGATTGTGCATTTAAAGACAAGAATGAAGTTGTTGAAAAGTTAGATGAGAAATATAAAGATTATAAACTGACTTTAAAGTTTAAGAATGGTGAGTCTGTAATATATCCGGTGAATATTGACTATAAGGCTTCATTTGGTGAGGCAGTTGACAGTATTAAGAAGAAGCAGAATCCATTTCTTTGGTTTATTTATATCTTCAGCGATGATAATGAAGCTGAGGTACATGTTGAATTTGACAGAGACAAGCTGAAGAAAACTTTGGATGATATTCCTTATCTTAAAGAGAAAAATATGATACAGCCGGAAGAGCCTAAAATTATATTTAACAGTGGTACTCAGAAGGCTGAGATACAAGACGGAGATAAAGGCACACTTATAGATAAGGACAGAGCATATAAGCTTTGTGAAGAAAGACTGAATGCTCTTGATAAGACACTGGATATTTATAGTACTTCTTGTTATATAGAGCCTAAGTTCGACGAGAATGCGGATCAGATAAAAGAAGCGGTTGAAAAGGTTAATTCATATATTTCAACTAAGATCAAATATGATTATGGAAATACTGTAGTTGAAGTTCCTGCAGAGGAAATATTTGCAATGCTTACAATCGATGATATTTATGATGTTCAGGTCTCAAGAGAAAAAGTTTATGAATATATAAATGCTCTTTCAAGAATGTATGATACATATGGAACAGACAGGGTTTTCAGAACTCATGACGGAAGAAGGTTTATTACTAACAGTGAAACATACGGATTCCTTCTTGATAAAGATGCTGAGGCGGACGCTCTTTATACTGATATAGTTAACCGAGAGGATGTTGAAAGAGAACCTGAACTGGACAACTGGGCATACAGTTTAGATAATCAGGGGGATGATATCGGTAACAGTTATGTTGAGGTTAATCTTTCACAGCAGAAGGTATATTTATATAAAGAAGGACAACTGATATTTGAGTGTGATTGTGTTTCCGGTTGTGTTGCGGAAGGGCATACAACTCCGGGAGGATTATTTGATATAGATGCTGTTATCTATGATACAGTTCTTGAGGGGGAAGATTATTCTTCTCCTGTTAAATTCTGGATGCCTTTTAACGGAGGTATCGGATTCCATGATGCTACATGGAGAAGTGAATTCGGTGGAAATATATATGTAAATAACGGATCACACGGATGTGTAAACCTTCCGTATGATTATGCTCAGATTTTATATGAAAATGTTGAATGGGGATTTCCGGTTATCTGTTATTGGGAATCGGAACTTAGTTATTAGAAAGTAGACAATCGGTAAGTGGAAAGTAAGTAGATGGAAAGTTAGTAAGTGGAAAGTTAGTAAGTGGAAAATTAGAAAGTAGAAAGTTATAAAGTAGAAAATTAGCAAGTGGAAAGTTAGAAAGGGGTTATTATGGGAGATACAGAGAAGGGGCTTAATGATATATGCAATATTTTAAATGAAAAGCTTTCCGGGAGAAAACCTGAAATAGGTATTGTTCTCGGATCCGGTCTTGGAAGTTTTGCTGAAAAACTTGAAAACAGTATTTATATAAATTATCAGGATATTCCCGGTTTTCCGGTTTCTACCGTGTCGGGACATAATGGCAGATTTGTTGTGGGAAAACTTTTCGGTCATGAAGTTATAGTCATGCAGGGAAGAGTTCATTATTATGAGGGTTATTCTATGAAGAAAGTTGTTCTTCCTGTAAGACTTATGTGTATGATAGGTATAAAACAACTTATCCTTACAAATGCAGCCGGAGGAATTAATCTTAACTTTAAGCCGGGTACACTTATGGCTATAACAGACCAGATAACAACATTTGTTCCTTCTCCTTTGATTGGACCGAATATAAAAGATCTTGGAGTGAGATTTCCTGATATGTCTGAAGTATATGACAGCGCATTTGTCGGAATTATTGAAAAGGCGGCAGAAGAACTCGGAATAGATCTGAAGAAGGGTATTTATCTTCAGACAACGGGACCTCAGTATGAAACTCCTGCTGAGATCAGGATGTTCAGAAATCTTGGTGCGGATGCTGTAGGAATGAGTACAACTGTTGAAGCTGTTGCTGCAAGGCATGCAGGCGTCAAGGTGGCAGGTATATCCTGCATTACAAATATGGCTGCCGGAATTTCGGGAGAGCCTTTATCCCATGAGGAAGTAAAAGAAACTGCTGATAGAGTTAAGGATGAATTTGAGAAACTTCTTCTTTTGTCCGTGAAAAAATACTTTGAGTAAGAAAAGCAGTTTTTATAAAAAAAATTTGTAGTTATATAGGGTTTATATGAAAGGTATGAATTTATGAATAGAAAGCAATTCAGAGAACTTGTTGATAAGCAGATACTTGTCCTTGACGGAGCTACGGGAACAAATCTTATGGATGTCGGAATGCCTCTTGGGGTATGCCCTGAAAAATGGATACTTGAACATCCTGAGAAGCTTATTAATCTTCAGAGCAAGTTTATCGAAGCAGGTTCGAATATAGTATATGCTCCTACATTTACATGTAACAGAATAAAGCTTGAAGAGTATCATCTTGAAGATAATACAGTTCAGATGAATAAGGATCTTGTCGCATTATCAAAGGAAGCAATAGCAAGAAATAATTACAGAGGCTATGTTGCCGGTGATATGACAATGACCGGTAAGCAGCTTTATCCTATAGGTGATCTTAAATTTGAGACACTTGTGGATGTATATAAAGAACAGGCGGCTGCTCTTATTGAGGCTGAAGTTGATCTTATTGTGGTTGAGACTATGATGAGCCTTCAGGAAACAAGAGCTGCGGTTATCGCAATCAGAGAGATAAATGAAGAAATTCCTGTAATAGTCAGTCTTACTTATAATGAAGACGGTAGAACTCTTTTCGGAACTCCACCTGAAGTTGCGGTAGTAACTCTTCAGGGACTCGGCGTTGATGCGGTAGGAATTAACTGTTCGACAGGGCCTGAAGAAATGACAGAACTTGTTGAGAAAATGAAAGAATATGCTTCGGTTCCTGTATTTGCTAAACCAAATGCAGGTATGCCTGAACTTGTGGACGGTAAGTCTGTTTATCTGATGAAACCGGAATATTTTGCTGATTGTGCCAAGAAGCTTGTATATGCAGGTGCGTCTATAGTGGGTGGATGCTGCGGTTCTAACTGCAAGCATATAGAAAAACTCAAGATAGCCGTTAGAGGAATGGAAAGACCGGTTATAAATGAGACTCATAAACGTACTCTCAGTTCTGAAAGAAAACTTCTTGACATTCCGCTTGATGGACCATTCCTTGTGGTAGGTGAAAGAATTAATCCGACAGGAAAGAAGAAACTTCAGGAAGAACTTAGAGCCGGAAATCTTGATATTGTATCGGAAATGGCTGTGGCTCAGGATAAGAATGGCGCAGCAGTCCTTGATATCAATATGGGTATAAATGGTATCGATGAAGAAGAGATGATGCTTAAAGCAATCTATGAGGTTATTTCTCTTACAGATCTTCCTTTATGTATAGATTCAAGTTATGTTAATGTTGTAGAAAGTGCTCTTAGAATCTATCCGGGTAGAGCGCTTATAAATTCTGTTTCTCTTGAAGAGAAGAAGTGCAGACCATTATTTAAAATAGCCAAGAAATACGGAGCTATGTGCATACTTCTTCCTTTGTCTGATGCAGGACTTCCGGAAACTCTTGAAGAGAAGAAGGAAAATGTCAGAGAACTTGTGAGAATTGCTCTTGAAGAAGGTCTTACCATGAATGATCTTGTGGTCGATGGCCTTGTTTCAACTGTCGGAGCTCTTAAGGATGCAGGTCTTATGACTCTTGAAACCATCAGATTCTGTCATGATGAACTTGGGCTTCCGACAATATGCGGACTTTCAAATATTTCATTTGGACTTCCTGAAAGAATCAATATTAACTCTGCATTCCTTACAATGGCTATTGCAAACGGTCTTACAATGGCAATTGCGAATCCGGATCAGGATCAGCTAGTAAATGCAGCTCTTTCAGCTGACCTTCTTCTTAATAAGACTGATGCTGACAACAGATATGTTATGAACGTAAGACATATTGAAACAGGAGATGCAGCTAAATCTTCAAAAGGTCCTTCAGGATCCAAATCAGAGAGTCTTGTCGGTGAAGGAAAGACTCCGGTTTATGAGGCTATAATAAACGGAAATAAAAGACAGGCTGTTGATGAAGTTAAAAAGGCTATAGAAAAGGGTGCTGAGCCGAAGTCTATAATAGACAATGATCTCATTCCTGCGATCAACAGAGTCGGAGAACTTTTTGAAGAGAAGAAGTTTTTCCTTCCGCAGCTTATTTCCGGTGCAAATGCGATGGATGCAGCTATTGAATATATTACTCCTCATCTTAAAAAGGATGAAACGGGAGAGAGTAAAGGAACAGTAGTATTTGCCTCTGTTGAAGGTGATATTCATGAGATTGGAAAGAGTCTTTGCGTTCTTATGCTCAGAAATTACGGATTTAATGTAATTGATCTCGGTAAGGATGTTCCGAAGGAAACGATAGTTGAAGCAGCTATCGAACATGATGCGGATATAATCGCTTTATCGGCTCTTATGACCACAACAATGATGAATATGAAAGATGTTATCATATATTCTCATGAAAAGGGCTGTAGAGCTAAAATCATAATCGGTGGAGCTGTTATAAATCAGAATTTTGCCGACGAGATAAAGGCTGATGGATATTCAAAAGATGCAAATGAATGTGTCAGGTTGGTACAGAGCCTTATTTAAGTTATTTGTTGACATTATTAAGTGATATTGCTAGAATTGTTTTTAAGTTTTTATTACTTGTTCGAAAGGTGGAAATTGCAAATGAAGACGAAGGTTTTATCTCTACTTGTTGATAATACTTCAGGTGTACTGAGTAGAGTCTCAGGAATGTTCAGTCGCCGCGGATATAATATCGATAGTCTTTCGGTAGGCGTTACTGAAAATCCTAAATATTCGAGAATGACAGTTGCTGTCAGTGGTGATGACAGAACACTTAATCAGATAAAAAAACAGCTCAACAAACTTGAGGATGTTGTAGACATTATAGAACTTGAAGATGGTACATCTGTATGTCGTGAACTTGTTCTTGTAAAGGTTAAAGCAGATATAGCTGAGAGACAGCAGATTATATCTGTTGCCAATGTATTCAGAGCAAGTATCGTAGATGTTTCTCCTGATTCTCTTATGATAGAGCTTACAGGTAATTCAAGTAAGATTGAGGCATTTATCAATCTTCTTAACGGATTTACAATACAGGAATTCGTAAGAACAGGTCTTACAGGTCTTGTTCGTGGCAATTAATATTTTAAAAAATCAGGCAGCATTTTTTTTGCTGCCTTTAGTTATATTATTATAATTTTAGTGGAGGGTGAAAAATGATAAGGTATACCAATGTATTCGATAACAAGAATATGAAGATCGTTGAGCAGGGAGGATGCTTTTATGTTTATGAGCATCAGATGGACAGATCGAACTCAGCATATTCTGCATCAAGTGCTTATTTCATGAGAGAAATGAACGTTAAGAAGAGACAGGTTTTAGCACAGTTGAATGGAACTTCAATAAGAATTCAGGCAGGTGCTATGCAGTGGACTTCGGGAAATGTAAACATGAGTTCCGGTGTTAACCTCGGAAACTTCCTTGGAAAAGCAATTAAGGCAAAGGTAACAGGTGAATCACTTGCTAAACCTATTTATGAAGGAGCAGGATGCATCATGCTTGAGCCTACATATAATCATATTCTTATTGAGGATATCGGTGCATGGGGACCGGGTGGAGTTGTTCTTGATGACGGACTCTTCCTTGCATGTGAATCTACTGTAGAAGAGAAAGTGGTCGGAAGAAACAATGTTTCATCTGCTGTATTCGGTGGAGAAGGATTCTTCAACTTAAGTCTTAGAGGATCGGGACATGCAGTTCTTGAATCACCGGTTCCAAGAGAAGAATTATTTGTTTTTGATCTTGAAAATGATGTCCTTAAGATTGACGGAAATATGGCCGTAGCATGGTCAGCATCGCTTGAGTTTACTGTGGAGAAATCATCAAAGTCTCTTATTGGTTCTGCAATCAGTAAGGAAGGACTTGTAAATGTATATAGAGGTACGGGAAGAGTGCTTATGGCACCTACACTTCCCGGAACAATGAATAGTTTAGAATCTAACGGTCCGGAGCAGACATCAGCAAATGCTCATCTATTTTCTAATTAATTAGGAGTTTTAATTGTGAATCATTTAGAAGCACAATCTTATATAATGCCATTTATTGAAGGAACTCTTCCGGAAAGTAAGCATGAAGATTTCTGCCTTCATATGAACAGTTGCGCAAAATGCCATGAAGAACTTGAGATTTATTATACTCTTATTGTTGGTATGAAGCAGCTGGACAGTAAGCAGGAACTTGCTACTGACTTTAGTAAGGATCTTGAGAATAAGCTTAAGAAGCTGGAGAACAGTTACAGAGGAAGAAGACGTATAAGATTTTCGACATTCACATTTTTGATGATACTTATCATTGCGGGTATTTTTGTATTCTACGGACGTGCCCTTGCAAAGGTTTATAATTTCGAAGAGAGGAAGAAGCTTGAGTCTCAGGGAGATTATTATTTCGGTAAAGAGCTTAGTCCTATACTTCTGAGGCATGATAAGGATATTGTTGAAGAGAGTAAGAAGCTGACGCAGAAGCCGAAGTTTACTTTGGTTGAAAAACTCGATAATTATTCAAGTATAAAAGAAAGTATTGTCTATAATATAAATTGTGGCAGACAGGTACTGGAAGAAATTTTACAAAAGAGACAGGAAGAAGAGTTGGAAAAGGATTCTCTTTTAGGTGAGGATGAATATGAAGAAAATTTTACTTATTGATGGAAACAGCATAATGAACAGGGGTTATTACGGACTTCCGGAAATGACCAATTCCAAAGGACTTCATACAAATGGAATTCTTGGATTTCTGAATATCGTATTTAAGATAATAGATGAAGAAAAACCTGACAATATGGCTGTTGCATTTGATCTTCATGCGCCGACATTCAGACATTTAAAGTTTGAAGCATATAAAGGTACAAGAAAATCAATGGACCCTGAACTTAGAGAGCAGTTTCCTGTTATAAAGGATCTTCTGAGAACCATGGGTATTACCATCATTGAGAAGGAAGGGATAGAAGCTGATGATATTATTGGAACCCTTTCTGTTAATTCGGAAAAAGAGGGCTTCAAAGTTACTGTTCTTTCCGGAGACAGAGATCTTCTTCAGCTTGCGACAGACAAGGTTCTCATAAGAATCCCTAAGACTAAGGGTGGTAAGACCACGATTGAAGATTATTATGAAAAAGATGTTATCGAAACATATAAGGTTACTCCTAAAGAATTCATTGATTTAAAGGGGCTTATGGGAGATAGTTCCGATAATATTCCCGGTGTTCCGAAGATTGGACCTAAATCAGCTGAAGGTCTTATTACCGAATACCATTCTATAGATAATATTTATAAAAATATCGATTGCTTAAAAGAAGGAGCTATGAAGAAAAATCTTATCGAGTATAAAGATCAGGCTTATCTTTCTAAATGGCTTGCAACTATTAAACTTGATTGTGATCTTGGAATAGATACTAATGAAACTATTATTGATAAAGATAAAATGTTCGGCCAGGAAGCTTATGACAAGTTGAATGAACTTGAATTAAAGAGTTTCCTTGGCAGATTTGACTGGAAGAAGGAAACCAAAAAGACTTCATTTGTGATGCATTTATCTGAAAGTGATATTTCTTCACTTGAAGAAAAGGCAAAATCAAGTAGGAGAGCAGGTTTCTTCCCAATCATTTCAGATGAAGATAATGAACTGATCGGAGCTGCAGTATCGGTTGATAATGATATTTATATCATTAAAAATATCGGATCTGTAAATGTAAAAGATTTATATAAAGATTTTACTGCATCAGGCGTTCTTGTCAGCTTTATAGATATCAAGAAAAATATAGGTTATCTTGATATACTTGAAGAGGAAAATGTATTTGATCTCAGTGTTGCGGCATATATTCTGAATCCTCTTAGAAATGGATATGAATACAGTGATCTCGGAAGGGATTTCCTTGATGAGATGATGCCTGACAAAAAGGAACTTCTTGATAAGACTGAGATTAATCTATTTACTCTTGAGACAGATAATGTTATCAAATATCTTTCGTATGCAGCCTATGTATCTTATAAGGCTTACGACAGGATATTTGATGAATTAAATAAAGACGGAATGATAAATCTGTATAAAGATATAGAATATCCGTTGATATTTGTTCTTTATGATATGGAGCAGTATGGTATCGGTGTAAATTCTGTAGAGCTTAAAGAATATGGCAAGAATCTTGAGGATAGGATTGAAGCCTTAAAGAAGAATATATATGAATATGCCGATGAGGAATTTAATGTAAATTCAACTAAGAAGCTTGGAGAAATTCTATTTGAAAAACTCGGGCTTCAGAGTGGGAAGAAGACCAAAACGGGTTATTCCACAAATGTTGATGTGCTGAACAAATTAAAGAATGAACATCCGATCATTCCGGCAATCCTTGAGTACAGACAGCTCAGTAAGCTTCTGTCTACTTATGTTGAAGGACTTCTTTCATATGTTGCAGAAGACGGAAGGATACATAGTCATTTTAATCAGACTGTTACAGCTACAGGACGTTTAAGCAGTACTGAACCTAATCTGCAGAATATTCCTATGCGTAGCGGTATAGGACGAGAACTTAGAAGATCCTTTGTTCCAAAAGAAGGATATATATTCGTGGATGCGGATTATTCGCAGATTGAACTTAAATGTATGGCTCATCTTTCAAAGGATGAGAAGTTAATAGATGCCTTTGTTAAGGGAAATGATATTCATACCATGACAGCTTCGGAAGTATTCGGAATTCCTGCAGAAATGATCGATTCCGATATGAGAAGAAAAGCGAAGGCTGTTAATTTCGGTATCATTTACGGTATCAGTTCATTTGGACTTGGACAGGATCTTGATATTTCCAGAAAGGAAGCTCAGGAATATATAGATAAATATTTTCAGTCATATCCAAAGGTTAAGGAATATCTTGATCAGGAAGTCAGCAGTGCAAAGGAAAATGGCTTTGTCAAAACTATGTTTGGAAGAAAAAGACCGATTCCGGAACTTAAATCATCGAATTTCATGCAGAGAAGTTTCGGCGAAAGAGTTGCGATGAATTCACCTATCCAGGGAACTGCGGCTGATATCATAAAACTTGCGATGATAGGCGTAAGTAAGGAATTAAAGCAGAGAAATCTTAAATCAAGACTCATTCTTCAGATTCATGATGAACTTCTTATAGAAACTCATCCTGATGAAATCGAAGCAGTTAAAGAGATACTTAGAGATAAGATGGAAAATGCAACCAAAATGAGTGTTGTTCTTTCTGCTGATGTTCATGAAGGGAATAGTCTTTATGATGCAAAATAATATAAAAGTGCTTGGAATTACCGGAGGTATAGGCTCCGGTAAAAGTGCTGTTTTAAGATATATTTCAACAAAAAAAGGAACATATATTGTCGAGGCGGATGCCCTTGCCAAAAGTCTGATGTCATGCGGTACTGAACTTTATAAAGATATCGTTGATGCATTCGGAAATGATATTTTATGTGAAGATGGTTCTTTTGACAGAGAAAAGTTTGGAAAGATTGTATTTGCTGATTCTGAAAAACTAAAAAAACTGAATTCACTTGTCCATCCTTCGGTGAAAAATCATATTAAGGGACTTATCAAAGAAGCGAAAGAAGGTACACTTCTTAATTCACGTGATGAAAAAATAAGTCTTTTTGTCATAGAAGCAGCGCTTCTGATTGAAGATGGGTATAAAAAAATATGTGATAAGATTTGTTATATCTATGCTGATAGAGATATAAGGATTGAAAGACTTAGAGATGGAAGAGGATATAGTAAGGAAAAGAGTATCTCCGTTATGAATAGTCAAAAGAGTGATGATTTCTATAAAGATAATACGGAGTATCTGGTCGATAATTCCGGTGATCTAGAAAGAACCAAGGCTTATGTTGATGATATGATTATGGAACTTTTCGGGTAATGAAAACTAAGAAATTATTGCTATTTTACGTGTTTTTTTATATAATTAGGTAATCGGTTTGATTTATATGGGGGGTGTTTTTGTGTCTAAGGAATTGAACGATTCGTTCAGTGGACGATTAATTATATATCATTTGGCAATTTATCTTTTGTTTGGTTTATTTGCCTTATTTGTTTATTTATCGCATTTAACAAATGATGATGTTTTTGCGATTTATTTTGTTGCATTTTCGGTTATCAGTTTGATAATTGACCTTATATATATAAATAAATATTTAATCTTTAAAGATGTTATGATCAATATAAAATCCGTAATTCAGCTGATTGCATTGACAGTTGGATGTTTTGTATGTGATGTTAACCATTTGGAATTTTTCGGAATAATCATAATGTATATATTTATCTATTCCGAAATGCTTTCATTGGATAATACTTATGATAATACTATCCTTAATTTCAAAAGGTTTTTGGGTGGTATCATCATATTTGTAGGTGTTACATATACAGTTGACCATAATGTTGATCCGGAGAGGTTTCTTATCGGATTAGCTATCTCTGTAGCTGTAGTCGTTATATCGATCCATACATCGGATTTATTGCATACAACGATATATATGATGAACAAAAAGTATTTAGAGCTTGAGTCATATAATGAAAATATTAGGGAGGAGAATGACAGGCTTAAGGTTTATCAGGATAGGGTTAATCATGTAAATAATGAGATAAATCTTCAGAAGATTAATCTCGGTAAAGTTAATAATGAGCTTAAAGCACTTAATTCAGACATCAGAGCACTTGTAAATATCATGAAAGAAGTTTCTTCTACAAGAGATGTGGAAGAGTGTGTTGATATTCTGCTTAAGAATATAATGAATGACAGAAAGCCGGATATTTGCGGTTTCTATATAAAGCCGGGTGTATTCCTTGGAAATGAGGAAATTCAGAAGATACTTGTTGCTAGAGAAGGAAATAATCTTGCTCCTGCATCGAATATCGCATCTGAAAAGATATTTACAATCATGATTAAAGACATGTTCTATATGGTTGAAAAAAATGACTATAAGAGTGTTGTTCCTATATCTATAGATGGAGAAAAGGCTAAGCTTATACCGGATCTTGATATAGATTTCGAGAATCTGATAGTTGTTCCGGCATTTATGGATAATAAATTATATGGTATTCTTCTTGTTGGAGACAGAACGGCAGAATTCTTTGAAGGAGGATTTTCTTTCTATGAATCTGCGGTAGTTAACCTTTCGAGTTCATTTGAGAATATTGAATTATATCTCAAGATGCAGGATATGGCCAGAAAAGACGGTCTTTCAGGTATCTACAACAGAGCTTATTTTAATGAGATTTTCTATGATATATCAAAAGATGCCATGGAGAACAATAAAAATCTCTCCGTTGCAATGCTTGATATAGATAAATTTAAATCAGTCAATGATACATACGGACATCTTGCCGGTGATGCTGTCATCAAGAATGTGGCTGGAATTATGCATAAATATGCCAAGGAATATCATGGTATCGCATGCAGATACGGTGGTGAGGAATTTGTTATTATTCTTCCTGAGAAGAGTTTGGAAGAAGCATATGAGATTGTTTTAACTATGCATGAGGAAATCTTTAATTCAAAGGTTGAATTTGAAGAACATATCATAAAAGTTAATTCCAGTGTCGGTATCTCGTCATATCCGGAGACGACCTCACTTGTTCATGAACTTCTTTCAAGGTCGGATGAGGCTATGTACTATGGTAAAGAACACGGTAGAGGTGTTGTTATAATTGATGGTAAGGAAGAGGAAACTCTTCAGAAAAGATAATAATGATCAAATTCCGGGTTTACCCGGATTCATAATATGATTGGAAATGAAATTAAAGGAGATATAAGAGACAATGAAAATTTTAGTTATTAATGCGGGCTCTACTACACTTAAGTATCAGCTTATTGATTCGGAAAATGAATCTGTTATCGCAAAGGGACTTTGTGAGAGAATCGGTGGGACAGGGCAGATCAGCTACAATAAGAGGGATAATACTAAGGGTAGCGAGACTGTGGAACTTCCTGATCACGGAGTGGCATTAAAACTTGTTATAGAGAGAATGACTGATCCAAACTTCGGTGTTATCAGTGATCTTAAAGAGATAGATGCAGTTGGACACAGAGTTGTTCACGGTGGAGAAAGATTTTCATCATCAGTAGTAGTTAATGATGAGGTCCTTGCGGATATTGAAAAGTGCAGTGACCTTGCTCCGCTTCATAATCCTGCGAATATTCTTGGTATTAAGGCTTGTATGTCACTTATGCCGGGTGTTCCTAATGTGGCTGTATTTGATACAGCATTCCATCAGACAATGCCTGAGAAAGCATATATGTACGGTCTTCCATATGAATATTATGAGAAATATAAAGTAAGAAGATACGGTTTCCACGGAACAAGCCACAGCTTTGTAAGTAAGAGAGTTATTGAACTTCTTGGTAAACCTGCTGAGGACACAAAGGTTATCGTTTGTCACCTCGGTGGTGGTGCGAGTATATCAGCTGTATGCGGCGGAAAGTCTGTAGATACTTCTATGGGTATGACTCCACTTGAAGGTATTCTTATGGGAACACGTTCAGGAAGCATCGATCCTGCAATCATTGAATATATTGCCAACAAAGAAGGAAAGAATATAAATGAGATTATGACTATACTTAATAAGAAGTCAGGTCTTCTTGGTATTTCAGGCACATCAAGTGACTTTAGAGATATTGATGATGGATATCTTAAGGGTGATCCAAGAGCAACAATAGCATTTAAGGCTTTCTGCTATCAGGCAGCAAAGATTGTTGGTGGATACATTGCTGCAATGAATGGTGTGGATGCAATCGCATTTACAGCAGGTATAGGTGAGCATGATGCTCTTGCTAGAGAAGAAGTACTCAGCTATTTCGGTTATCTTGGAATCAAGGTTAATAAAGAAGTAAATGATAAATGCCATGATGAGGCTCTTATCAGTACAGAAGACTCAAAAGTTAAAGTATATGCTGTTCCTACAAATGAAGAACTTGCTATAGCTAGAGAAACAGTGATGCTTTGCAAATAAAATACATTTTTTAAAATAGTTATTGACAACTGTTTATATGATTTGTATAATGTAACAAGTGTGATTTCGTAAGGGAGGTGTTTCCGCAATGTCAATTTGTCCAAAGAACAAGACTTCAAAGGCTAGAAGAGATAAAAGAAGAGCAAACTGGAAGATGACTGCTCCAAATCTTGTTAAGTGCAGCAAGTGTGGCGCTCTTATGGTTCCTCATAGAGTATGTCAGAGCTGTGGATCATACAACAAGAAGGAAATCGTTTCAGTTGATTAATTGAAGTTATATGATATATAAAAAAGATCGGGTTATCCCGGTCTTTTTTATTTTTTTCGGAACTCTGTAAGCATCCCTTCATATAATAGAGTAAAGTTTTTGTCAGTTTAATAAAAAAATAAAGAGAGAGTATCAAGCCTCTTTGATATAATGATTTTGACCAAAAAACCCAAAACAAGGAGGAAGATACTCTCATGAACATTGTAGCACTATTGGAAGGATTAGTTAATAGTTTAGTTGAGGCTGAAGAAAGATTTTTGAAAGACCCTATGGATTTCAGATCCCTGGAAGTATCAGCTAAGGCATCTACTGAGGCATTTGCTGCCGGATTTCTTGGTGAAGTGCTTTCAAGTGTTAATAAACATATATCAGAAAGCGATTGGCGAAAAGGCAGATACACCATTGCCAGAAATGATAAG
>NZ_FUXA01000012.1:0-16431 GCF_900167085.1 Eubacterium ruminantium
TTACAAAGAAGGGCTACATCAACATTACAAAGACAATTGAAGGACCTGTAACAGAAGAAGATTATAAGGGACTTACATTTGTAGTAAAGGATGCTGATGGAAAAACAGTCGGAACTTATGTGCTTGGAAAAGACTTCAAGGTAATAGATGAAGCAAACAAGAAGTTCGAACTTAAGACACCTATAGAAATTAAACTTTCTGAAGAAGGAAAGGGAACATTTACAGTAGAAGAAACACTCTACAAGATAGATGGAACAACTGTGAATGTAACATATACAGTAAATGGTGGAAATGAACAGAACGGAACAAAGGCTTCAGTTGAAGTTACAGAAAATAATACTTCAGAAGTATCATACAAGAATGATTACAAGAATGAAGAGAGTCTCGGAAACCTTTTGATCACAGTTATAGAAGAGAAGACAGGAAAGAGAGTTCCGGGAGCAGTTGTTGAAGTTAAATCTCAGGATGGAAAGGTCGTTAAGACTCTTGAAACAAATGAGGATGGTCAGATCTTACTGAAGGATATACCTGCAGGTGGTTATAAGGTAACAGTTAAGACAGTTCCGGATGGATATAATGTAACAACCGGAAGGGAAGACTTCGTAACAGTAGTTGCCGGATCAACTGAGGAGTTTGAAGCAATACTTGTAACACCAACAGATGCTGTTACAACAGATGACGCATCAACAGCAGTAGATGATGCAACTACAACAGAGAATACAGCTACGGAATCGGTTGTTAAGACTAACGATCCAACAAATACAATGCCATTTATCATTACAATGATAGCTTCTTTAGCAGGAATCGTATTTGTAGCAGGACGTAAGAGAAAACTTAATAAATAATATTTTTAGAGATTATTCTTCGAAATATTAACCATCAGAGGAGAGATGTTTTACATATGCATCTCTCCTTTCTTTTTGGTAAAAATCCCTTGATTTGCGTGGTTTTTCGTGGGTTTTTATGTAAAAATGTATTGCATATAATGAGGATATGATATATAATTAAATCACAATAAGATTTTACAACGAATCGTATATCTGGGATGTGCGATAACTCCCGTATTTTGAACCTACATTTTCTTTTACGGGAATTCAACTATTTGTACCATAATGACCAGCCTCCATAGAGTGGACTTCAGCGTGCTACATGAGAGTACCCACCTAGCATGTGCTAGGACTCAAAAGGGGAGCCGGCATCTTGGATATACAAAATGATTCGCTTTTTAGGAAAGCAGCGAAAGCTGCTTTCTTTAGTGTAGTGGAGAGATCATGGAGAATAAAAGTATTTCAGAAGAAAATGATGAAATTATAAATTCTATTTCAAATGAGGATGGGGATAAGAAAACTGGGGACAGTAATATTACCGATGTTGAAGAATTTATAAAATCAGAGAATGACAAAGCAGAGAGTAAAGAGACTGCTGAAACCGTAAAGCAGGAAGAAAAATTGCAGGGGAATAATACTGCTGATACGGATAAACTCTCAGAAAGCGGAAATTCAGACGATAATGAGAAGGCCTTAGAAGTTGCAGATGCAGTGACAGTTGCACAGGAAAATGTAGCGACAGAAGCATCAGAAAATGCAATAACAGATTCAGTTACCGATGCAGTGAATAATACAGTTACGGACGCATCAACAGGGGAAAAGTTAGAAGAGGTATCAGAAGAAAAAACAGAAGATAAAGCCGGTGAGGGGGATAATACAGACGAAACCGGTAAAACTGCCGAATCTGATAAGACTGCAAATGAAGGCTCTAAGTTCAGTAAGAAGAAGTTAGTTGCTTGTATTGCTGTACTCTTAGTGGCTGCGGTTGCTTTATTTGTATTTTTGAAAAATCGTCCGGATAAACGAAGAAGAGTTTCTCCTGATGACAAGTTTTATACATATGCTGATGTTCAGAAAGATATAAGTTATCTTGCTGAGGATGACGAGAAGCGTGAAAAACTCAACAGACTTATTAATCCGCTTAAGAAAAGCAACAATATTACGAGGTCATATCTTGAGTCGGTTGCAGATATATTTGCGGTTGACAAGAGTGTTTATAAGGATATCCTGAAAGGCTACCATGAGAAAGACAGCATTACTCAGGATACATTTAATAAATTTTATGATGCAATGATCGGTTCCGGAAAGATTGAAGGAATTAAGACTTCAGATTATTATGTAAAAGCTGTTGATACGGGAAATGATATTCCGAATGTGGCTTCATCCGGAGATCCGAAAGCAGAAATGGCATCTGTTATAGCCGTTTACAGCGATGATTTTAAATATTACGAAGCTGACAATATGGCCTTTCCGAAAGACAATATCGGCAAGATCATTAAAGCATATTCAAGAAATGATGTGCTCTTCCGCTATATAGGACTTTCGGACAGCAGTTATACATTGTCAGAAGCTTTACTTATAAGTAAAGACGATAAAAAGATTACATTTCTCCACAATTCAGATATTATTTCCATGAATCTTATAAACAATATAGATATCAAGGAACAGGTTGTAGATATTACATTTTCAAATAAAGGTGTATCTGATATAAAACCTTCCGGTGAAGAGATTACTGATAAAGTAATAGAGATAGGTGACAAGATCAAACTTAGCAAAAATGGTATTTATGACTATGATCCGAACTTTAAGGTATACGATCTTTCAAGCAAGGAACCACATGAAGTTGAATCATCACAATTCCTTGTGGGATACAAAGATTTAAAGCTTTATGTGAATGACAAGATGGTTAAAGCGGTTGTTATCACTAATGCAAAGCTTGAGTCCCAGGAGATAAAGGTCCTCATAAATGATACCGAGTATAAGAGCGTCAATATGAGATCGGTGATTGTTTCCAGTGATGAAGAATATGAAATCACGTACCAGAATGGTAAAAAGGACGTGAAGGCTGCCGGTGAGGAAACTCTTTTGACGCCGGGTTCTTACGGGGTTCATGATACACTCAGTGTTACAACAACATCCGGTAAGGGTAAGATCACAATTAACAGTATTGAGAGAAATAGTATAAATCCTTCATACAGAGGAAAATTAGATGTTGTCATGATGGGCGATTATCTTTATGTCATCAACAAACTTCCTCTTGAGGAATATCTGTATGCGGTGGTTTCAAGCGGAATCCCTGAAACATATGGCGCAAATGCCTGCAAGGCCTTCGCTATAGTTGCCAGAGGATATGCTCTTAAGATGATAGAGCGTGGATCATATTCATCATATGGAGCAGATATAGATGATAGTAATTTAAATCTTTTATATAATTACTATCCTGAAAATGCAGATAGTATAGCTGCAGTTGATCAGACTTACGGAATGATCATGATGTCCGGAGATACGGTTATTATGCCATATCATTTCCTTACATCTGCAGGTGTAACATGTTCAAATAAAGATATTTACAATGAAGAAGCGCTTCCTTACTATCCGGCCAATTATGAAACAGAAGATAGTCAGAAAGTAGAACTTTCAGATGAGGCTGCATTTAAGAAATTTATTGATGAATCCGATAAAAGTATGGATTTACTTGAAGTCGATGAACCTTATTACAGATGGAAGGTAAGTTATACACAGGAAGAAATGGATGCTGCAGTGTCATCTGTTTTGAAGGACAGGATCAATAATACTGTTGATTCTATATATGTAAAAGAGAAAAAAGAAGAAGACAAAGATAAAAAGACTGATGACAAAGAACCTGTCGAAGATACTTATATTCCGGCAGATGCAGAGACAAAACTCGGTAAGATCGAAAGCATCACTATTACAAAGAGAAGTGAAGCCGGTGTTGTTCTGGAAATCATCATTGTCGGAAAAGAAAATACAATAAAAGTAACAGGTCAGACCAATATCAGATATATATTTAATCCTATTGAACATAAGATCATCAAAAATGATGGTAGTGAAGCTGTAGGTTATCAGCTTTTACCAAGCCCATTTTACTATGTCGAGAAGACAGATGCCGGATATGAAATTAAAGGCGGCGGATTCGGAAATGGTGTCGGACTCAGCATGAGCGGTGCGGAAATATTGGACGAAAAGGGTTATTCATATGACTCAATCTTAGAGCATTACTATGGAAAGATTAAGACTGTAAATATGTTTGGAATCGTTAAGAGTAAGGATTCCAAGGATGAAAAGAGTACGGAATCAACACAGGAATAGGAATGAGGGTAGAGTTGAGAAGGTTTATTAAGGCACTTTTGAAATTTTCAGAAGAGACGAAGAGTGACCATATGGGGGCGTTCGCTGCTCAATCGGCATTCTTTATTCTGCTGTCTTTATTTCCCCTTTTCAATATCGTCCTTGCGATAATTAAATTTCTTCCTATTTCAGAGAAGGATTTTGTTGAACTTATAGGAAAGATAATGCCAGATGGAAATGATGGCATAATAGCGGAGCTGGTTGGCGAGATATACAATAATAGCGCCGGCTCCATAACCATTCTTTCGCTTATCATAGGAATATGGTCAGCGGCCAGAGGAATACTCGCCATAAGAAGCGGCCTTAATGAAGTTTATAAAGCCAGAGAGAAAAGAAATTATATAATTCAGCGGCTTATCAGTTCGCTTTATACGATTGTTATAATACTTGCGATAATAGTAACTTCATTTATTTCTGTTTTCGGAGAACAGGTCGTAAAGATGATAAATAAGAAATTCCCTGCGGCCATAAAGGTTACCACATTTATTCTCAGTATAAAGAGTGCATTTATATTGGCGGCGATGTTTCTTGTTTTCCTTGTGATGTATGTTGTCCTGCCGTCCCGAAAGATAAAGCTTAGGCAGCAGTTGGCAGGGGCGATGTTTGCAGCCGTTTGGTGGATGCTTATGTCAAAGCTTTTCAACTGGTATGTTGATTCATATGTTGCAAAGACTTTTACATATGGAAGTCTAACGATGGCGATACTTCTTATGTTCTGGTTATATTTCGGAGTGCTTGCAATCTTTATTGGCGGGCAGATAAATGTTTTCCTTGAGAGAACGGATAATCTGAAGACCATAATCAAAAATGACGGAAGCAGTCCTCAATTCTTAGAGATACAGCCGGAAAGAAAATTCAATATACATAAGAAGAATAAAAAGAACAAAAAGTCTGCTGATAATTCAAATGGTAAGGAATCAGATGATGACAAATCAGATGATGAAGAAACAGTAAGCAAAAAGTCTGCTGATGAAAAGAAACTAAGAAGCGAAAAGATTGTAGCGGATGAAAAAGATAAGAAGGACGCAGAAGACGAAAAGGCAGACGCAGATAAAGTTTAAAAATGATTAATGAGCAGTCTGGGCTGTCATAAAAGATGGCTCAGACTGTAGGCTTATTTAACGAAAATATATGACTTTCGGCGGTTAATATTGCCGATTGAAAATAAAAATTGAGTGTAGTATAATTAACGATGTTATACATTTCGTTGAATTGGGCGGAAACAATTTTCGAAAGGGAAGGTACTTTAAAATGTTACTCATGAGCGATATAACCCGGATTACCGTGATTTTCGGATCCATTTTGGCAATCCTTCTGATAATCCTTGTAATAGTTACCGTAAAAGTTTTGAAGTCAAAACCGGATGCAGAGGACTATGAGGAAGAAAAGTGGGAAAAAGATAATTCAGACGGTGATGGTTATTATGATGAGGATGATAACTACGAGGATGATGACGATTCCTTTACGGAAGATTCCGATTATATAAGTAATGATGCTGAACAGGATAATGAAGTGGGCTTCGATGAATCGGAAGAGATTGAAGAAGTTGAAGAACCTGTTAAAGAGCAGAAAGTAAATAAACAGAATTATAAGAAGAAGGAAACAAAGAAGGCAGCAGAAAAAAAGCCTTCTAAGAGCAAAGTTATTATACCTTCTGCTGTAGATGAAGTAGGTGAAGAAGATGAAGTCGATGAACCTACAGATGATATTTCAGAAGTTCAGTTTACAGCTAAGAAGCTTGATCCTGAGTATGAAGAAGCAACAGTAGTTATGGATGAAGTGATCGATGAGGTCAGCAGAACAGATGACGGTATCGATTCAGAATTTGCTGATAGTGCATTTGCACCTGAAAGTGTTGCAAATAAACTTGCAGCTAAGGTTGCTGTTCAGGATAAAAAGAAGAAAGATCTTTATGAAGCAAAGAAAGCTGCTAAGAAGCTTGAAGATACAAGAGATATGACAGATGTCTCATCTGAAGTTCCTACAGGTGATACTGTTGAACTTACTTCTCAGGATGAAGAATATATTGATGATGACAGTGCAAATGAAGACAGCGCATTCGAAGATAGTGCATTTGGAGACAGTGCCTTCGGTGCTCAGCCTGAATATGAGGAAGAAAAGATTCGTCCACTTCCTGAGACAAGCAATACTATCCCAATCAATCCGGTCAATACAGTTAATATAGCTACTGTAAATTCGGTCGATCTTGTAAATACAACTAATCTTCCGGCAGGAATTAGTGATATGAATGAGGTTAAGGATTTCCTTGAGGAGAATCCAACACCTAAGAAAAAGAAGAAAAAGGTCAAGAAGAGAGACGAAGAATTTATCAAGAAGTTCGGTGATCTTGAACCGGAATTCGGCGGTGGTAAGTTCTATTGGTATAATACTCAGGATATTGAGAATCTTACCAAGAAAGAAGATATGTATTTCTACTGTCATTACTTCAACAGCGTTGAAGAAGCAGCAATTCCTCTTATTACAGAGATGTATGACTGTGCTTTTGTAAAGACAGAAGAGATTCAGTATATAGCATATGGTGTTAAATTCAAATCTATGAATTTCCGTGAGATTATCAATACTCAGGAACGTATAGATTTTGATAGGGATGAAGCAACAAAAGAGCCGACAGAAGAAGATATGGATATTATCTATGAGAAGTGGCGCGGATATGTTGATAAATTCCTTGAGATAATTGTTATTGAAGCATCGCAGAATGTTAAAGATGCAATTGTCGAAACTATCTATGAATATGGAAGAAATGATGTAGATGTTCTCATGGTTTCTCCGGAATAAAAGATAGACCATAGATAAGAATATGTAGCAGGATTCTTTGACTTGACATTGAAATTACATGTGCTACAATATGTTTTCAGACATAAGACAAAAACCATGATGGTGCACAAAGGAATTGCAACTGCATGTAGAGAGACGGGATCGTTGGCTGAAAGTCCTGTTATGTTAAGACAGTTCTCATATTCACACCGGAGTTTCATTTTTGAAGACTTTATAGTTGTGTAGAAAATGACGTTATACGCGTTAAGTATTTGAGAGTCGATCATTTAACTTAATTGATCGGAATGCGGGTGGTACCGCGGAAGATGTATATTCCGTCCCGGAGAGTAAAACTCTCCGGGACTTTTTGCGCACTGAGCGAGTCAAGCACATGCGTAGCATGTGCATAATCATCAAACTCAAGTTTCATGCTTGCATGAAAATACTTGAGTTTGATGATTATGTGCATGTCCCACAGGGACATGTATTTGACGAGCGTGCGACATGAGATAAAACGCGAAGCGTTTTATGAATGCATGAAAATACTTGAGTTTGATGATTATGTGCATGTCCCACAGGGACATGAAATTGTAAAACTTCAAAGTAGTTAATATAGTTTAAGGCTTAAATAGGAGGAAAAAAGATGAGCTTAGAACTTGGAAATATTAGAGATGAAGCAGTAAAACTTATTGAGGGATCGGATTCTCCTGAGAAACTTGATGAGATAAAAGTTACTTTTCTTGGTAAGAAAGGAAAGTTAACAGAGATTCTTAAAGGAATGAAAGATCTTTCAGCAGAAGAAAGACCAAAGGTAGGTCAGAAGGTTAATGAGGTTAGAGCTCTTCTTGAAACAAAGCTTGAAGAAAAGAAGAAAGAGATGAACAGAACACTTCTTCAGGCAAAGATGAAAAGGGAGACAATAGATGTTACTCTTCCTGGAAAAAGATTTGCCAGAGGACATAGACATCCTAATCAGATAGCCCTTGAAGATCTTGAGAAAGTATTTATCGGAATGGGATATCAGGTAGTTGAAGGACCTGAAGTTGAATTCGACAGATATAACTTTGAACTTCTTAATATTCCTGCAAATCATCCTGCAAAAGATGAACAGGATACATTCTATATAACAAAGGATATTCTTCTAAGAACACAGACATCTTCTGTGCAGGCGAGAATCATGGAGAAGGGTGACCTTCCTATAAAGATCATTTCACCGGGAAGAGTTTTCCGTTCAGATGAAGTAGATGCAACACATTCACCTTCATTCCATCAGGTAGAAGGTCTTGTTGTTGGAAAAGGAATCACAATGGCCGATCTTAAAGGAACACTTGATCAGTTTGCTAAGAGTTTCTTCGGACCTGATACAAAGACAAAACTTCGTCCACATCATTTCCCATTTACAGAGCCTTCAGCAGAAGTAGATGTTACATGTTTTAAGTGTCATGGTAAGGGATGTAATGTCTGCAAGGGTTCGGGATGGATTGAAATTCTCGGATGCGGAATGGTACATCCTCACGTGCTTGAGATGTGTGGTATCGATCCAGAAGTATATTCCGGATTTGCTTTCGGTATCGGACTTGAGAGAGTTGCACTTCTTAAATATGAAATAGACGATATGAGACTTCTTTATGAAAATGATGTCAGATTCCTGAATCAGTTTTAAGTAGTTAAAAATGTATAAATGATAGTCCGGAGCAGACAGTAGGCTGGCTTCGGGAATAAAGAAGAAAAAAGTCTTATTATAATTTTGATATTTTAAAGAGGAGATTTAAAATGAATACACCAATTTCATGGATAAAAGCATATGTTCCTGATCTTCAGGTTCCTGTTCAGGAATTTGTAGATAAGATCACACTTTCAGGTTCACATGTTGAGAATTATACAGAATATGATAAAAATCTTGAAAAGATCGTAGTCGGAAAGGTACTTTCTGTTGAAAAACATCCTGATGCTGATAAACTGGTAGTATGTAAAGTTGATGTTGGAGAGGCTGAGCCAATCCAGATCGTTACAGGAGCACCTAATGTATTTGAAGGAGCTCTTGTTCCAACAGTACTTGATGGCGGAAAGGTTGCCGGCGGACATGACGGCGGAGAACTTCCAAAAGACGGAATCAAGATTAAGAAGGGTAAGCTTCGTGGAGTAGAATCATTTGGTATGATGTGCGCTATCGAAGAGCTTGGTTCATCAAAGGAAATGTATCCTGAAGCACCGGAAGACGGTATTTATATTTTCAGTGAAGATTCAGGAGTTAAGCCGGGTGATGATGCTGTTGAAGCACTTGGACTTCATGATGCAAATGTTGAATATGAAATCACTTCAAACAGAGTAGATTGTTTCTCAATCCTCGGTATGGCAAGAGAAGCAGCTGCTACATTTGACCTTCCATTTAATCCACCTGTAGTAACAGTTAAGGAAGAAAGCAATGAGAAGACAAGTGATCATATTTCTGTTGAGATCAAAGATACAGATCTTTGTAAGAGATATATCGCAAGAGTTGTAAAGAATGTTAAGATCGGTCCTTCACCTAAGTGGATGCAGCAGAGACTTCGTTCACAGGGAATCAGACCAATCAATAACATAGTTGACATAACTAACTATATCATGGAAGAGTTTGGTCAGCCTATGCATGCATTTGACCTTGATACTATTTCAGGAAATAAGATTATTGTAAAACGTGCTGCTGATGGTGAGAAGTTCACAACTCTTGACGGACAGGAGAGAACTCTTGACAGCAACGTGCTTATGATCTGTGATGCTGAGAAAGAAGTTGCTATTGCAGGTATCATGGGTGGTGAAAACTCAATGGTTACTGACAACATGACTACACTTCTCTTCGAAGCTGCTACATTTGACGGAACAAATATCAGACTTTCATCTAAGAGAGTCGGACTTCGTACAGATGCTTCAAGTACATTTGAAAAAGGACTTGATCCAAATCTTGCAGAAGAAGCTATTAACAGAGCTTGTCAGCTTATTGAAGAAATGGGTTGTGGTGAAGTCCTTAAGGGTATGGTTGATGTTTATCCAAATCCTGTTGAGCCATGGACACTTCCATTTGAGCCTGAAAAGATGAATACTCTTCTTGGAACACAGATTCCTGAGGCAGATATGCTTCATAGTTTCGATAAGCTTGGTTTAAAATATAATGAAGCTGACAGAACACTTACAATTCCTACATACAGACAGGATCTTCATTGTATGGCAGATCTTGCTGAAGAGGTTGCAAGACTTTACGGATATGACAATATTCCTACAACACTTCCTAGTACAAATGGTGGTATCGGTGGTCTTACTTTTGATCAGGAAATCACAGCTATGGCAAGAGACGTTGTTGAAGCTAACGGTTTCTCAGGCGGTATGACATATTCATTTGAAAGTCCAAAGGTATTTGATAAACTTCTGATCCCTGAAGATTCAGATTTCAGAAAGGCGATAAAGATAAGTAATCCATTAGGAGAAGATTTCAGTATCATGCGTACAGTGTCTCTTAACGGAATGCTTTCTTCGCTTGCTACAAACTTTAACAGAAGAAACAAAAATGTAAGATTATACGAACTTGGAAATATTTATATTCCTAAGGCTCTTCCTCTTACAGAACTTCCGATAGAAAGAATGGTTCTTACACTTGGTATGTACGGAGAAGGAGATTTCTTTGCACTTAAGGGCGTAGTTGAAGAGCTTACAGATAAGCTTGGTTTCGCTGATGCTGTTGATTATGAGCCTGTTACATCATTCCCATTCCTTCATCCGGGACGTCAGGCTGAAATCGTTAAGGGAGATCTTAAGATAGGATATATCGGACAGGTTCATCCTGAAGCAGTAATGAATTATGATATGAAGGGCGATGTATATGTAGCTGTCCTTTACATGGATATTCTTACTATGCTTGCTGATTTCGATATCAAGTATACAGGAATCGCAAAATTCCCTGGAAGCAGCCGTGACCTTGCACTTGTATGCGACAAGAATGAATTTGTAGGCAAGATTGAAAAGATAATTAAGAAAAATGGCGGAAAGATCCTAGAGCATGTTTCACTTTTCGATGTATATGAAGGTGATCAGGTTCCTGAAGGTAAGAAGTCAGTTGCATTCTCGCTTCATTTCAGAGCTCTCGACAGAACTCTTTCTGATGCAGAAGTAAATGCAGCTGTTGAAAAGATACTTAAAGATCTTGGAAAGCATGACATTACACTTAGAGCCTAATGATCACTATTTTTACTGCCATGAATTGGAGATAAATAAGAGATGAATGTTTCGGATTTTAACTATGAGCTCCCTGAGGAGCTTATAGCCCAGGATCCGCTTCTCAAAAGAAGCGATTCGAGGCTTATGGTCGTACATAGAGATACAGGAGAGATAGAACATAAGATATTCAGTGATGTCATTGATTATCTTAATCCGGGAGACTGCCTTGTTATAAATGATACCAAGGTTATTCCTGCACGACTTATGGGCGTGAAAGAAGATACAGGAGCAGTTATCGAGATACTTCTTTTAAAGAATAAAGGCGACAATGTTTGGGAAACCCTTGTTAAGCCGGGAAAGAAGATGAAGCCGGGTGCTGTTGTAACTTTTGGTGACGGCATACTTAAGGGTGAAGTTCTTGAAGTTGTTGAAGACGGAAACAGACTTATCAAATTCACATACGACGGAATATGGGAAGAAATTCTTGATAGTCTTGGTGAAATGCCATTACCTCCGTACATCACACATAAGCTTCTTGATAAAGACCGCTATCAGACGGTTTATGCTAAGAATAGCGGATCTGCTGCGGCTCCGACAGCAGGACTTCATTTTACTGAAGAGCTTCTTAAGAAGATAGAAGATAAGGGCGTTAAGATCGCAAGACTTACACTTCATGTCGGACTTGGTACATTCAGACCTGTTAAGGTTGAAACAATCGAAGAACATCATATGCATAGCGAGTTTTACATGATAAGCGATGAGTGTGCTGAGATTGTCAATGAAACAAAGAAAAATGGCGGGCGCATCATTTCGGTAGGAACAACAAGTACAAGAACACTTGAGTCTGCGGCAAATGATGACGGAACACTTAAGCCTTGCAGCGGATGGACCAATATATTTATCTATCCGGGATATAAATTCAAATGTGTGGATTCGCTCATAACGAATTTCCACTTACCTGAGTCTACTCTTATCATGCTTGTTTCTGCATTTTATGATAGAGAAAAGGTTCTTGAAGCATATAAAATAGCCGTTGAAGAAAAATATAGATTTTTCTCTTTCGGTGACGCTTCAATGTTTATATAATATAAATAAAACTATGAAAATGAAATGAAAAACTATGTTAGGATAGAATATGAAAGGACTTAAGGAAACTTATAAATTGATAAAACGTAATACCTTATCAATTATGGGCTATGAGCTGCTTATGAAACTGATTTCTTACGCGGCTCTTTTTCCTGCGCTCTATGCGCTGGTAAATGTGGCTGTAAAAGTTTCCGGAGTCAAATATCTTTATAGGGCCAATATCGGAAAATTCTTTAGGGCTCCGACAACATATCTGTTTTTCATTTTGATAATCCTGATATATGCATTCATGAATCTTATTAATATATCGGGAGTTATTCTTGCGATAGATGCATCAAAAAGGAAGAAGAGAGTTACCATTCCCTGGTTGTTCTCAAGAAGTTTCGGTCATGCATTCAGGGTTCTTAAATTCAGAAATTTCCCTGTTCTGATCGTTTCGGTCTTTCTGTTTCCTATGAGCAGTCTGGCTTTTACATCACTTTCACTTTTGAATATTAAAATACCGGGATATATAGTTACATATATTAAAAAGCAGAAGATTCTTACTAATTCGCTGATGATCGGTTATGCGGTCCTTAGTATAGCTTCTTTTGCATTTATTTATATGCTGAATTTTTATGTCCTGAAAAGATATGATTTTAAAAAGTCTGCCAAGGAAAGTATTCGTATGTTCAAAAAAGGCGGAATCCGTAAGGTTGTGGGCATACTCCTTGCAAATACTATCGTTATCTTTATGATATTCGGATTAAGTGGTTTTGTTTCAAATATGTTTCTTAAGGTATTGAAATCACTCAGTAAAGCAAAATCACTCAATTATCTTTTATATATGGCAACATCGAATGTTAATTCATTTTTCTATCTGTTGCTTATTTTCCTTATATTCCCTATTCTTTTCGGTTATATAAGCGTTCAGTATTACAACATAATCAAAAAATACAGAGATTCGGGCGAATTTTCTGATGTTACAGAAGTTAAGGATGAGGAGACTTCTCTCAGAAAGAAGAAAAAGACCAACAGGCCTGATGAAATGGGTCGTTTCTTATTAAAGAAGCCGGATGCTGATGAAGATCCACGTCGAGCAAAGATGTATGAGAGAGCTGTAGCAATAATGGTTCTTCTTATCGTTCTTGTTGTGGATGCAGCTTACTATGTAATGGTCCGTGTTAATATCATCAGTCTCGATGCGGCTCACCTTAATACTGCAGTTGTAACAGCTCACAGAGGAGATTCGAAAAATGCTCCTGAGAATACACTTGCAGCATTTGATCTTGCTATAGAAAACGGTGCGGATGTTGTCGAGCTGGATGTCAGAGAAACCAAAGACGGAGAAATAATCGTTATTCATGATAAAAATCTTATCAGAACAACAGGAGTTAATGCTAATGTCGAAGATCTTACATTTGAGGAGATAAGACAGATTCCTGCATCAACAAAATTTAAGGATACATTTCCTGATGAGAAAATTCCTACTCTTCGTGAAGCTATAGAACTTGTTAAAGGAAGAGCTGACCTTAATATCGAGCTGAAACCGGATCCTGCTAATAAAAGGCTGGAAGAAGGAGTTGTTGAGCTTATTGAAGAATATGATCTTTATGACAGCTGTGTAGTAACTTCTTTAAGTTACAAGGCTATCAAGAAAGTTAAACTTCTTGATAAGCGCATAAAGACTGTTTATGTTATGTCGGTTGCCGGCGGAAATTACTATGATCTTAAATATGCGGATGCATATAGTATAAATTACAGATTCATAGACAATATGATTGTAAATAACATTCATAAAAGAGGTAAAGAGATTTACGTTTGGACTGTAAATAATAAAGTGACTCTTGAAAATATGATGCTTCTTAATGTCGATAATGTTATAACAGACAATCCGGGATTTGTTAAGGATTCCATGTATGAGACATACAGAGGCGGATTATTCTCATATATTGTAAGGCGTTTTGCATTTAAATAACAGTTATGTTAAGATGATGTTATTATTTACGTGAATAATAAAAGAAGAGGTAGATGCTTCTTTTAGTGTTGGAGAGTATTTGTGAGGAAGAGTTTTAGGAAAAATATTATAATCCCATTTCTGATAATGGGAATGGCTTTTTCTTTGGCGGGATGTTCTAAAGATAAAAAACCTGCAAGTTTAACAACAGAAGATGATTCTAGAGAAGCGGATAGTATCACAACCGAAGAAGTTGTGGAAAAGACCGTCGACAGTGCTGTTATCAAAGATGAGACTGTGGGAACTCATTTGGACAGCGAAGGTTATACCGTTATGGACGATTACGTTATCACTATTGATGATAATGTAAATGTTCGTGTAGATCCAAGCAAGGATGCTGACATTTATATGATTCTTGTAAAGGGCGTTGATCTTCACAGGACAGGAACAAAGGACGGATGGACCAGAGTAAGGCTTAACAGTACAAGCTTTTATGTATCTTCCAACCTTGTAGATAAAACGGAAATAAAATGGGCTACACCTAAGGACGCAGAAAAGGTTACCCATGTTGTATATATCGATCCAGCAAAGCAGATTGCTGCAATGGAGGAGATGGAAAATATTGCGCCTTCTTCAGATAAGAAGAAAGCCAAAATGTCGCCTGCAAATGAGGGTGTCAGAACAGCAAATTTTGAGTATGAAATGATGCTTGATCTTGCTGTTAAAGTTAAGACAGAACTTGTAAATAGAAATTATGAAGTTATTCTTTCAAGAGACACATCAACAGCAGAAATCAGCAATAAAGACAGAGCACTTAATGCTGTTAATGACAAGGCGGAAGTTTACATAAAACTTCAAGCGGGAAGCGCATCATCGGAAGTAAGCGGAGTTATGGGATTTATTACCACTTCAGGAAATAAGGATAATGGCGATGATTACGCAAAGAGCAGAGAATTATGTAACACGCTGCTGAATCATATTTCAGAAGATATGGGACTTGGAAGAAGAGGTATAGTGGAAACAGATGATCTTACATCTCTTAATTACTGTACTATGCCTGCAACGGTCATAAATACAGGATTCTTATCAAATGAGTCCGATGATGTTATGCTATCAACGAAGGATGATCAGGATAAGATGGCAAAGGCTATAGCAGATGCAATTGATGAATATTTCAAAAATCAGGATAGCAAGAATAAGAAAGATAATCCGGCGAATACGGATAATTAAGCTGTTCTTTTTATAATTTAAAGTAATAAAATGTTGGGTATGAAAAATGAGGTGTAAATATGGGACTTTTGCTTTTAGCGGTTATTCCACCAATTGTATTGCTTATATATGTATATTCGGTGGATAAGGTTGAAAAGGAACCTAAGGGTTTACTTTTTAAAACATTTTTCTTTGGTGCGCTTACTGTTATCTCGTCAGCATTTCTTGAAGTTGGAATCAAGAATGCAATGGAAGATTTTCTGGCAGATTCAGGAATTTATGTATTTGCATTCTTTGAAGCCTTTTTCTGCGTAGCTGTAGTTGAAGAGGGTGGTAAATTTGTTGCTTTAAAGCTTGCAACCTGGAAGAACAAAGAATTCAATTATACATTTGATGGTATAGTATATTCTGCATTTGCATCTATGGGATTTGCCCTTGTTGAAAATGTATTGTATGTATTTAGAGCCTCTAATCTTTTAGGGGTTGCAGCTTCCAAAGTAGGTTGGATGAGAGCTATAACATCCATTCCGGGACATTTCTGTATGGCAGTTTTCATGGGATATTATTATGGATTAGCCAAATATCATGAAGTTGCCGGAGATAAAAAGAAGAAGACAATAAACCTTTGGAAAGGATATCTTCTTGCTGTTGTAGTACATGGACTTTATGACTTTTGTGTAATGACAGGAGATGAAACATTACAGGTAATATTTATTGTATTTATTGTTGTTGTAGATATAGCTGTTATTGTACGTATCCATATTTCATCAAAGAAGGATACTCCAATCTACCGAATTAGCGGACAACAGGCTTACCAAAGACCGTTTTATGAGATTTACTGGAATTCAATCAATGGTAATATGAACGGCGATGGAAATAATTATCAGTTATTTAACCAGCTTGGACGAGGAGCTTATGTCGGTCAGACAAATCAACAGACGGTGATGAATGGATATAACCAGAATCAGCAGGCAGGAATGAATGGTTACAATCAGTCGCAGCAGGCAGTGATGAATGGACACAACCAGCCACAGCAGGCAG
>NZ_FUXA01000012.1:16676-93234 GCF_900167085.1 Eubacterium ruminantium
GAATGGATACAACCAGAACCAGCAGGCGGTGATGAACAGCTATAACCAGTCACAGCAGGCAGTGATGAATGGATATAATCAGAACCAGCAGGCAGCTATGAACGGTATTAATAATTTAGGTAATTTCCCTGAGTATCTTAGAGAGCAGTATGCATGCTTCTATGAAAATCAGCAGGTAAGTCCTGAATAATATCTTTTGTGCAATTTATACCTAATTCAATACCAATATATACTAATTGCATAAAAAATCGCATACTCCAGCGCTAAAACATTGTTAAACTTGACAGAAGTACTATATAGTGATATTATTCCTTTTGTAACAGAAATGTAACAAATTAACATAATTTGAAATATATTTAAAAACAAAAGGATATAAAGTACGGTTTTACATATAGTTAGTGGTTAAATGGTTTACATAATGCTTAGCTAAATGTTACGTGCTTCCGGGTTTAGACTATTTATGATAAGCAGAAGAAATAAGCTGAAACTTCAGAGATTAAAAATCAATTTAAGAAAGAATGTTTTCAATACAAGATTTATGGTGAGAAATACACTGGTACTTATGATCACAGTAGCAGTTGTATTTCTTGCCGTTTTTGCTGTAGATTCCCTTAAAGGTCTTGATGGCAATAAAAGTAAGGGAAAGTCAGAAAAATCTGTCGCTGATAATGAGCTGATGACAAGAGCAATTGCCACCGGCATTGGCGAGAGCATTAAAACTGAAAGCAGTAAGGCAAAAGACGCAGGTCAGGAGAAGAATATCAACAAGGAACCTGTTAAAGTTAAACCTATTACTGAAATCAAGTACAACATGGCCGGAAAGGTCATTTGTAAAGTGGTTACCTCCAATATTAGAGCAGAGGCTTCAGATGATAGCGAGATAGTAGGTTGCATGTATGAAGGAGCAGCCGGAAAGATTGATAAAAAAGAAGGAGACTGGTATAAGATAGTTTCCGGTAAAGTTACAGGTTATGTTAAAGCTGAAGACGTGTTGGCTGATAAGGAAGCTACTTCATCAGCTGAAAAATACGCAACAAAGATAGCTGTTATTAAAAATGCTGTTGGAGTTAAGGATTCCGGAAGTGATGATGGCAATGTTATTATCACGGTTGATAAAGACAGAACATTCGAGATATCGGTTCATTCAAGTAATGATCAGATCAAATGTATAAGACTTGCAGACGGTGCATACGGATATGTATCTGTTGATGATGTTAAAGTTGTTGACGGATTTCCTGAAGCATTTTCCATGGATGATATGAATGAAGTCCTTGAAGGAAGAAATAATATCCTTGTTGCTGAAAATGAAAAGGTCGTTGAAGAAGCGTCAAATGAGGATGGTAGCTCTAAGGAAGAGACTCCTGATGATACTGAAGTAACTGAAGTAACTGAAGAAGAGTCTTCTGAAGAAGTTACAGAGGAAGAAGATACTGAAGAAGCTACTACTGAAGAAGTGATAGAGGAAAAGGTTGAAGAGGAAGAAGAAGCTGAACCTGAACCTGAAGAAGTAGATGGCTATCATGCTGCAGGCGGATTTGCTGTCGATGATATTAAGTTACTTGCTGCAATAGTATATGCAGAGTCAGGCGGAGAGTCATATGAAGGTCAGCTTGCAGTGGCAAATGTTGTGCTCAACAGACTTAACAATGGCTGGGGCGGATCATTAAGTGATGTTATTTATGCTGAAAATCAGTTCACAGCAACTGAAACATGGGCATTTGATGATGCATTAAAGAATGGAGCGCCTGATACAACACTCAGTGCTGTTTATGCAGCTGTTGGCGGAAAGAATAATATAAAGAATTATACAAGCTTCAGACCAACTTGGAATATCGATACATCAGAACTTAATGATTATGAGATAATTGGCAATCATTGTTTCTTTACAGAATAATATAGAGTCTATAATAACTAAAACCCCGGGAAAACCCGGGGTTTTGTTGTACATAATTCAATCTGAATAAAACATTTTATATTTAATTTATAAATCATAGGAATATTCCTTAGTGTGTTTTATGGAACATTGGCCATGTCTTATCATAATAACCTGATGTTCCCACATTTGCATTATTTGCACCGATAGGATATTCATCAAGGGAATCTTTTACAGAAACTATACTTCCATCAATTGCATTTATGATGATTACCGGAGTTTTGGATGTATTATCCGTCGATAATCCTGAATTATTGAGAATCATATTATTAATAGATAAGTTACCAATGATGTAGCAAGGTGTGTAAGTATATTCCGTATCAGAATCGTTTGATTTGATTGGGAATTCTGTAAATACAATATCTTTTAATTCTATATTTGGATTTAATGTAGCAGGATTATTCCATAATGATTTGTCTGATACACTTTCACGAACAATATTCTGCATATCTTCAAAACTTATGGTTTTATCTACATCCTGATTTTTTACAAGAGTCATAGGATTAATTATATGGCATCCGAGTACTCCGTTATCATTAACATAAACCTTGATAAATGAGTTGAAATTAAACACATCGCCGTCGTCTGTATAATTATGTAAGCTGAGAGCTTCAGCTGCTATTTCTTCCAGATCGCTACCGAAATCAAATCTGTATATGAAGGTATATCCTCCTGTAAAATCTCTTGCATACTTAGTAAGCGGTAGGAATTTATAATCATTTATATAGAATAATCCCGGAGAAATAGAGCTTGTCCATGTAAGAGTGCCTGAATTCTGGATTTTGTAATCAGAAAAACCAAGTTTATCCAAAAAGGCATCTGCTTTGCTTAATGCTTCTTCCTCATCAGAGTTTTTCGGAGAATATGGAGCGAAATATTCATCAGGAACGTGAATAAATACCCCGTCTTCACCCTTTTGATAGATTGTAGTTTCAGGGACCATAACTGTTGAATCGTTATCGACTATTGAATCATAAAATTCATTTTCAAATGCTTCATCATGCTCCGGAAGAGGAGTGTTGGTTGCATCTGCCTGAGCTTTAATCTCATCCGGATAATCATGGAAGACATAAGATCCGGCAAGATCTTTCTTCATTATAGTAACAACTCTGTTGTTGGTCTGGTATGTTTCAGGTGAGCTTACATATTCGTCGAAATTTCTGTTACCAAAATGAACATAGTATTCTTCACCATTTATCTTGCCCAGATATCCATCGTATGTATAATCATTTTCTATTGTTTCAGGAGCTTTTTCTTTATCAGTGTTAAGTTTGTCAATGTCATACTCGATCTTATCCTTAGAAAATACTTCGCTGGTTTCTACAGGCATTGTCTGTCTATCATATGTTTCATAATAATTAGACATGATTCCCGTGTTTGAAGAGTTATCATCATAGTAACTTAAAACGTGCTGATAAAGTGAGATTTTATCATCATAGAGTTTTTTGGTCATATGATCGTAATCATAGACTTCAATATCTCCTGAATCGAAAGCTTTTTCGCAGATGTTTTTACGAAATTCCTTATCGAAATGAGGGACATTTACTGTGCTTGTTGTTAATTTGTATTTGGAAATGTCTCTTAGACTTGAATTGATGAATATTTCGGGATAGCCCTTACTTTCATCGCCGTTAATGTGCTCAATCCAAAGAGAAGAACCGGATTTATCGGTTGTTGGATTGGTTGTAGAATCTTCCTCTGTACTTGCTATTTCTTCAGTTGATGAATTTGAATTATCATAATCATCGATTTTTTTGGCCTTTTTGCCACATGAAGTCATAGTCAATGAGAGTAAGAGTGTCATTGGTATGACAAATCTTTTTTTGTTTTTCAAGTTGATCATGCTGTGTCCTCCTAAATCCTTTTCGCCCTCACAAAAATTATACAATGATATATGGATTTCAGCAATAAATTTACAAATAGAAACAGAAAGACACAAAAAAACGAATAAGTTTATAATAATATGCAAAATTAATGCATAAAACATGAATATAATGTATATTTGACGGATTTTTTATGAATAAAATCAATAAATGCTTGCATATTATTCACAGTGAGATTATAATCGTGGTCTAAAGACTTTTGAAATACATCCGTTTAGGATGCCGGATAAATATATATTTCAGGAAAAAGGAGCAGAAAAATGATCAAAGCAGGTATTATTGGATCAACAGGATATGCCGGTCAGGAACTGGTAAGAATACTTCTCGGACATAAGGATGCAGAGATAGTATGGTATGGATCAAGAAGTTATGTCGATGAAGCATACAGCAGTGTATATGGAAATATGTTTGAAATAGTTGATGCTGCATGTATGGATGATAATCTTGATGAACTTTGCAAGAAGGCAGATGTCATTTTTACAGCTACACCACAGGGATATCTTGCCGGAGTAATAAATGAAAATATACTTGAGAACGCAAAGGTTATCGATCTTTCAGCCGATTTCAGACTTAAGGATACTGATGTTTATGAGAAATGGTATAAGATAGATCACAAGGCGAAGCAGTATATCGATGAGGCTGTTTACGGACTTTGCGAACTTAATCGTGAAAGCATAAAGGGCGCAAGACTTGTTGCAAACCCTGGTTGCTATACAACAACATCAATCCTTTCACTTTATCCTCTTGTAAGAGAGCATATGGTTGATACAGATACAATAGTTATTGATGCTAAGTCAGGAACTTCAGGAGCAGGAAGAAGTGCAAAACTTGCTAACCTTTACTGTGAAGTTAATGAAAGTATTAAAGCTTACGGTGTTACAACTCACAGACATACACCTGAGATAGAAGAGCAGCTTGGATATGCATTTCTTGCAGGAAATACATCAAAGGATCTTTCAACAGTAGGTCAGGAATGTATAAGTGACAAGAATGCAGGCGGAAATCCTCTTCTTATTAATTTCACTCCTCATCTTGTTCCTATGAACAGAGGAATCCTTGCAACATGTTATGCTAAGTTAAATGACAAATATACTTATGATGATGTTAAGGCTGTTTATGATAAGTATTATAAGAATGAGCAGTTCATCAGAGTACTGAATAAGGGAGTTATGCCTGAGACAAGATGGGTTGAAGGAAGTAACTACGTAGATATTAATTTTGTGATCGATGAGAGAACAGGACGCATCGTTGTATGTGGAGCTCTTGATAATATGGTTAAGGGTGCAGCAGGACAGGCAGTTCAGAATATGAATCTTATCTTTGGTCTTCCTGAAAATGAAGGACTTCTGATGCCACCTGTATTTCCATAAATCTGAAACGCAGATTAAATAGTTTAAACAGTTAGATCATATAGTTAGATTTAATCCTGAATAAACGGTTATAGCACATAGTCGTAACAAATGATTGAAATAAACGGTCATGAGACATAATCAAAATAAAGTCAGGATAAACGGTTAGAATAAAAGGAGAGATAAAATGTCAGTTAAGGTTATTTCCGGCGGCGTTACAGCTGCAAAGGGTTATAAATGTGCCAGTACAAGAGTTGGTATTAAGCCAAAGGGAACAAACAGAGACCTTACACTTATAGTAAGTGAGGTTCCTGCAGTATGTGTCGGAACTTTTACAAGAAATATTGTAAAAGCTGCTCCTGTTAAATGGGACATGGATATAGCATATAATGTTAAGAAGGCTCAGGCTGTTATAGTAAATACAGGTATTGCAAATGCTGCTACAGGCGAGCAGGGACTTTTAAGCTGCAAGACAGAAGCTGAAAAAGTCGGTGCAGCCCTCGGTATTCCTGCAAATACAGTTCTTACAGCATCTACAGGTGTTATCGGACCACAGATTCCTGTTGATAAGATCTGCGGTGGAGTTGATGAACTTGTTTCAAAGCTTACAGACAGTGTTGAAGAAGCGCATGAAGCTGCTAAGGCTATCATGACAACAGATACACAGCCAAAGGAAATTGCTGTTACTTTTGAAGCAGGTGGAAAAACATGTACAATCGGCGCTATGTGTAAGGGTTCCGGAATGATTCATCCAAACATGGGAACAATGCTCGGATTCATCATGTCAGACGTTGCTATTGAACATGATATAGCGCTTAAGACTATCAGAGAAGTAATTGATGATACATTTAATATGGTATCGGTTGACGGAGATACATCCACAAATGATACAGTTATGCTTCTTGCAAACGGACTTGCAGGAAATGAAATGATCACATCGGAAGGTGAAGATCTTAAGGAATTTAAGAATGCACTTTTCACAGTTGCTGAATTCCTTGCTAAAAATATTGCAAAAGACGGTGAAGGTGCAACAAGACTTTTCACATGTCATGTAACAGGTGCAAAGGATAATGAGACAGCACGTATTCTTGCTAAGTCTGTTATCACTTCAAACCTTACTAAGGCGGCTGTATTCGGTATGGACGCAAACTGCGGACGTCTTTTCTGCGCAATGGGTTACTCCGGAGCGGAATTCGATCCGGATCATACTGACATCATACTCAGTAGTAAAAATGGTTCAATCAAACTTATCGCTGACGGTATGCTTCCTGAATTCTCAGAAGAAGAAGCTCTTTCAGTTCTTCAGCCTGATGAGATAGTTGCAGAATGTATACTTCATGAAGGCGACGGAGAGGCTACAGCATGGGGCTGTGACCTTACATATGATTATGTTAAGATCAATGCTGATTATCGTTCATAGTTATTGATTCGTAAAATTTTTAGTGATAAAGTAATGAGGTGTGAGCTATGATATACAGATTTGAACAGGAATTAGAGAGAAACGCGGAGGATAATAGTATGGTTAGTAATGATTCTTTAGATAAGGTGCTTGCAAAAGCTCAGACACTGAGTGAAGCACTTCCTTATATTCAGCGTTTTAACGGAAGTACTATAGTAGTAAAGTACGGCGGAAGCGCAATGCTTGATGAGAATCTTAAATATAATGTTATTAAAGATGTTGCCCTTCTTAAGCTTATAGGTCTTAAGCCAATCATCGTACACGGTGGTGGTAAGGAGATCAATAAATGGCTTGGCAAGATCAATAAGCAGTCAGAGTTTGTTAACGGACTTCGTGTTACAGATGAGGAAACTCTTGAAGTAGCTGAGATGGTTCTTAATAAGGTAAATAAAAGCCTTGTTGCGATGATGACTCAGCTTGGACTTAAGGCAGTAGGTATAAGCGGAAAAGATGCAGGTCTTCTTCAGACACACAAGAAGACAGCTGACGGAAAAGATATCGGATATGTAGGTGAAGTTACATCTTCAGATACAAAGATCCTTGATACACTTATTCAGGATGACTTTATTCCTGTAATCGCACCTATCGGTCTTGGTGATGATTTCCATGGATATAATATAAATGCAGATGACTGTGCATGTGCTATCGCATCAGCAGTAAATGCAGAAAAACTTGTATTCCTTACAGATATTGAAGGTGTATATGTTGATCCAAGCGACAAGAAGACACTTGTTTCAGAGATGAATGTTGCAGAAGCAGAAGAATTCATCGAGAAAGGTGTTGTCGGAGGCGGAATGATGCCTAAGCTTAAGAACTGTATTGAAGCACTTAAGAATGGTGTTTCGCGAGTTCATATCCTTGACGGTCGTGTAGAGCATTGCCTTTTACTTGAGTTCTTTACTGAAAAAGGTATCGGTACTGCTATCCTTAAGGATCCATTATTCTAAATATATTGACAAGATTAAAACCGGCGCATATTTAAGTGCCGGTTTTAAAATGTTTAAATGTCCTAAAAATATATAAATACATTTATAAATATGAAAAATCGTATTGAATAAATGTTTCAATTTCGTTACAATAAGTTTAGCTCTGAAAAAGTTGAATTAACAAATTTCCCGATGATTAGATCAAAAATCAAGATAAATCGAGGGATGATGTATATTTGAAAAAAATCAGAATTGTTACAGTCATTTTACTATTGACTGTATTTCTTTATGGTTGCAGCAATACATCTCTTAAAGTTGACGACACATCAAAAACGGATACCGAATCACAATTGACTGAAGATAAAGACGATAGTACATTAACGACCGGTTATGATCTGACGGAAGAAACTACCGAAGATCATTCTAAGATAGGGACGGTTCGGGTTTATGTATGTGGTGCGGTCAGAAATGAAGGGGTATATATACTTCCTGAAGGGAGTATTGTGAATGATGCTTTGGATGCAGCGGGCGGATATGATGAAAATGCACTTCATGGATATATAAATCTTGCGGCCGGATTAGAGGACGGGATGAGGATTTATTTTCCTGAAGAGGATGATTCGCTTAAAACAAACTTAAGTAAAGAGATAATGACGGGTTTTTCTAACGAAGGAAAAGATACTCCGAATGAGAGAAATTTTACGGAAGAATCCAATATGAAGGTTAATATCAATACGGCTGATAAAAATCTTCTTATGACATTACCCGGAATCGGGGAAAGCAGAGCAGAAGATATAATCAGTTACAGAGATGATAATGGTGGCTTTAAAAGTATTGAGGAGATAAAAAATATTAAGGGGATCAAGGACAATATTTTTGAGAAAATAAAGGACATGATCATTATTTAAAAGGGGAAAAAGATGAAAAAGATACTTGTTGTCGATGATGAAAAACTTATTGTCAAAGGACTTAGATTCAGTCTTGAACAAGATGATATGGAAGTGGATACAGCTTATGATGGAGAAGAGGCCATAAATAAGGCTAAGGAGAATTCTTATGATATGATCCTTCTTGATATCATGCTTCCAAAATTCACAGGACTTGAAGTTTGTCAGATGATCAGAGAATTCTCTGATGTTCCGATCATAATGCTCACAGCTAAGGGCGAAGATATGGATAAGATTCTTGGTCTTGAATACGGAGCGGATGATTATATTACAAAACCATTTAATATCCTTGAGGTTAAGGCGAGAATAAAAGCAATTCTCAGAAGAAATTCCAAGAATGACGGACAGAAAGCTCAGAAGGATAATGTGATCGAGAAAAAGGGCCTTAAGCTTGAACTTGACAGCAGAAGAGTATTTATAGATGGAAAAGAAGCTAGTCTTACAGCAAAGGAATTTGACCTTGTGCTTCTTCTTGTTTCAAATCCCAATAAGGTATATTCAAGAGACGAACTTCTTAAAACTATCTGGGGTTCATCTTATCCGGGAGATGCGAGAACGGTTGATGTTCATGTAAGAAGACTTAGAGAAAAGATAGAAGAACATCCGGCGGATCCAAAATTCATCCATACAAAATGGGGAGTTGGATATTATTTCGCAGATTGATTTAAACTTAAAAATATTAAGGCAGAGGTGGAAGTTGTAAAGCCTCTGCCTTACTTATTGCATTAAAACTTAATATATCTTATAATACTTAGATACGGGTTTAAATGACAAAGCTTTTTAAAATATTGTCTTATCAGTAAGGGAGAGACAGGAATGTCAAAACTTGCAAAGTTGCAAAAAAAGTCAGCAGAACAGATATTTCGAGAAGAGATGAAAAGAAGAGAAAGCATTAATCCTGACAGCTATATCGTTGAGGGGGATCCGGATATTACTCTTAAGAAAGAAGATGTAGGAGATGGAAAATGCTGTTTTGTCATGCCTGAAATGAACAATACAGGTAAATATATTCTGTATATTTATGATTGCGACTATTGTATGCCAATCACTAAGGATGAGTATAGTTTTGTATTGCATCTGGCAAAAGAAACCGGAATGAATCTTTGCATTCCCATGTATCCTATAGCGCCTGAAGCAGGATGTCGAAAGGCTCTTAAGATGCTTGCAGCTGTTTATGAGAATCTTGTTCATAAAAAGCATATAACAGATATCATTCTGGCAGGATCGGGAGTAGGAGCAGGACTTGCTTTATCGCTTGCTCTTCATTTGTGGGAAGAAGGAATTACTCTTCCGGATAAACTTCTTCTTTTGTCGCCTGAAGTAGATTCGGAATTCTTTGATAAGACTTTTGAAGAAATACTTCTGAATTCGTATTATGATGATGGTATTTATTTCAGCGAAGGATATAAGGAATTTGTCAACAAATACTGGGTGCAGGAATATGCAGGTCAGACAGAATATACAAGCCCGATTTATGAGGATTTAAGAGAACTTTGTGATAATGTAATAATCATTTCCGGAACGGATGATATTTTCAATTGTTATGCGAGAGAGCTTGCAAGAAAGATTGAGAATGCGGGGCTTCATGTGAGTTATTTCGAATTCCCGAGAATGCATCACAAGTTTTATCATGATAATAAGCTTGATGAAACACTTCATGCAAGGATGATCATGGCAGATCTGATATCTGATACAAGACACAGGATCATAGATCAGTATATGTATGAGATAAAGGAAAGAGGCGAATGGTCTAAGAAGTATTCAGAGATATTTAAAGATAATCTGGCTACTAAATACCTTGTTAACAACAGTATTTCATATACAAAATACAAAAAAGAAAATGAATTTATAGATATAACCAAGGCTGCAACGATGAGGGCTTTTGACGATGAGGTGAGTAAGTTTATACTTCAGTACCCGATGTCAACCATAGTATATCTTGGATGCAGTCTTGATACTATGTTTAAAAGACTTGATAACGGAAGAGTGAACTGGTATAACCTCGATACTCCGGGAAAAATTTCAATCAGGAAGAAGTATGATAAAGATTCCGAAAGGGAACATACGATAGTTAAGTCAGTGGATGATATGAAATGGCTTGATGATATAGAATGCGATATTGGATTTGGACTTCTTTTTGTTTGCAGGGACATTTTCCTTTACAGAACATCGAAGGAAGTAGTTAGATTTATCGAGAAAATATATAACAGATATCCCGGGGCACAGATTGTATTTAATGCTCCGAGTTATGGAGGAATGGTTCGTAAGAATATGTACTCCAGAAAAAATGACGTAGATTATAAGAAATACCGTCTTCATGTAAATGATCCGAGAAAGGATATTCCGCTTTGGAATGTTGCATATGAGGTTGTTACGGAAAAATCGGTATTTAGTAATATAAAGGTTTCGAAGAAATGGAAGAACTCCATAAGGATAAGGATCTTATACAATAACCACATCCGTGGAGACAGATTGATAAGACTCAGACTCGGCGAAGAAAGATACCGTTTGTATAGAGACGGACATTTGATCAAAGTGTGAGTATAACAAATTTAATACTATCTGTGTTCAACACAGTTTAATAGGAGGAAATAAATGGAAAAGAAGATTATGCTTGGTAATCAGGCGATTGCCAGAGGTGCTTATGAAGCAGGAGTAAAAGTATCCTCTGCATATCCGGGTACGCCAAGTACAGAAGTAAGTGAATATCTTGTTAAGTATGATGGAATTTATGCTGAATGGGCGCCAAACGAAAAGGTTGCAACAGAAGTTGCCGTAGGTGCATCTATCTCAGGTGTAAGAGCAATGTGTGCCATGAAACACGTAGGTGTTAATGTTGCTGCTGATCCGCTTTATTCAGTTTCATATATAGGAGCAAATGGTGGTCTTGTAATGATCGCAGCTGACGATCCGGGACTTTACAGCTCGCAGAATGAGCAGGACACAAGACGTGTTGCAAGAGCAGCTTGCGTTCCTGTACTCGAGCCTTCAGATTCTGAAGAAGCAAGAGTTTTTACAAAGAGAGCATTTGAGATATCGGAGGAGTATGATACACCTGTTATCGTACGTACTACTACAAGACTTGCACATTCTCAGGGACTTGTTAATCTTGAAGACAGAGTAGAACCTGATGATAAGCCATATGAGAGAAATCCGGCAAAGAATATCATGATGCCGGGAAATGCAAAGGGAAGACATCTTGTTGTTGAAGCAAGAACCAATCGTCTTGCTGAAGATGCATGTACAATAGATGTAAATAAAGTAACATATAACGATACAAAGATTGGTGTTATCACAAGCGGTATTCCTTATCAGTATGTTAAGGAAGTTCTTCCAAATGCATCAATCCTTAAACTCGGACTTGTTAATCCACTTCCAAAAAATCTTATTCTTGAATTTGCTTCAAAGGTAGATACTCTTTATATCGTTGAAGAGCTTGAACCTGTTATTGAAGAGCAGGTTAAGTCATGGGGAGTAAAATGTATCGGTAAAGAGATATTTACAATCCAGGGAGAATACAGTGCAAATATGATCCGTGAAGCAATCCTCGGTGAGAAGGTTGAGGCTGAGTCGGCAGCGGCTGTTCCTATGAGACCTCCTATCCTTTGTCCCGGTTGTCCTCACAGAGCAACATTCTCCGTTCTTAAGAAGCTTAAGATCCATGCTTCAGGTGATATCGGATGTTATACACTTGGCGCAGTTGCACCGTTAAATGTAGTTGATACTACTCTTTGTATGGGTGCCAGCATTTCTATGCTTCATGGTATGGAGAAGGCTAAGGGAAGTGAATTTGTTAAGAACTGGGTTGCAGTTATAGGTGATTCCACATTCCTTCATACAGGTGTGAATTCACTTATGAATATGGCATATAACAAAGCTACCGGAACAGTTATCATTCTTGATAACTCAACAACAGGTATGACAGGGCACCAGGATAATCCTGCTACAGGAAAGATGTTAAATGGTGAGACAACATATGCTATAGATCTTGAAAAGCTTTGCAAGGCTATGAACATTAACCATGTAACAGTAGTTGATCCATATGATCTTGAGAAGTTTGAAGAGGTTGTTAAAACAGAAGTTGCAAGAGATGAGCTTTCAGTTATCATTGCTCAGTCACCTTGTGCTCTTCTTAAGGACTATATTCCACAGGGTAAATGTTATGTAGATCCTGATAAATGCCGTAAATGTGGTAAGTGCCTTGTTGCCGGATGTCCAGCTATAAAGAAGGATAAAGAAACAGGCAAGGCAGTTATAGATGATACAATGTGCAATGGCTGCGGACTTTGTATGAAGAATTGTCCGTTCGATGCTATTTCACTTAAAAAGAGAGGTGAGTAATATGGCAGTAAAGAATATTATCATAGTTGGAGTAGGCGGACAGGGAACACTTCTTACAAGCCGTATTCTCGGAGGACTCGCACTTGATGCAGGTTATGATGTAAAACTTTCTGAAGTACATGGTATGGCTCAGAGAGGTGGAAGCGTTGTTACATATGTTAGATATGGCGAAGAAGTTGCTGAACCTATAGTTGAAGAAGGATGTGCGGATGTGCTCATCGCATTCGAGAGACTTGAAGCAAAGAGATATGCACATTTCCTTAAGAAAGACGGAGTAATAATAGTAAATGATCAGCGTATAGATCCAATGCCTGTTATAACCGGAGCAGCAGAATATCCGGAAGGTATAATTGAAGAGCTTTCTTCAAAATACAAAGTTTATTCCATCGATGCCATGAATAAGGCTAAGGAAATCGGAAATACAAGAACATTCAATGTTATCGTTCTTGGTATGGCCGCAAGACACATGGATTATTCGGTAGAACAGTGGGAGAATGTTATTAAGAATACAGTTCCTGCAAAGACTGTTGATATCAATCTCAAAGCTTTCCATGCCGGATATGAAATGTAATATTATGAAGGTTATAATGAATAAGGGAGAATGTTAAAATGCCAATAACAGAGCTTTTGGAAAGAAATGCCAAAGAATACGGAGACGAGATAGCTCTTGTTGAAGTAAATCCGGCTATTACAGAGCGAAGAAGAATTACATGGAAAGAGTTTGATCTTATTCAGCCAAGTGAGGCTGAACCATATAGAAGAGAGATAACATGGAGCGTTTTCAATGAGAAAGCTAACCGTTTTGCAAATCTTCTTCTTTCCAGAGGAATAAAGAAAAATGATAAAGTAGGTATACTTCTTATGAACTGCCTTGAGTGGCTTCCGATTTATTTCGGTGTACTTAAGACAGGTGCCATAGCAGTACCTTTTAACTTCAGATATACAGCTGACGAGATTGAATATTGTGCGAAGCTGGCTGAAGTGGATATACTTATATTCGGACCGGAATTCATCGGAAGAATGGAAAGTATTGCAGATAAAATCTCTAAGAAGGTAAGTCTTCTTTATGTTGGTGACGGATGCCCTTCATTTGCGGAAGATTATACATCACTTACTGTAAATTGCAGCAGCGTATCGCCTGATATTGAACTTACAGATGATGACTATGCAGCAATTTATTTCTCATCCGGAACAACAGGATTTCCTAAGGCAATCCTTCATAAACACAGAAGCCTTTCACATTCTGCAAAGGTTGAGCAGGCTCATCATGGACAGACTCATGATGATGTATTCCTTTGCATCCCGCCTCTTTATCATACAGGCGCAAAGATGCACTGGTTTGGAAGTCTTATCTCAGGAAGCAAAGCTGTTCTCCTTAAGGGAACAAGTCCTGAATATGTTCTTGATACAGTAAGCAGAGAACATTGTACAATTGTTTGGCTTCTTGTTCCTTGGGCTCAGGATATACTTATTGCCCTTGAAAGCGGACAGTTAAATAAAGATGATTACAGTCTTGATCAGTGGAGACTTATGCATATAGGTGCACAGCCTGTTCCTGCGAGTCTTATCTCAAGATGGAAGAAGATATTCCCTAATCATCAGTATGATACCAATTACGGCCTTTCAGAATCAATCGGTCCCGGATGCGTTCATCTTGGGGTTGAGAATATTCATAAGGTTGGAGCTATCGGTATCCCGGGTTATGGATGGGAGACGAAGATAGTTGATGAATCAAGAAATGAAGTAGCAAAAGGTGAAGTCGGAGAACTTGCTGTTAAAGGTCCCGGAGTCATGGAATGCTATTATCATAATAAGAAAGCTACAGAAGAATGTCTTCAGGATGGATGGTTATTCACAGGAGATATGGCTAAGCTTGATGAAGATGGTTTTATCTGGCTTGTTGACCGTAAGAAAGATGTCATCATAAGCGGTGGTGAAAATATTTACCCTGTTCAGATCGAAGACTTTATGATGAAGAATGATAAGATTCAGGATGTAGCTGTTATAGGAATCGGAGATCAGAGACTTGGAGAAATTTCAGCAGCCATAGTTCAGCTTAAAGAAGGAAAGATGGCAACAGAAGAAGAGATAAATGAATTCTGTATGGAACTTCCAAGATATAAGAGACCTCGTAAGATAATCTTCGCTGATGTTCCTAGAAATGCAACAGGTAAGATTGAAAAACCAAAGCTTCGCGAGATGTATGGTACAGTGAATCTTGTAGCAGAAGAGAATAACAGCTAAGAAATAAATACTTAATTATTTGTGCGACAGAATATAATAAGTGAATTTACGGTGCCGGAGTATAACTCCGGCACTTTTATATTTTGAAATCAACATATAGTGCTGTCATAAACAACAAAAGTTGGTTTACATAAAGATAATTCATGCCGATTTTCTTATAAAATATTAACAAATATTAAGAAATATATCAAAAAACACGGAAAATAAACAAAAAAGTATTGCGATTTTCTTAATAAATGGTATAATGAGTATAAATTAAAACTTAGTTGTTCACGTTCGGAACATGTGAGAGGGCTAGGTTACGTTGTGGGGGCGTGTTATCATAAAACTGCAAGATGGAGAACTTGCAGTTTTTTTATGTCTAAAATTATTTCATCCGGATTCCGATAGTTTAGAAGTCTTACATCGGTGCGAAATTATACAGTATATGATATAATATTTTATATTTAATTTATATTGCTTTAGGCTTCCGGGACGTTCAGGATCCGGTGGCCTGATAATCATATGTATGAGGTTCGGGGTATTTATGATCAGTGCTGATAATCTTGTAAAAACATTCATAAGAAATGAAAAAAAGAATAAAAAAGTAGAATTTAATGCGGTGGATGGAATTTCACTGTCGGTAAATAAAGGGGAGATAGTCGGAATACTTGGTCCAAACGGGGCAGGAAAAACGACTCTTCTTCGTATGCTTGCAAGTTTGATGAAACCTACATCGGGTAAAGTTTATATAAGTCTTGATGAAGAGATCACAGATCCTGTTGAGTTAAGGAGACATATAGGATATCATTCCGGCAACACAAAGTTATACGGAAGACTTTCTGCAAGAGAACTTCTGACAATGTTTGGTACTATTTACGGGCTTTCTGATGAAGTGATAGCAGAGAGGATAGATAAGATAAAGGAACTTCTTAATATGGAATCATTTATTGATAACCGTATTGAGAAACTTTCAACAGGACAGACACAGAGGGCTGCAATAGCAAGGTGCCTTATCCATGATCCGGAAATATATATTTTTGATGAGCCGACTCTCGGGCTTGATATCATCAGCAGTGCTGCCATAACAAAGTTTATGAAGGGTGAGAAGGATAGAGGCAGGACGGTTATTTATTCAACGCATTATATGGAGGAGGCCGAGTACCTTTGCGACAGGATTATTATGATCAATAAAGGCCGTATCATATGCAATCTCACGCCTGATGAACTTAAGAAGGAAACGGGCACGGACAATATGAGAGATGCATTTAATGTAATAGTGGAGAGGGAGGATCTGGATAATGAAGAACAAGAATAATAAGATTATAAGAACTCTCTTCAAGAAAGAACTCCTGGATGTTCTTCGTGATAAAAAGACCGTGATCATGATGCTGGTGGTGCCGGTTATTCTGTATCCGCTCATTTTTATTGCGGCTTTGGGAATAATGTCATTTGTACAGGATAACCTGGAAACAAGTACATATAATATTGTTATTGATGCTGAAGAAGATAAGAGTGAATTCTATGATTATCTCACCGGTAACAGCAACTTCTCGGATAAGAAATATGTTCTTAAGATAACTCATGCCGAAGGAGGACATGATTACGAGGCTGATGTAAAAAAAGAAGATATTGATGTTTATGTAGAATGTAAGACACAGTCAAATACTAAGGATACGGATATAGAGGGACGAATTCAGTATAATGTTTATTACCTTTCTTCTTCGACTAATTCAAATTATGCATCGGAGATAGTCTATAAGCAACTGGAAGAAATGAATAAGAAAAAGAGTAAAAAGATACTTTTGGATGAAAATCTGGATGCTGAATATGTTTTGAATCCTATTGTTTATAAATATAAAAATGTGGCCAGTGGTAAGCAGTCTGTGGGAAGTATACTGGGATCTGTCCTTCCGTTCCTTCTTATCATCAGTCTTCTTATGGGAACAATGTATCCGGCTATAGATACAACAGCGGGTGAAAAAGAAAGAGGAACACTTGAAACCCTTTTGACACTTCCTGTTACCAACAGACAGATGATAATCGGAAAATTCCTGACGGTTGCGCTTATCGGACTTATTTCAGCTTTATTAAATATCATTTCTCTGGGAAGTATAGTTATCTATATGACGAAGATTATGAAGGATAACGGGCTCATTCATCTGGGAAATACAAGCGTTATAAGTTTTCTGCCTGCGATTCTGATCGGAATCATAGCGATACTTGCATTTTCGCTTTTTATAAGTGCGATAACAATGTGCGTAACTTCATTTGCAAAAAGTTATAAAGAGGCCAACAATTACATCACTCCGCTTATGATGGTGGTTTTATTTACAGGTTATATCGGATTTGTACCAAATGTAAGCCTTGATGGAGTGATGGCACTTGTTCCGGTTGCAAATATATGTCTTCTCATCAAGAACCTTCTTATCTTCAAGATAACGGTTAATTCTGTGGCTATGGTTCTTCTCAGTAATGTGCTTTATGCATTCCTCGCGATCATGCTCCTCAGTAAGATTTATGACAGCGAGTCGATACTCTTTAATGACGGAAGAGGCGGACTTCAGCTTTTTGAGAAGAGAAGCAATCTTAAAAAGGGTGGTGTTCCGACGGTTTCGGATGCCTGGTTCACTCTCCTTGTAGTATTTGTGCTTGTTATTTATGTGGGAGGACTGCTGCAGACTTCATTTGGAATATATGGCGTTATCGGCACGCAGCTGATAATCGTTATGATTCCGCTTCTGATGAGTATATATACCAAGAAAGATTTAAAGGAAACATACAGTTTCAAAAAATGTAAACCTGTTAAAGTGCTGGGAAGCATCTTGCTTATCACAGGTACTATTTTTGTCGGAATGATAATAAGCAGTATAGTTTCGCAGCTCTTCCCATCGAGCAGAAGCGCAGCGGATGATAGTGTGAATGAAATCTTGGATAACGGCTTTTTGTTAACCCTCTTTGTGGTCGCACTTTTGCCGGCGGTATGCGAAGAAATGATGTTCAGAGGTTATATCTTTGCAGCGGCCAGAAAGAAATACAGAATAGTGCCTGCAATTATTTTTGTGGCAGTATGTTTCGGAATATATCATATGAGTCTGGCAAGATTTTTTGTTACGGCTTTACTTGGCGCAATGCTATGTGTTGTGGTATACTATACGGGCAGCATTTTTCCGTCGATGCTTATGCATTTTGCGAATAATGCATTTTCGGTAGTGGCTTATCACTATCCGAATGCGGTATTAAAGGTAATGCCGTTCCTCGATGATCAGTATTTCAATTTGGGAATTGGGGCTGCGGTATTTGTTGGCGGAGTTATTCTCATGGTTGTAGGCATTATAATATTAAGGAGGAAAAGCAGTAAGTCAAATGAGACTGCTGTTTCATAAAATATGGGAACACCAAATGAAAGAAGCAAGATAATAAGGTTAACGTGGTGGTGTATCATTTTATCTGTAATTGTTGCCGTGGAAGGAGTATTTCTTTTCATTTTCGGAAAGAAGCTTTTTGACGAAAAGTCAGGTAAACCGGTAGCACTTAAGTATGAATTTCCGTATGAAATGTCGTTTGGAGATTCCGAGATTGCAGTGGCAGTTGAGGATAACTATGTTAAATATCTCCATAAAGCATATGTTCTTTTCGGAGAATATCCGGATTGTGAACTTGTAAAGATCAGTCCGAATATCGAAAGAAATAATTTCGATTTTGAAAATGATTTTGTTTATGATGATAATGGAACAACTAATTTCCTTTATCATGTTGAAAATGGCGAGAAAACGTCCAGGGTTGCCATCGATGTTTCGGATTATCAGAATGAGATCGACTGGAAGAAGGTTAAGAATGCCGGAGTTTCCGTAGCTGTTGTAAGACTTGGTTTCAGAGGATATGGTTCCAAGGGAAGTCTTAATCTTGACCCTAAGTTCTCTAATCATTTCGATAATGCCAGAAAAGCAGGACTTGAGGTTATGCCTTATTTCTTCTCAGAGGCAATTAATTATGATGAAGGTGTTGAAGAGGCTAAGTTTGCCATCGAGAACCTTAAGAATCACGGTAAGATAGAAGCAATCGTTGTTGATACAGAGTATATCTATACAGATGATACGGTTCGTGCAAATGACATCAGCATTGAAGACAGAACAAGTGCTATCAAGGGATTTTGCGAGACTGTCAGATCAGCAGGATATACACCTATAATCTATGCGAGCCACGGATGGTTCCTTCTCAATATGGACTTAGAGCAGCTTAAGGATTATGAATTCTGGCTTGCTGCATATGATAATCCTGACTTCCCATATGTAATGGCAGGTTGGCAGTATACTCCATACGGAAGTTGTCCGGGAGTTGAAGGAGATGTTGATATTTCCGTTTGGATGCGCTAATATGGTCAGCGATACTTGATTGAAGAGGTGGAAATAAAATGAGTAGTAAAAAGAGTCCTAAGTTCTATGCAACACTTGTGGGAACTAAGGCACTTATAAGAGGTCTTAAACTTGCAAGAAAGAATGCAACCCATGTTCCGGGTAATCAGGCACTTAAGGTTTGTCCTGATTTCCTTGAGAAGATTGATAAGCCGAAGGTGGTTGTAGGAATTACGGGAACTAATGGCAAGACTACAGTATCAAATCTTATTGATGATGTTCTTGCTGATACAAAGCTTCAATTTATAGATAACAGATTCGGCGGCAATATCGCATCCGGAGTTGTAACAGCATTTGTTAAGAACTCTGATATGAAGGGAAGAATGAAAAAGCAGTATGCCGTTCTTGAGCTTGATGAGAGAATGACAACGAAGATTTTCCCTTATGTAAAACCAAAGATACTTGCCGTAACAAATCTTTTCAGAGATTCATATCGAAGAAATGCGCATTCGGAATATATTTTTGATATTCTTAATCAGACTATTCCTAAGGAAACAAGGCTTGTTTTAAATGGAGAAGATCCACTCAGCAGTCATCTTTGTCCTGGGAATAAAAGAGTTTATTTTGGTATAGAAGACAGATCCGTATATATGGATGAAACCAATAATATCATCCGTGATATGATAGCTTGTCCTGAGTGTGGTACAAGACTTGATTATGAATATATCAGATATAATCATATCGGTAAGGTGAAATGTCCGAATTGTGGATTTGGTTCACCTGCGGAATTTGATTATGCAGTTGAAAAGATAGATGCTGAGAATAGAAGATTATATCTTAGAACTCCAAAAGGAAATTTCGATATTAAGCTTCTCGGCGATAATATAACAGATGTATATAATCAGATCACGGCTGTTGCTGTTTTGATGGAGTTCGGAGTAGCAATTAAGAGAATCACAGCTTCATTTGAAAATATGAAGATTGCCGGAACAAGATATGATGAGATGGTTGAAGAAAATGTTCATCTTATCAATTATGTTGCAAAAGGACAGAATCCGGTAGCTGTTTCACGAGTTTGCGATTTCGTAAGAAAAGAAGATGGCAACAAGTCGGTTGTTCTTATTATCGATGACTTTTTCGATAGAAAAGAAACCAGTGAAAATATTGCCTGGTTCTTTGATACGGACTTTGAATTCCTGAACGATCATTCTATAAAGCAGATCGTTATCGGTGGACAAAGACAATATGATCTTAAACTCAGATTACTTCTTGCAGGTATTCCTGAAGATAAGATACTTTCAATAGATGATGATGTTAAGACCGGTGAGTTGGTTGATCTTAACGGAATCGAGAAGGTTTTTGTGCTGCATGATATATATACAACACATTTTGCACAGGCGGTTCAGAAGAGACTTGCAGAAAGACTCAGAAACGGTGAAAGAAATGTTTCTGAAAAAGCTGCAGCATATATAAAAGACTACAGAAAGACATTTGCTCCGGGGAAACCAATCCTTGATCCTGCATCAAAAGGTAAGGATAAGACGATTGAAGTTTTATTCCCTGAATTTTGTAATCTCTTCGGAGACAGCAGTAATATTAAGTATCTTAAAGCTTGTCTTCCTGAAGCTGAATTTAAGTTTACATCATTTACAGAGAAGCCATACTTCGCAGATCATGATGTGGATATGATTTATCTTGGTGCCATGACTGAGAAAAAACAGGAAATGGTCATCAATAAGCTGAAGGAATATAAAGATGCGCTCGTCAGACAAAAAAATGAAGGAACAGCAATATTATTTACATCAAATGCTGTGGAAGTTCTGGGTAACTATATTGAAAATGAAGACGGAAGCCGTATAGAGTGTCTCGGACTTTATGATTTCTCTGCGAAGAGAGACAGAATGAATAGACTTAACAGTCTCGTAAGAGGACATTTCGGTGATCTTGAGATAGTAGGATTTAAGACACAGTTTACACAGGCAACAGATGTTGATGAACCCCTTTCATTTATCGAAGTTGATAAAGGAATGGGAATGGATAAGGACAGTTATCTTGAAGGTATCCATGATCAGAATCTTTTTGCTACATATCTGGTTGGTCCTTTCCTTGCTCTTAATCCTAAATTTACAAAATATTTGATGAGAGAGGTTATGGGAATCGATAATGCTGAGACGGCATTCAAGAAAGAGATAGACAGAGCATATAAGAGACGTGTGAAGGAATTCCATGATCCTAAATGCGAATATTAGAATGATGTCTATATATCAAGATCATAACATTCATTGAAGATATAAGATAAGTATATTAAAAAATGGAACGGTAGACCTTGCGGTCTACTGTTCCATTTTCCATATATGGGAACTGTAAGGCTGAAGTGTTGAACCACCGCCAAAATCATGCGTTGTTTTCGATAAGAGATCGAATGCTGTTCCGCATCCTGCATCAAAATGTGCTGTATATGGCTGGTCTGATGCATTTATTGCTATTAAAAGACGCTCATTATCAAACCATCTTTCGAATATACACTGATGGTTGGTCAGATGAATTGATCTAAAGGAACCATAGTTGAGAGCAATGCTGCTTTTTTTGATCTCACAAAGTTTAGCAATATGATCAGTCAAAGAATTCCACTCCGGCTTATCAAATGATGCTCTTAAAGCAGGATCGCCGTCTTCTTTTCTGGCTGTTGCACCCCATTCACTGCCGTAATAAACAGATGGAATTCCGGGCATACAGAACATAAGTGTATAAATCAGAGGAAGATGATTTGGGTTGCTAAGAATACTGGCAACTCTTGTGACATCGTGATTATCAACAAATGAAAGGAAATGTTTTCCTCTGTACCAACTCCAGTTTTCAGGACCGAACTGCTGGATAAGAGTATTGATTATCTCGAACATATTCATGCAATTGAAACTTGAATAAAGTCCTTTGTAGCATGCATAATTTGTAGCACTGTGAAGCATGCCGTCATTTACGAACTGATTATAATCGCCATGGAGAAGTTCACCAAGGAGAAGAAAATCATTTCCTATGGAATTAGCTTTTTCCCTGAGGCGGTGAGTAAAGTCTCTGTCCAGACAATAAGCAACATCGAGACGTAATCCGTCAATGTGGAACTTTTCTACCCAAAAGTCAATAGCATCAAATATATGATTTATAACTTCTTCATTTCTGAGGTTTAATTTGACAAGGTCATAATTGCCTTCCCATCCTTCATACCAGAAACCGTCATTATAATTGGAATTTCCGTCAAATGACAGATGGAACCAGTCTGTATATGGCGAATCCCATTTATTTTTGCAAACATCCAAAAACGCAAAGAAACCGCGGCCGACATGATTGAAAACTCCGTCAAGAACGACTTTGATATCATTTTTATGGAGTTCATCGCAGAGTTCGGCAAAGTCGTCATTTGTTCCAAGCCTTTTGTCGATAAGTTTATAATCTCTGGTGTTGTAACCATGTGTATCGGATTCAAAAACCGGAGAAAAATATATTGCATTTATTCCGAGTTTTTTCATATGAGGGATCCAGTCACTGACTTTTTTGATACGGTGGCAGAGCTTGCCATCATTTTCAAATGGTGCACCGCAAAATCCGAGAGGATAAATCTGATAAAATACACTTTCTTCGTACCACATAATATCGTCTCCTCCTTTGTAAAATTATTGTGTTTAATTATACATTTTTTTGATTGTTATTGCAAAAAATGATATACTACCTAATGTATATTAAAGGTTAAAAGGTGGAAAAATGTATTATTTAATAAAATCTACACTTGAAGAATGTGACGGCAAAGAGGTTCATAATGGTGAATATCAATACGTTGTAGTGTTGTCTCCCGAAGAATGGAAGAAAGAACAGGCCAGTTTTGATATCGGAATCGAGATGGATATAAATACCGACGAGATTCACAATACCAAAGCAGAAGTGAATTTTGACTCTTTGACCGGAACATTTTGTATTCCAAGCAGACGTAATATAATTGATAATGAATATAAATATGCATTTGCTATCGATGAAAAAGGTATTGTTTTCATCGATCCGACAGGTGTTGTTGAAAGAATGGTAAAAAGGATAAAAGGTCGTAAGAGATGGAAGGTTCCTTGTCTCGAAAGATTTATTTACGACTTCCTGGAACTTATAATTGCAAGAGATCTTTCGATACTCGAGAAATATGAGAAAGAACTTGATGAGATCGAGAGTGATATTCTTGATGATGCCAAAAATGCAAATTTAGAGAGAGTAAATGAGATACGTGGTGATATAAGAGAATTACGGATTCATTATGAGCAGCTTATAGATCTTGGTCAGGAGTTTGAAGAAAATGAAAATAATTTCTTCAAAGCAAAGAATACCAGATATTTCAGACTGTTCACCGACAGGATGACAAGGCTTCATGATACTGCAAATTCCATTCGGGATTACACGGTCCAGATACGAGATCTTTATCATACACAAATGGATATAAAACAGAATAGGATTATGACACTGCTTACAGTTGTAACGACTATCTTCATGCCGCTTACACTTATTGCAGGATGGTATGGTATGAATTTCAGATACATGCCGGAATTAGAATCGCGATGGGGATATCCGATAGTGATACTTGTGAGTATCGCAATTATTGTGCTAAGTCTTATTTTCTTTAGGAAGAAAAAATGGTTATAAAGTCTTTATAAAAGAATAAACACATTAGTTGAGGTGGTATAGAATTTATGAATAATCAGGGGAACGACATTATTAATAGTTTCGGACAGAATCAGCCGATGAATCCGAATCAACAGATGAATCCATACATGGGAAACGGTCAGGATATGCAGGTGAATCCGAATCGGCAGATGAATCCGTATATAGGAAACGGTCAGAATATGCAGATGAATCAAGATCAGCTGATGAATCCATATATGGGAAACGGTCAGAATATGCAGATGAATCAAGATCAGCAGATGAATCCATATATGGGAAACGGTCAGGATATGCAGGTGAATCCGAATCAACAGATGAATCTGTATATGGGAAACGGCCAGAATCAATCGATGAATCCGAATCAGCAGGTGAATCCATACATGCAAGGAAATCCGAATCAGCAGGTGAATCCATACATGCAAGGGAATCCGTATACGCAAGGAAACCCATATTTTCAGGAAAATCCGTATTTGAATGCAAAGCCGGAAAAACAGTCCTTTTTTTCGAAAAATCGCAAGAAGATAATTATTTCGGCGCTACTTGCGGTCTTTGTTCTGGTGGTTGGTTTATCGTATTATCTGTCTCACCATAAAGTTAAATCAGAGCAGGAAAAAGCGCTTAATGCATATTTTGCTGCCATGGAGAGATGCGATTATGAATATATGATGTCACATTCTTTTGTAAGTGACAAAGTTCGAAGAAAAAATAATCTGTATAGAACGTATGATAAATATCCCGGTAGATCAGTGACGGAAGTATTTCCTATTGGTATGGCGAATAGATTGAATCAGAATAAATATATTGAGAAAGCATATGATATAGAAGATTACAAAGAAGTTTTGAAGAATCCTGAGCTTTTTTGTGAGAAGCTTGACCTTGATGTTAAATATGACATTATAAGGATCGGAAGTTTAAATGATATTAAAAGTGTTTCGGTGAAAGGTTCTCAGAGAATGAGCACCAAACAGAATATTTTTGAAAATGAGGTAGAGAATCTTAATAATTATGAGATCGATATAGATCCATCCGATATATATGTTGTTGAAATGCACGTGGAGTGGAGCTATAACGGAAATAAATATGGTAATGTGATTTCAGAAGAGAAAAAATTTAAAACTTCATCAAAAGCTGTTATGCCATATGAAACTGTACAAGAATATAATGAATCTGCCGATGAGAATAATAGTGTGGTAATAGTCTATAAATACAATAAAAAATGGTATGTGGATTATCTTTCTCTTAGATTAATATCACCTGAGAGAGGTACGTACAGTATTGAGTGGAAATAGCAATAAGGTCCGGAGAAAAATAAAACACAAATAAAAAGCTTGACATTGTATTTCATACATGTTAATCTAGCAAACGATGAACTGCCGTAGACAGCGGGTGCCGCGAGGCGTAATGAGTTTTGGCTCGCCTGCCGAGGAAAGAATCGTTTTTGATTATTATTAATTATGACGAATTTCAACTTCCGTACGGTATAGTATGGAAGTTTTTCTTTTTTTAAAGCGCAGTCATTATTATTCTAATAAGGAGGACGCGTGAAATGGCAAAGGTAGAACTTAAGGCACCTATCGTTGAAGAGATTAAAGCTACTATCGATGGTGCAGCATCAGTTGTTCTTGTTGATTATCTTGGTCTTACAGTTGAGCAGGATACAAATCTTCGTAGAGCTCTCAGAAAAGAAGAGATTACATACAAAGTATACAAGAATACACTTATTAAGCGTGCTATTGAAGGTACAGAGTTCGAAAGCCTTTCTAAGGATCTTGAGGGACCTACAGCAATAGTTGTATCAAAGAATGATGCTACAGCTCCAGCAAGAGTTATAGCTGAATTTGCTAAGACAGCTGATAAGCTTAATCTTAAGTCAGGTGTTGTTGAAGGTACATACTATGATGCTAAGGGTATTGAAGTAATCGCTCAGATTCCATCAAGAGAGACTCTTCTTTCAAGACTTCTTGGAAGCTTACAGTCACCTATCGCAAATCTTGCTCGTGTTATCAATCAGGTTGCAGAGCAGAAAGCAGAGGCTTAATTATTTTAGCCTATGTATCAGTAATGGGTTTGGCCCAAGTAAATTAATCAATTTTGGAGGATAAAAAAATGACTATTGAAGAATTAGTAGCAGAGATTGACAAGTTATCAGTTCTTGAATTAAATGATCTTGTTAAGGCAATTGAAGAGAAGTATGGTGTTTCAGCAGCAGCTGGTGTTGTAGTTGCAGCAGCAGGTGCAGGTGCAGCTGACGGAGCAGCAGCAGAGAAGGATTCATTCGATGTTGAGCTTACAGATGTTGGAGCAAACAAGATTAAGGTTATCAAGGTTGTTCGTGAGATCACAGGTCTTGGACTTAAGGAAGCTAAGGAAGCTGTAGAAGGCGCTCCAAAGGTACTTAAGGAAGGTGCTGATAAGGCAGAAGCTGAAGATATGAAGGCTAAGCTTGAAGCTGAAGGAGCTAAGGTTACTCTTAAGTAATTGATCCTTATATAGATTCATATTTGAATTATCACGGGTATATATTCTTTATTGAATGTATACCCGTTTTTTCTTTGAAAATAAACAGTATTTTTGCTCTTTACTTACTTGAAGAAATTATTTAGAAGATATAGAATAAAAATATTGATTTGGAAAGAAGAGTGATAATAATGAAGAAAAAAATTTCGGTTATATTTCTGCTTTGCCTTTTGATAATGTGTATTTCTGCCTGCTCAAATTCTAAAAAAACCGGTGATAATAAGGGCGATAACAAAAAGACCGGTAATGTTGAGGTTAGAGTAGGTTCGCTAAAGGGGCCGACTTCTATAGGACTTGTGAATCTTATGAAGGATTCGGAAGAAGGTAAAACCGAAGGAAAGTATTCATTTAAAATATCAGGGCAGGCCGATGAGATAACTTCCATGCTTGTTTCCGGCGAACTTGATGTTGCTTTGGTTCCCGCTAATGCAGCTTCTGTTTTATATAATAAAACCAATAATATTGAAGTTCTTGATATAAATACGCTTGGGGTTCTTTACTGTGTCACGGGTGACGAGAGTATATCGTCCATAAATGATCTTGAAGGGAAAAATGTTATTTCCATGGGACAGGGCACAACTCCTGAGTTTGTATTTAGATATCTTTTGAAAAAATCCGGTGTTAAAAAATGCGACATAACTTTTGTATCTGAGGCAAATGAAGCGGCAGCGCTTCTTATGGAAGATCCGAAGCGTATAGCAATACTTCCTCAGCCTTTTACAACGGTTGCAATTAAGAAAAATGATAAAATTAAAGAAGTATTTTCTTTAACCGATGAGTGGAAAAGATTATCCGGTAATGATTCTTTTGTGACGGGTGTAACTGTTGTGAGAAAAGATTTCCTCCAGGACAATAAAGATGCGGTTCTTTTATTCATGGAAGAACAGAAGAAGAGTACGGAAAGTCTTAGTGATGTAAAGAAATCGGCTGATCTTGTTGTGGAAAAAGGTATAATTGAAAATGCGGCAATCGCTGAGGAGGCGATTTCTAAATGTAACATCACATATATTGATGGTGATGAAATGAAGAAAAATCTTTCCGAGTATCTGAAGGTCTTATATGACAATTCACCTGAGGCGGTGGGAGGAAAGCTCCCTGAAGAAGATTTTTATTTCGCGAAATGAAAATTATATATCGGGAATGATATGTTGCGCCGGCAGGATGATATACCGGAAATGATATGTTGCACCGGCAGGATGATATGCGGAGATGATTCGTGATATAAGCATTATAAATTTGAGGCTGAAATAAATTATGAAAAAAATTTTCATCATAATATTTTGGATAGCAATATGGGAGATAATATCTTTACTGGTTAATAATCCTATTCTTATGGCAGGACCATACGAAACCGTTAAAGCAATCATAAATATGTTTGGCAAAACGGGATTTTACAGATCGGTATGGAATTCATTTTTTAATATTACTTGCGGGATTCTGATGGGAATAGTGCTGGGAACTCTATTATCGAGCATTTCTGCAAAGTATGGTTTATTTGAAGATTTGATGGATCCTTTTGTCAAAGTACTAAGATCCATACCGATGGTCAGCTTTGTTGTAATAGTTTTATTATGGTGTGGAAACAGTCGCATATCCATGATCATATCGGCTCTTGTTACATTTCCTATTATTTATCTTTCGCTGCTTCAAGGCCTTAAAGGTATCGATGCAAAAATGGTTGAAATGGCATCTGTATTTAAAATGAAGCCGCTTAATAAGATAAGATATATTTACATGCCTGGGCTGAGGACGTCCATCGAGAGTGCACTCATGCTCTCTGTCGGAATGGGATGGAGAAGCGGGGCGGCAGCTGAAGTGATAGGACAGCCTGTTTTAACAATGGGAAATGGGCTGTATCGTTCAAAGATCTTTCTTGAGACGGACAGATTATTTGCCTGGACTGTGATAATAATTCTGGTGGCAGCTTTATCTGAGAAAATGTTTAAATTTCTGATAGGTTTATTATATGGTTCTGACAGCAAAAAATATAAAGAAAATATATAATGACAAAGTGGTTCTTAGGGATGTGTCAGAGACGGTTGGATCAGGTAAGATACTTTATCTTAAGGGAGAGTCCGGAGCCGGCAAGACGACATTTCTTCGGATAATTATGGGGCTTGAAAAATATGATTCCGGTGAGCTCTTTTTTTCTAAAGAAAATGGTGATAAAGCAGGCGATATTTCAATCGGGGCTTCGTTCCAGGAAGACAGACTTTGTGAAGATATAAATGCTTTCACAAATATAAAGATAGCAAATCCCGGTGTGAAAGATAAAGATATAGCTTCGGATATAGAACGAATCCTTCCGGGACTTGATGATAAGAAAACTGTAAGTAAAATGTCGGGCGGAATGCGTAAAAGGATAAGCATCATAAGAGCATGTATAAGTGAAAGGGATTTATATATTCTTGATGAACCTTTTACCGGTCTTGATAAAGATAATATTCAAAGGGTAGCTGAATATATAAAAGAAAAAACAGGAAACGGCATACTGATAATGACGGGTCATAATGACGATCTGCCGGATATTTTCGGCGACATTATTGAGTTACAGTTATAGAGATGATAAGAAAATTCATAACGCATGTCGTGTAAAAATGATAAAGAAATCTACAACCCGAGTTGTTGAAAACAATAAATATAAATTGCATTTATGCAGGAGGAAATGACATGGTTACTAATGATGAAGGAATAGTAAGTTTTAAACATAAGGTCATAGAAGAAGTTGCAAGACTCGCATGGAATGACGAACTTTCGGATGACTATTTCGACGAGTTGGTTTATAAACTTGTTCCGGGACCGAAAGCTACATTCAGATGCTGCATTTATAAAGAAAGAGAATTGGTTCGTCAGAGGATACGTCTTGCTATGGGAAAATGTCCGACGGCCGAAAAAGAAAAGACATCTTCGAATATCATACAGGTTCTTGATCCGGCATGTGACGAGTGTCCGATTGCATCATATATAGTTACGGACAATTGTAGATTGTGTATGGGAAAAGCTTGCCTTAACTCATGTCATTTCGGGGCGATTTCTATAGGAAGAAACAGAAGTTATATCGATCCTGCAAAATGTAAAGAATGCGGAAAATGCGCTGCGGCATGTCCGTACAATGCCATTGCCCATCTTGAAAGACCTTGTAAGAAATCCTGTACAACAGGCGCTATTACATATGATGAAGACGGTCTTTGTATAATTGATGAAGAAAAATGTGTTCAGTGCGGTCATTGCATACATTCGTGCCCGTTCGGCGCTATTTCATCAAAATCATATCTTGTGGATGTTATCAAAGCTATTAAGGCCGGCAAGAAAGTTATTGCCATGTGTGCACCTGCGACAGAAGGACAGTTCGGAAATGACATAACCATGGCTTCAATCAAAAATGCTCTTATTAAAATGGGATTTGCTGATATGGTTGAAGTAGGGCTCGGTGCTGATATGACTGCTGCATTTGAAGCAAAAGAGTGGGCTGAAGCCCTTGAAGAAGGAAAGAAGATGACCACTTCTTGCTGTCCTGCATTTATAAATATGCTGAAGAAGCAATTCCCTGAGGAATTCGAGAAGAATAAATCAACGACTGTATCTCCGATGTGTGCAGTATCGAGATATCTTAAAGCTGTTAATCCTGGATGCGTAACAGTATTCATCGGACCATGTATCGCAAAGAAAGCAGAAGCAGCTGATGAGTCGATTTCGGACAATGCTGATTATGTAATGACGTACGGAGAATTCAGAGCGCTTCTCAGGTCTAAGGATATGAAGCTTACACCTGTGGAAGGTGAGTATCAGGAGGCAACTGTCTGGGGCAAGAGATTTGCTTCATCCGGCGGAGTGGCAAATGCAGTTCTTGAGTGCATGCAGGAAATGGGTGTTGACACATCTGACATAAAATTAAGAAAATGCGCAGGTGGACAGGAATGCAGACAGGCACTTCTGCTTCTTAAGGCAGGAAGACTTCCGGAGGATTTCATCGAGGGTATGATGTGTCCGGGAGGCTGTGTCGGAGGACCTTCAAAGCATATGGCAGAAAATGAGATAACCAAGGCCAGAGAAGAACTACTATCGGCAGCAGATAAACGTAAGATTATAGAGAATCTGAAAAAATATCCTATCGATAAGTTTTCTATGTACAGAGATGGTCATATGGATAGTTAATAGTATAGTAGAATAAAAAAAATTAGTAATAAAAAGTGTTGACATTGTTGACTTAAGATGATAAAATCGTTATCTGTCATTATGGGTTAATATGGGTTTATAGCCCATTAAGCCTAGACAGTAGGGTGAAAAGTGCGCTTTTTCACTCTATACTTGCGTTTTCTATGTTAAAAAACCTAGAAAATGCATTCATTTTAAAATATATTTCAAGGGGTGAATGCGTCGATGAATAAGTACAGAATGCATCCTATCAAGTCCGGAAGAAGTACCAGAATGGGCTATTCCAACAAGAAGGAAGTTATTGACATGCCTAACCTTATCGAGGTTCAGGTTAGTTCGTACGAATGGTTCCTTACCGAAGGGTTAAGAGAAGCGTTTGACGATATTTCTCCGATCACTGATTTTTCCGGTCAGTTGAGTCTGGAGTTTGTCGATTTTCAGTTGTGCAAAGATGATATCAAGTACACTATCGAAGAATGCAAGGAGAGAGATGCTACATATGCAGCTCCACTCAAAGTAAATGTACGTCTTCATAATCATGAGACAGAAGAGATCAACCAGCATGAGATTTTCATGGGTGACCTTCCTCTTATGACAGAGACGGGTACTTTCGTCATCAATGGTGCTGAGAGAGTTATAGTAAGTCAGTTAGTACGTTCTCCTGGAATTTACTTCTCAATCGGTCATGATAAGATTGGTAAGACTTTATATTCCAGCCAGGTTATTCCAAACAGAGGTGCATGGCTTGAGTATGAAACTGATTCCAATGATGTTTTTTATGTACGTGTAGATAGAACTAGAAAGGTTCCTATTTCTGTATTTATACGTTCACTTGGTGTAGGAACTAATGAGGAAATACTTGAGCTTTTCGGTGAAGAGCCAAAGCTTATCGCCAGCTTTGAGAAGGATCCTTCAAGAAGCTATGAAGAAGGACTTCTTGAACTTTACAAGAAGATCAGACCGGGCGAACCTCTTGCTGTAGAAAGTGCTGAAAGCCTTGTAAACAGCATGTTCTTTGATGTAAGAAGATATGATCTTGCCAAGGTTGGTAGATATAAATTCAATAAAAAGCTTGCTCTTAAGAATCGTATCGATGGTTTCATTCTCGCAGAGGATGTTATCGATCCAACAACAGGCGAGCTCCTTTTTGCTGCAGGTGAGATTATTAACCGTGAATCTGCAGAAGTTATCCAGAACGCAGCAGTTCCTTACGTATTCGTACAGACAGAAGAAAGAAATGTTAAGGTTCTTTCAAATATGGCTGTTGATATCCGTGAGTATGTTGATTTTGATCCTGCTGAGCTTGGTATCAATGAATATGTATATTATCCTGTTCTTAAGAGACTTCTTGAGGAATATGACGACGCAGAAGACCTTAAGGAAGCAATCGAGAATAGCATAAATGATCTTATTCCTAAGCATATTACTAAAGAAGATATATTTGCTTCTATTAACTACAATATGCATCTTGAGTATGGCGTTGGTAATGATGATGATATCGATCACCTCGGAAACAGACGTATCAGATCTGTAGGTGAACTTCTTCAGAATCAGTATCGTATCGGACTTTCAAGACTCGAGAGAGTTGTAAGAGAACGTATGACAACTCAGGATATTGAAAGCGTATCACCTCAATCACTTATAAATATTAAACCTGTTACAGCTGCAGTTAAGGAGTTCTTCGGTTCATCACAGCTTTCACAGTTCATGGATCAGAACAACCCACTGTCAGAACTTACACATAAGAGACGTCTTTCAGCTCTCGGACCTGGTGGTCTTTCACGAGACAGAGCCGGATTCGAAGTTCGAGATGTTCACTATACACATTACGGAAGAATGTGTCCTATCGAGACACCTGAAGGACCTAACATCGGTCTTATCAACTCACTTGCTACATTCGCAAGAATAAATGAGTATGGATTTATCGAAGCACCTTACCGTGTAGTAGATAAGACAAACCCTGAGAATCCTATAGTTACTGAAGAAGTTGTATATCTTACAGCTGATGAAGAAGATAACTATCATGTAGCTCAGGCTTCTGAAGCTCTTGATGAAGAAGGACACTTTGTAAGAAATAACGTAGCAGGACGTTTCAGAGAGGAAACAGCTGAGTTTGCTAAGAGTGAAATTGACCTTATGGACGTATCACCTCGTATGGTATTCTCAGTAGCTACATCAATGGTTCCTTTCCTTCAGAACGACGATGCTAACCGTGCCCTCATGGGATCAAACATGCAGCGTCAGGCAGTGCCTCTTCTTAAGACTGATTCACCGGTTATCGGTACAGGTATGGAAGCTAAGGCTGCTGTAGACTCAGGTGTTTGTATAGTAGCTAAGCGTGATGGTGTTGTTGAATTATCATCAAGCGAAAAGATCGTTGTAAGAGCTGATGACGGAACAACAGATGAATATAACGTAATTAAATTCGCCAGAAGTAACCAGGGTAACTGTATGAACCAGCATCCAATCGTTGTTGCAGGTGAGAAGGTTAAGGCCGGAGACGTTATCGCTGACGGTGCTTCTACATATAACGGAGAACTTGCTCTTGGTAAGAACCCTCTTATCGGATTCATGACATGGGAAGGTTACAACTACGAGGATGCCGTTCTTCTTTCAGAAAAGCTTGTTAAGGAAGATGTTTATACATCTGTTCATATAGAAGAATACGAAGTTGAATCAAGAGATACAAAGCTTGGTGCTGAAGAGATCACAAGAGACCTTGCAGGTCTTTCTCAGGATGCACTTAAGGACCTTGATGAAAATGGTATTATTCGTATCGGTGCCGAAGTTCGTGCCGGAGATATCCTTGTAGGTAAGGTTACTCCTAAGGGAGAGACAGAGCTTACAGCAGAAGAGAGACTTCTTCGTGCAATCTTTGGTGAGAAGGCAAGAGAAGTAAGAGATACATCACTCAGAGTACCACACGGTGCTTACGGTGTTGTTATGGATACAAAGGTATTTACAAGGGAGAATGGTGATGAACTTCCTCCTGGAGTAAATAAATCAGTTCGAGTTTACATCGCTCAGAAGAGAAAGATTTCTGTAGGTGATAAGATGGCCGGACGTCATGGTAACAAGGGTGTCGTTTCAAGAGTACTTCCTGTTGAGGATATGCCATTCCTTCCAAACGGTAGACCTCTTGATATCGTACTTAACCCACTCGGCGTTCCTTCCCGTATGAACATCGGTCAGGTGCTCGAGCTTCACTTCGGTCTTGCTGCACAGGTTCTCGGATTTAAGGTTTCAACACCTATTTTCGACGGCGCAAATGAAAAAGATATCAGAGCTACCCTTGTAATGGCAAATGATTATGCCAATACAGAATGGGAAGAATTCGAAGCAAAATATAAAGACAGCGTTGATCCTGAAGTTATGAAATATCTTTATGACAACAGAGATCACAGAGAAGAGTGGAAGGGTGTTCCTATCGATGAAACAGGTAAGGTAACACTTCGTGATGGACGTACAGGTGAGGAATTCCCATCACCGGTATCAATCGGTTACATGCATTATCTTAAACTTCATCACCTTGTTGATGATAAGATCCATGCACGTTCAACAGGTCCTTACTCACTCGTAACACAGCAGCCACTCGGTGGTAAAGCTCAGTTCGGTGGACAGCGTTTCGGAGAAATGGAAGTTTGGGCTCTTGAGGCATATGGTGCTTCATATACACTTCAGGAGATCCTTACAGTTAAGTCCGATGACGTTACCGGACGTGTTAAGACATACGAAGCAATCATTAAGGGTGATAATATTCCTGAACCAGGTATTCCTGAGTCATTCAAGGTACTTCTTAAAGAGTTCCAGTCACTTGGTCTTGATGTAAGAGTACTTAAGGAAGACGGTGAAGAGATTGAACTCGGTGAATCAGTAGATTATGATCAGAATACTCGTAAATTCCTTGAGGGAGATGAGAAGTTCGGCGAAGATCTTGAGGCGCAAGGATATAGTGGTGTTGATGAAGAAGGCGAGCTTACATCCCTTGATGATGATTTCTCAGATGATTATTCTGATGACTATGAAGACGATTATTCAGATGATAACAGTGATGATAACTACTAAGGAAGGAGAACAGTTAGATGGCAATTATGGAAAATGCTGAGCAGGAACAGCCTATTAACTTTGATGCTATTAAAATTGGCCTTGCATCTCCTGAAAAGATCAGAGAATGGTCACATGGCGAGGTAAAGAAGCCGGAGACCATTAACTATAGAACACTTAAGCCTGAAAAAGACGGACTTTTCTGTGAAAGAATATTTGGACCTAGCAAAGACTGGGAATGTCATTGTGGTAAGTACAAGAAGGTTCGTTATAAGGGTATCGTTTGTGACAGATGTGGTGTAGAAGTTACAAAGTCTTCTGTACGTCGTGAACGTATGGGGCATATCGAACTTGCAGCCCCTGTATCACACATTTGGTATTTCAAGGGAATTCCTAGTAGAATGGGTCTTCTCCTTGATCTCTCACCAAGAGTACTTGAAAGAGTATTATACTTTGCATCATATATTGTTCTTGATCCGGGTGAAACAGATCTTCACTACAAGGATGTACTTAATGAGACAGAATATAAGGCAAAGTTAGAAGAGTATGGTTATAAGTTCCGTGTCGGAATGGGTGCGGAAGCTATAAAGGAAATGCTTTCTACAATCGATCTTGAAGCTGAAGGTGACGCTCTTCAGGAAGAGCTTGAAACAGCAACAGGACAGAAGAAAGCTAAGATCATCAAGAAGCTTGAAGTTATTGAAGCATTCAGAAATTCAAACAACAAGCCTGAATGGATGATCATGGATGCTGTACCTGTAATTCCACCTGACATCAGACCAATGGTTCAGCTCGATGGTGGTAGATTTGCAACATCAGATCTTAATGATCTTTACAGAAGAATCATTAACAGAAATAACAGACTTAAAAGACTTCTTGAGCTCTCTGCTCCTGACATCATCGTTCGTAACGAGAAGAGAATGCTCCAGGAAGCTGTAGATGCACTTATAGATAACGGACGTCGTGGAAGACCTGTAACAGGACCTGGAAACAGAGCCCTTAAGTCTCTTTCAGATATGCTTAAAGGTAAGCAGGGACGTTTCCGTCAGAACCTTCTCGGTAAGCGTGTTGACTACTCAGGACGTTCAGTTATCGTAGTAGGACCTGAACTTAAGATTTATCAGTGTGGTCTCCCTAAGGAAATGGCTATCGAATTATTCAAGCCATTCGTAATGAAAGAGCTTACAGCTAAGGGAATCGCAAATAATATTAAAGCAGCTAAGAAGATGGTTGAGAGACTCGAACCACAGGTTTGGGATATTCTCGAAGATGTCATTAAAGAGCATCCGGTTATGCTTAACCGTGCCCCGACACTTCACAGACTTGGTATTCAGGCATTTGAGCCTATCCTTGTAGAAGGTAAGGCTATTAAGCTTCACCCACTCGTATGTACAGCGTTCAACGCCGACTTCGATGGTGACCAGATGGCTGTTCACCTTCCACTCTCTGTTGAGGCTCAGGCAGAATGTAGATTCCTTCTTCTTTCACCTAACAACCTCCTTAAGCCATCAGACGGTGGTGTTGTATCAGTTCCTTCACAGGATATGGTACTTGGTATTTACTATCTTACAAATGATAGATTCAAGGAAACACCTGCTGATGACAGCATGATCAAGGCAGAGTTCCTTCTTGATGATGAGCAGGCAAACGTTGATGCCGTTATCGAGGCTGTTAAGAGCGAAGATCCTTCTAAGAAGCTTCAGCTTACAGATATTGTAAGAATCAGAGTTATTAAGAAGGAAACAAAAGAAAAGACAAGATTTTATAAAGATATAACTGCTAAGGTTCATGATGTTGTAGGTCACTACTACAAGGGACTTAATGATGCACTTCTTGCTTATGAGAATAAGGAAATCACTCTTCAGCAGAAGATTTATGTTCAGAGAAAGGCTAAGCTTTCTGATGGAACAAAGATCAAGAAGATGGTTGCTACAACACTTGGAAAACTTCTCTTCAACGAGATCATTCCTCAGGATCTTGGATTTGTAGACAGATCTAACCCTGATAATGCCGTTGTTCCTGAAATTAATTTCCATGTTGGAAAGAAGCAGCTTAAGAAGATCCTTGATAAGTGTATCAATACACACGGTGCTACAAAGACAGCTGAAGTTCTTGATAAGGTTAAGGCTATCGGATATAAGTATTCTACACTTAGTGGAATCACAGTTTCTGTAGCAGACATGACTGTTCCTGATTCTAAGCCTGATATCCTTAATGAGGCACAGGATGTCGTTGACTACATCGCAGTAATGTTCAGCAAGGGATTCCTTACTGAAGAAGAAAGATATAACGCAACCATCAAGGTATGGGACGGTGCAGATACTACACTTAAGAAAGCCCTCCTTGACGGACTTGACAAATATAACAACATTTACATGATGGCTGATTCCGGAGCCCGTGGTTCTGATCAGCAGATCAAGCAGCTTACAGGTATGCGTGGTCTTATGGCTGATACAACAGGTAAGGCTATCGAACTTCCTATCAAGTCAAACTTCCGTGAAGGTCTTGACGTACTCGAGTACTTCATCTCTGCTCACGGTGCTCGTAAGGGACTTTCTGATACAGCTCTTCGTACAGCCGATTCAGGTTACCTTACAAGACGTCTCGTAGACGTTTCTCAGGATCTTATCATCCGTGAAACAGACTGCTGCGAGGGACAGGATGAGAAGCCGGGTATCTATGTACAGGCATTCGTTGAAGGTGTTGATGAAATAGTTGAAAGCTTCCAGGATAGAATTACAGGACGTTATACAGCTGTTTCTGTCTTCGATAAAGATGGAAATATGATCGTTAAGAAGAATCATATGATCACACCTAAGCGTGCTGAGAACATCATGAAGTATGGTGTTCAGCCTGATGATGGACGTCCATTCACAGATCCTGAAACAGGACTTCCAAGAAGAGATGCTAAGTTAAAGATCAGATCTATACTTACATGTAAATCACATCTTGGTATTTGTGCTAAATGTTATGGTGCTAACATGGCAACAGGACAGGCAGTACAGGTTGGTGAAGCAGTTGGTATCATCGCTGCTCAGTCAATCGGTGAGCCTGGTACACAGCTTACCATGAGAACATTCCATACAGGTGGTGTTGCCGGTGGCGATATCACACAGGGTCTTCCTAGAGTCGAAGAGCTTTTCGAAGCTCGTAAGCCAAAGGGTCTTGCAATCATTGCAGAGTTCGGCGGCAAGGTTACTTATAAGGAAGGCAAGAAGAAAGAGGTTATCATCACAAATGATGAGACAGGAGAATCAAAGGCATATCTCATTCCTTACGGATCACGTATTAAGGTTCGTGACGGACAGGATATCGAAGCCGGTGATGAACTTACAGAAGGTTCAGTAAACCCACATGATATCCTTAAGATCAAGGGTGTTGATGCGGTACAGAACTACATGATCAGAGAAGTTCAGAAGGTTTACCGTCTCCAGGGTGTTGATATCAACGATAAACATATTGAGATCATCGTTCGTCAGATGCTTAAGAAGGTAAGGGTTGAAGACAATGGAGATTCAACACTTCTTCCTGGCTCACTTGTAGATGTACTTGATGTAAATGATATAAATGAAAAGCTTATTGAAGAAGGTAAGAAACCGGTAGAAGCTAAACAGGTACTTCTTGGTATCACAAAGGCTTCACTTGCAACAAGCAGCTTCCTTTCAGCAGCTTCATTCCAGGAGACAACAAGAGTTCTTACTGATGCTGCTATCAAGGGTAAGGTCGATCCACTTATCGGTCTTAAGGAAAATGTACTTATCGGTAAACTTATCCCTGCAGGTACAGGTATGAAGCGTTACCGTTCAGTAAGTCTTGATACAGAATATATAAATGATGTTGATGATTCTTTTGCAGATGACGATTCATACATCAATGATGCTGATGAAGTTTCAGCTGACAGCTATTCAGCAGATGTAAATGATGTAGCTGCAGATGATTCAGTAAACAGTGACGAAGAGTAAAAAAATCTCTTGACACATATATATGCTGATTATATAATGTTAAGGCATGCGTAAATCGCATGCCTTAAATTATGCAGAATTTTAAAGAATTGGAGGTGAAAACATGCCAACATTTAACCAGTTAGTCAGAAAAGGAAGACAGACAGCTGTTAAAAAGTCTACTGCACCAGCCCTTCTTAGAGGTTTTAACTCTCTTAAGAAGAAGCCTATAAGCACAGATTCTCCACAGAAGAGAGGTGTTTGTACAGCAGTTAAGACAGCTACACCTAAGAAGCCTAACTCAGCCCTTAGAAAGATCGCCAGAGTACGTCTTTCAAACGGAATCGAAGTAACAAGCTATATCCCTGGTGAAGGTCACAACCTTCAGGAGCACAGCGTTGTTCTTATCCGTGGTGGTAGAGTAAAGGACCTTCCTGGTACAAGATATCACATTATCCGTGGTACTAATGATACAGCAGGTGTTGCTAAGAGACGTCAGGCACGTTCTAAGTATGGTGCTAAGCGTCCTAAGGATGCTAAGTAATCCATATTAACAGTTTATTTCTGTTAAGTGCTGGTTTGGCATGATTTTCATTATCTTTGCTAATATACAGCACGAACACATCCCGTTGGAGGATGTGAGTACCAATGAATTAATAATTATTAAGGAGGGAAGAACCGTGCCACGTAAAGGACATATCGTAAAAAGAGACGTTTTAGCAGATCCTATTTACAATAATAAGGTTGTTACACGTCTTATCAACAACATTATGTTAGATGGTAAGAAGGGTGTTGCACAGAAGATTGTTTACGGTGCATTTGACCGTATTAAGGATCAGACAGGTAAGGAACCTGTTGAGGTATTTGAAGCAGCTATGAATAACGTAATGCCACTTCTCGAAGTTAAGGCAAGACGTATCGGTGGTGCTACATATCAGGTACCTATTGATGTAAGAGCTGACAGAAGACAGGCTCTCGGTCTCCGTTGGATTACAACTTTCTCACGTCAGAGAACAGAGAAGACAATGGAAGAGAGACTTGCTGCAGAACTTATAGATGCATCAAACAACACAGGTGCATCAGTTAAGAGAAAAGAAGAAATGCACAGAATGGCAGAAGCAAACAAGGCATTTGCTCATTACAGATTCTAATTGTATTTATATATTTGAACAAAGGAGGAAAAAGCCTTGGCTGGAAGAGAATATCCACTCGAGAGAACTCGTAACATCGGTATCATGGCACATATTGATGCTGGTAAGACAACTCTTACAGAAAGAATTCTTTACTATACCGGTGTAAATCATAAAATCGGTGAGACCTATGAAGGTACTGCTACTATGGACTGGATGGAACAGGAGCAGGAAAGAGGTATCACAATTACATCAGCAGCGACAACCTGCCACTGGACACTTCAGGAGCAGACTAAGCCAAAGGCTGGCGCACTTGAGCATCGTATCAACATCATCGATACTCCGGGTCACGTTGACTTCACAGTAGAAGTTGAGCGTTCACTCCGTGTACTTGATGGTGCAATCGGTGTATTCGATGCTAAGGGTGGTGTTGAGCCACAGTCAGAGAATGTATGGCGTCAGGCTGATACATATCACGTACCAAGAATGGCATTTGTTAACAAAATGGATATCCTTGGTGCAAACTTCTATAACACAGTAGAAGAAATCAAAACAAGACTTGGCAAGAAGCCAGTTGTTATAAACCTTCCAATCGGAAAGGAAGATTTCTTTGAAGGAATCATCGATCTTTTCGAAATGAAGGAATATCTTTACAACGATCATGAAGGTAAGGATATCTCTATCGTTGATATCCGTGACGATTATAAGGACCTCGCTGAAGAGTGGCATGAGAAACTCGTTGAATCATGCTGCGAATTAGATGATGACCTTATGATGGCTTACCTTGAGGGTGAAGTTCCTACAATCGATCAGCTTAAAGCAGCTCTTCGTAAGGGTACTTGTGCAGCTATCGACACTCCAGAAGGAGAGAAGACTAGAGTTGTTCCAGTATGTTGCGGTTCAGCACATCAGAACAAGGGTATCCAGAAGCTTATCGACGCTGTTATCGAATTTATGCCATCACCAATTGATATCCCTGATATCAAGGGTGTTGATCTTGATGGAAATGAGATCACAAAGAAGTCATCAGATGATGAACCATTTGCTGCTCTTGCATTCAAGATTGTAGCTGACCCATTCGTTGGTAAACTTGCATTCATCAGAGTTTACTCTGGTACATTAAATAAAGGTTCTTATGTACTTAACGCTACTAAGGACAACAAGGAACGTGTAGGACGTATCGTTCAGATGCACGCTAATGACCGTACAGATATCGAGACTGTTTACTCAGGTGATATCGCTGCTGTAGTTGGTCTTAAGAATACTACAACAGGTGATACAATCTGTGATGAGCAGCATCCAGTTATCCTTGAGTCAATGGTATTCCCTGAGCCTGTTATCGAGCTCGCTATCGAGCCAAAGACAAAGGACGGTCAGGATAAGCTTGCAACAGCTCTTCAGAAACTTGCTGAAGAAGATCCTACATTCAGAACACATACAGATCATGAAACAGGACAGACTATCATCGCTGGTATGGGTGAGCTTCACCTTGAAATCATCGTTGACAGACTTCTCCGTGAATTCAAGGTAGAGGCTAACGTTGGTGCGCCTCAGGTTGCTTACAAGGAAACATTTACAAAGCCTGTTGATGTTGACTCTAAGTATGCTAAGCAGTCAGGTGGTCGTGGTCAGTACGGTCACTGTAAGGTTAAGTTTGAGCCTATGGATCCTAACGGTGAAGAGACATTCAAGTTCGAGTCTTCAGTAGTTGGTGGTAACATTCCTAAGGAATACATCCCAGCTATCGGAGAGGGTATCGAAGAAGCAGCTCAGGCTGGTATTCTTGCCGGATTCCCAGTACTTGGTGTATATGCTAATGTTTATGATGGATCATACCATGAAGTAGACTCATCTGAAATGGCATTCCATATCGCTGGTTCTATGGCGTTTAAGGAAGCTATGCAGAAGGGTAATCCTGTACTTCTTGAGCCTGTAATGAAGGTTGAAGTAACTATGCCTGCTGATTACATGGGTGATGTTATTGGTGATCTTAACTCACGTCGTGGACGTGTTGAAGGAATGGAAGATGTTGGTAATGGTAAGCTTGTAAAGGCTTATGTTCCACTTGCAGAAATGTTTGGTTATTCAACAGACCTTCGTTCTAAGACACAGGGACGTGGAAACTATTCTATGTTCTTTGATAAGTATGAGCCAGCTCCAAAGTCAGTTCAGGAGAAGGTCCTCAGCACAAAGAAGTAATTATATTACAAATCTAAATAAACATTAATAAAAATCTTGAAACTTATTCGATTTTTTAATATAATATGTTTCAGACTGTTAAGAATGCCCATGCAGGGCAAATTAAGGAGGAATTAAAGAAATGGCAAAAGCAAAATTCGAAAGAACAAAGCCACATTGTAACATTGGTACAATCGGACACGTAGACCATGGTAAAACAACTCTTACAGCTGCTATTACAAAAGTACTTTCTGAGAGAGTAGCAGGAAACGCAGCAGTAGATTTCGCTAACATTGATAAGGCTCCAGAAGAGAGAGAAAGAGGTATCACAATCTCTACAGCTCACGTTGAGTACGAAACAGATAACAGACATTACGCACACGTTGACTGCCCAGGCCATGCTGACTATGTAAAGAACATGATCACAGGTGCTGCACAGATGGACGGCGCTATCCTCGTTGTAGCTGCAACAGACGGTGTTATGGCTCAGACAAAGGAGCACATCCTTCTTGCACGTCAGGTTAACGTTCCATATATCATCGTTTTCCTTAATAAGTGTGATATGGTTGACGATCCAGAACTTATCGAGCTCGTTGAAATGGAAGTTTCAGAAGTTCTTGAAGAGTATGGTTTCGAAGGATGCCCAATCGTTAAGGGTTCAGCTCTTAAGGCTCTTGAAGATCCAAACGGTGAGTGGGGAGACAAGATCATGGAACTCATGAAGACAGTTGATGAGTACATCCCAACTCCAGAGCGTGATACAGATAAGCCATTCCTTATGCCAGTAGAAGACGTATTCACAATCACAGGTCGTGGTACAGTTGCTACAGGTAGAGTAGAGAGAGGTACACTTCACCTTAACGACGAACTTGAAATCCTTGGTATCAAGGAAGAAGTTCAGAAGACAGTTGTTACTGGTATCGAAATGTTCAGAAAGATGCTTGACGAAGCTCAGGCTGGTGATAACATCGGTGCTCTTCTTCGTGGTATCAACAGAGACCAGATCGAAAAAGGTCAGGTTCTTGCTAAGCCAGGTACAGTAACATGCCATAAGAAGTTCACAGCTCAGGTTTACGTTCTTACAAAGGATGAAGGTGGACGTCATACTCCATTCTTCAACAACTATCGTCCACAGTTCTACTTCAGAACAACAGACGTAACAGGTGTTTGTAACCTTCCTGCAGGTACAGAAATGTGCATGCCTGGTGATAACGTAGAAATGACAATCGAACTCATCCATCCAGTAGCTATGGAGCAGGGACTTAGATTCGCTATCCGTGAGGGTGGTAGAACAGTTGGTTCTGGTTCAGTTGTTTCAATCGTTGAGTAATTATCAATAATTGATATATTATAAATCAGACAAAAGGCTTCCGGTTTAATACCGGAAGCTTTTTTTGCATTGTATTTTTTTGGTTTTTGCTATATGATATGAAAAGGGGATTATATAAGTTTATGAGGAGGTCATAATGGATAATCAGTTTTCTTTAAATTCTAATGAGTATGACAAGACCGGAAAATATGATAAGGAATCTGGAACCAAAATGGTAAAAAAGAAAGTAAATAAGAACAGGGGACTTGATGGTTTAAGAGGTATATCTATAATTATCGCTCTTTGTGCTATTCTTGCACCTAAAGTATTTAAATCAGGAGATTTAATCCTGCAAATGTTCTTTGTTGTACTTGGTTATATAACAACTGTTACAGCTGTAAGTCTTATGAGAAAAGACAAGTATAAAGTTTCTCAGTTTTATATAAGAAGGATAAAGAACTATTATCTTGAAATACTTGTTCTTCTTTTTGCATTTTGTGGTTTATCACTTATACTTTCTCATCCAATTACAAGAATAGTTGGAAAAGAGATAATTAAATCAGTTTTAGGATTTACGGTATTCTTCATTGTATTTCCATTGCTATTCCATATTTGGAATATGATAGCTGATAAAAACGGACCAACGGCATCCAATATATTTCTTCTTATTGTAGCCCTTATAGAGGCTATAACAATTGCTATAAGCAATTTTGGTTTATGTAAGATTTATCCATTCATCGTTGGTATGATGGCGGCCCTCATATATAAGAAGAAACTTAAATATAGTTCACTCCCGGCTGATTATAAAATGTATAGAACGCTTATGTTCATAGCTGCTTCACTTATAGTTATTGTAGGAATTATCTTCTTAACAGGAAGCAACATCTGGTCAAGACTTGGAATAATCCTTGTAATAGCAGCAATGGGCGTTATGGTTTGGCTTGCTACAGCACAGTATCTTAAGATTGGAGGTATTGTTGACCTCGGAATATTTAAATTCCTTGGAAAGATGTGGCTTGAGTTCCTTATAACATTTATATCTATGGTGATCATATTTGTATATAAGGGATGGACAAACGGAATCGGCGGAAGAATCATTCTTGTTTTATTGATCTTAGCTATAACATTTGGAATCTATAAAGCAATTCATTTTATTAATTCGGATGATATTAAGAGAATGATTTATGATTCCGAGAAAGTTAAAGATCCGACTACTAAGTTAGTAAGACTTTTACCTATTGTTATATTTGGAATATTTATGCTCATGGGTATAATCGGACTTATAGTTAGTTCAAATTCTTCATCGGACAATAAAGGATCAGACAAGAAGCCTAAGGAAAAGAAAACAACAACAGAGATATCGACTACACTTACTACACAAGCAACTACAGAGGCGCCTACAACTGAGAAACCAAAGCCTGAACTTGCATCACCTGCTGATTCATCTAAGGTAACTGTTATTGGTGACTTCATGCTCCAGGGTATCAGTTCTGAAATAGTAAGTAAGATGCCGGAAGTTTATATAGATGCTTCACAGAATCGTCAGGCGGCTTATGATGGTGTCGATGTTATAAACAGTATTAAAGAACAAGGAAATCTTAGAGATATCGTAGTTATCATGCTTGGTAGCAATGGTGAGTTCTCCGAGGAAACAGGACAGGAAATAATTAAAGCTGCAGGCGAAGGCAAGAAGATATATTGGGTAAATGTATACGGAACAAGCCTTGAATATACTGATACAGTTAACAGTACATTGACCATGCTTGCAAGTAAGAATGCAAATCTTACGATTATAGATTGGCACGCGGCTGTTGAAAAGAAACCGGAATATGTAAGTGACGGCGGACCGTTCCTTACAGAGGAAGGAATCAATGCATTGGCTGAGCTTATCTATAAGTCGGTTAAGTAATTAAAAATATAGCACATTATATTTATGAAGCGGTGCAATTTTTGCACCGCTTTTATACAAGAGACAATAATTCTATTTGAGTGACGGGAGAAATAATATTTTTTGTTTGCTCCTATACGAGGAATATGAGAGACAATAATTCAGAAAAAGAAAAAAAGATAAATGATCTTGCAACGAAGATACTTGTAATAGCGAGAGATCAGATAGCTGTTAATCTGAGATTTCTCGATATTGCTCTTGCAGAAATGAAGCTTATTCCCAAAAAGGATATCAAAGCTTCCGGGGCTGTTGTGGGCGGTGGTATGGCTACAGATGGGATAAACATATACTACGACCCTGTATGGATTCTGAAAACTTATAAAGATGAGCCCAATATGATTCCGAGGATATATCTTCATTTACTACTGCATTTAATATTCTTTCACCTGTTTGGATATGCAAAGATCGATAAGAATTTATGGGATCTTGCGGTGGATGTTGCGACAGAAGCTACTATACTTTCGATGGATATAAAGGCATTTTCTCTGACGAAGGATGATGAGGCGAGAGAACAGCTTCAGATAATAAGACGACAGTGCAACGGTATTACCGCAGAAAAGGTTTATAAACATTTGAGGACGTACGGAATATCAGAAGCGGGTAAGGTAAAATGGTTCGTTTTATTTCATAGAGACGAGCATATTTTCTGGCAGAAGAAAGAGATAAACATTGAACTCACAAAGTGGCAGAAGATAAGTGAGAGAGTGAAGACGGATCTTAGGACATTTTCCAGGAGTGGAAATGGAAATGAGGAACTAGATGCCGGGCTGAAAGAAGCTACAAAGGAACGATATGATTATTCGGAGTTGCTTCGCCGTTTCATGTCGAGTGGCGAGGATATACATGTAAATGATGATGAGTTTGATTACATTTACTATACATATGGAATTGAAAAGTATGGAAATATGCCGCTTATCGAACCTCTTGAGTATAAAGAAAATGAAAAGATAAGAGAATTTATCATTGTTCTGGATACGTCAGCTTCTTGTAAGGGAGAGGTAGTTCGGACATTTTTGAAGAAGACTTATAGTATACTTAAGAGTAAGGATAATTTCTTTTCGGAGGTAAATATTCATATAATCCAATGTGATAGCCAAATTAGGAAGGATACGAAGATAACCAATAATGATGAATTTGATCTGTTCTGCGAAAATATAAAACTTAAGGGATTCGGAACTACTGATTTTCGACCGGTTTTCAAATATGTGGATGAGCTGATAGAAAAGAAGGAGTTTACTAATCTTAAGGGGCTCATTTATTTTACGGATGGATATGGCGATTATCCGGAAAAGATGCCGGATTATGATGTTATGTTTGCATTTCTTGAAGAAGATGAGTATGCACCTAAACCACCGGTGTGGGCCTATAAGGTAATACTTGAACCTGAGGAACTTGAGGCGGAGGCTATTCGACTGGAGAGAGAGGCACGAGAAGCTGAAGCTGAAGCCGCAGCCACAGCCACAGTCACAGTCAAAGAACAAAGTAAGAGTGAGGATAGTAAATAGAGCAAAAACTAGAATAAAAAACAGGATAAAGACTAGTACAACAACCAGTACAACAACTAGTACAACAAGCAGTACAACAACCGGTACAACAACCGGTACAACAAGCAGTACAACAAGCAGTACAACAAGCAGTACAACAACCAGGGCAACAAGCAGTACAACAACTAGGCAACAACTAGGGCAACACCCAGTATAACAACCAGTACAACAATCAGGATAATAACTGGAACAACAGGGATGATCACGAATAGTGTGCTAATAATTCATGCGGAAATTATATGGCGCCGATGAGTAAAACATAATGGATTCCTCGGAAATGATGGAATATCAGTAAGCAAACAGGAGATTTAAGCAAGAAATAGTAAATTAGATTACGGGAGAATGAATAGATGAATATAAATCAGGCTAAGAATTATATAAAGAACGATGTTAGTTTATATCTTCTTAAAGATGAATGGGGCGAATACAGAATTCCTGTTGTGAGACAGAGACCTATTTTTCTTTTGGGTGCGCCGGGTATAGGAAAAACGGCGATAATGGAGCAGGTGGCTTCGGAGCTTGGGATAGCGCTTGTTTCATACTCTATGACACATCACACAAGGCAGTCGGCTCTTGGGCTTCCGTTTATAAAGCATGAAACATATGAAGGAATGGAATATGATGTTTCTGAATATACGATGAGTGAGATTATAGCATCTATTTATTCGGTTATGAAAGAATCGGGCGTAAAAGAAGGTATACTTTTCCTGGACGAGATCAATTGCGTGTCGGAAACTCTGGCGCCTTCAATGCTTCAATTCCTTCAGTATAAAGTATTTGGAAAGCATAAAGTTCCGGACGGTTGGGTTATAGTTACGGCCGGAAATCCTCCGGAATACAATAAGAGCGTTCGCGAGTTTGATGTTGTTACCATGGACAGATTGAAGGTTCTTACTGTTGAGGCTGATTACGACACATGGAAGAAATATGCAAGAGAACATAATGTCAGAAGCGAGATAACCAGCTTCCTGGAGATTCATAAGGATTTCTTCTACCATATGGAAATGACGGTAAATGGCCGTTCTTATGTTACTGCCAGAGGATGGGAGGACCTTTCGACAATTCTTAATCTCTATAATGAGAAGAATCTTCCTGTTGATGAAACACTCGTTGGGCAGTACATCAGAAATAATAAGATTGTCAAAGAATTCACGGCTTATTATGATCTTTACAATAAATACAAAAAGGATTACAGGCTGGATGACATTTTGAGCGGAAATGCGCCTGAAACCGCATATATCCGAGGAAATAAAGCCGGATTTGACGAAAGACTTTCGGTTCTCGGTATGCTCATGGATAAGGTTATTTCTGAAATAAAAGATGTGATGGAAACATCAGAATATCTGACAGAACTCCTTAAACTCTTGAAGGCTCTGAAGACAAATATTGCAGAGAAAAATGATACAACAGAAATGATAAGCTTTATGGAAAAACTTGTGGATGGCCAGAAGAAACGTAAAGATAATCTGGCGAAGGCAAGTTCACTTTCTGATAAAGACAAGTATAGATTTAGAAGGATTATCGAATTCTTCAGTAACAGCATAAAGATCCTTGTTGAAAAAGGAAATGAAAATAAAGATGTAAATGACGCATTTGCAGTGGTTAAGGCCGGATTTGATGATGAAGTTGCTGAAATGAAAGAGAGCGTTTCTAATGTAAAAGCAAGACTTCATAATTTATTTGAGTATGTGGGCAAGGCATTTGAAGAAGGAAATGAAATGCTTCTTCTTGTGACAGAACTGACTGTTAACGAAAATAGTTCAAGATTTATTGCACAGTTCGGTTCTGAGGATTATACTAGAGCGAGTGAAACTTTGATGATCTCAGAGAGACAGGATGCCATTAAGCAGGAAATCCTGGAACTTGAAATCTAAAATATTGATAACCAGATGAGGTAATATGCAGGATAATATATTCAAAACTCCCAAGGGAGAATTATATTATACAATTAAAGATAATTCGGTAACTGTTACGTCCTACTCAGGGGATGATGAAGTGCTTGAGATACCGGAAACTATTGAGGATGCCAAAGTAAGAACGATAGATAAAAAAGCATTTATGAATACGAGGAGTTTAAGGCGGGTTGTCCTGCCGGATAATATAAAGAAACTTTCTGATTGGTGCTTTTCATATTGCAAAATGCTTACTGAGGTTGAGATCCCGAAGAGAACTCTTGCCATGGGACGTTCACCTTTCCTTGGAGACAGCAAACTGGTCAAAATTATGCCAAGGAGCAGGAAAGATTATCCTGATAAAAAATTCATTTCAATGAATGATAAGGAAAAGGAAGATACAGCAAGACTGCTTGCTTGTGCCATTAATCTTAAAGAGGCGGATTTTCTTCTGAATATCAAAGAAGCCGGCAGAGATGAGTGGTTTAAAGGATTTGATCATAAGATAATATCATTTATTGAAGAAGATGATGAAGAAGGACACACTGAGCTTATTCTTTGCGGCGAAGAAGATATAGATTGTACTCTTGAAAGCTTTATAAGAAATAAGAGAAAAGAAAAAGTAAGGCTGGCATTTCTGAGACTGCTTTATAACACAGGAATAGAAGAAAAAACCGAGAATCAGTTGAAGGATTATTTAAGAGATCATTCGGTTGGTTGTGATTCAGATGAAAGCTGGCAGGTACTTAAAGAAGAATTCGGACACGAGAAAAAGTACTATGAATTATATGTAGAAATCGGTTGTCTGAATGATGAAAATTTTTATGATACATTAAATGATCTGGGAGATAAACATCCGGAAATGAAGGCTGTATTTATTTGCTGGAATGAGCAAAATAAGCCGGCAGAGACAGATTTCTTTGATCAGTTTGAACTTTAAATATTATCCACATTATTTGCGGAAATATAGATAAATAATATTTATTCCAGGAGGATACAGAAATGAAACTTGGTATTATAGGTGCAGGAAATATGGCAAGCGCCATAATTGGAGGGATTATAAAGAAAGAGATATTAGGTAAAAATGATATCATCTGTTCTTCACCTGTTGAGTCAGAGAGAAATAAAGCAAAGGAAAGCTTTGGTATCGCTGTAACTGCAGACAATAAGGAAGTTGTTGAGAAGGCTGAGATCATCCTTTTTGCTGTTAAGCCACAGGTTATCCCTGCAGTAGCTGCAGAACTTAAAGATCAGGTTGATGAGAATAAACTTATTATTTCAATCGTTGCAGGAAAGACTATTGCCTGGTTCAATGAAGCTTTCGGAAAGAAGCTCAAGATAGTTAGAACTATGCCTAATACACCTGCTCTTGTTGGTGAGGGAATGACAGGAGTTAGTCCTAGCGATGAAGTAACAGAGGAAGAGCTTGCAGAAGTTATGAAGATCCTTTCTTCGTTTGGAGAAGCAGAAGTTGTTCCTGAAAAGATCATGGAAGCTGTTGTATCTGTTTCCGGAAGTTCGCCTGCATATGTATTTATGATGATAGAAGCTATGGCAGATGGAGCAGTAAGACTCGGCATGCCAAGAAATAAAGCATATAAATTTGCTGCTCAGGCAGTGTACGGTAGTGCAAAAATGGTTCTTGAAACAGGCAAACATCCTGGAGAATTAAAGGACATGGTTTGCTCACCTGCAGGAACAACAATAGAAGCTGTCAGAGTTCTTGAAGATAAAGGATTCAGAAGCAGCCTTATCGAAGCTATGGAAGCTTGCGCAGACATTTCCAGAAAACTGTAGGAGAAAAGAAATATCATGCTCCGTGTTATAAAGAATTTATTTAAAAATGAACCGGTTACAATGGTTTCATTTATTCTTGCTGTAATGTCGGTTTTTCTTGTACCGTTTGATAAGCAATACTTAGACTACATTAATTTCAAAACTCTCGGAACCCTGCTTTCTCTTATGATAATAATGTCGGGACTTAGCGGACAGGGTTTTTTCAGGAAGATAGCCAAAAATCTTCTCGATAAAGTATCTCAATTAAGAGTTTTAGGATTGGTGCTGGTGCTTCTTTGCTTCTTATTTTCGATGTTTATTACAAATGATGTTGCGCTGATAACATTTGTGCCTTTCGCGATTGAGGTGCTTTGCATGGCAGGACAGGATGGGTATCTGATTCCTATAATTGTTCTGCAGACTATTGCAGCTAACCTTGGAAGTATGCTGACACCGATAGGAAATCCGCATAATTTATTCTTATATGATCTGGCTCATTTCCATCCGGTTGCATTTGTAAAAATGATGCTTCCTTATACATTGCTTGCATTTGTGATCCTTGTAGTCATGACCTGTCTTGTTACAGGAAATAAAAAGATCAACAGAAGTCACAAGGAAGATTACAAACCCGGATATGAGACGCCGCTAAGAACAATTATTTATCTCGTTCTTTTCGTTCTCAGCCTTACGGTTGTGTTAAGAGTTTTACCATACTATCTGGTACTTGGGATAGTTATTGTTGCTGTTATCATATTTGACAGAAAAAATCTTTTGGAAGTGGATTATTTCCTGCTGCTGACATTTTTATTTCTGTTTATATTTGTTGGAAATATGAAAAGAGTGGATGTCGTAAATGAATTCCTTTCAAATATTGTTGCAGGCAGAGAATTTGAAACAACACTGATCACAAGTCAGTTCATAAATAATGTACCGACAACCATACTTATATCAGGTATGACAACAAATTATAAAGCAGTTTGTATCGGAGCGGATTTTGGTGGGCTCGGTACACTTATTGCATCGATGGCGAGTCTTATATCATTTAAACTTTATGGACGTGTAAAAGGAAATAGGAAGGGAAAATATATTCTGACATTTACAGTCTTCAGTATTATTTTCCTTGTTTTCCTTGTAAGTGAATATTATATATTGAATAATTGATGATGCGTTACGCGGGCCGGAAACTTGTAAGAGTTCCGGTCCGTTTTATATTGATATGAAAATAATGTAGTCGGAATGCACTTTGAGTGATTAAAAAAGTTGAAGAAACGACCGGGTTTATTATAAAATGGCATACGTATAGACACGAGCCTTTAGACATGCATTCATAGCAATAGGCAGGTTGTTTTACGAATATAATACCGTTTATAAAAAAGTTTAATATATAAATTTGGAAATGATTGAAAAATGGAAAATAATAAACGAACGATCATAGGACTGATCATTTTATTTACAGCAAGTATAGCTCTCATTGTGGGCTTTGTTATATATAAAAACCGCTCTTCAAATAAAGAAGAAGTAGGAAGCTACAGTAATGGGATGGATTCATATACCACTCATGATTTTGCTATGGGAACTGAGATAACTCTTACGTTATATGGAGATTTTGAAAGCGGTGCCGGAGGTGCGGCTGATAAAGAAGTAAAAGAAAAGGCGGAAAGAATATTTGAATCGGTTCATGCAACAGATGAGAAGATTTCCTGGAGAATAGAAAACGGCCTTATTTACAAAATCAATAAAAACGATCCTTCTCTGGATAAAGTTGATCCGGCTGATAAGAAAGAAATAACAGAAGTTACGAAAATGATATTAAAGCTTTGTGATGACAGTGAAGGCGCTCTTGATATCACTTTAAGACCTGTTCTTGATGAATGGGGGATAGAAGGATATAGCGGAAGTGCCGAAGATTATAAGGTTCCGGATAAAAGTGAGCTGGAAAAAGCCGCTTTAGAAACAGGATATAAGAAGATTACAGTCGATGAAGATAAAGAAGCTGTAACTTTGGATGGAGTAAAAATGGACTTCGGTTCTGTAGGTAAGGGCTATGCACTGGATAAGGTTTATGAAGATAAATTTGTTGATGGTAATACAGGTGTTGTCCTTTCTGTCGGTGGAAGCATTATGGTTCATGGATCTAAAAAAGATAATTCTGATTTTAAGATAGGTATCAGAGATCCAAAGGGTGAGATGAATGATCTGGTTGGATATATAAAAGTCCATTCAGGCAGTGATAAGGTATGCATTTCTACATCAGGTAGTTATGAGAAATACATAGATAAAGATGGGAAAAGATATCATCATATCATTGATCCTGCGACTTTATTTCCGGCAGAGTCAGGACTTGTTTCAGTTACAATAGTATGCGATGAAAAATGCATTCAGCCGAAATATTCCGGTCTGATCAGTGACGGACTTTCAACTGCATGCTTTATACTGGGTAAGGAAAGATCAGAGAAGCTTCTGGAAATGTATAATGCAGAAGCAATCTTTATAGATGATAAAGGAAATATTACCGTAACCGACGGTCTTAAAGACAGATTTGTGGAAGAATAGGTTGAATATGAAAAAAAAACTGATCACTAAGGGTGATGTCATTTTGATGATTTCTGCCGTTTTATTCGGAGTGATCTTATTAATTATGATGAGATCATTTATGCATAAAGGTAAGAGGATAAAGGTAAGTATTGATGGGAAAGTCGTGCTTGTGGCATCACTTGAAGAGGATAAAGAATATTCATTTGATGGATATAATGGCGGATTTAATACCGTAGTTGTGAAAAATAATAAGGCTTATATCAAAGAAGCGGACTGTCCGGACAGACTTTGTGTGAAGCAGGGTAAGATAAGTAAGACCGGAGAGACCATCATTTGTCTGCCTCATAGGCTTATCGTTGAAGTTATCGAATGACATTGTTCCGGAGGATTAAATCATGGGAGAAAGTGAAAGTAGCAAGCCTACTCTCAGTAAAAATAAAAAAATAGCATATAGAGGAGCGCTTATCGCTCTTGCGATGGTACTTTCATATATTGAAAGTTTTATACCGGTCTTCGCAGCCGTGCCGGGAGTAAGGATAGGGCTGTCAAATATAGTTACGGTTTATTCTTTATATAAACTTGGTCTCAGAGATACTATATTTATAGCACTTGCCCGAATTGTACTTTCGTCGCTGCTTTTCGGAAATCCGGTGATGATAATATATAGTGCGGCAGGGTTCATATTTGCCGTGATCGTTATGTATCTGGCGATGAAACTTCCTATTTTCGGAAAAACAGGAGTCAGTGTTATCGGAGGGATATTCCATAACCTCGGGCAGATTCTTGTGGCTGCATTTATGATTGGAAATATGAGCCTTTTATACTATCTCGGGGTTCTTCTGGCAGTGGGAGCAATCTCCGGAATGATTGTCGGTATCATCTCCGGAATAGTGATAGAAAAAATATAAAAAATTTAATTGAAATGACATAAAAAAGCAAAACAAATGAAGTTGTATTATAGAATGTCATATAGTAGAATATCAGTTGAGATTAACGAAAGAGGTAAGGGATAAGTGGCGATTTTTACGTTTAAGGGTGGAATTCATCCGTATGGCGGCAAAAAGCTTTCAAATTATAAAGAGATAAAAGTTTATGTTCCTAAGGGAGAGATAGTTCTTCCTTTAAGCCAGCATATTGGCGCCCCTGCAAAACCTATTGTGGAAAAGGGCGACAAAGTTGTTGCGGGACAGAAGATAGCAGAAGCAACGGGATTTGTTTCTGCAAACGTTCATTCAACAGTATCCGGAACAGTTAAGGCTATTGAAAAACGTCTTACTCCCGGTGGAAATAAAGTTGATTCAATAATCATCGATAATGATCATTTCTTTGAAGAAATGGATTATTCTCAGAATATCAAAAATCTTGAAACTCTCTACAGAGAAGATGTTATAGATATTATCAAAGAAGCGGGCATCGTCGGAATGGGCGGAGCAGGCTTTCCTACACATGTTAAGCTTTCACCAAAGAATGAAGCTGACATTGATACCATAATCGTGAACGGAGCAGAGTGTGAACCTTACATCACCTCCGATTACAGAAGAATGATAGAAGAACCTATGAAACTGATACTCGGACTTCAGATTGTGGTAAATCTTTTCAATAGAGCCAGAGGTATTATTGCTGTAGAAGACAATAAACCGGAGGCTATCAAGATCCTTAAGGAAATGACAAAGGATCTTCCGAATATCACTGTAAGACAATTAAAAACAAAATATCCTCAGGGTGCAGAGCGTCAGCTTATTTATGCTTCTACAGGAAGATTTGTTAATTCCAAAATGCTTCCTGCTGATGCAGGCGTTATTGTAAATAATGTGGATACTATCATTTCGATATATGAAGCTGTTATTGAGGGGCGGCCGCTTATTTCAAGAGTTGTGACGGTTTCCGGTGATGCGATTGCTGAGCCGGGCAACTTCATTGTGCCTCTCGGAACATCTTACAGAGAACTTATCGAGGCTGCCGGCGGATATAAGGTTGAACCGGAAAAAGTTATTTCCGGTGGACCGATGATGGGTAGAGCGATATTTTCTCTCGATATTCCTATAACAAAGGGAACATCTTCTATACTTGCGCTTTCAAAGGATGAGGTTGCTGAACTTGAGCCGTCATCATGCATCAAGTGCGGAAGATGTGTATCTATTTGCCCGGGAAGAGTTATGCCTAATATTTTAGCGGATTATGCTGAACATGGCAGATACGAGAAATTCCTGGATGCAGGCGGAATGGAATGCTGCGAATGCGGTTGCTGTTCTTATGTTTGCCCTGCAAAGAGACATTTGACACAGACAATAGCAGGAACGAGAAAAGCTCTTCTTGCGAATAAGAAAAAGTAGGAGGGGAGAATGAATAAAGACTTGGTAAATATATCGGCATCCCCTCATATAAGGGATAAATCATCTACAACGGCTATAATGGGTGATGTGATCATCGCACTCATTCCGGCCGCTATAATGGGAATAATCAATTTCGGATTTGATGCATATCTTTTGATCATGGTATGCATGGTTTCGTGCGTTGCATTCGAAGCACTTTCGGAATATTGGTTTAAGAAAAAGCTTACGGTTAAGGATCTTTCGGCAGCTGTAACAGGACTTCTTCTTGCACTCAACCTTCCACCGACGCTTCCAATCTGGATGGCAATCCTTGGATGTGCATTTGCAATAATAGTCGTTAAACAGCTTTTTGGTGGTTTGGGACAGAATTTTATGAACCCGGCCCTTGCTGCAAGATGTTTTCTTGTAATGTCTTTCGCAGGACGAATGACTTCATTTGTCTATGACGGAGTTACAACTGCAACACCGCTTACTATTTTAAAGAACGGAGGTAAGGCTCCTAGCATACTTTCGATGTTCCTTGGAAATGAAGCAGGAACTATAGGAGAGACATCGGCAGCGGCACTTCTTATCGGAGCGCTGTACCTTCTTATCAAGAAAGTTATCAGTTTAAGAATTCCATTTTATTATATTTTCACTTTCTCAATCTGCATTTTCCTTTATGCTATAATGAGTAAGCATATGGAACTTTCGGACGCAGGTCTTTATCTTACAAGACATCTTTTTGGTGGTGGACTTATGCTCGGTGCATTTTTCATGGCGACTGACTATGTGACATCACCTATTACTGCATCCGGAAAGGTTATATTTGGTATTATCCTCGGACTTCTTACATTTGTTCTCAGAATTTACGGAGGAAGTGCAGAAGGCGTTTCGTATGCCATAATCATTTCAAACCTTCTTGTACCGCTTATCGAAATGGTTACAAAACCTAAGTCATTCGGTGAAGGTTATGATGAAAAGCCTCTTTCAGAGAATCTTGGATTCATAGGTGGAAGAGAGAATATTCCGGGTAATGAAAATATCGGAATGCCTGAAGGTCTTACAGCAGAAGAGGCTGAAGAATGGATCAGGAATAAAAAGTTGCAGGATAAGGCAGAACGTTCAGAAAAGAAAAAGAACAGTCTTGCATATATCATTATTTCAATTTGTATTATCGGTCTTTTCGCAGGACTTCTTCTTGGAGCAGTCTATGATCTTACAAAGAAACCGATTGCAGAAACAGCTGATAAGAATAAGCAGGAATCATTTACAAAGATTTTCCCTGAGGCTGATTCTTATGTAGAGAATAAGGAAATAAATATAAGTGATGCAAATGATAAAGCTGAAGATATCTACGCGGCTAAAGCTGATATAGATGAAATCTGGGATGCTAAATCTTCTGATGGAAATACAGCAGGACATATCATTATAATCACTTCTCATGAAGGTTATGGCGGTGATATCCAGATGGCAGTTGCTGTTGGGAATGACGGCGTGATAACAGGAATATCTGTTCTTAAGATAAGTGAGACAGCCGGACTTGGTATGGAAGCTAAGGATGATCCTTCATTCCTTAAGCAGTATATCGGCAAGAATGTTAAGAATTATGTTGTAACCAAGAACCCTGCCGGATCTGATGAAGAGATAACAGCAATCTCAGGTGCAACTATTACTTCAAACGCTGTAACAAAGGCAGTTAATAAAGCGCTTAACTATGCAAATGAAACATGGGGAGGTGCTAAGTAATGAAGAAATACTGGGAGAGATTATATAACGGAATAATTAAAGAAAATCCGACATTTGTACAGATGCTCGGTATGTGTCCGACACTCGCAGTTACTTCGACTGCTATAAACGGACTTGGAATGGGTATTGCAACTCTTGCAGTACTTACTATGAGTAATATGCTCATTTCCATGCTTAGAAATCTTATATCGGATAAGGTGAGAATACCTGCATATATAACCATCATCGCTTCATTTGTAACAGTTGTAAGCTTTGTTATGCAGGCATATACTCCGGGCTTATATGAAAGTCTTGGAGTATTCATTCCACTTATTGTTGTTAACTGTATAATACTCGGAAGAGCTGAGAGTTATGCAGGTAAGAATAAAGTTCTTCTGTCTATATTTGACGGAATCGGTATGGGACTTGGATTTACACTCGGTCTTACTGTTATCGGTATGATCAGAGAACTTCTGGGTGCAGGAACTTTATTCGGAATAAAAGTAACAGCAGATCTTTTTGATCCTATAAGAATCTTTGCCATGAACCCGGGTGCATTCTTTGTATTGGCATTTATCATTGCATTCATAAATGGAATGACCATCAAGAAAGCTAAGAAAAATGGTACAAAGCCTAATTTACGCCGCATCGATGGATGTGAAGGATGTACGAATTTTGCATGTGCAGGCAAGAAGGTAAGTCCTGAAGAAGCTGAGAAGCTTATGAAGGAATGTGCTGATAAAAGAGCAAATGCACAGGCAGCAGAACCTGTTAAGAAGGATTCTGAAGATAATAAAACAAATTCTTCCGAAAAGAAGGATAATGATAAACAGGATGATAAGTCAGAAAATAAATCAGAAAATAAGCCGGACAATAAGTCGGACGAAAAAAATGATGAAAAGGCTGATGAGTCTAAGGTTTCTGATAAGGATTCCAAGATGGATGATAACGATCCTGAAGCAAAGACAGATGTCCTTGCAGTAAATGATGATAAAAAGAAAGATGATAAGGATAATGCCAAGTCATCTACAGGTAAATTAAAGAAAGATAAAGAAAGGCAGGTGTAGCATATGAATATATTTCTTTTTGCTGTATCTGCAGCTTTGATCAATAATGTTGTTCTCGTACAGTTCCAGGGACTCTGTCCATTTATAGGAGTTTCAAAGAATACAAAAACTGCAGCGGGAATGGGTGCGGCTGTTATATTCGTTATGACACTTGCATCGACAGTAACAAGTATCATTTACTATCATGTACTTGTTCCTTTAAAGATTGAATATCTCAATACGATAGCATTTATTCTTATCATTGCGGGACTTGTTCAGTTTGTAGAGATGTTTCTTAAGAAGAAAGTCAGATCTTTATATAAAGCGCTTGGAGTTTATCTTCCGCTTATAACGACAAACTGTGCGGTTCTTGGAATTGCTATCAGCAATGTTCAGAATAAGCTTTCAATTGCGAGATGTATATTAAACGGAATGTTCTCAGCTGTAGGTTTTGCCATAGCAATAGTAATACTGGCAAGCATCAGAGAGAAGACAGAGGATAATGATGTCCCTGAAGCCTTTAAGGGAGGACCGATGATCCTTCTTGCGGCAGGTCTTATGGCCCTTGCGTTCAGCGGATTTTCAGGACTTTTATAAGAACTATTCGGGAGGTATATAAATGAATTATATACATATTCTCATAGCAGCCGGTATTATTGCGGGAGTGGCAATCCTTGTCGGAATACTCCTTGGTAAAGCCAGTGAAATATTTAAAGTTGAAACCAGTGAAACAGAAGCTGCAGTAAGAGAGGCTCTTCCGGGCAATAACTGCGGTGCCTGCGGATTTCCTGGATGTGACGGTCTCGCCAAAGCGATCGCTGAGGGGAAAGCGCCTGTTAATTCTTGTCCTGTTGGAGGAGATGCGGTAGCTGAAAAAATTTCCAAGATAGTTGGAGGCGAAGTTGGACAGAGCGTTAAAATGGTTGCGGTTGTGAAATGTAAAGGCGACTGTAACAAAGCAAAAGAACTTTATAATTATGTTGGACCTAAGACATGTATCATAGCTTCAAATGCTCCGAATAAGGGACCTAAGGCATGTACATACGGATGCCTCGGATATGGAGAATGTAAGAAGGTATGTGAGTTTGGTGCGATAGATATAGTTGATGGTGTCGCTGTTATAGACAAGGACAAATGTAAAGCATGTATGAAGTGTGTGGAGATTTGTCCAAGACATCTTATAAAAATGATACCTTATAATAAAACACATATAATAATGTGTAACAATAAAGACAGAGGCTTAGATGTTAAGGATGTTTGTTCTGCCGGATGTATCGGATGTACATTATGCGTTAAGTCATGTCCAAAAGAAGCGATAGAAATGAATGGAAATCTTCCTAAGATAGATTATGAGAAGTGCGTAAACTGTGGTTTATGTGAGAAGAAATGCCCAATGAAGGCTATATCATAGAGAAGGTATAAAGTCAAACCAGGAGGTAAAATATGAAGTGTCCTTATTGTAATGAAGAAGATACCAGAGTTATCGACTCAAGACCTGCAGATGATGGAAGCTCTATCAGAAGAAGAAGGCAGTGCGATGCTTGCGGTAAAAGATTTACTACATACGAAAAAGTCGAGACTATTCCTATTATGATCATCAAAAAGGATAAGACAAGAGAAGCTTACAGCAGAAGCAAGCTCGAAGAAGGTATCCTCAGATCATGCCATAAGAGACCGGTATCAGCAAGTCAGATTCAGAACTGTGTTAATCAGATTGAAAATGATCTTTATAACCTCGAGAAGCTTGAGGTTGACAGCTCTGAACTTGGAGAGATCGTTATGGACAGAATCAAGGATCTCGATAAAGTTGCATATGTAAGATTTGCATCAGTTTACAGAGAATTCAAAGATGTGAATACATTTATGGATGAACTTAAGAAACTTCTGAAATAATAATATACGGAGATTGTGATTTGGATAATGAATATAAAATTCTTCGTGAAGGTGGAAGCGGAGAGATAGTTGAAAAAAAGTCCAGATTTATAGGCGTAACAAAGCCTGTCAGTAGTGAAGAAGAAGCTTATTCTTTCATAGAAAGTATAAAAAAAGAGCATTATCAGGCAAGGCATAACTGCTTTGCCTTTTCTATTCGCACAAATGAAGGGAGCGGTATCCTTGAAAGATTTTCCGACGACGGAGAACCTCAGGGTACAGCGGGACTGCCTATATTAAATGTGATAAGAGGAGCAGAAGTAAATAATATAGTGATAGTTGTTACCAGATATTTTGGCGGTACTCTTCTGGGAACCGGCGGACTGGTAAGAGCCTATACCGATGCTGCAAAAGAAGCGATTGATGCCTCTGTGATCCATACAGTAATGCATATCATGGCAGTAAAGATTGAAATCGATTACACTGATGTGGGAAGGATCAATTATATTGTCATGAATAAGGGGTATGAAACAGAAGCTCCGATCTTCACAGACAAAGTATCAGAGATTATTTATGTTCCTTTTGAAGAGAAGGACAGCTTCGCCAAAGAGATAACCGAAGCCACTTCCGCCAGGGCAGTTATAACAATGGTTGAAGATATGTATAGATAATTATTTATTTAGAAATAATATGGCGGGAAGAAAAGCGATATATTTCTTATAAATGAATTATATTTTCCGATGTCAAAGAATACTCCGCTGAATACGAGCGTAAGTATCAGAAGAACCGGAAGTACTTTATAGAATATACGATTAGAATTTAATATGAGGCTGATGATTACGGAATATAATCCGACAACAGCAACATAGATAAGCATCCTGAACAGAAGTGTTACAGGGTGCATTTCTTTTATAAGGAGAAGACATATAAATGAAGTGAGTGATATAGGAAGTAAAGAAGCGGTGATATGAGAGATGCGGAGCATGAAACGGTCCTTTTTACTTGCTCTCATATAAATTTTCTTTTCTTTATCCGTAAGATAAGCGGAGGTACCTATAAGAGATGCAACAAAGATGAATAAAGCTGCAATTTTTCTGATAGGTAACTCAGTTTTTGTCACTTCGGTAAGTTCAGTATAATTTGATTTATTTTCTTCTACATTCTTGAAAACAGAACTATTTTGCTGATAGGTTGAAAATACTTCATCAGCATTTAAATTAAATGTTTCTCTAAGTTCTGCAAGTTCATTTTTATCAAGAGTTTTCTTGTAATAACTTTTTACAGATGATGCATAATGTGATTTATAAATTAAAGGAGCAATCTCATCAAAAAGCTGGCTGAATACAATCTCTCTTGCAACGGTAGGAAGTCTGGAAGAGTTTGTTGTATATTCGATGACTTTATTAGAAGTATTAAGAGATATACAGTCATCAAAAAATCCCTTAGGGATTATAAATCCAACATTGGCTTTCTCACTGAGAACATCATTTATAACTTCATCTTCTGAATATACAAAATAAAAATGATAGATAGAAGTCATTTCGGAAATCTCTTCATTAAATTCTTTTGATAATTCCGAGTCGTCCATATTATAAATGACTGCCGGAATGTATAAGGATTTTTCCTTTGAAGGGATGTTTACATATACAACCGAGAGGGTGATGAGAGTTGCAAGCATGACAATATAAAGAGGCTGTATCATAGTCCTCTTAAGCATGACATATAATCTGTTAATAAGTAATCTCATACATTTGTCCTTTCTCGGTCGGTTCATATACTTCTTACATTAGTAAATTGCCCATAAAATATATTTGAGCAGATGATAAATAGGATTAAACTTCACGGCACTCTGTAAAAATCTTGGCATGAGCAACGGAGGAATCACACCACCTGCAAGATAAATCAAAAGAATTATCGAGATAAATAAAAGTGTATTTACCAGATGCTCGGATTTTATCAGTTCGGAAAAAAGTAATGTTATAGTAGCAGAAAATGCTGCAACCGGAATCATTGTGATAACTGAAGTAATGTTAGGAGAAGTTCCCCCGACAAGAAGCAGTATAAATATCATTATGTAAACAAGGTATATCAGAAATGTTCCGCAGATTGCTTTGGAAATAAGTAAGCTGCATTTACTGCCGCCTTCTTTATAATATCGCATGATGAATGCTTTATTATGACCTTTATAAAATGGAGTAAGAAGGAAACACATTAAGGTAAAGATTGCCAGTAAAAATGTTGCTGTCAGTGTTTCACGAAGATTGTGTGCGGAATTTGAATTGATATTTTTGACTTCAAAAATATTCATTCTTCCCGCAACATATGTGAGGTTTGCTTCATCCAGTTTATCTGACGCATCTTTAACATATTTTTTGTCATGCTGTAAAATGGCAGCATGATAAAATGCTTTATATGAAGTTTGAGCCGTACCCAGAAGATCTGAGGCAACGGCTATCATATCATTTACAAGATGTTCCTCGAGGCTGACATTTTCTCCGAAATATAATTCAATCTGTGGGTTATCACCGGAGGTGATACCGTCTGCAAAATTTGCCGGAATAACGATCAGGGCAATGATTTTGTTGTCTTTTATAAGCATTTTACCTTCTTCAACATCGGTCACCTGAATTATATTCAGCGATTCTTTGACGCTGTCCATGTTCTGGGCAAAGTTAACTGCAAGATTATTGTATGAATTATTTTCGGGGATATACAGACCTACTGATACGTGAGAAAAAATATCCTTACTATATATCAGATTATCTGAATAAATGAGTAAGATCCATGAAACACACGCAAAAATAAGAGCAGTTATAAATATTCCGGGAATGATCCGGACTGCTCTTTTAAAATCAGCATGTAATAATCGGAAGAATCTATCTTTCATTTTCAAGGCTACTCCTTAAGATATCTATAAAGTCAAAATCATCATTAGTTACTGCCGGACGAACAATGCCTTTATTGATAAATAAAACCTTGTCGCATGCTTTTAAAACCATATCTTCATGTGAAGCTATGATGACTGTTCCACCTGCATTTTTAAATGCGATAATATATTCCATGATATCATATCGTGCAACCATATCAAGTGCTGAAAATGGTTCATCCATAAGAAGAACCTTTGGGTCACTCATAAGTATGGAGGTAAGAGCGAGTCGTTTCTTCATACCGCCGGACATGCTGCTGACTTTTTTATCAAGGAATTTGTGCACACCGAGATTGGAAAGTGGAGGTGCGCTTATTATCTTCTGTATCTCATCTTTTTTATATGGAGACCACACCAAGAGATTATCCATTCCGGTAAGCTCTTCGATAAGAGGATTCTCCTGAGTTGCATAGCCGAACATTTTCTTATATGCAGTTGGATTATCATTTAAATTAATGTCATTTATGGAAATATTTCCTGAATCCGGCTTCTTGATACCGGCTATGGCAGAAAGAAGAGTTGACTTTCCTGAACCGTTTGAACCAAGCAGGCCGATGATGCTTCCCTCAGCAACTTCGAATGATGCATTTTTTATAACATTTTTCTTTTTATAACTGAGAGACAGGTCAGATACTTTTAACATAGTGTTCCCCTATATATTAATAAATACAATCTTCCTCAATCACCTGAAAATCCAGATAATCAAAATCGATGGACTCGACAAAACTATCCGAAGTAAATCTGGTGCGGGAAAGTTTGATGAAATCATTTTGATTGGCCTTAAGCCAGATTGGTCTGGAAAGATCGAATTCGTAGCAGATCTCGTCCAGTGCTTTATAAACTTTTTTTGTTCTTGAAAGGGTTGGATCATCAATGACCACAACAGTGTCCTTGATCATATGATTATCCTTAAAAAGCTTTCCCCAAATTCTGAACATGGTCGTCCTCCCATTCACGGCGGTTTCTCTGATCCGACAAAAATCCACCGCTGAAAAATCTGTATTCATTTTATTAAATAATTACGATATATGCAAGAAAAAAGGGCAGCAATATACTAGAATTTCACGGATTTTTTTCAGGTATTGATTGTGATAAAATTAACATGAAATGTTCAAAAAAAAGAAACAAAGCGAACACAAAATAAACACAATAAAAGACTAATATTCACTTATAAAATTTGATAAGGAGATGGTTTTCATGCAAAAGGATTTTGGTACTAAAGGACCAAATGATATGGTAGAAAGTGGAGAAAGTGGATTTTTCTATCAAGGGAATAATAATATGCATGCAGTTAACCAGACAAATCCGGAAAGTTTTAACGTATCCGGATTTCAAAATGGTTTTGATCAGAGGGTGAACCATTTGTCGAATCAGCCGGAAGAGCCGGCAGATTTGAGGCAAAGATTTATATCAACACAGCCGGAAGGGCCGGCGAATACAAGACAAAGTCTTATGTCTACACAGCCGGAAGGGCCGGCGAATACAAGACAAAGTTTTATGTCTACACAGCCGGAAGGGCCGGCGAATACAAGACAAAGTTTTATGTCTACACAGCCGGAAGGGCCGGCAGGTAGAAGACAAGGAGTTGTGTCTAATCAGCCGTTAGAAGCGGCAGATTTCAAACAAAGAGTTATGTTACAGCAACCCGGAAGGCCGGTTAAAAAAAGAAAGGAGAATAGTTCTGATACCGGTAAGAGGCATGGGGGTGTCAAACTGGTTGCGGCAGCACTCATTTTCGGCGTAGTAGCCGGCAGCTCATTTTATGGCGTTAACAGATTACTTGATAGAGGAAGTAATAAGGCAGTACAGCCTGAGGTTAACACGATTTCAGCCATAGAGAAATCAGATAATGTCGGAGTACAGACTATGTCAGACACGTCGAAAACTTCGCAAACACTAAATTACGATGTTGCAAAAATTGCAGCAGAGGTCCAGCCATCTATAGTTTCTATCACGACTACTTCGACAACGACCTATCAGTACTACTTTAGGTCGATCGAACAGGAAGTTCCGGGAGCAGGATCGGGCATAATCATTGGAAAGAATGATAAGCAGCTTTTTATAGCAACCAATTATCATGTTATTAAAGATGCTACTTCTATCAATATAGGTTTTAATGACGGAGAAGTCGTTAAAGCCAGCGTAAAGGGGTATGATGAAAGTGCCGATATTGCAGTAGTAACAGTCAATTTTGACGATATGAAAGAGTCGACAGCAAAGGCAATCAAGGTTGCTGCAGTGGGCAGTTCTGATGATCTTGTTGTCGGAGAGCCCGTGATAGCTATAGGAAATGCACTTGGTTACGGTCAGTCAGTGACAGTAGGTTACATCAGTGCTCTTGAGAGAAAAGTTGATGGATTCGACGGCTCTCTCATCCAGACAGATGCAGCGATTAATCCCGGAAACAGTGGTGGTGCACTTGTTAATTCAAAGGGTCAGGTAATTGGAATTAATTCTGCCAAATATGTTGACAATACGGTAGAAGGAATGGGATTTTCCATACCTAGTTCAAGAGCCATGGATATTATCACTAATATCATAAATGGCGTTAACGGAAAGGTATACCTTGGTATATCTGGCGGAGATATCAATAAAGAATATTCACAGATTTATGGAATTCCGACCGGAATCTACATATCAGATGTAGAAAATGGCTCTCCTGCAAAAGAGGCGGGACTCCAGGAAGGTGATATTATAGTTGAATTTAATGGTAATGAAGTTTATACTGTAGAGGATTTGCAAAAATTAATTGCAGCTCAAAAAGAAGGCGATAGTGTTAAGATAGTCGTTTATCGCCAGAATGATATGGGACAATATAACGAAATGGAGATAAATGCAGTATTAGGATATACTGTGACCGGTCATTAAATATGTACAAACTTATTACAAAAGATGGAAAAGCGAAAAGAGGTGTTTTTTCAACTCCACATGGAGATATACAGACTCCGGTTTTTATGAATGTAGGGACAGCCGCGGCAATTAAAGGTGCCGTGGCTACCTCTGATTTAGAGGATATTGATACACAGGTTATGCTTTGCAATACGTATCATCTTCACGTAAGACCTGGAGATGAGATTGTTAAGCAGCTTGGTGGTCTTCATGAATTTACCAATTGGAAGAGACCTATCCTTACGGACTCAGGCGGATTTCAGGTTTATTCTCTTGCTAAGCTCAGAAATATCAAAGAAGAAGGAGTTACATTTAACTCCCATGTTGATGGAAGAAAGATATTTATGGGGCCTGAAGAGAGTATGACAATTCAGTCCAATCTTGCATCAACCATCGCTATGGCATTTGATGAATGTCCACCTGCAAAGGCAGAGAGATCTTATATTGAGAAATCAGTTGCCAGAACTTACAGATGGCTCATAAGATGCCGCGATAAGATGAATGAACTGAATAGTATGGAAGGAACCATCAATAAGGAACAAATGTTATTTGGAATCAATCAGGGCGGTGTCCTTGATGATATACGTATAGATCATGCTAAAATGATCACAGAACTCGATCTTCCGGGTTATGCCATCGGAGGACTTGCAGTTGGCGAGAGTCATGAGGAAATGTATCATGTTCTTGATGTAACTGTTCCGTATCTTCCTGAAGATAAGCCTACTTATCTTATGGGGGTCGGTACTCCGGCAAATATCTTAGAGGCTGTTGAAAGAGGAGTTGACTTCTTCGATTGTGTTTATCCTACAAGAAACGGAAGACATGGTCAGTTATATACTAATCAGGGTAAGATCAATATTAAAAATAAAAAGTACGAATTGGACACAAGACCGATCGCAGAAGATTGTGATTGTCCGGTATGTAAAAAGTATACAAGAGCATATATCAGACATCTTCTCAAGGCTGATGAAATGCTCGGTATGAGATTTTGTGTCTTGCATAATTTGCACTTTTATAACAAACTCATGAAAGAGATAAGAATTGCTATCGAAGAACATCGCTTTAAAGCCTTTAAATCAGCGAAGTTGAGGGGTTTTGAAGAAGGAGATAGATAACCATTAACTTATCGTAACTTATCGTAAGTTTTTAAAAAAATGGCGTCAAAATGGCGTCAAAATGGCGTAAAATTTCAGGTTGTTTTGTCAAGAATAGAGAACATTAAAAAGTTAATATTTTGTATTCTTGGCAAAACTAAAAAAAGCAGACTTTTAATTAAGCCTGCTTATATTTTTATATAATATAACTTCCAGATCCCGTGATGGAATGTCTAGAAGTTGAAGAGTCATCTATCCTATAGCGAATAGTTCCGTTAATATAATAAATTGCAATAAATCCTGAACTGTATAATTCAACATATCCTTTATAATATGTATCAGATACATTGTTTCTTACAGTTACTGGAAATCTTACAGTTTCATTTGGACGAAGATCTGTCGGTAAATTTTCAGGAGCATATGCCAACATACTGTCAAAATATATAAAAACAACATTTCCATACCTTTTACCATATCTTCCAGAAGCACTATTATATTCTTTGGTAATTATTTTTTCTTGAGCATTAACATCCTCAGCTAAGATTGTTCCGTGTTTTATAGAAGAGTTGTAATAATATCTCGTACCATCTTTATGTACACCTAACAATGAATTGCCAGTAGTAGAAACTCCACCTACAGTTTTATTATCCGCTTTCAAATAAATATCTATATCACCATTATCAAAAGCCTCTACATTTAATTTTGCAAATTCCAAATTATTACTATCGTGAGTTTTTCCACACGAAGTAAACACAGTTTCATTCACTCCATTATTAGTTGTGTTAAGAGTTATGGCGGAATTTTGTCTTAAAATATCTCCAGTAAAAGTTCCGCCAGAATTTGAAACAAACCCCGTAAATGTATGAGTTCGATTTCCGACAGATATAATATGTCCTTCGCTGTCATAATTTAAATATGGAACACTAATTGTAGGACTACTAGTAGAAGAGGAAGTTCCCGCCGTTCCTGAAAAAATATTATTCGAATGCCCTATTGTGTAATTAAGATTATACTCAGATTGAGTTTGAGAATTTTGAATTTCTAAACCTGCGCCAACATTATATGTTGTATCGGTAAACAATGCATTTGAAGGAACATCTTTTTCTACATTAAATCCATTTACTTTTTTCGCATCTAATTGAATAACCATACCTTCTATTGTAACTTGAGAGATAGTACCCATCACAATACACCTCCCTTATATTATTTCCCATGTTCCGGAAACATGAATAGAATAAGATGCGGAGGTTGTTGTTTTATCAGAAGTTCCATTTAAATAATGAACGGTAATTGCACCATTGGAATTATTCAGTGCTAACCATCCATAATAATAATTTGAACCATTAAAAACAACACAAGGAATTCTCGTTAATTCTTCGGGTCTCCACCCCGATGGAAGAGTGCCGCGATTGTTTGCCGTAATACCTATTCCTTGTATAGATACAACTTTTCCATATCTCTTAAGCGAAAAACCATTGTTTCCAGTAGAACTTGTTTCTGTAGTAATTTCTTTTTGCAAGTTTAAATCTTCTCGAAACTTCGATGGATCCGACACGGAGAATGTTCGAGTACCATCTTTTTTCACTCCAATACTTAATCTGTTTGAGACAAATGAGCCATCTGTCTTCATATTGCGAGCCTCAATAAAAGCCGTTACACTACCGTCGTCACTTGCTCTACCACAAAATCTACCATAATATTCGTCATTACTATCTGTACAATCATAGCAACCATCTTCGTTACCTGAAACCACGCCATTATTAGACGTAGTTCCTATAGTTACGTTTGAATTTTTGCGATTTATGTTTCCTGTAACAACTCCGCCAGTTTTCTGAATAAAGCCCGTAACAGTATGTATCCTATTTCCACCCCCAGTTATATGCCCTTGTGCGTCAAAATTAACATACGGAACATGTAGATTGACCAATCCACTCGTGTCTGTCGAACTTCCAATAGTTCCGGGAGTTATACTATTGGAATGTGAAAAAGTATTATTTGTTAAGCTTAAACCTGTTCCAGCGGTATATGTTGTATCACTAAAAACAGCATCTGCAGGCACGTTTTTATTAACAGTAAACCCATTTATTGTCGAAACATTTATTTCTATAGGAGTTCCATCTATGATTATATTGTTTGCATATGCCATATTAAACCTCCTATCCATCAGTAATATTTGAATTTACCACGCTAACATCTTTTACTACTTGAATATTTTCGGTTGTGATATTTGGGACATTTTTAGCCGTATAAGATAAAGAAGGTAAAACACCGTTATTAATAATTATAGAATGAGTCGTCTCATTATAGGTAACAGTTGTAACACTCCCCGCATTCCAAGCAGTAATATCATCTACAGTAATATCTGATCCTTTTTGTGCAGTTGAAATTGTAACTGGAGTGACGCTATAAGTAGTGTCAGTAAATACGGCATCCGCAGGTACATCGGTTAATACAGTATGACCGGAAATAGTTTGTGCATTTGACCCAACTGAAAAAATCTCATCGCCCATACGAATTTGATTATTTGATTCGTATGTGTATGTAATCGCCATATCTCCGCTATCTACCCATATGACATTGTTGCCATATAGAGTAGTGATTTCTGTCGGGGTTAGCGATACTTCGGTTGGTGTGGCGAGTTCGTAAACCACTTGTATATCATCAGTTTGTAACAATGTCTTTAATGCTTGATTTCTCCCCGCTGTTGTTGACAAATCACCACTTAATCTATCTGCATTTATTGAGAAATAAAAACGATTATTAGTCAATGAACCGCTTATTTCTTCCGTGTCTGTATTTGAACGTACAACTGTACTTGATACCTCTAATTTGCTACACAACAAGTTAAAGTTTAACGCTTTATCATCTACTAAACAGTTATATCTAATAAAGCCATTAGCATTAACAGCATCCGAAGAGAAGCTACTTATTGATGATAAATCAATACTTACCATGTCAACCGTCAGCTCTCCTATCGTTACGTTCAGCCGTCCTCCGTATACAGTTAAAGGACTTCCACTATCTTCAAACTCTATGCTGTAAGTATTGCTAACTGTCGGACTTACTGTCGCATCTGCAACTGTAATATTTGCCTCTGTCCATCCACTAATAGGTCTTATGTTACTTGGAGATGGCGTACCACTACCACTCTGCACAGGGTTTATATCAACTGTACAAGCCTTTAGTGGTTCATTTAGCTTGCCATCGTCTATTAATATAACTGAGCCTTCTGCATGTTTATAACCACCTTCATCTAAAGGAATATTGGTAATGTAATAAGCCGTATTGGATTTTTTATCTTCCTCTGAAAGATTTGAATAATCACTCCATGATATTCGTTGAACATTCCGCCCTTCAATATCGTATATTTCATTATTATTTGGAAGTTTTATTTGACTAATCTTATTATTAGACAAAACGATCCCTCCTTTCTTTTATTTTAAAAAGAGTCGCCATAAAGACGACTCTAAAAAATATAATTATAATATTTAAGAAACTGTAACTGTCTTATTTTCTGTTGTTGCAGTCGTAACATTACCAGTAGCAGTAATATTTGCAGATCCAGAAATAGACGAAGAAGCATTTGAACCGGCAGGTGTGTATGTTGGTGTTCCACTTGCAGCAGGACTTATGGTTACCGCACTTTTTGTGAGTGATATAGAACCGGTTGTAGTGCCTGATACAGATATATTCCCCGCACTGCCGGTAAACTTAAGTTCCTTTCCAGTTCCCGTAAATGTTTGAGCAGCTGCCGTACCACTAATAGTACCACTGCTTGCAGTACCGGTAAAATCATAAGCAGCATCACCAATTTTAACACTTGTATCACTTCCTTTTGTTGGAAGTGTTCCAGCGTTCCAACCAATCGTAAGAACTTCATCTTCAACCGTTGTTGAAAGATTTGGCAAAGTACCTACCGCCGTAATGCTATTTACTGTAGTAGTTGCACCAGCTGTTTTTACCGCAATAGTTCCAGACGGTGTGACGCTACAAGAACCCGACACGCTTGATGAAGCATTGGTACCGCTAGGCGTGTAATTAGCAGTTCCAGTGCCAACAGATATTGAGCCACTTGGAGTAAAACTTCCCGTTGAAGTCATAGATGCTCCGGTAAATGAACCGCCTGTTGCAACTTCAGAATCTGTTTCAAGCCTTACTCCGGTTCCGGTAAATGTTTGCGCAGAAGCAGTTCCACTCACAGTTCCGGTTGTAGAAGTTCCTGTAAATGTATATGTCTTAGGAACAGCGACGGTACCGCTCGCCGTATCTTTCCACGCAAGATCTCCTAAATCTTCAATTTTTGCATAGTCACTCAGATCTGGAGGTGTAATAGTTCCCATCTTTTCCCACACATATCTTGGACTTACACTTGCACCTTTATCTATTGTTATATATTCTTCATAATTATCACCTGTACCAACTGTTCCCGCAGGTTTAAGATATATTATATACATTGTGTCTTCCGAAGCGGTTGGAAGAGTAGTAACTATTTCGTATGTAAACTGATTAAGTGCCGCAATCATTTCACGCGCTGTTGCGTCTTTAATGTCATATACGCTACCACTTGGCAATTTCATTGAACTAATTTCAGGCATATTTTTTCTCCTTTCAATTTAATTAGTTGTGAAAACTAATTTTTCCGTATTTTCAGAATCTATAAAACATCTGACCTTAGCATTCCAAAATTCGCGTTCGTTTTGAGTAATATGAATAATAAGGTTATTTATATGGTCTTGCATATCTTGGTCGCAAAAAGGCGCATCGATTAGATACGCCTTCCCATCACCAAGTTTTATTCCGGGAATATCATTCCCTTTTTCATCATGTTTATAATCCGTGTAAATATACACGGCTCCTTTTTCAGCAACCAAAGACGGGGTAGAATTCCATTCTTCAGTTGTTTTTTGATATACGTAAGTAATTCCAAAATCTCTAAGTGATTTATCACCTTTTAATTCCACACCTTCTATACTAGGTTTGTTAACAAGAGAGTTATAATCCTTACTGATACGATTATTAACATCATTACCTAAATCACCCTTGATTCTTTGATATGCTGAAATCTTTCCACCAATCCCACGATTAGAATTTATTTTTCCATGTATTTTATTCTCATTCATGTAATTCCTCCATTATAACAAATGGGGCATTTTTAATTACTGTATAGTGGTCATTATTGACAGCAGTAATAACCTCAATTTCGTATTTGTAATCTCCAAATGCTAAATTACGAGTATCTGATTCAACAATCTCTAAATTAAGAGTTTCCGTACTTATACCCTTACGTATCAATACATCTTCCGCAGCTGCCGATTTCTTAACAGTAAACCAAACTTGATCGCCCTCGACCGGTGCGTATGGATATCCATTATTATCTGTTAACTCAACTTGAATATTTAAACTGTCACCACGAGTAATCTTAATTGTATTGTCATCTTTATACCACGGACAATTCTTTTCCCAAGGAACATTGTCTATAAACAAAGTAGTTGGGAGAGTCGTAAACTCCTCAACATAACTGTCCGTTGTGGTTGTTGATGTTTCTTCTCCGGTTTCCGAATCTATCTCGGTCACAGTTGTACTAACAGTAATATTTGTTGTGATGTCCAACCACAATTCGACCATTCCCCCATTTCGGAAAAATAGAGATTTTTTTGGGAGAACAAATTTGATTTTGTCTTTATATTTTTCGGCAGAACTCACAAGCGTCTCAGTTTTTAAAATGCCGTCAGATTTCACCACGTAGCGTAGGAGAGTCGAAAATTCATAAGACGTATCAATTGTCACATTGTCCGGCAAATCCTCTTCTTGAGGCTCTGGTGAGTTCATAAGAAATACTATTTCATCTGTCGTTGTTTCTTTTATAAGAGTTGACTTTACGGAAGTAGTAAGAGACTTATCTTTATTAATTAATATAGTGTACATTACCATTCCCTCCGTTTAGATTATTATTCTTTTTCTTCAGGAAGATCTGGCTTTATCCACTTCTCCTGCTTAACAATAACTCCATTATCGTCGATCATTGTACAAACAACAGTTTTTACTGGTTCAGAAACCAAAGAACTTGCCATTGTGCTATATAAAGCACTTGCAGCAAGTTCGTTTGTGTCATATGCGAGCATTGATCTCGCCACTGTTTTGTCATACATTTCTTGAATTGTAATTACGTTCATATTTTTTCCTCCTTATAATTTGACACCTATAATACTTACATAGGTTGTACTATTTTCGTAGTTTCTTCCATAACAATTAAGGGTTATATTGTAATCATTAATTACATTTATAAACATAGCCACGTAATTGACAGGCATTATCTCTTGTGCGACATAATCTCCAGATGTTAAGCCATATAACGGAATTGTTGATTTCAGATAGTAAACTCCATTGTAGTTGTTAAAATTAATCAATATCAAGTCATAGTCACTTATTGGATGCGCAAGTTGGATTGTCGGGTTATAACTCATGGTAGGTGTTTCATTGCCTGTCCAAAGTGTGTCCATATGACCACCGCCACCTTGAACAGTTCCATTAATCCATTTATCATTTGTGGCATCATATACAAGAGCTTGTCCATCTGTTGGTGTTGTGATATCTACATCAGTTAAATCTTCGAGAGCAGAAGCACCGCCACCATTTGGTGCATATAATTCAGTTACCACGCCATCTATAGTTATACTTGCAATATTTGTTCCTGATGAAGTTTTTTGTGTAACAGAAACAGTTGAACCGCCACCATTTGGCGCATATAAACTTCCCGCTACACCATCTATTTCATAATCGGCAACTTTCGTTCCCGAACTAAGTGTTGGAGTAATGATAACTGTGCTTCCGCCACTTCCCGGAGGAGTAGCCCAATTACCATCCGCTCGTAAATATTTCGCCTGATCGCCCGCTGCCGGAGCTGGAACTTCGCCTTGAGTACCGGCAGTAGTGGCGGTTGCTCCGGTAAATACTTGTCCGGATCCGCCACTTGAATAACAGACGTCATTAAGCATTAGCTTTCCCATTTATTTCCTCCTAACTGGCGTCCGTTATAAAATACAACGTGCCATTATGTTTTTCCGCATATGTTAAAGCGTCATACTGTGTTTGTGTTAATTCCATATATGGAATACTATCAGCATCCGTAATGAAATATAATTGTCCGTTTTGTTTTTCCGCCTGAGAAAGAGCATCGTATTCCGCCTGAGTTATTGCAACATATTCATTTAAAGAACTCCACGTTCCATCACCTTTTAAAAATTTATTTTCATCAAGGGTTGTTGGAGCAGGAACAAAACCATGGGTTCCCGCACTTTGAGATGTTGCCCCGACAAAATCCGTCAAATTATCATCAACATATTTTTTTGTGGCAACATCCATGTTGTTAGTTGGTGCAACTCCAACTGTTACTTTTCCCGCATACCATCCATTACCATCCCAGTCTAATGTATATGCGTTTGAATCAACATCACTTGTTCCATTTCCGACAATCTCCACATACTTACCACGATCATGCACAGGATCTGCCGAACCCGTTCCAACCGGTGTATAAGTATCCTCAATATTATGTTCGCCAAAAACGTGTTGACTTCTACGAGAGGCAATTGTTGCAAGACCTTCCACATGACTATGTTCGCCATTCGCTTGAGTATTGGCTCCTTCGGCATGTGAATAAAAACCTCTTGCGTATGTACTACTTCCTTCGGCATGACTCCTAATACCTATAGCATGAGTATAACCACCTTCGGCATGACTACTAGCACCAGTTGCTTCAGTATGATCCCCTTCGGCATGACTCTCATAGTTTGTAGCTTGAGTATAAAAACCTTCGGCATGACTATAAGCACCACTTGCTTCAGTATTACGCCCTTCACTGTGAGATGATTCTTCACTACTAACAGTATAATATCCTTCAGCATGGGCGTAATAACCACTACACGTATTATGATAACCTTCGACATGGCCGCCCACACTCGTAACTGTCGTATAATATCCTTCAGCATGAGAATAATCGCCCGCTGATTTTGTACAATTTCCTTCACTGTGAGATGCGGTGCCGAACGCTCCATAATTAGAACTATCTTGCATTCCTTGTCCTTCAGCATGGCTGTTCGAACCAGCTGCTAAAGTATAAAATCCCTCGGCATGCGCATGTTGGGAAACGCTTCTTGTACCCGTTCCCTCGGCATGAGTACCTAATCCAGATGCAAGAGTCTCAATTCCCTCAGCATGAGCGCCTGTATTTACAGCTGTTGTATGATTTCCTTCGGCGTGACTCTGATCTCCCGTAGCTACCGTCTGCAAACCTTCAGCATGACTCTGAAGTCCAACGGACATAGACGACTTGCCTTCGGCATGACTTTGTTCTCCCGCCGAAGTCGTTTGCCAACCTTCAGCATGACTCTGATTTCCCGATGCAGTTACTCCATTACCTTCGGCATGGCTGTGGATTCCTATTGCTTTATTTTTTATTGAAATGTGACTTGCGTATCTTAAATCTCTGACAGTTGCATTCCATCCCGGAGCATCTATAACAAGATAATAATTATAAGTAGGATCATAATTTCCCGGCAAGGGAATATTTACATAATATGTTTTGTTTGGCTCTCGAATTTCAACCATACCCTGCTCAAAATTTTGAAACTCACCGGTAGGAGTTGAGACTCTTTCTGGTGGATGCTTGCTTAAACCAACTCGCATATTGTAAAAAGAACCAGCTTCAGAACTTTCTCTATTTCGAGTCCCCGTATCTATACGAACAGTAATATATTCAAGACCTTCTTTTGCATGTATTGGATGATTGTAGTAATATATACATCCAATGTCGTCGCTAGTTCCATCCCAACTTATTATTGTTTGGCGATTACTAACTTTCTTAACACTAGTTCTGGCAGTATCTTCTCTGTAAGAAATAAAACTACTCATGCTTAATTCGTCGTATGGCGTGTGAGGTTCACAACCATCAGTATAAGCATTAAATATTTCACCGTGAGTATCTGATGTTTCGGTAGAATCTATTTTACCAACAATACTTTCAGACTCGATAGTACCATCAGTACCTATGTATATAGCATCTGTTTTAAATCCACCCGGAACAACTTCAAATCCGCCTAAATACAAATGCGTTCCATCAAATGTTAATCCATCTCCGCCAAAATTAAACTTTCCCGTATTCAACTGAACCTCACACGACTAAAGTCGCGTGGTTCTCGGGACTAGTAAACTAATGTCTACTTCATTACCGAGCTAACCCCGCAGTTCCTGCGGTTCTTATATTATCATTTAAGCTATTTGTTTTAATCCTTTATTAAGTATATTTATTGCAGCATTAATATCCCTATCTAATATAGATTTACAATTAGGACATATCCATTGTCTAACCCCTAAATCCTTAGTGATAGGAAATTTATTACCACAACAACTGCAAATTTGACTACTTGCGAAATATCTACCTACTTTAATAATAATTCTTCCATACCAATCTGCTTTGTATTGAAGTTGGCGAGTAAATTCGCACCATGAAACATCTCCGATATTTCTTCGCATATCCTTTCTATTATCTTGTATCATTTCGGATATATTAAGGTCTTCAATACAAATAATATCGTTTTCTTTAATAAGTTCAGTAGATA
>NZ_FUXA01000013.1 GCF_900167085.1 Eubacterium ruminantium
TCCATTTGCGAAGCTTCCGTTATCAATCTTATATGTTGTCTCAACTGTAAGTCCTTCTGATGTTACAAGTGTTTCTGTTACTGTATAAGTAATTCCTTCATCACTTGCTGGAACTTCAATCTTTTCCTTGAGCTGGAACAGAGTCTTGTCTCCATTTACATCATTAAAGTCATCTTTAAGAGTTAATGTTTTTTCAAAGTCTTTTCCGTCTGTTACCTTGAATGAAAGTCCTTCGATATCCTCATCTGTTACAGGTCCTTCGATTGTCTTTACAAGATCGATGTATCCGACTTTTTTCTCATACTTATTTACAAACGCTGTTACATCGTTACCATTTTCTTCTACTGTTACTTCCGGAGAAACTGCATTTGCAGCAGTTGCCTTCTGCTCATTAATAGTAACTTTATAACCATCTTTTTCGTATCCGCTTTCTGTAAACTTAACTGTTGTGCCTACAGGAACATTAGCTAACTCCCAAGTAAATGGATTGTTGATACCATCACCGCTTTTAGCATTTGAAGGGATAAATACTGCCTGGTTATAACTATTAGTAATCTTAAATGCTGCCGGAATCTCTGATGATGTTATTCCGTCAAACATTTTTGTTACTGTAAGAGTACCAACAAGCTGTTCATAATCATTATTTACAGTAACTGTATCACTGTCATCGCCATCAATTTTGGCATTTGCATCACTGTAAACAATATTATTTTTGCTCTTCTTGTATTCTTTATAACCATCTTCAGTAAAGTCCTGAACCTCTTCAACCTTATAGCTTACTTTTTCAGGAATATCATTAATTGTAATGCTTTCACCATTTGCAAGAGCTGTCGAATAAGATCTTCCGGACTTAGCCACACCATTTACTGTAAATGAAATATCTTCATCAAATGTAACAGTTATTCCAAATGATGGTGTATTTTCCGGTACATTATTACCTGAAACGGATTTAGTAATCTTAAGACTACCAAACTTCTTCTCAACTTCTTTGTTGATCATTGTGATTTTTCCGTTTTCACCTGCAGTTACAATTGCTGTAGCAGCATCATTTGAATTCTTATATCCATCAACAACTTCACCATTAACGATACTGAATTTGATTGGCTGTGACTGTACATAACCTTCAGGCCATATAGTTTCTGAAAGAGTATAAGTGTTATCATCAAGGCCCTTAATAACAATATCATTTTCTTCCGATACCCAAGTAATAGCTGTATCTGTTACGCTATATTTTTTAGCATCTATTTTTATATTTTCTGTATCAAAACTACCTGATGCCTTTGTGAGTGTAAATTCAGCTCCTGCGACAGGATTATTCTTCTCGTCGATCTTACTGAATGTAACCTCAGAAGCTCCTGTATCTTCTTCATTTATAATTTCAAAAAGATTGTTAGTTCCATCAAATGTTACACCCATAGGAAGCTGACCAGCTACAACAGTTCTATCATCCTTGATTGTAAATGGAATTGGTTTATTAAGTGGCTCAAATGAAGCATTTCTACCATACTTATTTACCCAAACATTTGTAGGAGCCTTACTTTCAACAATTGTATAATTACCCGGATAAAGATCATTCCAAGTTATTGAACTCTGGTAACTAGATTGTCTAATGCGCTCTTTACTTCCTTCCATATAGAGCTCAAAATCAGCTCCGTCAATTAAATCTCCGTCCTTATCAACCTTTTTAATATTTATTGTTACAGGCTCAAGTTTTTTATATTTATTAGTTACATTAAATGTAATAACATCATCTTTCTTTAATTCATCTTTATCAGGAACGATTTCATTTGAAACATATTCATAAATCTTTCCGTCCTGAGTAGAGATTCTTGAACCTTCTTTAACCTGCTCTTTAACACTGTATACACCGATAATCTGATCATAAAGTGTTACGTTAGGTCTGAAATTAACTACAGTTTCTTTTCCGTCTTTATTATTTTCAATTACATAATTGATATCACTGTAATTGAAATTAGGATTATAAATTTCGTTATCATCTTCATCAACAAACTTCTTGTTGATTGTGATGCGTCCCTTATAGCTTGTGTATTCATTTGTAACATGTACTAATGAAAGGTCTGCCTTTTCAACATTTACTTCACCAAGAAGAATTCTGTCATCGAAGATATTATTTGGATTGATTTCTTTTCCGTTTATCCAATGCTTAACACTACTGTATTCTTCATCGTCTTCATTTCTGAGCTCATATACATGATATCTACCCGGAACAACATTCGGAATAGTTATCACATCTTTGTTGGCTGTTACAGTTATGAAGTTTTCAGTAGTTGACATTGTTCCGTCTACATTCATCCATAAAGGATCTTTTGTATTGTCGAAATCATCAACAATTCCGATATAGAACTCGCGATTATAATTAACATTATCGCGTTTTGCTATCTTCTTAAGTTCAATTTTACCTACTTCTGATTCATCAAGAATGTAAGCATTAGTGATTATTGTTTCTTCAGTCTTATCATCAGTTACAACAACATCGTTTTTAACGACTTCTGAATTATCTTCATCAAACTTATATCCCTTAACAAGAAATTCTGTATCCTGTCCGGATTCGGTAACAGTATAGTTACCCGGAGCAATATTTGTGATTACATATTCGCCATCAACAAACTGCTTATAGTTTACTTCTTTACTGTAACCATCTCCTGTAATGGTAAATATGATCTTTTCTTTCTGTTCATCAGTAAGATTTACTTCACTTTCTTTACCTGAAAGCTTGAATACTTTCTTTAACTTTAATGAACTGAAATCAGATTTATTATAGAAAGCACCGAGATCAAACTGAACTCCTGACATATCAGTATCTACATTTTTATCATATTCAATCTCACCATTATCGCCTGTAGTGGTTAATGAATTTATGACATATGTATAATTACCATACTGATCAACTCTTACTTTAAGATCTATATCAATCTTACCCTTAGAATTGATAACACCCGGAACAACAGTATCCTGATCTTCCTTTACTTCATAATAAAAATGCTTTGTTTTGTAATAAAGTGTATCGATTACTGTTTCTTCATTTGTTTCAGGGTTTACTTCGGTGATATCATGCGTTTCATCATAATCATCAGCCGATCCCTTTGGAACATAATGATAATCATTTACATTTTCACTTCCTGTATAGAAGCTTAACTGTGGAAGCATTACAAGACTGTCTGTTCTTACTAAAGCCTCTTTTTCTTCGCCATATTTCTCTTTGTGCTCGCAGTCTTTGTATTCCTGCCATAAGAACTTATAAGACGCTAATTCGATATCAACCGTATTATCAGGAATTACTTCATCTTTATTGGCATAATTTTCTGTAAATGCCTTACGTAATGAAAAATGCATCTGTCCGTATGAATCAGTGCTTCCGCCCTGGTATACATAATGGAACTCGATACCATTTGTATTAACATCCTTACCACAGACAAGCCATCCCGAAATATTACCGCCTGTGAACTCAACATCTGCCTTTGGAACAAGCATAGTTCCTGCAAATGTATTGAGTTGTACTTTATTATCTGTATTAAAGTTCCAGATTATCTTCTGACAGATTTCATTATCTATCTCTTTATATGTAACGTTCTGATCATTATCATCATATCCACCTGCAGGATTTCCCTTAGGATTTGTAGTAGATACATGTCTAACGCCATCAACGATTACTTCATATTTGTTTGTTTTGAGAGGATTATCATTATACATAGCATTTACGACATCGTCTTCTATATCGAAAACAACAACCGTAGATGACTTCTTCTTAATGATTATTCCGGAGGAGTCCGCAAGATATTTGAGAACTTTATCATCAGCTTTTATATAAACAACTTTGTTTTCAAAATCTGCACTGTTTATGTCGATAACAAGCTTTCCTGTTCTCTCATCCAGGTAAGAATCTTCAAGAACATAAGGAGAATTCGCTTCAGAAACCTTATTTGAAATCCTTTCGGACCAATCAGCTCCCCTTTGCTTTAATCTATCGACATTTGCTGATGCATTCTGATTAACAACTTCTGTTATAGATGGATAAACATACTGTCCGTCCACCATCTTTCCGAAGCTTTCAGCAAATACAAAATTACCATGAGGTCCATCCTGTTTGATAGTTGACTGATCAAATCCTTCAAACACGGAAGCCGGTGCCTCAATATAGAAAGACGACGCTGTAGTCTTTCCAAGAATGATATGTGTATCGTCACTAATATCTCCTATAATAAAATGAGCTGTTTTACTCTGATAATCAACATCATTGTTTGCCGCTCTAGGTCCTTCATTAACATAGCGATTTGTTGCAAATGTTGTCTCCATATGCCCCTGCTGAGTAAGCGAATTCGACACAATACCGTAGTCTGTCGCTCCTCCTAAAATAGTAGCATAATTAGTCTCACTTGCTGAATCCTGCTTTGTCGGAGCTGCTGCCATAACCTTTTTAGCCTTACCCGATCCAGAGATCGTGCAAATTGACACTGCCATGGCTGCAGCCATCGCTGCCGACAAAATTCTCTTTGCCCCTTTTCTCATCTTCATATTCCTCCAAGTTTATTCTGATTTCCTCTCAAAAAAATCCAGAACTATAAATACAATCAGGGGACAGTACCCCATGATTTATGATTAAGTTAACATATTATTTTTTTATTTTCAATAATATAATTAAACAAAAAACAACGAAAAATTACGAATATCAAGGATTTTTGCTAATATTATATTCTCATTTTTTACAAATAACATTTTATCGCCCACTTTATGTTAACACCCTTTATAAAATTTAATATTATTGCTATTGCTATCCAAAAAAATAAATGTTACTTTATTATGGGACGAAGATGTTATGGATATGCATTTATGCATATTTCATGACGATAAAAAGAGGGATTAAAAATGAATACAAACTGTATAGTTGCACAGTCAGGCGGTCCTACGTCCGCCATCAATGCATCACTTGCCGGGGTCATTAAGGCTATTAACGATTCCGACATGTATGATACTGTCTACGGCTCACTTCACGGAGTGACCGGAGTTCTTAACGATGATTTTATCAATCTTACTGATATATGTAAGTCATCTGATGATTTCCTTATTTGCTTATCCTGCTCACCAGCAATGTTTCTGGGTTCCTGCAGATATAAACTGCCGGATCATGAGAAGGATAATTCTGATTACAAAAGAATATTCAACACATTCGAAAAATTAAATATAGGGGCATTCTTCTATATAGGAGGAAATGACTCCATGGATACAGCTGCCAAGCTTACGGCTTATGCAAAGATTATAGGCAGTGATGTACGTATTGTCGGCATTCCTAAAACGATCGACAACGATCTTATATGCACGGATCATACTCCGGGCTTTGGTTCCGCTGCAAAGTATATCGCTACTTCTATATTAGAAATGGCCCATGATACTTTTATCTACGAACTTCAAAGTGTTACCATCGCTGAGATTATGGGTCGCGATGCAGGATGGCTGACTGCCGCTTCAGCTCTTGCAAGGAATAAATACAATGATACTCCTCAACTGATATATCTTCCCGAGGTAGCATTCAGCTTTGAGAACTTTTTAAGGGATGTACGTGAAAAACTCCGCAATAGTAACAACATCCTTATTGCTGTATCAGAGGGTATCAGAGACAAGAGCGGCGAATATATAAGCTGTTCCAAATCTTCCAGGGATATTTTCGGTCACTCTCAGCTTAGTGGCGTAGGAAAAACTTTGGAACAGCTTATTAAAAATGAAATCGGTATTAAATGTAGATCCGTGGAACTGAATATCCTTCAACGCTGCGCATCTCATATTTCTTCAAAAACCGATATTAACGAAGCTTTTAACCTCGGCTACAGCGCCGTAAAACATTCCGAAGCAGGAAATACAGGTTTTATGGCATCAATATGTCGTGATTCTACCACACCTTATGTTGCTCATGTGGAATATGTTGATGTAGCCGAGGTTGCTAATAAAGTAAAATCCGTTCCCCGTAACTGGATATCACCTGCAGGAAATGATGTATCAGACGAACTGGTTGAATATATCAGACCACTTATTCAGGGTGAAACAGAAACATCTTTCGAGAACGGACTCCCGAGATATACCAATATATCTCACTTAATATCGCATAGTGCATAAATATGCATTCATAAACCTATACGACGACGAAAGCGGTACTCCTTTATAAGGAATACCGCTTTCAACTTTGTGATCAATTCTATGATCATTTTAATTTCTATATGATTAATTCTTTAATTACTTTATGATCAGCCATATATAAGGATATCTGCTATATCCTATTCATCACTGTCGTCTGAGTCAGAATCGGAATCCGAATCATCACTTCCTTCATCATCCGAACTTGAATCCGAGTCTGAATCATCATCACCATCGCCACTCTCTTCTGATGTGTCGGTTCCTTTACCATCCCAGTCAATTCTTCCGGCTTCATAAAATCCGGTTTCATCTGAAATCATTCCGTTTATTTCATTCACAGAAGATGAAGGTGTATAATCCTTGGCATTAAATAAAAATTCATGAAGTGCAACAACATTTTCATTGAGATTTGAAGGTGCTATACATGATCCTTTTGAATCAGAACTGTAAAACTCATATCTGAATGGGAAACCGTTATTACCTGCCATATTGTACTTAAGAACTTTCTTTGCAAGATCATACATATCATCGTCATCAAGACTTGTATATACATATGGAAGAGCTTCATCAATTGCTTCATTTGCAACTGACCATCCTGAACTCTTCATCTTTTTGATCATTGCTGTGATGATAGTTCTTTGTCTTTCTGTTCTTGTGATATCACCCTGGTCAGTACTTCTTATACGAGCATAAGCTGTAGCCTGAACACCATTAAGTGTCTGTGTACCTGACTCAAATACACCGTCAGAATAAATGCCTGTTGTATCTATTACATTTGCAATATATTCATTAAGCTTACCAAGCTCTTTATCAAGAACTTCTATATCAATTCCGCCGATTGCATCAATTGCCTTAATAAGACCTGTCCAGTTAATGGAAACAAATTCTGTTATATTAAGATCAAGATTTTCATTAAGTGTATTTACAGCGAGCTGAGGTCCGCCGTATGCATAAGCTGAATTGACCTTTGTTGTATATGATCCATCTTCATCAGTGATCTTAAGAAGTGTATCTCTGTAAACAGATACCATTTTAATATCACCATTTGAATTGTTGATACTTACTATTATGATTGAGTCACTTCTCGAACCATTTTCAAGTGATGAAGAAGTCTGATCACGTGCATCCAGTCCGAATAAAGCAATTGTAGTATAACCTTTTTGTTTCTTGGATACTTCCTTGTTGTTAACTTTTGTCTCAAAACCGTCTGCATGATTTGTGAGCGCCATCTTATTGCTGATATAAACCTTGATATTTGCAAATACAAGAACAACAATAAGTATTAGTTCACATAAAAATGCAATAGCCCATTTTCCGTTGGAATATTTTTTTCTCATAAATTTCTCCTATAAAGGCTTGTACTTTTTTACTCTCTTACGTATTTCAAGAGTTTCCTTTATCATTTCAAAAATAGTTTTTAATTTAATCTTCGAATGATTATCTCTGTCTCTGCTGAAGGAAAGAACCACCGGCATATCGATGATCTTATATCCCATCCTTCCTGCAAATGCGAGAATCTCTATATCGAAGGAAAATCCCTCTGTCCTAACCTCTTTCAATACCTTTTTAATACACTCGGTTCTGTATAGTTTAATGCCTGTTTGTGTATCCTTCAGATTTAATCTGAATAATATTTTCAAAAATATGTAATAACCGTAGCTTATGAATTTTCTGATAAAAGGATAATTAACTTTTGAGTTTCTATGCATTTTAGATCCGATAACAATATCAGCTCCGCTCTGGTCAAGAGCTCTTGCATAGGATTTAAGCATTTTAGGTGATAGTTCAAGATCAGAATCACAAAACGCAGTAAGTTCCTTATCCGAAGTATTCATACCCATTTTAATGGCATATCCTTTTCCGTGGTTTATATCATAATAAACAACGCGGATATGGTCATCAACTTTCATTGCCCTTCTTATCTCTTCAAGACTGTTGTCGGTACTTCCGTCATTTACGGCAATTATCTCATAATCCTCCGTAAAGCTTGCAACTATTTTGCAAGCTTTCAGAAGATTCTCGTAAATATGAACGCCCTCATTATAAACCGGCATAACAACTGCCATGCTCTTAACAGGTTTAATTTTTCTATCCTCAACTACTTCTTTATTCATAATTAGTTACACATCTTGTCCAGTTCTTCAGTAATCATACTATTTGCTGTAGCCGGATCACATTTACCTTTCATTTCCTTCATTACAAAGCCTACCATGGCTCCTGCTGCTTTTTTCTTTCCTGCCTTATAATCTTCTACTGCCTTAGGATTAGCTTCAATAGCTTTCTTTACAACAGCAAGAAGTTCCCCACTGTCTGCCTTTGTTGAAAGATCATTTTCCTTAACATAAACCTCAGGATCAATATTCTCAGAAAATACTTTTTCAAATACTTCCTTCGCAACAGCATTATTGATTTCCTTAGATTCATTAAGCTTAATAACCTTAACAAGATTTGCAGGACTGAACGAAAGGTCTGATGCATCGATGCTGTGTTCCTTCATAAGTCTCATGGTTTCACCCATAAGCCAGTTAGAAACCTTCTTAGGATCAGCTCCAAGTGCTATGGCTTCTTCAAATATATCAGCCATACGCTTTTCAGCTGTAATCTGCTCAATATCGTAATCAGGAATATTATATTCTTCCTTATATCTTTCTTTCTTAGCAGCTCTGAACTCAGGTTCAGCCTTCTTTATCTCATCGATCCATTCATCTGAAACAACGATAGGAACAAGATCAGGATCAGGGAAATATCTGTAATCCTGAGCATCTTCCTTGGAACGCATCGGATATGAATATCCTTTGTTATCATCCCATCTTCTTGTTTCCTGAACAACATTATCGCCTGATTCAATAAGATCGATTTGTCTTGCGATCTCATTTTCAATACAATTTCTTATAGCTCTGAATGAGTTAAGGTTCTTTGATTCTGTTCTTGTTCCAAACTCTTCCGATCCTTTCTCTCTTATAGAAAGATTTACATCGGCTCTCATAGAACCCTCATTAAGCTTACAGTCAGATGCTCCAAGATACTGAATAGTCTCACGAAGCTTCTCAAGATATGCTATTACTTCATCAGCTGAACGCATATCAGGCTCAGATACTATCTCAATAAGAGGTACACCTGAACGGTTGAAATCAACATATGTCTCATCAGTAAAGCTGTCATGAACAAGCTTTCCTGCATCCTCTTCCATATGTATCTCGTGAATTCTTACATCCTTAACTGTTCCGTCAGGAAGCTCGATCTCAACTCTACCATTTCTGCATATCGGATAATATAACTGTGATATCTGATAATTCTGTGGATTATCAGGATAAAAATAGTTTTTTCTATCGAATTTACTGTTTCTTGTAATATCACAATTTGTAGCAAGTCCAACTGCTATAGCCTTATTTACCACTTCTTTATTGAGAACAGGTAAACTTCCCGGCATACCCGAACATACAGGGCACACATGTGTATTTGGTGCACCGCCGAATGCTGTTGAACAACCGCAGAAAATCTTTGTCTTTGTATTTAGCTCAACATGAACCTCGAGGCCTATTACTACTTCGTACTCTTTACTCATTTTAATATGCCTCCTTTTCTAATTTATACCCGGCGCTGTGCCAGCACCACTAAAGCTTTTATTAACTTCCGGTGAATTATCTGTGTTTTCCTTAAGTATCTTTGAAAAATCAGGTTTCTTAACCTCATCCTTAAAGCTCTGCTCAAATGTATAAGCAGCTCTTATGATCTTCTTCTCTTCAAATGTCTGACCAAGTAACTGAAGTCCGATAGGAAGACCATTCTTATCATATCCGCATGGAAGTGATATACCCGGAATACCTGCAAGATTTATGGCTACTGTATAAACATCGCCAAGATACATCTTGATAGGATCCGATAATGATTCGCCACACTTAAGAGCTGTAGTTGGTGCAACAGGGCCAAGTATAACATCATATTTTTCAAATGCTTTATCAAATGCTTTCTTGATAAGAGCTTTTACTCTAAGAGCCTTTACATAGTAAGCATCATAATATCCTGATGAAAGAACAAATGAGCCAAGCATGATTCTTCTCTTAACTTCAGGACCGAAACCTTCAGATCTTGTCTTCTTATACATTTCATGAAGATCATTATAATCTTTTGTTCTGTATCCGTACTTAACACCATCGAATCTTTCAAGGTTTGATGATGCCTCTGCACATGCGATTATATAGTAAGCCGGAATTGCATATTCAACCATTCCAAGGTCGAACTCTTCAACTTCAGCTCCAAGTTCCTTTAATCTGTCAGCAGCAGCTAAAACAGCCTTCTTAACATCTTCATCGATTCCTTCAAGGAAATAATCCTTTGGAACACCTATCTTCATTCCCTTTACATCAGCCTTTAGCGCAGAAGTGAAGTCAGTCTTCATTCTTTCATCAGCTGTATCTTCTCCTGCATTTACACCAACGCTTGTTGAATCCTTAAGATCCTTTCCGGAAATGATTTCAAGTATTGTTGCACAGTCTGTTACATCTTTTCCAAGTGGTCCTATCTGATCAAGTGATGAACCATATGCGATAAGTCCATAACGTGATACTCTTCCGTATGTAGGCTTGATACCTGTAATACCGCAAAATGATGCAGGCTGTCTTATTGATCCACCTGTATCCGAACCAAGTGCAACAGCGCATTCATTTGCTGCAACAGCCGCAGCCGAACCACCTGATGATCCTCCCGGAACTCTATCTAAGTCCCAAGGATTGTGAGTAGGTCCAAAATAAGATGTCTCACTTGTACTACCCATGGCAAATTCATCCATGTTTGTACTACCAAGATTTACAGCACCTGCCTCAAGAAGTTTCTCTACAGCTGTGCTTGTATATGTTGGATAGAAATTATCAAGTATATGTGATGCGCAAGAAGTAAGCTTTCCTTCTATACACATATTTGCTTTAATTGCAACAGGAACACCTGCAATAGGGCTCTTAAGTTCACCGGCAGCGATTTTCCTGTCTACTTCCTTTGCACCAGCAAGGGCACCCTCTCTGTCAAGAGTTATAAATGCATTTATATTCTTTTCTGCCGCCTCTGCCCTGTCGAGATATGCTGTAGTTGCCTCAACTGAAGTAACTTCGCCGGCAGCAATCTTAGCTCCGAGCTCAACAGCACTCAGGGAAAGGATTTCATCCGCAGTTAATTTCATCGTTATCTCCTTCCTTTAATCAACCTAATCAAAAGTATGTGGTACGATATAACTGTCTTCCGAACGTTCAGGAGCATTTTTAAGCATATTCTCCCTATCGTCCTCATTTGTAACCACGTCTTCTCTCATTACATTTGAAATAGGAAAGCTGTGGCTCATAGGCTCAACACCGGATACATCAAGTTCGTTAAGTTTTCCAACATAATCGAGCATTTCCGACATATCCTTTTTTGCCTGCTCCTTTTCTTCTGAAGAAAGAGACAGTTTTGCAAGAATTCCGACATAATCTATTGTTTCATCTGTAATCTGCATAAATAATCCTTTCTTTTCTTACTTTCGCCGGGTCTCTCCTTCCTTCATATATAATGAAGAAAGATATAAAGACTTTATGGCGAACAATCTATAACGAACCAAATAATTAATCACGAACTTTAATATGTATCTCACGAAGCTGCATTTCTGTAACTTCATTTGGAGCTCCACACATAAGATCCTGGCCTGTTCCGCTCATAGGGAATGCGATAACTTCACGAATATTCTCTTCATTTCTGAGGAGCATGATCATTCTGTCAACACCAGGTGCCATTCCTGCGTGAGGAGGTGCACCAAACTGGAATGCATTATAAAGTGCTCCGAATTTCTTCTCAAGAACATCCTTAGAATATCCTGCAATCTCAAATGCCTTTTCCATTATCTTCATGTCATGGTTTCTTACAGCTCCACTTGAAAGCTCAACACCGTTACATACGATATCATACTGATATGCAAGAATATCAAGAGGATCCTTTGTTGTAAGAGCTTCAAGACCGCCCTGTGGCATAGAGAATGGATTATGTGTAAATCCAGGCTTCTTTGTCTCTTCATCGATCTCATACATTGGGAAATCGTTGATATAGCAGAATCTATATGCATTTTTCTCGATAAGATCAAGTCTTGCACCGAGTTCATTTCTGATCTGACCTGCAAAGTTAGCTGCCTGAGCTTCCTTATCAGCTATGAAGAAAATAGTATCTCCGATATTTAAGCTTGCCTTCTCTCTAAGTTCTTCCTTAAGTTCATCAGGAATAAATTTATCGATAGGTCCCTTATAACTTCCATCTTCAAGAACTTCAAGATAACCAAGTCCGCCCATACCGATTCCTGTAGCAAACTTAAGCATCTTCTCATGCTGACCCTTTGAAAGCTTTCTTGGGACATTGATAGCACGTACAGTCTTTCCGTGGAAAGGCTTAAATGTACATCTCTCAAAAAACTCTGAAAGATCAATGATTCTAAGTGGGTTTCTTAGGTCCGGCTTATCAGAACCGAACTTAAGCATCGCTTCTTTATAGCTGATGATAGGATATGGAGCTTCTGTTACTTCAAATCCTTCAGGAGCAAATTCCTTAAATGTTGCTGTAAGAACTTCCTCACCGATCTTAAATACATCTTCCTGAGTTGCAAAACTCATTTCGAAATCAAGCTGATAGAACTCTCCAGGTGAACGGTCAGCTCTTGCATCCTCATCTCTGAAACAAGGTGCAATCTGGAAATACTTATCAAAACCTGAAACCATGAGAAGCTGCTTATACTGCTGAGGTGCCTGTGGAAGAGCATAGAACTTACCCTTATATCTTCTTGAAGGAACGATATAATCTCTTGCGCCTTCAGGTGAAGAAGCACAAAGGATAGGTGTCTGAATTTCAACAAATCCCATGTCTTCCATCTTCTTTCTGAGGAAGCTGATAACCTTAGATCTGAAAAGGATATTGTCCTTAACTCTTTCATTTCTAAGATCAAGATAACGATACTTAAGTCTTACATCTTCTCTTACTTCTTTAGATGTCATGATTTCAAAAGGAAGCTGCTCATATACTTTTCCGAGGATATCGATTGTATGAGCTTCAACTTCTATAGTTCCTGTAGGGATCTTTGGGTTATATGTCTCTTCATCTCTGTGCTCAACAAGTCCCTTAACAGAGATTGCCTGCTCTCTTGAGATTCCGTCAAGAAGTGCAGTATCACGAAGAACAACCTGCATAACTCCGTACATATCACGAAGGTCGATGAATGAAACTCCACCGTGGTCACGAATATTCTCTACCCATCCGGCAAGTCTTACTTCACTTCCTACGTCTGCTTCTGTCATCTTATCAATTGTTTTGTCTCTGTAAATGTTTTTGATATCCATTTCTCTACTCCTGATTCTAAACTTTCTTGATCCCGGTATATTTAATTTCATAAAAAATCCCGGGACACCTCTACAGCATCCCGGGACGGAAAATCATAATTTCCGCGGTACCACCCGCATTAATATCTTCCATAATATAATATCATGAAAAAATATTCTCTCAAATCGTACTTAACGCGTTACTTACGGGTAAGCTTTTCTTCATACCGGCTCCGGAGTGTTAGGTTTCACAGTTTTTCATTCGATGGCTTCCAGTCCATGACCATCGATCCCTGCAATGTCTTTCTGTGTTCCGTCTCCTTCACAGCTTTTATCTTTTTAAGTGAAATCTGAACATTCACCCATAATATTCATAGATTATATGATAGATTCTCCACTTTGTAAAGTGAATTTAATAATAAACATCTACCACACGTCCATTTACAACATAGCAGCTATAACCATAGTTACTATAGAACATACCTGTATAATTGAAATCAACTTTTCCGTTTCTGCAAAGGAATGTTCCGTACTGGTTTTCAGCCATTCCGTTAAAGTCAAATCTTACTCTACCGTCCTTTACGTACCACCAACCATATTCATTCTTGGCAAGTCCGCAGTAACTGAAATCAACTTTACCTGTTCGGCAGTACCACCAGCCGTATTCATTTCTGGCAAGTCCATTAAATCCAAAGTCTACCTTTCCGCCTTTGCATCTGAACCAACCATTTTCATTTTTGATTACTGAATTACACTGGAAGTCAACTTTACCGCCGACAATTCTCCACCAGCCGTATTCATTCTTGGATGCTCCGGTATAATTAAAATCAACTTTACCGTCTCTTATACGCCACCAGCCATATTCGTTTTTCGCAACAGTATCAGAGAAAATAACTTTAGCATTTTTAACATGCCACCAGCCGCTTCTTCCGTTAATCTCTCCCTTAATAACATTACTTATAGAGAAATCAACTTTTCCGTTTTTAACATAGAACCATCCATTTGAGTTCTTTGCAAAACCGGTATAGTTTGGAAGAATCTTTCCGTTTGTTTCAGCATACCATCCTGTCACACCTTTGTAAGTGTCCTTAACACACTGAACATTACTTTTCTTAACCTTTGTATACCATACATCAAGGTCAACATATTCATCGATACCATCGATACGACCGATACTTGTATACTGCCAATATGTATAATCTTTATCATAATCAGTAGCATCAGTGTAATGTGCAAGCCAGATATCAGCCATAGTACTTATTCTGTCTGCATCAACCTGATCCTCAAGGAATGAAGCACTCGCATAAAGACAAGGTCTGTATCCCGCACCCTTTATAACCTTCACGAAAGCTTCTACATTCTTTGTTGCCTGTGATTTACTGAGTGTATGATGTAAAAATCTACCACTCTGGCTTGGACTGTACTCATAGTCCATAACGATAGGAAGTGTGATTCTGTTAAGATACTGAGGAATTCCTCCTCTAAGCTGTGGATATGTTCCCTGCTTAGGATGGAGATATTCAAGCAACTGTTTTGCTTCATCAGCTGCTTCTTTCTCTGTAAGTGCCTGAGAGAAAAAATAAAGTCCAACCTCTATACCATTCTCAAGCGCTCCCTTAACATTGTCCATATATGTTTCATCAAAATACATATTTCCCGGAAGACCGTAACCTCTACCGCCGACTCTTATAAATGCAAATTTAATTCCGGCCGCTTTAACTTTCTTCCAATCAATATCACCCTGAGCATATGAAACGTCGATTCCATCTACTCGTTCATAATCGTCAAATCTGTGATCATGAGTTCTTCCTCTACCATCTGCTATCGGAGTAGCCGCTTTAACTGTCTTACCCTGTATAACCGTTGTTAAAACGATTGCTACCGCCAATATAAATCCGATAACTCTGTTAAAAGCTTTTTTCATAAAAACCCCCTGCATGTAAAAATATCTGCGTTTATATAAATTAGCTTAAATAGCTTTGATTCTGTCAATAGCTTCGACTGTATTTTCGTAGCTTCCGAATGCTGTCAGTCTGAAGTATCCTTCACCGCTAGGTCCGAATCCTGAACCAGGTGTACCAACAACATTTGCCTTATCAAGAAGGAAATCAAAGAATTCCCAAGATGTCATATTATTTGGTGTCTTAAGCCAGATATATGGAGCATTTACACCACCGTAAACACTGTATCCTGCGGCCTTAAGTCCGTCATATATATATTTTGCATTATTCATATAATATGCGATCTGGCTCTTTGTCTCAGCTTTTCCTTCAGCAGAATATACTGCTTCACCGGCCTTCTGAACGATATAAGGAGCTCCGTTGAACTTTGTGCCGTGTCTTCTTGCCCAAAGCTGATGAAGTGTTACGCCGTCAGCTGTCTTGATATCCTTAGGAATAACTGTGAATCCAAGACGTGTTCCTGTAAATCCGGCATTCTTTGAGAAACTTCTTATTTCGATTGCACATGTTCTTGCGCCTTCGCATTCATATATAGAATGAGGAACATTTTCCTCTGAAATATATGCTTCATAAGCCGCATCATAAACAATTACCGAGCCGTTCTTATTTGCATAATCAACCCACTTCTGGAGTTCATCCTTTGTGATTGAAGCACCTGTAGGATTGTTAGGATAGCAAAGATAGATAAGATCAGGAACTTCCTTTGGAAATTCAGGGCTGAATCCGTTCTCCGCTGTACATGGCATATAAATTACGTTGCTCCAAAGACCTGTAGTACTGTCATATGTACCTGTTCTTCCTGCCATAACATTTGTATCAACATATACAGGATAAACAGGATCGCAAACAGCTATTCTTGTATCCTTTGAGAATATCTCCTGGATATTACCAGAATCAGATTTTGCACCATCACTTACAAAAATCTCATCTGCTGCAATATCGCATCCTCTGCTCTTATAATCTTCCTGTGCAATTGTATTTCTAAGGAAATCATATCCTAGATCAGGTGCATAACCCTTAAATGTTGATGCATCTGCCATCTCATCAACCGCACTGTGAAGAGCCTTTATAACAGCCGGACATAATGGCTGAGTAACATCTCCAATACCAAGCCTTATGATCTTCCTGTCCGGATTTTCTGTACTGAACGCAGACACCTTTTTAGCTATTGTAGAAAAAAGGTAGCTTCCCGGAAGCTTCAAATAGTCCTCATTAACTCTGAACATTATTATTTGTCTCCTTTATATAAAAATAGATTTAACAATTTTGTATTAATATGTAATATATTTGTAACATAATACATTTAAATATTGTATCACAATTTTCTGACAATTTAAAGGGAAAATTATAATTTTACCCCATTTTATGTCAATTTTAATCAAGAGATATTCCCCTTAGTAAACCGTCCAAAAATCCTCTTTAATGATTTATTTTCATGTACAATAAAAGCCCGGCAAATTAATGTCGGGCTCATAGCTTTTATAATTGATTACTCAACTACGTATGGAATAAGAGCGATGTGTCTAGCTCTCTTGATAGCAACTGTAAGCGCTCTCTGATGCTTTGCACAGTTTCCTGTAATTCTTCTAGGAAGAATCTTACCACGCTCTGAGATGTAACGTCTAAGCTTGTTTACATCCTTGTAATCGATTTCATTATTCTTATCTGCGCAGAATACACAAACTTTCTTTCTTCTACGCATAGGTCTTCTCTTCATTGGAGCAGTAGCACCCTGCTCTGACTTATTATAAGGCATTTTTCTCCTCCTTCTTCAGTATTACAACAAAATTGCTGTAACCTCTTTGGAATCAAGGATTTTACTTAAAAGGAAGGTCTCCCTCGATACCATCAGGTATCGGCATAAAACCGCCTGCATCTGCAGCTGACGGAGCACTCTCTCTAGGTGTATAACCTGTACTGCCCTCGCCACTTCCTTTACTTTCAGCAAATTCCTGTTCCTCTATAACTACATCTGTCGTATAAACTTTCTGGCCATCCTTATTAGTATAGCTTCCTGTCTGAATACGACCTGTTACGGCTATCTTAGTACCTTTTTTAAGATACTTCTCAGCAAACTCACCCTGTCTGCCAAATGCTACACAGTTAATAAAATCAGCTGACTGTTGATCATCTCCGGTGTTTCTCGCACGTCTTCTGTCAACAGCAAGCGAATATCTAGCAATTGCCATCTGCTCGCCATTCTGTCCCTGTGAGTATCTAACCTCAGGATCACGAGTCAGTCTTCCCATTAAAATAACCTTATTCACGCTGGAACCTCCGTTTCACTATTCAGCGTCCTGTTTTACAACAAGATATCTTATAACAGATTCCATGATACGAAGATTAGCTTCAAGTTTTGCAGGAGCTTCAGAATCAGCTTCGAACTGGATGAAGTAGTAATAACCATCTTTCATCTTCTGAATTTCGTATGCCATTCTCTTCTTGCCCCAATCATCGATGTTGGTGATGTTACCGCCAACCTTTGCTACGAGATCCTTAACCTTTTCAAGAACAGCTTCTCTCGCATCATCTTCGATTCTTGTACTGACAACTAACGCTATCTCATACTTGTTCATGTTTTGCACCTCCTTATGGACTAATGGCTCCTGAACGATTGGCATTTCCAATCCCCGCAACTTCTTCAGTTACTCAAACCGAGTGCTTTCAGGAGCAAGGAATATATTAGAATATATCACAAATAGACACTCTAACATAAAGCGCCGATTATAGCAAGCACTTTTTTATTTAAGCACATTTTCTCTGTAATAATCCATTAAATCCTCATATATTCTGTGGCAATTATCATGATCGCTATACATAAAGAAATCATCAGCTCTCTTTCTGTACATCTCTTTCATAACGCATCCATTTTCCATATATTCGGCAAGGATATCTATCAGCTGTTCGCTATTCTTTGCTATCTCACCAAATGCCATGGTTTCATATATGAAGCTTCCTTCTTCATAATGTGCATCCAGGTCTTCATGATGAAGATATACCAGCGGTTTTCTCATATATGCGAAATCAAACTGCACGCCGCTGAAATCCGTAACCATAAGACTTGATTCACAAAATAGTTTCTCATAACTCATATCCCCTGTTGAAGGAATTATCTCAACATAAGGATTTGTATCAAAATCCGCTGCCTGAGGGCTGACAATAGGATGAAGCACATATTTTATCTTATATCCGTATTTTTCCGCTGCTTCTATCAGCCTTTTATTATTTATCAGTGAATTATATACCTTAAAATACTCAGTCTCTTTAAATGAAGTATTATAATCTCTGGCGACGCCTTCATTTTTAGTAACCGCCCTCGCGGACTGCATCCTCCATGTCGGAGAAATGAGTATCTGCTTCTTATCATTATTTACAAGTCCGTCATATCTCGGTACACCCGTAAGTCTTAGCGCATCATATCCGTCATAATCGTAAACCGGGCGAAGAAGATTATCCATTTCATACTTAGATGCAAGATAATATCTTCTTGTATTATCTCGAAGCCTGTTCTGAGCGACCGCAATCTTCTGAACCGAAAGACCGTGCTGCACACATACTACATGAAAATCCACGATACCTCTGATATATCTCGAATTTTCCATATAATAATCATTAAATGCAAATACAGTCGAATTGGAAACTATCATCATTTCCGCATTAAGGAAAGCCAGTCTATGTTTAATACTCTTTCGTACCAGTGGCTCATATCCTTCATTTTTGAGTCTCTTATAATCAGGAACAGAACCGTCAACAAGATAAAGATTCGTAATCTTCTTACCACTCGATGCGGTCATCTTCTCCGCATATTTATATAGATATTCCGCCGAGTCTCCGCCTTTATATATCTTGTCAAAATACATCCAGATATGTTTTTTCTTATAAAATGGTCTTGTCACAAAATATCCCATTCGAAGCAGCATGAATTTATATTTATGTTTATTAAATGATTTCAAAAGCTGAAGCCATATAAGCTGCTCTAAGAAAAAGATTTTAACAAAATTATATTTACTGATGAGAATATGATACTTCTTATGTCTAAGAAGATATTTGCCCGTCTTCCAATAACTGTATTTCGGATAATTTGTAAGCCTGCTTGTGTGAGATTTATATTCCGGAATAATCACGTTATCTCTGCCATCATATCTTATTATGAATGAAAGATTTCCCTTCTTCTCAAACGGAATTGAAGCATGAAATGAATACCTCTTAAACGAAGACCTTCCGAAATACTTGGTCAGAGTATATCTATCATTCCATTTTACCGGATATTCTTTACCATTAAGATTATAGAAGATTTCAACCTTGTCCCTGTCGTAGAAATCCGGAATGGTTCCGTCAATCTCAAGATGCTCTCCGTCCTCTTTCATAACCCTATCCATAAAAAGATAGTTAATTCTCATCTTGCTGAGATTATAAATATCTATACCGTTCATCTTAAGATGCAGGGTTTCGAATTCTTCTAATTCATTTTCCTCATTATATCCGCTGTATGTATATTCTTCGGAAATGTCACCTTTAATCCTAAGAAGCATTCTGTTGAAATAAAGACTCGTAGAATGCATCGTATGCTTAGAAACATTTAGTATCACATCATCATCAATATATGAAAGCATTTCTTTGATCTTATCCAGATACTCATCTATCTCTTCTTCTGACAAGACATGCTTATTCCGGTTATCTTTATTTGCATCAAGCCTACACCTGATTGAATATAATGCATAAAACTGCAAAGTTCTATATTCTTTTTCACCAAGTATAGCTTTAAGATCTTTTAGCGCCGGAATCAGGAATCCTTCAATATTTTCAAAGTACCACTTCTTGTCATAATATCTCTCATGATATTTATTATCGATATCTGACGGCTCATCTGTTATGAGCATAACTTTTCTATCAATAAATATCTTCCTCGACATGATACGGAAAATAAAATCCGCTTCCATGTCATATTCCAAATCAATATTTAGTCTTATCTCTCCACCGGCCGATGCATTATTTTCCGATTCTCTACCAATCTGCAATTTATTATCTGAAACCGTGTCCGGTTCATCCGCCTCAGCATTCAATGTTGTATATTTTGCCGTGCCCGGTTCATCCGCCTCAGCATTCGATGATGTATGTTTTACTGCGCCCGGTTCATCCGCCTCAACATTCGATGATGTATGTTTTACTGCGCCCGGTTCATCCGCCTCAACATTCGATGAATCCGATTGAGAAATGGATTTATAAGCCCTTACATTTAATAAGATTCCCGTAAGACTGTCGGGCACCGAAAGATTCTCTTCATTTATCTGCATTCTAAGTCTCGAATCGGCCTTAGGTTTTCCACCATTCGAAAACATCTTATCACCCGATACAAGAACAGCCCCTGATTTTTCTGCGTCCTTCATTAGTATTCTTATATTCTGAAACAGCTGTCTTTTCTTATAACTGTCACTTTCATTGGACACAAAAATATAACCGGCAGTCTTCTCCCGAAGAAGCCGATTATATAATTCTGCAGAATAATCATATCTTTCACAGATTTCTATATCCGGTTTTTTAATTCCTTCCGGAATATATAAAATATATCTGCTCATAATTTCCCCACACTAAATTCAAAACCAAAACGAGGAATGATTAAACCTCAGCTACTGCCTCAATTTCAATAAGAACATCCTTTGGAAGTCTTGCTACTTCTACACATGAACGTGCAGGATAATTATCTGTAAAATACTTTGCGTAGATTTCATTTACCTTTGCAAAGTCATTCATATCTTTAATAAATACAACAGTCTTAACAACTTTATCTACTGATGAACCTGCAGCTTCAAGAAGATTCTTGATATTCTTAAATGCCTGCTCAGCCTGAACTTCTATACCACCCTCAACAAGTGTATTTGTTTCAGGATTAATTGGAATCATACCTGATGTAAATAAAAGATTACCAACTTTTACAGCCTGAGAATATGGTCCGATTGCTGCCGGCGCCTTATCTGTTGCGATTATTTCCTTCATAATATTGTACTCCTTTATATCTTAAAAAATTATTCCATGCTAATTCTCGGTAATGATGATCTTTCCTTCTTTGATCTCAATCCTTCTCTCTTTATAGAGACGTCCGACAGCTCTCTTGAATGCATTTTTGCTGATTCCGAATTCTGTCTTGATAAGATCCTTATCAGCCTTATCATCAAACGGAAGGACACCACCATAACTCTTTATGACATCATATACCATTTCAGCATCATCTTCCATCTGAACATATCCCTTCTCGCGAAGAGCAAGATCTGTCTTTCCGTCAGGACGCTTATTTACAACTCGTGCATTAACTTCGTCACCGACCTCAACTCTTGTATATATCTCAGATTCATGAATCAGTCCGTAGTATTTATCATCTATTGCCACAAATGCTCCCATGCCTTTTCTGTATTCATATACAGTTCCTGTAATATGGCTGCCCTTTTCATATTTATCATTTGGCTCAAGATAACCATAAAGTCGCATGGATGCAGCAAGTCTATGTGTTTTATCTTCATAAAGTCGAACAAGGTACGACTTACCTTCTTTTACTTCACAAGTCTGTTCTTTAAACGGGAGAAGCAGATCTTTCTCAAGTCCCCAATCAAGATATGCACCGTGACCGGTAACATTTTTAACAGTGAGTTTACGTATCTGCCCAAGTTCTATTAAAGGTTTGTTGGTAGTTGAAATGATTCTATCCGACGAATCTCTGTAAATAAACACATCCAACATATCCCCCTTATTTGTTCCTTCGGGCACCTGTTTGATAGGAAGCAGAACATCATCTGTCCCATCTGACAGATAAATACCAAATTCCGTATCCTTTATAACTTTTAATGAATTCCAACTTCCTAATACCATATTATCTCCCTTTCAACAGTACCTTGTTAACAAGCACTCTTACTATATCATAAAAAAAATCCTCAGACAACGTCTGAGGAAAAAGCTGGGCTACAAGGATTCGAACCTTGAAAATGCTGGAGTCAGAGTCCAGTGCCTTACCATTTGGCGATAGCCCAATGTTGTTTAGCAACGAATGTCATTATATTATATGATTTTTAAAAATGCAAGTACTTTTTTATATTTTTTTAATTCTTTTTTTGTACATAAAATAATACCGGTTTAATTACAAATTTATCTTGACATAACCATTATCAATTGTTATAATTCAAACGTTCGTCGAACGATGAACTTATAATTGCGCGTTTAGCTCAGCTGGATAGAGCGTTTGGCTACGGACCAAAAGGCCGGGGGTTCGAATCCTCTAACGCGCACATTTAAAAAGCAGAAACCTTATGGTTCCTGCTTTTTTGTTATACTATTTCGAATTATTGTTGCTTTTACGAAGAATATCATAAATACAACTGCTGCAATTATCGAAATAACAATTATGATCAAATCGACGATCAATCTATCGGTAGTATCTATAGTAAATGTATAGAATCCATTTGCATCCTCATCATCAAGGCCATAAACTCTTATAGTATTATTATAATGGCCAAGTATCTGTTCATTAAGAGAATCAATCTCTCCGTAAACTGTAACACCCTTTTTTCTTCTTCCGGCTTTTATATCATCAAGCTGCTTCGCAAGTTTCTTCCTAACCGACACTGAGATATATTTGCCATTCTCAAGCTGGACAATATAATAATATACTCTTCCGGATGGAATAAAACCGTACAGCTTGTAATTAGCATTTGCATAAGGACGTATCGAAGTATCTTTATCTATGACCATAGAAACATAATCGCCCTTCATAGGAGTTTTTCCTTTATTCACCATATCTGCTTCTATATCTTTATCAAGTCTGAAAATCCTCTCAAAATCAGACACAAAAACCAGTATTGCTATCAGCAAAAAAACAGCAAACCCAATCAAATATGTTCCGCGATAATATTTTTTTAATTTGGTCTTCTCTTCACTCATTTTTTCATTTCCCATCATTTATATTTATGATACTTCCACCATCATCCGTGTACATATCAAATGGAGTATCACTGTACTTTATATCATTATAACACTCTATCCTACCGTAAACACCCTATTTTTTTTAGAATAACCCCTTCTAAAACTGAGTCATTACCTGCACACAGCGATATAAAATAATTCCTGTTCCCGTCTTTAATATCAAAGATCCTGAAATATATCTTCCCGTTGAAATAATCTTTATATTCCTCGACCATAACTTTTACATCAGGTTCGACCGAAAATGCAGAAATAGGTATATGCATTCCAGTCCCAAGATATTTGATAAGACTTTCTTTCTTGGTCCATATGCGTCGAAAATCTTCCTGACTTTTTACAATCTCAATTTCCTCCTTCGTGAAAAATCTCCCCGAGATCTTAAAGTCTTTATCATCTTTATATTCAATATCTATGCCTATATTCGCAGCTCCGACAACCATAACTATGTAGTCCCCTGAGTGGGAAATATTGAAAAATATATCCTTATGTCCCGGCTTCCCGAAAGAATTAAATATGATATCATCTTCTGCATAATCGCTTCCGAGTTTTTCTTTCAGTATCTTATCTATCAAAAGACCTGCAGCTATTGAGGTAATTCTGGCATCACTGCCCTCCTTCATCCTTTTGGCTTTCCCTCTTCTCCATTCACCGAGTTCCTGCAGAAGCCTTTCTTCATTTTCTTTTATATGATCAAATTCTATTTTATAAATATATATTTCCATGCTTCTATTTTTTCACAAACTTATATTTCTGTAAATCCACATTTTTTACAATAACATATTCATTAATTACCGTATTTTCACAGTGAAACCTCACACGACTGAAGTCGTGTGCTTCCCATCAAATATCCCTGCAACTATATGCCTCTGCAATCCATATCCTACCATAATCATACCCCCATGCAACCAAATTGTGTCTGCAGTCAAACACCCTGTATTTCAATTTTCAACAGCATCTCATTTACTGTTATATACAAAACGATCAGATAATAGTCCCATATAAATTACGAGCCGGATGTTAACACCGGCTCACAATATGTCTTTCAAAATTAATTCAGTTTATTATCAAGTTCCGCAAGAACTTCAAGGAGAACTCCCAACTCTTTCTCCTTAGCCATTTCAAAATATGACTTAATCTTTTCAGACTCTGATATATTTCCGTTAATAGAAATCTTTATAAGAAGATTTCTGGCTGTGAGCATATTTCTCACAACAGTTTTATAACCAAGAATAAGATCTTCGTTATATTTCAAGTGCCCCTGTGCCATAAGATATCTTATTCTCTCAAACATAAGAACCTTATGATCATACATAAGATGAAGCGCTCTGATATCAAAATCCGGTTCAGGGAGCGACATCTGATATTTTATTCTCTCAAGAACTCTGTCATATACATTGATACCGAATGTCGTATCATTGAATCTGTTACGCATCATTCTGTAATGATCCTTTGTATCAACAGAATTAAGATATTCTCTTAATGTGTCTCTGATGAATCTTAAGTCGATCTCATAGTAAGGCGTGTCTGTATTCTTAAATATTACATACAGCCCTCTCGTTCCCTTATAATCATCTTTAAACATATGATCATCAGGAGCCGAAATAACTTCATAACCCTTCTCAACATCCTTAAAGGATACTGTATTATATGAATAATGATCTTTAAATGTAAAATCGCCTACGTAGAAGATCTCCTCATCCAAATTATAGCCATAAATGAACAGCTCATGAGGGAACTTATAATCTGTATCAAAATCACTGATTATCTTCGCTTCATCAAATACACCATAAACATATCCATCAAGATCGATCGTTTTAATAATGAAATCAAGAATATTTCCTGTATAGCTTTCAATCTGCTTATTTGTCATGATGGATGTTATAAGATATGGGCATTCGGTAAGAGAACTGCTTCCCGGCATAATGTCAGCCAAAAGCATCTCATCGCCTGTAAATATCTCCTGGATATTGTAACATCTTAACTGAATATAGTTACTGAATATCCATTTCTTTGCATTATCATCATTTGAAAGTATTGAAAATAATGTAGCATGCCACTGCCACGAAGTGATCATCGGATAAGTAACCGGTAATTTCTTTATATTTGCCATAATCTTCCCTCCTCCGATCAAACATCAAGTTTCTCATAAATACGGTCTACGAGATCCATAAATGTTGCATAATTATCAAGCGCGAGTTCATAATCAGTAAACTTAACATTGAACTCATTTTCTGTTTCAACGATCAATCTTATAATAGATACAGAATTAACGCCATATTCCTGCTCTATTAATGCATTATAGTCAACTTCCTCTACTTCCGGCATAACCTCAGTAATAAGATCCGCAAGCTTCTTTTCGATTTGATCTTTATCCATTTATACGCTCCCCTTTGTTATAAAGTTTAATCTTAAAAGTCCGTAACTCCAGCCCCATTTTTTAACATAATTCACAATTTTATATACAAATATTGTACTAAATTCATACATAAAAATCAAGAATATAAACATATTGAAGGACAAGTTCCGCTTTAAAGCCTCTCCACACAACTACTTCCACTTTAAAATCACATAAAAAACCGCATCCCTTGCGAGATGCGGTTAATATTTATATAAATGAATACATTATTCACCAAACTTAATAGGATTAAGCTTGATTCCAGGACCCATTGTAGATGTGATTGTAACACTCTTAAGGTACTGTCCCTTAGCAGCTGCAGGCTTAGCCTTGATAACTGCGTTCATAAGAGCGTTGAAGTTATCAGCGATATTCTCTTCTGAGAATGAAGCCTTTCCAACTGGAACGTGAATGATGTTAGCCTTATCAAGTCTGTACTCGATCTTACCAGCCTTAACATCTTCGATAGCCTTAACAACGTCCATTGTAACTGTTCCAGCCTTAGGGTTTGGCATTAATCCCTTAGGTCCGAGAACACGTCCGAGACGTCCAACAACACCCATCATGTCAGGAGTAGCGATTACAACATCGAAATCAAGCCATCCTTCGTTCTGGATCTTTGGAACGAGCTCATCACCACCAGCATAATCAGCGCCGGCTGCAAGTGCCTTATCTACATTATCACCCTTAGCGAAAACAAGAACCTTAACAGTCTTACCTGTTCCGTGAGGGAGAACTACAGCACCTCTTACCTGCTGATCAGCGTGACGTCCGTCTACACCAAGTCTGATATGAGCTTCAATAGTCTCATCGAACTTAGCGCTTGCTGACTTCTTAAGGATTGCTACAGCATCACCAAGATCGTATAATTTACTCTTTTCTACAAGCTTTACAGCTTCCTGATATCTTTTACCTTTTTTCATTATGAATAATCCTCCTGTGGTTTTATCGAGAGAAAACTCTCTTCCACTCTATAATATAATTCTTCTGACATTAATCAGATCGAATAACGATTAGTCCTCAACAACAATACCCATCGAACGAGCAGTACCAGCGATCATGCTCATAGCAGCCTCGATTGATCCAGCGTTCAGATCAGGCATTTTAAGTTCAGCGATTTCTCTAATCTTATCCTTAGAAATCTTGGCAACCTTGTCCTTATTCGGCTTTCCGGAAGCTGTCTTAAGATTACATGCCTTCTTAAGAAGAACAGCAGCCGGTGGAGTCTTTGTGATGAAGCTGAAGCTTCTATCAGCATAAACTGTTATAACAACCGGAATAATTGTATCGCCCATATCAGCAGTCTTTGCATTGAATTCCTTTGTGAACTGAACGATATTTACACCATGCTGACCAAGTGCAGGTCCAACAGGTGGTGCAGGAGTTGCCTTGCCTGCAGGTATCTGTAATTTAATGTATCCTGTTACTTTCTTCGCCATTTTAGCGTACCTCCTATAAGTGGTATTAACGGAATGCTCTGCATCCCTTCCACATTTTATGCCTTTTTAAAGGCTATCTTTACAGTTTTTCAATATCTGTCAGACTGATCTCAACAGATGTTGTTCTTCCGAATATATCAACATCAATAGTAACAGTCTGCTTGCCGGCATTGATATCTTTAATCTTGCCGTCTGTTCCTTCCCATGCACCTGAAACGACCTTAATATAGTCGCCAAGTTCTACATCAATATCGATAACCTGGTTAGGAATCTTAACACCAAGCTTCTTCATCTCTGCTTCTGTTAAAGGAACCGGTTCTGATCCAGGTCCAACAAATCCTGTAACTCCTCTGGTATTACGAACAACATACCATGTTACGTCATTCTTTATCATATGTACCAATACATAACCTGGGAACATCTTTTTGGAAACGGTTTTCTTCACACCATTTTTTGTCTCGACAACATCCTGAAGAGGAACCATAACTTCAAGCATCTGTCCCTGAAGTTTTCTGTTCTCAATGGTCTTCTCGATATCTGCCTTAACTTTATTCTCGTAACCGGAATAGGTGTGAACTACATACCAATGCGGTTCTGTATCTTCAACCTGTTTAAAGCTTGTAGGTGTAGTCTTTTCAACCGTCTCAGCATTTTCTGAAACATTTTCAGCTTCAGCATTTACTGCATCAGTATTATCTACTTCAACATTATCTACTGCTTCTTCATTAATTTCTGACATTTTATCACCGTCCTACAAGTATGAAACCTAATCCATATTTAATAAGATAATCTATACCAACAATCATTAAACCGATCAGAACAGCTGAAACAATAACTGCTATAGACTGTCTGAAAAGATTCTTCTTAGTTGGCCAGGTAATCTTACCAAATTCACCCTTGAGTTCCTGAAACCAGCTTCTCTTAAGAGCAGGTGTTTCTTGCTTTTTATCTGCCATACTTAACTCCGATCCGTAAAATTAATTACTTTGTTTCCTTGTGTAATGTATGCGCCTTGCAGAATTTACAATACTTCTTAGTCTCAAGTCTATCCGGGTGGTTCTTCTTCTCCTTTGTCATATTGTAATTACGCTGTTTGCATTCCTGACATGCCAATGTAATCTTAACACGCATGACTTATACCTCCATCTTATCTACTAAATTACAACTAAGATTTGTAACTGTATGATACGGGTAAATCCACTGTTTTCAACACGTCTGTTAGTGGACTATATACAATTACTTTCCCGCATATTGTTGGGATATATCCGGGAAGTACCGGTAAGCCAACCTCTTTTTGATGGTAGCACAACAAAAAAAGCCCTAGAGGCTTACGCATCGCATATCGTAACATACGAATTGTTTAAAGTCAATAGGGCTTTTTGCATTTATGATGAAAACTCTGTATATACTTATTTATTATCCTTAAACACGAAAATATTCTGCTTATCAGAATCGTAATTTTCCCACTCAGGCATCTTCACGCCATCAGCGTCAACACCATTTGGATCTCCTGTCTTAACAAAATCCGCGAGATAATTACACATATGTCTTGCCAGATCGAAATGATGTCCCTTAAATGGTCTCCAGCATTTACTTATACTTTCAAACCAGAACCAAAGATCTACCGAATGGAATGTTCCCGGATTATCTTCACCCGGAATACTTGGGTCAAAGCAATATGTATAGACTTTTCTGTCTACGCCATTCTTCTTATCATTCTCGATAAGTTTTTTGCATGACTCCTTAACTGTCTTCTCAACAGCATTTACACCACCAAATGTAAACTCGTCACTTGTATAACCTGTTATTATAGGAACATTCGGATAACTTCCTTCAATAACATTTGTAAGAGGATCTTTCTTAAAATGAATTCCGTCATCAATCGGGAACATTTTAAGTTTCATTCCGTCTTTTGAATATTCGCCGTAAAGATCTCGAAGCTTTATAGCATCGATCTTTCTGGCTTCTTCAAGGCTGTTCACGCCAATATATTTGAAAAAGGCTTCTCCTCTTCTTTCAGCCTCGGCAAGATCGATAGGATTGAAGATATCTCCTTCCTCATCATCAATTCTTATCATTCCGCTGAAAATAGCAGCTCCTTTAACAATATCTTTATTCTCCGGACAAGTCAGTTGTTGCATTGTACTTGCTCCGCCCGCTGACTGACCTGCTATAGTAATCTTTTCCGGATCACCACCAAATGCGGCAATATTTCTGTATACCCATTTAAGTCCTGCCTGCTGATCAAGAAGACCAAAGTTTGCAGGAGCATCAGGATTTTCCTTTGTGATCTCCGGATGAGCCATAAAGCCCATTAATGCAAGTCTGTAATTAACACTTACGACTATAATTCCTCTTCTTGCAAGACGTTCTCCATCGAATTCCATTTCAGGAGTATATCCCCACTGAAACGCTCCGCCGAAAAACCATACAAGTACAGGAAGCTTTTCATCAGTACGTTTTGCCGGTGTCCATACATTTAAGTAAAGACAATCTTCATCCATCGGAATATCCGGATCAACGTGCCATTCTTTACAATAAACATCATCACCAACGCCCGGCTGGTCCTGAACGGAAATAGGTGCAAACTCATAGGCAAGGTAAACATCATCCCAATCCTCGCAAGGCTGCGGTGCTCTCCAACGATTCTTTCCTACAGGAGGCGCTGCATACGGAACCCCTTTAAAAACAGTAACTCTCGGATCTGCTGACGGAAGTCCCTTTAATTTTCCGTTTTCTACCTTCACTTCTCTCAACATGCTAGTAATCCTCCAAACCTGCTTTTATTTAAAACGCTAATTAACAGGATACAAAATATTACCTAAAATGAAACCCTGCATATTCATAAATCTATACCGATTATTTCAATCATTTTTAGTTTAACAACATTTTTTTCTCTTCTTCGGTAAGTTTTCTGTACTCTCCCGTCGGAAGACTTTCATCAAGTTTAAGTCTTCCCATGCTGAGCCTCTTAAGATATATAACCTTATGACCTCTTGCTTCAAACATTCTTTTTACCTGATGAAAACGTCCTTCGGTTATCGTTACCTCTGCCTCAGTCGTTATTTCTTCCGCCCTTATATCCTCAGCCATCGTTTCATCAACTGTTGTTTCATCAACTGTTGTTTCCTCAGCCATCGTTTCATCAACTGCTGTTTCATCAGCAATTATTACATCAATTGTTGTTTCATCAATTGTTGATTCTTCAGTAATTTTTATAATAGAAAGAACTGCAGGTTTTGTTAATTTCTCGTCACCTATGTCCAACCCTTCTTTAAAGGCGTCAACATCCTCTTCATCAAGTCGTCCCGTAACAATAACTTTATAGACCTTATCAACATGCTTTCCCGGAGCGAGAAGTCTGTTTGCCAGCATTCCGTCATTGGTTATAATAAGAAGCCCTTCAGTATCACGGTCAAGACGTCCCACAGGGAACAAGTCTCTTCTTTTCTTTTCGGTAATAAGGTCGACAACCGTTTTTTCAACCCTGTCGGTACTTGCGGAAATAACGCCTGCCGGCTTATTCAGCATATAATATTCAAATTCTTCATATGCGGCTGTCTTGCCGTTGACTGTGACAATATCCGATTCCGGATTGATCTTAACATCCGAAGAAGACGCTTTTTCGCCATTTATAAGAACCGCACCGGAACGAACAAGCTGCTTTGTCTTACTTCTTGTTCCATATCCTGTGTCGGCCAGAAATTTATCTAATCTGATCAAAATTCTATCCTCTGAATAACAATAATAAAATAATTATTTGTCCGTCATTTTATCATAAATATCTGCAATTTCATTTACTTCTCCAAAGGAAATAACTTTTCCTTTTTCAAGTATCATGGCCTTATTGCAGATCTTTCTTACCTGATCTGTGTTATGTGAGACAAACAGTACCGTAATGCCTTTATCTATAAGTTTCATAAGCTTCGCTTCACTCTTCTTACGAAATTTTGCATCTCCGACAGAAAGAACCTCATCAAGAATAAGGATGTCCGGTTCAACAATGGTCGCTATGGCGAATCCAAGTCGCGCCTTCATTCCGGAAGAATAATTCTTCAGAGGCACATCGATAAAATCTTTTAATTCAGAAAAATCTATTATTTCCTGAAGTTTCTCATCAATCACCTTATGTCTGTATCCAAGCACTGCGCCGTAAAGGTATATATTCTCACGACCGGTATACTGCGGATCAAATCCGGCTCCGAGTTCGATCAAAGGTGCTATTACGCCCTGTCTTTCCACAGTGCCGTTTGTAGGCTTAAATACTCCGGCAACCACTTTAAGCAGTGTACTTTTTCCAGCACCATTCAGCCCCAGTATTCCTAATCTGTCTCCGGCTCCGACACTGAAAGAAATGTCTTTTAAAGCCCAGAACTCATCATATCTTAGTTGTCCCTTTAAAAGCTTTATAAAATATTCTTTGAGACTATCCACTTTTTCTTTGCTGAGATTGAATTTCATCCCAACGTTATTTAGTTTTAAAACATCATTCTCAGCCATTTTAAATATTCAGAATAAATCTGTCCTCACACTTTTTAAACATAACAAATCCGATTATTATGCATACAACGCTGAAAGAAAATGAATATATCAGATATTTATAATTCATAACCTCTCCAAAAATGCAGCTTCTGAAATTTGAAATAACACAATAAAGCGGATTGCCTTTAAGTACAATTCCGTACCTGCTCTTCAAAAGTCTTTCCGGCTTATAGAATATAGCGCAGGTATACATCACAAGCATAAGAAGTACATTCCAGAGGTATTCCATATCTCTGAAGAAAACACCGATGGTGGATAATATAAGTCCCACGCCTGTACATAATAAAAATAAATTGATGAGCGGCACTATTATCTGCAGTAAATATACAGTCGGATAAACCCCGAGCACAACTGCCACAATCGCAAGTACCACAAGTGATATCATGAAAATAATATAATTAAAGATTATTCCCGAAAGCGGATAAAGAATCTTTAAAACATAGACTTTTTTGATCATCGGAGCATTTGCCCTGATTGATTTTAATGAATTATTGGTTGTCTGGGAAAAGCAACCGAAAAGGAGTCTGCCTGTAAGAATAAATACAGGAAATGTCTTATCATGCACTCCCATTAATGTACCAAAAACAACAGTGAGTACTATCATTGTCAAAAGCGGTTCAATAAGAGACCATAATATTCCAAGATATGATCTTCTGTATTTCAGCCTTATACCTTTTATGACCAGTTCTTTCAATATGAACATATTCTGGCTAAAGCTTTGTTTCATCCTTAAGCGCCTCCGTTTTATCAATGCATTTGCACATGATAATAGTATAGATTAAACCTTATTTTGTCAACAAAACCAAAACGGAAGATCCTTTAAATCAAGATCTTCCGTTTCGATATTTATAAACATATTACTTATACAAATAAGTACTGTCTTTTATGATTTTGTGATTACTCAATAACTTTGATCCATCCTTCAGGAGCTTCGATTCTACCCATCTGAATTCCTGTAAGTGTATCATAAAGTTTCTTAGTCTTAGGTCCCATCTCTTCCATTCCGCTTGGGAAACAGATATCTTTACCATGGTCATTGATCTTACCAACAGGTGAGATTACTGCAGCTGTACCGCAAAGACCACACTCATCGAAGCTTGAAAGTTCATCAAGATAAACTTCTCTTTCTTCAACTTCCATTCCAAGATAATCCTTAGCAACAACTTCGAGTGAACGACGTGTTACTGATGGAAGGATACTGTTTGACTTTGGAGTAATGAATTTATTGCCCTGAATAAATATCATATTTGCTCCACCTGTCTCTTCAACCTTTGTTCTGGTTGCAGGATCAAGATACATATTCTCATCGAATCCCTTCTGATGAGCATCAACGATAGCATGAAGACTCATTGCATAATTAAGTCCTGCTTTGATATGTCCTGTTCCGTGAGGAGCTGCTCTGTCGAAATCACTAACTCTGATATAGATTGGCTTAGCGCCGCCCTTGAAATAAGGACCTACAGGAGTTGTGAGTATTCTAAACTGATATTCATCAGCCGGCTTAACACCTATAACTGAGTTTGATCCAAACATGAAAGGTCTGATATAAAGAGTTGCTCCTGAACCATATGGAGGTACCCATGCAGTATTAGCCTTAACAACATCAACTACTGCCTGAATAAATCTCTCCTTAGGGAAGACAGCCATCTCAAGTCTCTTACATGTATCCATCATTCTTTCTGCATTAAGGTCAGGACGGAATGTAACGATATGTCCGTCTTCTGTTGTATATGCCTTAAGTCCTTCGAAACAAGACTGTGAATAATGAAGTACACATGCACATTCACTCATTGTAATTGTATGATCAGGTGTAAGAACACCATCATCCCATTTACCGTCTTTGAAATTCGAAACATAACTCTTATCTGTTTGAACGTAGCCAAATCCAAGGCTTCCCCAATCAATGTCCTTCTTTTCCATCTCAGTTCATCTCCAATCTGAAATCATTCTCACATCCTTTAAAATCCGTCGGATATGAGTAATCTATTGAAATACAATATACTGCTTATTATATGCTCATTTTTTTGTCAGTCAAGGAAAAAGCGATAATATTTATCAAAAAGCTGATTTTAGCCTAAAATTTCATCACATTTTTCTGATTTTCTTAATAAAATTAAGCTTGCGGTATATTATCTATTATGCTTCGTAGTTATCTGAAATAGTATGCTTCTCTTTATATTCAGAGATACGAGCCTGAATTCTTTCTGACTGATCAAGAAGATCGCTTATACTTGCATCATGGTTGATATGATCGATAAGATATGCGATATATTTGCTCATATCAGCTGATTCATACCAGTCACGCTCAAAGAGTTCAGGTTTCTGATAAGTTACATTTGTTGTGATAACTTTCTCAATGATTCCTTCCTTCTTAGCTGCATCGAATACATCAAGACCTGCAGTGAAGAGACCGAAAGTAGCAAGACAATAAACTCTGTTTGCCTTTCTCTTCTTAAGCTCTCTTGCAACATCAAGCATACTTTCACCTGAAGCGATCATATCATCGATAATAATTACATCCTTACCTTCAACATCATCACCAAGGAATTCATGTGCAACGATAGGATTCTTACCATTAACAACTCTTGTATAATCTCTTCTCTTATAGAACATTCCGACATCAACGCCAAAATGGTTTGCAAAATAAATTGCTCTATGCATAGCGCCTTCATCAGGGCTTATGATCATAAGATGATCGGAATCAAGCTTAAGGTCCGGTGTTGTCTTAAGGAGACATTTAATGAACTGATATGTTGGCATTACATTTTCAAATCCACTTACCGGTATAGCATTCTGAACACGAGGATCATGTGCATCGAAAGTAATGATATTTTCAACGCCCATTCCTACAAGCTCCTGAAGTGCAAGCGCACAGTCAAGTGACTCACGGTTAGTTCTCTTATGCTGTCTGCTTTCATAAAGGAATGGCATGATAACATTGATTCTTCTTGCCTTTCCTCCGATTGCAGCAATTATCCTCTTAAGATCCTGAAAATGATCATCAGGGGACATTGGCTTAACTATTCCGCACTGACTATATTCAATACTGTAATTCCCAACATCTACCATAAGGAAAACATCTTTACCACGGATAGATCCCTTAAGAGTTCCTTTTGCTTCTCCCGATGCAAATCTTGGACAATCTGACTTAAGAAGAAATGTTTCCTGCTCATAACCATCAAAGATAATACTCTCCTTTGGCTCTTTAACAAGTCTTGCCTTTCTCCATTTAACCAGATATTTATCTACCTTCTTACCTAAATTACAACAACTTTCAAGTGGTAAAAGTCCGAGCTGTCCAACAGGAATAGTACTGAGTTTGCTTGCGTCTGGCATTTTTTTATCCTCCAATTAAAAATACATATGGTTATTTATTTATAAACCTTCCCGAGATAATCAGTGCCTCTCAAGAAGACGTTTCTTTTTGACCATCCTGATATTTGCTCCGAAGATATTGAAGAAATCATAATTCTCCGCTATTCTTCCCGCAAATCTCTCAGTGTAATTTTCTTTTATACCTTTTATATCAAGATTAGAAGAAATGATAGTCGACTTACCTGAAATAATCCTGTCATTAACAACTCTGAATAACTGAGTTACGCTTTGTCTGTTAACCGATTCTGTTCCCAGGTCATCAATTATAAGAAGATCTGCATTAAAGAGAAATTCGTATCTTGCTTTTTTCTCTTTATCATCATACTCTTCTTCATTCCTTCTGAAGAGGTAACCGTTGATTACGTCCTCAACCATTCCCCCTGCTGTAAGATAAAACACACTGTGCCCTTCGTCAAGTATTTCTTTTGCGATGCAATTTGTTAAAAATGTTTTTCCTCTGCCCGTTTCACCAAAAATTATGATATTTTGACTTGTATCACCAAATTTTTTTATGAATTCTTTTGATTTAGCCAAAATATTCTGTATATTTTCATATGGAGAAACTTTTTCATCTTCAAGGCGTTCTTGCCTGTAATAACTCATATCAAAAGTTGAAAAATTCTCCTGCTCAAGTCTGTCACTGATATTTGACTCCAGATATCTCGCTTCAACAATTAACTGTTTTAAGCATTTACATTTTTCATTTCCGATATATCCTTCGTCTTTACAAAGATTACAAACATATCTTCTCTCAAGATAATTCTCATCATAACCGTTTTTGATAAGAATATTCTTCTTTTTCTCAGACAGTTCGGAATTTCTCTTTTCAAGTTCCGCAAGGAATGCTATATCATTTCCGGTTCCCTTAACCTTCTTTCGAATAGCCATAAGAGTGCCGTTTCTAAGCTCATCGTCAATCTCTTTTATCTCAGGAAGCTTTTCGTAAAGCGCTTCTCTTCTTTCACGAAGATCCCTTGCACTGTCATTCCTTCTTCTATCCAGTTTTTTCAGGATTTCATCCATATCGAAAGTATAACTCATTATTTGTTATTTACCTCTTTAATATACATCTCAGTAAGTTCATCCCACTCATCATCCGTGCTGGACTGTTTATAATTTCCAAAGGTCCCGAGTCTTGTCTCTGACCCTGCAGCCTTCTTCTTACTTCTGGTATATTTCTCATCAGATATCTCAACATCCTTAGGTGTTTTGATTCCTTCTTTACGCCATCTGTCGAGGATGGTATTTACATAGGCAAATGATGCAGAATTAGGTCTCGATATGATAGCTCTGCTGCATGCTGCCGCGATCATCTCTTCATCAAACCCAAATTCACTCTGCCATACTTTTATAAACTTTATCTCTGAAGGAGTAGGAACAACTCTGTTGGCAATTCCCAGTTCCTTAAAAATTCTTCTGTACAGCGAATTAAATGAATCCGTATATGTCTTAGCTTCTTCTCTATTCTTGAAGCCTTTTCCGTACCAGTCAATAGCAACCTTCTCAACGTATGATGCCTTAGTCTTTCCTATAGTTGCACAGTGCTCTAAAAGATATTCTATCACATCTACAGGAAGTTTTAATTCATCAAATATATATATAAGCATATTTACATCGGACTGAGCGAGTTCTCTGTTAAAATATGCTTCAGCCTGGCCCATAATGTCTCTAAATGCTTCATCTGTCAGTTTGTTATTGATATCCTTGGCATTAAGTTTCTTCTTTTCAGGAACCGAAACTTCTTCCTCTTCAACGCCTCCGGAAATGTGATCCACCTCACTGATATTATGTCTGTCTATACTTCTGACATTATCTTTCTTTTCCTCAACGTTTTTATCTTCCTCAAGCATTGATACCGCAAAATCAAGTTCTTCATCATCATGAATCTTAACCGGAGCTTCTATATTCTTAAGGATTATTCCTGTAATAGCTCCTTTTGTATCATATGTAAAACTTAAAATCCCTTGACTGATCCAATACCTTATCGCCCTGCAAACATCCTTATCTGTACACTGGAAATAATCAGCAATATCACTTACCGAAACCGGTCTGCCACATGAATAAAGACGAACAAGATAAAGGTACACTTTTACAAAGTCACCATTTGCGTCCGCCATATAATAATCAATAAAATTATTCGATATTTCTGAAAATGTTTCCTTCTTTTCTGTTGAAATAGTAATGTTCATTTCCCACGCCTTCTCCATTTGTCATAATCACTTTTCCAACTTTTACAGTTTCGAATCTCATGATCATACCCCTCATGAAAAGCCTTTATTTTCAGCATTTTCGAAACATTCTCGGAAAAAAGTGTTTTAAGTATAACATAACAAAAACCTTTTGCAAGTTCCCCAAACGCCTCAAGGTATCTACATAAATTTTGTGGAAACTGTTGATAATGTTGATTTATTGATCATAAAAAATCGTCGGATGTCGCGTTTTACGAGTTTTATCAAAATTAGTCTGACAAATCCTTATTGTTGATAAAAACAAAAATCATTCGCCGGATATCAGCGAATGATTTTGTGGATATTGTTGAAAACTATTTTTTCACCAGTGAAACGCCTACAGAATCGATATTTCCTGCTCCCATAGTTATTAACAAATCATTTTCTTTTGAATTTTCTCTAAAATATTTTTCTATTGACAAAAAATCGCCTAAATATACTGCATCAGTACCTTTTTTTCTGATAAGATTCTCAAGATCTTTAGACGAAACTGTGCCGTCATCCTTCTCTCTTGCAGCATAAATGTCAGCTAAAATGATATGATCGGCAGCGCTTAATGCTTCAGCAAACTCATGAAGGTGCGCTTTTGTTCTTGAATATGTATGTGGCTGGAAAGCAACCCAAAGGTCGCCCTTCTTAATACTGTTGGCAACTTTTAAAGTTGCAGCTATCTCTGTCGGATGATGTGCATAATCATCTACAACAACTGCACCCTTTTCAGTTGTTCCCTTATAATCAAATCTTCTTTCGGCACTCTTACAATTTAAAAGGCCTTCTTTAAGTTCATCAACAGACATACCAAGTTCTGTTGCAGCAGCAATTACAGATAATGAATTCACTGCATTATGAACACCTGTTACATTAAGTGTAAAACGGCCAAGCTCCTGTCCGTTCTTTACAACTGTATATGATGGATGTCCCAATGGATCAAGGCTTATATCCTTGGCAACATAATCATTTTTATCCTTTGTTCCGAAAGATATAACTTTGCATTTTGCTGTTGATACTATCTTATCATAGCAGTCCATATCACCGTTGATAATAAGAACACCGCCATTAGTAACCTTTGTTGCAAATACTCTGAATGACTCAACGATATTATCAAAATTCTTGAAGAAATCAAGATGATCATTGTCTACATTTAAAATAATACTGATAAATGGATTGAATGAATGATAACTATTGGTATATTCGCAAGCCTCTGTTACAAAGTAATCAGATCTTCCGACTCTGATATTACCGCCGATGCTATCAAGTATTCCTCCGATAGAAACTGTCGGATCCTTCTCACCTGCAAGAAGTACACTTGTCATCATAGCTGTAGTTGTAGTTTTACCATGAGTTCCTGCAACTGCTATGCTGTACTTATAAAATGACATTATCTGTCCGAGAAGCTGTGCTCTTGTAAGCATCTCTATTCCTCTTTTTACTGCTTCGCGGAACTCTTCATTATCTTCTCTGATTGCAGCTGTATATACGATTACATCGATATCATCTGTGATATTCTCAGCAACCTGTCCTATCTTAACGGTTGCCCCTCTCTCAACGAGCATTTTTGTAATATCTGATTCTTTCATATCTGAGCCTGATACTTTGAATCCTTCTTTCAAAAGGATTTCAGCAAGTCCGCTCATGCTTATGCCGCCTATTCCCATAAAATAGATATGGCAAGGCTTCTTAAAATCTACCTGATACATATTTATATCCTCTCTAAAGAAGGGTAAGCCCTTAAACTTACCCTTCTTTCCTTCTTAGCAAATAGTCATACCACAGCCCGGTAAAGGCTATATACCGAAACTGTATACATAATTATTAACAACTAAATATATTATCACTTTAGTTATCTTACGACAACCATATTTTACTTTTGCCGGGGACATTACGATCAGTCAAATAGATGTATAATTTCCTTCTTATCAAGTACTCCTTCCGCAAAACCTTTTTTTATAAGTTCAGGCGGAAGATATTCATCATATTTCTCAAAAAGAGGCAATTCTTTAGGAAAGATAAGTTCCAGCATATCGAAATCATTCTGAGTCTCTTCCTTAAGGATTCTATAAAATTCTTCTCTGCCGGCTCTCATATTAAAAACCATAAAGAAAGGTTTTGATGAATCAAAATTACTTATGCCAAGCTTTTTGGCACATTTAAGTCTTATTATCCTTTCAAGTGTCATAAATGAATATGTTCCCACCCATGGCATAAAACACCATTTTGCGCCGCCAAGATTAAAGAGCATTTCTTTCATAACATCCTTATCTTTAAACATGTCTATCGCCTTTTCAAGACGACTTAAAGCATTCTTCTTAAGATATGGATAACTTCTTCTTTCACAAAGTACCCTTCTCATTCTTTGAAGCACTTTCGTATGAAGGTCTCCCGGACACTCACCAAAATAGGCAGGCACATCTCCCTTAACCTTGGTGCAGTACACACTATGCCTTTTATGATCCACCATAAGGACTGTCCACACTCGCCCCGCTATAGCAATCTTCTCACCAACAGGCGGTGGAGCAACTATGGTTCCAAGCTCCTCGTATTCATTTCTTACAGAATATTCCTCGCTTTCTTTGAATACTCCGTAAAACTTAAATGAATTAACGATCTTCTCACCCTGAAGACCCACTATAAGACCGCCTTCAGCAGTTTTCTCAATATGATCGTTTTTAACAAGATATTGAAGCATTACTTTAAAATCATCCAGAGATATCCTATGAAAGTATTTCAAAGTAAGAACCCTTCTTGCCAACTCACCCGGGGTAAGTTCTCCACATGACATAAGAGTACTCATGGTCTGATGATAAAGCAAACTAAACGGGAGCCTGTCCAGTCTCGGAGGTTCAACCCATTTTTCTTCCACATATAACTGAATAAGGGCAATAGCCTGAAGCAGTTTCCAAGGGATATTCACCGGAAGCATTGCTCTTTCTTCCACTTCATCTTCCCTGATAACAAACCACATTTCAGGCGGAAGATTTCTTCTTCCCGTTCTTCCCATTCTCTGTAAAAATGAAGAAACTGTCCACGGTGCATCTATCTGAAATGCTCTTTCAAGCTTTCCTATATCAATACCGAGTTCCAGCGTTGCAGTGGTAACCGTCGACTGCATCATATCATCATCTTTCATGATCATCTCCGCCGTCTCTCTTAAAGCCGCAGAGATATTTCCATGATGTATCTGGAATCTTTCCGGTTCATTTAATAATTCCGAATAACGTCTGAGCGTCGAAGTAACAACTTCACTTTCCTCTCTTGAATTTGAAAATATAAGACATTTCCTGCCTTTGGTATTATCAAATATATATCGATATGATGGTTCAAACGCATCCTCTATACCGGCTTCTTGTTCTGTACCGGCTTCTTTATCAGCAGAACTTTCTCCATCCTTACCGCTTTTGATATAAAAATGCTCTACAGAAACTCTCCACTTTGCGCCTTTTGCTTCTATAGTAGGAATAATGGTTCCGCGCCCGGTTCCTTCTGCAAGAAATCTACCTACAGTTTCCGGTTCACCTATAGTAGCCGAAAGTCCTATTCTTCTCGGATTAACTCCAGCGGCTCTGCAGAGCCTTTCGATAAGGCAAAGCGTCTGGCCGCCTCTATCACCTCTTAATAAAGAATGCACCTCGTCAATAACTATAAATCTGAGATCACCGAATAATTTGGACAGCACCGACGACTTTCTCATAAGCATAGCTTCCAATGATTCCGGAGTAATCTGCAAAATGCCCGATGGATTCTTGATCAGTTTATGCTTATGACTCATAGCAACATCGCCATGCCAATGCCATACAGGAATATCCGCTTCATCGCATAATTCATTCAATCTTTCAAACTGATCATTTATAAGTGCCTTAAGAGGACCTATATATATACAGCCGACCGAAGAAGGCATATCTTCAGAAAATAGAGTGATTATAGGAAAAAATGCAGCTTCGGTTTTACCCGCAGCAGTGGATGCAGAGATAAGAACATTTTCATCCGTATTGAAAATAGCATCGCCTGCCGCGACCTGAACAGCCCGGAGATTTTCCCATTCATTTCTATATATATAATCCTGCACAAATGGTGCATATCTTTCAAATATCGACATATTAAATCCTCTATGAAATATCTCTATATCTCAAATTCCGCAAATTCATCTTCTGTATCATTTTCTTCATCACTCGCTTTAGCAGTCATTCCTATAATGCCTTTTCCAATGATATCCGAAACAGTTACATCCTTTTCCTGATACATAATATCAAGTATTTCTATATAATCTCTTATGACTTCTCTTGGAGTGATGAGCTTTTCTGCTCCTATCCTCTCAAATTCGAATTTTAAAAATCCAACCATTTCCTCATGAGACATTCTAATCTGATAATCATAAAGATCACTATGAAGAACAGATAATTTCTCTATAAGGATATACATTTCTTCATAAGATAATGGTTTAAGACTTATTACCGGCGCAAGCATGTCTTTGTATTCACCGGAAAATCTTCCCTCGCTAAGACGGGATCTTAAAGCTTCATAACTATACACACCTCGCCTTGTATCCTGCATGCATTCAGGAGTTCCGCACATGATTATACCCATATGAGAAGCTTTACCCTGAAGACAGTCATTATACATAGCTAACATTTTCTCATAATTATTCTGTCTTGTGATTGAATTGGTAATCTTAAAAATATTCACAAGCTCATCTATCATTATGTAAAGTCCTGAATATCCTGCTTTCGTCATGAACAAAGCAAAGAGTTTCAGGTAATCATACCAGTCATCATCCGAAATGATTATATTTATACCAAGCTCCCTTTTTGCATCGGTCTTGGTCATATATTCCCCTCGAAACCACTTAATAAGTTTAAGCTTCAGTTCATCATTTCCATCAACATATGCTCTGTAATAAAAAATGATCAGCTTCGCGAAATCAAAGCCATGAACCATATCATTCAAAGAATAAATATCTTCCATGATCTTTTTCTCAGTTAGGCCCGATAATTCAGGATCATCCGGAGACAATCCTTTATCCTTTATAACATCCAGCTGAACTCCGCTTATCCACTTATCAAGTATAAGTGAAAGTGCTCCGCCTTCAGGCTTCGTCCTAGTGGACATATTCTTAAGAAGTTCCCTGTATGTTGCAAGCCCCTGGCCTCCGGTTCCTTGAAATCTTCTTTCAGGTGTAAGATCCGCATCAACTACAACAAAATTCTTATCGAGAACATAATTTCTAATAGTCTGTAAAAGAAAACTTTTCCCGCTCCCGTACTTTCCGACTATGAATCTAAAAGCCGAACCGCCTTCTGCAATTATCTCTTCATCATGGAGAAATGCTTCTATTTCCTTATCTCTTCCCACAGCAACATAAGGAAGGCCGACTCTCGGCACAACTCCGCCCTTTAATGAATTTAAAACAACCTGAGCAATTCTTCTCGGCGCTTTTCTGTTCTTCCTATCCTCTGCCATATTAATCAATCTTCCTTCTTTCCAGATAATCCTCTATATCTTCCCGATAATCTTCATAAATCTCAGGGTAGTCATCATCCACAAGAATACTGTCCCCGAATTCGTCATAAAATTTCTCATTGATACTTTCAATCAGTACCGAAATAAAGATACCTTTTTCTTTCACCCAATTTATATCTTCACCCTTCAGTAATGAACCAAGAAACCTTACTTCATCACTTGTCAGATTGTAAATATCATCATCTGCTGTCTCTTTTTCACATTCATCTCCCGTTGTCCCTACCGATCGGTCAATATCAACACCTGCGATATTCTCTATATCACAACTTGTAGATTCTGCAGTTTCATCGACTGTAGCTTCAACATCAGTATCCACCAGAAGCTTGTCTCTTATTACCGCTGCCTTTTCTCTTATATCATCAAGTCGGGATAAATCTATCCTGACCTTTCTTTCTTCTATCTTTCTCTTATTCTCTTGATATTCCGAGAATTTACTGTAAATAAGTTTTTTCATCCACTGAGGAACATTTTTCTTTGTCTCCTCACCCTTAAGACATCCTTCCAGGCAGTAAAGAAAACCGGCAATCAGTCCGGGTGCGCCATTCTGTAGCGAATGCCTTTCGACTGTCCAATGCCCTCTCATGAATCTGAAACTTCTTTCCTCACTCAGCTTATATTCATAACCTTCGTCCTTACATTTAACCGCAACAACGGAACCTGAAAATATGTTATATGGCCAGACTTCCTTTCTTCCGAATAATTCTTCCTTAAGTGATTTCTTTCGTTTTGACGAATAATATAAATCCATTTCCTTAAAAAGAAAATGCGCTGCTTCCTCCGAATCTTTAAGCAATTCATTTTCATAAAGACCACTGTCTTTAATGTCATCCCCGGCCAGACGAAGCAAAGTTTTCAGAAAATCACCTCTAGCCTTCTTTTCATCGTCCATCCCAAAAACTATATGCATATCCTCATCACATCTATATGAAGCTGTTTCAAGATATAAGCCTGCAGGAAGATCATTTAATACAACAAAGTCATTTATATTCTTTCTGATCTGCTCCCTGTAGGAAGGATAATCTTCCGAAAGTTTTAAAAGCTTTTTATATGTATCCTCCGGACCGGTCGTCCCTATACCATTTATCAGTTCAAATTCATATATCTCAGGATAAGTTTCCGCCTTAAGAACTTCACCTTCTCTATATGCAGTTCTCCATCCGAAATATCCTCTGAGTTCGGAATCGCTCAAAATGTCATATGCCGGCTGATGTCTTTTAAATTTCATTTCATATCTGAAATCATCGGAGTATTCTTCCATGATCCTCGCCATATGAACAAAAATATCCTCTCTGTCTTCACCTTCTTTATCATCATCTTTCTGAACAACACGTATATCCTTTATCTGTTCAGGAAGCGGATAACCCGGTCTTAGAGGAATAGCCTCATCTTTATATACCTCATTAAAGATTCTTCCGCTGCTATATAAAAATCTCAAAATAATCTCTCCGTAAAATCATTTCCGGTCCCCGATACAACCGTCGCAAAATATCAGGCATAATATCAGGCAAAACACCTGACAAATATCAAGGTATAATAACCGACCGAACAAAAACTCTCGAACTCTTATTCGACACAATGATAGCATATATCGAACAAACGTTCAAGACCCATAATTCATATTAAAAGACACAGAACAGCATTTACCATTCTGTGTCTTACTATAATCTTCTTACTTTAATTTTCTAACAATAGTCTTATTACTATACTCTTCTATATCTGACTTATATTTCTTTCCACCAATTTACTGTCTATATAAAATTCGCCCTTACCTTCAACAAGGATGAATTTCTCAGGTTTAGCATATGAATCAGCCATAAGGTCGGATTTACTCTTCGAATAGCAGTCAAAATTCTTCATATAAATCTGCGTATCCTCTGTATGTCCTCCGAATATAAGAGCCCTTTCTCCGTTATTCTCGAGCCTCATCTTTCCACGTTCAAGCTTAAACTTCGTTGCACCTTCGAGAGCCCCTAAAAGTGTAGAGAACTTAGACCTTGCTGTAGCATTTACACTTACATCCGTAAGGGAAATATAACTCTTATTACCCCGTATAGTTCCGATAGCCGTGAACTTGTTAGCATTTCCATAAATACCTACCGCAGAATCAATTATTGAAACCTTGGAATTACCATCCATGGATCCGATTCCTACACCTACGGCTTTATTTATATCTATGGACATATCGCAGGACTTGATGTCCAGATCGATATCGCTCAGAAGTGAACCTATTCCAACTCCCTGTTCGCCGTTAAGAGTGATATGATATCCGCCTCTTTCTATATTGATCCTTCCGCCAAGACCGGAGCCGATTCCAACTCCTATACGTCCGCTGGCATTTATCTTGATAGAACCATCCTGATGGAAATTAATTGTTCCACATCTCTCATCGATACTATTTCCGATACCATAGTATTTTCCATGAGAAATACTGATAAACATATCTCCGTCGCCTTTAAATGTCACAACAGATGACTGCGGAACAAGTATGCCTCCATTTTTAAGAGAGTTATCTCCCTTAAGGATTATTGTTACATCACAATCTTCCCCGATCTGAATGCATGGATATCCTTTGACGCTGAATAATGTCGCATTCTCTAAAGTGACGATTCCGCAATATCCATCATTTATCATGATATTTACTTCGGTCTGATGTCCCGGTGTACCAACTATGGTCACATCCCTGTATGTAACATTTTCACCGGAAATGCTTATTCTGTTATAACCTTCTTTGCTGATACCATTTAAGCTGATCCTATTTGAACGACCTGATGCAAAGCATCTGGAATTCTTGGTCTTGCTGTTCTCCTGATTGATCTTAAGGATCTCATCTTTAACAATAGGATTGATACTTTCAATGATTTCCGGATTAGGCTTTGCTGTATAGAATCCCTGTATAAGATCAACGCCAAGATTTATTACCGTCTCAAGTTCTCTGTAGTTTTCAACACCTTCAGCCAAAGCAAGGATATCACTCTCATGACAGAAATCAACAACCTCTCTTACGAAATACTGCTTATTCAGATCCTCTTCAATATTTGAAATGAGAGACCTGTCAACCTTAACGTATTTCGGCATATATCTAAGAAGATTACTGATATTGGAATAACCTGTACCATAATCATCAAGAGCTATGTTGATATCATTTTCTTTCATTTCATCCTTAAATGTATTGAATCTCTCCTCAGCCATCTGGGCAGATTCGGTAACTTCAACAACAACATTATCATGGATGAAACTAAGCCTCTTGATGATCTCTTTTCTTTCTTCTTTCTCAAGTTCAACACTCGGAATACTATTGATGAAAATCTTTCTATCTTTGATCTTATCAATATTATTCTCAAGAATGGTTATTATATTTTTAAATGTATTTCTTTCAACATCCACAAGTCTTCCCAACATCTCGGAATACTTAAGGATCACAAGAGGATTCACTTCCGCCAGTTCAGAACGCATAAGTGCTTCATATGAATAAATCTCACCTGTTTTTGCATTTACTATAGGCTGGAAATAATATTTGAAAAGATTCTGATCAAGAAGTGTTTCAACCCTTTCCGCAAGAATCTTCTCATGCTCATTTAATTCTTCAACCGTCTTCTTTCTCTCGCGCAGACTGTCGATAACCATTCGGTCACTTGCAACTTTACTTCTGAGATTGATCAGCTCTTCATTTCTTCTGATCACCTCATATCCTCTTGAAACCGAATTGATCCACATTCTATAATTACTGTCATAAGACATCGGTTTAGAACCGAAACTGAGCACCGCATAACCATAATCATTATCTTCATTATAAACAGGTGTGAAAATATATCCTCTTGGCTCCGAATGTTCCTTATGGAGTGCGGGAAGAATATCTTTCTTACTGAATTTATTGATCAAACTGATGGAGTTTTCTTTTTCATTATCAACTTCATATTTAATAGCCTGAATTATCTCATCACTGTATCCTTCCACAACCTCATTATCATTTAAGCACAGATAAAAGCTTTTAATATCGCCGATCTGGAAAAGATAAGAATAAACTATATCGAGATATCCTCTCTTGGAATTCTCCTTCATGATATCTTCCTGGATGAAGTTGTGTATCGAATTAAAGTTTTCCTCAGATTCATTTGTATCCCATGAATCTCTCAAAATGAATTTGCATTCCGGTTTTTCAGCTTTGCATCCACAGCTTCCGCCAATATATAATTGTATATCCGGATTTTTTTCAGGAAATTCTTCTCCGTTCATCAAATTGAAAAGACAGTTCACAGCATATGTTCCGTAATACTCCGCCGGTATATATACCGATGTAAGCGGTGACGGGCTTGTCCATCCTTCTTTTGATGTTCCGTAACCTGTAACGGCAATATCCTCCGGAATACGGATACCTCTTTTCTCCATAGCCTTCGCGAAACCTATCGCCATACAGTCATTTGCGCAGGCAACAGCATCAGGAAGAGCCCTTCCCGAATCAAGTATCTCTTCAGCACATACTTCACCACTGGTATACCAATAATCACCATAAAAGATCATATCATCCGTAACCTTCAGATTATGATCGCTCATGGCATCTTTGTATGCCTCTACCCTTTTAACAGTATGCTCATGCCATTTTTTTCCGGCAATGAATAAAATATCCTTATAATCATGTTCTTCGATAAGATGTGAAATAAGTTTATAGATAAGTTTGTATCCATGAGTCCAAAAGCTTTTAAAATACTTCGAATTCATGTCCACAAGAATAACAGGTCCAGCGAACCTTTCATGAATATCTTCTTCTATAAAACCCCATAGATCAGGAGTCTGAATGCAGTCTGCCATCACAATTACCGCATCAAAAAGATCATAGTTAATAAGAGTATAGATAGTAGCCTCCCCACGCTCTCTCTCCGGAGTATTCTGATATTTGATATACATAGAAAATATACAAACATCATAACCGGATTCAAACGCACACTTCTCTACACCCATTAAAAAATCTCTTTGATATGCCTCATCAGACTGTGCTGTAAGGACCGCAATACGACCTTTTACCATAAGTATACCCCGTGCCCCAAATAAAGGTACATTAAACAACACAATTAGCCTATCTTTATTAGCCTTTCAGTCCCTTCTCCGAACCGAAAAATCTAGAAATATTATAACATTCAAACCATCAGATATCAACGAAATTCTACGTAATTTACCACTACAACATTTACAGCGAAATAACTTTACATCATACAAAATATAGCTTAAAATCATCTCATAAAACATCGATGGAGAATAATAATGAATACACTCAAATTTTTATATACAACACCTCTTGGAAGGTGCATACTTAAGCCACTTGCGTCAAAACCGGTATCTGTTATAACAGGTAAATTTCTTGACTCAAGATTTTCGCGTTTTCTTGTAAATGATTTTATCGCAAGACACGATATAGATACATCTGAATTCGAGAAACAGAATTTCGACAGTTTTAATGATTGTTTCTGCAGAAAACTTAAGGATGATGCCCGAACTGTAGAAAGCGATAACAATGTCATGATTGCACCTTGCGACGGTCTTCTTACAGTTGTACCGATTAAAAACGGCACTGTCCTTCCGGTAAAGCAGAGTTACTATACTGTAAAAAGTCTTCTCAAAGATAAGAGACTGGCAGAAAGATATAAAGACGGTTATGCCCTTGTTTACAGACTTTGCACAAACCACTATCACAGATATTGCTACGTTGAGAGCGGTAGAAAAAGTCGTAACAGATATATCCAGGGTGTATATCATACAGTTCGTCCGATAGCACTTGAAAACCGACCTGTATTTATTGAGAACTCCAGAGAATATACTTGTATCAAGACAGAAAATTTCGGAATCCTCACTCAGATGGAAGTCGGCGCCATGCTTGTAGGCCGTATCAATAATTTTGAAAAAGAAATCCGCACAGTAAGAAGAGGAAAAGAAAAAGGTACTTTCCTTTACGGCGGTTCTACAATAATAGTACTCGTTGAAAAAAATAAAGTCGATATTCTTAACTATATTCTTGATGCTTCAAAGTATGGCAGAGAAACACCCGTACTCTATGGTCAAAAAATAGGAGGAAAACATGTCTGATCACTATAATGCCTTTATCTCATATAAGCATGCCGAGGCAGACATTAAAGTTGCCGAGGCTATCGAGAAAGGCCTTGAACGTTTTCACATTCCCGGAAAGATAAGAAAGAAAACCGGTTACAAACGTATACAACGCATTTTCAGAGATAAAGATGAACTTACTCTCACCAGTGATCTTACTTCAAATATCATCGATGCCCTTAATAATGCGGACTATTTGATAGTTATATGTTCAACAAATACAAGAAGCTCTGAATGGGTCACAAGAGAAATCCAGTATTTCCTTAGAACCCATACAAGGCAGCAGATACTTACAGTTCTTGTGGATGGCGAACCTCAGGATACCATTCCTGAAATCCTGCTTTCTGAAGAAAGAAAAATGATCGATGAAAATGGCATAGAGCGTATAGTTAATGTACCTCTCGAACCACTTTCATGCGATTATCGTATGCCTATGCATAAGGCAAAAAAGGAAGAGCTTCCACGTCTTGCATCCGTTATTATCGGATGCTCATACGATGAGCTCATGAACAGACGTCGTCAGTATAAGATACGTCGTCTCTCTCTTATATTTTCAGCTATATCACTTGTTCTTCTTGTATTTTCATTATATATCCTGCGCAGTAAAAAGCAGATTAATGAAAATTACAGAAACTCATTAAAGAACCAATCTAAATATTTAGCAAATGAAGCGGAACGTCTTCTCGAACACGAGCAACGTATTACCGCTCTTAAGTTATGCATTGAAGCTCTCCCGAAGAAAAAATTCGATAGACCGGTAACTCCGGAAGCCGTGCGTGCTCTTACTGATGCAACATTGTCATATCGTCCTCTTCTCGGAAGCAATATCGAATCTGTATGGAACTATACCATGCCGAGCCGAGTTACAAATTTCTTTGTTTCCGACGATGGCGAATATTTGGTTGGAACTGATAACACAAGCAATATTATCGTTTGGGAATCAACCAATCATGAGGTAAAGCTTCACCTAAATGACAGCACAGCACTGACTCAGTCACTACTTTTTTATGATAACAACAAGTTGATTTCTTGGACCACTAATGAATTTTCATTATATGATCTGGAGACAGGCGATAAGATATGGACTTATGAATCTAAAGATTCACTGGCATCCACCAAGCCGCAGATTATGAAGAACGGAAATATAATGCTCTTCACTAACAGTTCATATATCATAATCGATCAAACAAACGGAAAAGAAATAAAATCAGGAGAATTGCCTAGAAACGATACTGATTGCATATCAAACAATCTTATGCTCTCCCCTGATGAGTCAAAACTATCATATTACTATTTCAAATCATATGATGAAATATGCTATGGTATTTATGATCTGAAGACTAAAAAAACCAATATTCTCGGTTCAACTCCCATGCTTCCTGCAACAACATGGAATTCGGATAATAATCTGGTTGTAGCAATACCTCTTGATGATAGTTACAGTACATCTTATGGGGAAAAAGCATACATCAAAGATGATCATAAAAAAATAATATGTATTGATTCAAAAAGCCTTAAAACTTTGTGGGAACAGGAATTTGTATGTTCACAGGTTGAATATGAAAATGATTTTCTTGAACTTCCTTCCAAAAATGCACTGCTATACTATTGCGGCAACGTGGCAGTAGCTTATGATAATAAAACCGGAGAAATACTCTTCTCCAACAACGTAAACGACTCTATCGTTACAGCAATGGATAATGATGGTGATGGTAATCCTACATATATTACAAATACCGGAAAAATCTGTTTTGCAAACTTAGACTCGCATAATAACCCAACTTCAGTAACAACTCTCAAAGTATTCACCGATAATATAAACAAAGCTGAAGTCAAAAAGTATTATTATATTCAACAGGCCGAATCAAACGATATTATCGCATATGATTCCTATATTTCCGATAATGACTGGACTCCGATGGAAACAGATGTAACAGTTAATCACACATCTGTCAGATCATTCCTTAATGACAATATATTCGCAACAGTAAGTCAGGAGAATGACGCCCCTGTACTTAACATATTTAATCCGAATGACAATACTCATTTAAAAAGCATCCAGCTGTCCGGCGATTATATGTTAAATTATGAAATACTTTGCGTATATGAGAACAAACTTTATTTATCATATGTTGAAAATAACAAAATAACCCTTATCTCTGTGGATTTATCAACATTTGAAACAAACGAAACGATTGTTTCTGAAGATCCTTTTTCATTACTCAGTACAATGGCCTATAATGAATACAGGATAATATACTTATCCAGAGAAGAACCTCCGGCGGAGCTTAAATATTCAGGATCGATATTCTACATAAATTTATATGACATAAGAAATGGCGAAACAAGTAAAGTACCTTTTAGCGAGACCACGGACCATTATCCATCAGGATTATATGGCTTTCTTAATAACAACTTTATATATAGCTGCGGAAGCGAAGACAGCGACTTTATAGTTCACATAAATAGTAAAAAAGTCACACCATTCTACCTTCCGGCCAATTGGCACGGTACAGAACATGTTGCCAATGGTTGCGGAAAAATTGCTATTTCCGATAACGAAACAATCATCATCATGGATGAAAATGCTGAAGAAATATCAACGATCAGTTGTCCAAATGTCGTACCACTTTCCATGACATTCTATAAAAATAATGATGAAATAAATCTCCTTGTAGTTTATAACGATTCATCATTATGCAGATATGATTGCAATGGTAAGTTCATCGGCAAAACCATCATAACGGTGCCATATTATACAACGGCCAATGTGGAATTCAAATTTGAAAAAATTAATGGAATTCTTTATCTCCGTGTTGATGACACGCTTTGTATTGTAGATATAAATAATTGGTTTGAGCTTGCATATATTCCATACTGTCATGGTCATCATATTCCAACTGACCATTTCATTACTTTCTCGTATGCAAAAACATTTAAAGAAAGCAGCATTGGATATTTCAAACATTATACCGTTGATGATCTGATCGACAAAGGAAAATACATCCTACAGGGAACTGAACTTACGGAAGAAGAAAAATCATATTATGGTATATCATCTGAGCCATAAATTATGATTAAATCCCCTGATGGTAATAAATAAATGATCAAGTCCGGGATAGATATCATATGAACCTATATCCGGACAGCAACAGATGTATGATTGTAAATGTCAATATTTAAATGTAGGATCATTCCATGAAAAATTGATTGAGCAACTATACATCCTGATAATAAACAGTTAAAAGCAAAAATGGGAAGTACATTTAAGGATAAGATATCCAACATGTACTTCCCTTTTTTATCATTCCATATAACCATATTAAACTGAACAAATATATATATCGAATCAAATTAAACTGAACGACTATTTATTGAATCATATTAAACAGAATGAATATTGATTGAATCATTTTCAAAAATCATATTTATACAATTTCTTTATACAGCTCGTGGAACAGTCTTCCACGGATAATATATATATCATGCTTATCATCATCACGTACGGCTATATAATCCCCCGGATCACCCGAATAGTACTTTTCCTCGTCCCATTCAGTGAAAAGCTTCACGCTCTTATCAAGGGTCTTAGCATAGATTCTGGACTTTCCCGTACTTATAACACCATGTGCATATTTCAGAACCTTCTTCACTTCCCCAGAATCAATATTCTTGATGCTCGGTTCATATTCGAACCGTCTGCTATACTGCACTCCCAGTTCCTTATAGCTTTTGGAAAGTTTCTCCTTTGCGATAGGATAAACTTCGCCCTCAATGCCTATCATAAGATAGCTTTCTTTGCCGATAACAATATTTACATCACCCTCAAGTGTACGGATCTCAACCTTAGTTCCTTCAGGGAATACATCAGACAGCTTTACATATCCAAGTTCCTGCGGTTGCTTTTCATAAAGCTTCATATCCGTAATATCGAGCTCTGTATTCTTCGCATAAATGATCTCGTACTTTTCAAAATAATCAACTATTCTGATATTGAAAATATCATAGATCATCTTAGCTAAAATATCTTCTTCAGTTATATCTTCCGGAATCTCATCACTTTCAGAATTTCTTTTATCATCATAAATAGAATAATATACTTCTCGCAATTTCTCCGGTCTTACAGTTCCACCTGCTTTATAAATATGGCCTCCGCCTCCGCCGATGCCATTTGCTATAAATGTAGCAAGCTCATTTGCATGTACCTCTTTTACGCAGCTTCTTACAGAGAACTTGATCTCATATTCACTGACGCAGTAAGCAATACAAACATTTACACCTTCTGTTTCCAATGAGAAATCACTGATAACTCCTAAAATGTTAGGATCACACTTTTCTGCCTGAAGTATAAGATATTTGAAATCATCATAATATTTATAATCGAGAATAGCTTTTCCTGTGATCTTTAACTCCTTCAAAGAAAGATTTGAATTAGTCATCTCAATGATCACATCTTTTCTATATTCAAGGCTGTCTCTCATGTCCTTGTCCAGAGGATGTGCCACCTCTGACAGACGATTCGTATCGGTGTAAAGTCCATAATATAAAGCCGTAGAAAGATTCTTATCACCGTCTATAGACAATCCTTCTTTCTTGATCATATCCCAAACGATTGTGGAACAACTTCCCAGATTGCTCCTTACTTCCGACAGTTCAGGAACATCAACCGTAATATTGTGATGATCGATAACAGCTATATTTTCAGCTTCTGTCTTAGTAATATTCTTCTGCCCATACTGGCAGTCAGCCACAACAAGAAGCTCCGGAATATCGCTAAAATCCGGTTCATAACTTACAGGTATCTCCAACCTGTTTACCATGATCAAAAGATTGCTCTTTCTGATTTTATTTCTTCCTCGATATATAAATCTTACATTCTTGCCCATGGCCTTGAAATACCAATATAATGCATATCCGGATGCTAGTGCATCTGCATCAGGATTATCATGGCACTGAACAACAATATCATTATAACCAAGAAGTTCTTTTAACTTCATCCCCTAATACTCCTTCACTATATAATTAAGGTTTACTAACATAAATATTTTATCATAACATGCGCATTTTGTGTATATAAAAAGCGTAGCAGCTATAAAAACTGCTACGCTTAAAATTTCAAAAGTTATATCAATCTTTAAAGATATTTCCCTTCAAAAGATTATCTCAAATTAAAGCTGTGGACCTGCAGCAACAAGTGCCTTACCAGCTTCATTTGTTTCATACTTCTTGAAGTTCTTGATGAATCTCTCTGAAAGATCCTTAGCCTTAGCTTCCCACTCAGAAGCATCAGCATATGTATCTCTAGGATCAAGAATATTTGTATCTACTCCAGGAAGTTCTGTTGGAACTTCAAAGTTGAAGTATGGAATTGTCTTTGTAGGAGCATTCTTGATATCGCCATTAAGGATAGCATCGATTATACCACGTGTATCCTTGATTGTGATTCTCTTTCCTGTTCCGTTCCATCCTGTATTTACAAGATAAGCCTTAGCTCCGCTCTTCTGCATCTTCTTAACGAGCTCTTCACCGTACTTTGTAGGATGAAGTTCAAGGAATGCCTGTCCGAAGCAAGCTGAGAATGTAGGTGTAGGCTCTGTGATTCCACGCTCTGTACCTGCAAGCTTAGCTGTGAATCCTGAAAGGAAGTAGTACTGTGTCTGCTCAGGTGTAAGGATTGATACTGGAGGAAGTACTCCGAAAGCATCTGCTGAAAGGAAGATTACGTTATCAGCGTCAGGACCTGAAGAAACCTTATTTACATTCTTAGCGATCTTCTCGATGTGCTCGATTGGATAAGAAACACGAGTATTCTCTGTAACGCTCTTATCATCAAAGTCAATCTTACCATTTGCATCAACTGTTACGTTCTCAAGAAGAGCGTTCTTTCTGATTGCATTGTAGATATCAGGCTCTGAATCCTTGTCAAGACCGATAACCTTAGCGTAGCATCCACCTTCAAGGTTGAATACACCGTTATCATCCCAACCATGCTCATCATCACCGATAAGAAGTCTCTTAGGATCTGTAGAAAGAGTTGTCTTACCTGTTCCTGAAAGACCGAAGAAAATTGCTGTATGCTTACCTTCCATATCTGTATTTGCTGAGCAGTGCATTGAAGCCATGCCGTTAAGTGGAAGGAAGTAATTCTGCATTGAGAAGAGACCCTTCTTCATCTCTCCACCATACCATGTATTAAGGATAACCTGCTCCTTAGATGATACGTTGAAAAGAACTGCTGTCTCTGAGTTAAGACCAAGTTCCTTGAAGTTCTCTACCTTAGCCTTTGAAGCGTTGTAAACGATGAAATCAGGCTCAAAGTTTGCTTCTTCTTCAGCTGTAGGAACGATGAACATGTTCTTTACGAAATGTGCCTGCCAAGCTACTTCAACGATGAAACGAACTGCAAGACGTGTATCCTTGTTAGCTCCGCAGAAACCATCTATAACATAAAGCTTCTTGTTTGAAAGCTCTTCAACTGCAAGCTTCTTACATGCATCCCAAGCTTCCTGAGATGCTGGATGGTTATCATTTGGATACTCAGGTGTTGTCCACCAAACTGTATCTTTTGACTTCTCATCCATAACGATAAACTTATCTTTAGGTGAACGACCTGTATAAATACCTGTCATAACATTTACAGCACCAAGTTCTGTAACAACACCCTTATCATATCCTTCAAGAGCTGGATTTGTTTCTTCTTCGAAAAGCTTCTCATACGATGGATTGTAAACGATTTCCTGTACGCCTGTAATACCGTACTTACTTAAATCAACTGTTGCCATTTTCTGTACCTCTTTCTTTAATTTATTGTCAGCCTTTTTTTTAACTTAAAGGCTAGGTTTCCAGCTAAAAATTATAGCTGATATGCCTAGCCTTGTCAATCTTATTCGTTAGTCTTTACTAACAATTTTGATATCAGTTATCACTCTGTAATAGATATATTCAATATCTATTTTATTTTGCAGGAGGTGTCGTCTCGATACTATCGAGAATCGACTGAACATCTTCATCATCGATGCTCATTGTATTGTCGCCGGCTTTTGTTATTATGGATACCTGAAGGTCTTCTTCACCTTTATTACCTTCCAGTATTGTATATTCATATCCGGCACTGGAACAAGTATATCCAGACCATGAATATCCGGCTTTTTCGAATGAATCGATATCTTTTACATCATCATAAAAACTCCTTGCAGAAACAAATGTAGTTCCAGGCGGATAATAATTTATATTCATTCCGCATTTTCCAAACATATCTGTCTCTGTCTCAGCTCCTTTATAAATCTGAAGCTGCTTAGGATCAAGGGCATTCTCTTCCTCTGCCCACATATCTTTAACATCAAATGCTTTCCATCCATCCGGAACAAGAACCTTTATAATTCCTGTATCCTTAGGTGTTCCTACCGACTTTGCTTCAGTAGTAACTGTGTTTTCTCCGCCTGAACCTGAACCGGAAGTTTTCTTATCCTTTCCGCAGGCTGTAAGACAAAAAGCTGATGAAACCATGATCAATGCTAAAACTAACCCCTTCTTAACCCTGTTCTTTTTAATCATATTCCTCTCCTTTTTTGATTTGTGATACATTAAGTATTTATCTCAAAACCCTCAGATATTATATCACATATCAATCATTTTTCCAAAGTAAAATAACTTAGTTATACTTTGGAGTTGCTTCAAGAACATCCATGATATCCTTGATCACAAAAGCATCAGCCTCAATTCTTGCTTTATCTGTAGGATAATCAATAGCCTTCTGCATATTAGCATCAAATGAATCTCTTTGTGTCTGAATACCGGCAAAGATCTTATTTCCAACAATAGTAAGCATAATTCCGCTGTACTTCTGTTTAAGGAACATGATTCTTTCCATGTAATCCGGTGTCAAAACATAAAATGCGTAATGAGCATCGCTTGAATGGATATTGAACATGTTATTGAAACTTACATTTTCAGTTTCTATCTTGGTAGAGTTGCTCACACCGGCTTTATATAAATACCCCTTAGGAATAACTTTTATAAGTGCCTGCACATTTTTAGGTATATCTATAGCAAACATCCTACCTTTGAAATATGTTACAGTGCTGCTGCTCTTACCGCTGTTTGTATGCTGCTGAACAAGAACATCCGCAGTTTCAAACCTCACACCTTTATATGTTCCGCAAATATAATCTTCACTTCTGAAAATATTTCCGAGTCTGCAAAGTCCAAAACTCTGTACAGCACCTGCTCCAAAACCTTCATCCCAGGCATAATATAAATTCTGAAAATTTTCCTGAAGCACATCATTTACAAATATCTTTTTATATAATGCCTTAAATCTTCTTTTATTACTTATACTGTTTTTGTTCGGTATCAGTAATATAATGCATACGATGAAAAATAAAAATGGAAATACTGTCACTACACTACTCGTACTTTCTCGCTGGATTCCGGCGAATAAAAATGATCCTACAAATAATGCTAATACTGCCAGTATTGAAACTATTGTTATTAAATTACTTTTCTTTCTGGCCTTTTCAAGGATTTCCAATTTTTCATGTAAGCCTTTACCTTCCATTGTTCTAAGATAATTGCTTACATCTACCCTTTTAGCGTTATTGGCAGCTGCACTTCTGTTGCTACCAATTCCCATCGCGCTGCCGCTGAGAGCTCCAAGGGCACCGCCAAGCATTATATTCCTTGCACCGAAAATACTTCCTGCATTTAAATAAGAATTCATAAGTCCCCCAAAACCTCTTACAGGGAGACAGTTCTTCTCATTAAATGGTCCCGGTCCGGCGCCGTTCATACTAATGCTTGTAGAAAAACTATCCATATTATTTAAATTTCCATTCGGTCCAAACTGATTTCCGTAGCCATTTGGGGTTCCTGCAAATCCGTTCGGCATTCCGCCCATTCCGTTCGGTATTCCACCCATTCCATTTGGTGCGCCTCCCATTCCGTTCGGCATTCCGCCCATTCCATTTGGTGTGCCTCCCATTCCGTTTGGCATTCCACCCATTCCATTTGGTGTGCCTCCCATTCCGTTCGACATTCCACCCATATCGCTACTCTGATTATTAAGTGGAGCCCCGTTGTTTCCACCCGGGACTCCTCCATTTGTCATATTATTCATCAGTTGTTCGCGAAGAATATCATTCCTCATATTCGTATCCTCAACCAATTAATGAAAATTCATCTGAACATCATTTCTCTTATATTCCTCTGCAACGAATAATTCTTTTGATGTAGCTCCGATAGCTCCGGCAATTATTGAAGCAGGAAACATAACGATTCTTGTGTTATATGCATTAACATTTGCATTGTAAAGACGTCTGGCTGCCTGAAGATGCTCTTCACAATCAGCTATTGAAACCATAAGCATCTTGTATGTCTCACTTGAAAGAAGCTGTGGATAAGCTTCTGCTGTAAGTCTAAACTGATTTGATGCGTTGTTCATCATTTCAAGAGCCTGCTGCTTTTCCTGAATAGACATTCCTGAACGAAGTCTGATAGTTTCATAAAGAACTCTTGCTTCGTGTGAAGTATATTCCTTTACAACCTCAAGCTGCTTTGTAAGTACGTCATATCTCTTTGTAAGAGCTATATCAATTCCTGAAGAAGCTTCATCACATTTAAGAGATAGTCTCCTTATTCCATTCATTGTTGAAACGTACCAAACGATTATCGAAAAGATAACCACTCCAACAATAATTAAAACAATTCCTAATGCTCCCATATGTAGTCCTTTCCTCTGCCTCTCTCGCAGAAATAAAATTTAATATGTACTTCATGTATTGTATTGTATATAAATCAGCACATATTTACAACCAATATGAGTAACCTTTTTCGTCAACTTACGGTTGCAAAACACATTTTTTGTAAACTCAAATTGAAAATCTTATTTTTTCTTTTTGAACTGTGCAACGAATCTCGGGAATTCTTTCTCCTGGTAAGGAAGAAGTTTTTCTGCAAGATTTGCCATAAGATAACCCTTCATACCGTTCTTAAGCTTAAAGTCAATTTTCTGAACCTTTTTATTGAGGAAACTGTAATTGCTAACTTCAAGTGATGCGAACTCATCATATTTAACAAATACAAATCTCTCTATCTGTGGTTCAAGCTTTTCAGGAGATGCCTTGAGCATTACCTTTGGAACCTTAAGAGGAATAAACCCTAAACCATATTCTGTCTGGTTGATCAAAAATGCATCGCTGCTTCTGAAAATATTTGTGGAAGCTGATTCTGCCATAGCTCCGATCATTCCTCCAACCGCACCGCCTAACATACCTGCAGTAGAAGAAGTCTTTGCAAAGTTTTTATAAGCTAAAAAAATGCAATTCTGACTTGCAATACAATTAACTGATTTAAAAAGATTCCACGCTTTTTCATAAGTACTAAACTGTTCCATGATATTTCTCCTTTTATATATATAAATATATTCAACTCATAAGCTCTATATTACTAAAAAGGATAACTACAATCTACCAACGAAAGCTAACTTTTTCGTCAACTTATAGTTGCACCTACAAAAATCACGCTAATTTATCAACATTTCAGCAGTTCAATCCTTATGCACATATCTTTTGAAACCTCATCTTTTCCAACGGATCCATCAGCTCTTCCAAGAGATTCGTCAGTTCTTCCAAGAGATTCGTCAGCTCTTCCAAGAGATTCGTCAGCTCTCTCATTCGATTCATCAATTCTTTCACCGGATCCGTCAGCTCTTCTATTCAACCCATCGATTCTTCCAATTGCTCCATCGGATTTATCACCTGAACTGTCAACTATCTCTGCATAAATCTCTCCGTCCATTTTATGCAAAAGTTTTCTGCAAATGTATAAGCCAAGGCCGCTGCCTTCACGGGTTCCTGTATTGGTTCCTCTGTAAAAGCTTTCGAATATATTTCCGATCTCTGACTTTTTCAACATACATCCGGTATTCCTTATCGCAACCTCCACGGAATACTCTTCCTCGGAAACAGCAATATCTATCTTATTTTTATCTCCGTATTTGATTGCATTTTCTATTACATTTTGGAATACTTCCACAAGTCTGTCTTTGTCGCCTCTGATAAGAGTATTTTTGTAATTGCCGATATTAAAATCAATGCCTTCAAGCTTCATTTTGTCATGATAATAATCATCAATTTCATGGAACAGATCTCTAAGATAGATTTCGGTATTTTCAACTTCAAATTCAATAATGTCTTCATTTGAGGCAGCAACTATCCTCTTCATATATCCTTCTATCTCGGAAACTTTTTCGCCTATTGCATCTGCGGATGATATAACTTTATCTTCTTTATAAACGCCCTTACTGATTGCTTTTGCATAAAGGCTGATTGCATTTAACGGGGTCTTGATATCATGTGAAAGCGACATCAGAAGGACTTTTTTATCTCTCTCATTCCTAAGATTCTCCGCCTTAGTTTTTTCATATTTTTCACGAAGCATATTCATGCCCCAGTTAAACTTACCAAGACTTTTGTCAGTATGGATTTTCAGCGGTTTTGTAAGATTTCCTTTTGCTATTTCAACCGGAAGATCTTCAATCCTTCTAAATGGCATAACATATTTTCTGTCAATCATGAGAATAATTCCGGCCATGATAATTCCGGTAAAAATAATGAGTAGATCAACCATAATGATTATTTTTTTAATATTATCCCGTCTGACATTTATAGTTCTTTCGATATAGACAATTTTATAAATATAATCGTCAGTGAAATAATAAATGCATTTTTCTCCGTTACTGAAATCAAGATCTTCATTTAAACTATTATCTATGGATTTACTGTCTTTTGATTCGACGCGTAATATATATCTGAAAGCCACGCTTTCATCCACAGATGAAAGCGTCGACAGATTCTCTGCCGCCGCGTTATATTTCATCTCATATTCATTTATCAGCTGCTCTACTCTGTTTAATTCTACGATATAAGAATCATCTTCCGCCGGAAACATTTTCTTTATTATAAATATATTCATTCCGACAATGATGACCATCATTAAGATAAAGCATGTTACCAGCTTTTTTACATTCATAAGTCCGCCCCTATTCGAACCTGTAGCCTACTCCCCATACCGTCTTTATGTGAAGAGGATTCTTCGGATCTGTTTCAAGTTTTTCTCTAAGCCACTTTATATGAACCGTAAGTGTCTGTGCTTCACTTTCACTGTCCATTCCCCAGACATGATTGAACAGTGCATTTTTATCAAGAGTCTTGCCTCTGTTTTCCATCATATATAAAAGTAGTGAAAATTCTGTTTTATTGACCGGAACTTCCTTCTGATCCACAAATACTTTACGTTTCACTTTATCAAGCTTTATATTACCGATAGTTATGTCATCAGATCCGTATCTTCTTTTCATAATGCCCGCTACCTTAGCAAGCAAAATATCTATATCATACGGTTTCTCGATATAATCATCAGCACCCAGGATAAGGCCGTTCATTTTATCATCCTTCGTTCCTTTTGCGCTGACTATCAGTATGGGAACGTCGCTATTTTCTCTTATCCTGCGGCAAACTTCAAAACCGTCAACACCCGGAAGCATTATATCAAGAATAACTACTTTAGCCCCGTCCTCTTCAAATATAGACAGAGCCTCTTCTCCGGATAAAGCATGATAAACATCATAACCTTCCACCGTAAAGAAATCCTGAAGCAAAATACCTATTTCTTCATTGTCTTCAACTATAAGAATGTCAGCCATCTTTGCCTCCCTCTTTAAAGTATCTTTATATCTTCTTCCATAAGACTTTTGCTGCAAGTAATCGATTTACGATTACCAACCCATTTCAACAAGCCAGTTATTGACTGTTTTTTCTCTTTTCTTCATCTCAGCTTCGGTAATATCGCCCTTTGGAGATTCCACCTTTCCGAGCTCCAATTCTCCTTTAATATTACCATCAACTATATATAAAATTCTACTGCATTTTGCTGCACTTTTCATATCATGAGTTACCATCATTATGGTCATTCCTTCGCTGTTCAGCTTAATCATCATCCTCATAACTTCTTCGGAAGAATTTCTGTTGAGAGCCCCTGTAGGTTCATCCGCAAAAAGGATTCCCGGGTTATTGATAAGACTTCTGCAAATGCATGCTCTCTGAAGCTGACCACCTGATATTTCAGTAATATCATTATCCGCTATTTCGGATATTTCCATCTTTCTCATCAATTCCTTTGCGCGCTCATCTACTATTTTTCTATTCTTTTTACCACCGGCTTCATATCCCGGAAGTATTATATTGTCATATACTGTAAGATTCTTCAGCATATTCATCTGCTGAAATATAAATCCCATTTTAACAAGACGGTAGTCGGCAAGATTCTTCTCTGACATATCTGCTATCTCTTCATTATCGAACTTAACACTACCCGCTGTTGCTCTGTCCATTCCGGAAACAGAGTAAAGAAGTGTTGATTTGCCGGATCCTGATGGTCCCATTATTGCAACCATTTCACCATCATCTATATTAAACGAAACATTTTTAAGTACATTTATCTGTCTTTTATTTACTTCATATGTCTTGCATAAATCTTTAACTTTAAGTGCTGCCATATCATTTCCTCCTTTGGTTTGTTACTTATATACCGATCTAATATTTTTAATGCTTCTTATTTTCCACCCGTAAAAAAATTTACAGCCGTGGTGTTTAATTATATTTTTCAATCTACAGTCATCACGTTATTTTATATTTTAATCCGCAGCCGTCGCATTTATTTGATACTGCTATATTATTTAGCAGCCGTCGCATTTATTTGGTACTGCTATATTATTTAGCAGCCGTCGCATTTATTTGATACTGCTATATATTATTTAGCAGCCGTCACATTTATTTGATACTGCTATATATTATTTAACGACGGCTTTGGGATTTACAATGGATATTTAATCCACATTCATATTTCGTATATCAACTTTTCGTACTCTTCTGCTGGCCATCATGCAGGCTATGATGCATGAGACCACGAGAGCAATAGGATAAATGATATATATCTCCCAAGGATTAATAACAAATTTAATGCTGTATGCGCCCATCATTTTAAAGAGCTGTCCGCTTGTTATCCTTGTGAAGAAACCTGAACTTAAAATCCCTATAATGGTTCCGATTATAATAACCATCGCCATCCTCTTGGTCTGCCATACTACAAGCTTTTTGTTGTTAATACCTACAGATTTAAGTGTTGCGATTTCTGATTCCTCTCTTATAAGAAATGTTCTCTGCATAAGGACTATGACCATTACACTGATGAAAATAACAATAACTATTACCATTATCTTATATGCAGCGAGCTTTTCAATAACGCCTCCGATCTGATCTCTTACAAAGCCTTTTATTGATTTAACTTCCGTATTATATGGAAGTTCTTTTTTCAAAATATCACGGACTTCATCTATACTGACATCTCCTTCAAGATTCATCTGATAGCCAAATGCTGACGAGTAAAAATCCATTGAAATGTCTTCATCTTCATGAAATCTTATGCCTTCTCCCATATTACTGAAAGACTGGAAAATGCCTGTAATGATATATGGTTTTTCTTCAACTCCCGTATAAATATAAACTGTATCACCGATCTTTGCGTCCAGCTTGTCAGCAATCATTCTCGTTATAGCCACTTCATTTTTATACTTTGGAGCCGTCCCCTTCAAATAAGTATATTCATCCGTATGGGTGTTGATCCCCTGAAATGACATGGAATTATATAACTTTTCGCCTTTTCTGATATTCAGTCTGTAAATGATCTCCATGAAGGATCTTTCGACCTTGATGCCATTTTTGGAAAGAGCATCCTCGACTTTTTTCATTCCTTCCATGACAAAGTCTTTATTCTTATAATATGCAAGATTCAAGAAATACTCATTATCACTGACAATAATGTCCGAATTCTGAATCGCAAATACAGGAACTATCCTGTCCGAATCAAGTGTGTTGATAGTATTGGTCGGCATTATGATAAGCCAGATTCCTACTATTGTTGTAAATATAGGAATTATAAATTTTCTAAGACCTTTCAGGATATCATTTAGAGCGAGAAATGAAGTAACGCTGCTCTTCTTATTTCTAAGCCTGAGAAATCCTTTTTTGACGCCTTTATTATTATCGAAACCTTTTCTGATTGCATCCAGTGGTTTCATTTTCTTTACTTTTTTTGTGCTTCTGAATGCTGAAAATATAATGATCAAAAGCATTAAAACTGTTGTTGCCAGCATGATCAGAATATTCGTATTTTTATTTTTTATAACAATATTCTGCATGATGCTTTTTAATAAAGCATTGCTTACATAGATACTGAGAACAAATCCAAATATTGCTCCGACGAATGAAAGCAGTGCATATTTTGATATATAGAGACTTCTTATCCTTCTGTCCTTGATACCTATGGCCTTCATGATGCCTATCTCTTTACCGGCTTCATTTATAGTAAATATTATTGTAAATCTGAGAATGAATACTGAAATTATTACCAGCAAAAGACTTATAAGAAGAAGCAGCACTCCAACAATCATATCCATTATATAAGTTGTCTTTATCAAACCCCTATCAGCTGAAAATACATATGCTACCGATGATTTGTTTAAGTCAGCCGTGAGTTTGTCAACATCATTTGTTTTTACTCCTATTATTCCTGCATATGCTGCGCCCTCGGAATCAAGGATTTCTTTGAGGTCTTTTTCACTGATCACAAATCTGTAATTTCCCATCATATCAGAACCGAATACAGCATCTTTAAGTCCGCCCTTAACAATGAATTCCTTTCTGAATCCCTTGTTATTTTTATAAACGATCTTATCCCCGATATTTATCTTATCAGATTCTACAATAGCTTTATAATTTACATATACATATCCGTCTTCAACTTCAGTTATCTTCTTATCATCCATATCGAATAATACCGACTGTTTAATATCCGGAGTATTAAAGAGACATGCAACATTTTTAATATCAATACTATTTCCGTCTACCGTCTCAAAATTATCTGCGGAAGCATATACTCCCATATCAAAGGAAAATGACTCAATAACACCTTTTTCTTTTTCCTTTTCCAGGAATTCGATTCCTCTTTTGTCAACGTCAGATATTTCAGCTTTCATCTGCCCGATTGAAAAGATCAAATAGTCAGGAAGTTCTGCCGCTTTGACAAAATCATCTATTCCCTTCACAGATACAATAAGATAATTAACACTGCTGGAAATAAAAAGTGTTGCCATAAATACAAATATTACAATTATTATATTTATGCTCTTTTTCTTTTTCAGATCTTTCTTTAGCACTTTAAAATTCATAATCCTATCCTCGCTTTATCTTTTTTGATAAATATTCATCTTGGATATACTATAAAATACCAATTGTTAAAAAAACATTAAAAACCCCTTTCACCGTTTTTTTTATCGGTAAAAGGGGTAATAAATATCATTTATCCATCAAAATGGTTTTGATTTATTTTTTGATACGCTGTCTTAATACTTCATATGAAACTACAGATGCTGAGATTGCAGCATTAAGCGATTCCACCTTACCCATCATAGGGATTCTTATCATATCATCAGCTTCTCTTCCTGCTTCAGGCGAAAGTCCGTTTCCTTCATTTCCTATAAGAAATGCCGATGGCGCTGTGAAATCCTTATTATAAAATTCCGCACCGTCAAGATGCATGGCATATACTTTGATACCATTCTTCTTGATGGCTGCTATATCATGAATTATTTCATCCGAAATATAAATCTTCACTCTGAAGATAGCGCCCATGGTAGATCTGATAACTTTCGGATTATATATATCCGCCGAGTCACCGCTGACAACAATTCCCGTAACACCGGTTGCTTCAGCCGACCTAATGATTGTTCCGAGATTACCCGGATCCTGAAGTCTTTCCAGGACAAGAATAAATGGCTTTGGGACCTTCTCCCCTTTTTCCTCAGCCTTCTTATCTCTGATTATATCCTCCAAGGAATAATGTTTCATTTTTACAGAGGCAATGATTCCCTGGGGTGTCTCGGTATCGCACATTTTATTCATGCAGCTTTCCGAAACTTCTTCACAGATATCTTTATACATATCCAGAAGAACCTCAAACTTTTCGCGATATCTTTCAAATGCTCTCTCTGTATAATAGATACTGTTAATACGTCCCTTAGGGATTTCCTTAACCATCCTCATGCCTTCGACTATATATAAGCCGTTTTCTCTTCGAAATGAGGCACTTTTTCTAAGCTTCTCCATGAATTTGATCTTGTCATTTGAAATAGATGTAATCATTTTTTCTTAATATCCCTCGCTATAACCCTGTCAATACCATATTCCAATTTAAGTGCATCTACAACTCCACTCGATGGATCAACTTTGATTCCAAGCCTCTTCATACTTTTCTCTTCTCTAAGCTGAACATTGACATTTGCAAAACCTTTATAGTCCATAAGAAGCTGATTTAGACTTTGCTCATTTTCCTTATAATCATCAAGGTTTTCAAAAAGTACCCATACTTCCTTCGACCTCTGAAGCTGTTCTTTGCCAAGTTCATCAAGATTCTTAATCTCCGAGGCAATAAGCTTTCCTTCCTCTTCAGTTATCTGTGCCCGTCCTTTGATTATAACTTTACTTCCTGAATAAATGAGTCTTCTGTATGTCTCAAAAACCCTTGGAAACACAATAACTTCAACGGTTCCGAGAGTATCCAAAAGTGTAAGAAAAGCCATGTTTTCATTGTTTTTGGTTATCTTTGTTGTCACAGAATCAACAATACCGCATAGATAGTAATCATGATTATCCATCACACCGGTCTGCCCCGTCTCTTCATCCATAAAGAAATCCAGACTGACTGCAGTTTTGCTTTTATCTATGACATCTTTATATTCATCAAGCGGATGACCGCTGACGTATATTCCGAGTATTTCTTTCTCTCCGGAAAGCATCTCTTCTTTAGAGAATTCAGGTATATCAGGATAACTGACTCCAAATGCAGAATCAAAACCACTGTCTGATTCCTCACCGCCTGCGCCAGAGTCAGCTCCTCCAAGGAAATCCATAAGATTCATCTGGCCTGTAATGCGGCTCTTCATTTCTCTTGAAGCATTTTCCATAAGTCCCGAATAAACCGCCATCATCTGACTTCTTTTAACATTAAATCCATCAAATGCACCTGCTCTTATGAAATTCTCGACAGATTTTTTATTTACATCTTTTCCTGTCATTCTCTCTATAAAATCTTTCAGATCTTTAAAGAGACCATTTTCAGCTCTTTCTCTAAGGATAGAATTTACAACACCTATTCCTATTGATTTGATTGCTGAAAGTCCGTATCTTACTGCATTATCAGATACCGAGAAATCCCCTTCTCCCTTATTCACATCAGGTGGAAGAAGTTTGATATTTCCTTTTCTGCATGCATCTATATAAGTAGCAAGTTTCTTTGTATTATCTTTAACGGAAGTCATGAGAGCTGCCATGAAATCATAAGGATAGTAGCATTTAAGATATGCTGTCTGATATGCAACAACCGCATAAGCCGCTGCATGAGACTTATTAAATGCATACTTTGCAAAGTCCGTCATTTCATCAAATATCTTATTGGCAATTTCCTCCGAAATGCCATTATTGATACATCCCGGAACACCCATCTCTTCATTTCCGAAGATAAAATATTCCCTTTCCTTCATCATGACATCAGCTTTTTTCTTGGACATGGCTCTTCGCACAAGATCCGAACGTCCAAGAGAATAACCGGCAAGCTCCATAACGATCTGCATAACCTGCTCCTGATAAACTATACAGCCATATGTCGGGCTGAGTATCTTCTCCAATGCAGGATGATCGTATTTGATATTTTCAGGATGCTGTTTTCCTGAGATATACTGAGGAATAAAATCCATAGGACCCGGTCGGTAAAGTGAAATGCCGGCTATTATATCTTCCATGGAATGAGGCTTAAGCTCTTTCATGAAATTCCTCATACCTGAAGACTCGAGCTGGAATACACCTTCGCATTTGCCTGCTGAAATAAGGTCATAAACCTTACTGTCGTCCTGAGGTATATTATCTATATCTATCTTTTTACCGGTTCTTCTTTCTATACTTCTTAAAGTATCTCTGATAACCGTCAAAGTTCTAAGTCCCAAAAAGTCCATTTTTAGGAGACCAAGTTCTTCAATGGTTGTCATATTATACTGAGTTGTTACAGCATCTCCGTTTTTACAGAGAGGAACAAATTCTTCTATAGGTTCACGGCCGATCACCACTCCCGCCGCATGCATTGAAGCGTGTCTCGGAAGACCTTCAAGTTTTCTGGCAATCTCAACCATGAATTTAACATCTTCATTTGTATCATAAAATTTCTTAAAATCCGGACTGCTGTGAAGTGCCTTATCAATATTCATACCTATTTCCATAGGAATGGATTTGGCAACACTGTCACACAGATTATAAGGAAGATCAAGCACACGTCCTATATCTCTTATACAGTTACGTGCAGCAAGCGTACCGAAAGTAACTATCTGCACAACCTTCTCAGGGCCGTATTTACGGGATACATAATTGATAACTTCCTGACGTCTCTCGTAACAGAAATCAATATCTATATCGGGCATGGTTACACGTTCCGGATTAAGGAAACGCTCAAAAATAAGACTATACTTGATAGGATCTATATTGGTTATCTTAAGGCAATACGAAACAATAGAACCCGCTGCCGAACCTCTTCCCGGTCCAACCGAAATTCCATTTTCCTTCGCATAGTTGATGAAATCCCAAACAATAAGGAAATAGTCAACATAGCCCATATTATTGATAACATTTAATTCGTATTTTAATCGCTCTTTCAGTTCGTCGGTAACAGGAGAATACCTCTCCTTAATACCGTCCATACAAAGTTTTTCAAGATATGTAAATGCAGTATATCCTTCCGGAACATCGTATTTCGGAATCTTCTGCTCACCGAACACAATCTCAACATTACATCTTTCAGCGATCTTATGTGTATTCTCAAGCGCTTCAGCTGCATATTTGAATTTTTCATACATTTCCTCAGGAGATTTCAGATAAAACTGTCCTTCGGAATAACGCATTCTGTCAGGATCAGACATCTTCTTACCTGTCTGGATACAAAGAAGGATATCATGTGCCTTCCAGTCTTCTTTGTAAATATAATGAGAATCATTTGTACATATAAGCGGAAGATCCAGTTCCTTGGACATTCTCATCAGTCCTGCATTTACAATCTGATCCTCTTCCATATCATGATCCTGAAGTTCCAAGAAGAAATTACCTTTCCCGAAAATCTCCACATAAGAAAGCGCAGCTTCCTTAGCTTTATCATAAAAACCTTTTCTCAGATAAAATGCCACTTCACCCTGAAGACAGGCCGAAGTACAAATGATGCCTTCATGAAACTCTTTCAGGACTTCCTTATCCACACGAGGTTTATAATAATATCCTTCCGTGAAACCTCTTGTGACTATCTTGGAAAGATTACTATATCCCTGATTGGTCTCGGCCAGAAGTATCAAATGATAATATCTTTCATCTTCACTTCCGACTTCTCTGTCAAATCTTGAATTTGGCGCAACATAAACTTCACAGCCGATAATAGGTTTTATCCCCTGCTTCTTACATTCTTTATAAAAGTCTATTGCGCCATACATGACTCCATGATCTGTTATCGCAAGAGAATCCATTCCAAGTTCCTTAGCTCTTTTAACAAGCTCAGGAATATTAGCTGATCCATCCAACAGACTGTATCCGGTATGAACATGTAAATGTGTAAAATTCATATCAATTATCCTGTCGTTATCATTTTCATGAATATAGTATTCTGTCACTTATTTTTGTTGCTGCATTTTTTACAACAAATTCCGCCGCAGCACTTCACACGTTTTTTATAGGCTTTCACCCATCTTGCCGCATATCTAAAGGTATAATCCTCACCTTTATCCACAAGCATATTAAGCAATAATTCCAGTTTCTTTCTTGCATACGGATGCAGAACATATCTGTCACGACCTCTTAAATAATAATCCCTCGGCGACGCATCAGTATATTTGTCGCCTTGATAAATCTTACTGGCCGCAACTCTGTCACAAAACATTTCAATTATATAATTATCAGGCATCCTCATGCCCTGTAAGCCTTTATCACTTTTGTTATTATCATAATCAATCCAGTATTCCAGATGATGTTTATTTCTACCTTTATGATGAAGCCAGGCCGATGTATAACCCTTCTCTTCTCTTTCTGCATCATTCGGACTTCTGTCTCCCTGGAAATATTTGACTCCTTGTGAAAATTCAGTCCATGAATATTTAGAAAGATCGTGGAGAAGTCCCTGTTTATAAAGTCCGCACCTGAAACAGTTTTTTCTGACTTCTTCTCTGTGTCGATTTATTGTCGATAAGTGGTTCTTGAAATTAGATGCATATTTTTTTATCTTAGTCTTATTCATACTTCACCTTTTTATTTTCCGTTATTATAGAATCATACGAAAAAAAAATTATTTTATCAGGATATATTTCTTCCTCAAAAAAGATAAATCACTACAAGCATTTTAACACTAAAACAAACTTTGTAAAACCATAAATCTACCCGTAGTCCATTATTCAGTCTTTAAATATTCATCATAGAATTTCTGCGGAATAGATAATACAAGGTTATACTCTTCGAGGGAATCCCCTGCCACGCCAAGTCTTATCACAAGATAATGAGATTTTTCATACAATTCACCCGGAGTAATTTCTGTATGAATATCCATTTCAAGATATATACTATTGCCATCCACTCTGTAATTTACACCTTTACAAGGCATAAAATAATAATCGGAATAATATGCTTTAGCGCATATTCCTTCTGTATTTGTCATTGGATAAAAGAACTCTTTACGATCATACTGTTCTATCCAGTTATGATTATTTTTATATCTTCCTTCAAGCCCTGATAACACCTTTGTTAAATCTGTACCCTTTTTGAACTTCAAAGTAAATCCCACTCTGATATTTCCCGAAATATCAGATACATTTGTATCTGTAACTTTATCAACTGGCGCTTCCGAAATATACGAACCGACAAAACTCAGATTATTAAGTTCAACATCTGCATTGCAATCAGCTTTTTCAGTTAAAATATTGTAAGCAATACCCTCATCTATAGCATTACAGTGAAATACTTTTTCTTTCATGATGTATTTTGACCATTTCTCAAATATATCATTATCAAGACCTTCTTCATCTGCTAATGCTGCTTCATTATTATAAACATAAGAAGGACGTCCCGGATCTTCTAATATTTCACCCTCAAGAATCTCTCCGGTTTTCACATCAAAAACTATAGGTTCAGTTAAATTACGGTATATAGGCTCTTCAACCTGACTTTGAGCAACAATATAATCGTCACCATGCTGTACATAAGTTTCCTCCTCCAATACTACAGCTATCTTTTTCATTTCAGGATCCCAGTTCTGTAAAAATCCGTTTTGCATCTTAAACAGTCCATCTCCCAATGAAAACATAACAATTCTGCCACTTTCATCGAAATAATCCCTGGTGTTGTCGGCAACATTATCCCCTCCGTAATAACGCAGATACTCATCAGATAAAGATCTTTCATAAATCAAATAGGAATTGCCACGATCATCCCATGCACGAAGATTAATATTACTTGAGAAGCCGCAGGTATTATCTTTCCTCATTTCCGGACTTGGATAATCATACTGACAAATGTTCGAATTTGCTCTTCCATAGAATCTTATGCCATTTGTTCCCACATGATACCGGTTAATATCAACCCAGGCTCTCATACCATATAATTCTTTCTCAGCATAAAGATTGATTGGCATCTTTTCCGTCCTTTTATTACCACTCCTTTCAAGTTCGTCTAAAATATCCGCTTTTACTAAGAGTTTTTTATTCACCGGATCACCGAATACCAGAACTATCTCAATATTATTTGATTTTTCCTTTTTAGTCGCTTTATCAAGATCCTCTTTTACACGCTTTGCTTCTACAGATTCTTTGTCAACAGCCACCTCAATTCCAGGATACTCATTATCATCAATTTTTTTCACTGCACCATCGTTCGGAGAAGCCATCCCCGGTAGCTTATTATCCGGTTTAATTGACCAATTTATCTTTCCGTCAACATTATAAATTGATAATTTCAGGTCGAGTTTACCATCTTCTATTTTATAATCTATACCCTCAATGATAAATGAATTTGTTTGTTCTCTATCTATACTTGCGGAAGCATAAATACCTTTAATCTCATTAAATTTCGGCTCACCAAATTCAGTAAAGCATTCCGATTCAGAATCATATACTACCTTGTAATATTCATCCGGATGGAACGCCCAACGCTTTGATGATGTTGTGTAATTATATTTCATGCTTTCCATATACTCTTTGATATTTTTATCAAGCTTTTCAAGGTCTACATCGTTATCAAATTTCACTTCCAGATCAACAATCAGTTCATCGGCATCATATTCCATATTTTTTATAATAATGCTGTCATTGCTTTCAGATTGCTTAGCTTCATCTTTTACATTTACATTTTTACTTCTATTACCTTTACTTCTCCTAAGCCCCCCTGTAAGCAACACGATCAGACAGCCGCCTATAGCACAAAAAGCAATCATCAACAAAGCGGCCTTACTTATGACCATACGATTCTTCTTAGTTTCTTTACCCTGCTTATCCGAATCCTTGCCGGCGTTCTTATTAACCGCTTCATCCTGCTCGACCAAAACCTCGCCGATGTTCTTATCAGCTGCTTCATCCCGGTTGTCCAAATCCTCGCTGATGTTCTTATCAGCTGCTTCATCCCGGTTGTCCAAATCCTTGCCGGCGTTCTTATTAACTACTTTATTTTGTTCTTCCGGTTCTGTGCCGATATTCTTCATATTATGTATATTATCGTCCATTACTTATTCTCCTTATTATTCCGAAAAAGTATTATCTTTAGAACATTTTCACCAATATAAAATCTCATACTTTTTAAATATTTTAATATATCAGCCAGGATGTGTATCTATTTATTCCCTTAATATTTCATTAAGTCATTTTCATAATAAAAAACCTCTTTATCGTCATAAACGATAAAGAGGTCAAATATCTTAATTTACTTCTGAACAGAGAAGAATCCGATTTTAAGAAGATCCTCACCAACTGCTCCTGTATCAAAATCTTCCCATGTTGTTCCGATTATATCCTTCTCATCATCAACAGGGATTGAATTCTTCCACTCTTTAAGATTCTTATTGTAATCGGAAGAAACAGCATTATCAGAAAGACATGTAATATATTCCTTCTTTAACTCCTCATCATTATCATTAGTCATTACGTAGAAGAAATAACCTACTTCATTTTCTGAAATATCTGTAACATCGCCATTCTTTAAATGATCAAATGTATCTGTTCCGCCATTCTGTAAACCGAAACCTTCATATGAAGAACAAGCATCCGAATATTTATCAACGCCATACTTATTTACAACCTGAAGATAATTAGCTCCATCAATGATTTCCTGACGAGCCTTCTCGGCCTGCTCCTTCATATTTACCTTATCTGCATCTGAAAGAGTTGCAAACTCACCCTTTGCATTAACCTTAGGCTGATTCTTTTCATCAACTTCTACAATCGGAAATACAATTGTATATAACTTGTAGAATCTCTTATCATTATATTCCTTTGAAACTTCTTCAGCCTTAGCTTTGACCATCTCATCTTTCTTAGCGAGTTTGTACTTTTCAACCTTCATCTGTCTTTCAAACTCTGCTATAACAGTATCATTTGAGACACCGTACTTTTTAAGTACATCATGGCCTGAGCTAATAAATGCTTCCGCATACTGTCTTGCCTGATTCAGATCATCAGTTGAAACCTCAAAATTTTCCTCTGTAAGAACTTTATAAATGCTCCATGCTTCTCTTATATTCGAAACAGTCTGACGCTTAGTCATCTCTTTTAATGTTGGAATAGCATCTTCAGTAACCTGATATGAGTTATATGCCATGATGAGATATATCATCATTGTATCAAAATGTATAACTTCATCGCCGACTTTCATTACCTCTAATGCATGAGCCTGTTCCTCTGTATATATAGGTGTAAGATCAATCTTCTCCTCAGTTGTTGTTGCTTCTGAAGGTGTAGCTGTTGATGCTGTATTTTCTGTGTTATTATTATCTTTCTTCTTACCGCATGCAGCAAGTGATGACATACCAAGTGCAAGAATCATCATACCCGCAGCAAACTTTTTAAAACCTCTGGTCATTTGGTTCCTCCATGTAAATCTTATTAATACTTCTATAACTCCGAAGTATCCTGTAAGCAACGCCTCACGTACTCACAAACTATTAACCATTATAATAAAATCACTATCAAAAATAAACATCTTTTTTGTGAATTAAGAATGTTCAAAAAGAAAAAGTCCTAAGACAATGTCTTAAGACTTTTTTACTTACTATCATTATCGGGATTTTCAAGCCTATCGAAAATCTTCCACATAACAATACTCTTAGAATATGTAAAAATAGAATATAAAATTGTAGCCCACAAAATACATGTATAAAGAAACATTCTCGGGTTAACATAATATATCAATAGTGGAAGTAAAATATGTAATAATATAACAAGCCACTCTTTTACATTCGTTATGGAAATGATAAATGCATTTTTAAAATAATTAAATGTTGTATTTGTGTATCTTGCCACAAGTGGAAAAACAAGTGGTACTACCATCGAAACGATCATCATTTCAAAAGCAAGAATGATAAGTAAGAATGATGCCGTCTGATTCTTAAAACTCACAACATAAGCATATTGCAAATAAATAGCAGCACCTACAACCATAATAACAAGCCACACAAATGTTGCCGGTTTAAAATTCCTTTTAAATGCTTTAAAGAAGTCTCTTCTGGCAACGCCTTCCTGATTCTTAACCATCTTAATAAGGACTGTATATAGTGCTGTCACCGATGCTCCAATGGTCACTATAGGGATACAACAAATAAAAAATAAAATATTCAGTATAAAAAAATCACCGAATTTATCCATAGCAATAAAGAACTTTTGCCCTGCTGTAAGATTAACCGGTTCCGGATTTTCCGTCTGTCCTGTCACCTGGGATTTTTTCACATCTGATACTGCCCTTGAATCTTCAACATTTTTACTCTTTGTTGATACAGAATTTGATGATTTCTTAGAATTCTTTTTAATCTCTGTTTTAGCCATAAATAAAATCCATATCTAATTTATAATACTGCCGACAGATATAAAACCTGTCGGCAGTTAATAATCATCCAACCATAACTGATCGAATCAATATAATCTGTAAAATATGCTTTTAATAGCATACATTTTAGACCCATTAACCCTTTACAGCACCTACTGTCATTCCTGACACGATGTTCTTAGCAAGGAAGACATATACGAAGATTACAGGGAAGATTGAAAAAGCAATCATCATATAAACCTGTCCCATATCAAACTTCAGGAAGTCTGCAGAACGAAGTGTAGCAATAAGTATAGGTAATGTCTTCTTCTTGTCTTCCTTAAGGATAAGGGCCGGAGTGAAGTAGTTATTCCAGCTTCCGACAAATGAGAAGATCATCTGAACAGCTATAGCAGGTTTCATAAGTGGTAATGCAATACCATTAAATATTCTAACTTCTCCCGAACCATCGATTCTTGCTGCTTCAAGAAGTTCCATAGGAAGCGAACTTTCCATGTACTGCTTAATGTAGAAGAATGTAACCGGTGCTGCAATCGCCGGAACAATGAGTGGGATAAATGAGTTCATCAACTTCATATTTCTTACAAGCTTGAGGAATCCAAGAGCAGTAACCTGTGTTGGAATCATCATGATTGCAAGGATAATTGTAAACATAACTTTCTTAAGCTTAAAATCATATGCATGAATCGCGAAAGCTGTCATTGTTGAGAAATATACGCAAAGGATAGAAGATCCTGCTGAAATAAATAAACTGTTGATAAGGCCTCTTGTAACCGGCAATGGGCTATGCATGAGGTTATTCCAGTTTTTAAAGAAATAATTGCTAGGAATCAACGTGAATCCTTTACCGAACTCACCATTTGCCTTTGTAGCATTAATAAACAGTATATAAAACCAGAAAAGGCAAAGAAGAGAGACAAATGTCAGTACGATATATGCAAGTGTTCTTCTTGCACGTACATTAAGACCTTTAGATCTTACATCATCATCAAGCTTAATATCTTCAACCTTAAGGTCTGTTGATTTTGGATTTTTATTTCCATCCATTAAACTCTTCTCCTCCTTCCTAATCTTTCTTTGTATTGAACCTAAATACGATCATACTCAGTACACCGGTAATCAGGAACATTACAACCGAAATTGCACCACCGATACCGTAGTTCTTACTGAAGAGGTTCTTATTTAAGTACATAATAAGTGTCATAGTTGTTCTTGCGGGACCACCTGATCCATTTGTAAATATCTGTGGAACATCAAACATCTGAAGACCACCGATAAGAGATGTGATCATAACATAGATAAGGATAGGTCTGAGAAGAGGAAGTGTAATCTTGAAGAACACCTGTGAAGATGTTGCTCCGTCAACTTCGGCCGCCTCATAAAGTGAAGTATCAATACCAAGCATACCGGCAAGAAGGAGTATAGTTGTATTACCAAACCACATAAGGAAGTTGATAAATGCTATAATGCCTCGCGTCCATCCGGTATTAGCCATAAAGTCGTACGACTCTTTTATGAGTCCCAATCCCTTTGCCATACCATTGATAGGTCCTGTAAGTGCAAATAACGAGAAGAAAAGCATTGCGAATGCAGATGCCATAATAAGGTTTGGCATATAGATAACTGACTGGAAGAAGGCTCTTCCCTTGATCTTTAAACTTGGATCAGCAAACCAATATGCCAAAAGAATAGCGACTAAAATCTGTGGAATGAAACCAAGAACCCACATGATCATGGTATTTTTGAAGTATACCATTATGTCGCCTTTAGTAAAGATAGTCTTGAAATTTTCAAAACCAATGTATTTTGGTCCAACTTCCTTTATACCACCCATAGCGAAGTAGTGTTCAAAGAAGCTGTTATATATCGTTGTAACGAGTGGAACTAACTGAAATATGATGAATACCACAACAAAAGGTATCAGAAAGATATATCCCCAACGATTATACTTAACGATATTTTTGCTTTTTGAGTTCATCCGGCCACCTCCGATACATAATCTTTAAAAAATCATTGCGTGCCTTTTGGGCTATATAACCCGCATAGACACGCAATGATAATTATCACCTATGCGATAAAATTATTGATTAGTGTGAAAGCTCTGGATGCTTCTCCTCAACAGCCTTATAGAAAGCTTCGATAGCTTCATCATAAGTTCTGTTTCCGTTGAAGTAATCTGTCATAGCTGTCTGGAACTCTTCGTTACATGACTGATCGTATGGTGAAAGGTTTGAAAGGTCAATCTTTTCAGCACCTTCGCAGAACATACCAAGTGGATTCTGTCCACCGAATACTGGGAATCCGAATGAATCATCCTTAGCTGCTGCTTCCATAACTGGCTTGTTGTTAACGAAATCGCTATCAGCCTTAACGATATTTGTCATGATTTCTTCATTTGTTGTAAGCTGTCTCATGATGTCAGCGATGATAATTGGGTTATCTGTTCCAGGAACAGCTGCGATCCATGTACCACCCCAGAAGAATCCCTGAGGACCTGTTGTAGCGCCCCAACCACCGTTAGTAGCGATTGCGCCTTCTTCACCGGCACTCATACAGAAGTTAATAAGCCAAGCTGGTCCAAAGTAACAGAATACGTTACCTGGCTCTTCCCAGAAGCCCTTCTTCCAGTCCTCTGACCAAAGAGTAGCTGCTGTTGTCTCACCAGCATCGAACTGCTTCTTAGACATTTCTGCCCACTTAGCAATGTTAGGATCGATAACGATCTTGTCATCCTGTACCCACTTACCAGATACGTTGTTTGAGAATGTACGATATGAATCAACTGCTGCTGAAGACATCATATATCCAGCTTCCTTAAGCTCTGAAGCTGTTGCATTATATGTATCCCAATCCTTAACCTTTTCCTGAACTGTTGCAGGATCATCACTTCCGAATACTTCTTTAGCGATCTTTCTATTGTAGATAAGAACACCTGGACATGCCTGCCATGAAAGACCCTTAAGGTTTCCATTAGCATCTCTCATCATATCCTGAGTATACTTATACTGATTACTTATTTCTGCTTCTGTAATTCCAAGATCAGCAACGTTCATTGTGTAATCACTCTGAACATATTTAAGAGCATAATCTGCTTCCATAAGGAACATATCAGGCTTTTCATCAGCTGATGCATTTTCCATGTTAAGGAAAGTCTCATCAAGGTTGTTCTGGTAAGCATTGTTATCAGATGGAACCTGTGTAAACTTAACTGTAACATCACCGATTGTTCCGCCACCAAGAGGGTTCTTAGCGTCTGCGCACATATATCCTGGATAATGATCTCTTAAACGGCTTGCAAACTCATCATTCCAGCAGTAAATGTTAAGAACTTTACCTTCTGAAGATGTATCAAGTGTTGTCTGTGTTCCTGTAGGCTGTGGTGCCTCTGTTGTTGCTGGTGCTTCTGTTCCTGCCTCTGTAGAAGCTGGTGCCTCTGTTGCAGGTGCCTCTGTTGCTGGTGCTGCTGTTGTTTTCTCCTCTTCCTTTTCTTTGCCACATGCTGCAAGTGACATACCCATAGCAAGTGCGAGTGAAAGAGCAAGTGCTTTCTTAGTCTTTTTCACAAGAAAAACCTCCTTTAAATATTGTTCTTAAATAAGTTGTCATTATAAAAGTTCAAATCTCTTATAATCAGTAACCCTAGATTACTAACGCCAATTGAATAAAACTTATTCAAATGACAATCCCTGAACATCAATGCAAGTCTGATTATATGACATATTAGACAATTTAGCAAGTGTTTTTTTTATTTTAGGGGTATTTTTTAGTCATTTTTACTATACCGTAGTACACCAACATCAATATAACACAATAACCACCTTGTTTTTACATCTTTTTTTGTGCATATTTGAAATTAGCCCTAAACCACTTGCCTTTCATTGTAAATAATGTTTAAATTATAGTCGAAACACATATTATTTCTTTAGTGAGGATATACAAAAGATGAGAGAGATGTTAGATGAATTCAAAGAAAAGCCAAAGGTTTCGGAGGAGGCTGAAGACAGACTTGAAACTGCGCTTTTAACCAAAAAAGAAAGGCGTGCGAAAAACAAGGCCAAGTTCAAAGAAAGGCTCGCCGAGATGTCTGGAATGGAGAAATTCAAATATCTTGTTGAATACTATAAATGGTACCTGATAATCACAGCAGGTTTACTTCTTTTCCTGGGATCACTTTCATATGTAATTTACAAAAATACAAGGCCGCTTATAATTTCAGCGGCAATACTTAATCCTGTTGATCCTACTGAGGTAAATGACAAACCATTTTTCGATTTTGCTGAAGCAAATGGTATCAAAAAGGGCCATCAGCTGGTATCGGATATCTACTCTCAGGTTACCATCGAAGAGCAGGTTAACCGACACAGTGACAGCACGTCTCATGCAAATGCGTTAACAATGCAGAGCACGGATGATTATTATGACATTATAATCACGGATCAGCGCGGAATGGAGTATATCACTCTTCTATGCGTCATATATACTCTTGATTCGACTCTTGATGAGGACAATTACAACAGCCTCAGGGATCGATTTTATTATTCATCAGATTACACTGAGCCATCTATAGCTACAAAGGCTCTTGATTCAACGACTACTGATGCTCTGAGAAAGCTCGGACCGCAGAATATACCTGTTGGTATCGACATTTCCGATACCGCTTTTGCAAAGGGGTTGAATGTGGGATATGAGAAGATTTATCTTTGTGTTGCGGGTGGAAAGAGTGAGAATCGCAAGAGGGTGAATATGCTTCTTAAGTATATCTTTAAGTAAGTGTTCATGAGGATAAAATAAGTACTGGATTTAATGGGCCTCAAGCAAAATGTTCCTTCAATCGTTAATGTAATACTTCTTTCGGGAACATTTTGCTTGAAGCTTTTTCATTCCTAGAGACAAATATATATCTAATGGATTATGTTATGCTT
>NZ_FUXA01000015.1 GCF_900167085.1 Eubacterium ruminantium
CGCGAGCTGGGTTCAGAACGTCGTGAGACAGTTCGGTCCCTATCCGGCGCGGGCGGAGGATATTTGAGAGGAGCTGTCCTTAGTACGAGAGGACCGGGATGGACGGACCGCTGGTGTACCAGTTGCATTACCAAGTGCAGAGCTGGGTAGCCAAGTCCGGAAAGGATAAACGCTGAAGGCATCTAAGCGTGAAGCCAACCTCAAGATAAGATATCCCACTCCCCTGAGGAGTTAAGACCCCTTGAAGACTACGAGGTTGATAGGCACCGAGTGTAAGTGTGGTAACACATTCAGCTGAGGTGTACTAATAGGTCGAGGGCTTATTCAAGAGAGATGAAAAGGTTGCTTTTTGAGCATCTTAAGTATGATACTTGTAGATGTAAATGTTTGTATGAGGTTTTGAGGGTACATAGTAACTTCATAAGTAGGGGCTTGGTCAAATGGTATGATAGGGGTCTCCAAAACCTTTGGTGGGAGTTCGATTCTCTCAGCCCCTGTTTTTAATAGTAATGCTTAAGTAACAATTTGTTATTTAAAGCATTTTTTTTTGCTATAAAATATTTTTTTTTTTGAATAAAAATGAACCTTTTATATTTTTATGAAAATATTATAGTGAATGCATTTATAAAATGTCCTAGGGTATAAGTTAATGAACAATATTGAATACTATATAAGTGAATATGGTAAAGATATTTTTTCTTTTTGTGTTTATTTGACCAGAAATAAGGATGAAGCAGAAGATCTGTATCAGCAGACATTTCTGGTAGCAATTGAAAAGAATGATATTGATGATGGAAATAATCCTAAATCATATCTTATAACAATTGCAGCAAATATATGGAATAACAAGAAAAGAAAGAGATTATGGCGAAAGAATAAAGCTGACATAGTTCTTTTTAATGATGATGATTTAACTAATCTTCAAAGTGATAAAGAATCTTTAGAACAGTTAGTGGAAAGGAATGATGAGATTCAACATTTACGAAAGGCTGTATATGATCTACCCGATAAAATGAGGATAGTAGTATTAATGCATTACATGGAAAATATGTCTTTAGAACAAATATCTAATTCATTGGATATACCTATAGGGACAGTTAAAAGTAGGTTGCATCATGCAAAAAATGAAATTAGAGAAAGGATGACATATGAAGGATATTAAAAAAATCACTGACAATGAATTTGACGAGTTTATGCATATGTCATTAGCTCCACATCTTAAACCGGATGACAAACTGAATTCACAGATCATAGAACAGGCAAACAAAAAGAAAGATAATAAATCAAAAGTAAAAAAAAGTAATATAAATTTCTTTTTAAGAGCCGCGATTGTATTTATAGCATTTATGGTTATTGGATCAACCGGTGTTTACGCTGCCAAAAAGCTTGGTAAAAATAAAGAAACAGTGGTTAAAGACAATCATATTATTTCCGGAAATAATGTAAATGATTACGATAGAACCGATTTGCCTGATAATGACCATGAGACTTTAGTTTCAAAAAATTATGACAGAGTTTACGGTGGAGAAAATGATAATTGGATCTTTATGGATGAAACATTACTGAATAATGTATATAGAACAAAGACATATACTTATGATGATTATCTAAAAGCTCTTTATGACTCTGGATTTGAAAATTGGTTTAATTTCGATATTAAACCGATTGAAAATTATTGTTGCTACAGTATTACCGTGGATGAAAAGTTTGATACTGAAGAAAGGATGTTGGATGTAAGCTTTTATTATCATGATGGAGTAGTTTCATTTAATCAGAATTTGAGACCGGCAACACATGATCCGGATGGATTATTTATGGTTCAGGTAGATAATCCGGAAAATACGAGGGTATATAATACCGAAAATGAAACATTTACATTAGTTGACAGTGTCAATTCGAAAGATGGATTAAAAGATACATATGTAAATATCAACTATGAAGATTATTATGGCTATATAATTTTTTACAATCTCAGTGAAGATGAAATCCATGAAGTTTTAGATAATGTAGAACTAAAAAGTAAAACGGAAGACAAAAAGTAAGATAACAGATAAAAATTCAGATGGAAAAAATATAGATGGAAAACAAAAATTCAGACTGAAGATATATTGTTATAATAAAAAAGTGATTTGATTAAGTAAAAGTATTTAAGGGGAAAAGATAATGACAAAATTCAAAAGTAAAAAGTTATTTATAATCTGTCTATCGGCACTTTTATCACTAACTTCTTGTGGCAAAAAAGAAGATAGCAGTGATAAGGCTAATTCAAACGATAAAGGTGTTGTAAGTGAAGTGGCAGACAATAATCATGATTCTTCATTTGAAAGTGCTAATAAGGATGAAGATAAGAAAAATGATAAGTCTGAAAAGGATGTAAATTATAATAAAAAAGCTATAAATACAAAAAAGAATAATAATAGTAATCAGAATAATCAGAATAATAAGAATAATAAGAGCATTCAGGATACTAAGAATTATCAGGATAACAAGAATAATCAGGATACTAAGAATAATCAGGATAACAAGAATAATCAGGGTATCAAGGATAATTCTCGTGTTGATTCCGGTAATAAGTACACTGTCTCAGGTAGTGATAATTACTCAAATTATGCAAAGAATGATCGTGTAAATAGTAACGATGGCATTGGCAACACTAACAATAATGATAGTGAAAAATTAAATAATAATGATACGAGTTCTGTTAATAATAGAAATAATAATGCTAATAATTCCGGAAATGATAATAGAAAATATAACGGAAATGAAAACGCTAATGGTAATGCTGTTGAAGATAATAAAGTAAAAAATAAAGATAATAAGAATACACAGAATAGCCAGAGTAATAAGAGCGACAAGAACGACAAGAACGGTAAGAGTGCCAAGAGCGGTAAGAATGACAAGAACGGTAAGAACGACAAGAATGGCAAGAATGGCCAGAATAAATCCGGAGATAAGAGTGGAGGTTTTGAAAAGGCGGTAGAATACGAGAAAATCGAATTGAGTGGAGATCCGTCAGATGTATTTGTGGTAGATAAGCACTCGTATTATGAAGATGATAAATTTTATATTATTTATCAGAAGGGTACGACTGTTTACGGGGATTCTGCTGAAAAAGTCCGTAAAGTAATGGCTACTAACGAGAGTAATTATGGTATGAAATATGAAAAAACTCCATTTACCTGTGGGCTTGATTGGAGTTATACAGACTTTGATGGAGCATTTGATGATTTTAATACAAATAATGACAAATTTGAAATAGTTGTAACAAAGGATGTTGATGATACTGTTCAGAGTGGATTTGAGAATGGCGTAATGATTTATGACTACGATCTTGGTGACAATTTAGCTACACTTGTACATGAACTGGGACATACACTAAGATTATCTCATAGTAATCAGTTAAGCAGCGTTTTAGAAGAAGGTTTTGCAGTTGATTGTGAATATACATACATGGAGAAGACAGGTGAATTTGATCCGACCATAATATGTTTTCTTGATATTCCCGATTTTGAAGTACTATATGATGATTCTGTAATAGAAGAAGATCCGATAAAGGCTTTCAAAGATGCAGCAAATTGTGAAGCAGTTGATCAATTTAATTATCAATATGGTTTCAGATTGTCGGTATTCCTGAGAACTGAGTATGGAAATGATATTTTTAAGAAAATTTCCAATGTAGCAGCAGATTATGTAAGTATTTCTCCGAAAGAAGATGTGACTATAGAAATAATAAAGAAAGCAGCCGGTAGTGATGTGTTTGATAAGTTCGCAAAGTGGATGAAAGATGGAGGCTGGACGGCGTTTTCCAATGAACTTCTAACTCATTTTAGTGAGGAAGAGATATATGGAGAAGGTGGCAAAAGCGGCAAAAGCGGATATACTTCGCCGACTCATGTTGGTACTGAATATTTATCGCCAAGTGAAGGAGATAAATGGAGCAGTGCTGTAGTCAAAACGTATAGCGATGATTCAAAACAAATAAACAAATACTATGATGATTACAATTCGGGAATTTTGGATTTTGGAATCGAAGATATTTTCAGTCGCGATTATGAAGACGTAAGTAATATTTGTATATGTGAATTACAAACTAAAAGCGCTGAATCATTTACAGATGAAGAGGAAGAAAAAAATGATGTTTACAGGTGGCTTAGTTTTGATGTTCAGCATGGTAATGGATCTTTCTTTGTACAAATTTATTCAGAGAAGGACATAGATATTGAGGATTTCAAGTATTACGATGAAGAAGCTGAAATTACCGAACGAGATTATTCAAATGGAAATATAAACTTTACTGTAGTAACAGAGAAGAAAATCCTGGAGGATAATGAGGAGAGCGTAAATACTTGGGTTGTATTTGAAAATCAAAATTGTGTCGTGAAAATAAATATGTATTATCTTTCTGATGATGAAATAAATGAATTGCTCGACAATATCGTCGCAAAATAGAAGTCAGCAGTACCGGTATGGAGATAAAACAGTCTAGTCAAAACTGCCGTCAGATAGTATTCAGTAGTGTTGTTGCATAATGACAAGTGGTGGTATGATGGTAGAACAGTCTAGTCAAAACTACCGTCAGACAGTATTCAGTAGTGTTGTTGCATAATGACAATTGGTGGTATGATGGTAAAATAGTCTGGGAATAACTGTTGTAGAGCAGTAGTCGGCAGTATCAATATACGACGATGGAAGGCGGATGGCGGCATAAAAGGAGATTTGTGTGGCTGTCAAGAGTGTGTCATTTTAAGCAAATGATTTATATTTTATACCGGATAAAGAAAAGAATAATACCGGAGAAAGTCCCAAATAACATGATAAAGTGAGAATAATAATCACGTTTTTGCTATAATAAGTGGTCAGCTGTTATATTTTTTAATATATTGCGTGCTGACCACTTTGATTTTTATAGAGGATGATAATATGATCAATAACAATAAAGAAGTAAATGGTTCTGTAAAAAATAAAAAGATTAAAGCCGTTATTTCCGATATGGATGGAACTCTGCTTGATACAGAGAGAATATATCAGAAATACTGGAAGATGGCTGCAGATGATCTTGGATATAATATTTCTGCTGAACAGCTTCTGGATATTAGAAGTCTCGGACATAGTTTTTCGAAGGAAAAATTCTTCGAATTCACAGGTGATCCTGAAGCTTCTGAAAAGATAAGGACAAGACGAAGAGAATTGATGGATCCTTATATGAAGACCATTGATGTTCCTTTAAAACCACATGTAAAGGAAGCATTAGCAAAGCTTAAAGAAGAAGGATTCTATCTTGCTATAGCTACTGCAACAACTAATCTTGAAATCCTTGAGTATTATCTTGAATCAACAGGAATTAAATGTTATTTTGATGAGATCATTTCTGCGGTAATGGTAAAAGAAGGAAAGCCTTCGCCTGACATTTATCTTTATGCATGTGAGCAGTTAGGTATCGATCCTAAAGACGGTTTTGCGGTTGAAGATTCGCCAAATGGTGTTATTTCTGCATCAAGAGCAGGACTTAGGGTTATTATGGTTCCGGACATTACTGAGCCGGATGAAAGTCTCAAAAAATACTATGAATATAGGGCTGATGATCTTTATAAAGCAGCTGAGTATATCATCAAAGCATCGGAGTAAAATTCTGTAATTATTAACATTTATACGGAATATTTAGTAAATGTTATAAATTTCGTATTGCATTTTTTCAAAAAAAAGATTATTTTATATTATGTTTGCTGATGCAAACCAATTAAATAGGGTTTTCAGTGCCCATGGACAGACAAATGAAGATGGTATTTTTGTTTGATCAAATGTTGTTGCATGGGTTAAAAGGGAAACAGGTGTGAATCCTGTACGATCTCGTCACTGTATTGGAGGAGTGTGAGATATAGCGGTCGTTGAATCGCAGTTACTAAATTATGGTTACTGAATCAGAGATACTGAATTGCAAACATTGAAATGTAATCAATAGTGGTTACTGAATCAGAGGTAATGAATTATAGTAGCTGAATCGAAATCATTGAATCGCAGTCACTGATAAGGATAGGGTCCGGTATTGATCGGATATATTCTGTTGGGAAGATTATCTTACGTGATGATAACTAAGCCAGGAAACCTGCTGATAACTTGGTACAGAAGATAGTATAATCTTCAGATCACGAGGAATTGGTCGTACTGTTTATTTCTTCCGAAATTTCATAGTTCGGAGGTTGTTTTTTTGCGGACTTCTTGTCTGCTTCTATTAATAAGCATTTTTCCAATCCTTTATCTGAAATTATATATATACCTCAAAAAGAGGATTTTTAGGAGGAATTTAAAAATGAGAAAGAAGATTCTTATGGCTGCATTATCTGTTTTAACAGTATGTGCATTAGCTTCATGTGGTAAGAAGGACGATGAGAAGAAAACAGACGCTCCTACAACTACTGCTGCAACAACAGAGGCTGTAACAACAGAAGCTGTTACAACAACAGCTCTTACAACAGCTACAGCTACTGAAGCAACAACAGAAGAGGCCGAAGAAGAGAACTACAATACAGGTGATGCTTCTCTCGATAATCCAAGAAATGCAGATGAAATCGGTGAGAAGGAAATTCTCGTAGTAAGTTTTGGTACAAGCTACAATGATTCAAGACGTTTAACAATCGGTGCTATCGAAGAATCAATCGAAAAGGCATATCCTGATTACAGCGTAAGACGTGCATTTACAAGTGATATCATCATTGAGCATGTTAAGAAGCGTGACAATGAAGTAATCGATAGCCTTGATGAAGCACTTGAGAGAGCTGTAAAGAATGGCGTTAAGGAACTTATCATTCAGCCTACACACCTTATGTATGGTTTTGAGTATGATGAAATCGAGAAGAAGATTGCTAACTACAGCGACAAGTTCGATAAGGTAACAATTGGTGCTACTCTTCTTGGAGAAGATGAGAACTTTGAGAAGGTTGCTCAGATCCTTGTTGATGAAATGTCTAAGTATGATGATGGTGAGACAGCTATCTGCTTCATGGGTCATGGTACTGAGCATGAATCAAATGCTGTATATACAAAGATGCAGGAAACATTCAAGAATCTTGGTTATGAGAACTACTATGTAGGTACAGTTGAAGCTACACCTTCATTCCAGGATGTTATTGATACAGTTAAGGCTACAGGTAAGTATAAGAAGGTTGTTCTTAGACCACTTATGGTTGTTGCCGGTGATCATGCAAATAATGACATGGCAGGTGAAGAAGAGGATTCATGGAAATCACTCTTCGTTAAAGAAGGATTTGAAGTTGAAACAGTTATCTCAGGACTTGGCGAGATTCCTGCAATCCAGGATATCTATGTTGGTGCTGTTCAGGATAGCATAGAGAAATAATTGAGTATTTGCTGAATATTTATAGAATATAAAACCTGTAAATTGACCAATCGGATTATTTTGTCCGGTTGGTCAAATAATATATACAGAAAAATATGAAATTTAAAATGTTTGTTTTTATAATTTTATATTAAAAACACATGGGAAATAGCTGAAAATGATAATTTATAAAATCAGACAATAAATTCAATTTATGAATTTAAATATTTTGGAAGTTAGGAATATAGTTATGACAAAATTTAAGAAGTTATCAAGTAGAATATTAATCTCAGCATTTGCATTAATGATGCTTACCGGATGTGGCAAGAAGAAGGATGAGAAGACAACTGCTGAGGCTACTACAGCAGCAACAACAGCAGTTGTAACAGAAGCGACTACAGAAGTTGCAACAGTTGCTTCAACTACAGAGGCAGCTAAAGCAAGCAAGAATGATGCAGATGGTAAAGTTGCTGATAAGTCAGAGATGACTGAAGTTGAAGAAGTTATCGATAATAACATGACTCCGATCAAGGCAGATGCGCTTAATGATGGTGAGTATGATATCAATGCTCTTTCAAGTTCATCAATGTTCAAAATTGAAGAAGCTAAACTTGTTGTAGCTGATGGAAAGCTCACAGTTACTATGGTTATGGGTGGAAAGGGATATCTCTATATTTATCCGGGAACACCTGAAGAAGCAGCTGCAGCAAATGAAAGTGATTATATTTCATTTGAAGAAAATGAAGATGGAAAGCATACTTTTACATTTGAAATCGATGCTTTAGACAGCGAAGTAAAATGCGCTGCATATAGTAAGAAGAAAGAAAAATGGTATGACAGAAGCCTTTGCTTTACTGCAGGTAATCTTCCTGTAAGTGCATTTAAGGAAGGAACAATCAATACAGCAGAAAAGCTTGGTCTTGCTGATGGAGAGTATACAGCTGAAGTTTCATTTGCAGGCGGAAGCGGAAAAGCTAAGGTTGATTCTCCTGTTAAGTTAAAGGTTGAAAATGGCGTAGTAACAGCTACTCTCGTTTGGAGCAGCAGCAATTACGACTATATGATCGTAGACGGAGAGAAGATCGATACAGAGATAGTAGATGATAGATCAACATTTGTAATCCCTGTAGCAGCATTTGATCATAGAATTGCAGTTAAGGCTGATACAACAGCTATGAGCAAGCCATATGAAATTGATTACTCTCTTAAATTTGACTCATCATCTATTGAAGAAGTAAAATAGAGTTGAATCGGAGAAACAGTCATATAGTATTTTATAGAACATATTTTAGAATATAATAGTGAGGTGCGGATATGAAATCAGTAAGGAGATATCGGATAGGTATATTATTTATAATGATTTTCATGTCCGTATCTTTTTTTGGATGTGGAAAGAAGAAAAGTGCCCCGAAGAGCGGCACAGATGTAACAAGCGAAAAAGAGAAGGTAAGTTCTCTGTATGGTCATGATTTTATTGCGCATAAAGAATTAAAGTATGCGGAAGAATATAAGATTGATTATTATGACAACGGTTTGACTTATATTCAAATCGGTGAAGATAAAATATTATTGTTCGATGAAGGCGTTGAAATGCCAAAGGAAGATATGTCCGGATATATCATTTTGCAAAAGCCGCTAAATAATATATATATGGCATCCTCATCGTCTATGGATTACTTTTTATACCTGAATGAGATTGATAAAATTTCTATGACAAGTACCAAAGAGGAAGACTGGTCTGTTGAGGAGATAAAGGATCTTGTCAAAAATGAAGAAATAGCCTATGTCGGCAAATACAGTGCGCCGGATTATGAATATCTTCTGGATGACGGATGTTCACTGGCGGTTGAAAATACAATGATAAATCATGCGCCTGCTGCAAAGGAGAAGATTGAGCAGCTGGGAATTCCTGTAATAGTGGACAGGTCCAGTCTTGAAAATGAACCGATGGGACGTTTGGAATGGATCAAGCTTTACGGAATCCTTATGGATAAAGAGGATGAGGCGGACAGCTTCTTTGATGAACAGGTAGCAAAACTTAATGAAATAGATAATAAGATTAAAAATGATTTAGAAAATAACAGCGAATTTGCGGATAAGAAAATATCTGCTGCATGTTTTTATATAAATGCATCGGGAATTCCGGCGGTAAGAAATCCGGAGGATTATATGACGAAACTTGTGAAGACTGCAGGATTTGATTATTCATTTGAAAGTCTTACTGACAACTCGAATAAAACATTTACGAACCTTCAGATGGAAGAGTTTTATGCCGGCGCTATTGATACGGATGTACTTATTTACAGTGCGAGCTTCGCGACACCGCCAAAGGATATGAATGAATTGATCGGGATGGATAAACTCCTGGCAGATCTTAACGCGGTTAAAAATAAAAATGTATGGTGTTATAATATAGATATATTTCAACGACCTACAAAAATGGCTGAAATCGTGGAAGAATTTTATGAGATCTATAAGTATACAGCATTCGGAACTGAAGAGCCGAAGACAAAGTATTTTTATAGATTGAAGTAGATGATTATATTTGGAAATATACTAGTCACATAGATAAATAATAGTGAAACAATATTGATCACAGATATGATCGATGTATGGAAATATACTAGTCACATAGATAAATAATAGTGAAACAACATTGATCACAGAGATGATCGATGTATGGAAATATACTAGTCACATAGATAAATGATTGTGAAACAGTATTGATAATAATATTGTATTAGGAAACGATAGGGAAGAAATAATGCATAACGAAAAGGTGGATCAGTTTGAAGTAAATAAAAAGATGAAGCTGAGATCGGCAGTATGCTTTATTAGTATGCTTGTTTTATTTGTTGTGCTTTTTATGATTTCTATCAAGGCAGGAAGCATAAAGATAAGCTGGAATGATATTATAAATGCATTTAGCGATTCAAAGACAGTTAAGGGCAAAATCGTAATGGATATAAGATTTCCGAGAGTGCTTGCAGCTACTCTGCTTGGTGGCGCTTTGGGAATTTCAGGTTTCATGCTTCAGAATTTTTTCAATAATCCGATAGCCGGACCATTTGTTCTCGGAATATCTTCCGGAGCAAAACTTGCTGTAGCGATTGTGATGATTATATTTATCGGAAATGGTAGTTCGGTTAATTCTTATTATATGATCGGAGCGGCATTTATCGGAGCGCTGCTTTCGATGTTCTTTATACTGCTTGTGTCAAGAAAGACCAGAAACTCAGCAATACTTATAGTGTGCGGAGTTATGATCGGATATATTTGTTCGGCGATAACAGAGCTTCTTATTAATTTTGCAGCGGATTCGGACATCGTAAATCTGCACAGCTGGTCTATGGGAAGTTTTTCCGGAATTAGCTGGGATAATATAAAAATTATTTCAATAGTTGTAATTCTTGGATTTGTTGCAGGATTTCTTATGACTAAACCAATGGAGGCATATACATTTGGAGAAGATTATGCCAGAAGTATGGGAGTAAATATAAAGCATTTCAGAATGATGATGATCATTATTTCAAGTGTTTTGTCAGCATCAGTAACGGCTTTTGCAGGACCTATTTCATTTTTAGGTGTTGCTGTTCCTCATTTGATGAGAGGCGTTTTCAAGACTGCAAAACCACGCGTGATGATACCGGCATGTTTCTTGGGGGGAGCGCTTTTCTGTTTATTTTCGGATCTGATGGCCAGGATGCTTTTTGCACCGACTGAAATATCGGTAAGTACCATAACTTCGATACTTGGTGCTCCGGTGGTCATTATAATTATGATAACAAGGAAGAGGAGGGCATAAAATGGAAAATGTACTTACAACGAATATGCTCTCTGTAGGATATAAACATAAAGAGATAGTCAGCAAGATAAATATAGAAGTTAAAAAGGGCGAGATAGTAACGATGATAGGGCCTAACGGAACCGGTAAATCCACTATTTTACGGACCCTTGCCGGACTTCAAAAGTCACTTTCCGGAACTGTAAATATATGCGGTAAAGACATAAATGATTATAGGGAGACGGAGCTTGCACAGCACGTTTCTATCCTTATGACTGATAGGGTCGAACCTGAACTTATGACGGGATATGATATAGTATGCAGTGGAAGATATCCATATACGGGCAGGCTCGGAATACTTTCCGACAAAGACAGGCAGGTAGTTGAAGAGGTTATGGAACTCGTTAATATTTCGAATCTTAAGGATAGCTTCTTCAGAGAACTCTCGGATGGGCAAAAACAAAGGTTTATGCTTGCAAGAGCTATTTGCCAGGAACCGGATATTCTTATAATGGATGAGCCGATGACATTCCTTGATATTAAATATAAAAGGGAACTTGCAGAAATCATTTTAAGACTGAAGGAAGAAAAGAAAATATCTATCATAATGTCGCTTCACGAATTGCATCTTATCAAGAAATTCACTGATAAGGTTGTGTGTATTAAGGATGGTGGAGTAGATAAGATAGGTGCCATCAATGAGATTCTAAATGATGAATATATCGATTATCTTTTTGATATAGAAAAGTAATTTATAATCCGGATAAATAATTGGAATGAGAGATATATTTGTACCGACCACAAAAGTTAGAACTGAAATCTAACATTTGGAGGTCGGTTTTTTATTGGGGATAATGTATGAAATTGATAAGTAGATTAGTAACAGTTATGGGAAATAGATAATGGAGTGATTTGAAAGAATGACAGGGGGAGTGATAATGAAAAAAGTAAAATATTCGAAAATAAGCGAAAATAATTGCGCGTAATACCGCGAAATGTGTTGACAAAAGTCTTGTGTTGGTTTATTTTAACTTTATGAACGAAAGTATACGAAACATTTTGAGCGCAATAGCATATAAAATAACATTTAAAAGTATATGTAAAAAACAAAAAACATAAAACATAAAACATAAAACATAAAAGTCTAATTGATAAGATAATTTATATAATCGGAGGATATTTATGGATATCGAAAAGAAACTTGTGGATGAACTTGGTAAAAATATTATTGAAGCAACTAATGAAGAGATTTACAGAGCTCTTGTAAGTGTTGTGAATAAAGCGGCAATTGATAAAGAAGAACGTAACGGCAAAAAGAAGTTGTATTATATATCTGCGGAATTCCTTATCGGTAAGCTTCTGTCCAATAATCTTATAAATCTTGGTTTATTTGATGAGGTGCATGAGTTACTTGAAAAGAACGGAAAGAACCTTGGGGATATTGAAGAACTTGATGCTGAGCCAAGTCTCGGAAATGGAGGACTCGGAAGACTTGCATCATGTTTCCTCGACAGTATCGCAACACTTGGGCTTAATGGTGATGGAGTAGGACTTAATTATCATATGGGTCTTTTCAAGCAGACATTTAAAGATCGTCTCCAGTCAGAGATTCCTGATAAGTGGATAGATAAGGATACATTTCTTATCAAAACAGATGTTAGTTATCCGGTATCGATGGGCGGGAAGATGTACAATTCTGTTATGTATGACCTTCTTGTTACAGGTTATGAGAATAGAACTAACAGACTCCATCTTTTTGATCTTGAAACAATAGACAGCAGCATCATAAAGAATGGTATTGATTTCGATAAGGAAGCAGTTGATAAGAATCTTACTTTATTTTTATATCCGGACGACTCTGATGAGGCAGGAAGAAAACTGAGGATTTATCAGCAGTATTTCATGGTTTGTAATGCTGCACATCTTATACTTGATGAGGCGGTTTCGAAGGGGTCGGATTTATATAACCTGGACGAATATGTTGTTATTCAGATAAATGATACGCATCCGACTATGGTAATTCCTGAGCTCATAAGACAGCTTATGGAGAGAGGTCTTAGCATCGATGATGCTATTGAGATTACAAATAAATGCTGTGCATATACAAATCATACTATTCTCGCTGAGGCACTTGAGAAGTGGCCGATTGGATATCTTAAGTCCATAGTTCCTCAGATTGTACCTATCATTGAAGTCCTCGATGATAGAATCAGAAGAAAATATGAGGATGAGTCCATTGCAATCATAGATAGAAATGATTTTGTTTCTATGGCAGCAATTGATATCAATTATGGTTATTCAGTAAATGGTGTTGCAGGGCTCCATACAGAGATACTTAAAAATACAGAGTTAAATAATTTTTATAAGATCTATCCTGAAAAGTTCAATAATAAGACAAATGGAATCACTTTTAGAAGATGGCTCATGTCATGCAATCCATCTCTTACTAAGTATCTGGAAGAGCTTATCGGTGAGGGATTTATCAAAGATTCATTTTTACTGAAAAAACTTGAAGAATACAAAGATGATAAGAATGTGCTTAATAAGTTAAGTGAGATTAAAATGCAGAATAAACAGGCATTTTGTGATTATATTGAAAAGACAAGGGGAATCATTCTTGATAAGGATACAATATTTGACGTTCAGAGTAAGAGACTTCATGAGTATAAAAGGCAGCAGCTCAACCTTTTATGGGCTATAAGAAGATATCTTGATATTAAAGCAGGAATCATTCCTGAGGAACGAGTAACGGTTATATTTGGCGCAAAAGCAGCGCCTGCCTATACTATCGCAAAAGATATAATTCATGCGATTCTTTCTCTTATGCAGCTTATTGAAAATGATGAGGACGTCAAGAAGTATCTGAGAGTTATCATGCTTGATAATTATAATGTTGATGTTGCTGAGAAGCTTATTCCGGCATGCGATATTTCTGAACAAATATCTCTTGCAAGTAAAGAAGCAAGTGGAACCGGAAATATGAAATACATGCTCAACGGTGCAGTTACACTTGGAACTATGGATGGTGCAAATGTAGAGATTTTTGAAAATGTAGGCGAAGAAAATATTTACATTTTTGGATTGTCAAGTGATGAAGTTATTGCTAAATATAAAAACGGCAGCTATGATCCAAAATATTACTATGACAATAATGCCGAGATAAAACGTGCAGTTGATTTCCTTGTAAGTAAAGAAATGATCGGATTATCAGGTAAGGATCATGATGAGTCATTGGAGAGATTATATAATGAATTTCTGAACAAAGATTACTTTATGACCTTCCCGGATTTTGATGAATATTGTAAAGTAAGAAATAAAGCTCATAGTGATTATAAAAATCAGGATGAGTGGAGCAGAAAATGTCTTCTTAATATTGCAAATGCAGGATATTTTTCATCAGATAGAACTATTGAGGAATACAATAGAGATATATGGAAACTTCAGTAAAATAAAAAATGATCAAAGCATATTATCACCTTCCGGGGTTATTTGAATTTTATAATCTTTATAGTGATTTTTTGCCAATTTATAGGGAACATAGAGAGTATTTCTATGACTGGTGCGAGATTGGTTCTATTTATGGTGCTCCTGCCGATTGTATATGGGGCGGAGGACGAATAGGATTTGGCGATGAAGACTATAGTAAAGTAATAAAACTTATGGAACAATATGATATATCCGCAAGACTTACTTTCAGTAACTCATTGATAGAAGAGGAACATCTTTCTGACAGAAAATGTAATGAATTATGCAGAGCATTTGAAAGCAGCGGTAAAGTTCAAAATGGAATTATCATCCATTCGGATATATTGCTCGATTACATTAAAAAGAGTTATCCCAAGTATTATTTTGTATCATCTACAACGAAGGTTATTACTGATACGGAAGAACTTGATGAAGAGTTGGAGAGAGATGATTTTAGATTTGTTGTTCCGGATTTTAGAATGAATAAAAGATTTGATTGGCTTGATAATCTTTCTGATGAGAAGAAGGACAAAGTGGAATTCTTATGCAATGAATGCTGCTGGTTTGACTGCTATGACAGAAAAAATTGCTATATAAATGTCAGCAGAAAAAGTCTTGAAGCAGAATGCGAGGATCATGTATGCGTTTCTCCGAATGCGAAGGAAGGTTACAGATTCTCAAAGGCTATGAAAAATCCGGGATTTATAGGAAACAACGATATACTCTCTACATACATTCCGAAAGGGTTCAGCCAGTTCAAGATAGAAGGACGTAGTCTGGGCAGTGCCGTGATCCTTGAAATGCTGTTATATTATATGACAAAACCTGAATATTATCTTACTGTAAGAGAAGAAATTTATCTCGACAGTATGCTGGATTTATTTTAAAGAATCAAAACCGTACGAAATGAAAAATCGTGCGGTTTTTTATAAATATATACTTTGAATAAATTGATTATATGTGCTAAATTATTTATATGGGGATATAGGAATACTATCATTTTGGAGAGGATGATAGTGCTGTTATTTTAAGCGGGGTGGCAATATGGATTATAAGAAATTTGCTGATACTGTATCGGCTATGACGTGTATCATCTCTATAGAAAAAAAGCCTAATGGTAAGTATGGTGAGATACGTATAGTTGATGGGAATAAGGCATATATTGATTCTATCGAGAATAAATCGGATGATACACCGGATATGCTTACAGATAAGTTCATTCCGAATAGTTTATATGAAAGATATTTGCCAAAAGATTTGAACTTTGAATTTGCTGTTTATAAAGCAGCGGTTCTTAAAGAGCCTGTTCATACATATATTCATCCGGAAAGATATGAATTCTGGTTAAATATTTTTTTTATGCCACTGGAGTCGGAAGATGAGAATATAGGTTACTGCTCATATACAATGACACTCAGTAAAGAAGCTGACTCCATGAATATGACGGATCTTTCTCAGGATACTTTGGCGACAGTCCTTAATACATGCATAAAGCTTAGAAATAACGACGAATTCAAGCCTTCTATGGATGAGGTTATTAAGGATATACGTAAGGTATGTGAGGCGAATCATTGTATAATCCTTCTTCTCGATCATACAGAAAGAAAATGTTCTGTTCTTTGTGAAGATATGGTAGAAGATGTTGGCTTGAAATTAATGACTCATTGGTTGGAGAACTCCGACTTCTATGATATAGCATCAACATGGGAAAATGTTATCAATGGTAGTACCGGTCTTATAATTCAAAGTGAAGCAGACATGGATCTTGTTCGAGAAAAAAGCCCTGTATGGTATGATTCATTGAAAGAGGCAGGCGTTGAAAGCCTGGTTATCTTCCCACTCAGATATAATGATGAGCTCATGGGATATATATGGGCAACGAACTTTAATACGGTAAATACATCTAAGATAAAAGATGTTCTTGAACTGACTACATTTTTCATAGCTTCTGAGATTGCTAATTTCAAGCTTTTGAAAAAACTTAAAGTTCTCAGTTCGAAGGATATGCTTACAGGCGTGTATAACAGAAATGAGATGAATAACCGCGTAATGGCGCTTTATTCTGAAGAGACAGACAATCCTAAGCCGATAGGAGTTGTATTTGCAGATCTAAATGGATTGAAAAGGGTCAATGATCAAGCCGGGCATAGAGCTGGCGACCTCATGCTGAAAAATGCAGCAATGGTACTTCAAAATGCATTCGTGGATAATGAAGTATATCGTGCAGGTGGTGATGAGTTCCTGATTCTGATACCTGACGGCAACATCGAAGAGATAAAAAGCAGAGTAAGTCTCATGAAAAAACTGGCGAATAATTACGATAATGTCAGTTTTGCTGTTGGATATTGTGTTGATGAAGACAGTAGAAATGTTCGTCAGGCGATGAAGTTAGCCGATGAATTGATGTATAAAGATAAAGAAGAATTTTATAAATTACATCCTGAAAAGAGAAGAGTGTAATTTATAGAAGAAGGCTAATTGATAAATTTGTATGATATTTCGAAGCTGATGTGGGCATGTTATTATTACATCAGCTTCAAAGTATGTTTGGATATAAAGATAAGGGGTATAAAAATGTCCAGAGAAGATAGTTTAGATAATACACTCAATATCGATACATCATTACTTATGGATGAGATAAAGGAAAATGAAAGATATTTTTTCGGCAGTACGGATTATGTTACACAGGATATAATCTTAGATATGCTTGATATAAGTGAAAATGATGTGTTCGTCGATATTGGATGCGGCCTTGGTAAAGTAATCTATTATGTGAATCATAAAGTCGGATGTAAGACAATAGGCGTTGAAGGAGATGATAGAATCTTCCGAAAGCTTAAGGAGAATCATTCCGGATATAAGAAAAAGAACTCCGGTAAATCCGGCGGGAATGTTCTAGTACTCGGAAGTACCGGTGCAGAGGTCAATATCCTCAATAGGAAGATTGAAGATATTGATAGCATATATGATGAGATACTGAAGAATCATGTGTTTGAGGATAAGGATTCGCTGTATTTCTATTTCTTTAATCCGTTTTCAGTTGAGGTGCTTAAGTCATTTGTGGCGAAACTGGTAGAGGAAGCAGGAATGAACAGATTTGGAAGTAAGAAGATAGAACTGGTCTTTTATTATCTGACTCCTGAGTATCAGATGGCTCTCAGAGAATTTCCTTTGAAGCTTGAACAGATTTCAAAGCTGAATGATTACTATAAAGATGAATTTGAGAAATGCTGTATTTACAGTTTGAGATAGGACTATGAGGATAATAAAGAGAATTATTGTTTATTTGATCATATTAATAATTATGGGTGGGGTGATCCTTCTGAGTGGATCCGATCTTTTCGGAAAGAAGGAAAAGCCGGAAAAGCCACATACCACGGAAGTTAATGTGACTGAAGCTACGACTGTAGTAGATAAGGCGGTTGTTACAGAAACCCCGTCAACGGAAAGTCAGGATATAGTTGCATCAGGATCGGATGCGGAAAATACTCCTGACGGAATCAGTAAAATGATGGAGATGGGTACGGAAGAAACGACTGAAGAGATAGCGGTCTTTGATTATAAAGAAGTTCCTGCTTATTCAGGTATGCCTTATGTTACTGTAAATGATAATGAGCCATTTTTCACTGAAGAAGAGATGAAGACAGAAAATACATTTCTTGAATTCAGTGAACTTGATTCTCTCGGAAGAGTCGGCGTGGCCTCAAGTTGTCTCAATAAAACTATGATGCCTACAGAACCACGAGGCGAGATTGGAGATATTAAACCGAGTGGCTGGCATACCATTAAGTATGAAGGATATATAGCAGACAGATATCTTTATAACCGCTGTCATCTTATCGGATATCAGCTTTGTGGAGATAATTCCGATATAAGAAACTTTATGACAGGAACCAGATCTTTCAATGTCGATGGTATGGAGCCTTTTGAAAATCAGGTTGCGGAATTCATCAAGAATACAAATTATAATGTTCTATACAGAGTCACACCTGTTTTCGAAGATAATAATCTTGTTGCTTCCGGAGTTTTGTTGGAAGCCGTATCTCTTGAGAGTGGTATCAAACCAAAGAAGGAAAGAGAACTTTGCTTCTCGGTTTTTGTATATAATGTTCAGGAGAATATTGAGATTGATTATGCAACAGGTGACAGTAAGGTTATCAATTCGCATATCAGTAAGACAAATCATGACTGTGACTATATAGTTAATAAAAAATCCAAGAAATTCCATAAGCCGGATTGTGATAGTGTAAAGGATATGGAAGATAGAAATAAAACATATTTTACAGGAGACAGAGAGAAGCTTATAGAAGAAGGATATAAGCCGTGCAAAAGATGTGATCCGTAAGTATGTGCAAAAAAGAAGGATGATACCGAGTAGGATCGGAATCATCCTTTTTAAATGCGATAAAATTTATTTCATTAATTCGAGTATTTCTTTACAGATATCGTCAATTGATCTGTTATCGACAGTTACTGTAAAATCTGCAGCGGCTGTATATCTGGGACGTCTGTCATCCATAAGTTTTGTTATGTATGGAATATTCATATTTCCGTTGAGAAGTGGTCTGTCTGTGCAGTTCTTTACTCTGTTGTAGATTGTTTCCGGAGTGGCAGAGAGAAGAATTATCTTGCCGCTTTCTTTCATCAGATCAACATTTTTCTGACGAAGAATTGCACCGCCTCCGCATGATACAGCTTTATTTGATTCTTCGGAAATGAGATAAAGAAGTTCTGATTCTACATCACGGAAATATTCCTCACCCTTTGTTGCGAAGATATCATTGATGGACATTCCTTCTTTATCTACTATTGAAGCATCCATTTCTATAACTTCCATTCCTGTAAGTTCATGGAGTCTTGAGCATACAGCGCTTTTTCCTGAACCCATGAATCCTATAAGATAAATATTTTTCATAATGAACCTGCCTTTATTTAGAAATATAATTCTTTGATAGTATCTGTCGGCATTTCTTTGCCTGTCCAGAGTCTAAAGCTTTCAGCTCCCTGATAAAGCAACATATACATGCCGTTGAATGTAGAACATCCGGCTTCTTTAGCAAGACGGAGAAGTTTTGTTTCAGCCGGCTCATATATTACATCTGATACTACTAAAGATGGCTTAATGATTGATGAATCTTTGAAATATTCATCCTTAATGATGCAGGCATCAACTTTAGGTGACATTCCGACAGATGTACCGTTTACAAGGATGTCAGCTTCAGAAAGAGCTGTCTTAAATAATGACTCATCATCGAAATCATAAAGAGAAACCTTGCAAGATGTTTTATTGTTGATCTGGTCAACTATTCCCTCGGCACGAGAGAAGAACTGATCTCTGATACTGAAAACTTTGATCTCAGCAACTTTATCAAGTGCAGCCTGAACGAGGATAGCACTGGCAACGCCGCCTGCTCCGAGAAGAACCATTTTCTTTCCCGTGAGATCATGACCTGCATCTTTTGCAGCGCGCATGAATCCAACACCGTCAGTAGTATATCCTGTGAATACACCATTATCATTAACTACTGTATTTACGGCTCCTGATATTTCAGAACCAATATCGAGCTTATCGCAAAGTTCGCACATGAGATTTTTATTTGGCATTGTAAGATTAAAACCGCGTACACCGAGTGTTCTCAGTCCTTCTATTGCAGTCTTAAGTCCGTCTGTATCAACCTCGAAACAAAGGTATCTATAATCTAAATCCAAAAGCTCGAAAGCTTTATTGTGCATAAGTGGTGATTTGCTGTGTTTAACAGGTTTTCCGAGGAGACCTGTAAGAAGTGTTGTACCGGTTAATTCTTTCATAATGTTGCCTTTCTTATAAAAATAATATATATTTTCTGTATGAATTTTAACAATTAATCATTTCATTTACAATAAAAAAATACATTGGTTTTATATTATAAAATATGATTCGTAGAGAGGATAAAGATATGTCGTTAAGAGTTATACTCGCGTCGCAGTCACCCAGAAGACAGGAACTTTTAAAGAAGATATTTCAGTATTTCGAGGTGATGCCATCTAATGCGGATGAGAATATAGAAGTGCTTCCGCCGGCGGAATATGTTGAAAAGCTATCAAAGATAAAAGCTTTGGAAGTATATGAAAGACTTATGGATGAAGATGAAATGGTTCCTGAAGTTACAGGGATGAAAAGGCTTTCAAAATTATTTAAAGGAAGCGGTTATGCAAGTACCGAAGATATGCTTGTTATCGGAGCGGATACGATAGTTGTGAGAGACGGCGAGATACTCGGTAAACCAAAGGATGAGGAAGATGCATTTGCCATCCTTAAAACTCTTCAGGGAAGAGGTCATGAAGTATATACGGGAGTTACACTTATTCATAATGAAGAAACAATAAGTTTCAGTGTTAAGACTGATGTACATATTGTGCCGATGTCTGATGAAGAGATAAATGAATATATTAAGACGAAGGACCCTATGGATAAGGCTGGAGCATATGGGATACAGACTGTATTTACCAAGTTTGTATCGGGGATTGAAGGGGATTACAATAATGTTGTCGGACTACCCGTATCAGCAATCTACAGTAGGTTAAAAGACATGAAAATAGTATGATATAGACGGGTTACAGTATTCTTAATTTTTTAAATATAGCTTTACAAATTATGTTAATTATTATAAAGTGAAATTTATCTGTTTTGGGAGTGGAGTTTATGAAGAAGGATTTAGTTCTTATAACAGGGGCCACCAGTGGTATAGGTCTTGAGTTGACTAAGATATTTGCAAAGAAAAGATGCAATCTTATTCTTGTTGCGAGAGACCGGAAAAAACTCGATCATTTGAGAAGAAAGCTCAGAAGTTTCTATGATATAGAAGTTGATTTTATTGTCAAAGACTTGACAGATGACGATTCAGCGGAGTATATATATCAGAAAGTAAAAAACAGTGGTAAAACTGTGGATGTTCTGGTTAACAATGCCGGATTCGGTGATTACGGAAAGTTCCTTGATGCATCTCTTGAAAAGCAGAACAAGATGATCAAGTGTAATATCCTTGCTTTAACTGAGCTTACTTATTATTTTGCGAAAGACATGAAGAATAAAGGCAGAGGAAGGATTCTCAATACTGCCTCAATCGGTTCATTTATGCCGGGACCGCTTATGTCTGTTTATTATGCAACTAAGGCATATGTTTTATCATTTACGGAAGCTCTTGCAGAAGAGTTTAAAGGAACAGGTATTAAAGTATCTGCTTTATGCCCGGGACCAACTGATACAGGATTCTGGAAGGTTGCTAACGGCGAAGCGGTAACTACTATCAATAAATTAAAGAACAAAAGCCCGAAGGATGTTGCCAAATACGGTTACAGGAAGATGAAGCAAGGAAGAGTCATTATCCTTCCGGGATTTTTCACAAGAATGGCACCGCTTTTCATCAGATTGGCGCCACGTAAGGTAGTAAGAAAGATAGTTTATAAAGTTCAAAAAATGAAATAAGAGGTATAGGAGAAAATGCAAAAAATACTTATTGTTATTGACATGCAAAATGACTTTATCAAAGGTACACTTGGATCTCCTGATGCAGTAGCTATTGTACCTAATGTAAAGAAGAGAATAGAAAAAGCACTTTTAAAGGGAGAAAGAGTTCTTTTTACAAGAGATACTCATCATGAGGAATATCTTGAGACACAAGAAGGAAAGAATCTTCCAATCACACATTGTATAGAAGGAACTTATGGATGGCAGATATCAGACGAGCTCCAGGAATTTGTTGAGCCGGGAGATGTTAATGTCATCAATAAACCTACATTTGGTAGTAGAACACTTGCAGAATATCTTGCATCTAAGAATGAATTTGAGAGGTTTGAAGAGATAACTCTTATAGGACTTTGTACAGATATCTGTGTTATTTCAAATGCAATGACTATCAAGTCATTCCTTACAGAAGTTCCGGTTAAGGTTGAAGCTGATTGCTGCGCAGGTGCAACACGTGAAGGGCATGAAACAGCGCTTAAGGCAATGGCAGCCTGTCAGATAGAAATTCTGTAAATATATATTTTTTCAAAGGGGATTTTTTTAAATGAGAAAGAAACTTTTAGTCGTAGGACTCGCAGTATCAATGTTAGCTGCAATGACAGCATGTGGAAAGGATAAAGAAACTTCAAGTAAGCCTGTTGCATCAGGTGATTCTTCAGAAGCGACCATAAGTCTTTTCGGAGATAAGACTGAGGAAGCTTCATCTTCAGAGGCAACTTCAGCTAGCACTGCAGAAGCAACAACAGAAAATAAAGATGCTTCTAGCGAAACAGGAAGTACAGAAGCAACTACACAGGCCGGAGATAGCGGAAATACAGCAGAAGCATCCGGATTTGATATCGGTGCAGTTGATGGACAGAAGTATGTAAATAAGGCATTTGGTTTTGCAGCAGAGTTTCCTGATGACTGGACATTATATGACAAAGAAAGAATTGCTAAAGAAAATAGCATAACAGCAGAAGAAGTTACAAATGAGAAATTCCTTGAGAAGATGAAATCATTTGGTCAGCCTAAGATGTTTGGTGCTGATAACTCACTCTCAGGAAAGTTCAATACAGTACTTATGCTTTCAGCTGAACGTAAGGCTTATTTTGGAAATTTCGATGGACCATCTAAAGAGTTCTATGAGCCACAGGTAACTCAGTTTGAGCAGACATATAAAAATATGGGATATACTGATGTTGCAGTTAATATCAAGGATGCAAAGTTTATCGGACAGGATGTTATTGCTATTGATATCGATTGTACTTATGCAGGTCAGACAATGTTCCAGAGAATATTCACTTACGGTGACGGAGATTATGTTCTTATGATTGCTGTTGCAGGTAAGGACGAAGCAGAAGTTAACGATATTCTTGGATATTTCTCAGCATATCAGGGACAGTAACATGGTTTTCAGAAAATGGGAAAACCTTCCTTCATGGATGAAAACTCCTGAAGTAAAGGTGTATTATGACAAGTTAAAAAAGAAAAAGAAAGCATTATATATTAAAAGAGCTTTCGATATATTCTTATCAGCTATGTTAATTCTTATTACTTTTCCTGTTTTCATAGTTATCTCTTTGATGATCTTCTTGGATTCAGGAGGTAAGATCATTTTTCGACAGAAGAGAGTTACTGCTTATGGTAAAGTCTTCAGAATCCATAAATTCAGAACTATGAAAAGAGGTTCTGAGTCGGAAGGAAGCATCATAGCTAAGGAGGAAGATGAGAGGATTACAAGAGTCGGAAAGAAGCTTCGCAAATACAGATTGGATGAGCTTCCACAGCTCTTTGATGTATTTCTTGGAGATATGTCATTTGTGGGACCAAGACCTCAATCAGTTGAATTTGTAAAGCATTTTGATAAAGCCAGCAGAGCGGTATTCCTTATGCCGGCCGGAATTACTTCAGAAACTACTCTTAATTTCCTGAATGAAAGTGAGATGCTTAAAGGCGCTGAAGATATTGATGATGCATACATAAAGGAAATCCTTCCTGTTAAAATGAATATGCAGCTTGAAGAAATCAGTAAGTTCAGTATGATAAATGATCTTAAAACAATGATTCATACTTTAAAGAGATAAAGTTCGTAAAAGAATATAATTGCTCCCGGGTTAATTCCCGGGAGTAATTTTATGCCTGAATATCATTTAGTAAATATTAATATTTTCCGGTAAATACTAATGAATTTTCGGTGTATATATAACGTTTTAAAGTATATAATATATTTATCATTTTTATTCTGAGAGAAGATAAAGGAATGGCTATGAAAGATAATTCGAAGATTATAAAGAATCCAATACTTGATATGGATTATCCGGATCCGGATGTTATCCGTGTAGATGATACATATTACATGGTTACAACAACTATGCATTTTATGCCCGGATGCGATATACTTAGATCATATGACCTTATAAACTGGGAGCATTTGACATATGTTTATGACAGGCTCGACAGCACGGAGGCAGAGAGGCTTGAAGGCGATAAAAATGCATTTGGAAAAGGCATGTGGGCAGCGAGCATCAGATATCATGAAGGATTATTTTATATAGTATTTGTAGCGAATGATACACAGAAAACATATTTATACAGATCAGGCAGTATTGAAGGACCATGGCAGAAGAGTAATATAGAAGGATTTTACCATGATGCATCCCTTCTTTTTGATGAAGGCAGAACTTATATTGTTTACGGAAATACAGATGTCTATTTGACTGAATTAAATGACGAGCTCACCGCACCTAAAAAGGGAGGTCTCCATAGACTAATTGTCAGTGATAAAGGCAATCCGAATCTTGGCTACGAAGGATCACATTTATATAAAATAGATGGGCGTTATTATCTGTTCCTTATCCATTCTGCAAGAGACAGATGGATGAGAAATGAAGCCTGCTTTATCAGTGACTCCTTAACGGGAGAGTTTACCGGAGGAGATGTGCTTTCGGATGATATGGGATTTCTTCAGAGCGGAGCGGCTCAGGGTGGAATCGTTGATGACGGAAATGGAAAATACTATTCAATTGTATTCCAGGACAGCGGCGCCATAGGAAGAGTTCCGGTGGTGGTACCTGTAGAGATTAAAGACGGAAATGTCAAATTTGGTATAGACGGAAAGGTTCCGAAGGATTTATCTGTTTGTGAACCTTTAAATATCAAAAATAAGAATAATGATTCTTGTGAAAAGGAATGCTCAGAGCTTTACGGCAGCGATGATTTTAAAGAATGTTATCTGGATGAATACAAGAAAATTAATCTCTGCGCAATAAATGAAACTATTGAGAGTTCCGGAGTGATTAAAGAAAATGAGAAGAATTCCGGCGTAATATGTGGAACGAATGGTGAAGCCGGCGTGACTACAGCGTATAATAAAAGAAAATTCGGAACATTTGGATTTAAGAGCTTTTGGCAGTTTAGTCATGAACCGGATCTCAGCTTTGTTGATGTAGATACTGATAATGGGATTCTCAGTATTGAAACAGGCAAAACGTCTTCCAATATATTTGAAGCGAAGAATGTTCTTACTCAGAGGATGAAAAGACCTCACTGCGAAGCGGAAGTAACCATTGACGGTTCTGATCTTAAGAATGGGGACTCAGCAGGACTTACTGTTTATCAGGGAGATTTCGCCTGGGTTGGAATAACCAAAAAAGAAGGAAAATTATATGCTGTGATGAGAAATATGTGCAGTGATGAAGATACCTGGATACTTACAAAGAATCCGGGAGAAGAGCATTTCTCTGAAATGATCGAAGGGAATACTCTTAGAGTTAAACTGTGCGCTGATTTTCCTTATCCATTTAGTTCTGAAGCTAATAATGACAAAGCTGATAATGACAAAGCTGATATTGCAACCTGTAGCATATTTAGAAACGGCAAGTGGGAGAAGGTTGGTATTTCACATCAGATGAAATTCAGACTCGACCACTTTACAGGAGCAAGATTCGGACTCTTTGTATATTCTTCAAAGGAAGCAGGAGGAAGAGCAGGATTCAGTGATTTTAAATATGTGACCGATGATCATAATTCATAGATTTTACTTATGATTTCTATATAAAATGATGAAGGAAAATCGTCACTTATTAATTGATAAAAATCGGATGTTATGATAAAATGGAAACTAGATAATAAAATCAAGTTTCCATTTTTTATATGTATTATTTTGAAAGGTTTGGTGATCCGTTTGGGTAGTAAGGATAATAAAGATCACAGCGATATTTATAAGACAGTTCTTAAGCTTTTTTCTGAGAAAGGTATCAAGTTTACGATGGATGATATAGCCAGAGAGCTGAGGATCAGTAAGAAAACTATTTATGTAAGTTTCAAGGATAAGGAGACATTATTTATAGCAACTGTTGATCATCTTTTTGATTCGATCAAAGAAGAAGAGAAAAAAATAGTTGAAGATGACAGTCTCAGTACGATAGAGAAACTTGAGAAGGTTCTGGGTGTTCTTCCGGACAATTACAAGGATATTAATCTTGAATGGTTATATGTTCTCAAAGATAAATATCCAAGTATTTATAAAAGAGTTGAGAAGAGACTTGAGAATGGTTGGGAGATAACCATAAGTCTTATTGAGAAAGCTATGGAAGAGGGAGTTATAAGACAGGTTCCGATACCTTTATTTAAAACGATGTTTGAATCAACCCTCGAGAGATTTTTCCAGGAAGATATACTTATCAAAAATAAGATAACTTATACAAAAGCACTTACAAATGTAATAGAAATACTTCTTTATGGTGTAGTCAGAGAACAGGCTTAAGAAGAGGAGGGAATGAAATGGCAAGAATCTACATTAATGATGAGTGGGGATTTACCGAAGAATTTTCGGACGAGTTGAATTTCAGTAATTGTAATAAGTCTTTAAAGGCAGTAAGGATTCCGCATACAGTTAAGGAACTTCCGTTTAATTATTTGGATGAGAAAACTTATCAGATGGTAAGCGGTTACAGAAGAGTTATAGAAGCTCCGAAGGATTGGGAAGGAAAGACGGTTCTTCTTACTTTTGAAGCGGTAGGACATGTTGCAGAAGTTTTCCTGAACGGCAAGAAGCTTGCAATCCATAGATGCGGTTATACTGCATTTACCGTTGATATTTCTGATGAGATAGTTATCGGTGTTAAGAATATTCTCGTTGTTAAATGCGACAGCAGGGAAAGCGTAAATGTTCCACCGTTTGGATTTGTTATCGATTATCTTACATACGGCGGTATCTACAGAGATGTATATATCGAAGTGAAAGATAAGACATATATAAATGATATTTTCGCAAAGCCATTCATTCCTGAAGATGTTGTGCTTCCGGGTGAAAGTGGCGGAAAAGTTAAAATGAATACGAAGCTCAGAGACTTTAGTTTTGATGGTAAGGTTCAGGCAGATATTAATTTATCCCGGTTTGTTGAAGGTGATAAATTAAAGCTTTCACTTTATGACGAGGGAACTTTGGTTTCTGAAGGTACAGTAGACATTACAAGCGAAAATCAGAAGACAGAATTGGAAGCTAAAGGCATTAAACTTTGGGACGTGACAATGCCGAAACTTTATACATTTAAAGCTTCTATTCAAAGAGGGGAAGATACGATCGATGAAAAGGAAGTAAGGATAGGCTTCAGAAAATCTGAATTCAGAAAAGAGGGTTACTTCCTTAACGGTCGTAAGCTTAAGATAAGAGGACTTAATCGTCATCAGTCATTTCCTTATGTTGGTTATGCGGCGCCAAAGTCAATGCAGGAAAATGATGCAAATATTATGAAGTACGAGCTGGGACTTAATGCAGTCAGAACATCACATTATCCGCAGTCACAGTATTTCATAGATAAATGCGATGAGATAGGACTCATGGTATTTACGGAGATTCCGGGATGGCAGCATATCGGTGACGACGACTGGAAGGCTCAGGCAGTTATGAATGTAGAGGAAATGGTTTCTCAGTACAGAAATCATCCGTCAATAATTCTCTGGGGTGTCAGAATCAATGAATCTCAGGATAATGACGAGCTTTATATCAAGACAAATGAAGTAGCCAGAAGACTTGATCCGACAAGACCTACAGGCGGTGTAAGAAATTTCAAGAAGAGTCATCTTTTCGAGGACGTATATACATACAATGATTTCAGTCATATAGGTACAAATGACGGAGTTGATAAGAAGAGTAACATTACTTCAGAACCTGATAAGCCTTACATGGTCTCAGAATATAATGGACACATGTTCCCAACTAAGTGTTTCGACAATGAAGAGCTTCGTCTTGAACATGCCATGAGACATGCGAGAGTGCTTGAAAAGGTAAGTGAATATAGCGATATTTGCGGAAGCTTCGGATGGTGTATGTTTGATTACAATACTCATAAAGATTTCGGAAGCGGCGATAGGATCTGCTATCACGGTGTAATGGATATGTTCAGAAATCCTAAGATGGCAGCGGCTGTTTACAGCATGCATCAGAAGAAGATTCCTGTACTTGAAGTTGCATCGTCAATGGATATCGGTGAGCATCCGGGAGGAAGAAGAGGGGACGTCTATATCTTCACAAATGCCGACAGCGTAAAGATGTATAAGAATGATATTTTCATCAAAGAGTACACACATGATGATCAAGTATTTTCTCATATGAAGATAACACCGATCCTTATTGATGATTACGTGGGAGATCAGCTTATTGAAAATGAAGGCTTCACGAAGAAACAGGCAGATGATGTTAAGAAGCTTCTGAATTACATCGGTCGTTACGGACTTGAAGAACTTTCGGTTGGTATGAAGGCTAAAATGGCTAAGATTATGGCCTTATATCATATGAAATACGATGATGCTGTTCAGCTCTTCGGGAAATATATAGGGAACTGGGGCGGAGAAGGAGCGATATTTAAGTTCGAAGCTATTTCCGGAGGAAAGGTTGTAAAGACTGTAGTTAAGAGTATTGTTGAGAGCATCCATATAGAAGCAGTTGTAGATCATACAGAACTTAAAGAAGAGAATTCTTATGATATGGCAGCTGTAAGGATTAGAGTAGTTGATCAGAATGATAACACTGTTCCTATCTTCATGCAGGGACTTCCGATGACGGTGGAAGGACCTATAGAGATAGTTGGGCCGAAGACAGCATATATGGCAGGCGGTCTTGGAGGAACATATATCAGAACAACAGGTAAGAAGGGAAAAGCTTCATTGACCATAAAGATGCCTGAAGGATATGAAGGAGAATATAAGATAGATTTCACGATTTAATATAAATAAAAAGTAAACTTGGGGAAATAATGTATTGACGGATATTATATCCGGGGAGGTGTGATATGAATCTTAATGTAAAAGAAAAGTTCGCCTATGCCCTCGGAGCTGTAGGAAAAGATATGGTCTACATGCTTTCGGCAAGTTACGTACTGTATTATTTTCAGGATATTCTGGGCGTAAATGCAATAGCGATGGGAGTGATACTTCTTGTTGCAAGAATATTTGATGCTTTCAATGATCCTATTATGGGAATCATTGTAGCCAAGACACATACAAAATGGGGAAAGTTCAGACCATGGCTTATGATAGGAACTCTTACCAATGCCGTGATACTTTTCCTGATGTTTGCGGCGCCGCCAAGCCTTGACGGAAAAGGGCTTGTGGCATATGCTGCAATAACATACATTTTATGGGGAGTGACATATACCATGATGGATATTCCGTACTGGTCTATGATCCCTGCATTTACCAAGACAGGTAAGGAAAGAGAAGGACTTACGACTCTCGCGCGTTCGGCAGCGGGAGTAGGTTCGGCTCTTGTAACAATCCTTACAATGGTGATCGTTCATGCCCTTGGAGGAGAAGGAAATGCCGGCGAGAGAACCGGTTTCAAATATTTCTCCCTGATCGTGGCAGTTATTTTCATAGTATTTATCATTATTACCTGTGTCAGCATAAAAGAAAAATCGACTATAGATATGGAGTCTCCGTCGGTGGGACAGATGTTCAAGGCGTTGATCCAGAATGATCAGGCCATGACTATAGTTATCGTGATCGTTCTCATAAACTGCGCAGTATATACAACATCAAATCTGGTTCTTTATTTCTTCAAATATGATTTTGGTGGTGAAGGCTGGTACAATAGCTATACGTTATTCAATACATTCGGCGGGGCAATTCAGATACTTTCGATGATGGTATTATATCCGCTTTTCAGAAATGGTTTTAAATTCTCAAACATAAAGATTTTTTATATGTGCGTCATCAGCGCAATAATAGGATACGCAGTACTTCTTGGAATCACATTTACATCTATGTCAAATGTTGTGATCCTTTTCATTCCGGGATTCTTTATATTCGCAGCAAATGGAGTGCTTCAGGTTCTCACAACCGTCTTCCTTGCAAATACAGTTGACTACGGTGAAATGAAGAACAACCGACGTGATGAGTCGGTTATATTCTCAATGCAGACATTTGTTGTAAAGCTTGCATCAGGTATAGCTGCATTTATCGCTTCAATCTCGCTTTCAATCTTCAGTCTCAGCAGCAAGTCGGTTGAAGAAGCTGACAAGGCTATAGACTTTTCGCTTGATGTTGCAAAATCATCCCAAAACGGACTTCGTATGGTAATGACACTTATACCGATAGTCGGACTTTTCATAAGTATATTCTGGTTCAAGAAAAAGTTTATCCTTGATGAGGATGAACTTGATAAGATCCAGACTGAACTGTCCGGCAGGTCAGACAACAACTATGCGAGCACTGATTTGAACGAAAACAAATAAGAAAAATAATTGAGACTGAAATACGTACTAAAAATATAAACAGAGACTAAAATACAGAATAAAAATGTAGGCTAAAAATTCATAAAAAAATCAACACGGAGGGTATTATGATAATAGTTAAAGATAATTATTTTCATCTATCAACGGACAAAACTTCATACGTTTTTATGATAAATGAAGCAGGCCTTCCGGAGCATATTTATTATGGTAAAAAGATAGGACGGAAGGACGGTAGTCTAAATGTAACAGCTTTAAGAGAAAGGATTGGCTTTGTTCCGGGAAATACTGTTAATTACAGCCCGGAGCATGAGAGACTTTCTCTTGAAGCGTATTCTTCCGAATATTCAGCTTTGGGACATGGTGATATAAGAGAACCTTCCATCATAATAGTTCATCCGAATGGAAGCGTAACATCGGATTTTATATTTGAGTCCCATGAAGTTTTGGACGAGCTGTCGGAGGATATAGAGAAGTCAAAGCTTCCTCATTCATATGATGAAAATGGAAGCTATGAACATCTGAAGATCATTTTGAAAGACAGAGTATATGAAGAAAAATTGGAACTGCATTACTTTGTATACCCAAATGAAGACGTGATAACCAAAAGTGTGATGCTGAAAAATGAAGGCGACGCAGAAATCAGAGTTGAAAGACTCATGTCCGGTTGTATGGAATTTCCCTTTACTTCATTTAAGGTTACATCATTTAGAGGAAGATGGGCTCATGAGATGAACCGCTGTGACAATATCATCACAGGCGGGAAAATGGTTTTATCTTCGAGTCAGGGAAGTTCGGGAAGTCGCTGCAATCCATTTTTTATCATGTCTGATATGCCTGTGACCGAAAATACAGGAAGAGCATATGGATTTAATCTTGTCTATAGCGGAGACCATTACAGCGCTTTGGAGACAAGTGCTTATGGTAAGACAAGGCTTGTAAGCGGTATAAATCCCGACAGCTTTTCATATATACTGGGAGCAGGTGAAATGATCGCAGCACCGGAGGCTGTTTTATCCTACTCGGAGGAAGGCTATAACGGACTGAGCCGGAATATGCATCATTTCATAAGAAAGCATATAGTACGCGGATACTGGAGAGACAGGGAAAGACCGATACTTCTTAACAGCTGGGAAGCAGCTTATTTTGATATAAATGAATCGAAACTTCTTAAGCTTGCTAAGGTTGGCAAGGAATGCGGTATGGAACTTTTTGTCATGGATGACGGATGGTTTGGAAGAAGAGATGATGATAAAAGTTCCCTTGGTGACTGGTATGAGAATAAGAAGAAGCTTCCGAACGGTCTGAAAGGCCTGGTTGAGAAAATTAATAAAATGGGAATGAAATTCGGTATATGGGTTGAGCCGGAAATGGTCAGTGTCGACAGCGACCTTTACAGGGAGCATCCTGAATATACTATGGAAATTCAGGGACAGATGCATTCCGAAGGACGTAATCAAAGAGTGCTTAATCTTGCTGATCCGAAGGTTATCGATTACCTTTATGAGAAACTTGAAGCAGTATTTTCGTCAGCAAATATCGAATATGTAAAATGGGATATGAACAGAGTTTTCTCTGATGTTTATGCCGGAAATCTTCCTGCTGAGAATCAGGGGGAAGTATCATACCGATATATGCTCGGACTTTATGAACTTCTGGACAGACTCACGAAAGCATTTCCTGAGATACTTTTCGAGGGCTGCGCTTCAGGCGGAAATCGTTTCGATCTTGGCATGCTTTGTTATTTCCCTCAGATCTGGGCTAGTGACAATACAGATGCAACCAGCAGGATCGATATCGAAAAAGGATATAGTTACGGATATCCGATGAATACGGTTTCTTCTCATGTTTCCGGTGTGCTGAATCATCAGACTTTAAGAGTAGTTCCGATTGAGACAAGATTTAATATAGCTGTTCTCGGTGTTCTCGGTTATGAATCAAACCTTCTTGATTTCTCGAAAGAAGATATAGAGAAGATCAAGAAGCAGGTTGCTTTATATAAAGAGTGGCGCGGCATGCTTATGTCCGGTGATTTTTACAGGACAGATCCTTACGAAAAAGACCAGGGCCTTATAAGAGAAGGACTTGCTGGATTTTACAGTGGAAATAATAACACGGACAGCTTCACCATTGTTTCTTCTGATAAAGAAAAAGCGGTAGCTGTGATTGTAAGAAGAATGGCTGTTGCAAATGACAGCGCACAAAAACTTTACGTGAACGGACTTGATGATGAAGCAGAATATCATTTATATAACATCAAGTACGATAATAATATAAAAGAGTTTGGGGATCTTATAAATACGGTCAGTCCTATTCATATAAAGCAGGACTCAATGATGCAGAACATTATTTCTAAGTTTGTGCATCTTAAAGGTGACGAAGAGGATGTGGTTCTTTCAGGGAGTGAAATGAAAAATGCGGGAGTCAGTCTTGCACCGTCATTCGGCGGCACAGGATATGAAGATGGAATGAGATTATTTTCTGACTATTCATCAAGATTATACTTTATAGAAAAGATATAAATGTGGTATAATCAAATGATGAATTCCGGAAAAGATATTTCCGAATTGACATAATTGAAAGTATAAAAGGGGTAGGATATGAAATATAAGAATTATATTTTCGATCTTTATGGAACTCTTATTGATGTTAAAACAGATGAACATTCTTTAGACCTTTGGAAGAAGATGGCTGATATCTATGCTTGCTACGGAGCTGTCTATAAGCCAAAGGATATGAAGCGTATCTTTACAAGATTCGAAGAAGAGGAGAGAGTAAAAGTTAAGAACAGAACCGGCTGTCTTGTTCCTGAGATTAAGATAGAGAAGGTTTTTATAAGACTTCTTGTGGAAGCTCAGGGCGATAATGTTCGTATTCCGAAGAATATTTCAACATGGGCTGAACTTATTTCCAATACATTCAGAACTCTTTCAAGAGAAGAGATAAGGCTTTTCCCTGATACAATTTCGACACTTAAGAAGCTTAGGGAAAAAGGATGCAAGGTTTATCTGTTATCCAATGCCCAGGCTGTATTTACAAGACCTGAGATAAGCCTCATGAAACTTGATGACTGCTTTGATAAGATTTATATCTCATCATATTACGGAGTAATGAAACCTGATAAGCGTTTCCTTAGAAGACTGATTAAGAGTGAAGGACTTGAGAAGTCGGAAACTGTTTATATAGGAAATGATATAGGTATTGATATGAAGACTGCTGAAGAGAATGATATCGATGCCATCCTTTTAAATAATTATGACATGTCCAAGAGAGAAATCAAAAAGCAGACAGAGAAGGCAGGGCTTGAGCATAAGTTTAAGACCATCGATTCAATCTATAAACTTATCTCTGTAACATCTCTTGTAAATATTTAAGTATGAAGATAGATATCTGTTGTGTAGGAAAGGTTAAAGAATCTTCCTTCCGTGAAATGATAAATGAATATACCAAAAGGCTTTCCAGATATGCAAATGTGAACATCAAGGAAGTTGCTGACGAGAAGACACCTGATAATGCTTCTTCTGCGGAAGAGGAGATCATTAAGAATAAAGAAGGTGCAAGACTACTGAATGTCTTAAAGGATGATTCTTATAAGATTATCCTTGCGATTGACGGCAAGAATCTTTCGAGTCCGGAACTTGCGGACAAGATTGATAAGATAGGACTCAGCGGAAAGAGCCATATTCAGTTTGTGATAGGCGGCTCTCTTGGACTTTCGGATGATGTCATTAAAAAAGCTGATATGAAATTATCATTCGGTAGAATGACATTTCCACATCAGCTTATGCGTGTGATACTTCTCGAACAGATATACAGAAGTTACCGTATAATCAGTAACGAACCGTATCACAAATAATTAACTCGCTAACGATTTGGCTTGTCTTTTGTATTTGCCGGGTGTAAGACCAACATACTGCTTAAATACCTTAACAAAATAGCTTTGGCTAGGGAATGCAAGTATGCTTGAAATATCAGTTATTGAATACTCAGAATAATCAATCATATTCTTAGCTGTTTCAATCTTTTTTCTGCTGATATATTCGCTTACTGACATATGCATCTCTTTCTTGAATAATCTTGAAAGATAACTGTTGCTGAGATTAACATCTGCAGCGATCTCTTCGAGAGTGATTCTCTCATGCATATGATCATAAATATAGTTTATACACTGAATGATATGGCGTGAATAAATTGCGTGGGTATTTTGCTCACGCATTTTTTTCGTATAATTGATCACCATCTTAGAATGTAAGTCTGAAATCTCTGAAAGAGTTTTACATTTGTCGGCCCTTTTGATATAAAGGTCGCTCAGTGTATAAGCTTGCTCATGTTCCAATCCGTTGTCTATGCAGTTGCGTGCCAGCATAGCAGCAGTGATTGCGAGATGGTATTTGAAGTTTTGGATATCATTATCTGAAAGAGTACCCAGACCTTCTTTCTCGCAAAAAGGAACTTGCAGGAACTTCTCAACCGCAATTATATCTCCACTTTTAACTGCGTTGTAGAATTCCATTTCAGGGTTGTACGGAGCGTGGAGCGTGTATTCCTCGCGCAGAACATATTCCCTGTAACTTAGTTCTTTTTCAAGTTCTCCCATATTAAATTTCACCGTGTCTTTCTAGTTACAATTAATGCTTAATAAGTTACAACAACATATTATCAAAAAAAACAAATACTTGGTATAGGAAATTATGAAAAAAATGTATATTTTCTGTGAAAAACGAGATTTATTGGTTTAATTTGACAAAAAGTAACACATTTACAAAATACTTTTATCGTGATAATGATTACAAATATATGGTAATGCCCCATGATTTATCTACAAATTGAAAAATATATGGATATATATTTTTTTACAGTATATAATAGGTTTGCGGGTAAAAAACTAGTATATGGAGGATAATTTAATGAGATTTGAGGGCTATAAGAGAGGCGTAAACTTTGGGGGATGGCTGTCTCAGTGTGATCATACTAAGAGAAGATATGATACATTTATTACTGAAGATGATTTCAAAAAAGTTGCATCAAGAAAGTTTGACCACGTAAGAATACCGGTTGATTACGAGCTTTTTGAAGATAATAATTTAAATATTGATGAGAGTCGTTTTTCATATATTGATTTTGCAGTTGATATGTGTAAGAAATATAACCTTAAAATGGTTCTTGACCTTCATCGTACACCGGGATACTCATTTGATCCGTTCCATGAGGAAAAGGGATTTTTCGAAGATGAAGATCTTCAGGAACATTTCTATAAAATATGGGAAACATTCGCAAAGCATTATGGTAAATACAGCGACATGCTGACATTTGAGCTTCTTAATGAAGTTACAAAGAAGGATTATTGTGAGAAATGGAACAATATTTCCACAGAATGTATCAAGAGGATAAGAGTTTATGCGCCTGATACATTTATACTTCTCGGAGGATATCATAATAACAGTCTTGAGGCTGTTCGTGATCTTGCAATGCCTTATGATGACAAGGTGGTATATAACTTCCATTGTTATGAGCCGCTGATCTTCACACATCAGGGTGCAACATGGATTGCTTCCATGAATCCGGATTTCAGATGTCATTATAAGATGCCATACAGCAAATATATCGAGTATAGCGAGAAAGAATTAAATCAGGCATATGCAAAACTTGATATCTACGATACAGATGCCATGCCGGATGAGAATTACTTTGAGGAACTTCTTAAAGATGCCATACTCGTTGCAAAGGAAAGAAATGTCAGCTTATATTGCGGAGAATACGGAGTTATCGATAAGGCTGACAGAGAAGATGCTCAGTTATGGTTCAATGATTTCCATGCGGTAATGGATAAACACGATATCGGAAGAGCTGTATGGAGCTATAAGCAGATGGATTTTGAAATAAGCGAAGATTTTTAAATATACAAAAAAATATCAAATATGCTAAAATACTCTCGGAGTCGTTTCCGGGGGTATTTTTTATACGGAAACTGCGCATCTGTCGAAAAGGGGCTCGGCAGGGACGCTTTTTAAAGTATTTATCGGAGTTTGTTTGACTTTTTAGTACAATGATACTAAAGTAATGTCGAAAGATTTTTATCATTAAGGAGATAACCAACATGCGTAAGACTAAGATAGTTTGTACGATAGGACCGGCAAGCGAATCGGAAGAGGTATTAAAAAAGCTTTGTAAGGCGGGAATGAATGTCGCAAGACTTAACTTTTCTCATGGCTCACATGAAGAACATAAGAGAAGAATCGACATGATCAAGAAGGTCAGAGAGGAACTTGATCTTCCTATTGCCATCATGCTCGATACAAAGGGACCTGAATACAGAATAGGAACTTTCAAAGAAGGAAAGACTGTTCTTAATGAAGGTGATGAATTTATATTCACAACAGAGCAGACAGAAGGAACTTTGAACAGGGTTTCGGTAAGCTACGAAGGACTTAATGAAGAACTGTCTGCCGGAGATACAATACTCCTGAATAATGGTCTTATGTCATTTGAGGTTACAGATATAAAGGGTAAGGATATTCATACTAAGGTTGTCATAGGAGGGGAACTGACAAACCGCAAGAGTATGAGCTTCCCGGGAAAACATATTAAACAGAAATATCTTTCAAAGCAGGATGAGGAAGATATCATTTTCGGTATCGAAAATGGAATTGATTTTATCGCATGTTCATTTGTATCTGTTAAGCAGGATCTTATGGATATTCATAAGATTCTTGATGATCATCATGCTGAAAATGTTGAGCTTATCGCAAAGATTGAGAATCAGTCAGGATTCGATAATATAGAAGAAATATGTGAAGCCTGCGACGGAATAATGGTTGCACGAGGCGATATGGGTGTTGAGATAGCATTTGAAAAGCTTCCTGCTATTCAGAAGAAGCTTATCACAAAGTGCCGTATGCTCGGTAAGAGAGTTATCACAGCTACTGAAATGCTTGAGTCAATGATCCATAATCCAAGACCGACAAGAGCTGAGGCATCAGACGTTGCCAATGCTGTTTATGACGGAACAAGCGCTGTTATGCTTTCAGGAGAAACTGCTGCAGGAAGCTATCCTGTGGAAGCGGTTATGGCTATGGCTAAGATCTGCGAGACAACAGAGCAGAATATCAATTATAAAAAGAGATTCTATAATGCTGATATTGAGATAAGAAATGATATCGATGCTATATCACATTCTACATGCGGTATGGCTATAGATATAAATGCAAAATGTATTGTTGCATGTACTCTTTCCGGAGTTACTGCACGTATGGTATCAAGATTCAGATCGCCGGTTGATATCATCGGAATGACAACAAATGAAGCTACTTGGAGAAAACTTGCACTTTCATGGGGAGTCACACCAAAGATATGTGAGACATTCCCATCGACAGAAGTACTTTTCTACGGTGCAAAGAAAGTAGCTACAAGTACATTTAACCTTGAAAAAGGTGACAAGATAGTAATTACCGGTGGTGTTTCCGGAGTATCGGGAAACACAAATCTTATAAAGATAGATGAGATATAATGGGTAAATTATTAATAAAATTATTTGTAAAAGATAAGGATGATACACAGAATCCTGAAGTGAGACGGCAATACGGTATGCTTGCCGGAGGATTTGGGATTTTCTGCAATATCATGCTTTCTATATTGAAGATAGTTATAGGAATTCTTTCAGGTGCATTTTCAATCGTAGGTGACGCAGTCAATAACATGTCTGATGCAGCTTCTTCCATAGTAACTTTGATTAGTTTCAAGTTATCGGGAAAACCTGCAGATAAAGAACATCCTTACGGACACGGAAGACTGGAATATATGTCGGGATTTATAGTAGCTGTACTTGTCCTGGCGATAGCATTGAATCTTCTGAAAGAATCGATAGTACATATAATCAAAGAGACGCCTATAAATGTAAGTGTTGTCACGATAATCATTTTATCATGCACCATACTTGTGAAATTTTATATGTCAGTCTTTTATATGTATATCAGCAGAAAAATCAATTCGACAGCCATGAGAGTTACGGCAGTTGATAGTAGATCTGACTGTATCTGTACAAGTGTGGCGCTTATTTCAGTTATCGTAATGCTTGTATTTAAGGTTAATATTGACGGATATGCCGGTGCGATAGTTGCTTTATTCGTAATCAAATCCGGAATAGAAGGTGCGAAGGATACAACGGCGCTGCTTCTGGGTGAAGGTCCGGGAGATGAACTTAAAGAGGGAATCAGGAGTATTGTTAAAGAATATCCTGATATTCATGAAGTTCATGATCTGAGAGTTCATGATTATGGTCCGGGAAGAACATTTGCTTCTATGCATGTGGAGGTCGATTCAAGGCTTGGAATCATTAAGTCCCATGAGTTGGTTGATACCATCGAGAGGCGTATTGTGAGAGAAGGCCTTGTGTCTGAATTCACTATACATGTTGATCCTGTAGATGAGGGTGACACCTTCACTATAAAAACAAAGGATAAAGTAAAGGAACTTCTTAAAGATATCTGCGAGGATCTGTCAATCCATGACTTTAAGATAGAAGGAAATGAAGAAAAGATTGATAAGATAATATTTGATCTTACAATTCCTTATGACTTCAGTATGACGGACGGTGAGATTGAGGAAAAAGTTAAAGATAAGATCAAGGATCTTCCGGGAAATCCCGAGCTGGATCTTTATATAGATAAATCATAAATACTATTAAAATAGACCGGGCATATTGAAAAAGTATTTATATTAACCGGTAGGCAAAAGAAGGGTGAGTATGGAACAGAATAACAGACCTAGAGCAAGAGAGAAAAGAGTGACCGACAACGGCAAAGGTGTCGGCAGAAAGGGCGAAGGACTCGGAACAGGACCGGTAGGTTCTTCGGACGTATATAGTAGAGAAGAAGGCAGCGGAGAAAGACATATAAGTAAAGGTGCTGCTATCGGAGGCGGTGGCGGTTTTCTCGCAGTTATAATCGCAATCCTCTTTTCATTATTTGGAGGTGGCGGCGGTGCCGGCGGTGGCGCCGGTGCAGGAAGTGCCGGAAGTAACCAGGGTGATAACCTTCAGATGGGAAATGGCCAGAGCGCCGTTTCAACTGATAACGGTGTCGGCAACACTACAGATTCAGGTCATAAACTTGATACAACAGTTGCGCCGGGGTCAAGAGAGAAGAGAACAAAGATCCTTGGTGAGAATAATGATAAGATAACATTCATGGTCTATATGTGTGGTACAGACCTTGAATCAAAGTATGGAATGTCAACAGCCGATCTTAATGAGATGGCTTCAGCTGATTTTGGCGACAATATCAATATCATTGTTTACACAGGTGGATGTAATAAATGGAAGACAAATGGTATCAGCAGCAAGGTTAATCAGATCTTCCAGGTTAAAAAGGGAAGCATGACTTGTCTTGTTGATGATGACGGCAATAAGGCTATGACCGATCCTGATACGCTTTCTCACTTTATTAAGTGGTGTGCCGAGAATTATCCTGCAAACAGATATGAACTTATCATGTGGGATCACGGCGGAGGATCTGTCAGTGGTTACGGTTATGATGAGAAGAACCAGAAGAGCGGATCAATGACCCTCAGTGGTATCAACAAAGCTCTTAAAGACGGTGGCGTAACATTTGATATGATCGGATTCGATGCTTGTCTTATGGCTACTGCAGAGACAGCACTTATGCTTGATCCATATGCTGACTATCTTATAGCTTCAGAGGAAACAGAGCCGGGTATCGGATGGTTCTACACCAACTGGCTTACAAAGCTTGGAGCCAACACATCTATGCCGACTATAGAACTCGGAAAACTTATCATTGATGATTATACAAGTGCATGTGCAAAGAGTTGCAGAGGACAGGCAACAACACTTTCCCTTATCGACCTTGCGGAATTTGCTCATACAGTACCAACTGAGATTGGAAGTTTCTCTAAATCAGTAAGCTCTCTTATAACAGCAAAAGAGTATAAGAAAGTTTCAGATGCAAGAAATGGCACAAGAGAATTTGCAACACAGTCAAGAATAGACCAGGTAGACCTTGTTGATCTTGCAAATAAAATGGATACAGCTGAAGGCAAGAAACTTGCCGATACAATCAAGGGTGCGGTTAAGTACAACAGAACATCCCTCAATATGGTGAATGCTCACGGCGTATCAATTTATTTCCCTTATCAGAGAACATCATATGTTGATAAGGCCTGCAGCAATTATTCAGCAATCGGTATGAATGATGAATACAGTAAATGTATCCGTCAGTTCGCAAGTCTTGAAACAAGCGGACAGATTCAGGCCGGCGGTTCAACAAATGCAGCGGCTTCACTCTTCAATATGCTTGGAGGCGGTTCAGGCGGTGGCGGAGATGCGATATCTCAGCTTATTGGAAGTTTCCTCGGCGGTGGAAGAAGTAATATCATTGATGACCTTGATGAGAACAATACTGCATTCATGGATGAGAGCGGTATCTCAACAGATGATGCAGCGGATTATATTTCCAATAATTATTTCAATCCTGACAATCTCAAGTGGAATGATGACGGAAAGGTAGCAAAGATCAGTCTTCCTGATGATCAGTGGGATCTCGTTCATACAATTGAATTAAATATGTTCTATGATGACGGACAAGGATATCTTGATCTCGGACTTGATAATATTTATACATTTGATGATGACGGTGCCATGGTTGCAGAGACAGACCGTACATGGATATCTATCGACGGACAGCCTGTTGCATATTATCACCTCAGCACTGTAGAAGATGGTGACAAATATACTATCACAGGACGCGTTCCTGCACTTCTTAACGGGGAGAGAATAAATCTCATTCTTGTATTTGATAATGATAATCCTTACGGTTTCGTTGCAGGTTATCAGCAGGATTACAAGAACGGCGAGACAGATACAGTTGCTAAGATTGAGTCAGAACTTAAAGAAGGCGATAAGCTTACATTTATATGTGATTACTATACATATGACGGTAAGTACCAGGATACATATCCGATCGGTGATATAACAGTTTCTTCAAATATGCAGATCAGTAATACTGATGTTGGAGAAGGTAAAGTTAAATTAGCATACCTTTTCACAGATATATATAATCAGAAATATTGGACACCGACAATTGATCGTTAATTAAACAAAAAACATATATGCAAATCATTTGCAAAAGATTTCTTGACAGACAATTATTTGTCTGCTAGTATTTCATTTGCAATTGATTTGCATTTTTTGTGCAGTAAATAAATTGCATGGATTTACCGGAATTAATTACTATATTGTTTCGGTTTCATATTATATGGGATATAAAGAACTTAGAAATATGTTATAAATTTAGAAGTTATAATAAAGGGATTGTTATGAACGATAAAGTGATATGCACTGAAAATCAAAAAAGGAAATATCATACAAAATGCAAAGATTTGATAAAGCAGTTTATAAGTGAGCATAAAAGCGCCAGATTTTCTGTGGCTGACCTTTCCCAATATATAAAGGCTCAGGGGGCGGACATTAATATCACTACTATTTATCGTAATCTTGATAAACTTACTTCCGACGGAACTCTTATAAAGACTAAGAATCCGGGAAATGATTTCTGCTTTTACCAGTATGCGGGAGAAGAGAGCGAGTGTGTCGGACATCTGCATCTTCAGTGTAAAGTATGCGGACGCATCGTTCATTTGAGCGATAAATACATGTCGGATGTATATAATTATCTTAGAAAAGAAGTTGGATTTAAACTTGATTTCAGATCATCTGTTTTGGTAGGTGTATGTGATCATTGCAGGATCATTCCGGGAATTCCGGGGAAGGGCAAACATGAAGAAAATTAGTGATAAAAAAATGCTGATCTTAAAGATCGTAATACTTATACTTGCTGCGGCAGAAATCATTTTAAATGTAACAGCCTGCGGTAAGAAGAGCAAAGATTCAGGTAAAGTAGAGATAGTTTGCACTATATTTCCGGAATATGACTGGGCTAAAGAACTGGTCAAGGGAAAAGAGGATAAATTTAATGTAACTCTTCTTATGGGGAATGGTACCGATCTTCACAATTTCCAACCTACATCGGAAGATATAATGACCATTTCCGAGTGCGACGTATTCGTATATGTTGGAGGAGAGTCTGATACCTGGGTTAAGGATGCACTGAAAGAAGCTAAGAATAAGAATATGAAAGTAATTAAGCTTATGGATGTTCTTTCAGGAAGAGTCGCTGAAGAAGAAACTGTAGAAGGAATGCAGGGTGACCACGACGATGTGCATGGTGATGACGGTGACGATGATCACGACGATGCGCATGGTGATGACGGTGACGATGATCACGACGATGCGCATGATCACGACGATGCGCATGATCACGACGATGCGCATGATCACGACGATGCGCATGATCACGACGATGCGCATGGTGATGACGATCACGAAGAATATGATGAGCACGTATGGCTTTCTGTTCGCAATGCCAAAATTATAGTTGAAGCTCTTGCCAAAGAGATAAGCAGTGTTGATAAAGCAAAAGATGATGCTGATGCTATAAATGAGAATTTAAATGAATATTTAAAGAAGCTTGATGAACTTGACGGGAAATACAAAGAAGCTGTTGCAGCAGGAAATAAAAATACAGTTATCTTCGGCGACAGATTTCCTTTCAGATATCTTGTTGATGATTACAATTTAGATTATTATGCTGCATTTTCCGGATGCAGTGCTGAGACTGAAGCTTCATTTGAAACCATAACATTTCTTGCAAAAAAGGTTGATGAAACCGGCGTGAATGTTGTTCTTATGATAGACGGTTCCGATGAAAGCATCGCAAGAACCATAATTAACAGCACAAATAAAAAGGACGGGAAGATACTTGTAATGAATTCGATGCAGGCTGTTACTAAAAAAGATATTAATGCGGGCTCTACATACCTTGATATCATGACAGAGAATCTTGGTGTATTAACAGAGGCGCTCAAATAAATTAGTATTTCAAAAGATTATAAATCAGGATCGAGGGATAAAAATGGCATATATCACTTGCGAAAATCTTGCAGTCGGCTATGAGAAAAAGCCGGTTGTAGACAATATTAATTTCAAAGTTGAAAAAGGTGATTATCTTTGTATAGTAGGTGAAAATGGTGCAGGAAAGAGTACACTTATGAAGACTCTGCTTCATCTTGCATCGCCTGTATCAGGAGATATCATTTACGGAGATGATCTTAAACCATATGAGATAGGATACCTTCCGCAGCAGACTGTTGTGCAGAAGGATTTTCCTGCATCTGTATATGAGATAGTTCTTTCGGGTGCTCTTTCCAAATCAAAATGGAGACCATTTTACAGTAAGGAATTAAAAGCACTTGCCAAAGAAAATATGGAGAAGATGTCTATCTGGGATATGAGAAAAACATGCTACAGAAATCTTTCCGGAGGACAGCAGCAGAGAGTTCTTCTTGCCAGAGCACTTACGGCGACAACAAAGCTGCTCCTTCTTGATGAGCCTGTCAGCGGACTTGATCCTAAGGTTACTGCCGAGATGTATTCACTTATAAATGATCTCAACAAGGATGGTATAACAATCATAATGGTTTCTCATGATATCGATGCTGCCATTAAATATGCAGGAACTATTCTTCATGTTAACGGAGAGGATAGCTTCTTCGGAAGTAAAGAAGAATACATAAACAGTAAAGAATATAAATCACTTACGGGAGGAAAGTAAAATGGACATCGGTGCAAAATTACAGTTATATTTATCATATTCCTTCGTAAGATATGCAATCATAGTAGGAATACTTATAGCGCTTTGCTCGTCACTTCTCGGAGTTACTCTTGTGCTAAAGAGATATTCATTTATCGGTGACGGACTTTCGCATGTGGCTTTTGGTGCTATGGCGATAGCTTCTGTAATGAAGCTTTCAAATGTTAATTACCTGACACTTCCGGTTACTATCATTTCAGCAATATTACTCCTTAGACTTGGACAGAATACAAAGATCAAAGGCGACGCTGCTATAGCGATGCTTTCCGTTGCGTCACTCGCTATAGGATATATGCTGATGAATGTTTTCGCTTCAAAGGCAAATGTTTCCGGAGATGTCTGCAGTACGCTTTTCGGATCAATATCGATACTTACACTTCAGAGATCGGATGTTAATCTTTGTATAGTTCTTTCCATTGCCGTAATAATTATATTTATCATTTTCTATAACAGATTTTTTGCTGTTACATTTGATGAGAATTTTGCAAAGGCAACCGGAGTAAAGTCCAATACATACAACCTTTTAATCGCTGTGATTACAGCAGTTATCATAGTTCTCGGAATGAATCTTGTCGGTTCGCTTCTCATTTCGGCGCTTATCATATTCCCTGCACTTTCTGCCATGAGACTTGTAAGGAATTTCAAGGGCGTTGTTATATTCTCTATGATAATTTCCGTTGTATGTGCATTTATTGGAATTATTGTTTCAATGTTGTATAATACACCTGTTGGTTCGACAATCGTAATCACAGATATGGTTGCATTCTTTATCTGCTTCATCGCAGGAAAGATCGCAGGAATCGATTAAGTATTTTCAAAAATTGAAAGAAGGTTTTGAGTTTGAAAAATTTAAAAAAATATGTTTCTGTAACGCTTAGTATCATCGCTTGTTTATCACTTTGTTCATGTGGAAAAGCAGGAACAGATTCGCGACTTGGACAGGGGAATCAGGTCGAAAATGTTGTTAATGAGAAGATGAAAGAGGAAGATAAAGCTAAGACGGAAAATGCAGACGGAACAACTGCAACGACTGTGGTCGCAACTACAGAGGAAGCAACAGTTCCTCCGATGGCAGTAGTAACTACCGAACAGTCTTCTGAAACTACAGAGCAGAGTACAGCAACTACAGAAACTGCTTCAGGTGATAAGAAAAACGGAATGTGTGATATTCCTGAATTTACAGTTAAACCTGAAGATGTGGATTATGATAATGTGGATATAGACATTACTCAGATGGACAGTTCCATGGTTTATGCAACTGTTTATCACATGGTTTATAATCCTAAGGAATATGTTGGTAAGACAGTAAAGATAAACGGAAAATATTCTGTTGCATATTCAAATGATCCGGGCAATGACAATACATATCATTATTGTATAGTAAATGATGCTCAGGGGTGCTGCTCCCAGGGTATTGAATTTGTCTGCAATGACGGACATGATGTATATCCGGATGACTTCCCGGCAAATGAAGAAATGATCGAAGTTACAGGTGTATTTGAGATGTATAGAGAAGGTGACTACACATATATCCGTCTTAATTATGCACATATGAATCCTGATCCGGCATAATGTGCACATCAAATCACAATTCGGTAAAATATACACATTATAATTCGGATTCAGTATAACGATACACGTGTGAATCCTGATCCGGTATAACAAGTATCAGATAATATCAGAACTAAAAAACCGACCTTACGTAAATTGTAAAGGCCGGTTTTTTTGTGCCCGAAAAATGGTCATTTTCTCATAAGTTTAATTGAAATAAGATAGTTGTTATGGTAATATATCAATGATTTTATTTAAAAATATGAATTTAGATTTTTCGGAGGATAATTACAGTGAGTGACATGAATATTGTATGTTTGGATCTTGAAGGAGTACTTGTACCTGAGATATGGATTGCATTTGCAGAAGCAAGTGGAATTCCTGAACTTAAGAGAACAACAAGAGATGAACCTGATTACGATAAACTTATGAATTGGAGAATCGGAATCCTTAAGGAACATGGTCTTGGACTTAAGGAGATTCAGGATACTATTGAGAAGATAGATCCACTTCCGGGCGCAAAGGAGTTCCTCGACAGCCTTAAGGAACTTACACAGGTTATCATTATAAGTGATACCTTCACACAGTTTGCTAAGCCTCTTATGAAGAAGCTCGGATGGCCAACAATATTCTGCAATACTCTTGAAGTTGCGGATAATGGTGAGATCACAGGATTCAAGATGAGATGTGAGCAGTCAAAGCTTTCTACAGTTAAGGCTCTTCAGTCTGTTGGATTTACAACTATAGCAAGTGGTGACAGCCATAACGATCTTGGTATGATCAAGGCAAGTAAGGCAGGATTCTTATTCAGATCAACAGATGCTATCAAGTCAGAGTATCCTGAACTTCAGGCATTTGAAGAGTATGATGAGCTTCTTGATGCTATAAAGAAAGCTTTATAATTATTTGGGAGGAAATATGGCTGAAAAGATTTATACCATACCGGTCAATGATGCTTTTAACAGTGGGTGCGAGTGTCCGCTTTGCAAACTCTATACAGATCTTGAGAGAGAATCCATAGATTTCACTATGGGGCCAAGCTATATGGAGGATGATAACCGTGCAGTGACGGATAAGATGTGGTTTTGTCCGACTCACGTAAGGATGCTTTATGCTGAGAAGAATCGTCTCGGACTTGCCCTTATGATGAATACTCATACCAATAAGGTCATCAAAGATCTTAGAGAAGCAGTAAGTAAAGGGCATGGAACAAAGTCAGGACTTTTCAGTAAGGCCGGCAAATCAGCTGTAGGAACTTATATAGATAATCTTGAAGAAAGCTGTTTTATCTGTGACAGAATCAACAAGATTTTTCCGAGATATATAGATACTATTTTCCATATGTGGAAAAATGATAAAGACTTTATCCCTAAGTTTAAGGAAAGCAAGGGCTTTTGCACTTATCATTTCGGAATCCTTTATGACGAGGCTCCGAATAAACTTAAGGGTAAGCAGTTAGACGAATTTACGGATGCTCTTGTTAAGGTTTACTTCGATAATATCGAAAGAGTAAATGGCGATGTGAGCTGGTTTATCGATAAGTATGATTATCGGAATAATGATGCACCGTGGAAAAACTCAAAAGATGCACTTCCAAGAGGCATCATAAAGAGCAGTCATACAATTATAGAATAATAAGAGAATTATGCGGTGCCGATAAAAAGGCACCGTTGTCTCTATTTGAATAGAAAGAGAGAAAGTGAATTGTTAAATACAGATAAGATTAAGAATTATACCATAATTGAGAAAAAGGAACTTCCTGAGGTTTCGGGAACAGGATATCTTCTTAGGCATGATAAGACAAAAGCAAGAGTTATGCTTATTGATAATGCTGATGAGAATAAAGTTTTTTGTATTGGTTTCAGGACACCGCCTTCAAACAGTAAAGGTGTTCAGCATATCATAGAGCATACTGTTCTTTGCGGATCGAAGAAATATCCGGTAAAGGATCCCTTTGCTGAACTTTGCAAAAGTTCGCTTAATACATTTCTTAATGCGATGACATATCCTGATAAGACTGTTTACCCTGTTGCAAGCTGCAATGATAAGGATTTCCAGAATCTTATGGATGTCTATCTTGACGCTGTATTTAATCCTGATATTTATGATATTCCTGAGATATTTAAGCAGGAAGGATGGCATTATGAGATGGAGAGTTTAGATTCTCCGCTTACTATCAATGGTGTTGTTTATAACGAAATGAAGGGATCATTCTCTTCAGCGGATGCTATAGTTGAGCAGTCAATAGAGAAGTCTCTCTATCCGGATAGCATTTATTCCCTTGTTTCAGGAGGGCTTCCTGAGGACATTCCGTCTTTAACAAGAGAAGAATATCTCGACTGTCATAGCAAGTATTATCATCCTTCAAACAGTTATATTTACCTTTACGGTGATATGGACTTTAATGAGAAGCTTGATTATATCGATAAAGAATACCTTGCAGGATATGATTATCTTGAAGTTGATTCCGAGATAAAAGAGCAGAAGGCTTTCGATGCTCCGAAGGAATATACTTCATTTTATTCTCTTTCAGAAGATGAAGATTTAGAAGACAATACATATCTCACATACAATACTGTGATCGGTAAGAGTACCGATATAACTCTTAATACTGCATTTGATGTACTTTGCTATACACTTCTTGATGCGCCGGGAGCACCTCTCAAGAAGGCTATAGTTGACGCGGGAATCTGTGCGGAAGTTGAGAGTAATTACGAAGATGAGATCATGCAGCCGGAATTCTCTATAGTTGCAAGAAATTCGGATGAAAAATATAAAGATAAATTCATTTCAATAATAAATGATACCCTCGAAGAGATTATCTCAAAGGGACTTGATAAGAAGGCTCTTACAGCTGCGATAAATCATTTTGATTTCAGACATAAGGAAGCAAATTACGGACGTTATCCAAAGGGACTTATGCTTATCCTCGATGCATTCGGAAGCTGGCTTTATGATGAGAGTGAAGCATTTACAAGATTTTCTCTCAACGGTGTATTTGACGTGCTTCGTTCCCATGTAGATGATGGATATTTTGAAGATATAATCAGGAAATATATCCTTGAAAATAATCATAAGTCATACGGTGTGACAAAGCCTGCTTATAATCTCGGAAGAGAAAGCGAAGAGAAGCTGAGAGAAAAACTCGAAGCTATCAGAAGCAAGATGACTGATGAAGAAAAGCAGAAGGTTGTCGAAGATACTATAAATCTTAAAGCTTATCAGGAAGAGCCGTCATCTGAAGAAGATCTTATGAAGATTCCTGTTCTCACTATCGAGGATATCAAGAAAGAGGCAAGAAAGCCTAAGAACCGTGAGACTTTTGTGGACGGTGTTAAGACTATCCATCATGATATTTTTACAAATGGAATTTCATATGTGAATCTTAACTTTGATGCGAATGACCTTGTGGATGAAGAGATATATGCAATGTCTCTTTTATGCGAAATCCTTAAATTCGTTGATACGGATCTTCATACATCAAGAGAACTTTCCGGAGAGATCGATCTTGAAACAGGTGGAATCGGTTTCGGCGTAGGAGTATTTGCAAAGGAAAATGGTGAGCCGTATTCTTATTTCTTCGGTAAGTTTAAGAGTTTTGATGATAAACTGAAAGAAGGATTTGCTCTTCTTAAAGAGATACTTTTCAGTTCGCATATCACTGACAGAAAGAGACTTAAGGAGATAGTAGCTGAGACAAAGTCCAATATAAGACTTGACCTTGTTGAATCAGGACAGATCACTTCAACTCTCAGAGCTGCTTCTTATATTTCTAAGACAAATTATATTAAAGAAAAGCAGGAAGGAATCGATTTCTACAGATTCCTTGATGATATAGATAAAGATTTTGATAACAGATATGAAGGCCTTGCAAAGCTTCTTAAAGGTACACTCAAGAAGCTTCTCAGAAAGGATGCTCTGACTGTTTCATTTACATCGGATAAGAAACCGGAAGATGTACTCAGCGGACTTTTGGGAGATATCTATAAAGACTTCTCTGATGAGAAGGTAGGTAACACTCCTGAGATTAAGCTTTCAGTGAAAAATGAAGGCTTCACTGCAGCTTCGGATGTACAGTATGTTGCATCAGTGGGAGATTACAAGAAGGAAGGCCTTGCATATAATGGTGCACTTAATGTGCTCAGAATCATTTTCGGATATGATTATCTTTGGATAAGAGTAAGAGTTAAAGGCGGAGCTTACGGATGTTCCGGAAGTTTCAGCAGAAGCGGAATCGCCAGTATGTATTCTTACAGAGATCCAAATCTTAAAGAAACAATTGATATATTTAATGATGCATATAAATATGTTCAGGAATTTGATGTATCTGACAGAGAGATGACAAAGTATGTTATCGGAACCATCGGAAGTATGGATACGCCATTTACACCACAGTCTGAAGCTTCATTTTCATTTGCATGTTACCTTATGGGTATCACTGATGAGCAGCTTCAGAGAGAAAGAGATGAAGTTATAAATGCAGACCAGAGTGTTATCAGAAGCCTTGCTCCTTATGTAAAGGTTATTGCCGACAGTAATGTTATCTGTGCGGTTGGAAATGAAGATAAGATAAAGTTGGCAGCTGATATATTTGGAAAAGTGGAGAATATTTATGCAGGAAGATAAGAAATTCAGATCAGGATTTGTAGCAATAATCGGTCGTCCTAACGTTGGTAAATCAACACTTATGAATTGCATTATCGGACAGAAGATAGCGATAATGAGTTCGAAGGCTCAGACCACAAGAAAGAGAATTGAGACTGTATATACAAATGACGAAGGACAGATTGTTTTCCTTGATACACCGGGAATGAACAGATCAAGAAATAAGCTTGGCGATTTTATGGTAAATGAAGTTTCAAGTGCATTTTCGGATGCTGATGTTGTTATGTGGATCATTGAACCGGGAGACAGGATCAGTGCCGGGGAACAGGAGATTGCCGAGAAGCTTGCCGGTGTTAAAAAACCTGTGATCCTTGTTATCAACAAGGTGGATGTAAATACAGATGAGGAAGTATTTAAGACTATAGATATCTATAAAGATGTTCTTGATTTTACGGATATCGTTCCTGTTTCGGCTCTCCGCGAGAAGAACAGAGAAGAACTTATAAATGTAATTATCAAAAATCTTCCTGAAGGACCTATGTACTATGATGAAGATACAGTTACAGAAGAGACAGAAAGGGATATCTGTGCTGAACTCATCAGAGAGCAGGCACTTCAAAAACTTGATAAAGAGATACCCCACGGAATAGCTGTCGAGATAGATACAATGAAAGTAAGACCTGACGGAAGGATTACTGATGTAGAAGCAACTATCATCTGTGAGAGAGACAGTCATAAGGGAATCATCATCGGTAAAGGCGGCGCCATGCTTAAGCGTATAGGAACGGGCGCAAGAATCGAGATGGAGAAACTCCTGATGACTAAAGTTAATCTCAAACTTTTTGTCAAAGTAAGACGTGACTGGAGAGACAATCAGAATATGCTGAGAAACTTCGGTTACAGCGATAAAAGATAGTTAAGGGCCTTTTTTGACGGGGCATAAATATTCCGGGAGAATGATATGGATCAGGAGATAACAGAAAAAGGCATAGTTCTAAATGCGAGTCCTTTTGGCGAATATGGCAAAAGGCTCGTTATACTTACAGGCAGAGAGGGAAGGATAACTGTATTTGCCAACAATATAAGAAGGCAGACCTCGAGACTTACTGCAGCAGGACAGAGCTTCGTTATGGGGGAATTCAAACTTCGCCCGGGCAGGGACAGCTATACACTTCTTTCTGCTGAGATAGAAGAAAGCTTTATCGAATTATCTTATGATATCGACAAAATGTGTTATGCATCATATTTCTGTGAATTTACGTCATATTATACGAGGGAAGGGCTGGCAGCGGTTGACGAGTTGAACCTTTTATATCTTGCATTTAAATCCCTCTTACGAGAAGAGATATCCGACAGGACAGTGAGACTAATATTTGAATTAAAACTCATGGATATAGAAGGAGAAGTCCCTGAAGTGGAAAGTATGGAAGGACTCAAAGAAGACGAACGTTATGTTCTTGCTACTATACTTTCTGCATCCATTGGAAGTGTATTTTCATTTGACCTTGCGGAAGACCTTCTGGAAAGACTTGAGAAGATCAGCCAAAGACTGATCAAAAAAAATGTAGACAGAGAATTTAGATCCCTGGAAATACTAAGAAATGTTATTTGGACATAAAAAAACCGCCGTATGAACGGCGATTTTTTTAAACTATGAAAATTATGAAAACTATGAAAAGAAGAATTGTTTTTCTCTTTCGATGTACTTATAGTACTATTTAAATATGAACTAAGTGTGACATTCAATAAAATTATTTGTAAATAATAAGTTGCAAAAAATATTTATAATTATCATAGATGAAGGAGGAGTTTTATATGAAATTACCGCAGATTATCAATAGTTTACTTGAAACAGACCTCTATAAATTCAGTATGGGAATGACTATTTATCATCAATTTCCTTCCTACAGAACAACATGGACTTTCAAATGCAGGAATACTGATGTGCATTTTACAGAGGAAATGGTTGAAGAGATAAGAGAGCAGATAAAGGCATATTGCGATATTAAATTCACAGAAGAAGAACTTAATTATCTGAAGAAAATTAAATGGCTGAAGGAAGACTATGTAGATTTCCTCAGACTGTGGCATCCGAGATTTGAGGACTTCGAGATAAATGATGATGCGGAGTGCGGACTTTCAATAGAAGCAAAGGGAACCTGGGTTAATTCCTCAATGTACGAAATCCCAACTCTTGCCATCGTAAATGAAGTATATTTCAGAATGGCTTATGATTATGATGAACTTATGGATTCATTTAAGGAAAAGCTTTCTGAAAAATGCAGAAGGATAAGCGAGAACAGCGTTCATCTCGGAACCTTCTCAGAGTTCGGATTACGAAGACGTCTTTCAGGGGAAGCACAGGAACTTGCGGTTAAAAAGATAAATGAAGCAGTTAAGGGCTCCGGTTCATCATTCATCGGAACAAGCAATGTATATCTTGCGAAGAAATATAACCTCACTCCTGTAGGAACAATGGCTCATGAATATATCATGTGCGTTGGACAGGGTGATAATAAGCATAATGCCGCATATTCAAACTGGTATGCACTTAATGCATGGATCAGAGAATATTCCGTACTTAATGGAATAGCACTTACGGATACAGTAACAACAGATATTTTCCTTCGCGATTTTCAGCTTACATTTGCAACTATGTTCAATGGCGTTCGTCACGATTCGGGAGATCCGTACGAATGGGGCGAGAAGATGATAAAGCATTATGAATCATTAGGAATCGATCCTAAGACAAAGTCACTTCTTTTCTCAGACAGTCTGGACTTCGATAAGGCTTCAGCGCTGTATGATCATTTCAGTGACAGAATAAAAGTTGCATTCGGAATAGGAACATATATTTCAAATGATACTAAAGTCAAAGCACTCAATATAGTAATGAAGACAACAGAATGTAACGGTCATCCTGTTGCCAAGATCTCAGATACTCCGGGCAAGGGAATGTGCAAAGATCCTTCATATGTTGACTATCTAACAAGGACTCTGGACTGGAGACTTAATCATGAGTGATCAGTTAAAATAAAAAAGTTATTGAACGTTAACCGACTCTCCTGTATAATATGACACGTTATTGTATTTATATGAATTACAGGAGGAAAAAAATGAAAAAGCAGAAGAAACTTTTATGTGCTGTTATTGCATTAGCTATTGTACTTACAAGCATAATTGTTCCAAGCACAGCAAAGGCAAAGACAAGAGACGACTACATCAAGCAGTCGCCAACAGGTAACGTTAGAGTTGATGACGTAAAGGTCGGTAATAATGCTTATGATCTTGATGCATTCAGAAAGTACAGCCTCAGCGGTAAGCTTTCAGCAAAGAATGGTGTTAAGAGAGTAGATATCGTACTTTACAAAGGGGACTCATCACATCCTTTCGTTTCAAACGGATTTGAATTTGCAAGAGCTACTCAGAAAGAAGTAAGAATCGAAAATCAGCCGGGAATGGTAAACTGCATCAAGTTTGAGTCTCTTGATCCGGGTGATTACAAACTTATTATATCTGTATCAGATGCGCAGTATGATCGTGCTTATATCATCAAGTATCTTACAATAAAGAAAAATGCAAACGCATATGTACTCAGATTATATAAGAGCGTTCTCGGAAGAAATCCTGACCAGGGTGGATTCGACGGATGGACAAGCCTTCTTAAGAACCGCAGCATGTCAGCTTCTCAGGTTGCAAGAGGATTCTACGGATCGCCTGAATATAGAGAAAAGGCAAGAAGAGAGAACATCTCAAATGATCAGTTCATCAGAAGTCTTTACAACGGTCTTTTCGGAAGAGATCCCGATCCTGTAGGATATCAGGGATGGATGGGTGTTCTTAGATATAACAGCAGAGATTATGTCATGGAACAGTTCTTCAAGTCAGAAGAATTTATAAAGATGTGTAGTGAATACGGAATGCTCAGATAGTCCTATTTCTACCATATTTCAAATAAAGAATAATGTGCCCTCATCACGGGAGCAAATATTGATATATGTCCGGGATTCCGGATACATATCCGATTGCTTCATGTGGTGAGGGTATTTCTTTTGAAAAAAAATAATATTAGAGTTGAACTTTTTTGCACAAAAATGTAAAATACTTCAAGAGTTTTTAGTGCTTGAATAGTTAAAAACGTGATTGAAGGGAGAACTATATGGAAAAGTCAATGGAGAAGATCGTTGCCCTTGCCAAGTCAAGAGGATTTGTATATCCGGGATCTGACATCTACGGAGGCCTTGCAAATACATGGGATTACGGCAACATCGGTGTTGAACTCAAGAATAATATCAAGAAGGCATGGTGGAAGAAATTCATTCAGGAAAATCCTTACAACGTAGGAGTTGATTGTGCGATTCTCATGAATCCACAGGTATGGGTTGCTTCAGGTCATCTTGGAAGTTTCTCAGATCCACTTATGGATTGTAAAGAATGTCATGAAAGATTCAGAGCAGATAAGGTAATAGAAGATTTTGCTCTTGAGAATAATATAACACTTGAATCTTCTGTTGACGGCTGGTCAAATGAAGAGATGGAGAAGTTTATCGAAGATCACAACATCCCATGTCCTGCATGCGGAAAACACAGCTTCACATCTATCAGACAGTTTAATCTTATGTTCAAAACCTTCCAGGGTGTTACAGAAGATGCAAAGAATACTGTATATCTCAGACCTGAGACAGCACAGGGTATCTTCGTAAACTTCAAGAATGTTCAGAGAACATCACGTAAGAAGGTTCCTTTCGGTATAGGACAGATCGGTAAATCATTCAGAAATGAGATCACACCGGGTAACTTTACATTCAGAACAAGAGAATTTGAGCAGATGGAGCTTGAGTTCTTCTGTAAGCCGGGAACACAGACAGAGTGGTTCAATTATTGGAGAAGTTTCTGTTATGAGTGGCTTCTCAGCCTTGGAATCAAGGAAGAGAATCTTCGTCTCAGAGATCATGATCCTGAAGAGCTTTCATTCTACTCAGATCATACAACAGATATTGAATACGCATTCCCATTCACAGACTGGGGTGAACTTTGGGGTATTGCCTCAAGAACAGATTACGATCTTACTCAGCATCAGAATACATCAGGCGAGCCAATGGATTATTTCGATGATGAAACACATGAGAAGTATATCCCATACGTAGTTGAGCCTTCACTTGGTGCTGACAGAGTTACACTTGCTTTCCTTTGCGAAGCATATGATGAAGAAGTTCTCGATGCAGAGAAGAATGATGTAAGAACAGTACTTCATTTCCATCCTGCTATCGCTCCTATCAAAGTTGGTGTGCTTCCACTTTCTAAGAAGCTTGCTGAAGGAGCAGAGAAAGTATTTGCAGATCTTAGCAAGTACTGGAATTGTGAATATGATGACAGAGGTGCTATCGGTAAGAGATATCGTCGTCAGGATGAGATCGGAACACCTTTCTGTGTAACATATGACTTTGATTCGGAAGAAGACGGAACTGTAACTGTTCGTGATAGAGATACCATGGAGCAGGAGAGAGTTAAGATCGAAGATCTTAAAGCTTATTTCGAAGCAAAGATGGAGTTTTAGTAAATTTCACTAAATGTAACATGAGTTAAAAAAATAAATATATTTGTTTCAAAATAGTTAAGTTTATGTTATAATTCACGTTATGAGCGCGAAAGACTGCTAATCATACATTTAAACGGGATTTTCATTTGGGATTTTCTTTTCGAAGATTGTTGGAAGGTTTTAAGAAAATGTATGTTTTAACAGTCATTTCGTTGACTATAAAAACATAATAATTATCTTTAGGAGGTAGTAAACACAATGGCAAGAAAATGGGTCTACATGTTCAGCGAAGGCGATATGAGCATGCGTAATCTTCTTGGCGGTAAGGGTGCAAACCTTGCAGAAATGACAAGTATCGGACTTCCTGTTCCACAGGGATTCACAATCACAACAGAGGCTTGTACTCAGTATTATGAGGATGGACGTAAGATTAATGATGAGATAATGGCACAGGCTATGGATGGCGTAGCTAAGATGGAAGAGATCAATGGTAAGAAGTTTGGTGATCTCAACAATCCACTCCTCGTTTCAGTACGTTCAGGTGCTAGAGCTTCAATGCCAGGTATGATGGATACAATCCTTAACCTTGGACTTAATGATGAAGTTGTTGCAGCTATGATCAAGGGTAACCCTGATCCTGCTTTTGAGCGTTTCGTATATGATTCATATAGACGTTTTATTCAGATGTTCTCTGATGTAGTTATGGAAGTTGGTAAGAAGTATTTTGAACAGCTTATCGACAAGATGAAAGAAGAAAAGGGCGTTCAGTTTGACGTTGATCTTACAGCTGAAGATCTTAAGAACCTTGCTGAGCAGTTCAAGGCTGAGTACAAGAAGCAGTTAGGTGAAGATTTCCCTTCAGATCCTGTTACACAGCTTAAGCTCGCTATCGAAGCTGTATTTAGATCATGGGATAACCCACGTGCAAACGTATATCGTCGTGATAATGATATCCCTTATTCATGGGGTACAGCTGTAAACGTAATGCCTATGGTATTCGGTAACCTTAACAACGAATCCGGTACAGGTGTTGCATTTACAAGAGATCCTGCAACAGGTGAGAACAAGCTCATGGGTGAGTTCCTCATCAACGCACAGGGCGAGGACGTAGTTGCCGGTGTTCGTACACCAATGCCAATCGCTCAGATGGAGAAGGAATTCCCAGAAGCTTACGCTGAGTTCCTTAAGGTTTGTGATACACTTGAGAATCACTACCATGATATGCAGGATATGGAATTCACAGTTGAGAATAAGAAGCTTTTCATGCTTCAGTGTAGAAATGGTAAGAGAACAGCTCCAGCTGCTCTTAAGATCGCTTGTGACCTTGTTGATGAAGGACATAAGACACCTGAAGAAGCAGTAGCTATGATCGATCCACGTAACCTTGATACACTTCTTCACCCACAGTTTGATGCTAAGGCACTTAAGGCTGCTACACCACTTGGTAAGGGACTTGGAGCTTCTCCTGGTGCTGCTTGCGGTAAGGTTGTATTTACAGCTGATGATGCTGTTGCATGGGCTGCTAAGGGAGAGAAGGTTGTTCTTGTAAGACTTGAGACATCTCCTGAAGATATCACAGGTATGAAGAGTGCACAGGGTATCCTTACAGTTCGTGGTGGTATGACATCACACGCTGCCGTTGTTGCTCGTGGTATGGGTACATGCTGTGTATCTGGTTGTGGCGACATCAACATGGATGAAGAGAACAAGAAGTTCACACTTGGTGGAGTTGAGTTCGTTGAGGGTTCTGAAATCTCTATCGATGGTACAACAGGTAACATCTATCAGGGACTTATCCCAACAGTTGACGCTCAGATCGCCGGTGAATTCGGACGTATCATGGCTTGGGCTGATCAGTTCAGAAAGCTTAAGGTTCGTACAAATGCTGATACACCTGCAGATGCTAAGAAGGCTCGTGAGCTTGGTGCTGAAGGTATCGGTCTTTGCCGTACAGAGCATATGTTCTTCGAAGAAGACAGAATCGCTGCATTCAGAGAGATGATCTGTGCAGATACAGTAGAAGCTAGAGAAAAGGCTCTTGATAAGATCCTTCCATTCCAGCAGAGTGACTTCAAGGCACTTTATGAGGCACTTGAAGGAAATCCTGTTACAATCAGATTCCTTGATCCACCTCTTCATGAGTTCGTTCCTCACGAAGAAGCTGAGCAGATCAAGCTTGCTAATGACCTTGGTAAGTCACTTGACGAAGTTAAGGCTATCGTTGAATCTCTTAAGGAGTTCAACCCAATGATGGGTCACAGAGGATGCCGTCTTGCAGTTACATATCCTGAAATTGCTAAGATGCAGACAAAGGCTGTTATCCGTGCAGCTATCGAAGTTCAGAAGGCACATGCTGATTGGACAGTTAAGCCTGAAATCATGATCCCTCTTACATGCGAAGTTAAAGAGCTTAAGTTTGTTAAGAAGGTAGTAGTTGAGACAGCTGATGCTGAAATCGCTGCTGCAGGCGTTAACTTAGAGTATGAAGTTGGTACAATGATCGAGATCCCAAGAGCTGCTCTTACAGCTGATGAGATCGCTTCAGAAGCTGATTTCTTCTGCTTCGGTACAAATGACCTTACACAGATGACATTTGGTTTCTCAAGAGATGATGCTGGTAAGTTCCTTGATGCTTACTATGATACAAAGATCTTTGAGAACGATCCATTTGCTAAGCTCGACCAGACAGGTGTTGGTAAGCTTATGAAGATGGCTATCGATCTTGGTAAGCCAGTTAACAATAAGCTTCACTTTGGTATCTGTGGTGAGCACGGTGGAGATCCTTCATCAGTTGAGTTCTGTCATAAGATCGGACTTGATTATGTATCATGTTCACCATTCCGTGTACCTGTAGCAAGACTTGCTGCAGCTCAGGCAGCTATCGCTGACAAGCAGTAATTAATTGAAATTACTTTAAATTTATAATCCAGGTTCCCATGTGGAGCCTGGATTTTTTGTATTAGCATAAAAATAAATCACCAGCTATGCAGGTGTGTTCTCAGACATCTTTAGCTTCAAGTAAAAAAACCTCCAGTGCTATAATGAGTGCAGGTTCGCCAACCGCACTGATCAATAGCAAAGGAGGTATCCATATAGACAAAACAGTTTAGCACATACCATGTGGGGAATTTATAATTTCACTTTACGACAAAAACCTCAATTGTAATCCGAGATTCCATACCCAGTATCTCGGATGAGTAGTACAAGTTAATAATTATAGGTGTAAGAGAGGGGTATGGATTCTCCCTTACAAACATGTGAGGCCGACTGGAAGGTTGGTCTCATTTTTGTTATACTTTGATTTCTGGCGGCTGGAAAGGAGCTACCATGTCAAGGTTTTTATCATATGAAGATCGTTTGATCATAGCCCAGCGACTCCAGGAGAGTGCCTCCTTCGGAGAGATTGGCAAAGAACTGGGACGTGATCGCACAACCATTGCGAAGGAGGTAAAAAAGTATTCTTACGACAAGAAGAGCGGTCGTCCCGGCTATCCATATAACCCGTGTAAG
>NZ_FUXA01000016.1 GCF_900167085.1 Eubacterium ruminantium
TGAAGTGCTGTGGAATCAACTTCTTTAAGCCACTCTAGTTCTGTTTTAAGTTGTTTCATATCGTTTGCACATTGAACATATGAGAAAGTTATTTTACTTTGCTCATACATCTCGATTCTTTTAGCAAGATACTTATTGTATACAAAACGACAACATCCAAATGTTTTAGTTATTATTTCTTTCTGTTTTTTATTTGGATATATTCTATATTTGTAAGCCTTTTCCACATTTTTCACCTCGCTTATCACATATTATTATGGCGATTCATCTCACTACTAAAGTGGTGAGTGTTCTCGCTTAATCTATAAAAAAAAGAAGCCGTTAGGCTTCTTCAAAAATACGGTTAGACATAAAATTCTTTCATATCTTCCAATCTTAAACATGCTAATCTAGCATTAACATATGTTTTTTTATACACACATCCACAATCAATATTTATATAAGTACTGTTTAATTTACCATTATATTTCTTATAGATATATCCATTATTAAATGAAAATGAATCTTTTAAAATTGTCGGAGTATGTCCTGCTATAATTATGCTATTATTTACAAATGTCGCTTTTCTTGAATATATATAACAATCAATACTACTAACATCACAACCCGCATGTGTAATAATATGCTTGATGCCATTAATCTGCTTTTTATATATATAAGGCATTTTCCTCATAATATCTGACCAACATTTTAACTGGTAAAGATTTGTGAGATTGTTATGTATTAAATCAAAAATAGTATTATAATAATCAAAATATGCGTTTTTTATTTGTGGAATTGTAACAATTGTTTGATATAATAGTTTTGTACTATAAATATCAGTTTTATCAATGTTCAACTCATTTGCAAAACTATCTAATATCTCTATATTTGCAATAAATTCATCCTCATGATTTCCTCTAATTAACAAAATATTATAGGGATAATCTTCAATCCATCTTAACATTTCATAATTCTGACTTCCACGATCAATATAATCTCCAACGCATATAATTTCATCATTATTATTATAATTTATTACATTTAACATTTGTAAAAAATCTTCAAAACAACCGTGTATATCACCAACAATATATGTTCCCATACAATATTTACCTCCGCAATGTATATATACCATTGATAGAAATAAATAACAATATATACGGTTTCGAATAGTAACTATTATAATTTATTTATTTCTGCAATCCAATATTTACTAAAAATATCATCAATATGTTTGTGTGTTTTTATTTTACTAAACATGCTTTTAAATTCTTTCTCTGGAGAAGGACGCGTATTTGTAGGAAATCTTCTATAATTCCAACTGACTTCATACTCAGTTCCATTTCTCCTTTTCTTTCTTTTAAACCTTCGATTATTTTTATTTATACCATGAATACCCAAATGCCACGTTCTATTAAATACCCAATCCGTATCTGCGCGATATGGATCTCCCCTATTAGATTGTATATTTGCTGGATCTATATTTATTCCTGCTTGATACTGCAAGTCACCCAAATATGTACTCCATGATTCATAATTTCTATATCCGCTAGAAGCCCACCACGTTGAATTAGTTCTCTCATATAGAATAGGAGTATAATCATTATAAAATCTTGTTATTTGTGACTCATAAGCTTTTTCAATTTCTTTTCCTATTTTTTGAGCAGTTTTTTCAAGCGCAGTTTTATAAGATTTTTTAAATATTTCTATATCAATAATATTATTATCACTCATAAATTTCTCCTTTCAGAAATCTTTAATAACTTATTACCTCCGATAAGCTTACTCCAAACATTTCAAATATAAGTTGTGCCTCATTAGGAGTGGGAGATAAGTCGCGTAAAACAATATCTTCAACTCTTTCAATATTACAACCAGTAATATTAACTACATCACTGATAGTTTTTTCATGTTCTATCATTAAATCTCTTATTAAATCATTTATAATCATAATAATTTCCTCCATAATGAAATACATAACCTGTTCAGTTATGCTATGGTAAATATGCTACAAACAACATATTTTTTAATACCTTGTAAAAATATGCTCTTGGTGACATATTTAAAAAAAGCCCTCGAGTGACTAAATCACGCAAGGGCTATAATCACTTATTATTTAATTGTTTATCTCATTTCCATCTGTTCAATAAGTCGCATAACGGCTTTTCTATCTTTTTCGTCCATCGCCATATCAGCTACTTCTTGAAGATGATTAATCATTGTATTTTTACTTTCATCCCGAGAATATCCTCCGGTCATACTACGTCCGTAAGATCCACGTCCGTACATACCCATTGTTCTCCCAAAACGATTGCGACCATAGGAAGCTCCATTACCATAACTTCTTCCGTTTCCTTGCGAAAATCCACCCATATCATCCATAGAATCTATTTCGTTAATATCTTTGATAATATCTACAAATTTATCTACAAGTTCAACGTCCTTACTATCTAATTTTTCTTTGTTTGAAATCTCCTCTAATTCACAATACATTTTGTCATAGATTTTATCTAATGTATCCATAGTGTTCCCCCTTTCTTACGCCACTCTAACCAAATCTATAATTGAATTGGTTAATATAATTGGTTGCGACGATGTATTAGTAATTGAAATATATTGCGGAACCCCACGATATATAGGTACTTCTATGCTTCGAGAAACATTCTCATATACATTAACAGCAGTAGGAGTAATTCTGATTGTAGACGCTGGCTCTACCGCACCACCTACAGACACCGCTAAAGTTATTTCTTCAACAGTACCACCGGTAGGTATCGCCACATTTGCGCCAAAATCAACCTGAAGTCTACCTATTGCTGCATATGGATTCTTAACAACACCTCTAGCTATAAACACACTAGATTCGTCTTGATGAATAATACTTCCGTTTCCACACGGAAAACCATCGTTTGAAAATATAACAGAAGCTCCGGGAGCTACTGTTTGCTCATTAATAAATCTATACTCTGACATAGTTTTATCCTCCAATCTAAATAAGTCGCCCCACCTTCAGAACGAAAGTGAAGCGACCGGTATCAAAATCAATTTATAATTTAAATTGAAAATTATTATTTCTAAAATGTTACCAAATAGGAGATTTAATTAACCTACAAAACCATTGGCACCATATCCATAGCCATAGCCCGATCCATAATTTCCATAGAAATTAGGAAGAAAATATGCAGGAACTGGTGTAGGAACAATTTTGTTGATTAAATACTGTGTCTGAGCATTATTGTCAGCTACAAGTGCAGCCGTCTGCGCATTCTGAGAAGCAGCAAGGTTTGAAAGATTAATCTGAGTTCTAAGATTTGCTATTTCTTCATTCTTCTGCTCGAGAGTCTGTGCATTAAGCTGATCCTTAAGAGACTGAATACCAATATTAATTGTATTTGTTACGCTTTGAAGAGCGTCTGTAACCGCAGATCTATCTGCACATGCTTCAGTAGCCACTGTGTATTTAAGATCCGCTATATTTGCATTTGTGTTACAAGCGTTAGTGGCTTGGTTAAGTGCGAGAGCAGAAAGCTGTCCTGTAAGATTTGCCGTCTGATTACACTGTGAGATTTCGGAATTCGAAAATCCATTACTAATTGACGCCTGAATTCCGGCAATACCACTCATAACTGCACTCTGGTCAAACCCACGCTGAACATCGTTTACCATATAAGGAACTCCGTTGTTTCCACCGCCGAAGCCGTTTCCCCAACCCCCATTAAAAGCAAACAGAAATAAAACAAGGAGCCAAAAGGCTCCACCGTCATTTCCAAATCCAAAACCATTTCCACCTGTAACTGCTGCAATATCTGCAGCTGATAAATTTCCATCACTAATAGCCATAATTTTTCTCCTTTCATAAATAAAATAATTGACGCGTCCGTCAACCTTACGTAAGGGATTTATTTTCAAATGACACTAAGTCATATTGAACAAATTAAAAACCACCTAAAAACTTTTGATAATAGGTGGCAAGTTGTGAGAGTTTATTGAATTGTTCTTGAGTCATCTGTCCTGACTGCAACATTTGCTTTACTTGCTGTTCAGGATTTCCTTGAAAATTTTGTTTGAAATTTTGAAATTCCTTTAACAAATTTGCTACACCATTATTAGATGAAGATTGATTCCCAAATGAATTAAATAGTGAACTTCTTTTCATTTATATCCTTCTCCTTTCTAGTATTGTTAAAAGTGTTACCAGTAAAATTTAGAGAAGGTTTTGTCTCAAGATCTAGTATTCGAGTTTCCAATTCAGTGTATTTTTTATGCAACTCATCGTATCTTTCTTTAGTTACATATTCACTCATATCTGTCTTTGGGATTTCTACCGGTTCTTCTTTTGGATCGCTAAGAATTTTAGTAACTAATGGAAGTGGTACTCCATTATTATCTACCGATTTGATATACACAAAATCACCCTCAGTATCAAATAGTGGAAGAGTAGTTCCACGAGCTACGGGATATGATTGTGCCCCGGCTTTTCCTTGTACCCATACCATATATGAGTCTATCGAATTTGTTTGTCCATTTTGAACATTGTAGTTTTGTAATGTTCCCGACATTTGTGTCGGTAACATCTGTGTTTGTTCAATTAACTGTTGCTGAGGATACATTGGCATTATTGGTTGCGAGTATCCAAAATTGTAATTATAAGGTGTTGAATAGTATGCCATTACGCATACCTCCTTTCATATTAATATATTATACGCTCATAGTAATAAATAGGAACTTCCCTCCCAGAATCCCATGAGTCATAATAATCTCCATTAATTACGGCGACAACATGGCTACCTGTCGCCAAAATAAACTCTCCATCCGGATTATCAAAACAAAAATCTTTAATTGTATAACAATCAGGACAAGTATTGGGTATGACTTTTCTAGTAAATCCTTTTCCTCGCAAATAAGCATCCCAAACATTATTGGAATTTCCCCACTCTTTCATGAGAAAACCTTGTATACATAATTCTATATATGTTTGATCCCATGAAAAATTAAGAACTTTCGAAATAGCGCGAATAACACAATCGCCACGAGATTGATAAGTCGGATTAGAATTATATCTTTTCCAAGCCATACTCAATACCCCCTTTTTATCAGTTTTTATTATCTTCAAGAATCTCTTTAATGGCAGATTCTATAATTTCCTCTGATATATCTAAACTATTTTTCAGATTATAAAGTAGAGCAGTAATAGAATATTCATTATCTCTAAGATCATTGAGTTTCATATTTAAAAGAATGTTAAATTCTTCAAGTTCTGTTTCCGGAATTGCTCCAATAAGAACTTCAATTGCTCCAATTTCATTTAACTCATCATACTGTTCCAAAAACTTTGTACCTTCAAAAACAATGTCAATGTCTGTATATAAATTTATAATTGTCATCGTAAAACATATATGTCTGGCAACAGTATTCATTTTAACAATCTTTTTATCTCCGACTGTAGTATAACAAGTGGAAGAGATAATAGAATCGCACCACGCATCTTTTTCTGAGAGTTTTACATACTGAACAGTAATATGTTTCTTTATAAAATCTTCAAATGTTTTATCTTTAGCTTTTAAGTTTGCCTTATATACTTTTATGAAATTTTCGACAGTTATTCCCATATTTAAACCTCCTGAATTAATTCATACATAACTAAAAGATCATCAGCCGAAAGACCGGCGTTCATAACTTCTTCTGGTGTAAATTTAGTCATATTAACACTTACATCTGACTCTAATATTTCAGTTATATCATCAGTAAAACCTTTAAGTTTTTCTTCGTAAACTTTCTGAGCAGCTTTGAATTCCTCATCATTCTTATAATCATCTTTAACTGGATTTAGAATTCCAATTATGCCACCACCATTTGGAGTAGAATACTGTCGAACTTTTTCCTCTCGGATTGTTTCAAAATTATTAACCACCGATTCAAACTGTTTACACATAGTAAGTAATTTAAATTTTACAAGTGCCGTTACATCTACATCTTTGTCATTTATAATGTTTTTAAATAACTTATTATAATTTAAAATATCCTTTACTTTCATTAATAATCACTAATCCTTTCTTTTTATTCCTTGACTTGAAACATGAAATAATATCCATCATTTGTTTCAACTGAATAACTCCCATCTGAGTCCATATATTTAATTCTGACTATCTGAGGATTTTCTCGCATATTCATTATTTCCGAACCCTCTTTAGGAGTTAATACATAATTTTTTTCTCTTATATACATATCTATTTCCCAAGAATACACGAAACACACCTCCCAAATTGTTATTATGAATTATCCTTATAGTAATTTAAAAATTCTTCAAATTTAACAATAGCCTTTTCTTGGTTTTTATTTGGTTTATCACTTTTTTTAGAGTAATTTAAATGCTTATTAAATAGATTTGCTATTTCTCTACTAGCATTTTTTCGACCTTGAACAAGTCCATCTCTATAACCTTTTGTAGGACGATATTCGTCTATTTGATTCTTTCCAATTCCCTGTCCACCACTTGTTTTATTACGTAACTGATATCCATTATCGGCATATTGTTTTATAAAAAACTGTTCTTTATTATCCAATTCGGATTCTGGAAATTTTAAATAATTTATTTTCCACCCCTCAGGATTTTCGTCACTATACATTCCATATTTCCGAAGCGATAAATCGATATGCTGATACCCCGTAAAATGTTGGACTAAACGAGAGAGAATATGTTTGGCTTGCCCTACATAAGCATATTTAAAACCATTTGAATCCTCTCTGATAAAAAAATAGATTCCACTATCATCATCCAAAGTAGAATCTATTTTTAATAATTTTTTTTTATAATTATTTTCTATAGCTATACGTTGTTTATAGTTCCTATAAACCATTTAATCATTCCTTACTCAATTTAGTAGTCCATGCACGACGTTCTAATAATTCAAAATATTCTTTCTTTATATGTGCCGTACTTGCACTTGTAATATTATTTTTAAATTTTGGGTGACTCTGGGTATATTCTTCATATCTCTGAATATCATCCAACACCTGATCCCAAGAGTCTTTACTTGGCTGTTTCCCAAGCTGAAGTTCATCCTCAAAATGTAAAATACGCACCCGTATTGTTGTTGCTTGATTCTCGTCTACCTTTTTTTCAAGCGCGTCTAATTTATTTGAAAGAGCAGTAATACCCAAAAATTTCCCAAATATTTTTCCTATAGCTGTCCACGGATTAATCTTAATTTTTGATACCTCCACCAATGATAATAATGTAATTAAAATAATTGTTGATATTTTCGGATTTTCTGCGATTATCTTCCAAATACTATTTAGAGTCATTCGTTACATCCTTGTCTTTAAATAATTGCTTGTAAATTTGATTTATTCCGGTAGACGCAGCACCAGAAACAATTCCTAAAGCACAAGCTTGATACGAGAATCCTTTTAAAAGAATTCCCGAAATTCCTCCCAAGAAAATCATGATCAGGGGAATATATTTGTCATTTATGAATGAAGCCTTTTTAATTGCATAACCAATACAGTAGCAAACTGCCACAATAATGGGAACGCAATATTCTGAGAGTATAACATTAATATCCATAATAATTCCTCCTATTTTAATAAGCTAATAATGCTCTTAAGCATTCTTTTTGTATATTCAATTTCTTGTTCTGTGGTTTCTTCACATATTGTAAACCTTACACATTCCAATGCTTCTTCGGAAGATAAACCATAAGCCAAAGCGACATGACTTGGTTCGTCAGAATCCGTAGAACATGCAGATCCGGTTCCTATATATATATTCACATCATTTAAAAGATTAACTAAATCTAATCCTTTAATTCCCGGAAACCTGCAAAATATATTATTTGGAAGTCTATTTTTTCCAATCTTACCTATTACTTTTCCGCCAATGTCACGTATAAAATACAATAGAGAATCTCTTTTATTTTCAAGAGTGGAAGAGTTGTATTCTATTATATTAAACGCTTCTCCCAAACTTGCTATGAGCGGAGTTGACGGAGTACCGCCAATTAATCCTTGTTCTCCAAATATTATTGGAGTTATTTTATTTTGTATGGAATTTCTTATATATAACAATCCCGTTCCTTTTAGTCCATTTATTTTTTGTCCCGACATTGACATTGCATCTATTCGAAAATCCTGCACATCGATAGGATAATAAGGTATAAACTGAGTTGCATCTACATGTAAATATCCTTTGTTATATTCATGAACTATTTTCGAGATAAGCTTTATGGGTTGTATAATTCCTGTTTCAGAATTAGCCATTTGTATACTCACTAAACAAGGAATATTTAATCGAGAACATTTTGAAATATGACGAGATAATTCAGAAATATCTATTATTCCATTTTTATTTACATTAATTAATTGTTTTGCATAAGGAAGCCAATCATATAATCTTATAATGTCGTTATGTTCAACAACCGATGTTATAAATACAGTTTCAGGTTGATTTCGCAACATACCTTGAATCAATACATTGTTAGACATGGTTGCTCCGTTAGTGAAGAATACTTCTTCGGACTTACAATTAATTTTTTTTCCAATAATATTTTTAGCCTTTTCTATTTCTTCACGAGCTAAAATACCCGCCATATGTTCTGAACTTGGATTACCATATAATGTTTCAGCAATATTATTAAATTTCGCCAAAACTCTTTTGTCTACTTTTGTGCTGGCAGCATTGTCTAAATATACTTCCATAAATCACCGCCTGTCTTGCCATTCTCTCCAAGCTTCCTTTGTAGCGCTTCTCTTAAATACGAATACAATAATCGGATCATTAGTATTTATATCTCGAGATGGGAATATATGTACCGGTTTAATTCCTTTCGCTTCCCAATAAAACGCCGCCTGTTTCGGATTGACAATAATTATATTATCTTCAAAATCTATATTTGACGATTGAAACATTTTCCTTTTCCTCCTATAATCACTATTCTATTGATTTATTACGTCTTCGTCTGGATCTTTTAGGTTTTATTTCTTCTATGGGTTGTTCTATAGATTCCTCTACTGTTTCAACAACAGAAGATTTATACTCCATTATTTTTCGAACAGTATCAGCAACCGACTTCTGAATATCCTTGCCAATATATAATTTGCTTAAACCTTCCTTAGCTTCTTCTATTGATATTAATTTTCCTTCAAATTTACTACATATTCGAAATATTTCTCGACAGTTTTCCGAACAATAATTTAACTTCCATGTATTATTTGATGCCTGTTTGTCGCAATGTCCACAATACTCATATGAATTTCCGCAAACACAACATTTTCTTTTACTTGACAATTAATCACTTCCTTTCATTTTTAACGAATTTTACAAGCCCAAAGTCGGAATTGAACCAACGTTTGGAGATTACAAATCACCCGTTCTACCGTTAAACTATTTGGGCAAAAAAGGGAGAGGTATATCCCCTCCCCATAAAATTATTCAGTTACAATAATATTACATGTGTCAGTATAATCTACGCCGTCCACAGTAATCTTAGCTGTTATTGTAGCAGTACCCGCAGAGACACCAGTAACAACACCATCCACAATAGTAGCTACTTCATCATCGCTAGATGTCCAAGTAACCACAGAATTTGCAGGCACAGTTGTTGCTACAAGAGTAAGAGTTTCTCCTACGGAAACATTATCCTCAGCCCTGCCGAGGTTGATACTAGGGTGTATCGTCAGCTTCTGTTACAACTGTTTCAACAATATTTTCATCTGGGTAGAAGATATAGTAAAGAACTTTTGTTCCTGAACAATAATCTACCTGAAGTGTTCCGTTGAAATCCATTTCCTGATTTTCGCTAGAAAGGTTAATTGTAACAGATGGATCTGCCATGAAGTTAGGGATAACAACATACGCAGGTCTAAGCTCTTCCTTACAAGGATCTACATAAGAAACGTAGAGTGTAAGTCTACAAGCACTTGGGAATTTATCAGCAGTATTTGTAAGTTTAATACCACTTTCAACTTCTCTTGTATACATTACAAGGTAATTAACTGGATAATCAACTCCGGCTGTTGTGCCTGTAGAAGGAAGAGTAATAGTATCTCCGGCAACCTTAAATGTACCATCATCAAAAGAAGCAGCAGAAGTACTCTTTGTAAGTGGCTCAGAGTTTGCACCATTACCATAAATACCAATAACCTTAACTGTGTCAAGGTCTGCTGTTGTATCTTCGATTTCTGCACCCGGTGCAACGATAATAATCTTTGGCATATCGATCTTCTTTGTAGAAGTTGCCTTCTCGATTGTTGAACCTGAAGCTGCGTTCATAATAGCTGGATGGAGAAATGCGTTAGTTGCATTGAACTCACCGTTCTTTGAAGTATAGATACGTCTAACGATATTTCCCTTCTTATCTGTGATTTCTCTTGGATCCGAAGTAATTGCGATACTTGCGTTTGAAAGCTGATCTACTGTGTAATAGATTTCTGACTCATCAAATGAAGTTGCAACGGCTTCAAGAATCTCATCTATTGTATGGTTTCCTAAAATAAATGCCATAATTCTTTTCTCCTTTACAAAAAAAATAAAAGCAATCATTTAAGATTGCTTATGTTAAATAGGTTTCATAAAATTGTAATCTTCCGGTTTTATTTTGGACGAATCCATAAAGCCGGAATATAAACCGTGACTAAGAGCATTGGTTGACTCGTATATTTGAAGTCTTTTCACGCTATCAAAAAATTGATATACACCTAATTCTCTAAGTTCAGACGACTTGTATTTGAATCCGGGGTGATTGCAACAACCAGATATGATAGGAAGTAATCCTGAATCTTCTTCAGAACCACTCTTTTTTTTATTCTCTCTATTACGAAGTTCATTTTGGTCTTTGCGAATATACCATTTCTTCATAATTTTATCACTCGTCATTTTTTCCTCCGGAAAAATATTAAATACATTTCTTAAATACTGAGACAAATGAAAATAAACTTCCTCGTTTATTTCAACTTCATTTTCCATATCCCTTAATATAGGAGTTTTAGTTCCATCCTTTGCAACTTTTTCAAAAGCCCCAAACTTTTCAAGATCTATATTAGGAAGGAACGTTTGATAAACCTCTTTATCCGCACCTCGAATTAACATTATGAAAAGTTGAAAATCGGAAATTTCATTCCAATCTATATTTTGCTCCCAAAGTTGTAATCTGAAACTTGTAGTATTTGATGTGAACAAACTTAATGTTGAATAATATCTTTTTTCGCCCAATCTAACGATATCGCCTATTTTGGGTTGGGTAAGAACAATATTCCCATCCACACCCTCCAAATCAATAACGTAGGGGTCTCCAAAAAACAAAGATAGTTTATCAAACTCAATTATAGGATTTCGAGATTTGATTTTTTTTATTGCCCCAACGTTTAACTGTTGCTTTGCCATTAATAAGTTATTTCCTTATTTGCTATTCTTGTAGGTTTACCATATTGGGTTTTAGTAACATTATTATCAGTTACCTGACTAAATATTAAAGTTCGACACAAATACTTTGCATCCACAACAGATTCATTATCTGAAATAAGTTGTATGGTTCGTCCAAAGAAATTGCTATAATTAAATTGGTCTTGAATAAGAGCAGCCAACAGATCGTGTCTTGCAATTCCCGTATCTTCATCTTTAATATTTTTCTGTTCACACAAAATTACAAATACTACATGTAAATGTTTTTGAAGGTCATTATACATACGAGAAGAATTTGTAAAATTTCGTTCCACATTTTCATACCCAACAGTAAAACAAATATAATTCTGAACATCCGTTTGTGTTTCGGGAATTATGTAATATGGACGAATATTTACACCGAAATACTCATCGTTTTCGGCTTCTTCACTCTGAAGTTTTTTATTATTCAAAACGTGAATAATATCATCGTTTTCAAGCAACTTCTGTTTTATAATTTCCTTAATCCTAATATTATCATTGTCTGTAACGTATTTAAGACTTGCGAGGCGTTTTGAATCTTCTTTATTCCATTTCTTCATAACACGCCTCCTTTATAATGAGACTATTTGAAGTGGCAATTCTGCCACCAAACCATCTCGATTATTTTTAACTGTCAGTACTTTGCCTATATATTCTTCATCTCCTAAGAATTTTATTTTAATAGTATTTGAAGAATTTCCTTCAATTACCTTAACCAACTCTGAAGCGTCAGTATCATCTATATAGTATGACCATTCACCCGGAGTTTGATCATTAATAAGTTCATTGGAATTGTAATAAGCAATGGTTACTGCTTTATAACTACCTTTAACTTTAATATGCGGTTCTGCACCGGCATATGTAATCTCGGCATAATTACCGGAAAGCGTTGGATCTATTTCCGCCGGTATATAAGATGGAAGATTGGATTCATTAATAAGGTCTGCCCACATACCAATAATTCTCCCACTATCATCACGTTCAATCACATCATGATGTTGATCATAATTATCTTCTTTAAATGTATAGAGAATATTTCCCCTATTAGCAAATGGCTCAACCTTAGAAACTCTCCATGCAAGAGGTTCTGGTAAATCCACACTTATAATTATTCTTTTATTGTAGAAGAGAGTCTTTGTAGTTTCATTGTACGGTAATATACATTTTGTTATATTATCTGTACTTTCGAATACATGATCATGCCACACTCCTGACGTGTATGAACTTTGACTTCTTTCTACTCCCCACATTTCTTTTTTCTTACCACCGTCTACCCATTGAAATTTATGACCACATGGTAATACCGACCATGTAGGGAATTCACTATTATTTGCACTAGCAGTAGAAACCACTAACCATCTATTATATATACCATCTTTGTTTTTTAAATCCACAAATAACCCTGTTGGAAAAACACTGTTTGTAGGTATTTCATATTTATCCTTATAATAAGGAATATTGCACTTATAACTAGGCTTAAACATGATTCTGTTATCTACCTCATCTTTATTTAGTGTTCTATAGGAATTAACCATGAATTTTATTTCAATTGGAATCTTTGTTCCTGATCCTTCCGGACGAAGATCAGTATTCTCGTTCGGCTGATCATCATGTTCAGCATCATAGAACCAACCAACAGTGTGAGTAGGATCGCTATACCAAGTTTCCTCAATTATATTTCTAGCCTCATATCTATGACGCTGTCCATCCGTATGCACTCTACCCACACCAAGTTTTGTTTTGTATTCATTAAAATTCATACAACACCTCCGTTCTTTTTAGAAGGTGTTATTTTCATTACTTCAGCACCGGCATCCAAAATTAATTTGCGATATTTTGAAAAATTAAAGTCGGTTTGTAAATTATTTAAGGCTTCTTCTAAAAGGCTCAATACCATTACTAATTCTGTGGGACACCCCAATAATTCGTTGAGTCCAGAAATCCCCCACATAAGTGTTGTATGAGCAACTGCTAGATTTACGTTCGGAAATTCGTTTGGTTTTTCTGCAACTACTAGCAAAAAGAATATTCTCTTACGAATAATATTAACTATGTCGGAAATTTGCATATCAGCAAATTCCCCGTATTTATGACTAATCATTATCTGTTACCCAAATAAGAGTTATATATATAACCCCTATCTCTAAGCAGAGAACGAACTTTGTTTTTAGAATCAGAAAGCAAATTCCTAAGCTGATCTAAGTGATTAGCTTGAGCAAAAAATCGACTTTCCTTATTATTGGTTACCATTTGATTTACAAGAGAAGTTGTATAAACCTTAGGCTCCAACCAACACACCATCATCTGATATGCCAATAATTCTTCCACAAAATTCTTATCTGAATATTCATTTACAGATTCCGTAAGAGTATATTCCATTTCGGCAATTTCATCATCCGCCGAAAATGTATTAAATATTCTATATATATACGGGACGCTAATAGCAGACTGAAGCCATTCAAGCATCTGCTTTGTAGCGGTAGGTTCTGGAAGTCCCGCAAATTCGTAATCACGAATCTTATTTAAGAAGCGTGAATATATATCATTATAGGAAGAGGTCATGTTCACACCTCCCATATGTTAATTTGACAGAAGTTCATTTAACAGACTAAGGTCAGTACCAAAGGCTTCATCAAGAGCCTTTATCTTTCTGATACTATCTATTTCACCTGTCGTAATCTGATTAACCGCCATTGACTTTAAAGTATCAATAGCACCCTTTGGAAGTTTACTAATAGCTTCTTTCATTTGAGACTCTGGCATATCAAGTATTTCCTTAAGATTCTTTACGGCAAAATGCTCGTCATAGAATTTCTTGAGAGTAGGATATTCGTTAATAAAATCTTCATCCATAACAATTATCCTTGGCTTATATATAGCCTTATCCTTTGAACGAATAAGAGCAACTAAATCTCTATACTCAATATCCGACTCATCATCATAATCCGAAAACATATATGTCATTCCTGTCTTTGTACCATTAATAAACAACTTGCCATATGTTACTGAACGACATGGAATACCATCGTTTGGATCAAACTCTCTCTTTGCAGGCTTAGTATCCATCTGCTTTACCTCTTCATTCTTTACTTCTGTCTCAACAACAGATTCATCTGTATTTACAACCTTTTTAGGCATAACTTTTCTTGGCATAATTCTTTCTCCTTTTATTCATAAAATAGGAGAGGACAGAGCCTCTCCTTACAGTTTGTTTATTAGATATCCCAATAACCGAACATACGTCCAATGTACAGTCCGAAACCAAGTCTTCTCTGTACTTCATATGTCTGAAGGTCAGATACATACTTCTCGTTTCTCTCGAGTACTTCGAAAATTTCAGTATCGCCTTCGTCAACCATCTTAATAAACTTTCCTTCATCACCAATTACTGGAATAATATAAAGCTTATCTGTGTCGAATACATACTGACTATATGTCTTATCCTTGAATCTATTAGGAATCTCAAGGAGAGTTGTTCCCTCATAAATACCGATGTTACCAGTATTCATAACGTTATCTCTCTGATCCTTTGCAGCCCAGTTAACGTCTGCAAGACCACTAATCTTTGAAAGTGCAGCCTTTGCACCCATGATAACTACATTTGCGCCATTGTTTGCAGCTGAAACAGCCTGAACAATATCATCAAATGATGCCTTTGTTGTAGCATCGAGTGTACCAGTACCCTTGAATCTTCCCGGAAGTGAAGTTACAGCCTGAATAAGCTCTGCGTATGTCTCTTCCTGAATCATTGCAACGAATGAACGTCCAATATTTGCTACCCACTTAGACCAATCTACGTCACCAAGGACATAACGATTGATGTCAGCACCAATTTTAACTACATAGAGTTCTGTAGGAATAGAAATTGTCTGTCTACCCTTAAGTCTCTGTAAAATATGATCGTGATGTGATGTTCCGGCTTTAGCGATTGAGAAGAGTGCATCGTCATCCTCAATAACGAAATCCTGTCTATCACCAAAAGCAATCTGCTTTCTATCAACGAGTGCGTTGAAGAAATCTGACTCCTTGAAGTTTGTATCAATAACAATATTAATTGTATCCTCTACGATATCAAACCACTGACGAGCATTATCTCTAATTGCTCTACGAACAGCCTTTGTATCATGGATATCTGTAATTCCAAGTACCTGACGAGAAAAGTCGAGGATTCTTGCATTAGCTTCTTGCTTTGTAATCTTTCTATCTGTTTCAGCATCATAAATCTCACGACCAAGTGCTACATCTGTCATAAGATTTGAAATAGCTTCATAATCTGTATTCATAGCTGAAAATACAGCCATTGTATGCTCATTAAAATTCTTAGCCATAATTTAATTTCCTCCTTTCCTCAAATTACTGTACAACGTACTTTCCAGCACTGTACTTAACTGTCTTACCTACTGCTGGTGTACCTGTGAAAGCTGCATCACTTAGAGATACAAGATCACCTAAATGAAGTTCCATTCCCTGTGTTACATCGCCAGATGCGTTGTAGAAGAGAGCTTCATCTCTGAGTTCTACTTCTGGATAAGGACTCTTTGGTGTGTTATAAACAAAGAAGATCTGTCCATCGAGCTTTGTAAACTCTACATAGTTTCCACCCTCTGAATTGTTAATTTCTCTGATAACACCTTCAACTTTGTTATCAGCAACTTCTACACGATTATACTGATCGAATGATACATAAGTTCCCTTAGTACCAAGCACAGAATTGTCAACGTTGGCATTCATAACAAAATTAATAACATGTCCATATTGACCCATAGCACTTGCTACCTTTGATGGGAAAGCAACTACGTGAGTTGCGTTCTTTGAAAAATCAATTGCCATGATTTATTTCTCCTTTCTTTTTCACAAAAAAATAAGACCTCATTTGAGGTCTTGATTTATATTACTAATATATTTCTGGTATTCTTCTTTGTTAATTATCCTCCATGTGAGTTTTGTACCATCTGATAGTTTTCCACAATATGTATTATTATTATGAAAATAACTACGCAAAGAAGAAACTCCCATTTTTCTTTCGGCTTCAGATATACTATAAAAAACTTCATTTGTTTGCTCACAAAGAACCGGAAATCCTTTAGATTGAGCCAACTTATTATTTGAAGCCAATCTTATTTGTTTTAAAAAATCGTCATATGAAATATTTAATAATTGTAATTCGATAGCTCTCTTAGCATAACTCCTAACAGTGCTGCGATGATTTACATTCAATACTTTAAAAAATTCATCATAAGATTTTACTCCATTATTCCAACTATTTACAAATTTCAATAAATCATTTTGTTGAGCTATAGTATTGGCTTCTTTAAATATACTTTCAGTCAATATAAATAAATTGCCTAAAATTGATTTTGATATATTATTAGATATATAATCATATCTATTTTCAATTCTATCATAATTACAATCAATCCTTATTAATATATAATTATTCTTATATGCCAATTCATCTTTAGCTTTATCTATTAAAATCTGTTCATCCATAGTGGCATTCGGAGTATCTACATTACCATGTCCATATCCTCCATCCATTTCAATAAGATAATTACGATTATTATAATTAAAATAAAAATCATATTTATAATTTGAATCTTTAAAATGAAATTCTGTACGAAAAGCAACATTACATGATTTTAAAACATTTGCCATAAATTTATTTGGATATTTTATACCGTTAGAACAGTAACAACACACAAAACCATTTTTTAAACCATTGGGTCTGATATTTCTATGTTTATGACAATTTGGGCATACAAAATCTAATTCCTTTAATGTATTAATCCTATATATATAACCGTCATTAGGGTCTCCTAACCATTGTGCAACATATGGATGCGTACTCCACATATCATTAACACCTAAAATGGTTTTATGTGTATCTCCGTTAATATTACATACAGGACACTTACTTGTTCCTTTATCATAATGATTTGGAGTATGACTAATAATATAACCACATTTAGTGCATTGAACATCAACAGGCGTTTGAGCGTTTTTGTAACAACCAACAACTTTAAATCCTGCACTATATTTCATATAAAACTTTTTTTCAAATTCCTCTTGAGTTAATCGCCTACTTATTGCACCCACCTCCCTAATACGACAAAAAGTAGAAAGAAAAAAATATCTCTCTACTTTTTGAAACATCACATCGTTAAAATGTAACAAAGTATTTTAATTTCCTACTTTATTATACAATAAATTAATAAATATTGCAATACTAATTAGGAGGTAGAGTTAAACAAAACGTCTGTAATACTCTTTACGAAACTAACTGTTTCACCATATTAAATTTTACTTATTAAAAATTCCACCATATCTACCCTTGCTAGTAGTTTTTTTCTTTGATGGATCACCAAATAGTTTTACACTAACCGCCTTCTTAGGTTCATTAGCACTAAACTTAAGTTCGTTGTGTTTTGAATACTCAAGCAACATTTTGTCAAGCTTATCAGTTAGCTCATCCGTAGAGAGATCAAAGTAATTCTCTCGCTTTGATAACTCGGCAAACTCTTCAGTTTCTCGAATATTCTTCCAATCCTCTGATTGAAGAATTTCCTTCTTTGCTGGTTCGGACTCGTACTTTGCAAGTTTTTCCTCGATAGCAGAGTAGTTAGCTCTCATATTTTCAAGAGCTTTTTGTTCGTCCTCAGTACACCATACCGCCTTAACCGGCACTCTGTCACCAACAAGTGAGTATATATCCTTCTTTACTTTATAACTCTGTTTGTAAGCATTATTACTCCACCAAGCATGCATGATTATATACTTATCATCATCATAAACATCTATATCATACCAAACACCATCTTGTTCAGAATATGTATCATTAACAAGAGTATACAAAGCTTCAATCTTATCCTGAAGACTAACTGAGAATGTCTGAGTCTTATCATCACGAGTTATAGAAACAGAATATTTCTTCTTAGAATCGCCAGCGGTGTCGTCGTCATCACGCTGACCAAGCGGAATTCCCGATGAATCATCGTTATCATCGTCGTCGTCAGCAGGTGGATCTGTCGGATCGTCAGCAGGTGGATCTGTCGGGTCGTCTGCAGGTGGGTCTGTCGGGTCGTCTGCTGGCGGGTCATCATTATCTCCGCCACCTTCTTCCTCGTAATAATCCGTCTCTTCAGGATTCTCTTCTCCATCAAAAACTTCCGCAGAAGGAGAGTCTTTGATTTCCTCTTCGGTTTTTTCTTCGAAATTATCCTTCATGTCTTCCTCCTTTCGTAAGTTTTGATCTATATTAAGACCGTCTAATTTTTCATTTAATTCAGACAGTAACTTAATAACTTTGTCATTCTGCGAAAATAAGCTATTATTTACTTCGCTAAAATCAACTATGGATATCTTTGAATTTTCCATACCGGGTTGAATTTCTGCTCCGGTTTCCCTATCTTTACCAAGGATAGTCACGCCGGAAAATCTAAATTTGTCGATTACTAATTCCTTAGTTTTGCTATTAAAAGAAAGCTCATCAACAACCAACTCAACTGAAACACTAAGTTCTTTTTCTCTTTCAATAATATCAGCAGCTTTGCTATATGTTCGCCATATTATGCCGACACCTTCAAGATACGATTTGTCATCATTATCATACTTAACCAATTTAAGCCCAGCTGATTCAGGTATAACGCCGGTCGGTTGCTCTTCATATTCTATTTCATTATCTGCATTAACAAAGAATTCGTGTCCCGCAAATTGAAATTCGTCGTTGTCATCCTTATATATATAACTTAAAATTGGCATATTATATGCCGTTGGAATAGCTTCTTTCATAGCTTTATCAGATATGTATGATTTATTTCTGTTACTCAAAGTATGACACAATCGAATAGGTGTATACATTAATAAATCATTATCAACATCCTTATCATAAGTAAGAGGTTCGTCTATATGAACTACAATAGTAGTATCGTTATCTTTAGAACTAAACTTTACATTCTTATTCTGAGTTACATAGAAATTATATAAATCAGAGAGATATAAGATTCTTTTCACTTTCCCATATTCCTCCTTTCTAAAAAATAAATACGGAGCAAACCTTTAACAGTCTGCTCCGCCTATATGCCTCACCGTGGTACGCTTGAATCAGAGGCGTGGTGAAGTCTGTTTGATTTATAACCTAATAGCCCATATAGGATTCGTCTAGACTCGTCCCCGACAGAGGGCTACCTTAGGGCGTTCGGTTAACGAAAATGTCACGAATAACATATATTTTTCGTGACAAAATCTCAGCTCATCCTACACAAAGGATAGGTGAGTAAAAGAACGGTATTAATGCTGGCATCGCTACCGCTGAAAACCAAAGGATTTTCGTTCATAATCCACCGTTATAGCATAGGTCGTGGAACACCTATCGCACCATCCTTGGAATTTTCTTTGTTGTGGGAGTTACCCACTTCATTATTTTTCCTCACATTTCGCCGCCACGCTAAATGACTACTAAAGCTTCTCGGTATTAGTTTTTAAGGTGGACGAGATTTTCCACCAGTAGAGTTATTACGCATTACGGTAACTTCGCTTACCTCGTTACTGTCGGTTGAGGTTGCCGACTCCTATAACTTATTTATTTCGAGATCTTTCTCCTTCAGGAGTTAGTTCTGCCACATCTTTTTCTGGAGCACCACTTTCCGTAGCCCCATCATTACTTGTAGTGTATGAACTCTGGAGAGGATACTGCATCAAATCTTGCAATTTAAGCACTTGAGTCTCAAACATAAGCTGAGCCATTGTTTCGCGTTCTGAAATATCCATAAGTGTTCCATATGCCAACCTATATGAATAACTATATTGATTAGCTTCAAGTAAAGCCTTCTGATAATCTTCTTTGGTATGGATAGTAACTGGCAACAAATTAACTTTACATGGTTTACCAACATTAAGATATAGTTGTAAATTAGCCCATGTTTCAATTTGTGGAAGTATACTATTTAATACATAAGCAGATTCAGATTTAAGAGCAGCTTTTATAAGAGCTGAGTTATTAACCAATTTATTACCATTAAGTAATGCACCTATTCCACCAGACGATCCAAGAATTTGTTGTTGTGAATTTTCAACACGATTTACATCATCAGAAACATTATCCGAAAAATCTATCGTTTTTAATTCTTTACCCGGAATAACTGCACTTGATACTCCTGACGGTATAGCATTATCTGTTGCTATCTTAAAATAATCAATTGCTAAATCAGGTGTTATTTCAAATTCATCCGGATTCTTTGCTCCTGACATAGTTGGAAGTGGAAGATAAATCATACGATAAAAACTAAGTTGATCTGCCGACGCTTGTGTGTCAGAAAGATCATTTAGATTTGCTAATGGTATAAAATTATGAAGTAATGGTGGTATAATAGCGTCCATCATATCTGTATGAAATTTTAATACCATACTATATTCAGCTGGAACATGAATATATTTTATACCAGTAGATTCATATTCTTTCCACATGGATACCAAAGGTTCTCCAAGCCATTCTTTTAACGCCTGTTTTTGTGCGGATCGCCACTTTGACATGTCTATTGCAAATCCATAACACCATCCACCTTTATACATATATATACTGTCAATTATTGCTTCGTTTGGATCTATCTTCCAAAATGTTGACCCTTCATCATCCTTAAAAAATAAATTAAATGATACGTCATCAATCCACGTATTGACCAATACTGGATTCATATTGTTTTGAAGATTTATTATATCCAAAAAGTTAAGCGTATCATCATATTGTTTTAACGCTTGATTAATATCCATTCCTTTGACAAATGAATAATCCGGAGTCAACATTCTTGCATCCAAACAATACATTCCGGCTATTGTATAAATCATCTTATTGTATATAGGCGACCTATAAAAAAGATATCTACTAGCGTTAATTAAATTTTTTGAGTTAGCATATATATTTCCCGTCAGATATCCACGTATCATATCCCTATTGATTGTTGTAATAGATGGAACAGTTGCATTTTGAGCTATATCTCGTATAGTACGCATAACTTTGTCTTCTTTAGCATTTGCATACATTTTTATTTGTCGTTCTTGTTCGAATTTATGTTGCTCTCGAATTGCGGCTACCGATTGATTAGGTTTCCCGACATTATTTTTTACAGTAGCTACTTTTTCTTTTGAGACGCTCTTTGCGTCAATTTCTTTTTTCTGCGCCATTACGCGTCTCCTTTCATTATTTATTTAATCCTATGCCACCATGAATAGTAGCGGTAAGTTTATCAAGTAAATCATTTTTATTTTGTTTCGGTTTTTGAAGCAAAAGTTTTCGACGTTCTTCCATTAAAGCCCACGAACCAAGAGCTAAAGTATAGCTTCTGTCGTCATGAAGAGTACGTGCTTTTTCAGGAGTAAGTTCAAAAGAATCTTTGCCCGATTCTCTTTTCTTTCTTACCATATTGATAACTTCCTCTTTTAAAGCGTCGATATTGGCTAAGGCTATTTTGTCTTTCCAATCTAATTTAATAGTTTTAGTATTAACGGATTGAACCTTATTCAATTCCTCTTGAACTTTTTCTTCAAATTGTTTTTCGTTTAAATTTTTATTTTTTTTAAGTCTTTCTATTATCTTTTCTTTTTCTTTGATTAAATTCTCTTGATCTATATCAAATACAGTTAAATAATCTCTATTGTCATAGGTTGCCGTAAAGCTAATTTTGTCTTGTGTAAGCATTTCAATTAGCGCCTCGTACATTTGAGATTTATACTTAGCCGGACTCATAAGATGGACTTTGTCCACAGCGTTAGGAAATCTGCTAACATAATCTGCAGAAAACTCTTTATCTATAAGTCCCCTATGTACTATGCCATCGGCAGTTTCCCAGTCAGCCATAAGATAGTCAGCAATATTAACTCCGCCGCCACCCGAACCCGCATCAATCCAGACACCAACTATGTTTCCATACCCATCGGCACCAGCATTATAGTCAAGTATCATTTGTTTTAAATAATCAACTTGGTCGGGGGTTCTCATTGGAGATTTTATCTTTTTGCCAACATCAAGAAGATTGACGCCGTTAACAATCTTAGCTCGTTTATCTATTGTTCCATCTTTTTGAACAACGTCATAAAACTCCATAACAAGAATAAAAGAGTTATCCATCTGTCTAGCCGGATCATAAAATAATCCATATTTTTTATCACCAGTTTCATTGCAATGAACCGGTTTACGAGTTTCTTCATTACGTGTAATTACACCACGCTTAATAATTGCATCTGTACCAGCTTCAGTTGTAAATTGGCAATAGTATTCACGTCTCGCCTTTTCAGGGTTTGTCCTCATCTCCGATTCAACGGTAGAACGAGAGAGTAGTGGTGCAATGACTTTGCCATGTATAGTCGGCTTGAACGCAACCTCACAATCAATATGTAATACACAATAATCAGGATCTCCCATAATCTGACGCTTAGACCAATCTCTATAAAGAGAGTAATATTTTGTATCAGTAGAAGACGCTGAACTAATGAGAAACTTTTGATTGGGAATATTGGTTGCAAATGTACGTTGTCTTATAGGATCAATAGACTTACCACTTGCATCTTTGCCCGTTTTAAAACTCTTATTTACAATAGCAAACGCTGAGTATACATTTATCATTTCTTCGGAGAGAAATGCAGATTCATCGAAAATTATAGAACCACGTTCCATTTGTGTTATCCAAAAAGCTTTTTATCTTTTTGTTCTTATAATTATCATTCTTATAAGATCGGCATATCTTTTCACCTTCAACTTAATGGTCAGGTGGCGCTGACTCGTGGGAAGATTATATTCTGCTTGTGCAGGTTCACTTCCTATGCTCTGCGTGTGACTACACTTTTAAATGTAGCCTTCCACTCGGATTGGCATTCCAGCTTTCCCGATTTTTTCAGCACTTTATTAAAATTCCTACCATTTCTGGTAGGCGAGGCTCACGATACTTTAGTTCTATAAATTCGTTTTGCTTTTAAATATTTTTTGTATTTTCTGGCTAAATATACATTCGCATCTTCATACATATAATCAAGTAATGCTAATTTATTTTTTAGAGATGTAGCCTCAGGACGATAAACAATAATATTGTTCTCATTTGAATAATTATAATCTTTAAGATCGATATTATTATTTAAACATATCTCAATTAGTCCATTTTTTAACTTTGATGAAGCTGTGCAAAATTGTACATTGATATGATTATTGGACACACTTATTGTTCCATTACCATCAAAATACCCTCTAATATAATGTCGTTGCAAATTCTCCGGAATACTAGGTATATAACTATCAAAAGATTTATTATTAGTAAACCCTAGATTGACCAATGATTCATACATTGTTCTAGAAAAAATTCTTAAGACGCACATATGATTTTTTTTATTTGGGTCAGAAGATGATATAGCGCAAGGTCTCCATCTGTCTGTAATTCTGTAGTTACCATTTAAAGATTTATTAAATTTCTTTAAATGCCCTATATCCCCATATTGCAATTCCACTCCCGTAGTCCCTGAACCAGTTTCTGTGTTTTTATTTATCCATCCGTCTGCCGTTAAAAAACCTAACCAATACGCTTTTTCTTCGGTATCTATGGTTTCAAAAAACTTATAATCACAATAATACGGATATTTCTTCATTCCAGAACGTTGTGCTTTTAACTTAATAGCACTTGGAGTCCTATTCAAGTATTCCGCAATTTCCTTTGTTGGCATTTCATAATAATTATTTTTCACAAAATCATATTCCCATTGCTCCCAAGGTTTTTCTTTTTTATACAGTCCCATGTCAAAACACTTAGCGTCAACTGCTCCTTCGGTACGCTTTAATATTTTCCCTATTTCTGCATATGACATATTATTATAATTTTCAATTAAAAATGTTTCTTCATCAATAGTCCAATTAGCACTACGTATTAATCCTAAATCATCTCGACGAGCATTTATTGAATGAATAGTTCTGTTTAAAATTTTACTTATTTCAGCAGAAGTCATCTCGATATAATGCTCTTTTAGAAAATTGTCCTCCTCATTAGTCCAAGACTTATGAGGTTGTTTTACCAACTTAAGTTTATTGGCAACATACGCTACAGAGTGATACGTTTTCTGTAACTCGTTTGCAAGTTGTTTATTGGTTTTTGATGCATAGTTTTTTTTTAGATAATTTATTTCTTCGTTATTCCATCCATTTATTTTTATCATTATTTTTTCTCCTTTATGTATAATCAAATAATAAAAAAGAGATGGCAAAAACCATCTCCTAGGGTCGACCTCTTTTGGCGTCTATATTGGAATTTAATGTCTTAGTAGTGGATCCATTATACGTACTATATGTAAATCCATTTGGATTGTGACTAAAACCGTCTCCACTAGCATTTGGAATTACTATTTCATCTTTAAACAGTTTTCCAGTAGAACCTTGCATTTCATCAATATTATCATTGGCTAATTTTTCCAAAGTCATGAATGTCTGTTGTGCCTGATCTCCAGAACCGCTTGCTATATAACACCAGTAATTACAAAATAAACTATCCTTAGACATTAATATAACATCTATGGTTGTACTTTTTCCGATACCACGGCTGGCGGTTACCAAGACATTTGGACAATTCCAAGCACGTTGAATAATCAATGCTTGACAATCCAACATCTCAATATTGTACATCAAATCTATCCACTTCAAAGGATTGCATTGAAAGTATTTTTGCATTTTAGATATTTCTAACAACGCCTCAATCTTTCTCGTGGACATGGGATAATTTATGGGTTTTACAAATATACCATAGTCTTGATAAAAATCCTTATCATATGGTAAATCCATATCACTTGGAAGAAGTATCTTGCTCATCTGCGTCTTCCTCCTCCATATCACCAAATACAGAATAAACTTCTTGTAAATTTATATATTCCATATTTGAATCTAATTTATTCTCTTCAAGATAATCCTTAAGATCGAGATTTTCTCGAAGAAGTATTCTATTTATTTCTTTATATTGGTCACGTTCTTGTCTAAGTTCTTGATTCATAACTCTCATTTCTGCTACCATATCAGACCATTCCGATTCATCAAGAGCCAATTGTTTCATTATTGAAGCATCAGATATTTCTTGAACTTGTCGCATACCACGACATGTATCAATATCAAAACCATTTACTTCCGATCCTCGAAGATTTAAATCTTTAATTTTCTTCAACTTACCAGTCCACGTATTTTCACCCTTAATTGAATTTTTACTATTTTTAAGCGAAATACAACTTTGCTCTGCGAGTTTAGTAACATTCATAGTTATATTCTTTTTCATCTCTTGAAGAGCCTTAACCGTAGCAATGTTTTTTTCAGCATTTCTCGGATCTTGTACTAAATCAGCAACCATATCATCAATCTGATTTATCTGTAAGAATCCACGTACAATACTGATAATAGATGAGGTTCTCATCATATCATCATTACCATTTTCATCAGAATCTAAGAATCCGATTAGCTGAGAATATAAAAACGGTTGGTCGGCTAATTTCTCTTTTTCAAAAGGAAGATAACCTAACAACCGTAATACGTCATTCTTATTCTTTTCAAACTGCTCAAGTATTTCTTGATCTTTTGGAAGAGCATCTTCTGCCAAATTCTCGATACTTAACATACCACCAGTATAATTATCAGACTGCCTATATGTATATGTATAATACTGTGGCATAGCAGCATTTTTTATATAGCTTGTCCACACATTAGACTTTACTTTTCCGGTTGCTTGATTAGCAGCCTCAAGTAATGAAGCATCCCACAATGAATCAAGCATTGGCTTATCGAGAAAATAACAAGCATCGTCAACTGTTTTTTTTGTTGGCTGTTGCTTTTCTCCATGTACCGTCGGCATTGCGATGTCAGCAGCACACTGTTTACATCCATCAGTTATTTGACTTGCACAATTTGGAGCGGTAGAAGAGTAGAAATCACTTTTCTTTTTTACCTTATTACAATGTTGACACGTATAATACTTTGAACCAACACCGAGAATTTCCAAACACTGAAGTTGATCTTTATCTTCTAGCTTTTGAAATAATTTTTCTATCTTATCTATTTGTTCCCTAATATCTTTAAGTCCGGTGATTTTATCACTAGTTGAACCAGTTGACTTTTCACCGATTTTTCTCATGGTCTTCGTAGCCACAATTTCACCATCCTTTTAATCATACTAATATCCCATTAGAGATATTCAACACTTTATAATGACACTCCCCTATGCTAAAGGTTGAGAAGTTTTATGCCTGCTCTATAAAGTGCCAAAAATGACGTGTTAATGCAATAATAGTAGATTAACAAGCCATTTTTGACACCTTAAGTTTCCAATATATCTATCGCCTTTCGCAGTTAAAACTTTCGACACGCATGTCTAATCGTTACACATTAACCATACAAGTCAATGCCGTCTTTCACTAGCCTGTCCGAAGACAGCAGAGGGCATGATATATTTGAGAATCAATTATTTACTATGTATATTTTTTTGCAGTTGTTCTGCTTTGAATTCCAAACATACCATCAACTAAAATTTTTTCTGATGTTTGGAAATTTTTCACGGCGGAAGTTGTTAATTTTCCATAACTTCCATCTATTTCTAAACCGTAGTTTCCATACCAATTTAAAAAGTTTTGTAAGTCTTTTACCTGCAAGCCAACACTACCCGGAACTAAATCTTTCGTCGGAAGAGCGCCAGAATATTTTTTGGAAGCAGAATTCTTTTTATATTTTTTCGCAGCACTTAAAGTGTCTTTACCATACGATCCATCAGCAGTTAAACCAACTTTTCTTTGGAATGACTCAACCGCATTCGTAGTTGCGTTTCCATAATAACCATCCACTTCAAGCTTTGCGTCTATAGCCCAATTAAGATACTGCTGAATTAATTTAATATCATTCTGATAACCAACATATGTGTTATATCCATCACCGGTAAGATAATATCCTCTCTCAGGAAGAGAAGGATATGCTCCCGCCCACATATCACCATTAGGCTTCGGGATAGGTGTCGAACCTAATCTTTCATTTACCTTGTCAGCTATATATTTAAATTTTGTTTTAAGGTAAGATCCCGGACAAGCTGTTGCCATAAAATAGCAGTGCATTGTTAAGTTACCACTTTCGTCGCCTGTAAAGTTTAGCTTCTCAATTCCATTACGCTTGCAAATATCAACACATAAGTCAATACACCTATTAATAACTTTATCAGAAACGTGCCAATTTCCGCCAATCTCATCATTAGCAAGTTCTATATTTATAGCTTGATGGTCATTATCAGGATCGGTTGTTGCCCATGCTCTATCGCACTCATCTACATATAAACCAATTCTTCCATCATTTCCGATTCCGTAATTAGTGGAAGCATCTCTGTTATGAAAAACTTCCCCACACTCTTCAACACTAAGATTTCCTGCCATATGATGAATAGTAATCTTTCTAATCTTATCCATACGAGGACTTGTCTTGTGTGATGTTATGTCTGTATAATCTACCAAACTGCTATTACTCATTTTTGAATATCAGTCCTTTCTATTTGAATTTTATAGGATAAAAGCTAGTAATGCCTTCATCTCCAATTGTTAAAACCATCTGTTGCGGTTTTCCATATATTCGTTTTGAGACTTCATAATCGTTACATGCCCCACAAAGACTTCCACTTCTTACTATGTCCACGTCTGCCACATTCGTAAATTCCGAATGATGTAAGTGCCCCATAATAATAATGTCTGGAATGTACCTAAGCATCATTGTTAGCTTGGCAACTCCAGACTCACTGAATGTATCATAGTCTCCATGTACTATTACGATTTTATTTCCTCTAATTGAAAAGTCTCCAATTGTAGGATCAACATTATACTGATCCATAAATATAATTTTATTTATATGTTCTAATTTTGCTTTCATATACCACGGTATAATATTATCTAATCGCTCATCTCGCAAAACATCATCTTTCAAGCCAATACGACTGTGATTGCCTGCAACATTATTTATATAGACTTTTTCAAAGTTACCGGCAATTTCATAAACAAAATTAGTTATAAGTTCTGCAGCAATCTGTGTCTGTCGAATCGTATTTTCTCTATTCTCTAATCGTGTAGTACTATGAATTGAACCGTTGACTAAGTCCCCAAGAATTACCACATAGACATTCTGACAACACTTGGATTTCTGAATTTTAATTATTTCATCTCTATAATCCCCAAGCCTATCTCGAGCAATATCAATATTATATTCTCCAAAATTATTTGACACGTTTAAGCCTATATGTAAATCTGAAAGTACTACAATCATATCCTCCACCCCCGGAACAATCATAAGATTGTCTTCTATAGGTGGGAGAGAAGAGAGAGCAGAGTTTTTTATAGCGTCTATAAGTATTTCATAATTCGCATCACTACGAGCATTTTCCCTAAGCTGTCGATTTAGTGAAGTACGTTCGTCACTAAGACGCTGACGCTCCATATATAATTCATGTCTCTTTTCGTCTATACTATCTACAAACTCATTGCTAAATATATGTTTCTTATTAGCATTAAGAATTTTTTCAAACGCCTGATATTGTTTTCTATATTTTGATTCGGTATATTCAAAACCAAGTATATTGTTTAATATATCTGCCACCTCAGCCCAAGTGCCAAGTTCATCTTTATCTTGGCAAATACGAAAAACAACTTCCTCATCAGATTCTCCGGTAAGTCTTTTTAATTCGGTCAAGATGTCACTTCCTTCCTATATTTCTGTAAATAATTAATCACCCACGGAATTTCCACAGCATAATAATGTCTTCTATTAACCGTGGAAAAAATTTCTTCGTGCCATCTACAACCTTTACCTTCTAAAAAATTAACTTCTGATTTTGTAACTTCTACCATTATATTTTTATCCTTTCACTCAAAAAAAATCACCCGACCGTTTTTACAGTCGGGCTATATATATGTTATAGGAGGGTTAGCATTCTTTTACTACATCTTTAAGAGACTGGCTAAATTTAGCCTTAATAATTCTTCTCTTTGGAACTTCAGTTGTTCCGCCACTAAACGGATTAGGGATAACATGAGCATCCTGAACATGTGGCACAATTGTAATTCCCTTGATTACTTTTACCTCATCATCAGTCTTTAACTGTTCGATCAGTACTGCCTCCGCAGCCTCAAATACTTCCTTTATACTCCCCTGACTATATCCGGTCTCCGCCGCAATCTTCTTTATAAATTCCTTATTATTCATTTTCCTTTTGTTCCTTTCTTTCCATTAACTCATTATATTCAGCAACAAAATTATGCTGAAAAATATCTATCCATTCTTGTCTAACATTTTCGGGAGTTGACTTTTTCCTTTTTACACGTCTTGCCTCCCACGCTAATTGTGCTTCGCTTTTTAATAGTAAATCCTTTTCCTGTCCAAACTTTCCATGTACACCATCTTTGCCCCTGTGACATTGTGTACACAACCCCACTAAAAGGTGATACTGAGTACTTAGCTTTCGCCAGTCTTTTCCATGAACGCAATGATGAAGATCCACGTTCTCAGTTGCGCCACAAAAATAACATACATTAAGATTGTCAGTCATTATACTTCGCAGCTTAATCACTCCTTTTCAGAGGAAATCCCTCATGTTTCTCAGAAGAAGGTTATGACCATCGTCAAAAAACAAGGGATTTCCATAGGTTTTTTAAGGATTAAATTAATCAAGTAGGGTAGTTTTTAAAGCATTTTAAGAAGGTTTTTGGGCTAATATCATATAAAACTTTAAGCAGAAGCGGTCTGTTTTTATTCAATTTTGTATTTACAATTTTTTTATTTCTTTTTAATTCCGGCGTCATTATGAAGGCTCTGTTTATAAGCCAACTCATTAACCCCTGATATTTTCCAGACAATGTAATTTTTCTAAGATCCGCAATTAATTCATCATAATCATTACGAATAAGAAGCCAATTATCTAAATCATATTCGTTTTCGTTATTCACTTCTTTTCTAAAACCTAATAATTTCAAATTATATTTTTCTATATATTTCTCAATAGCTCTTGATTTTTTTATATCAACACAGTTTTTTGCCGGTGAAAAAAACTCGGAAATTGGAATAGCAGGAGAGTCATATACCCTTTTCTTTGTTTTAATTCTAAACGCTGCATTCATAGGACAAACTATATTTGGATTTACCTTCTTACGTATCTCAGGTTTTATTTCTCCCATAAATGCCGGATAACCAAATTCCTTTATATTCATTTTTTCTTTTATTCGCTGAATTTCAGAATGAATGTTTACATCAAAAGTTTTCTTGGCATTATCTATACTGCACTGCGCCAATACCGCCAATACATCTACAAGGTGTTCGAATTCTTTTCCAAAATCATTATATGTATAACTCAATCCAATTTGTGCGACATTAGAAGATTCGCCTATATCTAATTGAGCTGCCGACAGTTTATTGTCTATAGTAGCAAAATTAATTAGATCTCTACTATAAATATTTTTTTCCATAGGAATATTATTATCTACGGTAGGATAGTGTGAGCAACAATACTTAGCGTGTTCCACAATACTTTTTTCATTTGTTACATAGACTTGGTCGCTATCCTGATCGCTGCCATTGTTTTTCGCTTGGAAATCAGTGCTAATCATATTAACCGCAATAATCTGAGTTCCTAAATTAAAGTATTTAAATAGCAACGGATGATAATGATTATGAACATATCCCAAGTTTGCCCTACTATTAAATGGTGATCTGAATTCCGCCAGATATTCTCCGTCAGCAAATCGCCCGGTATAACACTGTATGCATCCATCTTCATGTTCAAACGTAGGATCACTTAATGCATCCTCACCAACAGAGTGGAGCAGCATACCATACGGATTACCAACAATAACCAAGTTGTCCGCATTCTGTATTACATGCCCAACTTTTATTTCTTTAGTGTAAGAATATATAATATCTGTTCGTCTTTCACGAAAATAATCACAATTTATAAATGCGGGATTTTGCTCACACAATGCCAATAATACCTGATAGTCATTTGAAAAATTTGCATTCTTACGCAGATAGTTAAGAAATTCCTCATCGTTATTTTTAAGTTTAACTATGTACGCTATACTGTCAGACAATACTTCCGGCATTGTGTTGATGTTCAAAGCGTTGACCATCTGATAACTCATTCTTTGTTTGTCTCCGAGTTTACTGGCATGTGCAGTTTTTACTATGCCGAACTTACATCCATTTTCACGAACCTTGTTTGACCAATATTCATACGTAGTATCCTTGAATTTTAGAAATTTACAGGCATTATCAGTTGTTATTAATTTGATCTCTTTTGCCAAATGCTCATTACCCCACATATCTGTAACTGTGGCGGTTTCATATTTATCCCCAAAGTAATCCTTGAAATAATCTTGTATCTTTGTATGAAATGCTGCGGCCTTAAAAAAGTGATGTCTTAACAATATATATCCGTTTCCCCATTCCGGAAATACACTAGTATCTATTAATGCCTGCCCATCGAATAAAGTATTTTTTACTTCATAATTATCTTTTTCAACAGCTTTACAATGCTTGTTTTCATCAAGTTCCACACTTAAAACTTTTGTTTTAAAGAACGAATCAACGTCTTTAAGTATTAATATATTCTCAGGTTCAACCTTTACATATCCTTCTATTGAACTAGTAACGAGAGAGGAATATGCGCCGATTTCAACTATAGGCGCATTCTTTTTTGGGAGTTTCAATCCCATCCATAAAAAATCGTGAGCCTTTTTATAAAGTCCCGAACGAATAAACATACAACTACCTTTCTTTGCTTTTCCCGGGGTTCTATACAACATTTTATATAATACATTCTCATAATCGTAAGAGTTAGTCTTCTTGTTATATTTTGGATATTTTATAGTTACGCCTTTAGTGTAAAAATCTATTCTAAGTTCATCGGCAGATTTTTTTACATATTTATCTTTATTTAATTCAGCCTGTTGGCGAAGTCTGGCAATCTGATGTTTTCTATTTTCCACACTTTCAATCTGATGTTTTATTCCATGAGAACGTATTCTTTTACGTTCGAGTCGATTTTGTACTGCTAGTTTATTTATGTGTTTTATTTCTTCTTCATAGGATCTTGACCCATACTTAAATTCTATACAGATAATGTCACGAGTAGATTCGCCTTTCCATACCTTAAGTCCATTATCTATTAAAAAGTCCTTGAAAAGACTATTTGTTAACATTGCATTTTTGGTGTCATACCTATAACGTACCCCCTGTTCAACTTCAAATATTGAACCGGCAGAGTAGTTCTGGATTTTTAGTCCGTATTCACTCATGGTTAATTTACTCCTTTGTGATAATTATATTCCATAACTCCTGAACCTCACATGACTAAAGTCACATGGTTCCCGGGACTAGCAAACCAACGTCTACTTCATTACCGGGCTATCCCCGTAGTTCCTACGGTTCTTATATTTATTATTATTTATGCTATTTGTTTTAATCCTTCATTCTAATTATACCGTTCGGAGACTCGTGACTTCAGTCATGAGAGGAGAACGGCTTCTCCTTTCTGTTAACATGTTTCTTCTACTTTCTAATCTTTTAAGATATTTATAATTAATACTACCATTATTAACTTTTGTACCATCAAGTTTTCGAATATCAAAATATCCGTTACTTCTTCTTCCGAATATGTAATAAGAATCACCATCATACTTTACCTTATCAAATAGTTGAAATCCCTTTACATACCGTGGAGCTTGATTTAATTTTTTCTTACCTCCTTTTAATATATTTGCTTTATATATCTGTCTATTGTTACGCCTAACCTGTTTTTGATAATAATAGTAATCAAGTTGTTTAGCTTTAGGATGTCCAGATATACACAGCGCATCAATGTAATGTTCTTTTGGTAAACCGTTTTCTATACGAGTATTCTTTGTAATATACCCATATGTCATACTTATATTTGAATATAATTTCTTAAGTCTATTATAGAAACTCCATCTCATGACCCCCATGAAAGTAGCATCCTTAAATGACGCACCTCTTTTTATGGACGATGGCAATTTTAAAGTTCCTTTATGATAACCTGTATGACATGTCTCACATAGCGTAATAAGATTGTTTGGGGCATCACCACCGGTCTTACGGCTTTCTATATGATGCACATTAAGTATTTTGTCTTTGGACTTACCTTTGCAACATTGACAAGTATGATTATCTCTCCATAACACAAATTCTCTTACATTCCAGAATCCTAATTGATCACCTTCTTGATATTGTTTGCTGGAGATTTCTGGATTTTTAATCTTCTGGATATCAAAACTTGCTGTCTCGACTACTATATTTGTTATTGGTAGTATTTTATTTACTTGTGCTATACTCTTAAAGTGAGCATCGATTTTGTTCTCTATAGATGGAGCTAACCATCCTTTATTTTTTGACTTAACTCTATTTAAAAATTTACATTTTCTGTATCTTGTTTTTCGATTTCTACGAGTTCGTCTGTTTTGTCTACGAGTAGATAACAAATCTACAATATCATTTCTAAGTTCTACATCGGCAGCGTACAATTCTTTTATTGGTGTACTTGCTGACAATCCAATATGTTTGCTTCCAGCATCTACTCCAAGAGTAATATTTTGTTTATAACCACTACTTCCATATAATAATTGGATCGTAAATGGTTCAATTCTTAATACTTTTGCTTTATTTTGTTTTAACAATTTTCTTGCCTTTGTTGGATTACAAGGCATTAATGGTTTTTCATTTTTGTTTAGTACATAAACTAACATATAATTTATCTCCTATTCCTGAGTTAGTTGCCCTTCGCCAATGTTATAATCGCTTGCTATAGCCGTACCGAGGTTGACTGTTCCTACCCATCAGAACTGTTTACAGAGCCTCCATAGAGCCGTGAGTTAGAGCAAACGCCCACGGGTATGATAACAAAAATAACGCAGTTCTCGAAGAACTTAGGCTAGTCAATAAAAGCTTTTACAAGCCTGCGACTTTAGTCGTGGGTTATTGACTCTAATGATCTAATGCATTCGGAAAATAATTCTTTAGATATATTCACAATGCACCCTCCTATAACATATTTAATCAAGACCGCCCTTAGCCTTGAAATATTCGCTAAGTGTCGTCACATCACTTAACTTAGTACCCCCGTAATATATTCGAGGATTAACTGCATACATTCTAACGTTCTTGTGATTAATAGCTAGTATTGCAGGTTCGCCAGCAACTTCAATACTCAGCAATTCCGACATCTGCCTTATATAATTCCTAGAGCTTATATGAAGTATTTCATCCATCTGTGCCGAATTCGGTAGTATTAATTTTTCTATATCTTTTTCTTTAATATTTAGACAGATAATATTGTGGAAGACGTTAATGTAGGGCAGTAGCAGCAGAAGTTTCCCCAATGAACGATGTTCTCTAGGATCCGGGGTTTTATTATATAATTCCCTAATACTGTCATTAAATATACGAGTAAAATGATTTTTATATAATTTATTTCCAGAAACATCCCCCTTATAACAATACTCATTATTAACATATATATTATTATTTTCGTCTGTAAATATTAATTCCATTTCGTATAGTTTCTTTTTGATTTTAGTTACTGTATTCTGATTAACATTAAAGATATGTTGCAAACAAGAATTGTTTATTTTTTTATTATTCCAAATTATATATCCATCATTATAATTCATATAGGTACATAAATATACAAATCTAAAAGCAGTAGCAACATCATAATCTAATTTGTCCAATAAAGCCAAATATCTAGTATGTATAAAATTACCATATTCCTCCTGTAGAAAAGTAGGAAATGGTAAAATTTCTTTTTGGACATATTCATATCCCTTTATTTGATTTTCCTTTTTCTTTTGTCTTTTTTTTAATTCTTCTGGGAAAATCAAATCATTTCTCATTTCACCAGTATTATAATTAATCCATGTCTCTTTCAATGAAATCTCCTTTTTAAATTGTCAGACTATTGTTCATAGTTTGTTCATAATCTTCGTCATTTTTTGTGATTTTCGTCATTATCTGTGAATTTTGAGCGATTTTTTCGTCATTTTCTGTGTGGCGTTTTGGCGAAAAATGGGGGATTTTTGGCAAATCCGCCTATCTATATATCGTCTACCTCTCGGAGAAACACCTACGAAGCCCCTGATCTTGTCACCCTTATCTAAGAAAATCACCTCATTTTAATATTAATTTCCTCCTTTCACCCATAATATAACATAGGAGTATAGCCTTGTCAACGACTATACTCCCATCTCAAACATTCCTACTTGTATTATATTATCTTCCGGTAATTCCCGAATCTCCGATTCTTTAATCCATATATCTAAATCACCTGCACCAATGTTAATAACATCTCCCTCCATTACCAATGCATCCACTATCAAATTTGCCTGTAACTGAAAAACATCTCCTTCTCGAATCCTAATCCATATGCTATCTCCATCATTAATCCATTTTATTAATTTATTCATTTCTCCCCATACCTCCAATCGTACATCTGTTCGATTCATACTATACTCTTTCCAACACCCCTTGTCAATCGTATTTCCTTTCTTGTATAATAATATTTAGTTTTCCCCGGTTAGTAAAGTTTAAAAGGAGGTTAAAATTGGTTAATATAAAAAAGCAGGAGTTGATAGAAGAGTTAAAAGCTCTTCGCCTTGAAAAAAATATTACTTATCAGGAGATCGCCACCCGTACCGAAGAAAATGGTGAAGCCGTCTCCCTCAGTACTATTAAATTAGTTTTTTCCACAACCCGCCACCACGACCACGACTATAACAAGGTTCTCCGCCCCATCATCAATGTTCTCTCGCCCCCACCCACAGATGATGATCTCGACACCCGCATCCTCCAAACCCGCCTCGACCTTAAAGAGGAAATCATCACCCAACTCCAAGCCCGCCTCGCCCGCAAGGACGCCCACCACCAAGAAACCGAAGAATTCTACAAGGAGCAGCTCCGCTTCTATAAAGAACAAATTCAGTTTAAAGATTCCCAAATAAAACGCCTCAACGAAGCCATCGACCGCAAAGACGCCATGATCCGCAAACACCTCATCGCCCATAATGATTAGGAATTTCGCCCCATTATTTCGCCCCCGCCCCCTTATACGAAATTTCCCGCCCTACAATATATATTAATATTTTATATGAAAAATCCCCCTTGCTTCGATATTTTCCCCGATTTTCCCCAAGAGTCAGAAATGGCTCTTTTTTTGTGGGTTTGAAAGGGAAAATTTGGGAAGTGTGAATGTGAAATAGCTTGTATGATTAAGGCAAAAAAACAACGTTTTTTCGTGAAAAATACCCCCCTATTTATTATGTCAGCAGCCGGAAAGTTCCCTCTTTAAAGTTTGGTAAAATGGCTATTTTACAAGGGTTTACCGGGTGGTTGCAGTTTATCATGGTTCATCTATTCTAAAGCTACAATCAAACAAGGAACACGAACCACTCACAAGGGCTTGCGGATTGTTTAGAAAATTCCTTGACTGCACATTTTCAACTTAATATCGGTTTGTGGTTTTTATGAAATAACTATATCTATCACTATATCACAAATATTTTGCGCCCACGGCTATCAGTGGGAGAAAAGGGGTCTTTTATGAAAACTACAAAAATTCAATTCAATGCAACTACTTTCAAGGCTACACGTAACGTCATTAGCGCTTATTTTGGTGCGACTTTTGACCGTACTATCGAGCTTGACAAGGCTAAAAAAGCTACAAAGTCATATTCTGACTGTATCCGCACGGATGAAGAAGAACTTATTAAGCTTGCACTCGGACAGACTGAGGGCATTGTGCGCTCAAAGTCTGACATTGAAAAGTCACTTGCTACAAACAAGGCGACTTATAATAAGCTTATTGCGCCATATAATGCTATGGTTACGGCTACAGACAAGGCTATCGCTGACGGTGTGGCACTGTTTAACAACAAGGATAGTGCGCTATATAAGGCTTATGCTGAGTACGTCCTTAATCCAACGGACGACGCTTATCTTGCATACGCTGACGCACTTGCTAAACGTTTTGTTGAGTTTGGGCTTGCTGACGCTACCGCTGAAAACGTTCAGCACTATATGGTCAATGCTGACCGTTTCCGCAAGGGTAGTTCTGCCGTAAAGAGTGGAAAGATTATTGACGCACTTGCACCTAAGGCTTTTTCTGAGGCTATTCTGCGCAAGATTTACGACAACAATAAGTCTGCATTTAATAGCACTAAGTTTGCGGATTATGTCCGCAAGTGTGCCGAAAAGGCTAAAAAGAACGCTTAAACCATAACCACAAACCGATATTTTTAAGTCGTCAGAGCGACTATAAATAGGCTTTAGGCTCTGAGCGTGCCGACCGTCAATAAAAGGCGGTCAGCGGTAGCACATTGAAAACTTTATAGTTTGCGCTTTTGGTGCATAAGAATGGCGAATATCGATGTCTACACGCTTTTGTCGTGCAAGTATCCAAGGCTGTTAGGGATTGCCAAGTGTATGTCTACACGCTTTGACGTGCAAGTATCCTTGACCCGTTTGTGAACGTGCATTATTCGGGCGTAAGCGTTCCCTTTTTAGGGTGAAGTTTGGTGCGATTGTACCTTGAAAAATTCATATTGCGTCGTCATGAGATATTGACGTATGGTGTATTACTACGTGAAGGTCTACCGCTTTTTGTGGTGGCAGTATCGGCAGAGTAATGTCGTGGTCGTGGTAGTTGAATTGGCGAATGTCAGCGCACGTTATAACATGCTTATTTAGGTGTTGTTGCGTATGTATTTGTTGAGGATACGAATCTGACTTTGAGGATAAGCCGTGTATGTAAACGCACGGGATTGCGTCCCTAAGGGCTTTGTTGTGGGTGTATGGTGTACGTTCGGCGTTGGTCTATTTTGCGTGTGTTCGCAAACATGTGCAAAATGTGACACGAGGTGGTAAGTCTCGGAATATGTGAAGTTACCCATAGTGGATCATGTTTTTTTAGCGTGGTTTGGGTGGCGAGATATAAAGCGTGTTGTAGCGAAAACTGGGTGCGGTTACCCTAGATAAACGCTACCTCAAATTGTCCTTTTTCGTAAGGGTTGGTGTATGCCTGAATGAGGTGTAAGACGGTAGTTGGGAACGTACAGATACGACCGTCACGATTGTATGTCCTGAGATATGGGCGACTAAGGCGAATAAAGCAGTGGCGAGGATAATAAGCTGCAATTGCGTGGAAGCGTGGGATACTATTGAACCACGTAGATTTTGTATCCGGGCATGATATAATTATGCCTACGGTGGAAGTCCGTCCGCTATGACCGTAACTGTTGTCGGGGATAGTGGGTTTCAAAGTCGAATGACGTACTTGTATGCGAGTAAAGTGGGTGTATAAGTCACCATAGCGACAATAAACACGATAAAGGTGTGAGATAAAGTGGGATAATAACGACAGTACCAAATGTTGGTGTGGTATAAAACAATGTGCAGACAGTAATTGAGTCTGCATTTTTTGTGGTATACTTGATGAAAGTTTGACGAGTAATCAAATAGGTTCGATTCCTATCACACTAATAAGACAAGATGGTATCGAGCGAAAGCGAGAATACGCTCTGTATATCCTTGACCAGCAACCGTGTAAAGGGTGGTGTTAGGTGTTGCAACCTAATAAAAGGGAATTCTACGGAATTATAACGGTATCTATACAGACATCTTGTCTAATTTTTAAAGGGAAGCGAGGTAATATTATGCAAAAGAAATGGGAATATTCGTGGTGTTATGATGATGTAAGTCCGTATGAGAGAGATGAAGCTATGGATTTTGGGTATGTTTATGCACCAGATAGGGAAACTGCGACAGATTTAGCGTGGAAAGATATCCCATATAATTGCACAATTTATGGGATAATGGAGGTGACATATTGATGTATATTATCAAGGTAAACGGCATGAAAGTAAAATCATGCCGTTCTTTTAATGAAGCTCGGGCGTGGGCATTAAAACATAATGGAAAAGTGTTTTCATATAGTAAGGTAAAACTCCCTAAGTCTACCATGTTAAGTTATAACGATAAAGACTTTATAAAAAGGGAAATGTATAAAGAAATTTATTCTGAAAATAATCATGGTTATCATATAACACAAAGGAGGAAAAAATATGAGTAGAGATCTGAAAATGTATAGGCAATTTGCAAGGACAGCAACAAGGGAACTGTTATGTTGCAAGCCTGAAACTGTGGTGAAAAAATTCATCACACAGATTAACGCAAGCAAAACGGAAGCGGAAGTTTCCCGGATAATGGTTGCGGTAAGAGAAATAATTTAACGTTGACAGAAGGGACGGAATTAATTATGATGAAAAAGAAATGCATAATCTATATAACTTGCTTGATTCCACTTATATGGGTTGGTGCAAGTTATATAGATACTGTGATAAACAACGGAAACGAAAAACCTAAGTATGCTCCATGGAATGTATTTACATGGATTAGGGAAACAGAAACGGAAACAGAAAGTTGTAAGGTGGTTTCTTGTGAAAATGCAAATGGAAATTACCGAATCACTATTGAAGATACAAACGGAAATTTATGGGCTTATTATGATAGTGATAAAAGGGAAATCGGAGAAATGATAATCCCTATATGGAGTGAAAACGGAAACGAAATAATAGGAATCATAGAAGGAGGGAATTAAAATGCCGAAATATAAATTAGATTGTACTGATTTTAAGGGATACAAGGAAAAGGAAATGGACATTGTAGGTTTAATGTCCTATTACGCAACAGAAATCGACAAGTCAGAATATGGCGAATTTGATGATTGGCTGTGCGAAATGAAACGTTGCGGATTAATCACAATTATTAAATAGCTACGAGTGGTAACGAGTTGTTTTGTCTTCATAGGTCGGTAACAAGGAACTGAGAACGCCTTGTTGCCGAAAATGGAAACAAAAACCCAATCAAGAAAGGAGTACATATGACAGAAATCGTAATTGCCTATGGAGTAGGGGCGGAAATGAAAAGGGAAACAATTCGTTGTGTCCATATCCATATTCCGTTTGACCGTCCGAATATGATGTATTGTCGGATGCCGAGCGGATTTATAAAGGTTGTGGACAAGCGAGAAATAATTAGTATGCGAGAAATTGGAGGTGGCGGAAATGGGAAACATTAACAAAGCTACTGTATATCTCAGCGAGGACGAAACACCTTATGTAGTTATGGAAAAGACAAACTATGTGGTGGATAGGCGGAGAAAAGTAACAACGCCCGATTGTATCTATCAAATAACAAGGGCAATGAAAATGCCCGAAAGAGCGCAAGAGGTGGTTACAGTGGTGGTATTTGACGGGGCAAATAAACCGATTTGCGTAAGCGAAATCAGTGCGGGAAGCATAAATAGATCTATTGTGCCGGTAAGGGAAATCGCCCAGTTAATGCTTTTGGTGGGCGGTGTTAGTTGCGCATTAACACACAATCACCCAAGTGGAGATTTAAACCCAAGTGATTATGATATTGTGATAACAAAAAAGTTAAAGGATGCGTTAAAGATGCTGAATTTAGACCTACTAGACCATATCATTGTAAGTCGCAACGGATATTGCAGCATGGTTGAAGTGGGCATTATGTAAAAAGGAGGAAATAAAAAATGAGCGACTTGGCAAGGGAAATTGTGGAATTTATGGAAACGTGGGATTACTACGAATTGTATGATGCGGATATTGAGGACTGCGTGAGGGAAACCACAATGGAACTTTATAACGACCGCAAAGGGTTGGCGGATTATCTGAAAGACTTTGTGGAAAATGCAAACGACGATTGTTGCGCTTCGGAAGCGGGGGCACTTTATAGAAGGGTGGTGGCATTATGATGAATGAGAGAAATAAGGCGTATGCGAAAGGCGGATTTAGAGAACGCTATGCAATGGACAAGGGAACGGAAAAGGAAATCGTGTTTGGTGGTGATAGATGTCTGAGATATGACTATGACATCAATGATGAATATCAGGACGGCAATGGGGCAATTTGGAATGTTGACAAGGGAAAATGGATTTACTAAGGAGGGAAAACATATGAAAAGATGGGTAAATGTGGAATTGGCAAAGGAAACTGCGGGCAGATTTAAAGAATACTGCCGAGATTATCACATCAAATTCGAAACAAGTGACTGCTTCAACCTGATCCATTTTGAATGTCTTATGGATGATATGGAAATTGCAAAGGCAAACGACTTTATAGCTGCAAGATGTTAGAGAAAGGAGAAATTAATATGGTTAGAAAAATATTAGAGTATGCGGCGAAAAATGGTTATACCGCATATGCAATTAAAGGTCACGATTCCTTTGGTTACCTGATTACGCCAAAGGGAGACGTGTTAGCGGTTACAAAAGCACAGTGGGGAAAAGGTGTTAACTTTTCTTTTGAATACAAAGCTAACCGCAAATGTGGTAGAGGCTGCAGTTGTCACAATTCTACAGACGAATGGGATTGGGGTTTGCTGAGTGTTACCGCAAAGGGAATCGAGGAACTTGAAGCTGAGGGATACCTTATAAGATTATAAACGGAGGACAAAATTATGGAAAAGAGATTTTATGCAGAGGAAGTAGCAAAGGCAGTTAATGGACAGGTTAAGGAAGTAACAAAGAACGGAGTTCCTAAGATAGGAATAATGCTTCCTACGGAAACAAAAGTGTCACCGGTGGTTTATATTGATGAGTATTATGAAAACGAAAGAACAATTGAGGAGGCGATTGATATGGTAAGAGGTTTTGAAGGAAGTTGTCCAGCGGGTTATAATGAGGAGATTTTTGATGTGATTAATGATTATGAAAAGGTAAAAGACAAGATTAGAGTCCGCCTATATAACAAGGAAGTAGGAGGCGACATTAAGACTACTGCGAAAAAATACGGATTCCCGGATTTAATTCTAGTTCCTTACATTGAGGGTATTGTGGAAAATGGATCTATTAAGGTAACTAAGGAGTTGCTTGAGAAGTGGGGAATTACAAAAGAGAAATTGATTAGGGATGGAATTAAAAACCTTGATTATGAGGTTATGGGAATGATGGAAATGCTGTTTGGCGTCAAAGAAGAAAATCCGCAGATGTGGGTTGTAACAAATAAAGAAAAGTGTTACGGAGCAGCTTCTATAATCGCTGCAAAAAAGGAACTTGAGAAGAGGTTTCCTGATGGATATATAGTGCTTCCGTCATCAATACATGAAGTAATAATAGTTTCTAAGGACATTGGCGAAGGTTCGGAATTACTGAATATGGTAAAGGAAATCAACGCAACAGTGGTTTCTCCGGAAGATAAACTTTCAGATAATGTTTACGAAATGACAGCATAAAAAACTTTGTGTTTCTACAATGCCCACAAGGTAAAACTTGTGGGTGTTGATAGTAACATAAGGAAAATAAAAGAAAGGTGGTGGCAACTGTGTATAGGCTAATAATTATTTGGTACAACGGAGAGCGTGACGAGTATGATTACCCGACAAGGGAAGAGGCGGAGAAAGCGGAAAACGGATATCATATGGTGTTCGGAAATCAGATTAGTTGGACTGGTATTAATAAGAGATGTGATTGATATGTACAGAAGGGAGCGGTAAGTATGAAGTTAAGCGAAACCACATTTGAGGAGTTTATTGATTGGTGCAAGGAAAACAAAAAGCATTGGTCAACGGAAAGGCAGTATGTAACCATACCAAAGCTAAAGATTATGTATGACCATTTTGTGAAACATGGTTTGGAATGCAAAGACAGAAAATGTACTGTAACAGTAGGAAATAAGTGGGTTAGTTCCCTTACATCTCCGCTTGAGTACAAACCTACAAGGGAAGACTTTGTGTGGAATATGTTCCACGAAGTTTGGTGTAAGACAGAATGGGCGGTAAGATGTGGCAGACATGAAACAGAACTTGGATATGATGCGGTCAAGGGAGAATTCGGATTAAAGATAATTAAAGCGTTAAGGGAGGCGAGTTAATGGTTTATGGATTTTACGATGTTTCCACAAAGGAATTGTGGGAAAAGAGAGTATGGATGGGTAAGGCAAACGGTTTTGTTTGGGGAACAGATTTCCCTAAACATGAACCTACATATGAAGAAGCGAAAACATGGTATCACGGAAATTCAAAGTTGATACTACATCTGATGTATAACAGTATTACATGCAGAAAAGAAATGGTTGTGACGACAATGACAATCATTAAAACGTATCCACAGTACAAAGGAAAGGTAATTGAGGTGATTTAATATGGAGAGATTCTTTAAATTAAACAAACCGGTATATTATAACTCAGATGCAATTAGGGTATCCGATGAATATGATAAGCGAAATGGCGGTTATGTTATTAATTGTGAGGTTGTGGAACTGACACGAACTTATGATGATAGTGGTTGGCTATATGGAAAGGTATTCTGTCCTGAATACTACAACATGGGCGGTGACGGATACACAATGATTGCGGAAAGTAGCAGGCGTAATGCAAAGAAAGCTATGATTGCTAAAGAAGAAGTAGGGGAAAACGCAAGGAAGTATGCAGAGAACTACATAAGGAACATAGCTGATGACTTAGAAATTATAGAGGAGGTTTTTTAAGGAGGGTGAAGAATGGAACTTGAAAAATTATTGGCAAAATTAGATTGGTGCAAAAGTTATATGGCTGAATTTACGGCAAATAATGAATTTGATCCGTATGCAGCGATTATGGGAACGGAAAGCAAAAGTCAGAAACTGTATTGTGAATGTGTTGAATATGTGTCGGATATTGGCAAGTATTTTGCCGAAAGAAGTGAGGAGTTTAACAAACGACGCAAGGAAATTGTTTACGGAAAGTAGAAAGGAGTAAATTGATATGGAAAATAAACAGGAAATTTTAACAGCAATTTGTGAGACGCTCAGACTTACGAGAAATGCGGGAACAGGCAACGCACTAAAGGAAATCCGCTATGTAAAAGACGACTATGGAGAATATGCGATTCCGATTTTTGAAAACGGAAACGGCGAACCTGACGAATATTGTCCACATGGTTATTACGCAGTGAATATAACCGGAGATAGCGGAACGGCAATATTTAAAGATATTACAGATCAGTTTATTAGAAAAGTGTGGTAGGAGGGGTGAACGTATGTATTATTACAAAGTATATTATGATTCTACGGAACTGCGAGATTCAAGAGATGTAGAGGATTATTTCGATGATGAAGAAGAGGCGGAAATCGAAGCAAAGGAGTTTATAGAAGACAGAATTGAACAGTACAAGGCAGATGATGCGTGGCATGAATACGACAGCAGAGATTTATTTGATGTAATAATCGAAGAGGGAGATGATTAATATGTTTTTGAGCGAATTTTTAAATGAGTTTGATTTTTGTTATGAAACATCAAGGGATAGAGAAGGTAGCAAGGTATATCAACTTATAGATAACCAAGGTGCAGATCTTGGCGGAATTGAAGGTGAAGATTTTTATTCAATAGAACAGATCGTTGATAGACTTGGTATATATTATCACGACTATATATACGAAGATATATGTGAAGAATTTGGGTATGAGGGAAAAGAAAATTATGACGAAATACTTGAGTGGTTAAGGGAAAATCATCCTGAGCTAAAGTATTTCAGAGAACTTGTGGAATGTATCGTAGATTACAGTAATATTGAAGAGTAAAAAGGAATAAATTATAAAATGCACAGTCAACCAAATATAAGATAGGAGGACGAATATGGTAGTAGCATATACGGACAGTAACGATTGTAATTTTGCCGTTAAATTTGAGAATGAGGCGGATTTACACAAGGTAGAAGAGGCGGTGACCGCAGGAATTAGGGCATGGTATTCGGCAACAGATGACGAAATTGAGGGAAACGAATATTTAATGGAGGTAAATAATATGAATGGAATAGATTTAATAAACAATCTTATTGATGAATTAAATAGGGCGAGGAATTACATATCAGAAATGAGTGATTATTCAAGTAATTCTATATTAGAAGATGAACTCGTAGATGATATCAGAAGAGATTTGGATAGATATTATGATTATGCAGATTCATTTGATGAAGTATTACAAGATATAGAAATTGAAGAATAAATAAAACGAACATTTGATAAGCGAAAGGAGATTAAAATATGATGACGGCGTTAGAAATGAAAAAGCTTGCGGATCAGAATGGCAGAAAGGAACACGAAGAGAAAGCATATGCGTATTTTGATAATAAAATAAAAAAGGCTGCAATGGAAGGACGTAATAGTATCTTCTTTGAATTTAACGGTGGTTATATTGACGAAGATACTGGAAAATGGGTTGGGGGAGAGATTACTCATATTACACGAGAAGATGGAAAAGAACGATATAAAGCATTAGGCTATAAGTTCAGACACGTTGGTGTTATTGGTGGTGTAATGCAAGATAGAGACCAAGAAGATATATGTTGGTAAATAAAACCAAGATTTTTAAAGGAATATAGTGATTGGCTAAAGGAATAAATTAAAACACATAGTCAACCAAGTATAAGATAGGAGGACGAATAATGATTAAAGTCGGAGATTTTATAAGGGTAACTAATTGGGGACTTTCATTTGTTGCGTGTAAGGAGTGGTTTGAAGAACGTAAAAATGAATTAGATTTTATGTGGGTAATACGTTATGCATACAGTGATGATGGTAATTTTCGTAGGTGTTGTTTTACTGATGAACAAAAATATATAGTTCTTTATATAGATTCTGTTTATAAACGTGCTTTGATTTCAAATTGGTGGGAAAATGGAAAAGTATATCTTATAAAACTTGATGGTATTGAACTATATGATAAGCCAACTGAAATGACTATATCAGAAATAGAAGAGAAACTAGGTGTTAAGAATCTAAGGATAATAAAGGAGGACAAATAATGGTTATAGGTTATACAGACGAAAACGAATGTAATTTTGTCATAAAGTTTGATGACGAAACTAAGGCAGATGAAGTGAAAAAAGCAATTCAAATTGGCATAGGTGCTTGGTATGAAGCTGCTCACGATGATATACAACCTAATGAGTATTGGGATAAGGAAGATATAGAGGGATTTTATGACTGTGGATATGCCGAACCAACAATGGAATTACTAGATATGTGGGGAATTAAACACGAAGTTGTAGACATAGAAAATGATGACAATGGAAATGTAATTTGTGACGAATTAGTTTAAGGAGGAAAAAATATGACAGATTTTCAGAGAGATATGGAGATAATTACACAGAATGTAAAGGTAGTTAATAATGGAAAGTTGAGATTTAGTTTTAGACATCTCAACAGAATCGTTCAGGATAGTGTTAAGGAACTTGAGTTAAAACAGAGAACGGAAAATGTGTTGATGAGAAACGGAATTATGACAGTCGGCGACTTGTTTAAGAATTTATCAAAGGTAAAGAATTTGAGAGGTGGTGGAGAAGTTACGGCAAAGAACGTAAACACTATGTTTATGTCTTATTACTATGACAGTTTAAATGATGCTGAAAGAAATGAATTTTGGACAGATATGTATGAAAATACATTCACAATGGCGATGTAAACTGGAGGTGTGATTATGCTGAGTATAAAATTAAACATGATTCATAACGAAACCGCGGATTTAATAACCTATGCGAAAGAAGTGTTGGCAGCAAGTGTTGAACCGGTAAATTACGACGATTTATATATTATGGAACAGAAAATGGAAAGAATAGAGCGTATGGCGGGTGAAATAAGGGAAATAATACAGAAAACATACGATGATCTGGAAATCGAGGACGATTAATTACAAAAAGAGTGTACTGTCATGACTTTGGGAAATGAAGTTGACAGTACACTCAGGTAAGTAACGTCTAAGTTGATTATATCGCAAAATCCACAAAATAAAAAGAGGCAGTTAATGGAAAGTGGTTTAGAAAAGGAGAAATATATGGACAAGGAATTGTTAGAATGGGTAAGAAAAACAGTATATGACTCTACATATGATTTTGAAGAATACTGGTGTTGGACAACAGATAGATTGGAAAAAGAAATTAAAAAGGAACCATTAAAATATATCAAGATTTTAAGAAATATAATTGAGGAGGAAAAACATTATGAAGACATTTAAAGGATTTAAAAAAGATATGACATGTCGAGATTTTCAGTATGAAGTTGGAAAGGAATATAAAACAGAAAAAGCGGTGGCTTGTGAAACCGGATTTCATGCTTGTGAATATCCGTTGGATTGTTTCGACTATTATAGTCCAAACGATAGTGTTTATTGTGAAGTGGAACAGGATGGGGAAATTTCAAGACATTCTGATGATTCAAAAATAGCAAGTACGAAAA
>NZ_FUXA01000006.1 GCF_900167085.1 Eubacterium ruminantium
TTCCGATAAACGCAACGGAAGGAAACATGTTCTTCCAGCTGATATCCGAACTGCAGGAACGGACAGCAATCATCATAACAACAAACAAGGGATTCGAAGAATGGACAGAGTTCCTTGGGGACGCTGCGCTTGCGACCGCTATATTGGACAGACTCGCATATCAATGCGACAAGATCCCGATGAATGGGAAGAGCTACAGGCTCGAAAACAGAAAATCATTTTTAGAAGAAATGGCATAATGGCAGGGATGGAAAAAAAAATGCCGCGGACTATGGAATCTTAAATGCCGCGGATTATGGAAAATTATCTGCCGAAATTTATGGAAAAGTACTTGCCGGTTACAAATCCGCAAAAATGTCGATTAGAGTATCGAGATCCTGAAGTTTTATTTCCATATCTAATGGAAAAAATCGCTGATAAAGAAATGTAGAAGAACTTCTGAATATTTTATCCTCAGCAATTGGATCGCTTACGAATACCTCCATGGAAAAGGATATCACTCTTAGTGGAAACCTACATTTTTATTTTCCACTTTTACGAAATTTTTATATTATCATTTACATTTATGGAGCCTGCAAGCTACGAAACTTCGTTTCAGAATATTTGTGAAAGGGTGTTTTCAGCTAATTATGGAATGAAGTGGTCCAACGAGTGGTCGCCAAGTGGTGGTCAAGGTCGTTGAATTTCTGCGGAATATAAAGAAAACAACTTCTGGTCCAATGGACCAGAAGCTGTTCTTTTAGAATAAATCTTTTGTAAAGTCTTGTATGAATGTTTTAACTTCATTGTATGAAATGTCATCGCTTATAAGATTCTTAGTAGTTTTTTCATAATCATCTGCATAGAAATCTTTTTCGCAGAATTTTTTTATTAATGCAGGTATATCTATCATTATGCAAGTACATTGTCTAACCTCAATTCATAATAAAATCTAAATACAGTTAAGGGGAAGCATCTAATATACTGATCCACGTCATCCCTGGTAATTTTGTGAGCCTCAATATATTTCAGAAAGTATTTTCTGGCATCTTCATAAGCATAGTCTGAATAGGTGTCAAGATTTGATAACAAATCTAGCATCTGAAGTATGTAGACATTTTCATTCGTGATAGAAATCAGAGGCTTTCTAATATTGAATCTTCGGTTACCTATTTTAACATCTCGTGGGGCGGAATTCGTATTATTACTCACAATCTCAATTACATGGGGAACCTGAGTGGAAATACCAATTTGATTTGCAAACGTGTTGCCGGAGTAATATCCATCCGTTTTCCCATTTTTGGAGATGTATTTATATTTTGCGATTGTATCTGCTGTAGGACCGACGGAAGATTTTAAACGAGTCTTCTTCGGCAGATAGTAGATACCATTGTCGTACTTAGCTAGCAATCCTTTTTTACATAATGTGCTTAACTGCTGTGTAAGAGCAGATTTTGAAATCTCTCCGTTGTAAATATCGGAGAAGAATATCGGTTCGCCTTCTTTGTATTTTTCAGTTAGCATTTCATAAATCATATTATCACCACCTAAACAAAATGTATTCTATAATATAATTTGTTAAGTTAATTCTATCAAATGTATCATAAATGTGGAGCCTGGAATTTTTTTTTTTGATTTTAATTAGCACTCACCTCTTGACAGTGCTAACAATTGGTGCTATAACGAAGTTAGAACAAAGGAATAGAGAAGATTCCGATACAGAATCCAAACGCTCCTTCCCTTGCTCATGAAACTTATTTAATTATATTTTTCTTGAGAAGGAGGAATGACATATGTTATTACCTAGTATTTTTGGTGAGGATTTATTGGATGATTGGATGGATTTTCCAAGGATGGATTTCGGTGATATAGACCGTAAACTCTATGGAAAAAGAGCAGCACAGGTTATGAAGACAGATGTACATGAGCTGGGTGACAAGTATGAGCTTGATATTGATCTGCCGGGATTTAAGAAGGATGAGATTAAGTTGTCGCTTGATAATGGTTATCTGTCAGTGAGTGCATCTAAGGAACTTGATAAGGACAAGAAGGATAAGAAAGGCAAGATTATCCGTCAAGAACGTTACTCAGGTGCTATGAACAGAAGCTTCTACATAGGAGACGATGTGAAGCAGGAAGATGTTAAGGCAAAATATGAGGATGGTGTCCTGAAGCTGGTTGTTCCTAAGAAAGAATCAGAAAAGGTTCAGGAGAAAAAGTATATAGCTATTGAAGGATAAGTTCATAATTAAATCTTTCTATTAAGATAAAAGGGTATCGCAGTTCAGCCATTTGGTTGTGACTGCGGTATTCTTTTTTGTGTGGTGTAATATTTTAATTCAAATTTAACTCGATTTTAACTCGACAATATATCTTTATAGAGTTATAATTGAGTTAAACTCATATTAAGAAGGGAGTTAAAGATGAGAATAATTCCGTATAAAGAGGACTTGGTTACTGAATTTAAAAGTGATTTAAAGAGATATCCGGATAGTGATTTAATAGATGAAATTGTAGGTATGGCAAATACCAAAGGTGGAAATTTATATTTGGGCGTAGAAGACAACGGGCAGATAACAGGGGTAAGCAAAATACACAAAGATGCAATAGGCGTAACAGCTCTTGTGGCTAATAATACTGTGCCGTCCGTGTCTGTACGTGCGGAAATAATTACAGAAGAGGAAAAGGATATACTTAAGATTGAAATACCGATAAGCAGGACTGTAGTTTCCACAAGGTCGGGAAAGATGTTAAAGCGAAGATTGAAGGCAGATGGGACTCCTGAAGTTATCCCAATGTTTTCTTACGAAATAGTTACAAGATTATCAGAATTAGCATTGCTTGACTTTTCTGCCGGACCGTTGGCAGGGGCTTCTACTAACGATTTTGATCCAAATCAAAGAATCAGATTAAGAAATATTATACAAACAAAGCCTGGAGGAGAAAAAAATCTTCTTACATTAACGGATGATGAGTTAGATAAGGCACTACGTTTTACAACAGAAGTAGACGGTAAAGTTTATCCTACAGTTACCGGGATGCTTATTTTAGGGAAAGAAAACCGAATAGTGGAGTTAATGCCTACTGTTAAAGCTTCTTTTCAGGTATTGGAGGGAACAAAAGTTAGAATTAATACAGAGACATCAGCTCCTTTGCTTGAGGTGTTTGAAAAGTTCGAAACATATGCAGAAGCTTGGAATCCGGAACGAGAAGTTGAATATGGCTTATTTAGGGTTGCTGTGCCGGAATTCGACAAAGCAGCATTTCGTGAAGGATTGATTAATGCTTTTTGTCACAGAGATTATACTATGTTAGGAGCTGTGAGGGTGCTGATCGATGATGAGGGAATGACTATAAGCAGCCCCGGTGGATTTATTGACGGGGTGACATTAGAAAACTTGCTAACTGTCGAACCTCACGGTAAAAACCCTGCTCTTGCGGATGCATTAAAACGAATTGGACTTGCTGAAAAGACCGGACGCGGTATAGACCGTATATATGAGGGTTCTATTATATATGGAAGACCTTGGCCAGATTATTCTGAAACAACAAGCACGAATGTTAGGTTGTTCATTCAAAGAGCAAAGGCAGATGACACTTTTACAAAATTCATTGCAGATGAGCAAAATAGATTAGGAAAACCATTGTCAATCTATGCTTTAATGATTCTTTCGTTATTAAAGAATGAAAAGCGACTTACGATAGAACGCATTGCAGAAATGACTCATTTGGCAGAGGGTAAACTACTAGGAGCTATAGAAAACCTAATTGAAGATGGACTAGTGGAAGGGGCAGGAAGCGGTAAATCAAGATCCTATATTCTTTCTGTGAAAGTGTATAAAGAAAACAATAGAAGTATTCAATATGTGAGACAAACAGGAATAGATAGAGTTGCTTATCCTGAAATGATTATTAAACTTGCAAGGGCGCAGGATGGATTTATTACTAAACAGGACGTGGCAGAACTTTTAAAGATAACTCCGGACCAGGCATATTCTGAAATAAAGAAGCTAGTCAGTGAAGGAAAGATATACAAGTACTGTGGCGGAAAATATACTAAGTACAAATTGAGGTAATGATTTTGTGACAGTAAGGTGGAATCATGGCTTGTCAAATAGTGGAGATGTGAAAAACACATGCAAATTAAAATAGGTGAATTTGATTGCACAGAATGTTGGGATGGAGTTTTTTATAAAAAACTTTCAAATTACCCTGCCATTTCAGAATGGGAAATCCAAACCGTATTGGATTTTGAGCGTTATGAAAAACAAAATGGTAGGGATTGTTTTATAGAGGCTGACCATGACATTTTAAAAGCAATTGAAGATTATAAGAGAATATATGAATCTGGTAAACGTGTAAATGCTCCAAAAAAGATAACAGAGTGCGTAGCTTGCCCTAAATATAAAGGGTGTATGACGGATTATGTTTGTCATACTGCACCTGTTGAGAATGCTGTTAATATTTTAAAATGTGGTTCGCTTCAAGCACCTACAAAATGGAAAGGTATATCTGCTTTAGTGTTAAAAGCAGAAAATAAAAATGCTGCTAATGATCCTGAAGACTATTTTGATTATGTAATGTTTTCTTAGGGGAATTGCCAGGCCGGAGACAGATTAGTTATGGAAAGAAAAATGAAGCGTTTCCCTACGGAGGCAGATCTAAGTGTAGATTTCACTCCTGGAGTAAGGTTCTTCTTTAAGTATGATAAGATTGTTAGCCATCCAAATGCGACAATTGAGGGCGTATTACCGCTAAAGATTAAGGAAGACGTAATATTATCAGATTGGGTAGATACAATTATAATTCCATCTGCGGAACGAGGAGTATTTGAAGCAATCGTTCCATACGAGCTGAAGAGTAGGCTATTTTATTTGGAAAATGATTGTAAGGATATCTGGAGTTGGTCAGAAAAGGTATATGAGTTTGTAAAAAACAGAGAACGCTGAAAAGAATTTCATAGATATATTTTTAATTTTAACATTTGGATGAATTCCTGAAAGGTATAGAAATATAAAGGATAACGTGACGGCAGTATAAATAATTGGAGGCGATTAGAGTGATTTCAAAAATGGTTTTAAAAGAGGTAGCAAGTTACAAAAAAGAGGCAGTGCTTGAAACTGATAAAAAAGTAAACTTGATATATGGATTAAATGGTACAGGAAAGAGTACTTTTTCAAACTTTCTTTATGATCAGACAGGAGCAAGATTTTCGCAATGTAGAGTAGAGGGACTTGAAGATAATGACACAATATTGGTTTATAATCAGAGATTTGTTCAGGATACCTTTTATGAACCGCAGGGAATACACGGCATATTTACCTTGTCAAAAGGAAATGCTGAAGCTAAAAAAGCAATTGATAACGCAAGTGCTGAAATGAAAAAGTTGATTGAGCAAAAGAGGAAAATTGAGGAGAAAAAGGCTAAAGATGAGCAGAAGCACTTGAGCGAGATTGAAGAATACAAGAAACAGGTATGGAAAATAAAGACAGAATATACTGGTGGTGATCGGGTTTTAGAATTTTGCTTAGATGGTCTAAAGGGTAATAAAGATACCCTTTTTAAGCATCTTATTTCCATAGAAAAACCAGAAGGTGAGATGGATTATTCTGTAGACGACCTAAAGAAAGAGGCACAGCAGCTCCAAGGTGAAGCTCAGAGTAAACACCCTTTATCAAAACTTTTGATTAATGTTGATGATATTGAGCAATCAGAATTGCTTTCTAAAGTCATAGTTGGAAATAAGAACAGTTCAGTAGCTACCGTGATTGAAGAACTAGGTAATTCGGACTGGGTTAATACAGGAATTAAATTTGTTCATATAGATGGAGAAAAGGGAGTGTGTCCTTTCTGCCAGCAGGAAACCATTACACAGAAATTCCTTGACCAAATCAGTGCTTATTTTGATGAGAGCTATAATCAAGACAAATTGCAGATAGAGCAGATGATTTCAAGATATGAGGCGGAAATAAAAAGAGTAACTGTTTTTTTAGATGCAATTAAAGAGGATGCCTTCCTTGAAAAAATGAAAAAAGAAATAGAAAATCTTAGCGCAAACTTTACTTCTGTATCAGAGCAAAATCTAAACACTTTGAGAGAGAAGGCAAAGAACCTTAGCATTCAGATTTCATTGCAACCAATTGAAGAAATCATAGCATCTGTAAACAGTATTATTGAAAAAGCTAACAGTGAAATTGCCCTGTATAATCAAAGAATTGCTGATATTAACGGATCTAAGAGTAAAATCAGGGGAAGATTTTGGCAACTTATGCGTAAAGAGCATAATTCTGTAATTGAGTTATATTTAGCAAATGAAAAGGCTTATGAGCAATCCGTAAAACAATCTCAAAAGGATTTACAAACAAAAATAACTGAGATTAACACCAATACTGCTCTGATAGAGGAAAATCGAAAGAAAACCGTAAATATTGATGAAGCGGTAGAGAATATAAAGAATGGGTTGATAGATATCGGAATTACGGACTTTACTATAGAAAAGTATTCCGAGGAGGAAGCATTATATAGACTAAAGCGCGAGGATTCTGATGATGATGTCTTTAAAACCTTGAGCGAAGGTGAAAAAATGGTAATAAGCTTTCTCTATTTTATTGAATTATGCAAGGGGGAATCAACCGCTGAGAAAGCTTCAAACAAGAAGATAGTAGTAATTGATGATCCTATATCCAGCCTGTCTCACATTTATGTTTTCAATATTGGAAGATTAATACATAATGAGTTTTTAAGAACTGAAAAATATGATCAACTCTTTATTCTGACTCATAGTCTATATTTCTTTTATGAGCTGACTAATACGAATCATAATGAGCGGAAGAAAACCCAGAAACTCTTTAGGCTTTGTAAGAATATAGAGAGTAGTTATTTCGAAGATATGAAATATGAGGATATTCAAAATGATTATCAGGCATATTGGCATATTATTAAAGATGAAAAACAAGCGCCTGCATTGATAGCAAACTGCATGAGAAATGTAATGGAATATTTTTTCAATTTTGTGGAAAAGCAAGATTTTGCTCAAGTATTCCAACGTCCGGAATTGCAAGAAACAAGTTATATGGCCTTTAATAGGTACATGAATAGGGAATCGCATTCGAAAGGTCAAAACATTTTTGATATAAAGGAGTTTGATTATAATAGTTTTCGACAGGCTTTTAAAAAGGTATTTGAAATTGAAGGATACATTGATCATTATAATAAGATGATTTGTATATAACGGTGAGGTGTAGGAAAGATTACAAGTATGAAGGATAGGTAAATATATTTGTGGTATAAATACTATTGAACTAAAAGATTACATAATTTGCCACCGGTGCCAGTGGTAAGGGAAACAATCCCCTTGCGAACGGGCTTCTTTAGTGTTATGAGACAAACTTATATAGAACAGCATATGATTCCGGAATTTATCTACTGATATTGAATAGAACCTATGACAGGAGAAATTGAAGAGCCGACATACTCGGAAAACCAATTGCTATGTGTGATAACATTAGCTGATACAGTCCGTGTGATATGGACAGCTGGAACCAAATGAAATCAAATCGTAACAGAGAACCTTAACAAAAATGTTTAAGACATAGGTTTGGTTAGGAGGATGAACTGAAAGCAGAAGAAAGATATTCATTAGGTATCGAGATTCCGGATGATATTATAGAGCTTGGATGTATAGAAGCGAAATTACAGAGAGAATAGATACATTATTTTTGACCAAGAAAGTGTGATGACTTGAATAAAGATTTAAAAGAAAAAGTATTCAAATATATAAAGAAAGAATACGGGGTTGACCCTGAGTTTCTATGGGCGCGTACACCGGATAGTGCGATATTCAGGCATGATGACAATAAGAAATGGTTTGCGCTCGTGGCGCCTATTCGATATGAAAAGTTAGGGCTGAAACGTGATGGAGACGTATATTTCATAAATTTGAAGATAGATGATCCTGTATTTTTGGATGTGCTGCTTCAGCAGGAAGGCTGCTTTCCGGCATACCACATGAACAAGAGGTACTGGATTACAGTCATACTGGATGGAACGGTTTCATTTAAGGATGTTTGCTCATTTATTGATTTTAGTTACGGTGCGACGGCGTCAGCGAAGAAGAAAGAAAAGAGCAGACCGCCAAAGGAGTGGGTGATACCTGCAAATCCAAAATTTTATGATGTTGAGCATGCATTTGACACTGAAACCGAAGTGAACTGGAAACAGGGTAATGGCATCAAAGCCGGCGATACTGTATTTATGTATGTGGCAGCTCCGGTATCGGCGATAATGTATAAATGCACGGTGCTCGAGACAGATATTCCATATACTTATCAGGACAAGAATCTGAACATAACGTCTCTGATGAAGATTAAACTTGAGAAGAGATATGATAGAGAGCTTTTTACATTCGATATTCTGAAGGAAGAGTATGGGATATACGCAATCAGAGGTCCGAGAAGAATACCGGATTCGCTGAGTCGGGATTTGTGATGATTGGAGTTCTTCATGTTGACGAACTTCTTAAGGATGCGGATGTAAAATCGCATACATTACATGATCCAACAAAGGCGATTAAGGACATTTTATAGGAAGGAATAATATGCAAGGTCAGTATAAGGTTATTACGTTGTGCGGAAGTACACGTTTTAAAGATGAATTTTTAGAAGTGCAAAAACGACTTACTTTAGAGGGTAACATTGTTATCAGTGTTGGCCTCTTTGGTCATTCCGGAGATTCTGAGGTTTGGGGAAATATGGATGAAGGTACATTAACAAAGACCAAAGCAATGCTGGATGATATGCATAAACGTAAGATCGATATGGCAGATGAAATATATGTAATCAATGTAGGCGGGTATATCGGAGAAAGTACACGTTCTGAGATTGATTATGCCATTAGACATGGTAAGAAGGTTCGTTATTTAGAGAATTAATATTATATAAATACTTAAGGATATGCTTGTATGAATCCAATCAATGGTTCGGTATCACCTGAAAGAAGACAGGAAATCATTGATGAATTTGATGCATATGCAGATAAATCAGTAGCGGCTATAGAAAGTATAGAACTTGATGAAAAAACAATGGGTGATATCATAAAAGAAGAAATCGATAGAATCAATGCAAAACGCAAAAATGAAATTAGTGTAACGTAGAATTGTAAATACTTGATCCTTTATAATCAAACAATCTACACAATCAAAATATTTATGCAAGGGGCAGATTATGAAATTTTTACATTTAGGAGATTTGCATTTAGGAAAAACATTAGGTGATTTTGATCTTATAGACGATCAGAAGTACATTCTGGATCAGATTATATCCATTATAGATGACGAAGCTGCGGACGCGGTCCTTATTGCGGGAGATGTCTACGATAGGTCCATTCCAAGTGAGGCCGCGACGCGGCTTCTGGATTCATTTTTGTCGAAGCTTGCTTCAAAGAATATAAAGACATACATGATCAGCGGAAATCATGATTCGGATGACAGACTGAATTACGGAAGTTCGCTTTTTGAAAGCAACAACATTTTCATTTCTGCCATATATAATGGGCGCATGGATAAGCACATTTTGAAAAACGGCGAAAATGAGATAAATGTCTATATGCTTCCTTTTGTCAAATCATCTCATGTAAAGCATTTCTATCCTGAAGAGAAGATAGATAATTACGAAGATGCGGTTCGGGTTGTGCTCGAACATTCTGATATAGATGAAAATAAATGCAACATTTTGGTTGCTCACCAGTTCGTGGCCGGCAAGGGTGTGGATCCGTCTCTTGGCGGCTCCGAAAGCGTGGCAACAAGGAGTGAGAGTGTTGGAACTGTCGAGAAGATCGGATATGATTTATTTGACAAGTTTGATTATGTTGCGCTGGGGCACATCCATAGGCCTCAGAGTGTGGGAAGAGAAGCGGTGAGATATTCCGGTTCCATCCTCAAATACTCTCTAAGCGAAGCGGGAAATGATAAGTCTGTTCCTGTGATCACAGTGAATGATAAAAATGAAGTGGATATAAAACTTGTTCCCCTGAAGCCACACCGTGACCTGAGGCATATCAAGGGCGACATGGATAAGCTTCTTGATAAGGCGAATGTTTCTGATCCGGACGACTATATCTATGCGACTCTCACGGATGAGAATTATATAAATGATGCCATGGGCATTTTCCAGCAGGTATATCCGAATACGGTTAGGATCGATTACGAGAATTCTCATACCCATGATGTGGAGCAGATTGATATTTCAACAATAGCCGAGGATAAACCATTTCCGGAACTGATCAGTGATTTCTATAAAATGATCTATGGTTGCGAGATAACAGATGAGGAAATGGATGTTATGATGAAGGCAGCCAGAGAGGCAGGTGTTATAGATGAAGCCAATTAAGCTTAAGATCTGTGCCATTGGACCATACGCAGGAGAAGTGCCTTGGATTGATTTTGAACAGTTTGAGAATAAGGGCTTATTCCTGATTTCCGGCGACACCGGAGCGGGTAAGACCACTATTTTTGATGCTATTTGTTTCGCTTTATACGGTAAGAACAGTGCTGTAGACCGAGATGAGAAGAAGATGCGAAGCGAGTATGCAAAGCCGGACGTGGAAAGTTATGTTGATTTTTATTTTTCTCATCAGGGGAAGAATTATCATATAAAGAGAAGTCCGGGATATGACAGACCGAAGCTGCGCGGTGAAGGTTTTATCACAGAACCTCCAAAGGCGACACTTTATCCTGAAGGCGAAACTCCGATTGAGGGAAAATTGAAGGTTGATAATGCTGTAGAGGAACTTCTCAAAGTAAATTATGAGCAGTTCAAGCAGATTGCCATGATAGCCCAGGGTGAGTTCCGCAAAATGCTTGTTGCTTCGAGCGCTGAAAGAACAGATATACTCCGAAATATATTTATGACTGACAAATATAAGAAAATCGGAGAAGTCTTAAAGGGCAAATTAGATGCAAGTTCGGGTATGAAAAATGATGCTGAGAAAAGTATAATCCAGCATTTTTGCGATATTACAGCTGATGAAAATGACGAATGCGCAGGCGAACTCTTTGAAATGCAGGAGTTATACAGAACATCGGTAAGCATCAGAAATGTGGACGACTTATTGGAGATAATCGACCGTATCACAGCATCCGATAATGTATCCTATGGCCGGGTTGAAGAAATCTTCAAAAAGAAGAATGCGGAATACGAAAAAGACAAAGCTGCACTTGCCATGGCAAGGAGCAATAATGAAATTATAGAGAGACTTAAAAATCTTGAGAAAAAGCAGGATGAATATAATCAGCAAAAGCCTTCTGTGGACGAGGAAAATGAATTGCTTGATAGACGTAAGAAGGCAACCAGAGAGGTTTATTCATTTTATGCTGATTGGGTTAAAACGATAAATGATATTTCGAAGACTAAGGATGATATTTCGAAGAATATCATTTTGGAGAAAGAGGCCGGTGAAGCTTTAGAATCGGCCAAGGTAGCTTATGAAGAGGCGGCTAAGAGTAAGCCGCGTCTTGATGAACTGAAGAAGATCATCAATAAAATTCAGGATGAGGAAGATAAATATAAAAGGCGTGACGATCTTAGGATATTGATCGCAGAAGGTGAGAAGAATAAAACGAATATCCTTCAGCGTGAAAATGAAATAACTGATAGAGAAGTTCGTCTTAAAGAGAGGATTTCGGAATTAAAGGACATCATAGATTCTCTTAAGGATATACATACAGAACGTGAGAAGATAAAGAATGCCGGAGAAAAGCTGGGCAGTCTATATAATAGAATAGAGAAGATCCTGACAGATGATAGCTGCGACAGAAAGGCTATGCAGGACAGCTTTGAGAAGTGTCAGGATGCATTTTTTAAAGCAAGAATTCAATATGATAAAGCAAAAGATGTAAGGGAAAAAGCTGAAAGGCAGATAGAATGCTGCAGAGCGGGAATCCTGGCTAAAGACCTTGCTGAAGGTATGGAATGTCCTGTATGCGGTTCGACTCATCATCCAAAACTTGCAGTGCTTACAGACGAATCTATCTCTGATGAAGAATTTAAGAGATTAAAAGAAGCTGAAGAGATTGCCCGTGCTAAAAAGGATGATTCATTAATGAAAGTCGAAGAGGCGAATATAAGAAAAGAAAGCCTTGAAGCAAAGATGAGAGAGGATATCCTGGGGTGCCTCGCTGATAACACATCTATCGGCGTAAGCAACTCGCTTCACGAACAAAGCGAATCCCTTGACGAACTCCTAACAAAACTTGGAGTCGCAGAAAATCTTGTTAAGAGTAAGATTGACGAGAATGAGCGTCTCATGAAAGAAGCAGAAGCATCTGCAAGAAAGTATGAGGATGCCACAGCTGAATTTGAGAAATGCTCAGGCGAAGAATCAAAAAAGCTGGACGAGGATAAGGCGAAGCTTCAAGATGAGAAGAAAAAGGTTGAGGAAAATCTCACCAGAGATAAAGCTTCTTTGGACAGCTTGAAAGATTTAAGTTATGAGAGTCTTGAAGTGGCAAATAAGAGTAAGAAGAAAGCTGAAGAAGAGATAGATAGGATAAATGCATCTATCGAACAGAGTGAGAAGAAGGTGCATGAAGCGGATAAGAATAAAACAGCTATCGAGACAACTCTTAGGAATTTACAGGTTTCGCTTGCTGATCTTGAAATAATGGAAAAGAAACAAAAGAGCGATCTGGATGAAAAATTGTCAGCATTTCATTTTAAAGATGCAGAAGAAATGAAGGGATATGTCCTTTCGGAGGATGAACTGAACAGAATAGAGAAGCGTATAAATAACTTTTACAATGAGCTTTCCAATAATGAAGTTCAGCTTAAGCAGGCAAGGATAGATGCTGAAGGTAAAGAAATAGTAGATATCGAAGAACTTCAGGCAAAATGTGATGAGCAGGAAAAAGTTTTAGGTGATTACACTCGAAAGAAAAATGATATCAGACATAGGATAGATGAGAATACCAAGAAGAAGGCCAGCATCATTTCGAAGAAATCGGAATATGAGAAGGCTTCCAAGGATTATAATATCTGTAAGACTCTTTACGAGCTTGTAAAAGGAAATACCGGAAATGGTAAGATATCTCTGGAAACCTATGTACAGGCAGCGGGATTTGACGGCATCATTGCAGCGGCCAACAGGCGACTTCGTCCTATGAGCGACGGTCAGTTTGTACTTTACAGGCAACAGGATTCTGTCGGAAAGCAGAAGAGTAATTATCTGGATCTTGAGGTTCTTGATAATTATACCGGACACAGACGTCCTGTGGGCAATCTGTCCGGCGGTGAAAGTTTTAAGGCTTCTCTTAGTCTTGCACTTGGTTTATCGGATACGGTTTCAACCAACTTAGGTGGAATACAGATGGATGCCCTCTTTGTGGATGAAGGCTTTGGAACCCTTGACAGAAAGTCCATAGAAAGTGCAATGGAAACTTTGATATCCCTTTCAGGAGCCAATAAGCTTGTGGGTGTCATAAGTCATAGAGAGGAACTTATAGAGAATATTCAGCAGCAGATCCGCGTTAAGAAGACGAAGGATGGAAGTAGTATAGAGATAGACACGGGGGTATAAAATGACTGAAAAAGTTTTGATGGGGCTTTTGCTTCCATTTATTGGTACAGGACTGGGAGCGGCTTGCGTCTTCTTTATGAAGGGGCAAATGAGTGACAAGATACAGAAAGCATTGGCAGGCTTTGCCAGCGGAGTCATGGTTGCGGCGTCCATATGGAGTCTTATCATACCCGCAATGGAGCAGTCCGGTAAAATGGGGAAATTAAGTTTTGTTCCGGCGGTTGTGGGATTTTGGATAGGTATCGCATTCCTTTTACTTCTTGATACAGTGATTCCGCACCTTCATTTAAATGCAGAGAAAGCGGAAGGTCCGAGAAGTAAACTGAAGAGATCGACTATGATGGTTCTTGCGGTAACACTTCACAATATTCCTGAAGGAATGGCGGTAGGTGTTGTATATGCAGGACTCATTGCAAAGAATGCTTCTATATCAACCGGCGCGGCGCTGGCACTGGCTATTGGTATCGCTATTCAGAATTTCCCTGAAGGCGCCATAATATCAATGCCGCTTTGTGCTGAAGGTAAGAGCAAGAAGGGAGCATTTTTTGACGGGGTGATGTCAGGTGCAGTTGAGCCGATAGGTGCGCTGCTTACTATATTTGCAGCGGGACTGATAGTGCCGGCGATGCCGTATCTGCTTAGTTTTGCAGCGGGAGCCATGATGTATGTGGTGGTGGAAGAACTGATTCCGGAAATGTCATCCGGCGAACACTCCAACATAGGAGTTGTGATGTTTGCGGTGGGCTTCACACTGATGATGGCTCTTGATGTTGCGCTTGGCTAAATGACGTATTTTCGTATATTTTTTAATTGTACACTTACGCATTATATGGTACAATCGTACTTGGGTTAATAACTATATATTGTATATAATTTTGTGTTTTCTTATGTTCGATACTATGGGGGTAATATATGGTTGATGATTTTTCAGCAGAATATAAAGAAAAGCTTAGAACTGCTGATGAAGCTGTGAAGGTTGTGGAAAGCGGTAACTGGGTTGATTACACCAGTACGCTTGGAAAACCGGTTCTTCTCGATAAGGCTCTTGCCCGAAGGAGAGATGAACTGAGTGATGTTAAGATCAGGGGGAATCTGATTGACGGACCTATCGAGGTTGTTGAATGTGATCCGTCACAAGAGCATTTCACTTACCATAGCTGGCATTGTTCCGCATACGAGAGGAAGCTTTGCGACAAGGGACTTTGCTATTACATTCCTATGGTATTTTCCAATAACGCAGCATATTATGAATTCTTTTTAAATGTAAATGTCGTAATGGTGAGCGTATCACCTATGGACAGACACGGATATTTCAACTTTTCTGTAAATACAGGAGTTGCCGCACCTATAACAAGGATGGCGGATATCGTTATAGTAGAAGTAAATGAAAATATGCCGAAGGTTCACGGCGGATATGATGAATGCATTCATATAAAAGATGTTGATTTTATAGTGGAAGGTCATCATGAGCCATTTAATCATGGCAGTAAGCTGCAACCGACGGAGATAGATAAAAAAATTTCAGAGAACATCCTTCCTTATCTGGTGGATGGAGCGACACTTCAGCTTGGTGTGGGCAGTATGCCGAATGCACTGGGTAAACTCATCGCTTCTTCGGATCTTAAGGATCTGGGCATGCATACGGAGCTTTGCTCGGATGCATTTTTAAGTCTTTATAAAGCCGGGAAATTAACCAACATCAGGAAGAATATTGACAGAGGCAAGGGAGTATTCGGATGTGCCATCGGTTCGGCTGACCTTTTCGACTGGCTCGAGGATAATCCGGGAATAGCTGCTTATCCGCTTGAATATGTAAATAGACCGAGCATCATAGCTCAGATAGACAACATGGTTTCTATCAACAGTTGTGTGGCTGTGGATCTTTACGGACAGGTGGCGGCGGAAAGCTCAGGCTCGAGACAGATAAGCGGAACAGGCGGACAGCTGGACTTTCTGGTCGGTGCTTCGGCGTCGAAAGGTGGAAAAGCATTTATCTGCATGAGCTCGACCTACAATGGGAAAGATGGATCGCTTCGTTCGAGAGTCCTTCCGCAGTTCAATGGCGACATCATTACTTCACCCAGAAGTCAGGTGTATTTCATAGTCACAGAGTATGGAATAATCAACCTTGAAGGGCGGTCAACATGGGAAAGGGCAGAGGCGATAATCAGCATTGCACACCCTCTTTTCAGGGATGAACTCATCAAAAAAGCCGAAGAACAGAAAATTTGGCGAAAAAGTAATAAAAAAATGTAAATTTATATAAAAAATATGTTTTTATTTTTTGAAAATGTGTTATAGTATGTTTATGCGTAAATGTGCACAAAAAGGATAATTCTTTTTGTGTAATTGTAAATATAGAGCATGGGGTGCAAAAATGATTCTTATCGATACTCAAAAGAAAGAGTTTAACAGACTTAAGGATATCAGGATTCTTGAAAAGGGTGCAGATGAGGTTGGTCTTAATGGTGATATACTTGTCATCGGATTGGGCGGAGTCGGAATAGAGACTGCGCGCAGTCTCAAAGGTATGCTTGCCAATAAGATGAAGCCTGAAGACAACATCGAATTCCTTGTTTTTGATTCAGATATTCCTAACATGGAGCAGACTATCGAGGACAGCCGAGAGGGGGTTGGATTCAATGCTACAGAGGTTATCAGTATTTACAGAAAGACGCTTGACGATCTTTTGATCAAGTCGGATACGAGAGCTTATGCTTATTCGGATCTTGCAAAATGGATGGATCCTGAGATGCCGGAACTTAATATCGGAATCAACGGAACCAAAGGTAACAGACAGATTGGTCGTCTTATGTTCTCGAATGCGTATGAAGAAGTGAGAGTATTACTCTTCAACAAAATCAATATGATGTATGAGAAGAGTAAGAGAAACGGCGGAGACGGTAAACTTGATTTTCTCATTATCTCAGGTGCCGCAGGTGGTACAGGCGGAGGGATCATAATCGATCTCGCATACAACATCAGAGCTTTTTGCAAGGCTAAGAAGTTTGAAAATGTAAGACTTGGTTCGGTTCTCATGACACCGGACGTATTATTTGCAGACAAAGTATTTAAGGAAGACCAGGATCTTACGGATCTCCTTAATGCAAATGGTCTCGCAACTCTCAAAGAGATCACATATTATATGGATCTTAAGCAGAGAGATGAAATGTTCTGCTTTGAGAGTACAACACATAAGCTTACGATCAAAGAAAATGTATTTGATTCATGTATGCTTGTGTCAGGCCGAAAGGATAATCAGGGTTATATCCCGGCAGGAGTTATCTATTCGGATGCGGCATATTTTATGCTTAAACTTGTTAGTAAGAAATTCATTGGTTCCGGTAAGACGGATGGTTCGAAGGAGCTTCTCAGAGATGTATTCTTCAGACCAAATGAAAATGGACCGTTTAAGATAATCAGTGAGACGGATTACCGCATTCCGATCAAAGAGATTGAGAATATCAGCGAGTATGAAGTATTCAAGGAAGCGTATAAGCTTCTGAATGAATCGGCTATAGATAAGCCGGGTATCAAGGATAAGATTGAGGAAATTGTCAGTGAGTTCCGTGAGTTTATCAATCAGCCTGCGGGAGAGCAGATCAACCTCAAAGCTAGTTTCCTTATCGATACTTCGACATACGGAAAGCCGTTATATAAGTCGATTAAAAAAGGAATCGACACACTTCAGCAGGATATTGATGTTGATCTTAATAAATTAAAGAACAACATCCTTGCTGTTCAGAGAGATATAAAGCTCAAATTCATGAGCAGTATTGAAGAACTTGTTAATTATTCGATGGTTCAGTATGGTCCGTTTGCCACTATGAAAATGATCGGTGCGAAGGGCTATCTCGGAATCGAAGAAGATACAGGTCTTGTGAAAGAGATCAAGACTCTTGAGGAAAAGGCACAGAGCTATCGTCCGACAGGTGAATTCGAAAGAATCATTCAGTCAATCAGAGATATTTGCGCAAAGAGATTTTTTGCATTCCCTTCTGCTAAGAGAGAGACTGAAAACGGATATTATGATGCTTGCATTAAAAATGCTCTTTCCAAAGAGAAGACAATCCTCATGGATGCTATAAATGCTGAAGATGTTTATGGCGATACAGTCAGATGGCTCTATAGAGTTGTGGACAGATATAATGATATATTCGGTCCGTTCTGCTCAGAACTTTATGTATCAATAGATGACCTTGCTTCAAATGCCAAGAGAACTCTTGGCTACATGATGAAGGAAGCAAGACAGAGTGAGCTTCTTCCGGTAGATTATGTGACACCTGAACGTATCGAAGATATGAGAAGATGTCTTGTAAAATTATTTGTTGAGAATGAAGCTAATATTGAGAATGACAGAAGCGTTTCGGTTAAGGAAGAAATGGAGAGGATTTACAAGAATCTCTTCGCCGGACTTGGCGCATTCGCTCCGGAGAAATTCATTTTCAATGCATTCAGTGATGAAAAGTCCGGGCTTCAGGAACTTATCACAATGTTCGTTGCGCAGGATAATGAAAAGCGTGACAGATGTCTTTACAGAGCAGCCAAAGCTTTTGTACAGGGAACTTATGAAAAGGTTGGACGTAAGAAGCTTTGCGTGACAGAGAAAGATATCGACAAAGAATACAGAAGTGAAAGATATATATCACTTCCTGATATGATGCCACATTTCAGTGAAGAGATTAAGAAGATCCTTATCAAGGAACCTTATAACATTTCTCCTGATCTTATAACTATGAATGTTGGTGAAGTATCAATCTCTTCAGATGAAATAGTATTTGATGTTCCATATACGGTTCTCGGCTGTGCAGATGATATGCTTTATTCATACGTACAGACTGATGCATATAAGGGACTTCATATAGATCAGGTTCATGACTATGAATCTGTAAGTTAATTTACTGATTGAAAGGGTTAAAAGAATGCTTAGATTTTTTATGAAAGCAAATGAGGTTGAAGATCATGATTCCTTCAATATATATAATGACAGCGGAAGAATCTGTTATTATACGAAGGATGACTTTATGACTACAGGTCATAGAATTAAGATTTATATGGCTGATACAATCTCTGAAGTTGCACATGTTCAGGAGAAAGCCGGAAATGGTGAAGTAAGATTCGAGTTCAGTGCAAGAGGAGATACGTTCGGAGATATCATTCTTAATGGTGGATCGGATCTTGATATTGATTTCGAAAACTGGCGTGTTGAAGGAAGTCCTTTCGATTGGCGTTACGATGTTTACATGGGTTCTCTTCGTATAATGTCAGCAAGACAGACTATGTACATGATACCGGGTCAGGCGCTGAGTATGACTAATACTTATATCTTGGGGGTTGCGAATGATTCCGATGCTTTGATAAGCATAGCCTTTGCTCTTGCAGTATATGCAGCGAAGAAATACCGTTAAATTATTCTTTTTGATTCTAATTAAACGTGGAACGCAGGGTTTAATCCCTGCGTTTCTTACTGTCCGAAATACGTATGATATATGAACCGGGGTGCGTGAAATCGTACACTGACCGGGCGATGGAATCGTACACTGACCGGGTGATTGTGTGATGTATTACCGGTCGATGGGATAATATGTTGCCCACCCTTTAAAATGTATTGTATGGATTGGTTCGATATAATTAATGATTTACGAGTAATGGGATCATGATATAAACCCGGCATGAAATGCACATGGGGTAAGAATATAGAATATTGCAAGTTTGGAAGGAATGGATATATGAAATTTGTTATACAGAGAGTCAGTGAAGCATCTTGCGAAGTTGACGGAAATATCACAGGAAGTATCGGGAAAGGATTCCTTGTTTTTGTGGGAGTCGGACAGGATGATAATAAAGAAATAGCAGACAAAATGGTGAAGAAGCTTCTCGGTATCAGAATCTTTAGCGATGAAAATGACAAGATAAATCTTGCGCTTAAAGATGTTGGTGGAAGCCTTCTTATGATTTCGCAGTTTACCTTATACGCAGACTGCAGTCACGGCAAAAGACCTTCATTTATAAATGCAGGCGAACCAAAGATGGCGGAAGAACTTTACGAATACATTGTTCAGAAGGTAAGGGATGAAGGCTACATCGTGGGAACGGGTATATTTGGCGCAAAAATGCATATCAGCCTAAAAAATGACGGGCCATTTACGATTATTCTTGACAGTAAGGATATTGTAAAGTTAAAGTAAGTAAGATAATGATTAAATTAAGATAAAGAGGGATAACAGGTGTCACATTTAGATCAAAATAAAATAAGAAATTTTTGTATCATAGCGCATATAGATCATGGTAAATCAACTCTTGCGGACAGAATTATCGAGAAGACCGGAACTCTTACAGAACGTGAGATGCAGGAGCAGGTTCTCGACAATATGGATATCGAGCGTGAGAGAGGCATTACCATTAAATCTCAGGCGGTTCGTATTATTTATAAAGCAAATGATGGGGAGGAGTATATCCTCAATCTCATCGATACTCCTGGACATGTGGATTTCAACTATGAAGTATCCAGAAGCCTTGCGGCTTGTGAGGGTGCTGTTCTTGTAGTTGATGCAGCTCAGGGTATTGAGGCCCAGACACTTGCGAATGTATATATGGCTATTGATCATGATCTTGAAGTTTTCCCTGTTATCAATAAGATAGATCTTCCTTCGGCTGAGCCTGAAAGAGTAAAGGCTGAGATCGAAGATGTTATAGGAATCGAGGCTGAAGATGCGCCTCTTATTTCAGCAAAAAATGGTCTTAATATCGAGTCGGTTCTTGAAGCGGTTGTTTCAAAGATACCTGCTCCGAGCGGAACTCTTGATGCTCCGTTTAAGGCGCTTATATTTGACAGTATTTACGATCAGTACAAGGGCGTTATCATTTTCTGCCGTGTATTTGATGGATTCATCACAAAAGGTTCAAGAATCAAAATGATGGCGACAGGTGCTGAAGTAAGCGTAGTTGAAGTCGGCATTTTCGGCGCCGGAAGATTTATCCCTACAGAAGAAATATCAGCCGGTATGGTTGGCTATATAACAGCAAGTCTTAAGGATGTATCCGAAACAGAAGTCGGTGATACTGTTACTGATGCGGACAATCCTTGTGGAGAAGCACTTCCCGGATATAAGAAAGCAAGACCGATGGTTTACTGCGGACTATATCCTGCTGACGGTGCGAAATATCCTGATCTTAGAGATGCTCTTGAAAAGCTTCAGTTAAATGATGCTTCGCTTTTCTATGAGCCTGAAACATCTGTAGCCCTCGGCTTCGGATTCAGAGCAGGTTTCCTCGGGCTTCTTCATCTTGAAGTTATCCAGGAAAGACTTGAGAGAGAATACAATCTTGACCTTGTTACAACAGCTCCGGGTGTTGTATATAAGGTGCATAAAACAGACGGGACAGTTATTGAACTTACCAATCCGTCAAATCTTCCTAGTCCGTCAGAGATTGACTATATGGAAGAGCCGATAGTTTCTGCAGAGATCATGGTTACAACGGAATTCACCGGTGCCATCATGAAGCTTTGTCAGGAAAGACGAGGAGTTTATCTTGGGATGGAATATATCGAGACAACAAGAGCGCTCCTTAAGTACGAGCTTCCTCTGAATGAGATCATTTATGATTTCTTCGATGCTCTTAAATCGAGATCGAGAGGATATGCTTCATTTGATTATGAATTAAAGGGATATGAAAAGTCTAACCTTGTTAAACTTGATATCCTTATAAATAGAGAAGAAGTCGATGCGCTTTCATTTATTGTTCATGCTGATTCAGCATATGAGAGAGCCAGAAAAATGTGCGAGAAATTAAAAGATGAGATTCCTCGTCACCTTTTCGAAATCCCAATCCAGGGCGCAATCGGAGGAAAGGTTATCGCGAGAGAAACTGTTAAAGCGATGCGTAAAGACGTTCTTGCAAAATGCTACGGTGGTGATATCTCTCGTAAGAGAAAACTTCTCGAGAAGCAGAAGGAAGGAAAGAAGAGAATGCGTCAGGTCGGAAATGTAGAAATTCCGCAGAAGGCATTCATGAGTGTCCTCCGTCTGGACGAGGAGTAGGACCAGAGTACTTGTTCGAATATTTGTGTTGGATCGTAGACAGAGTGTTTGCTCATGTATATGGGAATCGTCTATAGAAAGAGTATTTACTCATGTGTTTGGGAAATGCCTAAAAATAGAGTACATACATAAATATTTGTGACTCGCTTGGGATGGAGTGTCCGTGCGTATAAAAGATTCGTTCAGAAATATAAGTGGAAGTGATGGAATCATAAGATGAAAAAAAATCTCGGCATATATGTGCATATACCTTTCTGTGTAAGTAAGTGTAGTTACTGCGACTTCTTGTCATTTGATAACTGCAGCTACGCGGTGCAGCTTCAGTATATCGATGCGCTGATACAGGAGATCAAGCTTTACAAGGCATTTGCCGATCGTTATGTAGTTAAGACTATATTTTTCGGTGGCGGAACTCCGTCATTGCTTGATGAGGTATTTATAGGAAATATCCTTAAAGCCATAAGGAGTGTTTTCAATGTTGACAGATTTCCGGAGATAACTATAGAAGCTAATCCGGGAACGGTGAAATATACTAATCTTCTTGCTTATCAGTCACATGGCATCAACAGACTTTCAATCGGTTTACAGAGCACTGATGATGACTGCCTTATGATGCTCGGAAGGATCCACAACATGGATCAATTTGTTGCAACATATAATTCTGCCAGAAGAGCAGGATTTAAAAATATAAATGTAGATATCATGAGTGGTATTCCGGGACAGACTGAGCATACTTATGTTGAGACACTTATGAAGGTTATTGAATTCGGACCGGAACACATTTCAGCATATTCGCTTCAGGTGGAGGACGGCACACCGCTTGCGGAAAATGAGCCTGTTCTAAGTATGCTTCCTGATGAAGAAGCAGACAGAAGAATGTATGCCATGACCAAGAAAGTCCTTGGTGCAAATGGATACCAGAGATATGAATTTTCCAATTATGCAAAGCCGGGATATGAATGTAAGCACAATATAACTTACTGGACCGGCGGTGAGTATGTAGGACTCGGACTTGGTGCGGCTTCATTTTTTAAGGGAGAAAGATTCAGCAATATCAGAGATATCAATAGATATCTTGAAATAATGCAGGAAGCCCAGTCTGATATAGCATCATCAACCGACAAGATCAGTGTCTATGATGAAGTTACACATCAGCTTCGTGAAAATATCGAGACCATGTATATAGACAGTAGGATCGAAGAGTTCATGTTCCTTGGTCTCAGAATGACAAAAGGTGTCAGCAGGTCTGAATTCCTGAATAGATTTAATAAGGATATTTATGAGGTTTACGGACCGGTTATCAATAAATATGTTACTGAAGGATTCATGGTGGAAGAAGGCGACAGTATAAGGCTTAACGACCGCGGAATCGACGTCAGCAACATCATACTTTCTGATTTCATTCTGGATTAGAAATACATTACAAAGCATGTCATTTTGGCATGCTTTATTTGTTAACAGAAAAGGCTTTTTATCTGATAAAAAATTACGAAATATCTGTCAAAAATCTCTATAATAGTCTTGACAATAAAACATAGAGGCATTATATTAAGAATAGTGGTTAGCACTCAGATTGTTTGAGTGCTAACAAAAATAAAGGCGGTGATGATTTGGAGATAAATGATACTTTGGATGAACGCAAAGAAGTCATCCTAAAAGCAATCATTTCGAATTATCTTGAAACCGGCGAACCGGTCGGGTCAAGAACCATTTCAAAGTATACCGATCTTAATCTTAGCTCGGCGACAATCCGTAATGAGATGTCCGATCTTGAGGAACTTGGATATATAGTTCAGCCGCATACTTCGGCGGGGCGTGTTCCTACAGATAAAGGATACCGATTCTACGTTGACAGGATGATGGCGGAAAAGGAAGAGAGTGAAGCGGCTCAGGGAACACTTCTTGAGCGAGTGGATAAACTTGAAGCTCTTCTGAAGCAGGTCGCAAAGGTTCTTGCATTTAATACACAATATGCAACTATGGTTACATCACCAAGGATGCTGAATAAGAGAATCAAATTCATTCAGTTATCTCAGGTTGATGAGAAAGACCTGGTGGCGGTAATCGTTGTTGGAGATAATGTTGCAAGGAATCAGATCATTCACGTAGACCGACAGCTAAGCAATGAAGATGTGCTGAAATTCAACCTGCTGCTTAATACATTTCTTCAGGGAGCCATGGTTACTGAGATCAATATCGAACTCATGCAGACCATGAAGCAACAGGCAGGGGAATATGCGGATATACTTGAGAGAATATTCGAAGGAATAGTGGATGCAGTGCATCAGGCAGAAGAAACTCAGATTTATACGAGTGGAACATCCAATCTGCTTAAACTCGGAGAACCGGGTGATTATGATAAAGCCAGTGCGCTTCTTGAAACCTTTGAGGACAAGAATGAGTTAAATGAACTTGCGTCGGCGGCACTTGAGCATGTAGATGCAGATGGTGATGGAAATATACAGATATATATCGGTGATGAATCACCGGTTGAAAATATGAAAGATTATTCAATAGTTACTTCGACTTATGAACTTCCTGAGGGAGCGAAGGGAACTATAGGAATTATAGGACCTAAACGGATGGATTACAAGAAGGTCGTAAATACGTTAAAGAGTCTTACGGACGAACTTGATACCATATTCCGTAAGGAAGGAAAGAGGGGTGAATAGAGAATGGCAGAGATTAGTATGGCACAGATGCTGCAGGCGCTGCAGGACGAGAAAGAAGAGAACGTTGCTGAAAAGCCTTCATCCAAGACTGACGGTGTTATCAATGTAGTTATCGGTGAACCTATAGAAGGAACTATCGTAACGGTTGATGATGAGCAGTATGTGACTGAGAAAGACGCAGAAGCCAAGAGACCGAAGCCGGTACCAAAGAAAAACAGAAGAGGCAACAAAGAACTTATAGCCGAACTTGACAGGACAAGAGAACAAGCGGAAGGTAATAAAGAAAAATACCAGAGGCTTATGGCAGAGTTCGATAATGCAAGAGCAAGAAGTGAGAAAGAAAACTCCAAGATGTTTGATTACGGAGCAAAGGATACACTTGAAAAGCTTCTTCCGATAGTTGATGATCTTGAGAGAGCTCTTGATAATGTTCCGGATGCAGAAAAAGGTGCATTCTCAAACGGAATTGAAATGATCTACAAGAAGCTCATGGATACATTTAAGACTATAGGTGTTGAACCTATGAATGCAGTTGATAAACCTTTTGATCCAAATCTTCACAACGCGGTTATCCATGTTGAAGATGAAAATCTTCCTGAGAATACAGTAGTTGAAGAGATGCAAAAGGGATATATGTATAAGGATCAGGTTCTTAGACATAGTATGGTTAAGGTTGCTAACTGACGATTAATATAGATCATTCATTATTATTTAGAAATTCAGTTAATTGATTTATTAGGAGGAAATAAAAATGGGTAAGATAATTGGTATTGACTTAGGTACAACTAATTCATGTGTTGCTGTTATGGAAGGTGGAAAGCCTGTTGTTATCGCAAACGCAGAAGGTGCCAGAACGACACCATCAGTTGTAGGTTTCTTAAAGTCAGGTGAAAGAGTTGTCGGTGATGCAGCTAAACGTCAGGCAGTTACAAATGCTGATAAGACAATATCATCAATCAAGAGACATATGGGTTCTGATTATAAAGTAACAATAGATGACAAGAAGTACTCTCCTGAAGAGATTTCGGCAATGGTACTTCAGAAGCTTAAGGCTGACGCAGAAGCTTATATCGGTGAGAAGGTAACAGAAGCAGTTATCACAGTTCCTGCTTACTTCACAGACTCACAGAGACAGGCTACAAAGAATGCCGGAAAGATTGCCGGACTCGATGTTAAGCGTATCATCAACGAGCCAACAGCTGCTGCACTTTCTTATGGTCTTGATAATGAGAAAGAGCAGAAGATCATGGTATATGACCTTGGTGGTGGTACATTCGATGTATCTATCATTGAAATCGGTGAAGGCGTAATCGAAGTACTTGCAACAGCAGGTAACAACAAACTCGGTGGTGATGACTTCGATAATGCTATCACACAGTACATGCTCGATGACTTCAAGTCAAAGGAAGGAATTGACCTTTCAGGCGACAAGATGGCTATGCAGAGACTTAAGGAAGCTGCAGAGAAGGCTAAGAAAGAGCTTTCTTCACAGACAGTTACAAATATAAATCTTCCATTCATCACAGCTAATCAGGATGGACCAAAGCACTTTGATATGGATCTTACAAGAGCTAAGTTTGATGAACTTACAGCTGACCTTGTAGAAGCAACACGTGGACCTGTTAAGCAGGCTATGGATGATGCAGGACTTACACCGGCTGAGATCGATAAAGTTCTTCTTGTTGGTGGTTCTACTCGTGTTATCGCTGTTAAGGATGCAGTTAAGACAATCACAGGTAAGGATCCATTCCAGGGAATCAACCCTGATGAATGTGTTGCTATCGGTGCTTGTATCCAGGGTGGTAAGCTTGCCGGAGACGCTGGTGCAGGTGATATCCTTCTCCTCGACGTAACTCCACTTACACTTTCAATCGAAACAATGGGTGGTATCGCTACTCACCTTATTGAGAGAAATACAACAATTCCTACAAAGAAGAGTCAGATCTTCTCAACAGCTCAGGATAATCAGGATGCAGTTGATATCAACATCGTTCAGGGTGAACGTGAATTCGCTAAGGACAACAAGTCACTTGGTAGATTCAGACTTGATGGTATCGCTCCTGCAAGAAGAGGTGTTCCACAGATCGAAGTTACATTCGATATCGATGCAAACGGTATCGTTAACGTATCTGCTAAGGATCTTGGTACAGGTCGTGAGCAGCACATCACAATCACATCAGGAACATCACTTTCAGATGATGATATCGAGAGAGCAGTTAAGGAAGCTGCAGCTTACGAAGCTTCTGATAAGAAGCGTAAGGAAGGTATAGAAGTAAGAAATGATGCTGACGCTATGGCATTCCAGACAGAGAAGGCTCTTAAGGAAGTTGGAGATAAGCTTCCGGAAGCAGATAAGAAGAAGGTTGAGGCTGACCTCAAGGCACTCAGAGCTATCATCGATAGCACAGACATTGAAAATCTTACAGAGTTCGATGTTGAGAAGCTTAAGTCTGGTAGAGAGACACTTATGAATTCAGCACAGGAACTCTTCTCAAAGCTTTATGAGCAGAATGGTCCTGGTACAAATGCAGGAACAGGTGCAGGAACACCAAATTTTGGTGATGATGTAGTTGACGGAGACTTCAAAGAAGTTTAAAATATAATAGTAATTTAAGAATCAGCATGGATTCGTGTCAGCCTTTTTCAAGGAAGACTGGTACGAATCCATTGCGAGTATAAAGGAGAAAGTTAAAGGGGATAATATGGCAGAAGTTGCAGATAAGAAAGACGCGTACGAAGTCCTCGGGGTTTCAAGAAACGCGAACGACAATGATTTAAAAAAGGCATACAGAGTTCTCGCAAAGAAATACCATCCTGATGCAAATCCGGGAGACAAAGAGGCTGAGGAAAGATTCAAGGAAGCTTCTGAAGCATATGCTATCCTCAGTAACGAAGAGAATCGTAAAAAGTACGATCAGTATGGCTGGACTGCATTTGATCCAAATGGTAACGGCGGTGACAGCGGATTTGACTTTGCCGACATGGGAGATATCTTCGGTGATATCTTTGGAGACATGTTCGGTGGTGGTGCCAAGAAGACTCAGACAACAGGTCCTGTAAAGGGTGCTGATATCAAGACAACTATTCGTTGTACATTTGAAGAGGCCGTATTCGGTACTCAGACAGAGATAGAGCTTCCTCTTAAGGATGAATGTCCTGTATGTAAGGGAACAGGTGCTCAGCCGGGACATCCTGCTGAAACTTGTGGTAAGTGTGGTGGTAAAGGCCAGGTTGCATTTACTCAGCAGTCACTTTTTGGTATGAACAGAACTATTCAGACTTGTCCTGATTGTCAGGGTACAGGTAAGATTATTAAGTTCAAGTGTAGTAACTGTGCAGGTTCAGGTTTCGTAAAGAGTAAGAAGAATATTCAGATCAAGGTTCCTGCAGGTATCGATAATGGACAGAGTATCAGACTTCGTGAGATGGGTGAGCCTGGTATCAACGGCGGAGGAAGAGGTGACCTTATAGTTTCTATCCTCGTTGATAAGCATGCTATCTTCTCAAGACAGGAGTATGATCTTTATTCTACAGAGAAGCTTAGCTTTACACAGGCAGCTCTTGGTGGAAGAATTAATCTTAATACTATTGATGGTCCTTATGAATACAGCATTCAGCCGGGTACTCAAAACAATACAAAGATTAAGCTCAAAGGAAAGGGTGTTCCTACTCTTAGGAATAAGAATGTCAGAGGTGATCACTATGTAACTCTCGCGGTTGAGGTTCCTGACAATCTTACTGAAGAGCAGAAGCAGATCCTTGCAAGAGCTAAAGATCCGTATGGAGTTGAAGTAAGAGCGGCTACAGATTCGCTTGGCGGATTCTCATTTGGCGGACATAGAAAGAAGAAAAAAGGATTTAAAAATTTATGATATGGAAAAAGTTAACGATTGATACGAGCGTAGAAGCAGTTGACCTTATAAGCGAATTTCTTAATGAGCTTGGAGTAGAAGGCGTTATGATAGAAGATAATGTTCCTATATCAGAAGACGACCTTAAGTCAATGTTTGTTGATATACCTCTTATCGAAGGTGAAAATGATGGCACTGCCAAAGTTTCATGTTTCGTTGACGATTCATTTGATATTGATTCACTTAAGGCGGATATAGCGGCAGAGCTTGTCCGCCTTGAAGAGTTTATAGACGTCGGAAGTAAAGAGATTTCCGTGACTGATACAAGTGATGACTCAACATGGCAGAATAACTGGAAGCAGTATTTCAAACCATTTAGATTATATGACAATATAGTTATCCTCCCGACTTGGGAAGAGTATGAAGATATCAGACCTGACGATATAGTTGTATCTATAGAGTCGGTTATGGCATTCGGAACCGGTACACATGAGACAACAAAGCTTTGTATCGGCCAGTTAAAGAAGTATCTTAAGGAAGGTCAGTCTGTTTTCGATATTGGAAGCGGAAGCGGTATCCTTTCTATCATCAGTGTTTATCTTGGCGCCGGATATGTTCACGGCATGGATATCGATCCGGATGCTGTTAAGGCAAGTTTTGAAAATGCAGAAGCAAATGGATTCGATAAAGACAGAATCGAATTCACATGCGGAAATCTTCTTGACAGCAATTATATTGCCGGAGTTTCAAAGGAAAGAACCGGCGATATCGCTAAAACTGCAGTAAATAACAAGGTCGACAGACAGTATGATATAGTTGTTGCAAATATTCTTGCGGATGTTATCATGCCGCTTTCAGGCGTGGTACGACCATTTATGAAGGAAGGCGGACTTTTTATTACTTCAGGTATCATTGATACGAAGGAAGAGGAAGTAAAGGCAGAGCTTCTCAAGAATGGATTTGAGATCATAGATATAATTTACATGGGTGAATGGGTATCTATAGTCTGCAAGTAATTATGATAAGGTATTTAAATGAGTTTATATAGGTTTTATGTTGAGGGATGCAGCGATGCTTCCTACAAGATATATATATCAGGCAAAGATTATAATCATATAAAAAATGTCCTCAGACTCAGACCGGGTGAGGAGATCATAATCAGTGACGGTACATCAAGAGATTATCATTGCAAGATCGCGGATTTCACAGAGGATGAATCTGTAGCTGCAGAGATAATCGATATCACGGATAATGCAACAGAGCTTCCTGCGGAGATAACATTATTTCAAGGAATGCCCAAAGCTGATAAATTCGAGCATATAATCCAGAAGACTGTGGAACTTGGAGTTCATGAGATATATCCTGTTATGATGAAGCGATGCGTTGTCAAAATGGATACAAACGGTAATGATAACAAGAAAGAAGCGAAAAAGCTTCAGAGATTTAATTCCATAGCAGAAGCTGCTGCGAAACAGTCTCAGCGAGGAATCATTCCTGAGGTAAAGAACTTTATATCATTTAAAGAGGCGCTTACACTTGCAGGTGATATGGATGTGATCCTTGTTCCGTACGAGTCTGCAGAAGGCATGGACTACGCGAGAGGAATCATTGAAGATATAAGGAAGCTATGTGACAGCGATTCGAAGGTTTGTGATCATAAACCGAGGGTGGCTGTATTTATAGGACCTGAGGGAGGATTTGCTCCGGAAGAGATTGAGAGTGCAACTGAAAAGGGTGGCAAGATCATTTCTCTCGGAAATAGAATACTTCGTACAGAGACAGCCGGACCGACAGTTATGTCGATTTTGGGATTCATGCTCGATCGATAAATGTGATAAAAATAGAGTAATATAATTCAGATTAATAAAATTGATAAATCTGGGAATGTGATAGGTATTATGGAAGCATATTTTGATAATTCGGCAACAACAAGAGTATATCCTGCGGTTAAGGATATAATGATCAAGGTTATGGACGAGGATTATGGTAATCCATCGTCGCTCCATATGAAAGGCATTGTGGCTGAAAGATACATTAAGAAAGCGGCGGAAAGTATAGCAAAAACACTTAGGGTGAAACCTGAGGAACTTATATTTACAAGTGGTGGAACAGAGTCCAATAATCTTGCGATTATCGGAACAGCTCTTGCGAGAAAGAGACTTGGAAATCATATCATTTCAACACAGATTGAGCATGCATCGGTTCATGCAACTCTTGATTTTCTGAAGAGTCTTGGGTTCGAAGTTACGCTTGTTGGAACAAATGATAAAGGTATCATTGATCCGAAGGAAGTTCTTGATGCGGTGAGAGAGGATACAATCCTCGTTTCATGCATGTATGTAAATAATGAGATAGGTGCCATCGAACCTGTTGAAGAGATAGCTGCAGGTGTTAAAAAGATTAATCCTGAGATTTATATGCATGTTGATGCTATACAGGCTTACGGAAAGATACCTGTATATCCGACTAAAATCGGTGCAGATCTTGTTTCCATAAGTGGTCATAAGATTCATGGACCAAAGGGTTCGGGTGCGCTATATGTCAAGAAAGGACTTCTTATCAAACCTATCATTTACGGCGGAGGACAGGGAAATGGAATGCGTTCCGGAACAGAAAATGTTCCTGCTATCGCCGGATTTGGAGTGGCTGCAGAAGAGTCATTCAGAGATTTTGATGCAAAGATAGAACATATAAGAGATGTTAAGAATTATCTTATTGAAAAGATGACAAGCCTTCCGGATGTATTTAATAATTCCGGTGATGCTCCGCATATAGCAAGTTTTAGTTTTGTGGGAGTCAGAAGTGAAGTTATGCTTCACAGCCTTGAAGACAGTAATATTTATACATCTTCAGGTTCTGCATGTTCATCTCATAAGAGAGCGGCAAGTAATGTTCTTACTTCTATAGGACTCAGCAAGGACAGACTTGAGTCGACGCTTAGATTCAGTATCGGTGAAGATAATACAAGAGAACAGGTTGATTATATATTTGAAACCATTAGTAAGCTCCTTCCGGTACTCAGACAATTTACAAGAAAATAACTGTGATTAGGGTGCAATAAAGAATTTGCACCCTATTTATTTATATTTTTAAGCGGTTGCTTAATTTTGTAAAGAAAAAGCATTTAAATACATAGTAATTCGTGGGTTTTTTATTAATGAAAATATGTTATAATGCTACTTGTTTTTCATTTTATGAAACGAGATGTTTAATTCGGTAAGATGAATTCTGAAATACGTACACGATATTTGTTCACACAATATGATTTGTTTCAAGAACAAGTAGTGAAACGTGGTTACACAATGTTATTTGATTCAAAAAACAAGTAGTGAAACATGGTTACGCATTATGATTTGTCCAAATGTGATTTGTTTCATGAACGAGTAGTGAAACATGATTACGCGATATTATTTGTTTCATGAACGAGTAGTGAAATACGTACACGAGAAATTGTCATACTCGACGTTAGACATTAAGGATGAGTAAACAAGAGATGTCCTACTTGATATGAGACACATATTTGAGGATAAGATTTCAGGAGGAATAATTTATGGAAACATTTAAGAGTATACCGGAGTTTTACGGCTGCCTGGTATTTAATGACAGAGTTATGAAGGAACGACTTCCGAAGGATGTTTATAAAGCTGTTCAGAGTACAGCGAAGCAGGGCGTTCATCTTCAACTTGAGGTTGCAAATACAGTTGCAACAGTCATGAAGAACTGGGCACTTGAAAATGGTGCTACACATTATACTCACTGGTTTCAGCCTATGACAGGCCTTACAGCCGAGAAGCATGACAGTTTCATCACTCCGCTTGAGGATGGAAGCGTAATCATGGAATTTTCCGGTAAGGAACTTATCAAGGGTGAGTCAGATGCTTCCAGCTTCCCATCAGGAGGTATCCGTTCTACATATGAGGCGAGAGGATATACAGCATGGGATCCTTCTTCACCTGCATTTATCAAGGATGGCACATTATATATACCGACAGCATTCTGTTCTTACAGAGGTCAGGCTCTCGACAAGAAGACACCGCTTCTCAGATCTATGGATGCTATCTCGAATTCGGCAGTTAGACTTCTTCATTTACTTGGAAAGACAGATGTTACAAGAGTAAATGTTACACTTGGTGCCGAGCAGGAATATTTCCTTATCGACAAAGAATTATACAAAGACAGAAAAGATCTTGTGATGTGTGGACGTACACTTATCGGTGCTCCTGCTCCTAAGGGTCAGGAGATGGAAGATCATTACTTTGGTGTTCTTAAGCCAAAGGTAGCCGGTTTCATGAAGGAACTTGATAATGAACTTTGGAAGCTTGGCGTTCCATCTAAGACAAAACATAACGAGGTTGCTCCGGCTCAGCATGAGCTTGCGCCTGTATTTGAAAATGCAAATATTGCCGTTGACCACAACCAGCTCACAATGGAAATAATGAAGAAAGTTGCAGACAAGTTCGGATATGCGTGCCTTCTTCATGAGAAGCCATTTGCAGGTATAAATGGTTCGGGTAAGCATGACAACTGGTCTATTTCGACAGATAAGGGCGAGAACCTTCTTAATCCTGGTAAGACACCGGGAGAGAATACACAGTTCCTCATTTTCCTTATGGCTGTAATTGCTGCGGTTGATGATTATGCTGATTTCCTCAGACTCTCTGTAGCAACACCGGGAAATGATCATAGACTTGGTGCAAATGAAGCGCCACCTGCAATCATTTCTGTATTTGTAGGAGATGAATTAGATGCAGTGCTTAAGGCTATCGAGAAGGGTGAGCATTATATTGGTGCTGACAAGCAGAAGATAAGCTGGGCAGGCATTCTTCCACATATAACAATCGATACAACAGATAGAAACAGAACATCACCATTTGCATTTACCGGTAATAAATTTGAGTTCCGTGCACCGGGTTCTGCATTATCTGTAGCACAGCCAAATATCGTTCTTAATACAGCGGTTGCTGAAGAGCTTGATAAGATTTATGAAGTGCTTAAAGATGTACCTGCTGATAAGCTTGATAAAGAAATCTACAAGCTTCTCCAAAATCTTCTTAAAGAGCATAAGAAGGTAATCTTCAATGGTGATGGTTATACAGAGGAGTGGGTCGTTGAGGCTGAGAAGAGAGGGCTTCATAACTATAAATCAACTCCGGAAGCAATCCCTCATATAATTGATGAGAAGAATATCGAACTTATGGAGAAGCATAACGTTCTTTCCAGCGAAGAACTCCATGCTAAGTATGAGATTTTCCTTGAGAACTATAGTAAGGTTATTCATATTGAAGCGCTCACAATGCAGGAGATGGTTCGTAAGGATGTAACAGCCGGTATTGTACTCTACATGAAGGATGTTACAAATGAAGCGCTTAAGAAGAAGCAGCTTCTTCCAAATCTCAACTGCAATTATGAAGAGAATATAATCACAACTCTTGATGAGACAGAAAATGCAATGTTCGAAATGCTCGCTAAGCTTACTGAGGATACAAAGAAAGCTGAGGGTATCAAGGATGTGCTTGAAGCAGCTAAATTCTATCATGACACAGTTCTTGCAGATATGGACGAACTCAGAAAATCAGTTGATAAAGCTGAGGCTATCATTCCAAATAGCTACCTTCCATATCCAACATACGGAGAGCTTCTCTTCTCACTGAGATAATTAAACTGAAATATATGGCCGCCGCATTTTAGGATGTAGCGGCTATATTTGTGTGAAAATAAAAAGCTTGCGAAATAAAAATAATAGTATACAATAATTTTTGAGAATAAAAACGAAAGAGTGGATAATATGGAATACAATACATTTTTGATCAAGTATGCCGAGATTGGTACAAAGGGAAAGAACAGATATAAATTCGAAGATCATCTTTGCAAGAGGATGAGACAGAGACTTAAGGCTCTCGGTAATTTTGAAGTTAGACGTGAATATGGAAGAATTTTCGTGGTTGCAAAGTCGGACTTTGACTACGATGAAGCTATAAATAGACTTACAAGAATTTTCGGCATTTCCGGTGTTTGTCCGGTTATGGAAATCGATTCCCTTGAGTATGAAGATATCTCAGCGGGAGTTGTTAAATATGTAGATGAGGAATTCTCGGACATTTTAAAAACTGCAGCAAAGTTCAGAAGAAGTGAAGATGAGGCTGCGGTAACATTTAAAATGAATGTTAGACGTCACAATAAGGAATATCCGATCAACTCTATGGAGATGGCTGCAAGACTTGGTGGAGATGTGCTTGCTAAGTATGAAGATGCCGGCATGAAGGTTGACGTTCATAAACCTGAGTACGTCATCAATGTTGAGATTAGAAATGTAGTTTATATTTATTCAAAGATCATTCCGGGTGCCTGCGGTCTTCCTGTTGGTACAAACGGAAAAGCTATATCCCTTCTTTCAGGTGGTATCGACAGTCCTGTTGCAACATATATGATTGCAAAACGTGGTGTTGAAATGGAAGCTGTTTATTTCAATGCACCTCCATATACATCAGAGAGAGCAAAGGATAAAGTTAAAGAACTTGGAACTATAGTTTCTCAGTATGCAGGTCCTATCAAGCTCCATATCGTTAACTTCACTGATTGCCAGCTGGCGATATATAAGAATTGTCCGCATGATGAACTGACTATCATTATGAAGAGAATAATGTTCAGAATGGCAGAGGACATCGCAAAACGAGATGATTGCCAGTGTATAGTTACCGGTGAGAGTATAGGTCAGGTATCTTCACAGACCACATTCAGTCTTAAAGTTATAAATGATGCTGTCAAAGAAGTTCCTGTATATAGACCACTTATAGGAATGGATAAACAGGAAATAATAGAGATGTCGCAGAAAATCGGCACATATGAAACATCAATCCTTCCTTACGAAGATTGTTGTACGATATTTGTTGCAAAGCATCCTGTAACCAAACCAACACTTGAACAAATAATCGAATCTGAGAAGAAACTTGAAGGTATAATTGAACCACTTTATGAAGAGGCACTTAACGGAGCGGAGATAGTATACCTTAAATGATAATATTTTGCACAATGTAATATTTACTAAACAAATTGCTGTTATCGGATAAATATACTCACAGCATTAAGCTATTAAATCAATAAATAATTCATATCGAAAGTTTACGCATATCAAGGGCAGATCCAAAAGATCTGCCCTTGATCAGTTTAGAGAGAACAATATATGATTAACGGTGAATAACCGTTATCCCGCTATATAAAAGGGTTTTAGAAGAATCATGATGTGACATGTCATGATTCTTCTAGAATGGTTTTATCTGATTTTTTGGATTTTTATCAATAATTAGATATGTGTTGTACTGGGATAAGAAGGATATAAATTAATTTTTGGGGTTAATCATTCCTTAATAAGTCCTTAATAAACACTCCGAAAGTTTACTAAACTAAAGGAAAAACGCATATAATTATACAAAAAATCGCTTACAATATATATGAAATGAACAACAAAAAGTTTAAAAATAATTATGAAATTATGAATTTTTTGTTGACGAGACATAATAATTGGTTTAGACTTCACCTTAAGTGTTAATACTTTTTTATGGGGCGTAATTATATAAAACACGAGTAAAGTAAAAAAGGAGGAAAGTATGAAGTTAAAGAAATTTACTTTAGGACTCACACTTGCTTTTGCATTAGCTCTTCCTGCATCAGGACTTAAGGTTACTGTTGATTCTGCATCAAAAGTAGAGGCGGCAGAAGCATCACAGTGTGAAAAGGCAACAACAACGGTGACATTTAAGGCAGGGGGCAATATTTCTGTTACTTTCACCGACCTTACATCCGAGACAAAGAACGATCTCGCACTTGATCTTAATGATGCATTAGGAATTGCATTTGGTAGCGGATCCGTAAAGCCAATTCTGGTTGATGGTGTTGCTAAGAAGATCAAAAAGAGCGGAAGCACAATGCTCATTGGAGATGGAACTAAGTATGAACCACTTGTAGAATATGTTAACAGAACAGTTACTACAGAGACAACAGTTTCATGGACAACAAATACTAAGGTTGCTTCTTACATCAAGAGTTTTGCAGGAGCAAAATCTTATCAGTATGCGATTGTTCTTGAGGATGAGCTTAAGATTACAAACGTAAGCAAATCATCAATAAGAATTAATGGAAAGAATTACAAGTATGTCATCAAAGGTGGAAATCTTGTATTCGACGGAGATCTCACAGATCTTTTTGCTCCACTTGTTTCAGCAAAGGCTGTAGCAACAACGGCAGAAGGTCATGATATCAAGAAGGTAGATAAGGTTCTTGCAACACCATACAAGATGGGAACAAAAGAATATTATGAATGTTCTAAGTGTGGAAAGCTTTATAGCGATGCTGCTCTTACAAAAGAGATCAAGGCTCCTATCAAGACATCTACATTCAGCAAGTCATCAGGACTCCAGAAGAGTAAGAATGGTACAAATGCTGATGGAAAATGGTATGTTGTTAAGAATTGGGTTGTAGATAAAACATACACAGGATTCTGCAAGAATGAGAACGGTAACTGGTACATCGAAAACGGTAAACTTGATTTTGCCAGAAGAGATATCGTTAAGGGCAAGATCGATGGCGTTGAAGGATGGTATTTCGTTAGCGGTGGTGAATTCAAGAAGGTAACATCTATCGAGAAGAACGCAAATGGTTGGTTCTATATCAAAGATGGTAAGGTTGACTTCTCATTCACAGGTATCGCTAAGAACCAGTATGGTTCATTCTATTGCAAGAACGCTAAGGTTGATTTCAGCTTCAGCGGAACAGTTAAGTATAACGGAAAGACATACACTGTTAAGGGTGGTAAGGTCGTAGAGTAAACTAACTGTTTGATTCTAAAATATAATAATGTGCATCTGGCTATACCGGATGCACATTTTATATGAAAAAGTAGTAGGTAACACAAAAAGTGATTATTGATAACAAAACATCTATAAGACAGATGTCAATTAACGACAAGATGATGTCGAAAAAAGATAAAGACTAACCGGCAAGATATACCGGAATAAATACAGATGCACAAAAAACCGGGAGGAGGAAGACAAAATACTATGAAATGCAGAAAGCTTATCGTAGCGATTTCTCTCCTGATGATATCAGTTATATCAATATTTGCGCCTCGGTATTTGGTTCGGGCAGAGTCGGGCATAAACGGAAATGAAGCCTGGGTAATAGCAGTTGTTAATGGTACTTTTGAGTACAACGGCAGATACTACAGAGCTTACTCCGGTTATATAGGTCAGGTATGTGAATACCTAAACAGAGATGATGTTGATCTTGATGAAGGACAGGCTGCAAATGCTGTAAGTTACATATATAGACACGTAGCAGATGGTATTGCAGAAGGCTATATCTACGAGATAGATATTGAATCAGGCCTTCCGATAGAAGACGTTCAGACTACTGAAGAAGTAACTGAAACGACTACCGAGTTAAGCACAGAGATCACAACTCTTGATAATACTACAGAAGCTACCACCGAAAAAGCGGTAGTTACAGAGGAGTTGACTAACTTCGAAGGAACAACAGATCCTGATGAATTTGGCACAGAGCTTCCTACAGATGAGCATGGTGCATTCATCGTTCCGAATCCTGATAAGGATATAATCAAATATGATAAGGTCCTTGATGATGCTTCCATGGAAGAACTTGCGAAGTATGACAAGAAGAAGGATGACGGAATCGAAGACAGACCTGATGAAGAAAAGGCTGATGCAAAGGTTGGTTATGATGAGTCCGGAGATCTTTATATAGAGACTAAGGACGGTTCCAAAAAGATTGATAAGCTTTTCCCTGAATGGATAAAGCTTTCAATAAATATAATATGCATATCACTGTTTGCAGTATCGGTGATCATGCTGATCGTTTCTTTATTTACAAAATGTATTGTCATAAATGAAAAGAAACACAATAAAGCAAGAAAAGGTCATTCCAAGAGAAGAAAGATCAGAAAATGCTGCAGAAGAGTGCTTACGATAGCACTTGTATGTGAACTGTTAATACCGGCTATTGCCGGAGCGGTTTCATTTGCGATGTTCCGTAAAGGAACTATAATGCAGAATCTTAACAAGGGTGGTTACTTCAGATATGAATATATGAATTATCTGGCGGATTCTGTTAAGGATGTCTCAGCTGAAAAGCTCGAGAAAGATTCTGAAGATAAGGTGGATGTTCTGAGCTATGAAGTATTTCTCTTCAAAGCGAAGAATGAAATTTCCAAAACATTAAACGGCGGCAATGCCGGCGATAAGATACTTAAAGTAAATGCAGCTAGGAATGTTTATGATATTAAGCATGAATTTGTTATAGACCTCCTGCCGGCTATAATACTTACATTTGTAGGTGCATTTATAAGTATCATAACTCTTTATCTCGTTGACGGAAGAAGAAGCAGAGGTGTAAAGTGCATCGCATTTTCACTGGCTTTAGCAGGACTGTTGATACTGATTACAGGAATAGTCCTTATATTTACAAAGCTTCATACAAAGATTTATGCAGAACCGGATTACCTTTATTCATTCATAAGAGAGGTTATCCTTTCGATAAACAGATCAGTAGTACTTGAAGGTGTATTCCTTCTTGCGACAGGATTTATAGGACTTGGATTATACAGAAGCATAAGGAAGAGAGAAGAATGAGTTATATTATCGATATGCACTGCCATATAGTGCCGGGGGTTGATGATGGCTCACAGGATATCGAAGAGTCGATGGCACTTATCGAAATGGAATATGATGAAGGTGTTAGAAAGATTATCTGTACACCGCATTATATGAGGAATAAGAATGTTTATTCTTCCAAAGAACTTGATAAGAAATTTCAACTTCTCAGAGATAAAGTTGCTGAAAAGCACAGTGATATGATGCTTTATCTTGGAAATGAAGTTCTTATCGAAAACGGTATTGTTGATGACATCCGAAAGGGTGACATGATACATAGCATGGCAGCAAGTAAGTATATGCTCTTTGAATTTAATATCAAAATTCCATATCATGAACTTTACGATATGACGAAGATGATAGTTGAAACAAGAGTGTGGCCGATACTTGCGCATGTTGAAAGATATCATTGTCTGGTGGGACATCCGGACAGGATAGAAGAATTAAAACAACTTGGCATTTATCTACAGATAAATGCAAGCAGTCTGGAAGGCGGAATGTTTGATGAGAACACACGCTGGTGTAAGAAGATGATCTCTTCGGGGGTTATAGAGTTCATCAGTTCAGATTGCCACGATCCTGAAAGAAGGACACCAAGTTATAAGACAGCGGCATCATGGATCAAAAAGAAGTTGGGGGAAGAGATGCATGACAATCTCTTCAGAGAAAACGCAGAGAAGGTTATAAGGGGAGAATATATACAGATCGATATCTGACATCGACGTATAAATCTTCCGGTAATGATTCACTGAAGAAAAAGGCTTAGGGGAATGCATATGACAGAAAAGACCAGACAGAACAATAACAAAGAAGTAGAAATCGATCTTGCAGAGATATGCAGAGTTCTACTTAACAAAATATGGACACTTATCCTTGTCGTTGTAATAGCCGGTGGGTTTGCGGCAGGATATACTTCATTTTTCATGACGCCGATGTATCAGTCGACATCGCAGATATTTATCCTTAATACTAAGGTTGATCTGTCTTTGGCTGAATTACAGCTCGGTTCACAGCTTACTAGTGACTACATGGAGATCATAAAGAGTAGACCTGTTCTTGAAGCTACTATTCAGGAACTTGGACTTGATATGGACTATGCAGCACTTGGTAATTCTATTACGATCAGTAATCCACAAAACACGAGAATTTTATATATCACGGTTACTAATCAGGACGCTTATATGGCAAAGACTATAGTTGATAAATACACTGAAGTATCTGTTAATTATATCGCTCAGATCATGGATACAGAGAAACCTAATGTAATCGACTATGGACATATTCCTGAGGGTCCTAGTTCGCCTTCTATGAAGAAAAATGCGATTTTAGGTGCACTGTTTGGATTTGTTATCGCAGCAGGAATAATAATCGTTAGATATATGATGAATGACTCTATTCACTCAAGTGAAGATATTGAGAAATATCTGGGAATCAGTACTATAGGTTTGATTCCATTTGACGGAGCAGGATCTAAGAAGAAAATTCGTGGTAAAGACCGGACCGGAGGGAATGGTAAGAAAAAAACACAGAAAAAAAAGAAGATAGAAACAAAGATTGCAGCTGATGACAGTAAAACCTCAAGAGTAAAGCGCAGTGTTAAAGGAGAGGAGGCTGTATCATGAATATAGAATTTGAAAATCTTAATCAGCTGGAATTTAAAACGAATGAAGCATATAAAACTTTAAGAACCAATATAAGTTTTATGGGAGATGATGTAAAAGTCATTTCCATAACTTCCGCAAGACCAAATGAAGGAAAGTCGGAGGTTGCATTCAGACTTTCACAGTCTATGGGTGAAGATGATAAGAAGGTTCTGTTTATAGATGCTGATATACGAAAGTCAGTAACTGTAACAAGATATATGGTCGACAAAGAAACAGTGGGACTTAGCCATTATCTCGCAGGAAAGAAGAAGCTGGAAGAAGTTATATATAGTACGAACATAAGGGGGCTTGACATAGTCTTTACAGGTCAGGTTGCACCTAATCCTGCGGAGCTGCTTGGTAACAATAGATTTGAAGAGTTACTGAAGTATGCAAGAGAAAAATATGATTATGTAATTGTTGATTGTCCACCACTTGGCAGTGTTATTGATGCTGCGATTGTATCGCAGAAGTGTGATGGAGCAATCATAGTTATTGAGACAGATGGTGTTAGTTACAAAGCTGTTCAGGATGTGAAAAAACAACTTGAAAATAGCGGTGTAAGGATACTCGGTGCCGTACTTAATAAGATTGAAGTAAGCGGCAAAGGGTACGGAAAAGGTTATTACGGTTATGGCTATGGTTACGGCTATGGCTATGGAGAATAGTTAAATAATAAAATAATTTTGGGGTAAAGACAGGAGGATATAAACAGCAAGTAAATATACGCAACGGATAAGGGGTTATGAGTTGCGTATTTTTTTGCCTAGCCTAATTCATACATATAAGGGGTGTATGAAGTGATGGGGTCCGTGGGAAAGATTCGTCATAAAAGGTAAAAGAGCTGTATATATCAAGAGGTTTTAATTACGTTGGGGGGTATATATATGGATAAATCTGAGGTAAAAAATACAGTAGTAAAATCTCAGAAGAAGATTTGTATGATCAGCTTAATGCTGGTATTTTATGATATGTTTGCGGTTACGGCTGCTTACTTTCTGGCATTATGGGTAAGATTTGATGCTGATTTTGATATGATTCCAAGGTATTTTCTTGAATCTTATCTAAAATTTATACCATTTTATGTTATAGGTTGCGTATTCCTTTTTACAGCACTTAAGTTATATGACAGTATATGGAAATATGCAAGTTTTGTGGAACTTTTCAGAGTCATGGTTGCCACTATTATTTCAGGAATGGCTCATACAGTTTTAATAACAGCATTGATAAGAAGAATGCCGATTTCTTATTATCTTTTTGGAATGATATTCCAGTTCTTCCTTGTACTCGGAATAAGATTCGCGTATAGATTCTATCTCATCATGAGAAACAGATATACGAGGGGAACAACAATCTATAAGAGAGTTATGATCATCGGTGCAGGTGAAGCAGGTAAAAATGTTATAAAAGAGCTTCATCGTTCGGAAGAGATTAATGAAACACCTGTATGTATCATTGATAAAGATCAGAGTAAGTGGAACAGAACTGTTGAAGGTGTTCCTGTAGTTGGAGGAAAAGAAAGTATACTTCTTAATGTAGAAAAGTATAAAGTAGAAAAAATCTACTTTGCCATTCCTACAGCTAGTAAACAGCAGCAAAGAGATATCCTCAGTATTTGTAATGTTACAGGATGCGAGCTGAAAACCCTTCCGGGCATATATCAGATAGCAAAAGGTGATGTTGACCTTAAGGATATGAAGGATGTTGCTATCGAAGATCTCCTTGGAAGAAATCAGATTAAGGTTGATATGAAAGAGATATATAATCAGATTTCCGGAAAGGTGGTTCTTATAACAGGTGGAGGCGGATCTATAGGTAGTGAGATTGCACTCCAGGTTTCAAGACATAATCCAAAGAAACTTATAATTTTTGATATATATGAAAATAATGCTTATGCGATACAGCATAAGATTTTGAAAGAAAATCCTGACTGTCCGCTTGAAGTACTTATCGGATCGGTCAGAGACAGCAGAAGAGTAAATGATGTCTTCAGAAGATTCAGACCGGACATCGTATATCATGCAGCAGCTCATAAGCATGTACCTCTTATGGAGGACAGCCCTTGTGAATCTATAAAGAATAATGTGATCGGTACATATAAAGTGGCTTATGCAGCTATGATGTATGGAACAAGAAAATTTGTACTCATAAGTACAGATAAAGCTGTAAATCCAACCAATATCATGGGTGCATCAAAGAGACTTTGTGAACTGGTAATACAGTCATTTGATAAGATGATCAAAAATAGGAAAGAAGCTGACATACCTGTGCTTCATATACATCAGCAGGATGAAGATATCAGTATGTATCCTATTGCTGAAGGAACACAGAGATATGATGAATTGGGATATCCAATATTTACATTCCCGGGACAGGATGATAAAGGCCATAGAAAGGCTCAAACAGAATTCATCGGTGTAAGATTCGGAAATGTACTCGGATCGAATGGTTCGGTAATTCCGCTTTTCAAAGATCAGATAGCAAGCGGGGGACCTGTAACTGTAACTCACCCTGATATCATAAGATACTTTATGACTATCCCTGAGGCTGCAAGTCTTGTACTTCAGGCAGGTGCATATGCAAAGGGCGGAGAGCTCTTCGTGCTTGATATGGGTGAACCGGTAAAGATTGATGATCTTGCAAGAAATCTTATCAGACTTGCAGGATTTGAACCTGATACTGATATAAAGATAGAATACACAGGACTCAGACCGGGTGAAAAGATGTATGAAGAAAAGCTTATGTCTGAAGAAGGACTTACAAGAACTCCGAATAAGCTTATATATATCGGAAAACCGGTTGAATTCGATGAGAAGAAATTCCTTAGAAAACTTCCTGATCTTATGACTGTTGCATATGAAAATTCTGAATCAGTAAGACTTATGGTGGAAGAAATGGTTGATACATTTCATCCCACAGTAAAGTCTGAAGTAAAGGATAAGCAATATGCTAAAGAGATAGAAAAGATACTTAAGAAGAAAGTTGCCGGGAGTGGAAATGAATTATGGAAATTAGGGATGATGTAAGATTCAAGGGTATAAATCCTTTTGATAAAAAAATATGGCTCAGTTCTCCAACGATGCATGGTGAAGAGCAAAAGTGGATAAATGATGCTTTTGAAAAAAACTGGATAACTACTGCAGGCGAAAATATAAATGTTATTGAAAAAGAAGTAGCTGATTACATTGGTCGAAAATGTGCGGTTGCTCTTAGCTGTGGAACGGCAGCTCTTCATCTTGCTATAAAACTTGCTGCTGAAAAGCTATATGGAATGCCTAAAGCAGGTCATGGTTCGCTTGAAGGAAAAAAAGTGTTCTGTAGTGATATGACTTTTGATGCGACGCTGAATGGAGTTCTGTATGAAAATGGAGAACCTATATTCATAGATACAGAATATGATTCATGGAATATGGACCCTGTTGCGTTAGAAAAAGCATTCGAAATGTATCCAGAAGTAAAGCTTATAGTGGTGGCACATCTTTATGGTTCGCCTGCAAAAGTAGAAGAGATTAGAAAGATAGCTGATGAACACGGAGCTCTTATCATAGAGGATGCAGCAGAGAGTTTTGGTGCTACTGTAAATGGTGTTCAGACTGGATGCTTTGGTGATTATAGTATCATATCATTCAATGGAAATAAGATAATAACAGGAAGCTCAGGTGGTATGCTTCTTTGTGATGATGAAGAGGATGCTAATAAGATTAGGAAATGGTCAACTCAGTCTAGAGAGGAGGCTCCTTGGTATCAGCATGAAGAACTAGGATACAATTATCGTATGAGTAATATTATAGCTGGTGTTGTAAGAGGGCAGCTTCCACATCTAGAAGAGCATATAGCAAATAAGATGAGAATATATGAGAGATATAAGGATGGTTTAAAGGATTTGCCTATAAAGATGAATCCATTTCTACCGAACACAGAACCGAATTACTGGCTTTCTTGTCTTCTTATTGATAAAGAAGCTATGTGCGAGACGGTAAGAGGTGAAAAGAAAGCAATATATAATTTTGAATCTGGAAAGAGCTGCCCGACAGAAATACTTGAAGCTCTTAGTGCATTTAATACGGAAGGTCGTCCGGTATGGAAACCGATGCATATGCAACCACTTTATCGAATGCATGAATTTATTACTTCTACTGGGACAGGAAGAGCCAGAAGCAATGCTTATATAAAAGAAAAAGGGATGGTTGATGTTGGAGAAGATATTTTTACAAGGGGACTATGTCTTCCAAGTGATAATAAAATGAGTGTTGAACAACAAAATGTAATAATTGATATTATTTGCAAATGTTTTAGTTGAATTAATTTTGAGGGATAGTATTGTGGCTTTTATAAAATTAAAACCTAGTTTAAAGAGTAAGCTGATTAAAATATCTGATATTAATGATTATCAATTGTTAATGTATACTCCATCTATAATAAAAGCGTTTCCTTTTAAGATGGATAATTATTCTTTTTCTTATCGCATTAGATGTTTTCTTGAGTTTTTTTGTGGCTATAGAGTTTTTTATTTTAAATCAAAGGAGAAGTGGATTGGTTATTGCATTGTAACTAATGGTAAAAATATTAGATATAAGTTTTGTGACAAAGATGATATTACTTTTGGACGATATTACGTCAGAGATTCATTTAGAGGAAATGGAATAGGCAGAATAATGGTTGAATCTGTTTTGAATTTGCCAGAATTAGAGTATAAAAACGCGTATGCATACGTTCATGACAGTAATAAGACTAGTAGTTCATTGTTATTAAAAATCGGATGTAAACCTGTTCGGAAATTTAATATGGTTGGCAAATTGAGGAGAATTAAAGAAACAGAAAATGGCAATTATACATTATTCTGTTACTCTCAAAAAAAATAATAAAAATCTAAAAATAATGAAAGAGATTAATGATATGGGTATTAATATTTTAATTCTTGCTGCTGGAACAAGAAATAAGATAGTTCAATATTTTAAGAAAGCGTTGAATGGCGAAGGCAGGGTGATTGCCGCAGATGCAAGTGCTCTAGGACCAGCGATATACGAGGCGGATGATTTCTATATAGTTCCACCTATTACTGAAAATGGATACATAGATAAAATAATAGACATATGTAAAAAAGAAAAAATAAGAGCAGTATTAAGCCTTATTGATCCTGAGTTGAGTTTGCTAGCAGCAAATGAAAGACGATTTAAAGAAATTGGAGTTACTGTGCTTGGAAGCTCGTATGAGTTATGTGAATTGTCACTAGATAAAATGAAAATGTTTCATTGGCTTAATAGTCATGGATATTATTGTGCTCGTTCATGGATAGATAAAAAAGATTTTTATGAGTGTGTAGATTATGGTGAAATAAATTATCCCGTATTTGTTAAACCGTATAAGGGTTCAGCTAGTATTAATATATCAAAAGTTTTTAACAAGGATATGGTCGAGCAATTATTTTTGAGCGAGTCAGATTTGATGATTCAAGAATATCTTGATGGACAGGAAATTGGGGCGGATGTATATATTGATTATTTAAGCGGTGAGGTTGTTTCTATTTTTACAAAAAAGAAATTAAAAATGAGAGCTGGAGAAACTGATAAAGCTGTTAGTTTTAAAGATAATCAATTGTTTGCTTTAATTGATAAATTTGTTACAGAAGCTGGTTTTCGAGGACAAATTGACATAGATATATTTGATATAGATGGACATTATTATATTAGTGAGGTTAATCCTCGATTTGGCGGAGGATATCCACATGCATATGAATCAGGTTGTGATCATATGAAGTTAATTGTAGAAAATCTTAAGGGGAACATTAATTTACCGCAAATAGGAAATTATGAAGAAGGTATTTATATGATGAAATATAATGAAATTAAAATTCTAAAAGAAAAAGGTGACGAATATGAATGTATTAATAATAGCACCTCACGCTGATGATGAAGTGATAGGTTGTGGTGGTACAATATCAAAATTATCAGACGAAGGAAATGATGTGTATTTATGTATTGTAACTAATGGTTGTCCACCGATTTTTGATAATACTGAAGCAAAAAAGAATAATTGGCCACACAATAATTATATTGAGACAACGAACAGTAATAGGATTTTAGGTATAAAAGAAACATTTTATTTGGATTATCCAGCTGCAATGTTAGAAACTGTTCCACGTTATGAACTTAATGGTAGATTAATTGAAATAATAAAAAAAATTAGACCACTTGAGATTTATATACCTCATTTTGGAGATATGCAAAAAGATCATCAAATTGTAGCTGAAGCATGTATGGTTGCTGTACGTCCCAAGTATTCATTTGCTCCTAAAAGAGTTTATGCTTATGAAACATTATCAGAGACTGGGTGGAATACTCCTTCAATTTCAAATGAATTTATTCCAAATTGTTTCGTTGATATTTCAAGGTATTTGCAAAATAAAAAAGATGCAATGCAGTGTTATTCATCTCAATTAGGTGATTTTCCAGATGCTAGATCATTGCAAGCGATAGATTCTTTAGCAAAATATCGTGGAGCCAGTATGAATATGGATGCTGCTGAAGCGTTTATGGTTATTAGAGATATAAGATAAAATGGAGATAACAATAGATGTATTTGTTTTTTAAACGTTTCTTTGATTTAATATCCTCTTTGGTATTATTTATAATAATTAGTCCACTTTTTCTTTTGTTATGGGTATTAGTAAGAATAAAACATGGAAAGCCAGCTTTTTATAAACAAATTAGATCTGGAAAAGGAATGAAAAGTTTTACTATTATTAAATTTAGATCTATGACAGAAGAGAAAGATATAAATGGTGAATATTTACCTGATGAACAAAGAGTGACATCTTTTGGAAAGTTTTTAAGATCTTCATCTCTTGATGAATTACCTGAATTGCTTTCTATTATTAAAGGAGATATGTCAGTTATTGGACCAAGACCATTGCCTATTTCGTATGATGATTATTATACTGAAAGGGAAAAACTAAGATTTAATGTAAGAGGTGGATTAATTCCTCCAGAGGTTTTATATAATAATGTTCAACCAACATGGGATGAACAGCTTGAATATGAAGCTTATTATGGAGAAAACATTTCTTTAAAACTAGATTTTCAAATCATAATGGCGGTTTTTAAAGGACTACTAAAACGGTATAAAAACGACTATGGAGAATATGTTAGAGAAAGTCTTAATGTAGAACGAAAGGAAATGAAAAAGTGATGGTTGTTTCGATACATCAGCCAAACTATATTCCATGGCTTGGTTTATATTATAAAATTGCTCATTCAGATGTTTTTGTGTATTTAGATGATGCTCAATATTCTAATATTGGAGATCATAATGTTAATAAAATCAAAACACCACAAGGAGAATTCAAGTTAAAGATACCAGTTGAGCAGCATTTAGGAGATTTGATATTAAATGTTCGTACTAAGGATGAATTAAATTGGAAAGACAAGCATTTAAAAACAATAGCAATGAATTATTCAAAGACGCCATATTTTGATAAATTCTATCCTGACTTATATAGAATTATTATTAATCATAATGGATCAATTTCAGAATTAAATATGAATATTGATAGATTGATAATAGAAGGGTTTGGATTTGATACTGAAATAATTAAAAGTTCTGATTTGGATATCCATACATCTAAGGAGGAAAGAGTAATAGATATATGCGTAAAATTAGGAGCATCAGAGTATTTATCTGGAAATGGTGCTAGAGCATATGAAAGTGATGAACATTTTTTAAACAGAGGAATTAAATTAACTTATACTGATTATATGCCGATTGAGTATAAACAGATTTGGCCTAGAGTTGGGTTTTTACCTTATATGTCTGCAATTGATTATATATTTAATTGTGGATTTGATTGGGAATATGTAGAGAAAGAAGTTAAAAAATTAAATTATGGAAATAGGTAGTTTTATTGAGCTTCAGTTTGATAAAGGAAAAGAATATTATCGAGATAATAATATAATAAGATTAAATACTGGTAGAGCAGCTATTTGGCACTCATTAAGGATTTTGGGATGTGATTGTATATGGATTCCTTACTATCAATGTGATACTGTTCGAGATTTTCTTTTAAAAAAAGGAGTAACAATTAAATATTATCATATTGATAAAATGTTCAATCCATTAGATATTAATCAGAAATCTGGGGAAGCTGTATTACTTGTCAATTATTTTGGTGTGATGTCGTTTGACAGGATAAATGAATTAGCCTTGATGTTTCATAATGTAATTATCGATAATAGTCAGTCATTCTTTAGTAAACCGAATGAATCATGCTTGAATGTTTATTCTTGTCGAAAATTCATAGGGGTGCCTGATGGAGCCTATGTAATTGGATCTGATGTAAATAGATTTATTGAAGAGTATGATAAGTGCTTTTCTTCAGATACTTCTTTGTTTTTATTGCAACGTATTGAGTATGGATGTGAAGGAAAAGCTTATAAAAACAGAGAGCTAAATGAAAAACGACTTGATTCAGAGGACTGTATGATTATGTCGGATCTCACTAGGGTGATTCTTGATGGTACAGATTATGAATACATTATAAAAAAAAGAATTGAAAATTTTAATTATGCAAGAAAATTATTTGATGGGATTAATTGTATAGATGCATCTATGTATTATGACGAAACTACAATTCCAATGGTTTATCCTTTTGTTTATGAAGACGATGAATTAATGTTAAAACTTCAAAAAGCTAAGCATTTTCAGGGACATTGGTGGAATTATATATGTGACGAAATGAATGATAAAGCATTTGAGTATTGGTTATCGAGATTCATGATTCCAATAACTATAGATCAAAGATATTCATTTAAAGATATTGAATATATTTATTCAATTGTGACAAATAAGGAGGACTTTATATAATGGAACTATTTAATAAGATTATTAATAAAGAGGAAAGTATAGCTATTGTTGGACTTGGGTATGTTGGGATGCCCATAGCTGTAGCTTTTGCTAAAAAAGGAATAAGTGTTATTGGGTTTGATTTAAATAAAGAGAAAATTGAATTATATAGATCAGGGATAGATCCAACAAATGAAGTCGGAAATGATACTATTAAAAAAACATCTGTAAAGTTTACTTACGATGAAAAAGAACTGAAAAATGCAAAGTTTATTATTATTGCAGTTCCAACACCTGTTAATTCTGATCATACTCCGGATTTATCACCTGTTATAGGTGCTTCTGAAATTGTTGGAAGAAATATGGCGAAAGATTCAATTGTTGTTTATGAATCTACAGTTTATCCTGGGTGTACGGAGGATGTTTGTATTCCAATATTAGAAAAGCAGAGTGGTCTAAAGTTTGGAACTGATTTTAAAGTGGGGTATAGCCCTGAACGAATAAATCCAGGTGATAAAATTCATCGTTTAGAAAATATTCGCAAAATTGTATCTGGAAGTGATGTAGATTCGTTAAATGAAATAAAAGCTATTTATGATATTGTTATTGATGTAGGAACATATCCTGTTTCTAATATTAGAACAGCTGAAGCGGTTAAGGTTGTTGAGAATAGTCAGAGAGACATTAATATTGCTTTTATGAATGAGTTGGCAATGGTATTTGATCGTATGAATATAGACACAAATGAAGTTGTAGATGGTATGAATACGAAATGGAATGCACTAGGTTTTCGACCTGGTTTGGTTGGTGGGCATTGTATTGGAGTGGATCCTTATTATTTCACATACGAAGCGGAAAAATTGGGCTATCATAGTCAGATAATCCTTAATGGACGTATTGTAAATGATAGCATGGGCGCTTATGTGGCCAATGCTTCAATTAAGAAAATGGTTGAAGCTGGACAAGCCCCCAAGAATAGTAAAGTTGTAATACTAGGATTAACATTTAAAGAAAATTGTCCTGATACTCGAAATAGTAAGGTAAATGATATTATTAAACATTTAAATGAGTATGGCATAATACCAGAAGTTGTTGATCCATGGGCCGATGAAAAAGACGCAATAAATGAATATAATGTAAAATTATCTAAATTAGAAGATATAAAAGATGCTAATTGTATTATTGTGGCTGTAGCTCATGATGAATTTAAATCATTAGGGTTAGGTAATATATGCAAACTTTTCAAAAATATTCCTAATGAGGAAAAAGTATTAATTGATGTAAAAGGACTTTTTTCTGTGAAAGAATTAAATGCTTATAATATTAAATGGTGGAGATTATAAAAAATAGTTTGATTATATTATAAATAATTGAGGATTACGAATGAAAATAGTTATTTCAGCGTCAAAAGGAAATTCTCTGATTGGTTTTAGAGGCAAACTAATTAAAGAATGGATAAAACATGGAAATGAGGTTATTTGTACATCTATTGAAAGTAATAAAGAAATGGATGATTCAATAACCGATTTAGGGGCAAAATACTATCAGATTAAGGGGAGTAGAACTGGTACAAGCATAATTGAAGGATTTAAAATGATTCACGCCTATAAAAAGTTGTATAAAAAAGAAAAACCTGATGTTGCGTTTTTATACATGTCAAAACCCATAGCGTTTGGTGGGCTTGCAGCTATTTTTTCTAAAGTAAAACATATTTATGTTTTTGTAACAGGCTTAGAAATTGCTTTTTATAGTAAAGGGATAAAAAATGCGATTGTTCGTTTAGTATTAAAAACACTATTTAAAATTGTTCATAGTAAAGCAGATAAAGTGTTTTTTATGAATCAAGATGATTATAATACATTTTTAAAAATGGGATTAGTAAAAAAAGAACAATCACGGTTTGTAAATGGTTCTGGAATTGATTTAAATCACTATACATATAAACCATTACCAGATAAAGATGCTGTTTGTATGGTGGGAAGACTGGTTTGGAGTAAAGGAGTAGGAGAGTTTGTTGAAGCTGCTAAGATAGTTCATCAAAAATATAGAGATGTTGAATTCTATATAGTTGGTGGATACGATGAGAATCCAGAATCTTTATCCAAAAAAGAAATAAAAGAAATAAAAGAACAAGGTGAAGTGGTTTTATATGGTTATCAAAATGATGTTAGACCTTATATAGAAAAGTGTTCGATATTTGTTTTACCTTCATATCATGAAGGAAACGGAAGATCTATAGTTGAGGCAGAAGCAATGGGGCGACCAATTGTGACAACTTTAGCTCCAGGTTGTAGAGAAACAGTGGAAGATTCAATTAATGGATATTTAGTTCCGGTAAAAGATGGAGAGAAAATTGCTGATGCTATTATTCGTATTTTAGATAATCCCGAGTTAAAAGAACAAATGTCAAAGGAGAGTTTAAGAGTTAGTAAAAAATTTGATGTTAACGAAGTAAACAAAGTGTTTTTAAATGAGATGAACATATTATAAATACTAGGAGTCAGAATGAATATTTTGGTAGTCACAACAAGCGCATGGAGAAATGACGATAATGCTGGTAATACCATGACAAATTTCTTTTGTGATGATAAAAAAAATGATTATTATAATTTATACTTTAGATCTGACATACCAGATAATTCTGTCATTAAATCGGCATTTCATATTTCTGATCAGGAAATTGTAAAAAACGTTTTTAGACTAAAAAAAATAGGTAATAAAGAGGAATGCAAATATAGTAATCAGATAAAAAATGCTTCTATTATAGATTCTGTATATAAAAATCGTAGAAGCAAAAAAGGGAAATTTTTGTGGTTTATTAGAGATTTGTTATGGTTTTTAAATCTTAATAAGACAAATTTAAAACAATATCTTGAACAGGTTAAACCTGATGTTGTTTTTTTTACAGCTTCAAATTACATATATATTTATAGAATTGTACATTGGATAATAAAACATTATAATTATAAATTTGTTTCATTTTATGGTGATGACAATTACTTAATCAGAGAAAAGAAAGGATTATCCTACCAAATTTATTATCATTTTTTGCGTAAGTTTATTAAAAAAAATATTGAACTGTCTGATTTAAACTATTGTTCGTCGCCTATTCATTCAGATGCATATTCAAAAGAGTTCAATCGCCCTTTTCTATCACTTATTAAATCTCGAGATTTTATTAGTAGGGACGAATATAGTGTAAATAAAGATAATATAGAATTTTTATATATAGGAAATCTTTATTATGGAAGGTGGAAGACTCTTGTTGCATTGGCTAATACAATAAAAAAAATTAATTCAGAATTACAGACAAATCATATATTAACAGTATTCAGTGCTAATTCGCTTAATGATAAGGTTAAAGAAGAATTTGAAAAATCTGGTATTCAGTTTATGGGTAAAATATCACCGGAACTAGTTGATGGTTTGCAAAAAAAAGCAGATATTTTAGTTTATGCAGAAAGTTTTTATGATAGTACTGCAAAATACTCGTTTTCGACTAAAATAGTGGATTATTTATATGCAGGGAGATGTATTGCTGCATTAGGTAGTTTTGAGTTGGCATCAATTAAATTTTTTAAAGAAAACAATTGTGCTCAAGTAATTGATAATCCACAACATATTTATGATAATATTCTTGAATTACTTAATAATGATAATCTTAGAAGCAAACTTGCAGTGAATGCATGGAATACAGGAAAGAATTATTGTTCTAAAAAAGCTAATTCTCAAAAGATGTTAGAGGAAATAAATAAACTATGTCAATAGATTTTTTAAAAATTGGTATTTTAATTATTTTTATATATGCGTCTATTCTAAATCTGCATGGTAAAATAAATGTTGATCAAAGAAAACGGAGATTATTTTGTGCTTTTGCTACGATTGTATTGTCAGTATTAACAGCATTAAGAGCTGATTCTGTAGGATCAGATACTAGTGCATATATATATGAGTACAATAATTATTCAAATTATTCGTTTTTAATGATAATTAAGTCATTTCCTTCTTGTTGGGGATATTATTCTGTTGGAAAAATCTTTCATGGTTTAGGATGTGATGTGCATTTATGGTTTTTCTTCATTGCGTTTTGTTTTAATGCGGTTGTTTTTTATTTTATTTATAAAAATAGTGAAGATATTATTCTTTCATTTATATTATATATTTCTACCGGTATATTTAGTTTTTCTATGTCGGGACAAAAGCAAGTTTGTGCTATGACATTGTGTATTTTGGCATATAATATTTATCTTAATAAGGAAAAACGATTGATTCCAGTAATAATAATTATAATTGGTTCTTTTTTTCATCAGACTGCATTGATTTTTATGGTTGCTCTTTTTATTAAAAACTTAAAAATAAATAAAATTAATAACTTGATTGCTTTGAGTGTTTCAATCATTGTATTTATAAGTGGAAGTACAATTCTTCGTAATTTTATTACGGCTTTAGCTAATGCCGGGAATAGATTTGGTTATTATCAAAATAATATAAGTAATTATAGTCTTACTATATTTTTTATTCAATTAATGATTGTTTTTGTTTACTGCATATATTTCAAATCAATCAATGAATCAAATTATTCAGGGTTCTTTTATTGCTCAATAATTTCATTATTGTTCTTTTTCCTAAATAAATATGTGAGTTCAATGTTTAGAATTGGATATTATTTTTTGTTTTTTAATTATATTCTTTTTCCTAATTCAGTATGTTCTGAAAATGATTCAAGAACGAGAGTACTTTTGAAATTGGGTGCAGGTACGGTGTTTCTAACATATTTTATTATTTTTTCAAATATAAATTATCAAATGTTCATATAATATAAAAACTTCAACGGTTGTAGATATAAAAACATAGATATGAATGTTTACATAGTATAAAGGGAATTAGCATGAAAATAATCCAAATTAATTGTGTATATGGAAATGGAAGTACTGGAATGCTTGTAAAAAGCTTAAAGGAAGGACTTGAATCACAAGGAAATCAGTGTTTTGTTTTATATGGACGTGGAGAGTTTTCTAAAGATAGATTTACATATAAATTTTCGTCTGAAATTGAAGCAAAATTTCATTCTTTGTTAACACGTTTAACGGGCGTTGAATTTGGTTATTCTCTAATTTCAACAAATAGAGTTATTAAAATTTTGAAAAGAATGAAACCAGATGTTGTGCATTTGCATTGTCTTAATGGACATTGCATTAATGTTTATAAGTTGATTTCATATTTAAAGAAAAACCAAATCAAAACAGTTCTTACACTTCATGCTGAAATAATGCATACTGCAGGATGTGAGCATGCAATTAATTGTGAGAAGTGGAGAGAAAGATGTTATGATTGTGACATTATAAAAGGTAAATTGACGAGATATTTTAGAGATGACGCAGCAATATGCTATGATAAAATGAAAAGATGCTTTAATTGCTTTCCTGAACTTACGGTGGTTGGTGTATCAAATTGGTTAACGAATAGAGCTAAATCATCTCAAATATTTAGAGATTCTAATTGTAGATTCTCCACTGTATTGAATGGAGTTGACATTGATATTTTTAAACGAATCATTTGTAATGATGAGTATATAAAGAAAATAAAAAATGAGGGTAGACCATTACTGTTATATTTGACACCTAATTTTTATCATCATTTAAAAGGTGGTAATAAAGTACTAAAATTTGCTGAAATGCATCCTGAATGGGATTTTTTGATGGTAGGAGTGAATGAAAAGAAAAATGATTGGCCTGCTAATATAAAATGTATTAAACATACAAAAGATAAGAATGAGTTAGTGATGCTGTATAATATTGCAGATATAACGATTGTGATGAGTTTAAGGGAAACTTTTTCTATGGTATGTGCGGAGAGTCTTTGCTGTGGGACTCCGGTGGTAGGTTTTAAATCAGGTGGTCCTGAATCATTTTTACCACATAATAATTCGGCTTTTGTTGATCAAGACGATTATTATAGTTTGGGTGTTTCAATTAAAGCGTTATTAGAAAAAAAATATAGAGATGAGGATTATTATAGTAATCGTGATTTTTTATCTAAAAACAGAATGATAAAAGAATATTATGAATTATATTTAAGTAAATAAAAAGAGTATATAAACATAAGAATATAAAAATGGAAAATGAATCAAGAACAATAAAATCATTTAAAAATGCATATTTTAATCTTTTTAATCAAATCTTTGCTGTTGTTATCCAATTTCTAATTAGAACGGTTTTTATAAAAACACTGTCTGATGAATATTTGGGCGTTAATGGTTTGTTTAGTAATATTTTATCGGTTCTTTCACTGGCTGAACTTGGTTTAGGAACTGCACTTATTACAAATATGTATGGACCTATTGCAAGAGATGAAAAAAAAGAAATTGTAAAATATTTTAAGGCTTATAAAAAAGTATATTCATATATTGGGATAATTATTGGTGTTGGAGGAATAATATTAACTCCATTTCTTAATTATCTACTTGCCGATGCTGAGAATATTCCACAATTAAAATTATTATTTTTATTATATTTGAGTGATACTGTCGCCACTTATTTTTTTGCTCAGTATAGAGCTTTATTTAGTGCTGACCAAAAAGACTTTATAAATGCTAATAATAGAACTATTTTTTTGATTATTCAGTCAATTGTACAAGTGTTAGTATTATTTGCTTTTCATAGTTTTATTTTATATATGTTAATTAAAATAATATGTAATTTATTATCTGGTTATGTGTTGTCATTAAAAGCAAAAAAACAATATCCTTATATATTATATTCTCAGGAGACAGATTCTTTAGATGAGGATGAAAAAAATCAATTAATAAAAGACTCTATTGGCGTTTTATCTACTAGAATTGAATTAACTGTATTAAATAGCACTGATACTATTATTCTTTCCAGTGTTCTTGGAAGTGTGATATCTGGAAGATACTCAAACTATAGTTTGATTGTATGCACGGTAAGCACAATGATTGGAATGATTTTTTCTTCCATGCAGGCTAGTATTGGTAATTATTGTGCACAAAAAGAAGTTATTGAGTCAAAGGAATTATATTTTAAAATTAATTATGTTTATTATTGTTTATATGGAGCTGCAACAATTTGTTTGATTGGGTTACTTACGCCTACAATTATTACTTGGCTTGGACATAAATTTGAATTGGAGCTAATTATTTCAGTAATAATATCACTTAACTTTTATTTCAGTAATTCCCGTCAAAGTAATTTACAGTTTATTACAATATACCATCTTTTGCCGAAGATAAATGTAAAAAATATATGCGAGGCAGTTATTAATTTAGGTGTTTCGCTTGTGTTAGTAAATAAAATTGGTTTGATTGGAATATTTATTGGAACTGCAGTAAGTCTTATTATTACTTCAGTTTGGTTTGAACCATATATATTATATAAATACAAATGGAAAAACGGTCTTGTAGTTTATTATTTGAATTATTTACTTCGTTTCATTATTGTTCTTGTTGGTTCTTATATAACTGTTAAAATTAATACATTGATATATAATGAGAATATTATGTCGCTTATTATGTGTTTTATTATTTCTATTATCATTTCAGTTGTATTTGTTACATTACCATTTATATATACAAAGGAATTTAAGTTTGCTTTTAATTCGTTAAAAAATGTTATTATGAGAGTGTTAAGGAGAAGAAAAAGTGGATAATCAGTATATGTATAAATTGACCATTATTATTCCAACCAAAAATCGTCAATTTTATTGCATCGAATCTATGAAGCAAATAATAGATGCTACTAATGAAAGTGTCCAAATAATTATTCAAGATAATAGCGATGATGAAAAACCATTAAAAGATTTTTGTGATAGATTATCACTAGAGCGAGTTTTGTATCATTATAATAATCGAGTTTTGTCTTTTGTTGATAATTTTAGTGAGGCTGTAGAGTTTTCTCTAGGTGAATATGTTTGTATGATTGGCGATGATGATGGTGTATTACCTAGAATAATGGATATTGTAGAAATTGCCCAAAAAGAGGATATTGATTGTTTTATTCCTGGATTAAATTCGGTATATTTTTGGCCTAGTGATCCTCCTATTGTTAAAGGTGCAATTAACGGTTATGAGTACATTTCATATCTAGATGATACTATTAGAGTTGTTAATCCACAAAAATCATTGAAAGCATTGCTTAAGAGGGGATTTCAAGATTACCAAAAATTGGATGTGCCTAGATTATATCACGGTTTGGTTCATAAAAGAGTTTTGAATCTGATTAAAAATAAGGCAGGAAAATATTTTGACGGATTAACACCAGATATGTTTATGGCTGTTGCGTTGTGTTTTGTTTGTAATAAGGTTCTTGCGCAAAATGTTCCTGTAACGATATCAGGGATATGTCCTAAAAGTGGTTCTTCTGCTTCTGCGTCGGGAGCTCATACAGGAAGTTTAAGTGATGCACCACATTTTATTGGACATAATAATTATGAGTGGGATAAGCGTATTCCTTATGTTTATTCTGTAGAAACAATATGGGCAGAAACGGGATTGAAATCTTTTGATATTTTTAATTCGGATAAATTAAGTATATCATTTGATTCGATGTATTTTTTGTCTCGTTTATGGGCAAAATATCCTCAATTTCATAATGAAATTGCTCTTAGTGCAAAAGAACAAAAAATAAGTGTTTATAAGATTTGTTTATATTCTTATTATATTCGTATTTATCAATTATTTAAAAAAGTTATAAAACGGATAATGAGAAAGAAAAAAGATGTCATAAGGTTTTATGAAATATTTGATATGGTAAGTGCAGCAGAAAAAGCTGATAATTATATTATAAATTTTACTGAAAGGGTGTTGTGATATGAGTGATTTTACAGGAAAAACATTGTTAATAACAGGAGGAACGGGAAGCTTTGGAAATACAGTACTAAAACATTTTTTAACTACTGATATTGGAGAAATTCGTATTTTTTCTCGAGATGAAAAAAAACAAGATGATATGCGTCATGAATTACAACTTAAGTATCCTGACTTTGCAAATAAAGTAAAGTTTTATATTGGTGATGTAAGAGAGTTACAATCTATAAGAGATGCGATGCCAGGTGTCGATTTTATTTTTCATGCGGCTGCTCTTAAACAGGTGCCATCCTGTGAGTTTTTTCCGATGCAAGCTGTTAAAACTAACATAGAAGGTACTGATAATATGTTACATGCTGCAATCGAGGCTGGAGTGAAACGTGTAGTCTGCTTAAGTACTGATAAGGCAGCATATCCAATTAATGCTATGGGAATTTCAAAAGCTATGATGGAACATGTTATTACAGCTAATGCACGTGTTGCAGCGGAAAGAGGCGATACAATAATTTGTTGTACACGTTATGGTAATGTTATGTGTTCAAGAGGATCAGTTATACCTCTTTTTATTGATCAGATTCGTGCTGGTAAACCAATTACAATTACAAATCCTGAAATGACAAGATTTCTTATGAATCTGGATGAGGCTGTTGATTTAGTTAAATTTGCGTTTGAGCATGCTGAACCGGGCGATTTGTTTGTTCAAAAAGCTGATGCAAGTACGATTGGTGATTTAGCTAAAGCTGTTCAAAAACTGTTTGGGGATACAGGTACTCGAATTATTGGTACTCGTCATGGCGAGAAATTATATGAAACATTGCTTACCACAGAGGAACGTTTACGTTCTGAGGATATGGGGCAATATTTCAGAGTATCTGCTGATAATAGAGATCTTAATTATGATAAGTATTTTATTAAAGGACAAGTTCAAACACAGGCTGATGAAGCGTATACAAGTCATAACACAACTAGATTAGATATTGAAGGAACCGTAAACAAATTATTAACAACAGATTATGTTAATGAGCAACTACATATAGATTAATAAATGGGGGGATTAATATGCGCTTTCTTATTCTCGGCTGTAATGGTATGGCTGGTCACACCATAAGCTTATATTTAAAGGAGAAGGGACATGATGTTTTTGGTTTTGATCGTTCTCCTTCCAAATTTATAAATTCTGTTGCTGGTGATGCGATGGAGGAATCATTTATCAAAGAACTTATTGGTTATAATAAGTACGATACTGTAATAAACTGTATTGGTTTATTAAATCAATTTGCAGAAAATAATAAATCTAGTGCTGTTTATTTAAATTCTTATTTTCCACATCAACTTGCAGAACTAACGGCTGATACAGATACTCAAATCATACATATGAGTACGGATTGTGTCTTTAGTGGTGAACGTGGTCAATATACAGAAGAAGATTTAAGAGATGGAAGAACATTTTATGATCGAACCAAGGCACTTGGGGAGCTTGAAGATAATAAAAATATTACTCTTCGAAATTCTATTGTAGGACCTGATATTAATCCTAATGGCATAGGGCTTCTTAATTGGTTTATGCAACAAAATGGGGATGTGACTGGATATACAGGTGCTATGTGGACTGGACAGACTACCCTTCAATTGGCTAAAACAATGGAGGTGGCTGCTCAAGAGAGGGCATATGGATTGTTTAATACGGTTCCTGAAAGTAGTATTTCAAAATGTGATCTTCTTGTTCTTTTTAATAAGTATATTCGTAAAAATAAAGTAAATATTATACCTGTTGATAGAATGGCTGCGGACAAATCTTTAAAAAGAACGAGATGGGATTTTAGCTATAAAATTCCTGATTATGAATTTATGGTGGCTGAACTTGCTGAATGGATGAGAGCTCATAAGGAATTATATCCACATTATGAGCTTTAAAATGTATAATGTATAATCGAGGATATGATGAAAATGAATAAATTGAAATTGATGACTATAATTGGAACACGACCAGAAATAATAAAGATGTCTGAAATAATTAAAAAATCAGATAAGTACTTTAATCAAGTAATAGTACACACAGGTCAAAATTATGATTATGAATTAAATAAAGTTTTTTTTGACAATCTGGAAATTCGTGAACCTGATTATTATCTTGGAGTGGTGGGCGATAATCTTGGACAGACAATGGGGAATATTATTTCCAAGTCTTATGACTTGATGGTAAAAGTTAAACCAGATGCTATAATTGTTCTAGGTGATACAAATTCTTGCCTTTGTGTTATAAGTGCTAAACGACTGAAAATTCCTATTTTTCATATGGAAGCTGGAAATAGATGTAAAGATGAGAACCTACCAGAAGAGGTGATAAGACGTATAGTTGATGTTACTAGTGACATAAATCTATGTTATTCTGAACATGCTAGAAGATATATTCTTGATAGTGGAGTAAAACCTGAATATACATTTGTCGTTGGGTCTCCAATGGCAGAGGTGCTTGATATATATAAAAAGAGTATTCAAAATAGTACAGTACTTGAAGATCTAGGACTAATAAGTGGAAGGTATATTTTATTATCTGCGCATCGCGAAGAAAATATTGATATAGAATCAAATTTCTTTAGTCTTATGAATGCAGTGAATGCGATGGCTGAAAAGTATGATATGCCAATTCTTTATTCATGTCATCCGAGAAGTAAAAAGTATATAGATGAAAGAAATTTCAAGTTTGATAAAAGAGTGATACAGCATAAGCCTTTAGGTTTCTTTGATTATAATAAGTTACAGCAAAATGCTTTTTGTGTTGTTAGTGATAGTGGTACTGTTCCAGAAGAAGGAGCATATTTTAAATTTCCTGCAGTTTCTATAAGAACTAGTACAGAACGCCCTGAAGCAATGGATAAAGGGGTGTTTACGATTGGATCTATAACAACTGAACTGGTTCTTCAAGCTGTTGATTTGGCTGTATCTATGCATGCAAATGGAGATGATGCTATTGATGTTCCTGCTTATTGTGATAAAAATGTAAGTACTAAAGTTGTTAAAATTATTCAAAGTTATACAGGTATAATTAATAAAATGGTTTGGAGAAAAAATCCCATTATATAGTTTTGTCTAAATAAAATCAAAGGCTTATTTGCTTTTGATTTTATTTAGACTACATGTGTTAATTGACATGTGTTAATTGACATATTCTCGTAGAATATATAACTAAAAAGGGAGATACCGTTATTATGAAAATGAAAACAGCAAGAAATGCTCTAAAAGGGTATACATATCAAAATTATTTTTTTGTTTATCTGTTATCAAAAATGGATACAGAAAGGAATATAGAAATAATTATATCTGAAGCTACAGATACTCAAAATTTTGATGATTTCTATATAAAACTTTCTTCCGGTGTTGAGTACCGTATTCAAGTAAAAAACTATGACAAGTTAAATATTCAGGATTTAAAAATTGACAAAAAAAATGATATGTTCATTATAAAATCTAATAAAAATAGTTATAATCCGGAAGATAATAATATTGTGATTGTGAATTCTGATTTATTAGATTATTGTACCACCAAAGTGTTTGGGTTACCCGCATTTAAGATTGGTGAAATTAATGTGATTCCATTTCCTGAAAAAAATATTTCTGATGAATTGGATAAAATGTTTGAAAGTGAGGGGCGGGAGCTTCAGATAATCCAATTTGCAAACGAGTTAATATGTTCAGAGAAATTTGAAATACATATTGATAATTTACCACCGATTATAAGATTTTCTACAGATTTAGAACAAAATACAGTACTCATTCGTGAATTTAATAAACCTCTTAGTAATGGAATAACTTTTATAGAAGGAAAAGCTGGAGTGGGAAAGAGTCATTACGCAAATGAAATAATAGAACAATATCCAAATTCAATAATATATAGGTTTTGGATAAGTTCAAAAGATTCACAATTGACAGCTCGACTAAGATTTGATGTTTTTTTGGAACAAATTGGAATAGAAGTTTTTAATTCTCCAAAATCATTTTCTATAAACGAACTAATAGCTGAACTCGAAAAAACCAATAAAATATTAATTGTAGATGGATTAGATCATGTTGAGAATTATAACCCAATTGAATTAGACAAGTTTATTGATTTTTTTGAATTGTTAAATACATCGAAAGTGTCTGTCTTATTGTTATCCAGACCTTTAAGGAGGAAGATAATATGGAATAAGCTTGAATTGACTAACTGGTCTATGGATGAAACCTTTTTATATTTGTATTTGACATATGGTATAAATGATTATCATTTAAAGAATAATATATATAAATTAACTAAAGGTTATCCTATTATTATATATTATGTTGCTGAACATTATAAAAAAAGGGGAGAACTAGGTTTTGATAATCCAATAAGTGATATATCTGATTATTATGATAAATTACTCACAAATATTAAAGTAAAAGAATTATTAGGTGTTTTTGCAAATAATAATAGTTTTTTTACATATAAAGAATTGGGAGACTTTTCAGGTGCTTTTTTTTCTTCAATAAATAGTTTTATAGAGGATTATCCGTATCTTTTTAATATCGAAGTCAATAGGGTGTCTTTGTTTCATGACAGTTTTAATACTTATTTGCGCAATAGCTTTATTAAATCGCCGGATTTAAGCAAAATAATTATTAATAAGGTATGTGAATCGCTATATTCTGGAGAAGTTGAATATATGGCAAGAGTTTCATCTTTTATGTTAGATGAATCTGTTATTTCTAAACTTATTAGTCAATATTCTGATTTTGATTTTTTTGAAAAATTAATTAATAAGACTATTGATTTTAATTCGCTTTTTTCTTTTTATGATCAATTAAGATATTTATTAGAATGTAGGGCAAATATTCTAAATGTATATCAATATTATTCGTTTGCATTGATATATCAAATTGTCTCAAGAAATGATCTTATAGGATATGAAAACCATATTTATCAAGTATTATTATATCTTAATAAACAAGATGATATAGAAAATAGTATTTTTAGCTCAGGTATTATATGGAATGTATATTTGACATGTAAGTATAAATCAGACAAATACTTAAAACGTTTCTTTTCAAATACCATGTATGGTGCTAATCAAATTGATGACGCTATAAGATCCATATTAGATGAGGATAGTTTTTATGAATGCTTCGATAAAGAACCGGAATATCCACAAATACTAGATAAAATAAATCAAACTGATATTGATACAATAGAAAAGAGAGATTTAATTATTGATTATCTTGTTAGTATTTGGATACATAAAAAAATAGATTATCCATTGTTTATGGAAATTAATGAGTATATTGAAAACAATGATGATAAGGCTATAAATAAAAAGTTATTTAATAAATATATTAAAGATAGATTTTGGGTTGAAAGTATATGTAAAGCAGTAAGATATAAGCTTCATGAATTAGGATTCTTTGAGGAAAATAATATTTTTAGAAATTATAGTTCTGTAAAAGAGATAATAAATAATAAAGCTTGTGAAGGTTCTTTTAATGTTTCTTCGTATTTACTCTCATATATTCGGCTCTCAAATCATGATAATAAATCTATTGATATTAATAATATTAATTATTTTTGGATGATGTATTATCAAAGAAAAGATTATAGTGTTCATACCATAGATGTGGCTTTATATATATTTGAAAAACATGGTTTTTTAGATGAAGATGATTCTGTTTGTATAATTAATCGATTAATGAATCAGTCTGAAAAAGGGATACGCCATCTATTAGCTACCTATATAAATTTAAAAGGTCCTGAATTTACAAATAAACTAGTTGAAACAAATAAGATTTATGATAATAATCTAAAAATCAATTGGTTAGAAATCAGCCCGGAAAATATTAATTGTTTACCAAAGTGCTTTATAAATGAGATTATAAATGAGTTAATAAGTATCCATTATAATACAAAGCATATAGATGGTTGGGATATAAAAGAAGCATTAAAATCAAGGTATAGCAAAATGTTTGTTGATGCTCTTGATTACTATGATATAGCTGTATATGGTGGTTTATCAGAAAATGAAATTAATATATTAGAGTCTGCTGGCGTTCAATATTTAAGCGATGAAAGTAGTTCGTTAAAAAAAGAATATGTACCTTTCGAACATGGATATATTGGAGAAGAAGACTTTGACTATATAAAAAAAAGCGGAATGTCAGCATTGGAATGTTCGCGTTATGCAGATGGTTCATTTTCTTGTTTGCCATATGTTGAAATATATGATTTTTTTGACAAAGTTGTAATAAAAAAAGAATATCTTGCAATAATACATCAGGCTCTGTTTGCACGTGTTATAGATAAACAACATATTGGTAATTGGAACGAAATTATCGGTAATATACCAAACCTTATAGATCATTATGATATAGAAATAGAATGGAATAAACTTTTCTGTATATTTGTTAGATTCTTAGATTTGTCAGAAATATACTATCCGGATAGTTTATTAAAACTTATAAAGGGGGACAGCCATAATGCGTGAGAATTCCCCCTCAAAAGATTATATTGATTTTATTTGTGCTCTCTATGGAGATGTTTATGATGATAGATTAGAAGATTCAAAACCACCAACTGCAGGATACGAATCTCGTGTACCTGGTTCAGATTGGTCACCGGGAAAGTTTTCAATGCATAAAAGTCTTCAAGTTTTTCAAAAAGAATTAGAAGAAAAAGGTATAAAAATGTCAACATCGAAAATAAGAAAAATACTTATTACTGGTGGATGTTGGTCAACGGAAAGAAGTAGAGAAGTGGAACGACTTTTTAAGCTTTATACATTATCTGTATCAAATGGTGGATTAGGATTTAAAGAAGATATAGCTATAAAAAGAATAGCAAATGAACTTAAAGTAAGTGTTGCCACTGTAACTATAAATCTTCCTTATATCAGTGTTGTATATAATCTTGAACATAAGAGTAAAAATGCAGTTCGATGTGAAGAATATAAAAAAAGAAAACAGATTAAAAAGTAGTTGAGTTAAAAAACGCTTGCATTCCCGGAAATTTTCTGATATTATTTCTATCGTAAACGGTGCGTTTAAGATAGAAAGGAAACACATCATGAGAAGCAAGAGTAAGGAATTAATGCTTAAAATTCGAGACTTCGCAGAACAGTTTACTCTAGAATACTCGCGTACGCCGTCCACAGCTGAGATAGGCGAAGCACTTGGCATCAGCAAAGCAACGGCTTTCAATTATCTGAAGGAGATGCATCAGCAGGGGATGATCACATATGAAGAAGGTGTGCTTCAAACAAGGGTTACGAATAAGCTGAATGCAGAGACTGTAAATATACCTATAGTGGGAGTTATTCCTTGTGGTTCTCCGGAAGAACAGATTGAGAATACGGAAGAGTATATAACATTGCCAAAGTCCTTGCTTGGAAGTGGAGATTTCTTTATTCTCCGAGCAAGTGGTGACTCTATGGTGGATGCCGGAATTAATAGTGGTGACTTGGTTATTGTAAGAAAGCAGCTTGAAGCAAATCCGGGAGACATTGTAGCGGCTCTTGTAGATGGTGGAAGTACTTTGAAACGCCTGAGTTACAATAAGGCTACAAGAAAGTATTTTTTACTGCCTGAGAATAAAAAGAAAAACTATCTTCCAATAGAGGGAAAAGACGGGAATATTCAGGGGGTAGCAATAAAAGTATTGAAGGACTTGTAGCGGACTATTATCTGCTGTGATCCTTGGTTGGTGGTGACTGAGGTGTAACAGTCCTGAACCGACAAAGCGGGTTCTTGTACAACTATATATCTGTTAGCAGCGTTGCTTTGACGCTTCGGAATGGCTAATAGACTTCTCATCAACGGTTTTGTTTCCCTTATCCGTATGAGTGATTAATAATCATTTTTTTATGGAGGAATTTTGATGAGCGTAGCAAAGAACGACGCAGAGTATTGTGTGACTTGTCCTAAATGTGCCAAAGTCATACAGAAAACATTTGCAACAGATTCTTTTATCAAGTGTCCTAAATGTGGATTTGATTACTATTCATATGTTAATGACGGAGTGGCTATATCCGTGGATAGATCTAAGTATGTTAGTGATAATACAAGAAAGACTATACTGTTATATGCCAGAGCACTTACTAAACTTGAAAAAGACCATGTACTAACCGACTGATAAGAGAAAACTGAAGAAAAGAGTGATTTGATGAATTCGTTGTACTGACAAGTGATCAGAAGTTCGGCATCATATCGCGAGAGTTTGTCGAGAGACTATATTTGACATTGAATCATCAGAAGTCCGGCAAAACGTGTTAAGACCATTTTGGTTTTATATCGTTTTGCCGGACTTTTTTTGTAAAAAAATTTTGAAAAATACATATTATTTGTTGTAAAACATCCTGCGTTTCGTGGGATAAGTGAAGAACTGTGCCAAGGGTACAGTTACAGGTAAAGAGATTTACAGATAAGAGGAAGATTTCTATCCGGACTATCTGAAAACTAAATAAAAACTTTGGAGGTGAGGCTCACCCAAATAAAAAAAACGGGTGAGTCAAAATCCTCTTCTTTGCGTGCAAATATGTGTTGATGGCCACCCGTAGAAAGGTGGTCATTATGACATTAAAGGAACTTTATTCACAGGTTAGAGGTGGAAAAGCAAAAGGACAGCTTGGAAAGTATCAGCTTCTTTCAAGACATGAGAGACAGCTTGCTAAGTATGTAACAACTATGGGAGGAGGATCTATCAAGGTCTGTATCAGAGTATTTGAGAGTGGTTATGTTCTCTATGAGGAGGATGAGAAGTTCACTGTGTTCCATCTCAGTGAAATCGTAAATAAGAATATGGAATACGACACTACTGATTCAACTCTGGTTTCAAGGAAAGAGAGAAACATACAGTCTGAAGTTTTAATGAGTTCAGAGTGGTATGTCAGAATCATCCTCGAAGGAAATGATCGTATCATGCGTAACCGTGAAAAGGTAGAGGCTGATCATACGGAGTTCTCATACAGTGGAATATCTGAGGATATGGCACAGCTTGGAACATCAGATGATTATCTGAAAGAAATTATCAAAGAACTGGATCATCAGAAGATGCTTGAGATATTCTAAATTGTAAAGAATTCAATGAAGCCTATTAAGTGGGAAATCTTTGTAAAAATCATGGGTGATGGAAAGACTCAGGTTGAAATAGCTCCACTCTTTGGAAAGACTCAGCAGGCGGTCAGCAGACATTATGTTGATGCAAAGAAGATAGTAGAAGCACTTCGTGAGCAGCTTAAAGAGATGTATTACGAAGATTAATTGGTTGCAGGAAAAATATTTTATAAAAATTCGCAAATTATGTTGTTAAACACTTTGCGTTTCGTGTGATAGGTGAGAGTCGTTTATTCAAGGCTTCTCATTTATCGAACATTTACAACTGAATAGCCTGCAACCGACGAAGATATTCCTATGGACGCTTATCCGATAGAAACTATTGCATTCTGCGAAGCTTTCGGACTTGCCCATGGTGGACGCCGCAGAGATCCTGGGGCAGGGAACGGCACGGTTTAGCAGGTGTGCGAGAACTATTATAGATGAAAAAGATGACAATACCTCCGGTTCGACTTCTTTTGTGGAGCCGGAGGATTACACATGAAACAAAAAGGATGTGGTTTGAAATGAAAAGTATTGATAAAACAGGTGCTACAGTAACTGAAATCATAGGAATTGACCACGGATGGAGTTATATCAAGACAGTGGGTACTGTCTTTAAAAGCGGAGTAAAGGAAATAAGTACTGAGCCCGCTTTTTTTGATGATGTACTGGGATATAAAGGGAAGTTCTACAAGGTTGGAACAAGTCGTATGGAAGTAAAGAGGAACAAGGTTGTAACACCTGATTATTACTACCTGACATTGGCAGCCATTGCTAAAGAATTAAAAATCAGAAAAAAGCATGATGCACATGTAGTAATAGCAGCAGGGCTTCCAGCTTCCAGATATGGAGATGAAAAGAAAGATTTTCAAAAATATCTGACTCAGAATAATGAGATTATCTTCAAATATGAAGAAGAGAATTTCCATATATGGATTGATAAAGCTTTTATATATCCCCAGTGTTATCCGGCAGTGATAGACAGTCTGCCGATGTTTGGTTCTAAAGTTGTTGTAGTAGATATAGGAAGCTGGACCATAGATATCGTTCCGGTAATAAATCGTAAGCCGGATGAATCAGGTATCAGTTCTATACCTCAGGGAATCATAACCTGTATGAGGGCAATTAATAAGGAATGTATTAGACGGTTCGGAGAGCAGATAGTGATGATTATTTGAAAGATATTGATCGTAAAGAATTAGGATTTGTTGCGTTAAATGAATATGATAGCTATTTGGATGAGATTCTTGATGATTCAGATTTTAAAAAATCAGTTATTGAAATATTTGATGACATTAACAGTTTATATTCTAATTATGAAGATATTTCAAATATAGTTGACCAATGCTTAAGTATTATAAAGAATAATATGGATAATGTTGTATTAAAAAAAGTATCAATGTGTTTTAAAGACTATAATGATTTTCCGTTGCCTGAAGATACTAGTGCTATCACTATTGATGAAATCGATGATATTGTTTGTTGGTTTGAAGAGCAACAGGATTATTATAATGAATTATCTGATATAGAAAGATTGCCAGATAATTTAAAATATGGAGATAATATATGTATAAGAATTAATGATCAAGTATATTATCTTAAATTAGAAAGTTTGTTGGGCCCCTTATCTGAGGGAGAACAAGAGACTATAGAAGTGAAAATTATAGATGAAAATAATAATATTATTTCAAAAGGAACCATAATTTTAACAGTGGGATATCTGAACTTTGATGAAGAAGGATGTGCTAGTGATGGCCTTGAAGATGATGTTGAATTTTCGTGTTCCGATATAGTTTCAAAGCTAAATTCATTGAAAGATGAATTAAAATCTAATATAGAAAAAAATTTAGAGGGTTATGAGAAATTAAAAAAGATTATATCATAAAAGCATTTTTTCCATATTTATATGTGTTGACTGAAAATATAATGAAAAACTGACAAGGTTTGGCTTTTTTCTTTAGAATATGTTATCGAGTGGTACTACTAAGGGAATATTATTATATGTTCTTATGGTTGCATCTCTTAAGGAAGGATTTGATCTGCTTATTGATGAAGTAGAAAATCATTTTCATAAAACGCTTGTTGAAAACATGATAAGTTTATATAAAGATAAAAGTGTCAACAGAAACAACGCAACTTTAATATTTACTACCCATTATTGCGAAGTGCTTGATCAGATGGGAAGGCAGGATAATATATGGATCTGTAAATCAGGAGTACAGGTTTCTCTCTCCAACATGTATGAAGATTATCAGATAAGACCAGAACTTTTAAAGAGTAAACAATATTATAATAACGCTTTTCAAACAGCTGTTGATTATAATGCTCTTATGAATCTGAAGAGGAAACTAAAATCATGATAAGACTCATTATGTGTGAGGGTCCGAATGAACTGGAGATCATGAGGATTCTCATAAGAAATGACAAGCTGATTTTTGGAGAGGATGAACCAAAGGATTTTGCAAAAAAACATATTAAATGTGGCAGACGACAATATGATAACAGTACTCAGTTTTTTACAGATTATTATGGATCTGATCCAGATAAACTGGTCGAAGCAATTAAGGAGTACAAAAGAATAAAAGGCAAACACAAGAAAGATGAATTGTATCTTGTGGATTTGTTGAAATAGTTGAATAAAAATGTATGTGAAGCCGTTTCGGAGTGTAAAAAACTCCGGAGCGGCTTTTTGTTTTAACCGGAAAGGGGATGATTAAGTTGGAGATAAGAAGTAAGTGGTAAACCACTCGTGTACTTCTAAATTACAGCCACACCCGAAGGGATGGCTGTAAAAGTTACTTATTGATTTGTTTTCGACAGCTGTCAGGTAAGGCTGTTGACCATGGCAGTAGATTTTTTATGTATGTTTCAAGAGCATCATCCTGATGTTTCAGGATTAAGAATCTTTCACCTGAAGAACGTCTAAAGGAACGTCAGGCTAATATAAAGCCCCTTGTAGACGAATACTTTGCGTGGGTGAAAACTGTTCTTAATACAATGCTTCCAAAGGGTAAAACAGCGTCAGGTCTTAATTACAGTATCAATCAGTAAAAACAACTCAGAGTCTTCCTGGAAGATGGGGAAGTTCCTATTGATAACTCAGCATCTGAAAGAGCTATCAGGACCTTCTGTGTTGGAAAGAAGAACTGGTTGTTCTTTGATTCCATACGTGGAGCAGATTCAGGAGCTGCAATATACAGTATTACTGAAACAGCGAAGCTCAATGATTTACGCCCTTATAAATATCTTGAATATCTACTTACAGAGCTTCCAAAGCTCTGTGATGACAAAGGAAATATAGACATTACAAAACTGGATCCGCTGATGCCGTGGGCTACCGAACTACCAGATGAATGTCGGAAACCGCGCCGCTAGTCAGCGGCGTATTTTAATGGGGAGCGCATGGTTTGACGCTTACGTTACATCGAAGTAGAAAATAACATAAATAATCATTTCATTTGTAGAGGAAATGTAGTAAAATATTATAGGGTTGAAAGATTTATTCAATCTAAAATGAAAGAACAGGATTTAGGGGAAAGTTATGAATACTATAATTGTTGGCCTGGGATCCATGGGGTGTCGAAGAGCACGTTTGATAAAAAAAATGGACAAATCTATTAATATTATCGGTATTGATAGTAATCAGGAGAGAAGAGAAAAAGCAGAAGCTGAACTTGGAATCGTTACTGAGGACAGTATAGGAAAAGCATGCGAGAAGTATGAATGTGAGGCTGCTATTATTTCGACGTCTCCTTTATCTCATTCATCCATAATAAATGAGTGCTTGAAGAATAATCTCCATGTTTTTACAGAGCTTAATCTTGTAGACGACGGATATGACGAGAATATTGAACTTGCGGCACGTATGAAAAAGATTTTGTTTCTTTCTTCAACTTTTATGTACAGGAAAGAAGTTGAATATATAAAAGGTGAAGCGCTTAAGCATTCAAAGCCGATCAGTTACATCTATCACGTTGGACAATATCTTCCGGATTGGCATCCATGGGAGAGCTACAAAAACTTCTTTGTTGGCGATAAGAGAACTAATGGATGTAGAGAATTGATGGCTATTGAATTTCCATGGTTAGTAGATGTGTTTGGTGATATCCGTTCATATAAATGGGTAAAGAGTAAGAATAGTACACTCGATATTGACTATGCGGATTCATTTCAGATTCTTTTCCAACATGAAAATGGAAATAAGGGCATGGTTGAAATTGATGTTATATCAAGAAAAGCTGAGAGAAGATTTGAGATGTTTGGCGAAGATGTATTTGTTACATGGGATGGTACACCTGAGACATTGTTTAAGTATGACATCTCAAAAAAAGAATCCGAGAAAGTGAATCTTTACGACGAGTATAGTAGAAAAGAAGGATACGCAAGCTTTATCATTGAAGATGCGTACTATAACGAATTAGTAAACTTTTTCGATTCAATAAGAGGAAAAGACAGTCCGAAATATTCTTTTGAAAAGGACAAAGAGATTATAAATATGATTAACAAAATTGAGGAGGACGACAATGACTAATAATGAAATATATGGAAAAAAAGCACATTCTTTAATCCCGGCCGGAGCTCATACATACAGTAGAACAGATGAGGTATTTCCGGGAAATGCACCTAGAGTTTTTGAGAAAACTAAAGGAGTTTATTGCTGGGATGTTGATGGAAATAAATACATCGATTATGCAATGGCATGTAGATCGGTAACAGTAGGTTATGGATTTGAGAGAATCGCAGATGCTGCTATAGCTCAGATAAGAAACGGAAATACAGCTTCAAAAGCTTCTAAGGTTGAGGTTGATGCTGCTGAAACATTAGTAAATCTTATTCCTTGGATTGATATGGTTAAGTTTGCTAAGAATGGTTCTACAGTTACAACTGCAGCTGTTAAACTTGCAAGAGCATATACAGGAAGAGATTATATCGTTAGATGTAAAGAACACTCATTCTTCTCATATGATGATTGGTTCATCGGTGACACTGTAATGGATTGTGGTATTCCTGAGGATGGTAAGAAATTCACATTACAGTTCAGCTATAATGATATTGATTCAGTTAAAAATATTTTTGAGCAGTATAAAGGCAAGATAGCCTGTCTTATAATGGAACCTGTTGAATCTGAGGAGCCTAAGGATGGTTTCTTACAGAAGGTAGGTGCATTATGTAAGGAATATGGCGTTGTATATATCCTTGATGAGATGATCACAGGATTTAGATGGGATCTTCAGGGCGCTTGTAAATATTATGGAGTAGAACCTGATCTTGTAACATATGGTAAAGGTATGGCAAACGGATTCTCAGTTGCAGCACTTGGTGGTAAGAGAGAGATAATGGAACTTGGCGGCCTGATTCCTGGCAAGGAAAGAGTTTTCCTTATTTCTACAACTCATGGTGCAGAAATGAGTGGATTAGGTGCATTCATTGAGACTGTAAATGTATATAAGGATCTTAATGTTACAGATCATATCTGGAATGAAGGTAAGAAGCTTTGTAAGGGTATCGTAGATATCGCAAAAGAGCACGGACTTGGCGATTATATTTATTATACAGGTGCTGAATGCTCACCAAATCTTGTAATCTGCGACAAAGATAAAAATCCTTCTTTGGAGTATAGAACCGTATTTGTTTCTGAGATGATCAAGCATGGTATACTGATGCCATATATTTCTGTAGCTTATGAGCATACAGATGTTGAGATTAATGAAACTCTTGAAGCGGTTCGTAAGAGTATTAAAGTATATGAAAATGCTCTTAATGGTGATGTTAAAGACTTTATCGAAGGAAACGTTATCAAACCTGTTTTCAGAAAGTTTAATTGAGGTAGATGAATGTATAACGGAAAAAAAATCCTTGCAGTTGTACCGGCAAGAGGTGGTTCAAAAGGACTTCCAAAGAAGAATATAAAAGATATGTTCGGAAAACCTTTAATATGCTGGACACTGGATAAGGCTAAAAAGAGCAAATATATCGATAAGATATATGTATCAACAGATAGCGAGGAGATTGCCGGTATATGTGAGCAGGATGGTTGCGAGGTACCGGAACTTAGACCTGCAGAGTTGGCAGAAGATGGTTCGTCAACAGTTGATGTTCTTTTATATACTATATCTCATCTCAGAGATGCTGGAGAAGAGTATGATTATCTGCTTTTGCTTGAACCTACATCTCCGCTAAGGAAAGATGATGACATGGATGAGATGATAAAGCTGGCTGTTGATAATCCACAGGCTGATGGCGTTATTTCAGTAGGAAGGGTTCAGCTTGAGCACCCTTCAATAGTTAAGAAGACAACTGCTGAAGGATATATATGTCCTTATATGGACAATAATACATTTTATTATCAGAGACAGCTTGAGGATGCTGCATTCTTCCCATACGGAGTTGGATATCTTGTTAATATAAAAAGATTCGAAGAAACAAAGAGCATCTATATGGATAAGATACTGCCATATTACATAGAAAGATGGCAGAATTATGAAGTTGATGATATTTATGACTTTGAATGTATTGCGGCAATAATGAAGATGGAGGAATTTAAGTAATGGCATATTATGTTATTGGATTGGGCTCAATGGGTAAAAGACGTGTACGTTGTCTTATGGCCTTAGGTGTAAAACCGGAAGAAATCTGGGGAACAGATTCAAGAGCAGATAGACTTGAAGAAGCAAAGGAAAAGTACGGTATAAATGTAGTATCAAATGAAAGTGAAGTTGATTTTGATAAAATTGATGCTATCATCGTTTCTCTTCCACCGGATAAACATAAGATAGGTGTAGATGTTGCGGTTAAGTATAATAAACCTGTTTTTGTTGAAGCCAGTGTATTACTTGAGGAAACAAAGGAAATCAGAGAAGCCAGTAAGAATATATTCGTAGCTCCTTCATGTACATTTGTATTCCATCCGATGATTAAGGAGATTAAGAAGATTATCAATTCTAATAAACTTGGTAAGGTTTGTAATTTCTCTTATCATAGTGGACAGTACCTTCCTGATTGGCATCCGTGGGAGGATGTAAATGATTTTTATGTAAGTAATCCTTCAACAGGTGGAGCAAGAGAAATCGTCCCTTATGAACTTACATGGATTACAGATATTTTTGGATTCCCTGAAGAGATAAAGGGGTATTACAGAAAGACAGGTGAGGTTGGTTGTGAGATAGATGACAGTTATACAAGCTGCCTTGATTATAAAGATATGATTGGTACACTGCTTGTTGATGTAATCAGTAGATATCCTGCAAGAAATCTTATCATTAACTGCCAGGATGGACAGATTCAGTGGAAGTGGGATAACAACAGAATAGAAATCTATAATGCAAAAGATGGCAAGACTTCATATGTTGATCAGGCTGAGCAGAGTCATGAAGCCGGATATAGCAGTATGATTGGCGAGGAAATGTACATAGAAGAGATTGATAAATTCCTCAAGGGTACTAAGGATCCTGCTTGTTATCCAAATACATTGGATAAAGATGTTAAGGTTCTTGAACTGCTTTATGCTATAGAGGAATCAGATAAGTCACATTGTTAATAAATCAACAAAACCACCGGTTAAACCGATATGTACCCAGAATTCTGGACACATATCATAACCGGTGGTTTTGTTTTTACAATATTCTGTAATTAATTCTGTATATAAGTTGACGTATCTTTAATATTTTTATATAATTTAAGTATGTAAATATTTGGCAAAGCAGTGGAAACGCTGTGACGCAAAGCTCTAGAACCTGTGAAATGGTAGTCAGCTGCACTTGTTTAAGTATCAGTTTTACCAAAAAGGTTCTAACTGGTGCTTTTTTATTTATATAAAATTGTTTGATCGATATGGTTGAACTTACATGAAATACTGAGTCTACTGATAATGCTTAATCTATATGGGGTGGGTTAGCAAAAACTATTTATAAGTGGCTTGCGGTATTGCGCGAGCACTAAACTATTTTGTAAAGGAGGGGTGTTTATGATATGTCCGATTTGTGGTACAAATCTGCCGGATACGGCGAATATGTGTTTTAATTGTAGGGTTATGTTTAATGCTGCAAGTGACGACCAGGGGAAGAAAGAGGGGGCGTCAAATGCAGGAAATACAGGTAATTCAAGTAAATCAGGTTTTCAACTGAAGAAAGAAGGACCTGCCAAATTAATTAGTGTAGCGAATGCGGATGAGGGTGTTAAGAAGGAAGAGCCGAGTCAACCGGAAGTGCAGATGATAAATCCGGCAAGTCGATTCAGTCCTCCGCTGTATCAGCAAAATACACAAAATGGTAAGAACAATAAGCCTATAAGACAGCCTAAAGTAAAGAGCAAGTCTCCGTTAAAAAAGGTTGTTGGATTTATTATAGCGATTGTGGTTGTAGGTGCCGGAATAGAGGGGATACAAAAGAGTAAGAAAACTGATGAAAATCTATCTGTTTCGAAATCGGGTTCCGGGGTTAATGTAGGTGAGGCTGTCGAAAATGATTACGGTGCCAAATCCGGAGATACAAATGACGGTGCTACAGCTGCTGAAGTGACTGTTTCGGATATGGTTATTTATGATAAGAATAATATCAAGATAACTATTAATGGGCTGGAGGACTCTTGGAGCGGAACCAAATTAAAGATGAATATCGAGAATAATTCTGATAGGACTATCACGATTCAGTCCAGGGATGCAAATGTAAATGGATATATGGTTACGACTTATATGTCTGCGGATATTGCACCGGGAAAGAAAGCAAATGACGGTATGACCTTATCGACGACCGGTCTCAAAGAATCCGGCATTGAAGAGATAGCAACCATAGAATTTAAGCTGAAAATATTTGATGCTGAAACTTGGGATGATATCGATATGTCGGATACGATCACAGTGAAAACTTCAATCGCTGAAACCTATGTTCAAAAAGATGATGATTCAGGAAATGTTATCGTTGATTATGAAGGTATAAGAATTATTGAAAAAGGTTTATCGAGTGATGATTCAATCTGGGGTCCGGGGGTGATTCTTTATATTGAGAATAACTCTGATAAAGACATAACAGTTCAAGTCAGAGATACATCTATAAATGGCTATATGGTAAGCAGTATAATTTCAGAAGAAGTTTTGGTTGGCAAAAAGTCAATCACAAATCTTCAGTTCTTCCAGAAGGATATGGAAGAAAATGGTATAGATAAAATAAATGATGTTGAATTCTATTTCCACATTTTTGAGTGGGATACATTTGATGATATATATGATTCGGATGTAATAACACTGAAATATTAATATATTTATTTACAAAAAATCCACTGTATCGAATTTCATACAGTGGATTTTGGCTTGACAGGCGGGCGAAGTATCCCGCCCGGAAACCTGTGAAACGTTAAAAACGTAGGTTGTGCTTTATCTTACCAGATTGGCCACCATCCCTTGTAACGTAACCACTCAAAAATATTAAATATTGGACCAAACTTCATATAACTACCTCCTTCCACGATTGTATTTGTCACAAATACATTCTATGATATAACGTTATATTTAGCAATTAAAATTCGCAAAAAAACGTTATATTTGTAGTATAAACGGCAGGGTTTTGAATGCCATTTTACATAAAGTATTTCCTTGTATTTATACCCTTGATGACATATAATTAAAGAGTATTTGAGATAAAAAACTTCGTAATAGAGGTTTTATTTTCATTTATAAAATTTATGTTTGTGGAGGGGTTAAATATGTTAGATATGAATACTAAAGCTATGTACAAGTTGTCTTACGGATTATTTATCTGCACTGCTGTTGATGGGGATAAAATGAATGGCTGCGTAACCAATACAGCCATACAGGTAGCTTCAGATCCTAATCTTATTTCATTAGCGATCAACAAATCAAACTATACGCATGATATGGTTGTAAAGACCGGAGAATGCAATATCTCGGTTATCAGCAATGATGCTGATTTTGAACTCTTCAAACATTTTGGATTTCAGTCAGGAAGAGATGTAGATAAATTCGCTGACTATCCAAAGTCTTCGTATGCTATGGCGGACAATAATATTCCATACATCACCGCCGGCACAAATGCATACTTTTCACTTAAAGTTGAAAATATGTTTGATCTTGGTTCGCATACATTATTTATTTGCAAACCAACATTTATGACTGTACTTTCGGATGTGCAGTCATGTACTTACGAATATTATCAGAATAATATTAAACCGAAGCCGGTGCCTGTTGGCGAAACTCCTAAGGGTGAGACTATATGGCGCTGTACAATCTGCGGCTACGAATGGGTCGGAGAGGAGCTTCCGGATGATTTCATCTGCCCGATCTGCAAACATCCTAAAGCGGATTTTGAGAAGGTTGTGAGATGAGAATCTTACTTTTAAATTTGGAGAAATAGAAATGTTTAGTTTAGAAAGCTTTATTAATAAATTTGTGACAAAGCGTCCTTCATCGATGTTCTATCCGGATATCGAATCCAATAAAGATGCGCTTAATAAGAAGATTCAGGGAAAGTCAGTTCTTGTAATCGGAGGAGCGGGTTCCATCGGTTCCTCATTTATCAAGGCCATACTTCCTTTTAAACCTGCATCTTTAGTTGTAGTAGATACAAATGAAAATGCACTTACAGAACTCACGAGAGATTTAAGATCTACAAAAGGCATGTTTGTTCCGGAAGATTATGTTACATATCCGATGGATTTTGCTTCGCCTGTATTTGAGAAGATGTTCAGAAATCGCGGAGGCTTTAATATTGTTGGTAACTTCTCTGCGCATAAACATGTTAGATCTGAGAAGGATATTTACAGTGTTGAGGCATTATTAAAGAATAATGTTCTTCATGCGAAGCTTCTGCTTGATCTTCTTTCAGAGCTTCCGCCTGAAGAGTATTTCTGTGTGTCTACAGATAAGGCGGCTAATCCTGTAAATATAATGGGAGCATCAAAGCGTATTATGGAGGATGTAATATTCAGTTATTCGGATAAGTTCCCTGTAAAAACTGCTCGTTTTGCAAATGTAGCATTTTCAAATGGATCACTTCCTGCAGGATTCCTTTCAAGGATACAGAAACTTCAGCCGCTTTCGGCGCCAAGTGATGTTCGTAGATACTTTGTAAGTCCGGAGGAATCAGGACAGATTTGTCTTCTTTCTTGTATTCTCGGAGAGAATCGTAATATTTTCTTCCCTAAGCTTGAAGAAGCTCAGATGATGACATTCGATTCTATAGGAACGGAGCTTTTGAAAGTACACGGATATGAAGTCCTTGAATGTGACTCTGATGAAGAGGCTATTGATAAAGCTGAAGATTTAAAGAATGGTAGTAATCTTTATCCTGTTCATTATTCTGCTTCTGATACATCAGGTGAGAAACCTTTTGAAGAGTTTGTTACAGACTCTGAGACAGCGGATTATGACAGATTTTCTTCTTTGGGTGTGATCACAGGTAAAGAAATTCCTGACAAGAGCAGAGTGGAGAAACTTTTCAAAGAGTTAAATGCTGCCTTTGATAAGGAGTCGACCACTAAAGAAGAAGTTGTCGCTATTATGAAAGATTATCTTCCGAATTTCGAGCATATTGAGACGGGAAAATCTTTAGACAGCAAGATGTAAAAACTACCAGATATGAAAATTAAGGAAAATGTTATGAATAAATTTATTCCACTTTCAATCCCTAATTTTGAGGGAAATGAAGAAAAATATGTTGTTGATGCCATTGCTTCGACATTTGTATCCACGGTAGGTGGTTATGTATCAAGGATGGAGAAGGAATTAGCATCATTTCTGAATGTTGATAATGTTGCGGTATGCCAGAGTGGTACATCTGCACTTCACCTTTCTATGGTTGATGCAGGAGTGAAGCCCGGCAATGTGGTACTTGTTCCACCATTAACCTTTATAGCCGCGGTTAATCCGGTGAAATATCAATTTGCCACACCCGTATTTATAGATTGTGATGATAGCTTTTGCCTGGATCCTGTGAAACTTCGTTCATTCTGTGAAGAAGAATGCGTATGGAATGATGGAGTTTTGAAGTATAACGGTGCCGATGTAAAGGCTATAGTGGTAGTTCATGTATTTGGCAACATGGCTGATATGGAGTCAATTATGGATACTGCCGAGAAATATAATTTGAAAGTTATTGAAGATGCAACAGAAGCTCTTGGTACAAAATATACAGATGGTAGATATGCCGGAAAGTTTGCCGGAACTATCGGTGATTATGGATGCTATAGTTTCAATGGTAATAAGATAATCACAACCGGTGGTGGCGGAGCTGTTACTTCTGGAAATTCTGCTACTGTTGATCACATCAGATTCCTTTCAACTCAGGCTAAAACGGATCCACATTATTATATCCATGATGAGGTTGGATATAATTACCGTATGACGAATCTCCAGGCGGCGCTCGGAGTGGCTCAGTTGGAGGAATTACCTGAATTTATCAAGAGAAAACAGAAAAATTTTGATCTGTACAAATCAGAATTTGAAGGATTCAAATATGGAAAGCTGATCGATTTCCGAAGTGGTACTGAGTCCAATAAATGGTTTTACAGTATAGAAATTGACCGTGAACATGTAAAGGCTTCCATGCGTGAGATAATCATTTCTCTGGAAAAGGATAAGATTCAGACCCGTGCAATCTGGGGACTTATAAATGAGCAGAAGCCATATGAAGGTGAAGTGACATATAAACTTGAAAAAGCGCCTTATTATGCAGAACGAATTCTCAATATTCCTTCAAGTACACAGATTACAGAGGAAGAGATTAAGTATGTTGCGGATAAGGTAAAGCAATTGTTAGAGGGACTTGCTAATGGATAAACTTGAGATTCAAAAGTTCATAGGAACAGATAAGCTGACTGTTTCTGAAGTAATGCAGAAGATAGATATTAATACAATGGGAATATTATTCCTTGTAGATAAGAATGAACATCTTATTGGCTGTATTACTGACGGTGATGTGCGTAGATATCTGTTGTCCGGTGGAAAGATGGAGAATCTGGCTGTTCATGCAGCGAATAAAGAACCGAGATATGCCAGGACGATTGATGAAGCGAAACATCTTTATCACAGCAAGAATTTTATAATAATTCCTGTTGTGAATAATGTGATGTCGATAATTGATCTTTATACAGGGGAAAAAGACAGAAAGACAAAAAAACATCGTTCTCCTCTAAATATTCCTGTGGTTATAAATGCCGGCGGAAAAGGTACGAGACTGGATCCTTTTACAAGAGTACTTCCAAAACCACTGATTCCTGTGGGCGAACTTCCGATCATTGAGCTTATTATGCAGGAATATAAGACATACAGTTGTGAAGATTTTCATATAATCGTTAATTACAAAAAGGATTTGATGAAAGCATATTTTCACGATAATGAGAATAATTATAATATCACTTGGTATGACGAAGAAAAACCTTTGGGAACAGGTGGAGGCTTAAGTCTCCTTCGAGGTAAGTTTGATTCGACATTTTTCTTTGCCAATTGTGATGCGCTTCTTACAGCGAATTACGAGAGTATGCTGAAATTTCATAAGCAGAATGGAAATGTGATCACAATGGTTTGTGCATATAAGAATATAAATATTCCTTATGGTGTCGTTGATATGGGAAAGAACGGTACGATAGAGAACATGAGAGAAAAACCGCTGATATCATTTTTGACCAATACGGGTATCTATATAGTAGAACCTGAAGTGATGGATTATATAGATGATAATGAGTTTATTGGTTTCCCTGATATAATTACTCGTGTCAAAGAAAGTGGTAAAAAAGTAGCTGTATTTCCGGTAAGTGAAAATGACTGGATGGATATGGGACAGTTATCCGAACTTGAAAAGATGCGTATAAAATTATACGGAGAATAATCCGGAGGATTGAAGTTTGAAAAAAATAGTGTTGCTTGGTGCAGGGGGACATTGCAAATCTGTAATTGATGTTATTAAGAAAATGAATTGCTTTGATGAAATTGTAATAACTGATCCTGTTATCAAACGGGGAACTAAGATTTTAGGTTGTGATGTTGTTGGCACAGATGACTGTCTTGAAGAATTATATCGTCAAAAATTTGAATATGCTTTTATAACGGTTGGGAGTATTGGGATAAATCAGATACGTTTTAAGTTGGCTGATAAAGCATCCGGATTTGGATTTAAATTCCCGGTTATTCAGGACCCTTCGGCCGTGGTTTCTGATTCGGCTGTTATTGGTGATGGAACTTTTATAGGTAAAAATGCAGTTATTAATGCCGAGGCTAAAATAGGTAACCATTGTATTATTAATACCGGCGCAATAATTGAGCATGAATGTGTTGTCGGTGATTTTGCGCACATTTCTGTAGGAACAACTCTTTGCGGACAAGTAAGAGTTGGAAATAACTGTATGATTGGGTCGCAAAGTACTGTGATTCAGTGTTTGAATATTGGAGAAAATTGTATTGTTGGTGCCGGTGCGGTAGTTATAAGTGATTTGACGAATGATAATACAGCGGTAGGTGTTCCGGCAAAAGTGAGATAGTACTTGGAAAGAGATATATATAATGAGTAAAGTATTGATTATTGCAGAAGCGGGAGTTAATCATAACGGTAGTCTTGAAATGGCTAAAAAGTTGGTTGATGCTGCTAAATCCTGTGGTGCCGATATTGTTAAATTCCAAACGGCAAAGTTGGAATCGCTTGTTTCAAAAGCTGCCCATATGGCAGATTATCAGAAAAAAAATACTGGTGTTGAAGAAAGCCAGAAAGAAATGTTATCGAAGTTGCTTTTAAGCTTTGAGGATTTTGTGGAACTTGCAAGATATTGTAAAGAAGTAGGTATAAAGTTTCTGTCAACACCATTTGACATTGAAAGTATACGATTTCTTAATGATATGCAGGATATCTGGAAGATACCTTCAGGTGAGATAACTAATTATCCATATCTTGTAGAGATTGGAAAGACAAAGAAGAAAGTAATATTATCAACCGGTATGGCAGAGATGGAAGAGATACAATCGGCGATTGATGTTCTGAAGGAAAATGGAACTGAAGATATAACAATTCTGCATTGTACAACAGAGTATCCTGCCCCGATTAAAGATGTGAATCTAAATGTAATGCAAACCATGAGAGATGCTTTCGGTTATCCTGTAGGCTATTCGGATCATACGCAGGGTATAGAGGTCAGCTTGGCTGCTGCTACTCTTGGGGCTACAGTTATTGAAAAGCATTTTACATTGGATAGAAATCTTCCGGGACCTGATCATAAAGCAAGTCTTGAGCTTGATGAACTTAAAGCGATGGTGGATGGAATAAGAAAGATTGAACTTGCGCTTGGTTCAAATGAAAAGAAACCATCTGAAATAGAACTGAAGAATAGACTTGTGGCCAGAAAGAGCATCGTAGCTAAAAAGGCTATTAAAGCGGGAGAGGAATTGACTGAAGATAATATAACAACTAAGCGTCCGGGTTCGGGTATAAATCCTATGAAATGGAATGAAGTTATCGGAACAAAGGCTGTTAGAGATTTTGAAGAGGATGAACTGATTGAGTTATGAATAAGATTGCAGTTATTACGGCAACTAGAGCTGAATATGGACTTCTTTCACCTGTGATCAGAGAATTAAGAAAACAGGAAAATGACAGTTTTCGAGTTGATCTTATTGTTACAGGGACACATCTCAGTGATAAATACGGAAAAACAATAGAAGAGATCAGTGAACGTATTGATCATAAGGTTGAAATACCAATTGCTTCTGAAAATGAATTGGATATTTCGAAGAATCAGGCTGAAACTCTTGTCAAATTTACCGTATTATTTTCTGAAGAGAAATATGATGCAATCATCATTCTCGGAGATCGTTATGAGATGCTTTCTGTTGCTATTGCTGCCGGAAATACACGAACTCCTGTTTTTCATCTCTGCGGCGGGGATACCACAGAAGGTGCTATTGATGAATGGATAAGACATTCAATTACGAAAATCAGTTATTTACATTTTGTGACAAATGAGACGAGTAGAAAAAGGGTAATTCAACTTGGTGAAGATCCAAGCAGAGTATTCAATTATGGCTCTACCAGTATAGATAACATACTCACAGTTGCTGATATGAACAAGGAAGAGGCGCTGGAGAGTGTTGGGTTGACTGATTGCAGGTACGCGCTTTGTACTTATCATCCTGTTACTATGGACGGAAGTAGCGTAGATAATGATATAAATGAGCTTTTGGAAGCGATTAAAGCATTTCCTGAAATTCAATTTATAGTTACAAAATCTAATTCCGATCAAGGCGGCGAAAAAATAAATGAAATGTTGGACGCTGCAGAACCAAAGATTGATAATATGCATTTATATACATCCCTTGGAGTAAGACGTTATTTATCACTAATGAAATACTCAGAATTTGTTATCGGTAATTCATCCAGTGGAATAATAGAAACTCCGGCTTTTCATGTTCCTACTGTAAATATTGGTGATAGACAAAGAGGTAGGTTACAAGCGGATAGTATTATTAATTGTTGCACAACAACTGAAGATATAGTTATAGCGATTAATAAATCACTGAGTGATGAGCATAGAGAAATCTGTAAGAAAGTTGTCAGTGCATACGGTGATGGCCATGCCGGAGAAAAAATAGCAAAGAAATCGATTGAAATAGTTAAATCCGGAAGTATAGATTTAAAAAAGAAGTTTTACGATTTATAAGATTATAGTTAAAAGAGTGTAGTTATTTTATATACTATATTCTTTTAACTTTTTTTTCTTATATTTTTATTTTAGATAACAAAGAACCCGGAGGAAAATGAATTTCCTCCGGGTTCTATGATTCTCTCTTCTTGTAAAGTAGTCCGTAGGGGAATCGAACCCCTGATTCCGCCGTGAGAGGGCGGCGTCTTAGCCTCTTGACCAACGGACCGTCTATGATAATATCAAAAAGGTATTATTTATGCAAGTGTTTTTTGAGATTTTTTTGTATTTATTTTTATACAATTTTGTATTGACAAATATCAGAGGGTTAGTGTACTATATGGCTAGTGCAGTGATACAGCCATATGATAATTTCAAGATTTACAATATGCTGCCGGAAAGGAGGCAATATTTGGAATTTAAGAATAATATTCCAATTTACTATCAAGTTGTTACAGATATAAAGAATATGATAGTTAGTGGGATGATAAAGCCGGGAGATAAACTTCCGTCCTCAAGAGAACTGGCATTGAGGTATAGGATAAATCCCAATACTGCGGCAAGGGTTTACAGTGAGCTTGAACATGAAGGGATTACAGAAACCCAGAGAGGTATAGGTACTTTTGTTAAATATGATCCATATATCGTTCAGAAGATTGGAAATGATCAGGTGAATCGAATAGTTGCAGAATTTATAGTATCTATCAGAAATATGGGTTACAACAATGAAGAAATTAAACAGATGATCAGCAATTATCTGGAAAATGAAAAACGATGATAAACATCAAATATAAAATCTCATAGTATTAAGGACAAGGAGTTAAAATATGATTAGATGTGAACAAGTAGGGAAAAAATATAAGTCCAAGTGGGCGCTAAACAACTTCAACTTTGAATTCATTCCGGGACATATATATGCATTACTTGGTCCAAACGGAAGTGGTAAATCCACACTTATGAAAAGTGTAGCCGGACTTGTTAAACCGAATTCAGGAACTATATATTTCGAAAATGAGCCGCTTAATTATACACACAAAGCTCAGATTGCGTATATGCCGACTGAAGCATATTTTTATAATTATATGACAGCCATGCAGGCTGCAAAATATTATCAGGATTTTTTCACCGATTTCAATATTGATAAATTCTTATACGTAATGAATATTATGAATCTTAATCCTGAACAGAAGATTAAAGAGTATTCATCCGGTATGATGGCTAAATTCAAGGTTGCACTTAATATTTCCAGAAACCCGAAAGTTCTTATGCTTGACGAGCCGCTTAACGGTATCGATATGATAGCCAGAGAAGAGGTTCTCAACAATATCGTTATGGGCATTAACAGAGATACTGTTGTTATGATTTCGAGTCACCTTATCGACGAACTGGAAAAGGTTGCTGATTATGCGCTTTTCATAAGAGAAGGAAGCCTTGCGGTTTGCGGTGAGATTGAGATGTTCAGAGAGCAGTATGGTAAATCTATGGAAGACATCTATAGAGAAGTATATGCAGGACTTGCTTATTAAGGGGGGACGGAATTATGATGGGCAAATTAATAAAATACGAAATAATTAAAAGCAAACTTGTTTTCTTCGTTATAGGAGCAATACTCGGCGTTACTGAAATATTTTACATACTGGGACTTACGACGGATGATACTGAAATGGTAGGACTTTCAGCCGGATTCCTTGTAATTGGTTTTTATTGCGGATTGCTTGCTATAGTCATTCTTGGATTGACAAATTATGCAAAAGATTTAAATGAAAAATGCGGTTATATGTGTTTTATGACACCGGTTTCATCTTATAAGATTATATATTCAAAATTTGTAGTTGCATTAATTGAATCATTTACAGCAGTAGCAATTTTCATTACTTTAGGTCTGATAGATGTCAGTTTAGCGTCAGCTAAATATGATAAGGATTTTAATTTATTAAAATCTATTGCTAAATATATGGGGGTTGGAGTTGAAAGAGTTGCATCTGATTTCTTTGGAATAGTTCTCTTATCTGTTTTCAGATTCTTGATATTATATTCTGTTGTATTTTTCGCTTCATCTGTGGCTGCAGCTTCAGCTAATTCAAAGGGTGGCAATAAATTCATTACATTCTTTATAGCTCTTGCGTTATATATTGTATTCATATTGATTGAAGAAATGTTACCTACAATTAGCGTTTCATCATATTCAGTTATGAGTAGGGTTTTAAGAGATCTTCCTACGATAATTTTTGAATCACTGATGTCGATCGGGCTCTTTACATTATGTGGAAAGATAATAGATGAACAAATAAGTTTATAATACAGTATAAATACAAATGATGAACAAATATGTATCAAAAATACTCAAATATATATAACAAGAATAGTATATCAAAAATACTCAAATATATATAAACAGAACAGTATATAAAAAATACAGACAAGACTGTGAATCACAGTTTTGTCTGTATTATTTGATTTATAAAGTTTTTTTCAAAGCCGTCCTTTTGGTCTGACTTTTCGATGATATCATCAACAGGGATGTCCACGAGGATATATCGTTCGGTATGACCACGGAAGAATCTCTTGCCGTTTTTACTTATCATTTCTTCTACAAGAACATTTACCGTTTCACCTTTAAATTGTTTCTCGTATGAAGACTGATTGATATTTCCGAGACGTATCATTTTCTCGCTTCGTTCAGCTTTTACAGGTTCAGGTACCTGGTCGGGCATTTTGTCAGCCACGGTTCCTTTACGTCTTGAGAATTTGAATACATGAGTTTCGTATAATTTTAATTCAGCAAGATTATCTAAGGTTGTATTGAAATCTTCCTCTGTTTCTCCGGCGAATCCTGCAATGAGGTCGGCTGTGAGAGCAGGGCGGTCAAAGTTATCACGAAGAAGCTTAACTTTGTCTTTGACTATCTGAACGGTGTAATGTCTATTCATTCTCTTTAGTGTATTGTCGCAAACGCTTTGAAGAGAAAGATGGAAATGAGGACAGAACCTCTCATCGGATTTCATGATTTCGATAAACCTTTCTGTGATTATACGAGGTTCAAGTGAACCGAGACGAATACGGTCTACTTTTTTGACATTCTGTGAAACCATATGAAGCATTTCACAGAAATCAGTACCGTCATCGTTGTATGAAGAAATATCGATACCTGTAAGAACTATCTCGCGGACACCATTATCTGCGAGAGTATTCATTTCATTTATAATATCATTAACCTTTTTGCTTCTTATGCGTCCTCTGACATAAGGAATAATGCAGTAAGTGCAGAAGAGGTTACAGCCGTCCTGAATTTTAATATATGCGCGGGATGTGTTGGAAGGAGCGGATACTTTGAGATTTTCATAGGTGTCATCATGATTGATATCAATGACATTATCTTTAACATCTTTTCCTTCAAAATACTCTGTGAGTATCCTTACAATATCGATCTTACGGTTATTTCCGATAACGATATCAACGGCTTCATCGGCCAGGAGCTTGTCGGCTGCTGCCTGGACATAGCATCCGGTAGCAACTACGACCGCGTCTTTATTATGACGTTTCATCTTATGAAGCATCTGTCTTGACTTCTGGTCGGCAATATTTGTTACGGAGCAGGTATTGACTATGCAAATATCTGCAGAACTCTTTTCATCGGCATCATTTTCGGAAACCGGAGAAGCTGATTCATCTTGTGAACTGTTTTTCTCGGCTTTACTTATGTTGATACAGCCTGCCGAAAGAAGGTCTTCCTGCATGGCATCGGATTCATATTTGTTAACTTTACAACCCAGTGTAATGATGCTGAATTTTTTGCCTTTTAATATATTTGACATACCTGTTACTCCTGATATTACTCTAAATACTAAATTTGGTATTGCGTGTGATAAAAATCGCAAGATTTATGTGCTGAAACGCTTTATTTCTCGTTATTTTTATTGACAAACAATAACGCAACTTTTATTATATTAACATAAAGAATTTTCGTAGTAAAATACAAATGGGAGGATTTACGAATATGAAGGCAGTAAAAGTATCACTTAATTCCATTGACAAGGTAAAATCTTTTGTAAATGACATCAGTGGTTATACATCGGCTGAGTTCGATCTTGTATCGGGAAGATATGTAATTGATGCAAAATCCATCATGGGTATATTCAGTCTTGATATTTCAAAACCTATAGATCTCAATATCTATGCTGATGACAATATGGATGAGATCATCGAAACGATCAAACCATATTTGGCTGATTAATATAGATATATTTCAAAAGCATAATCATTAGTGATTATGTTTTTGTATGTATATATGTGCTTTAAGGCAGTGGCGAATTATTTGACTTAAAGCATTCGTTCGGGCGGTAACCAAAATGGTTAGTGAAGAATAAAATGTAGAAAGGTAAGGGGTCATTATGAAAAATTGTCCGGTTTGTGGAGCAGTATTAAATGACAATGACAAGTTCTGTGCTACATGCGGAGCTAAGCAGGAAGTAGTACAGGAAGCGCAGAGCGCAGTGAATCAGACAGCACAGGGAGTACAGAATACAGTTGAACAGGCAGCTCAGCCTATTCAGGAAGCAGCAGAGAATGTTGCAGAGACAGTGAATGATGCAGTTAAGGAAGTTTCTGATGGAGCACCTGAGGCTGTTGAAGGATTAGCAGATAAGGTTGAGGAAGCAGTTGATAATTCGGCTGATTCAGCAACAGAAGCATTAAGCACACCTGCTAAGGCCGCTGAAACAGTTAATGAAGCTGTAAATTCTACAAATCAGTTCCAGAACAAAGTTCAGGAAAATGCTAACCAGTTTGGTAATAATGTTGCAAATCAGTTCGGAAATAATGTTCAGGAAGGTGCCAATAACTTCCAGCAGGGAGTTCAGAATCCTGTAAATCAGTTTGCAAATAATGTACAGAATGGTGCAAACCAGTTCGGTAACAATTTCCAGCAGGGAGCACAGAACGGTGCAAACCAGTTCGGAAATAACTTCCAGCAGGGAGCACAGAACGGTGCAAACCAGTTCGGAAATAACTTCCAGCAGGGAGTACAGAATGCAGCAAATCCGTTTGCAAATAATGCACAGGGCGGTGCAAACCAGTTCGGTAATAACTTCCAGCAGGGAGCACAGAGACCTGTAAATCAGTTTGCAAATAACGCACAGGCTGGTGCAAATCAGTTCGGTAACAACTTCCAGCAGGGAGCACAGAGACCTGTAAATCAGTTTGCAAATAATGCACAGGCTGGTGCAAATCAGTTCGGTAACAACTTCCAGCAGGGAGTACAGAGACCTGCAAATCAGTATATGCAGGGCGGCCAGGGCGCTAATCAGTTCCAGCAGGCAGGTGTAGTTGGTGCAGCAATGCAGCAGAATGCATATGGTAATCAGGGCGGATTCGGAAATGATGGATTTTCATCATTTGACGGAGGTAATGTTTATTCAACACCTGCAATACCTACTAAATCAGGAAATGGTAAGAAGATTGGTATCATCATTGCATGTATAGTTCTTCTTGCGGGACTGGGTGTTGGTGCATATTTCCTCTTCTTTAGAAGTGGAGGACAGGGTTCACCTGAAGCAGTAGCTGAAAAGTTTGTACAGTCAATTATTGATGGTGATAAGAGCGGAATCAAAGAATGTCTTCCAAAGGAAGTACAGAGTGTAATGGATCAGGAAATCGCACAGCTTGATACAGCTCTTGAGCAGATGAAGACATTCAAGAATATGGGTGTTGAATTCGAAAAGGTTAAAGCCGGATCTAAGAGAAAAGTTACAGGCGATGAACTTGATGATATCAAGAGTAAGTATTCAATGCTTGATATTTCAGATGTATATGAAGTTGATGTTCCTTTAACAGTTTCATTTATGGGTGAATCACAGAGCTCAACATTTGTATGTACAACTGCTAAGATTAATGGAAGTTGGTATATCATCGACTTCTCTGAGTAATATTTCTTTGGAGGAATTTTAATGAGTAAATGTATTAATTGTGGTAATGAACTTCCGCAGGGCGAAAAGATATGTAGTCTTTGCGGAACAGCTCAGCCAAATGCTACTTCAAAGTATAATCTTGTTGGAGAGCAGACTACAGGCGATGCAGGAAATAGTGATTTACCAGCAGGTTTTTACGATAGAACTAAAGCGCCGGGTCATCCGATTGACCAGCCACCTATGTACGGTAATGACGGTATGAATGGTGGAATGAACACCGGAATGGGCGGTATGAATGCCGGAATGGGTGGAATGAATGCCGGAATGGGCGGTATGAACCCTGGAATGAATAATGGCATGAACGGTGGACAGAGTTATCCACCTGCTTATGGAAGTCAGGGCGGATATGTTGAACCACCTAGAGTTCAGAACAAGAACGGTGCATTAGTTGCGATTCTTCTCGTTCTTTTCTGTGCAATCGGTGTTGGTGCATTTTTCATTTTAAATAATTTCATGTCATCTCCAAAAGGAGTTGCAAAGAAATTCGTTGCAGCATTTGAAGAACTTGATGTTGATGCTTTAGCAGAACTTTTCCCTCCGGAACTTTCTCCTGAAGATGAAGTAGCTGCTATCAGAACACAGTTCGATACATATAAATCATATGGTGCAAAGATGAAATTCAACAACGTTAAATATGATGTTGGATCACCATATTCTAAGTCGATGATCAGAAAAGTTGAGCAGCAGCTTAAAGCTAGTGGCTATAGCTGTGACGGGAAGTTCGACACAATGAAAGAGGTTACGATTTCTGCTACTTTACATGTTGAGGCATCCGGCGAGTCTCAGGATCAGAAGATCAAATGGATACTTGTATGCGGTAAGTATAAAGGTAAGTGGAAAATTATCGGAATGCAATTATAAATATTTATATTGGGTAGGCCTGCCGCTGGTAGGCCTATTCGTATATTGACACATTAGTAGGATGTTATTGATGCTACACTTTGTGTCGGAAACTTCAATGGAAAATGGAAGATAATCGGCGTTAAATAATATGCTTGATAAAGAAATGAGAGAACCGCTGTTTGATTATCTTGATGAACATTTTGGTAAGATAAGGATTATAGAAGAGAAAAATATTCTTAAATCCAGAGCTGATGTTCTCGGGATAGTAAAGGGAGCCATTATCGGTTTTGAGATCAAATCAGACAGTGATACATATGTGAGATTAAATACACAAGTTAAAGATTATGACAGATTTTGTGATTATGCTTACCTTGTCATAGGAAAAAGTCATTTGCTTCATGCCGGTGAACACGTGCCGGAGCATTGGGGAATAATATGCATTTCGGATGAGGTGAAAATGATCCGTGAAGCAAAACTTTGTCCAAAGGTAAAGTTTACAGATCAGCTTGGACTTTTGTGGCGAAACGAGTTGACTGAAATACTTCTAAATAATCACTTTCCGAAATATACATCTAAGAATAAGAAAGAGATAGTTAAGTTTCTTATTGAAAAGGTTGATAATGACCTTCTGCGAGAGCAGATGACGGACTGTCTCTTTGAAAGAGATTACAATATATTTGACGGTGCCAAGAAGACCGTCAAAAAGAAGAGTTCTTCAGGGAAGAGAAGAAAACGTCCACCTAAACCGGTGGGTGTTACTCATGTTATCATGGGCAGAAAAAGGAGAAGAAAGAAATGATATGCAAATATTGCGGCTTTTTAATTAAAGATGGTAGTAAGTTTTGCATTAATTGTAACAATCCGGTAGAACCGGAAGAGATAAAAAAGCCGGAAACTGATGCATCAGATAATGTGATTTCTAACCCGGTATCCGAGGACGGAAATGCATCAACCGGGAAAGCAATCAAAAATGATCCAAGTAAATCTTCGGATATAAAGGAAAATGGATCAAACAAAAAGAAAGAAGTCATATCCTCATTTAAAAACGCGGAAGTCAGTGTGGAAGTTGAAGAAAATGAATCGGTTGTAGATGTTGAATTTGTTGAGATTCCTGAGGGTGAGTCTGCTGCGAAAGCAGATCTTCCGAGCGCTGATGTTAAAAGCAAATACAAGCTGACAGTAGCGGATATGCTGACCATAATAATAGGTATAGTTCTTGTTATTTCTCTTGTTATCGGCGGCGTTATTTACCTTGTAAAAAGGAGTAACAAGAAGGCTGCTGAAAGAAAGTATTACGGCGTAGAAGAGATAAACGGACTGTTCAATGGCATCAATGAGAGAGAGTCGGCCATTTGTTATGAATATATAAATGGTTCAAACAGCAATGCAATCTATGACATGATTGATGATAGAGTTAAAGCTTTCAAAGGTTATGAAGACTTTAAAGTGGACAATATCAAAGTCATAAGTAAGGAAAGACTTAAGGGAGATTTCCTTACGTCCATGGAAATAAAAACAGCTTTAGATCTCGATAAAGTTTATCTGTGCGAAGTTTCATTTGATTATATCGGTGATGATATGGTAATGCCGGGAACGGCAACCATCAGAACAGGAAAATCAAATGGTAAATGGTGGATAATCAGTATCAAGTTTAATGATGTTATAAGCGGTGCCGGCGACTTTATAGATGCATACAACAAACTGGATGCAGAGAAAGTGATAGATTCATTTGTACAGGGAGTTTATTCCGAGAAAGAAGCCAAAATCCTTAAAAAGGCCTATGACAAATATGCCTTTGACAGTTTCGGACTGAAGAATATTTCATATAAATGTTATAAAGTAAGCGGGGATAAACTCAGTGAAGCAGAAGAAGAGTTTGAGGATAAGTCATTAAAATTTGATTCCGCTGTAGGATTTAATGTTGAAACAACCATAGGTAATCAACCTGCAGGCTCAGAAAAACAAAAATTCGATCTTATGATGGTATTTGATGACGGTAAATGGAAAGTCATTAAATTTGATTATAATGATTAACGGTTTAATAATTTCAGAGTGCTGTCAAGAAAAAATACTTGACAGCGCTTTCTTTATTGTGTAGACTAACAAAGTACTTGTTGAGAGTGAATCATTATGTATGGTGAATTTTATGGAGAAAATTGTTCGTCAGACATTATTATTTGATTTTTATGGAGAACTCCTGACGGAGCATCAGAAAAGTGTATATAGTGATGTTATTTCGGAAGATCTTTCTTATTCGGAGATAGCGGAAAGTTACAATATTTCAAGGCAGGGAGTATTTGACCTGATTAAAAGATGCGACCGCATACTTGAAGGATATGAGGAGAAGCTTCACCTTCTTGATAAGTTTGAAAGAGCAAGAAACAGTATGGAAGATATAAGGAATATCGTTCGTACTATCAAAGATAAAAATGAAGATCCTTCCCTGGGAAGGTTGATCGACAATCTTGAGAATACTGCAGAAGAAGTATTTTCGGAATTTTAATCGGAGGTTGGATAATGGCATTTGACAGTTTGAGTGAAAAACTTCAAAACGTTTTCAAGAAACTCAAAAGCAAAGGTGTTCTTACCGAGGATGATGTCAAAGAGGCAATGAAAGAAGTCAAGAGAGCACTTCTTGAGGCCGATGTTAATTTTAAGGTTGTTAAGAATTTTATAAAGACAGTTACTGAAAAGGCTGTCGGTGAAGAAGTTATGAAGGGACTCAATCCCGGACAGATGGTTATCAAGATTGTTCGTGATGAGATGACATCCCTCATGGGAAGCGAAGTTTCCGAGATCAAGCTTCTTCCTTCGAATGAAGTTACCATTATCATGATGTGTGGTCTTCAGGGTGCCGGTAAGACAACTACTGTTGCAAAGCTTGCAGGTCAGTATAAGAATAAAGGACGTAAACCTCTTCTTGTTGCCTGCGACGTATATAGACCGGCTGCTATTAAACAGCTCGAAATTAACGGTGAAAAAGTTGGAGTTCCTGTATTTTCTATGGGAACAGCCAATAAACCTAGAGACATTGTTAAGGCAGCACTTTCGCATGCGCAGAAAAATGATATTAATCTCATGTTTATAGATACTGCTGGTCGTCTTCACATTGATGAAGGCATGATGCAGGAACTTCAGGAGATCAAAGAAACTGTTCCTGTAAATTACACAATACTTACAGTTGACTCAATGACAGGTCAGGACAGTGTAAATGTTGCTACAACATTCAATGATCAGATAGGGATTGACGGTGTTATCCTTACCAAGCTTGACGGTGATACAAGAGGTGGTGCAGCGCTTTCAATCAAGGCGGTTACAGGCAAACCTATACTTTATGCAGGTATGGGAGAGAAGCTTACGGATCTTGAACTTTTCTATCCGGAGCGTATGGCGAGCCGTATCCTTGGAATGGGCGATGTAGAAAGCCTTATCGAAAAAGCTCAGGAAGCTATCGATGAAGAGCAGGCCAGAAAGGTTGAGGAGAAAATCAGAAAGGCAACATTTGACTTTAACGATTTCCTTGATCAGCTTGATCAGATGAACAAAATGGGTGGTTTATCATCACTCATAGGAATGCTTCCGGGTATGGGCAAGCTTAAAAATGTTGAGATTGATGAAAATGCAATGAATAAACCTAAGGCTATCATTTATTCGATGACGATGGAAGAAAGGACTAATCCGGATATTCTCAATGTCAGCAGAAAGAATCGTATTGCCAAAGGTGCAGGTGTTGATATAGCTGAAGTTAACAGATTCATCAAACAGTTCGAGGAATCTCGAAAGATGATGAAACAGATGTCCGGAATTATGGGCAAGAAGAAAAAAAGAGGAATGCTTCCTTTTGGATTCTAGGAAGTATATATTTTTTAAGTAATTATCCGGTACACGGATATGTATCAAGATAACGAACTTACAAAGGGTAAGTTTAGATAATATTTTTATTTTTTTAGGAGGTCATTAAAAATGGCAGTTAAGATCAGATTAAGAAGAATTGGTTACAAGAAGCATCCATATTACAGAGTTATCGTTGCAGATTCTAGATCACCTAGAGACGGAAGCTGTATCGATGAAATCGGTACATATGATCCAAATAAGCAGCCAAGCGAGATCAATATCGATGCAGAAGCTGCAAAGAAGTGGCTTGGTAATGGTGCACAGCCTACTGAGACTGTTTCAAAACTTTTCAAGGTGGCAGGTATTGAGAAATAATCCGGAGGTTATTTGTTAATGAAAGAATTAGTCGAAATCATTGCAAAGTCTCTTGTTGATTCACCTGAAATGGTTGTAGTTACAGAAACTACAGATGCAGACACCATAACAATTGAGCTTAAGGTTGCTCCTGAAGATATGGGCAAAGTCATAGGAAAACAGGGTCGTATAGCTAAGTCTATCAGAACTGTTGTAAAGGCAGCTGCTTCAAAGGGTGACAAGAAGGTTATTGTAGACATCAAATAGAATCATTGCATAATATGTATAAGCCCGGGATTCTTCCCGGGCTTTATTTAAAAAATGTTTTGGTGATAGGAGTAATATGATAGATAAATTTAGAGTTGGCGTGATAACAAAGACGCATGGTATTAAAGGGGAAGTAAGTGTATTCCCTACGACTGATGATAATGACAGATTTGAATATCTTGAAAAATGCTATATTAAAACAGGAAATAAATATACGGAAGTAAAAGTTTCCGGATGCAAATATTTTAAGAATACAGTTATACTTAAATTCGAAGGGCTTGATAAGATTGAAGATGTGGAGAAATATATCAGATCTGAAATCTACGTAGACAGAGACGATGCCCTTGCGCTTGAAGATGGTGAATACTATCTTGCGGATCTTATCGGGCTTGATGTATATGAAGAAAATGGCAATAAGCTTGGTAAGATCAAGGATTATCTTGAGACACCTGTTCAGATCGTTTATATAATCGAACAGGAAGAGGAAGGTAAGAAAGATATCATGATTCCTGATGTTCCGGAATTCATTAAGGACATCAATTTAGAAGAAAATAAGATGACAGTAAAACTTTTGAAAGGAATGATATGATGAGATTTCAGATACTGACTTTATTTCCGGAAATGATGCAGAATATATTTTCATCAAGTGTTACCGGAAAGGCAATGGAAAAGGGGATAGTATCTCTTGAAGCTATAAATATCAGAGATTTTGCTGACAATAAATATAAACATATAGATGATTATATCTATGGTGGCGGTTCGGGTATGCTTATGCAGCCGGGACCTGTTTTTGATTCATTTGAAAAGGCGCTTTCCAATTGTGAAATGACTTATGAGGATTACGAAAAAGCACTCAGCGATCCTGAACTTAAGAAGCCCAGGGTTCTTTATACAACGCCTCAGGGCAGAACTTTTGATCAGAAATTTGCTATGGAGCTTTCAAAAGAAGAAAATATAATAATCCTTTGTGGACATTATGAAGGTATAGATGAAAGGGCTATCGAGCTTATAAAGCCGGAAGAAGTTTCTATCGGTGATTTCGTATTGACAGGAGGAGAGCTTCCTGCGGCAGTTATAATGGACAGTGTCACAAGACTTATACCGGGTGCTCTTGGTAAGGATGACAGTGCGCTCTACGAAACATTTTATGACGACCTTCTTGAATATCCTCAGTATACAAGACCGGAAGAGTATAAGGGAATGAAGGTTCCGCCTGTTTTACTTTCGGGCCATCATAAAAATATAGCCGAGTGGCGACTTGAAGAGTCCATCAAAAGGACTAAGGAAAAAAGACCTGACCTGTATGAGAAATACATGGCTAACCATCCTGTGGTTGAAAAAAAGAAGAAAAAGAAGATATGATAATTCTGTGAATCGGTTCACAGGGGTGTTTTTATGATGTATAATTAACACAATTATCGTTATTTAGAATCTTTTTAGTACCGGAGGTAATAAAAGTTGAGTGATATTAAGATCATGGTTGTTGATGATGAGCTTCGAATGAGAAAGCTTGTTAAGGATTATCTTGTAAAGAATCAATATATAGTAATTGAGGCTGCAGATGGTGAAGAAGCATATAATACTTTCGTGAAGACCAAGGATATTTCACTCATTGTTATGGATATCATGATGCCTAAGATGGATGGTTATGAAGCATGTTCGGAAATCAGAAAGATTTCTGACGTTCCTATAATTCTTCTTACGGCTAAGTCTGACGAAAAGGACGAATTAAAAGGTTTTGAGCTTGGTATTGATGAATATATCACAAAACCTTTCAGCCCGAAGATTCTTGTGGCCAGGATAGAGGCAATTCTCAGAAGAACCACAAGTGAAGAAAGTCAGTTCCTTGAAGCAGGAGGTATTCAGCTGGATATTTCTGCACATAAGGTACTTATAAATGGAAAAGATATCGAACTGTCATTCAAGGAGTTCGAACTTCTTGAATACTTTATGACTAATCAGGGCGTCGCATTATCGAGAGAGAAAATCCTCAATAATGTATGGAATTATGACTATTTCGGTGATGCCAGAACTATTGATACACATGTTAAAAAATTAAGAGCTAAGCTCGGAGAAAAGGGCAGCTATATCAAGACTATATGGGCCCTTGGATATAAATTTGAGATTTAAATGAGGCATTATAATGGCAAATGATGTTAATAAGCGTATGAATATAAAAGACTCGTTGAGATTCAAGATTTCGGTCATAGTTGTTGTGATCACTCTTGCATCACTTCTTCTCGGTATATTTGTAAGCCGTTATGTCATTGAAAGCTTCTTTAAAAAACAGACTAAAGCAGGCCTTGTTGATACATATAATTATTGTAATCAGCTTTTCAAAGAGGCGGATATATATAATTACAGTGTTGATGAGATTCAGAACAAGCTTAAAGATCTTTATAATGACGGATCAAGCTTCCCGGATATGCTTATCTTTATAGTGGATAAGCCGACGATGACTATATTTTATTCGGTTTTCCTGGATGATAATTCTGCAAATGAGATTAAGGGTATCATTAAAAATTATGATTTCAGCAAGATCCAAAATAAAAAATATGTAATAAAAACGTCGGACGATAATGAGCTGAGTTTCACCAAAAAAGGCGAGTTCATGTATCTTATTGGTATGCTTGATGATGGAAATATCATTATCATCAAAAGACCGCTTGTAAGAACCACAAGGCTTTATAGATATGTAAGTAAGCTCTTCCTTATTGCGTTTTCTGCACTTATACTAATCGAACTTATTATAGTAATTTTCGTTTCTACAGTATTCATTAAGCCGATTATCAAAATGTCATATATCGCTAAGAGAATGTCAAATCTTGATTTTGATGCAAAGATTGAAGTTGGATCAAATGATGAGATAGGTATTCTCGGCAACAGTATGAATGAGCTTTCTGTTAAGCTTGAGAAAACCATTTCAGAGCTTAAGACAGCCAATACAAAACTTAGAGATGATATTGAGGATAAGATTCAGATAGATGATATGAGAAAGGAATTCCTGTCTCATGTTTCTCATGAATTAAAAACTCCGATAGCTCTTATTCAGGGATATGCGGAAGGACTTAAGGATAATGTATCAGATGATCCGGAAAGCCGCGAATTCTACTGCGATGTAATCATAGATGAAGCAGGTAAGATGAATAAACTTGTTATGCGACTCATGAATCTTAATGAGCTCGAGTTTGGTGAAAATAATATTTCTATCCAAAGATTCGATATTACAGAGCTTATCGTGGGTATTGTTAAATCTTCAAATATCATGATCGAGCAGTCACAGGCAAAGGTTATTTTTGATGAAGATATGATCGTCACTGTTTGGGCTGATGAATTCATGATCGAGGAAGTAATAACAAATTATCTTACAAATGCTATTCATTATGTAACACCGGGAGGAAATATCAGGATCTGGTACGATCTTGATAATGAAAAGAACAAGATCAGAGTCAGTGTTTATAACGACGGTGATAATATCAGTGATGAAGCAATCGGTAAGGTATTCATCAAGTTCTATAAGGAGGATGCTGCAAGAACCAGAGAATACGGCGGTTCCGGCATAGGTCTTTCTATCGTTGAAACTATTATGAAGAAACATAACAATGATTATGGAGTTTATAATGTGGACGGCGGTGTTGTATTCTACTTCGAACTTGATGTTGAAAATATCGAATATATCACCAAGAAGCAGAAGAAAGAACTGAAAAAAGAAGAGAAAAAAGAGATAAAAGAAATCAAAAAAGAAGAAAAGAAAGAGATCAAAGAAATCAAAAAGGAAGAGAAGAAAGAAATCAAAGAGATTAAGAAAGAAGAAAAGAAAGAGAATAAGGAAAACAAAAAAAATAAAGAAAATAAAGGTACCGGACAGTAGCACACGGTCTTTATTTGCTGGTGGGTTATTTTGATTCGGTTTAAGTTTTTAATATTGACATTTTTTGGGGTTAAAAGTATCATAACACTTGAGAAGAAACTATATAGGAGGGGCATATGAGAACAGATTTTTATGTTGAGTATTTTGGAAAACAGGTTTACAAAGATGAGCTTGTAGATATAGCAAAGAAAATCTGGCTCGATAAAGGGAATAAGGAGTCTGATCTGAAGACTCTTGATCTTTATCTTAAACCGGAAGATAATGCTGTATATTATGTATTTAATAATTCTGAGAATGGTTCATTTATTGTAGACAAAGACCAGAATGACTTCTAAATTGTTAATATGATCATTGATCGGCGAGGGAGACGGTATATCAGTTGGTATACCGTTTTCTTCATTTAAATCAATTGCATAAATCCTGTAATTATAGTATGATGACTAATGTCCGTAAATGCTGTATTTATAAGGATTTACGGGCTGTTAATTGTTGTTAACTATTTGTATTTTTATATTATAAGAGGACTTGATATGGTAGCGATTATAGATTATGATGCGGGAAATATTAAAAGCGTTGAAAAAGCTATTCTCTATCTCGGAGAAGAGTTTGTAATGACACGTGATGAAGATGTGATCATGAATGCTGACAGAGTAATACTTCCGGGTGTTGGAGCTTACGGAGATGCTATGAAGAAACTTGAAGAGTACGATCTTGTAAGAGTGATCAAAGCATATGTTAAGACGGGAAAGCCTTTCCTTGGTATATGTCTCGGGCTTCAGCTTATGTTTGATTCCAGTGAAGAAACTCCGGGAGTTAAAGGACTTGGCCTTCTGCCGGGAACAATAACCAAGATTCCTGATGATGGCGAGATCAAGGTTCCTCAGATTGGATGGAATTCTATTAGCGTTAATCCAACATCAAAACTTTTTAAAGGTATTAAAGATGGTTCTTATGTTTATTTTGTCCATTCTTATTATCTTACTTGTAAAAATAAAGAAGATGTTGCTGCAAAGACATTTTACGGTACTGAGATACATGCAGCTGTTGAACATGACAATATATTTGCATGTCAGTTTCATCCTGAGAAGAGTGGAGAAGTCGGTTTACGTATTATAAAGAATTTTATGGAGATATAATATGCTTACAAAAAGAATCATACCTTGTCTGGATGTTAAAGACGGACGAGTTGTTAAAGGAGTAAATTTTGTGGATCTCAGAGATGCGGGAGATCCTGTTGAATGCGGCATTGCTTATGATAAAGCCGGAGCGGATGAGCTTGTATTTCTTGATATTACAGCTTCATCGGACAGAAGAAATATTGTTGCCGACATGGTTAGAAAAGTTGCTGAAACAGTATTTATACCATTCACAGTTGGTGGAGGTATAAGAAGTGTTGAGGATTTCAGAGCTATTCTAAGAGAAGGTGCGGATAAGATTGCTGTTAATTCTGCAGCTATCGATGATCCTTATCTTATCAGCAGAGCAGCTGACAAATTCGGAAGTCAGTGCGTCGTTGTTGCTATAGATGCGAGAAGACGAAGAGTCGGTAAAGCTGCTGATCCGTCACTTTCTTATTCGGAAAGCATTAAGATAAATGATGAGTGGCAGCCAAAGGATGGCTGGACTATTTATAAAAATGGCGGTCGTCTTGATATGAATATTGATGCTATCGAATGGGCGAAGCGTTGTGAAGAACTTGGTGCAGGAGAAATCCTTCTCACAAGTATGGACGCTGACGGTACAAAGGCCGGTTATGATAATGAACTTACAAGAATGGTAGCTGAAAATGTCGGAATTCCTGTTATTGCATCCGGTGGTGCGGGAACCAAAGAACATTTCTATGATACACTTACATACGGAAAGGCAGATGCGGCTCTTGCTGCTTCACTTTTCCATTTTAAAGAACTTGAGATAAAAGAGGTAAAGGAATATCTTGCGGCAAAGGATGTTCCTGTTAGATTGTAAAATGATCCATATAGAAGATAAGAAAATAAAAGTAAATGAATATTTAGATTTAAGAAGCAGAGTCGGTTGGAAGAAACTGACTAAGGTTCAGGCGGAACTTTCGATAGAAAATGCGCTTTTTATGGTTGCGGCTTATGATGATGATATGCTTATCGGAATGGGCAGAATCGTTGGTGATGGTGCGGTTATATGCTATATCCAGGACCTTATAGTCGTTCCCGAATATCACGGAAAAGGTATTGGCTCCATGATGATCAACAGGCTTCGTGAATATGTTATCAGCCTTAAAGAATCTCCTGATCAGGAGATAATGTTTGGTCTTATGTGCGCTAAAGGACGTGAGAAATTCTATATCAAAAATGGATTCACAGCCAGACCTACTGAGAAGTTGGGTCCGGGAATGATCGATTATCTGTAAATTTACGAGAATTTTTATGATCGATAATAAGCATTTAAAATGTTTGGTGGTATGCGTTTATAAACGATCGATAATTATTTATAAATGATTGGTAATTATTTATAAACGATTGGTAATAGGGATTTATAAGGGGATATATATGAATGAATTAAGATATAAGATTAAGTATAATCTTGTTCCTACAATGACAGTGGTATTTATGGCTATAAATATCATTGTTTTTGTTGTTGAAAGTTTCTTTTTCGGGGATTCGGAAAGTTATTTCACTGCTATGAAATTCGGCGCATATTATTATCCTAAGTTTGAGGACGGCCAGTGGTATAGACTTTTTACAAGTTGTTTTGTCCACTTTGGATTTGAACATCTTTTCAGTAACATGCTTGGTCTTTTTGCAATGGGAATGTATGTTGAAAAATATTTTGGCAAATTAAAATTCACAATATTTTATATTTTATCAGGGCTTGGCGGAAGCCTTATGATTTTATTTTTTGATCTTAATGCCAGAGGTCCGCAGGATTATGTACTTGGTGCGGGGGCATCAGGTTCTATATTCGGACTTGTTGGTATTTTCATAGTATTTGCTTTATCTGAAGAGACAAAAGATGAATTTCCTCTTCCAAGAGTTTTGTTTGGAATAATTTTGATGTTCATTCCATCATTCATGGATAAGAGGATAAGTCTTAAGGCTCATGCAGGAGGATTTATTGTTGGGTTGATTCTTGGTATGATCTTTATGTATATCGAAAGGATAAAGAGAGAGAAGAGACGTAGATACTAATCTGGCATTGGGAAAGTTAAAAGTATTTTATTTATAAGGAGTAATTATCGAATGCAAAAAAACGAAATTTGGGAAATTTTGGGTATAGCTCCAACAGATGACGTTGAGCTTATTAAAGAAGCATACAGATCAAAACTTTTAAATACTAATCCTGAAGATGATCAGGAAGGATTTATGAGACTTAAAGAAGCTTTTGACGAAGCTGTAAGATCTGTTAATGAAGGGGAAGAAGAGGAACAGGAACAGCCTTATGCTGAAATTATAGAAAAGGTAGATAGTATCTATCAGGATATTGACAAGAGAGTTGATATCCAAAATTGGAACGAACTTTTTTCTGATGAGATCTTTTCAGAGCTCGATCAGCAGGACGATATCAGAAATGCATTTCTTGGATATGTGATGGATCATTGTTTATTTCCGTCAAATATATTTAAGAAGTTCGATGAAGTTTTCTCGATAACAGCAGATCAAGAGGCTTTATCAGAAAAGTTTCCTCCTGCATATATTTTATTTCTGATCAATAATATTAAAGCTGATGATGGCGTGATTTTCTCCGAGAAGATACTTAAAGGGAGAAATGAATGCGATAAGGAAGCGGAAGAAGTAAAGATTGAATCAGATTATGAGCTTGAAACAAATGATAATTTTGAGTATGAGATAGATAATTATATCTCTGAAGTAAAGAAACTGACAAATTACTATAGAAGGATTGATGATGAGAGTCTCGCTGAAGAGAAAGAGCAAAGAGAGGAATTGATCGATGCCCTCGGAAGTGAAATTCTTTATTTGCGTTCAATGAATTATTATCATCCGGCTGAAGTAATAGCTGTGACCAGATATCTTTATTACAAAGAAAGATATGATGAATGCTTTAATATCCTCAAAAAGAAGTTTGACGAGATAGTTAATAAGGGCGTTAAGCATTCGGATTATTTTGTAAGTCATATTATATTTATGTATCTTCGATTCATGATCCTTGATATTCACAAGGATATGAATATAAGTATTTCCGATGAAGAATTAAATAAATGTGATGAGCTTATTTCTAAAAAACTTGATGAGAAATTCAATGAAGAGACACATCCGGCGCGTGGACTTATCTTATATCTCCAGGGGGATAAGAAGAAAGCTTCGGATTATCTTTCATATTCATGTAATTATATCAGGGATAATAATTCTTATAATTTAATCCTTAAACAGATAGACAGAGAAAGAATCGCAGAACTTGAAGAGCAGTATGATAATAAAACTATCAGCAACCGTTCTTTGATCAGTCTTGCATGGTTATATTTGAGAAATGATGAAAGAGACAAAGCTGAAAATATTTTAGGTGAGATTAAAGACGGTGATCCTGAATCAATCTTTGAATATGATTATCTTATCGGCTGGTTTAATATGACAGGACAGGATAATGAGAATTCTTTACCTCATCTTATTAAATGGAATCAGATCCTTGTAGATAAATACGGCCTTGAGAAGCCGGAAGATATAAATAAATACACAATCGAAGAGATTAGAGATATTCAGAGGATTCCTTACAGTTTTTATCTCATTTCATATTTATATGCAATGATTGAGGATACTGAAAGTGCCAAGGAAAATTGCAAAAAGGCATTAAAGAATGCTCATCCTAAGGATTTCTACGAATATGCGAGATTGTATCATGCAATCTTAAATGAAAGAGAAGAATTTGAGGAATTATTTGATTTCTGGTCAAGTGAAGTAGACAGAGTCGATAATTATGATTATAGCTTAATGGCTCGTGGCTTCAGACAGTTTGCTGCTTATAAGATATTCAATGCAAGAACTATCATAGATGATTATTACTATCTTAGAGAAGCTGATCCAACTTATATTGACTCATATTTATATGCTCAGGAAGTTTATCTTGCATATAATGATTCAAAGGGAATGGAAGAAAGTTTTGAATATCTTGAGCATTATAATATTGATGACATTCGTATAGATCTTAATAAGGCGAGATATTATAAGCAGATCAAGAATATTGAAGAAGCAATTCCTTTATTTGAAAAAGTCGAAGATGCGATTAATAACGGATATGATGGTATAAGTGAGATACATAAATTTTATATTGCATATGTTTATGCACTTATGGACCTTGAAGGCATGAATAAACCTGATGTCGATAAGGAAGAGCTCGTTAAGAGAATTAAGAATCTTGTTGAAAGAGCAAAACAGGATTGCGAAGAAAATATAAATATTCATTGGATCGAAGTGGATTACTGCGAGAAATATGAAGACAAGGCCGATGGTGCATATGCAAGTCTTCATGAAGCATTTCCTAATTATGCGAAGGGATATGTTGAATTTGGTAAATATCTGAATAAAAACGATCGTGAAGATGAGGCTATAGCTGAATTTGAAAAGGCTTTAGAGATTGATCCGGATAATCTTGACGGTCTTTATTGGCTTGCAAGATTATATAATAACTATCTCTATATTGATAAAGAGATGAATGAATATAATGACAAAGCTGAGGCTCTTTCCTTAAGACTCAATGAATTGGAGAAAGAAGAATATAATGCACTTCAGCTCGTGCTTATCTATTATGACGGAATGAAGTATGATAAAGGTCTTGAATTTGCCGATAAAGCTGTTGTCGATTTCCCTGAGGCACCATTTATACATAATGCCAGGGGAATTATATGCATGAATATGGATAATTACGAAGAAGCTGAGAAGAGTTTGAAGAAAGCTATCGAAGTATTTAATAATCCAAATGCTCGTAGATTTGTGGCATACAGTAACCTTGCAAAGCTTTATTCTATTCAGAGAAGATTTAAAGAAGCTGCTGATATTTACAAGGAATATATTGATAGATTCAATATTGATGAAGAATATTATTATGATAGTTTAGCTGACTATTATGATGATGCCAATATGTTTGATGAAGCTATAGAATGCAGAGAAAAAGCTTTTATATGCGGACTTCGTGAGATTACAGGTACAGATGTATCTGAAAGTGATGTAAGTGTTATCAAGGCTATAAATGATAATCCTGATATACCTGTATATAGATTTGCTGATATTCTTGAGACTGAAAGAAAATATGCATCGTCATTCTTATTTAAAAATGATTATGATAAGCTTACAGAGATAGAAAAAGATTTCGATGCTTATACCGAGAAAGCAGGACTTTTTAAATCGGTTGATGAGAATGCTAAAGAAAATATAAAGAGTTTAAGAAACGCTTTGTGGGAGATAGGTTATTATTATCTTTTCACAAAAAAAGATCCGGAAAAGTGCATAAAGTATTTCGAGCAGTTCCTTAAAGTATTTATGTGCGAGGAAAATAAAGATAAAGAATTCTACGATAAGCTTTTCAGAACAAATGAGATACTTGCCAGAAATTATACTGTTATACATGACGTGGATAATGCGAAGAAGTATTCTGAAAATGCGCTTAAAACTATAGAAAAACAGTATGGTTCTGTTGAGAAATATCTTGATTTCACAAGATTAACTCCATTTAGATTATGTGCTGTTTCAGGTATTTATTTCTACATGGGCAAACGTGATGAATTCAGGAAATATTTAGACATGATCGATCTGGCTCCGAGATGTCATCACTGTCCACATTCATCATGTATAGATAAGAATGATAAACTGGCTTTAGTTGCGGAATTAGACGGTGACTATGAGAAGGCTCTTGAACTTTTTAGAAACGGAAATGAACTTGGAGGCAACGATACCGAGAGAGCAACCGGAATTCGTGAGTGTCTGAGAGTTTTGGGCTAGTTTATGAAAGAGAAAAACAATAAAGAAAATGTATTTTTCAGATATGATAAACAAAGAATAAAATATGACCTTTATGATGGGATTTTACATTTTTTTCTTCCTCTTTTTATGATCGGAATAATACCTTTATTTATTAGACCTTTATCTGTTCGACTTGGATATAAGAATTACGATACCATTAGCGGACTCTTGGAAGGATTATTCGAAGCGTTGATATGGTCCGGTGCGATAGTGGCTATATATTTTATAAGAGGTCATCTTCAGAAGAAGAAAATATTCAGAGAATACGATGACGCAAAGGAACTTATATGTTATAAAAATCTGATCATTATATCATTGATAGTTATAAGTATGATTGCGCTTATGAGTTTTCAGGTTGGATTCAAGGTCAAACTTTTTTATGATTTTGGTGAGAAGCTTACAGGATTTGATTTCTTCAACAGAGGTGGAGAATTAGTCGGCAGGATCGCAAGGTGTGCATTCATACCTTGCGTATGCCGTGGTGCAAATCTTATTTCCGGAATTTTCAAGAATAAATATTTAAGGATATTTATTTACTTCAGTATGATATTCCTGTATGGCTTGTTTGATGTGCTTTATTTTAATGTTGGATTTACTTTGACATATCTTTTGTTCTATATATGTTTTGGTGTGATTTATATTCTCACAAGAAAAAATCTGCATAAAACAGGCTTTCTTGCTACAATCATATACATTTTTTAATGGAGCAGGAGTTATGAGATTTCTTAAAACAAATCTTACGGTTATCATGTATTTTGTCTTTGCAATGATAATAGAAATGATAGCTGTATTTTCTATTGAAAAAAGTCCCTTCATCAGTTATCCGTGGATTGGGTTCGGACTTCTTTTGATCATCTCGGGCGTAATGATCGGTATCAAAAGTGAAAAGGCGAAGATTATAACAGGGCTTGTTTTCTTGATTATACAATCACTTTTATGCATGATAATGGTTGTGCTTTTTGATATGGCCGGTCAGTATTTTGATTTCGGAATGTTAAATCTTAGGAATGATGCTTTCGGAATACTTGAAAATATTCCTATGAATTTTGTGATGTTCTATACCGCATTCTTTTTCTGTACTATATATGTGGTTGTCAATTTCAGACGTTACAGAAGAAATGAATATAAGTTGTTCAGTAGGAAAAAGAGAATGCTTTTCGGTGGTATTGTAACTGTAGTGGGTATTTCTTTACTAACAGTATCTTTATATCACCTTAATAAGACACGGGCCGGTAAGTATGAAAATCTTAGATATTCTACAGATAATTCGGTTTATAATGCATATGGTATAACCGGTAATCTTGTAAATGAATTTGCCGGCGGACTTATATTTACAGAAAAGGATAATCTGTCTGACAGTGAAGTTGAGGATTTTATTTATTCTGAAATATCTGATGCATCGTATGAATATGGTATTTCAAAGGATAATAATGTTGTTGTGATCCTGGTTGAGTCACTTGAATGGTTCGGATTTATGAAAAATGAATATCTTCCGAATGCGCTTCCTCTTACGGACGAGCAGTATGCTGAACTTTTCCCGAACCTTACAATGTTCTACAATGAAAGTATAGTAATGACAGACTTTCATTCAAAGGAAAAAACAGATATATCGGAAACCATGAGCATACTGGGAAGTTATCCGACGACAGGATATATCAATTATGATTATTACGAAGAGGAAATTCCGGAGACTATCCCGAATATTCTTAATCAGTTTTATGGCGATGATATAAAGATTTCTTCATTCCATAACGGTAAGAAGGAGTTCTATAACAGAGATAAAGCACATATTTCATATGGATTTTCCGAATTCTGCAGCTCAGAAGAGATGTATAAAATGAATGAGCAGAAGATGAAGGATAAAAATCTTGATAAAGAGATCATGCATGATTATATGAGTGAAGGCGAGAGAAATCTTGATTCGGAAATGATCGAGCTTTGTAAAGACAAGATGTTTCCAAAAGATAAGAGATTCTTCACTTATATTACTTCCATAACAATGCATGGAATGTATTATGAGAGAGAAAATCTTGCGGACAATAAGAAAAAGCTTTTAGCCATGCTGGGTAAAAAATCTATTTCTGAAGAAGATGCCATACTTATTGATTATCTTACAACCGTAATGGATTTTGATAAGTCTCTTGGTATTATGATGGAAGATCTTGATAATAAGGGTATCCTTGATAATACAACAGTTGTACTCTTTGGTGATCATAACTGTTATTATCAGTGGCTCAGTAATTATGTTAAAGATATTTATGATTATGATACATCCATGAATTACAGTGACCTCTACAGAGTGCCGTTTATGATCTATGATAAGAAGGTTGGACATAGAGTTATAGACAAATATACATGTACTTCGGATATTGCACCGACTATCATGGACCTTCTTGGTATAAGATATTTCAGCAATCTTTACTATGGTCATTCGGTATTCTCAAAGGAAGAGTCGGTCATATATTCAAGAGCCTATAACTTCTTTGTTGATGATGGTATAGTTGCCAAGAGTTTGTCCAGACCTTTATATAGGGCATCTGATGTTACGGATAAGGACTGGGATGATTTTGTGGAAAGAGGAGATTTTTTGATAGAGAAGCTGGAATACTGTGACCAGATATTCACCAATAAATTCTTCTCCCGCAAAGACAATAAAGAAAAATTCATCGCTAAGATGAAGGAAATAAATGATATAGAACCTTAATGGTCTATAAAGAAAACGCATATCACGAAAATGATATGCGTTTTCTTTATGTTATTATTTGCTAATCTATTTTGTATTCTTTTTCTCAAGATTCTTCTTAGCTGATGCAAGCATAAGTTTGATACGGTTGATCTGATTAACTTCAGATGCACCAGGATCGAAGTCGATAGCAACGATATTTGACTCAGGATATTTAGCACGGAGCTTCTTGATAACTCCCTTACCGATAATGTGGTTAGGAAGACATGCAAAAGGCTGTGCACAAACAATATTTGGAGCATCACTTTTTATAAGTTCGATCATCTCACCCGTAAGGAACCAACCTTCACCTGTTTCATTTCCGATTGAAACAACAGGACGTGCATAATCAGCGATAACTTCAATTCTCTTTGGAGCTTCGAATCGCTTACTCTTTTCAAGGGCTTCCCTCATTGGCTTTCTGAAACTTTCAAGGAGTTTGATACCTGCATTTGAAAGAATCTTTGACTTGTATGATTTTCCGAGAAATTCATGCTTGTAGTTTGAATTATAGAAACTATAAAGAACGAAATCGAGAAGGTCAGGCATTACAGCCTCGGCACCTTCCTGCTCAAGAAGATCTACAAGATGATTATTGGCAGAAGGGAGGAACTTAACAAGAATCTCGCCTACAATACCAACTCTTGGTTTTCTGATCGTCTCATCGATTGGGAGTTCATCGAATTCTCTGACGATATCACGAACAATCTTTTTGAAGTTCTTTGAACCGCGTTCGATGTCTCTGATACAGATCTTTTCCCATTTTTTATGTAATTTATTGGCAGATCCCGGAACTTTCTCATAAGGACGGGTCCTGTAAAGTACACGCATGAAAAGGTCACCATAAAGAATCGCATGCATAGAACATTTAAGTCCTTCGAGATTGATCTTGAAACCTGAGTTTTTCTCAAGACCCTGCGCACTTACTGAGATAACAGGTATCTGTCCGTAACCTGCCTTCTCAAGAGCTCGACGTATAAAACCGATATAGTTAGTGGCACGACAACCTCCACCGGTCTGGGTGATGGCTACAGCCAGCTTATTTACATCATATTTACCTGATTCAATAGCCTGCATGATCTGACCAACAACTATGATAGAAGGGTAGCATGCATCATTATTTACATATTTAAGTCCTGTATTAACTGTTTCCTTCTCTGCATCAGGAAGAACCTCGACTTTGATATTCATCTTGGCAAGTCCTGCTGAAAGCATAGAGAAATGAATTGGTGACATCTGAGGAGCGAGTACAGTATATTCTTTCTGCATCTCCTTAGTAAATTCCACTCTGTGAACTCTTGTGGATACCGGAGTACTCTTAAGATTGAGTTTCTTTCTGGCCTTAACTGCAGAAAGGAGAGAACGGATTCTGATCCTTGCAGCACCAAGGTTACTTACTTCATCTATCTTAAGTACGGTATATATCTTATTTGATTTTGATAAAATATCATTTACACAGTCTGTTGTAACGGCATCAAGACCGCAGCCGAATGAGAAGAGCTGGATAAGCTCAAGGTTTTCGTTGGTCTTAACATAGTTAGCAGCTTTATAAAGTCTTGAATGATACATCCACTGATCCGAAACAATAAGTGGTCTTTCAACATCAGCAAGGTGTGAGATTGAGTCTTCTGAAAGAACGGCTACACCATATGAATTGATAAGTTCAGGGATACCATGGTTGATTTCAGGATCAACATGATATGGACGTCCTGCAAGAACGATACCGAGCTTACCTGTTTCTTTGAGGAATTTAAGTGTTTCCTCACCCTTCTTTCTAACATCAGCCTTAACTCTTGCAGATTCTTCATATGCTTTATCTATAGCATTGCTGATTTCTTCCTTAGTAACATCAGTATATTTAGAAAATTCTCTGAACATTCTAGCCTTAAGTGCCTTAGGATTATCAAGAGCAAGGAAAGGACGGATATAAGTGATATTATTTGTGTCGATTTCCTCCATATTATTCTTGATATTTTCAGAATATGAAGTAACGATAGGGCAGTTATAATGATTATTTGCCTTAGGTGTTTCATTCATTTCATAAGGAACACAAGGATAGAATATTTGTCTAAGTCCATTTTCAATGAGCCACATAACATGTCCGTGACTTATTTTGGCAGGATAGCATTCTGTATCACTTGGAATGGACTCGATACCCATCTGGTAAATAGACTTTGATGATTTAGGCGAAAGTACAACGCTGTACTTAAGCTCTGTAAGGAAAGTGAACCAGAATGGATAATTTTCATACATATTAAGAACTCTAGGTACACCAATCTGACCTCTTCTTGCTTTGTCCTTAGGAAGAGGTTCGTAGTTGAATATTCTATTATATTTATATTCGTAAAGGTTTGGCATATTCTCGGCATTCTTAGTCTGACCGAGGCCTTTTTCACATCTGTTTCCTGTGATGAAACGTCTTCCGCCGGGGAATTTGTTGATGGTAAGAAGACAGCTGTTGGTACATCCTCTGCAGTGAGTCATCTGTGTTTCATATGTAAGTGACTTAACTTCTTCATAAGGAAGAGTATTGGATGTGAAACCTTCTGTATAATTATCTCTTGCGATAAGAGCAGCACCGAATGCTCCCATGATACCTGCGATGTCAGGTCTTATGGCAGTTCTTCCGGAAACTATCTCGAATGCTCTAAGTACAGCATCATTGTAGAAGGTTCCGCCCTGTACAACGATGTGTTTTCCGAGCTGCTTTGGATCTGTAAGCTTAATAACTTTCAGTAAAGCGTTTTTGATAACCGAGTAAGCAAGACCTGCGGAAATATCTTCAACAGAAGCGCCTTCCTTCTGGGCCTGCTTAACTTTTGAATTCATAAATACCGTACATCTTGAACCAAGATCTATAGGTGCTTCGGCAAAAAGAGCGATCTTTGCGAAGTCACGTACTTCATATCCGAGAGATTTTGCAAATGTTTCAATAAATGATCCGCATCCTGAAGAGCATGATTCATTTAAAAGTACATTATCAACGACACCATTTCTGATCTTGATACATTTCATGTCCTGACCACCGATATCAAGGATGGTATCAACTTCTGGATTGAAGAATGCCGCTGCAGTATAATGAGCTATGGTTTCTACTTCACCGTAATCAAGATTAAATGCAGATTTGAGAAGTGCTTCACCGTAACCTGTGGAGCATGAACCTGCAATATGAGCGTCTTTAGGTAATTTCTCATATATTTCAGACAAAGCTCTGACAGTTGTCTTTACCGGACTTCCGTTATTGTTGCTGTAGAAATCATAGAGAAGTTCGCCGTTTTCACCTAAAAGAGCAAGCTTGGTTGTAGTAGAACCGGCATCGATTCCAAGGAATACATTTCCCTTGTATGTAGAAAGATCACCGCGTCTTACGTGGAAATCCTTTTGTCTCTCAACGAAATCGTTATAGACTTCCTTATCCTGGAATAAAGGCTCAATACGAGCGGATTCAGCTTCAATCTTAAGGCCGTCATTTAATTTGCCTGAAAGATCTGAAAGGCTGATGGTGATATTGTCATCTGAATGAATAGCAGCACCTACTGCAGCAAAAAGATGAGAGTGAGGTGGTGCGATTATATGTTCATCATCGAGTTTAAGTGTTCTTATGAAACATTCTTTTAACTGATCAAGGAAATGAAGTGGTCCGCCGAGGAATGCAACATGACCTCTGATAGGCTTACCGCATGCAAGACCGGAAATAGTCTGGTTTACAACAGCCTGGAAGATTGATACCGAAAGGTTTTCCTTTGTTGCACCTTCATTTATAAGAGGCTGTATATCGGTCTTTGCGAAAACACCGCAACGCGCAGCAATAGGATAAACAGTATCATATGTCTTTGCGTATTCATTAAGACCTGATGCATCAGTCATAAGAAGAGATGCCATCTGGTCAATAAATGAACCTGTACCACCGGCACATACACTGTTCATTCTCTGCTCAATGCCATTTTCACTGAAATAAATGATCTTGGCATCCTCACCACCAAGCTCTATAGCTACATCGGTTTGTGGTGCATAGTCAGAAAGAGCAGAAGATACGCATACTACTTCCTGCTCGAAAGGAACACCTATAACTTTTGCAAGGGCAAGTCCGCCGGAACCTGTAATATCCGGTGCGACTTCACAGTCACCGATGGAACCGATGGCATTTTGCAGAAGTTCCTTAAGCGTTTCTTTTATTCTGGCGAAATGTCTCTTATATTCGGAATATAAGATTTTGTGTTCTTCATCTATTATTGCAATTTTTACTGTTGTTGATCCGATATCTATTCCTAAATGTTTCATACTACTCAGCGAAATCCGCTCTCCTTATATTTTTTACATATCTATAACGCAGTATTTCTTATTATAATGTAAAATCATTTTTAATTCAATAAAAAGCAAATAAAAGTAGCTGTGATGTTACTTATTTTTCTTTTTTAAGGTTTACTTTAATGGAAATTTAAAGTAAAATGAATTTTATTAGTGAGTGAGGAAAGAGGTAATTCAGTGAGTAAGAAAAATTTTGGATCTAAGCTTGATAAATATTCGATAAAGAATCTTCCTATCATAATTGTGAGTTTTTTTCTTTTCGGGTATTTTTTTTATTATTTATCACCTGATTTTTATGCAAAGCTAATATTAAGTCCATATCATGTCGTTGAATATAATGAGTATTGGAGACTTTTGACATGGGTATTTACCGTGCCGATGGTTCCGGAATATGCAATTGAAATCATATTTATACCTATCATGCTTTTTTTCTATTACTATGTTTCAAAAAAATTGGAACTTGTATGGGGAACCGGCATGTTCAACCTCTATGTGCTCAGCAGTGTTGTTTTAATTGATGTTGCTGTTGTATTGACAGGGTTCATCAAGTTAAAATGGACAACTCCGGACATGATGGAAGCATTCAATGATATAATATATAGTTCAACAGAGTGTATAAAGATAAATTATTATACAACTTTAAGTTTATTCCTTGCTTTTGCTGTTATTTTCGGCGAGGAATACGTTAACCTATATATGTTTATTCCGTTAAAGGTAAAATGGCTCGGATATTTTGACTTTATTTACCTTATATATTTATTCGTTAAAGATAAAAGTATTTACGGCAGGATCATTATTGTTGCTGCAGTTATGAACTTCTTCGTTTTCTTATGGGTCAACAGAAGAAAGAAGGTTGTAAGTAGTGTTCTCCAGAAAAAAAGAGCAGCATCATATCGACATAAGATCAATATGGGCTACAAGATGAATGAGAGAAATGTTCAGAGGCCGAGACCTGATGTTAAAAAAGATAATAAAAAAGCAGATCCGAATCTGCATAAGGTTATAAAGCTTGAACAATATGGCGGACGTAGTTCTTCAGGCGGACCTATACATAAATGCTGTATATGCGGCAGAACTGAAAAAGATGATGAGAATCTTGAGTTCAGATTCTGTTCAAAATGTAACGGAAATTATGAATATTGTTCCGATCACATTTTCACACATGAACATAAAAAATAAAGTTAGGAAATCAGATAAATGAAAAATGAAGTAAGAAATATAGTTAAAGATATTAAAGCAGGAAGAGATATTGCGGGAAATATTAAGAGATATTCCGAGATACTTTCAGCATCATTTACAAAATATGCTGTGATCAAGCTCTCTATGAATTATTTTACAATGATTGAAATGGCTGAAGGTCGTGACGGTCAGAAGAAGAAAGAGACAGAAGATTATTTTAAAGCAGTATCTGAAAGCCTTGATAAAACTCTTAAGAATAATAAAGCTGATGAGGAAGATATAGTATTACTTTTAAAGCTTAGAGATGATGTTACTCGCAAGATGAAAGTGCTTACTTCTTTTACAGATGCAATGTCTATATTTGAATATGCTGTTCTTAGAAAAGATCCAAGTATAGCAAATTCAGAGCTTGATAAGGAAACTATCGCTGACAATATGTATAATTACGTATTCCAGGACAATGATAAACTTGTTATCAATTCAAAGATACAGAGCCTTATCGCAGAGCTTCCGGTCAGAATGACTAAGGAAAGATTTTTTGATATTATAAATAATACCCTTAATATTTATAAGGGCGGAGAGAAGGAAGCTGTAAATGATTTCGCTGAAATGCTCAGAACAGCTGCACTTATCGAGAAACCGGATGGTTTCGAGAAACTTTATCCTGAATTATTTGAAAAATATAAGAAGTTATCAGAAGTTGATTATAAGAATATTGATGCCGGCATTTATGATGAATTATCGGCTGATATTGAAGAAGTAACTGAAATAATCGATGAATATGTAACAGATTATCTTCTTATCATCGAAGTTATAAATGATTCTTTGGTAACACTTTTCACAATTAACAGCGCTGATAAAACTTTATTTGACGATAAGTATGAAACAGCTGTAAAGATACTGAGATCAACAATTGAAGCAGATGATATTTATGAAGCTTCAGCTGAGTTTGATTCGCTTTTTTCAAATCTTGAAGGTGCTCAGGAAGAATCATATGAGGTACTTGCAAATATAAGCAGTAACCTTTTTGATTATAAGACAGAATACGGCGAAGCCATTGAAGAAGCAGGTCTTGAAAATGTTTATGAAAGACTTTTAAAGGCTGATAAGCTTACTTCTACAAGTTACTTTATGGACCTTGATAAAGAGATCAGGATTGTCAGTGATGCTGCTGATGAGGAATTTATAGATAAGATCAAGGCTGATCTTGAAGAAGGCTTCAGAAAAAGATTTGATGAATTATCAGTCAGTCTCAGAAGAAGTGTTATGGCGAAAATCCTATCCGTTATACCTGTATTTTTCAATAATAAAGAAGAGATTAGAGAATACTTTGTATATGCTCTGGACAGATGTTCGGATGAAAGAGAAGTTGCTGCTTCTGTGAATGCTATCAATAATATAATTCTTGGTGAATAAAATGCAGATTATCAGTAATGTCTATACAGACTTGGAAGAGGAAAAGAAAATCAAAAAAATGATCAAAGCGGTTTCAAAATATAAGCCTGTCAAAAGCTTATATCTTATTACTATGCCGCTTTCCAAAGAGGCTCTTCTGGAAGTTTATAATTATAATATGCTTATTCAGCCAATCTTTAAGGAGAGGGATAAGGAAATTATAATTGTTGGTATTACAAATAAGAAAAAATCAGCAAATATGCTTCTTCGTGATATAACAGAGGATTGTCTGAAAAAGTCCGGAGGTCTTGATATTCCGGAATTTATCAGAAACTGCTTTACGCTTTCACCTCTTAAAAAGAGAAAATTTGAAAAAAGATAATATTATGTGGAAAGATTAGAAAATTAAATATAGAGAGGGTTTTATGGGAATATTTCTTACTATTCTTAAAATCCTTGGAATTGTGCTTGCATCGATTGTGGGGCTGCTTCTATTAATTATTTTACTCGTGTTATTTGTCCCCGTAACATATAAGGTCAGCGGAGAATACGGAGATAAAATTGGTGGAAGAGTTAAAGTTGGATGGCTGTTTGCCAGCGCTACCGGAAATATCAAAAAGACTGATGATGGTATGGATGGTATAGCTAAACTTAAAGTATTTGGCATCTCAATCAAGAAGATAAGGCTGATGGGGCATGATGATACTGAGGATAAACATAAGGTAAAGCCAAAAAAAGAAAAAAAGAATAAGAAATCAGGAACCGGCAAAGCACCTGATGAAAGAACCGAGACCGGAAATAGTCAAATGAGTGACTTGGAAAATGATTTGGTGAATAGCCCGGTGAACGGGTTGAAAAACAATACCGGAGCTGCTGATACAACCGGAATAAACGGTAATGTTAGGGTTGGCGAAACCGGTGGTAAGGCCGACAGTATAAACGGAAATGAATCATTTGATATTGATGGAGAATCGGACATCAATAAAGAAATTGATAGAATTTTCGGAACAGGCGATGAAACCCCGGAGGAAGATAAGACCGCAGATGAAAATTCTGGCAAAACTGCAGATGAAGATGTAAATAAAACTGCAGATGAAGACAGTGAAAAAGAAAAAGTCGGTATTATTGAAAAGCTTCGCTTAAAGGCGTTAAAGATACTTGAAAAGATATCCGGAACGAAGGATAAAGTATTAGATAAAAAAGATACACTGATACGTAAGAAAGATCATTTTATTGAATTTCTTGATAAACCATATACCAAGAATACCATTGCAAGGGGCAAGAAGTTGCTTAAAAAGGTATTTAAAAACCTTTTACCAAGAAAAGGAAATGCGAATGTTCTTTTTGGACTTAAGACACCTGAGAAGACCGGAGCTATGCTTGGAAAAGTTTGTATGTTTTATCCTTTATATCATAAATGGCTTCACATCACTCCGGAGTTTTATGAGAAGAAGATTGAAGCGGATTTATGGTTTAAAGGAAGGATTTTTATAGGTAGTATGGCGATTCCTGCATTATTCCTGGTTCTCAGCAAAGATTTCAAGAGAACCCGTAATCTTGCAAAGAAAATATGATGAAGTATTTATGATCAAATTTGATTTTTATCAGGAGGACATATAAATGGCAGACGGAAGAAAAAATAGTGATTTTAATAGTACGGTTAATTCCCTTTTTGACGGAATGAATGCATTTCTTACAGCTAAGACTGTTATGGGACAGCCTCAGAAGATAGGAGATACAACAATCATTCCGCTTATGGATGTTAATTTCAGTGTGGGTGCAGGTGCATCTTCACCGGCTAAGGGTGGAAACAGTGCTGCAGGAGGAATGGGTGGAAAGCTTTCTCCATCAGCTGTTCTTGTAATTCAGGGAGATTATGTGAGAATACTTCCTATTGGCGAAACCAACAAACTCCAGAGCGTTATGGATATGGTTCCGGGCGTTGTGGATAAAGTACAGAAATTCCTCAGCGGAAGAGGTAAATCTGAAGAAGAAATGGCTGTTGATGAAGCAATAGACAGTCTTGATGATACCAATATCTAAATATTTTTCATTAAATATTAAAAAATCAAAAAAATGACTTGCATTAATATGTTATTTCTGATAATATATGCTCGTTGTGGGTCTGTTTAGGAGACTAATATACCATGTTAGGAGGTGCTGGATAGATGGCAAAGTGTTTTATTTGTGACAAAGGAACTCATTTTGGTAACAACGTGAGTCATTCTCATAGAAGATCAAACAGGATTTGGAACTCAAACATCAAGCGTGTAAAGGCTGTTGTTGATGGTTCTCATAAGACAGTATATGTCTGCACATCCTGCCTTCGTTCTGGAAAGGTAGAGAGAGCATAATCTTTCCTACATTCAGACTTTAGAAAAGCGACACCTGAGTTTATATATCGGGTGTCGCTTTTTCATTGTTATTATATTCTTAGATAGCATTTGACTGAAATGACAAGCAATAGGCTTATTATCGGCATGTATTTACAGGCTATGGAAGGATGCTTAACTTGATTTAAAAGTTATATTATGTATAATTTATTTATAACTATTAGGCTGATTTAAATGTGGTCAGAAATGGTCGTGATGACCATACAGACAGGAGGCTTATTATGAATGGGATTATTTCAAATGAACTTGGGGATATAATGGTAGATACAGAGGCTGTCGCAAGATGCGCTGCCATGGCTGCACTTGACTGCTTCGGTGTTGTAGGTATGGCTACAATAAGTATGAGAGATGGCCTTGCTAAGCTTCTTAAAGGAGAAAGCGTAACAAAAGGCATTAATGTAAAGATAGATGATAACAGCCTTCTTGATATTGATTTTCATGTCATTGTTGCATATGGAGTCAGTATAAGAACAGTTGTTTCAAATTTAATTAAAACAGTAAGATACCGTGTCGAAGATCTTACAGGGATGAAGACAAGAAATATCAATGTCTTTGTCGAAGGAGTTCGTGTCATCGACTAAGGAGGAAATTAAAGTGTCAAGTAATACTATTGATGCGGCTACTCTTAAGAGAATTTTCTTATCAGGTGCCAACAATTTAAGTAACAACAAAGAGTATATAAATGAACTTAATGTCTTTCCTGTACCTGACGGAGATACAGGAACTAATATGACTCTTACAATTATGACTGCCGCTGCAGAAGTTAAGAGTGTTAAAGACGTAAATATTGCCAATCTTGCTAAAGCTATTTCCAGCGGATCCTTAAGAGGCGCCAGAGGAAACTCGGGTGTTATACTTTCACAGCTCTTCAGAGGATTCTGCAAGGATATTAAAGATAGAGATGAATTATATATACTTGATTTAGCTAATGCATTTTCAAGGGCAGTGGACACAGCTTATAAGGCTGTTATGAAACCGAAGGAAGGTACAATCCTTACGGTTGCAAGAGGCATAGCCGATAAGGCTCTTGAATGTGCAGATAAGGACATGGAACTTCTCCCGTTTGCAGAGGAAGTTCTTAGTTATGGAGAAAAAGTCCTTGAGAAGACACCGGAACTTCTCCCTGTTTTAAAAGAAGCGGGAGTTGTAGATTCAGGTGGACAGGGACTTGTTGAAGTGCTTAGAGGAATCGTTCTTGCTCTTAAGGGAGAGGATGTTGTAATAAGTGATTCTGTGGCTGAGAAAACTCCTAAGGCAAAGCCTGCATTCAGAGAGATTGATTTCTCGGGAAGCAGCAATGACAATATATCCACAGCTGATATCAAGTTTTCTTATTGTACTGAATTTATCATTATGCTCGATAAGGAGCTTTCAGTAGAAGAGGTTAATCAGTTCAAGGAATATCTTCTTTCTATAGGTGATTCACTTGTATGTGTTGCTGATGAGGAGCTTGTTAAGGTACATGTTCATACCAATCATCCGGGTCTTGCATTTGAGAGGGCTCTTACTTATGGTGCTCTTATCAATATGAAGATTGATAACATGAAGCAGGAACATAATGAAAGAATCAGTCTTGCTGATGAGAGAAATAAGGCTAAGCTTCAGGATGAAGAATTTAAGAAGATAAAGGTTGAACTTGCTGCATCAAAGAATGACAAAGAAAGTGAATCCAATAAGGCACCTGAAAAAGTTAAGAAATATGGCTTTGTTGCCGTTGCTGTCGGAGACGGAATGGTTGATATCCTTAAGGATATGGGTATGGATCATATTATTTCCGGCGGGCAGACTATGAATCCGAGTACAGATGACATTTTAAATGCAGTTGCTGATGTAAATGCAGAGAATGTATTTGTATTTCCAAATAATAAGAATATTATTCTTGCGGCTAACCAGGCTGCATCTATTTGCAAAGATAAGAAAGTGATCATCATTCCTTCAACATCAATTCCTCAGAGTATCAGTGCAATGCTGGCTTATAATCCTGAGGGTGAAATTGATTCGAATGAAAATGATATGAAAGAAGCGCTTTCAACCGTTAAGACAGGTGAAGTGACATATGCTGTCAGAGACACTTCTATTGACGGTGTTGAGATACATAATGGCGACATTATGGGTATAGATGACGGCGGTATTAAGGCTGTTGGTAAAGATATAAATGAAACAACACTTTTACTTATCGATAAAATGGTTGATGAAGAATCGGGACTCATTACTGTTTATACAGGAAATGATATTTCCGAAGAGGATTCTGATAAGCTTTGCGGGTTACTTACTGAAAAGTATAATGATCTTGAAGTGGAGTTCCATAAGGGCGGACAGCCTATTTATTATTATCTTGTTTCTGTAGAATAATTAAAAGGTTCGAAATCACATGAATATTAACAGTAGTATTCTCGAGGTTAAGGGAATAGGCGAAAAGACAGCTAAGTTATATCAAAAATTAAATATCAATACTGTTAAAGATCTTATAATGAATATTCCGAGGGATTATCTGTCATATGATGAACCGACCAGGATAGCTGATATTAAAGAAGGGGTGAGAGTGGCTATATATGCTAAGGTCTCTTCCCGTGTAACTTCTGTAAAAAGAGGCAGATATAATATCAGCAGTTTCAATGTGACAGATTCTTCGGGATATCTTCAACTTACTTTTTTCAATAGTCCATATATTAAAAATGTATATAAAATAGGCGACTCATATATTTTTGTCGGCACTGTAAAGAATAAGTTCGGTAAGAAGGTTTTGGAAATGCCGGAACATTATACCGAACAGCAATACAGGATAATGACCAAATCCATGCAGCCTGTATATAATCTGACATCCGGTCTGTCCAATAAATCATTTCAAAAGACAGTCAGGGATGTTATATGTTTTGCCGGGCAGATAACGGATATTCTTCCTGAAGAGCTTAGAGTGAAATACAGTCTTATGACTATGAGCGAGGCTCTTATGAATGTTCATTTTCCGAGAAATATAGAGATTCTTAAAGATTCTCTGAGGAGGATTGCATTTAATGAATTTTTGGTATTTCTTCTTGAGGTAAACAGACTCAGGGCGGAAAATGTCGCCGATAAAAGCTCATACAAAATAACCGAGGAGGCGAAGGTAAGACTGGAATCATTTCTTGTTTCACTTCCTTATTCTCTCACAGGGGCGCAGAAAAAGGCGATAGATGACATTCTAAATGATATGAGCAGTGAATATGTTATGAATAGATTGGTACAGGGCGACGTTGGTTCCGGTAAAACGGTTGTTGCCGCTGCTGCATTATATGCAACTGTACTGTCAGGTTATCAAGGGGCTCTCATGGTTCCTACTGAAGTTTTGGCTGTTCAGCATTATGAGGATTTCCAAAAGATGTTTACAAAGCTTGGAGTGAAGGTAGGGCTTCTTACAGGTTCGCTGAGCATTAAGGAGAAAAGAGCAGTTTATGAGAAGCTGAAAAACGGTGATATAGATATTATCATCGGAACCCAGGCTCTTATACAGGAAAAACCTGAATATAAGAATCTTGGACTTGTATGTACGGATGAGCAGCATAGATTTGGAGTCAAACAGAGAGAAAAGCTTTCTTTGAAGGGCGACCATCCGCATACTCTTATAATGAGTGCTACACCGATTCCGAGAACTCTGGCCATAATCATTTATGCAGATCTTGATATTTCTGTAATAGATGAGCTGCCGGGCGGAAGAAAGAAGATAATGAATTGCGTTGTGGGCACTTCATATAGGGAAGTGGCATATAACTTTATACGTAAAGAGGTTGAAAAAAGACATCAGGCGTATATAATATGTCCTATGGTTGAAAGTTCAGAGGGCTGTGATGCGGAAAATGTTATCGATTACAGTGATGATCTGAAAAATATATTCAGGAATACAATAAAAGTTGAATATTTGCATGGTAAGATGTCGGAGAATGAGAAAAATGACATTTTACATAGATTTATGACCGGAGAGATTGACGTTCTTGTCTCAACAACTGTTATAGAGGTTGGAATCAACAATCCGAATGCGACAGTTATGATGGTTGAGAATGCCGAAAGATTCGGACTTGCTCAGCTTCATCAGCTAAGAGGCAGAGTTGGACGTGGAGATGCTCAGTCATATTGCATTTTTATAAATACAAAGGAATCGGAAGATTCGGTAAACAGACTTAAGATACTTGAGAATTCAAATGATGGATTCTATATAGCGAATGAAGATCTTAAGCAAAGAGGGCCTGGGGATTTCTTTGGTATAAGACAGAGCGGAGATGTTAACTTCAGAGTGGCTGATATTTATAATCATAGCGACATGCTGAAGAAGGCTCAGGATGCTGTAATAAATTACAGTGATATTTTAAATGAACGTTTAAATGCCATCAGAAATAAGGATGCCACTTTTACTACATTATAAAATGATAGTGAATTCATAACGTATATCCCGGGAAAAGGATTTACGTTTGATTAACTATAAATATGCGGCAAAATGCAAAAATATAATACTTAAGCCGTAGAGCGGAGGGGAAAATGGAAGAAAAGAACAAATTCAGTAAAGGAACATTTATAGCAATTGCGGTTTTAGCACTTTGTGTGATAGGGCTTGTTGCTTTCATTATCGGAGACAAAACGAAGAAAAAGAAAGATACGGATAAAGATACTGAAGCTGTTGTTACAACTGAAGAAGTAACTATTGCAAGTACAGGAGAAGCAACGCAGGAAAAGACTGAGGTAACGACTGAAGCGAAGAAAGAAGAGAAGAAAGACAAAACAGATAAGAAAAAGAATCCTCTTCTTAGCTCTAAGTCACCTGTATATCTTAAGATAGATGACAGTGGTTCATGGCAGAACGGAAGCAATTATGTTCGTCAGTTCAACGTGGAATTATATAATAACGGTGACACCGATCTTGATGATTGGAAAGTTGTATTTCAGATGGATAAGGACGTAAAGCTCAGCGATAACTGGAGCGGAAAATATGACCTTAAAGACGGAAATATTACTGTAACAGCGGTTGATTATAATAAGACTGTTAAAGTAAAGGAAATGATCAATTTCGGATTCCAGGTTGTATATACTTCTGAAGATTCATGCAATAAACCATATGAAATAAAGCTTTTCAACGGTTCTGAAGAGATAAAGGGTAAAGCTGAAGACGAAAGTAAAAAGGAAGATAAGAAAGACGAAAAGAAAGACGATAATAAGGACGACAAGAAAGATACAACTGAGAAGAAGGCTGAGAAAAAGGCTGAAAGCGGTTCACCTTATGAAGTACACGGAAAGCTTAAGCTTAAGGGTGTAGATATCGTTGATAAAAATGGTGAGAAATATCAGCTTCAGGGTGTAAGTACACATGGTATCGCATGGTTCCCTGATTATGTGAATAAGGATGCATTCAAGACTTTTAGAGATGATTGGGGCGTAAACCTCATGAGAATCGCTATGTATACTGATGAAGGAATGGGATATTGTACTGACGGAGATAAGGAAAAGACTAAGAAACTTGTCTGCGACGGTGTTGATTATGCTACAGAACTTGGTATGTATGTAATAGTTGACTGGCATATCCTTCATGACCTTACTCCTATGAAATATAAGGATGAGGCAGCGGCATTCTTCGAAGAGATTTCTTCAAAATATAAGAATAACGGAAATGTTATTTACGAAATCTGTAATGAGCCAAACGGCGGAACATCTTGGGCTGAAGTTAAGGAATATGCTGAAGAGATAATTCCTATTATCAGAAAAAATTCTCCGGATGCAATCATTATCGTAGGTACTCCTAACTGGTCACAGGAAGTTGATAAGGCATCGGAAGACCCACTTAAGTTCGATAATATTATGTATGCAGTTCATTTCTATGCTGCAACTCATAAGGATGATATAAGAAATAAAGTTACAGTGGCAAGAGATGCCGGATGTGCTGTATTTATCAGTGAGTTCAGTATATGTGATGCATCAGGAAACGGTGGAATAGATTATGATTCTGCTGAAGAATGGATGGATATGCTCGATAAGAATAATATTTCATATGCTATCTGGAATTTAAGTAATAAAAATGAGACTTCATCACTTATTGATTCTTCATGTGATAAGAAGAGTGGATGGGAAGATGACGATCTTTCTGAAACAGGTATCTGGTATAAAGAACATTTAAACAAATAAAGTACATTATATTGTGCTAAATCGCCTGTTTTGGTTGACATTTTGTTAAAAAAGTATTACAAATAAATGTAGTGTTTTGTCATGGATGTGCCAAATCATGTTTAAAAATGATTCTTCATGATAATCTAAGCATTATTTGGTCGGATCATGAATTGACATTATAGGAGTATATATGCGAGTTATAGCTGGAACAAGAAGAAGTCTTCCTCTTAAAACAGTTGAAGGACTTGATACAAGACCGACAACAGATAGGATTAAGGAGACATTATTTAATATATTAATGCCGGATCTTCCTGGTGCGGTTTTCTGGGATTTATTTTCCGGAAGCGGTGCTATAGGAATTGAAGGATTATCTAGAGGTGCTAAAAGAGCTGTATTTGTTGAGAATAATATGAATGCGGTTAAATGTATCAATGATAATGTCAAATTCACTAAATTTACAGATGAGTCCGAAGTGTTCAGGACGGATGTTCTTTCATTTGTAAGATCAAGAAAAACCGTTGATGCGGATATTATCTTTATGGATCCACCTTATGGCAAAGGATTAGAAAGAGATGTACTTGCTGAACTCAGTGTGAAGAGTTTCACCAATAATGATGCAATCATTATAGTTGAAGCTTCACTTGATGAGGATTTCAGTTATGTATATGATCTGGGATTCCAGATATATAAGAATAAAGAATATAAGAATAATAAGCATGTTTTCATGCAAAAAAGGATAGATGAATAATGGTAAGAGTAGTATATCCGGGAAGTTTTGACCCGGTTACACTTGGACATCTCGACATAATAAAGAGAGCTTCAGCAGCATTTGATGAAGTAATAATAGGTGTTCTCAACAACTCGGAGAAAAAATCTCCGTTGTTTACTTTAGAAGAACGTGTTATTATGTTGAAGGAAGTAACAAGTGATCTACCAAATGTTAGTGTTGAATGCTTTGGTGGGTTACTGGTTGATTTTGTTAAAGCAAAAGGATCAAATATTATTGTCCGCGGTGTGAGAGCTATGGCGGATTTTAATATTGAGTTGCAGATGGCACAGACAAACCGTGCTGTTGCAAATGATATAGATACTGTATTTTTTTCTACAAGTACACAGTATTCAGCAATTAGCTCCAGTGTTGTGAAGGAATATGCAAGCTATGGAGTTTCAGTGAAGGATTTTGTTCCGGCAAAAGTTCTTCCTAAAATAGAGGAAAAGTATAAGAAACTATAGGATTCAGGAGGGAATCGAAATGGAGAAAAAAGGCGTTGAAGAGATGATAAATGAGATAAGTATATTTATAGATAACTGTAAATATCAGCCTCTCTCATCAAACAAAATCGTAGTGCCTAAAGATGAAATAGATAGAATGCTCAGTGAGTTGAAATTAAAACTTCCTAATGAGATTGAACGTTGTAAAAAGATCATGAGAAATAAGGAAGCTATACTTGCTTCAGCAAGAACCCGTTCTGATGCTATAATTTCTGAATCGGTAAATGAAGCTAATAGACTTGTTGATACAAATCATATTACTGAACTTGCTAATATCAGAGCTAACGAAATCCTTGAGCAGGCTAGAAAAGAAGCTCAGCAGATAGTTGATGATGCAAATGCAGAGGCATCAGAAGTAAGACTTTCAGCTATGGAATATACAAAGAGCAGACTCTCAGAAATGAGAAACTTCTTTGCCCGTACACTTGAAATCGATAGAGAGAATTATCATAATCTTATTGATAATCTTGAGAATACTGTATATACACTTGATTCAAATGTTAATGATATGGATGCAAGTATCAGCCTTCTTACAGGTACACCTATCCAGGCTCCTGTTTCACAGGCTCCACAGGGAGATTTCGGAGGAGAAGATATCTCTGAATTTGACGAAGAGGATGATTTCAGCTTCGCTCCTGAGAATAAGAAGCAGTCAAATGTTGCTCCACCACCAATCGTACAGTCATTAAATTCATCTGATGATGATTATGATGATGAAGAAGATGATGATTACGATGACGATGATGATTTTGATGATGACGATGACTTCCTTGATGAATAATCAGTAGATTATTTGGCGGAGTTTTGTTGGAGTATCCGTACGATAATCGTATATTATTCAGAACTTAAATAGATAAGAATAAAAATACCGGTGAACGAGTAATATCATTCACCGGTATTTTTATATTATGGAAACATTTGAAGATAATTCTTTCGGGGATTTGATTCCTGTTTTGTTGTAGTATATAAGATTATATAAATCCGTAGCTTTCTTATCCAGTAAGTAAAGATCTTCAGCAAATTTATTTTCAGGGATATAATCCGCACGTTTGTTGATTATCTTTATTTTGTCTGTGTTATTTATAGTTTTTAATAAGCCGGAATTATTCTTATTAAGTGCAAGCAGAGTTGTGTAAGGACAATATATTCCGGTATTTTTCTTGGCATTATCGATTTCAAGCAGGATATGTATCAAAACTCTGCATATTCTTGAATATGTTATCTCTTTGGATTTAAGGGCTGTTATTATTTCGTCACAGTTCATCGGAAGGGATAGCTTTTTGATCTTATTATATAAATCCTTATCGAGATCAAGTATATCCTCATATTTAGATTGAAGATCTAGTAACCTTTTATTTATAAGGACTTCAAAGTCTTTGATGGATAATTTTGCCTTTCCATTAAAAATATCAGAAAATGGAATATATTTTTCTGCTTCGACGTCTAAATTATCATGAAGTAATTCGCGTATACTTTTGGCAGAAACTATATTTGAATTCATGCTCATGTTTGTGTCTATGTTCGTATATCCGTATACACATGGATTTATATTATTGTCAGCATTTGTATATGAATTCATTTCTGGGTATATGACTGGATTCGTTTCAATTGCCGAGTCGTGAGATGCGCCCCTACGAGGAATGGCAATCGGTATGATTTCAGAATTCATTTTTTTAAGTGCTGTAAGATATTCAATTGCAAGAATATTGTTAGGAGAAGAAAGGATAGCTGTATCATCTGAACCTATTTCTTCTTCGAGGGCAAGTGCTCTTGCTTTCGGGAAAGAGTAGCCTTCTTTTAAATGATCATTAAGCGAAGACTTAAATGAAGATGTTTCTTTCAAAATAACATCGGAAATGCTCTGAAGTTTATCAACATCCGGTGTTTCTGTTCCGAAAGAAAGATGAGTGATTCCACCTAAAGAGTTTATAATTTCAACTCCTGCATAAGCGAAATCCGGGGAACTTGATGTGCTGTATCTTACAGGTAATTCAAATACTGCATCGATACCGCCTTTAACAGCAGCCGTTGCTCTGGTAAGTTTATCAAAGATCGCAGGTTCGCCTCTCTGAACGAAATTGCCACTCATTACAGCAATCATATTATTTGCACCTGACAGCCTTTTTGATTCTTCTATATGGAATTTATGTCCGTTATGAAATGGATTATATTCGGCGATTACAGCTACTATATTCATGTTTCCTCCGGTTAGAATAATATCTAAGGTATTATATCACATAAATATATTTATATCATATGTTAATAAAAATTGGAAAAGGGCGGTATATTTTAATGATAATTAACAAAAATAGGCCGATTTCAAAAAATATTTAAATAAACATCTTTTATTTTCATAAAAGCATGATATAATAAAATGACTTTAGGGTTAAAGTTTTTGGTTGAGAGACCGAAATAAAGTAGATTATTTGTTTAAAGGAGATTGTTATGAAAGCATATTCTGATATGACAAAAGAAGAACTTGCGAAAGAACTTGAGGAACTTAAAAAGCAGTATCATAAGTTTCAGGAGATGGATCTTAAGCTTGATATGAGCAGAGGTAAGCCTTGCAGAGAGCAGCTTGATATTTCTATGGGAATGATGGATACTCTTAATTCAGCAGCAGATCTTACTTGCGAAGATGGTACAGACTGCAGAAATTACGGTGTTCTTACAGGCATTCATGAAGCTAAAGTTCTTATCGGTGATATGATGGAGAACAATCCTGATAATATTATTATATATGGTAATTCATCGCTTAATGTAATGTATGATACAGTTTCAAGAGCTATGACACATGGTATTCTTGGTAATACACCATGGTGCAAGCTTGATAAAGTAAAGTTTTTATGTCCTGTTCCGGGATATGACAGACATTTTGCGATTACAGAATATTTCGGAATTGAAATGATTCCTGTTCCAATGAGTCCTGAAGGACCTGATATGGATATGGTAGAAGAACTTGTTTCTTCAGATGAGTCAATCAAGGGTATCTGGTGTGTACCTAAGTATTCAAATCCACAGGGTTATTCATATTCTGATGAAACAGTAAGAAGATTTGCAAGACTTAAGCCTGCTGCAAAGGACTTCAGAATATTCTGGGATAATGCATACGGAATCCATCATCTTTATGATGATGAGCAGGATTATCTTATTGAGATCCTTGCAGAATGTAAGAGAGCAGGAAATCCTGATCTTGTATATAAATTTGCTTCAACATCAAAGATTACATTCCCTGGAAGTGGAATCGCAGCACTTGCTTCATCTCCAAATAACCTCGAAGATATCATGAAGCAGATGGGAAATCAGACAATCGGTCATGATAAAGTTAATCAGTTAAGACATGTAAGATTCTTCAAGGATATTCATGGTATGACTGAGCATATGAGAAAGCATGCTGATATCATCCGTCCAAAGTTTGAAGCAGTTCTCAGTGCATTAGAGAATAATCTTTCAGGTCTTGGCGTTGGTGAGTGGACAAAGCCAAAGGGAGGATATTTCATAAGTTTTGATGCTCTTCCTGGTTGTGCCAAGGATATTGTAAAAATGGCTAAGAAGGCCGGAGTTACAATGACAGGTGCTGGAGCTACATGGCCATATGGAAAGGATCCTGAAGATAAGAATATCAGAATCGCTCCTACATATCCTACACTTGATGATCTTAAAACAGCAGCTGAGTTATTTACATTATGCGTAAAGATTGTAAGTGCTGAGAAAATCCTTAGCGAGATGTAATAATAAGTATAATTTTATATATTGATTTAATGTGTAAAATATCTCTTTGCTCGGTTAATACGGGTGAAGAGATATTTTTTTTATACCGAGCTACATTCTTTGTTACTGTGATGCTACAAATTCGAGCATTTTTTCATTTGTTATATGTATATTCTGTGTGATAAAATCACATGTACGGAAATAATTGCAGATCGGAAAACAAGAAGTTTTTAATGTTGACATTTATTCTTAGATATAATATTATAAAAGTCGAACGTATGTTTTGCTCAAGGAGGTTAATATGGCAAGTGAAGATAAGAAGAGAGCACTTGATGCGGCTCTTGCACAGATTGAAAAACAATATGGTAAAGGTTCGGTTATGAAGCTTGGTGATGGCTTCGATGATATGAATATAGATGTAGTTCCGACTGGATCACTCAGTCTTGATATAGCTCTTGGTGCAGGTGGTATGCCTAGAGGAAGAATCATAGAAATCTATGGGCCTGAATCAAGTGGTAAAACAACAGTTGCACTTCATGTTGTAGCTGAAGTTCAGAAAAGAGGCGGTATAGCAGGATTTATCGATGCAGAGCATGCGCTTGATCCTGTATATGCAAAGAATATAGGCGTTGATATCGATAATTTATATATTTCACAGCCTGATAATGGTGAGCAGGCTCTTGAGATTACTGAGACAATGGTTAGATCCGGCGCTGTCGATGTTATTATAGTTGACTCAGTTGCTGCTCTTGTTCCTAAGGCAGAGATAGAAGGAGATATGGGTGACTCACATGTAGGTCTCCAGGCCAGACTTATGTCACAGGCATTAAGAAAACTTACTGCTGTTATCAGCAAAACAAATTGCGTTGTTATCTTCATTAACCAGCTTCGTGAGAAGGTTGGTGTTATGTTTGGTAATCCTGAGACAACTACAGGTGGTAGAGCTCTTAAATTCTATGCATCTGTAAGACTTGATGTAAGAAGAGTCGAGACAATCAAGCAGGGTGGTGAAGGTATCGGTAACCACACAAGAGTTAAGATTGTTAAGAACAAAATTGCTCCTCCATTCAGAGAGGCTGAATTTGATATCATGTTCGGTAAAGGAATATCAAAAGAAGGCGATGTTCTTGATCTTGCAGCAAATAGAAATATTATTGTTAAATCCGGTGCCTGGTATGCATATAAGGGTGAGAAGATAGGACAGGGCCGTGAGAATGCTAAGCAGTATCTTGCTGAAAATCCTGAAATCTTCAAGGAGATTGAGAATAGAGTCAGAATAGAAGCAGGAATCAGTGGAGTTTCAGAAGAGGATTATCAGAAACTTGTGGCTGAAGGACTTGTTCAGAAGAAGGAAGAGCAGCCTGCCGGTGAATAAAAATGCCTTATTTAACGATTAAAGACAAAGGGACAAGAAAGCTTTTAAATATTGATGATGAATATATCGGATTTGTCTATCAATCTGATATCAATGAATATGATCTTAATGATGGTACGGATATTGATATCACTAAGGTTGAAGACTTGCATAGTCTGATATTCAAAAGAACTTACAAAAAAGCTTTATCTTATCTTGAGAGATCCGAATATTGTGCTTCTGAGATAAGATTTAAATTGAAAATGAATGATTATTCATCGGTTGCCATTGAAAGAGTGATTGAAAGCCTTTATAAAAGCAAATTCCTGGATGATAAAAGATATGCAGAAGCTTTTATAAGGTCATATTCTTCAACTAAGGGAAGAAAACTGATGGAAACAGAACTGCTTCATAAAAACATATCTTCAGATGTAATAAATGATGCTTTTGATGCCTTTTATGAGGATGAGGATTATGATGAGGATGAAGTTATCAGAAGCATTCTCGATAAAAAATATAAGGGTGCAGATTTAAGTGATATTAAAACAAAAACTAAGGTACTTTCGTACTTTATGAGAAAGGGCTTCTCGGTCGATAAGGTTAATAATCACTTGACATAATATTAAAAAACGATTAATATTTATGTGTTGTACTTTTGTACGGCGAAAATTAAATAAGGAGGTGCTCCTGTGGACATAGTGATCTTTGCTATTATCCTTGTAGTTGCCGTTGTTGCGACATGGTTTGCTGCTACAGCATATCGTAAGAACATTGCTGAAGCTAAGATTGGCAAAGCGGAAGACAAGGCTAAGGATATAATAGATGATGCACTTAAGACCGCTGAAGACAAAAAGCGCGAGATCGTTATAGCTGCTAAAGAGGAAGCTCTTAGAACTAAGAACGAGATTGATAAAGAAGTCAAAGATAGGCGTAATGAGATTCAGCGTATGGAGAAGAGAGTTCTTGCCAGGGAGGAAAATCTCGATAAGAAGAGTGACGCTATTGAGAAGAGAGAGTCACAGATTTCAGTTAAAGAAAACGAGATTGCAAAGAAAAAGGCAGAAATAGATGAGCTCTCATCCAAAAGGTTACAGGAACTGGAGAGAATATCCGGACTCACCTCTGAACAAGCAAAGGAATATTTACTAAAGACTGTTGAAGATGAAGTTAAACACGAAACAGCAGTCATGATCAAGGAATTGGAATCCAGAGCTAAAGAAGAAGCTGATAAGAAAGCAAAGGATTATGTGGTTTCAGCTATACAGAAATGTGCAGCTGATGTTGTTTCAGAATCCACAATATCACTTGTTCAGCTTCCAAATGATGAGATGAAAGGTAGAATCATCGGTCGTGAAGGTAGAAATATCAGGACTCTTGAAACTATGACAGGCGTTGATCTTATTATTGATGATACACCTGAAGCAGTTATCTTATCATGTTTTGACCCTATCAGAAGAGAAGTTGCAAGAATTGCTCTTGAGAAACTTATCGTTGATGGACGTATCCATCCGGCAAGAATCGAAGAGATGGTTGAGAAGGCCAAGAAAGAAGTAGAAACAATGATTCGTGAAGAAGGTGAATCTGCCGCACTTGAATGTGGTGTTCATGGTTTACATCCGGAAATCATTAAGCTTCTTGGTCGAATGAAGTTCAGAACAAGTTATGGCCAGAATGCTCTTAAGCATTCGGTTGAAGTTTCACAGCTTTGTGGACTTATAGCAGCTGAGATAGGTGAAGATGTTAAGCTCGCTAAGAGAGCAGGACTTCTTCATGATATTGGTAAATCCGTTGATCATGAGATGGAAGGCTCACATGTATCTATTGGTGTTGATATTTGTAGAAAGTACAAAGAATCCGCTATTGTTATTAATTCAGTAGCATCACATCATGGTGACTGTGAAGCTGAAAGTTTGATTGCTTGTATAGTACAGGCTGCTGATACAATTTCAGCTGCAAGACCTGGTGCTAGACGAGAGACATTAGAGACATACACTACAAGGCTTTCTAAACTTGAAGCGATAGCCAATGAATTTAGTGGTGTTGACAAGACCTTTGCTATTCAGGCAGGACGAGAGATAAGAGTCATGGTTGTTCCTGAGCAGGTTAGTGATGCTGATATGGTTCTTCTTGCGAGAGATATCTCTAAGAGAATCGAAGATGAGCTCGAATATCCTGGACAGATTAAAGTCAGTCTTATTCGTGAATCACGCATTACTGATTACGCTAAGTAATAGCATTAATGTAATTACTGATCCCCTGATAGTATTATCAGGGGATTTTTTAATACAATCCTTATTATATAAATTTTGCAAAACTTATATCATCTTTTGAGTGATATTTTTAATATATAAATCACATTGGGGAAGGTGAAGAATTATATGGAAAAAAATCTAAACATAAATAATTCAAAAATGAACGAGCAAAATACAAACAATCTAAACATAAATGATCCAAAAATGAACGAGCAAAATACAAACAATCAAAATACAAACAATCAAAACACAAACCATCAAAATACAGATGATCAGAGGACGAATAATGAATCCGTTATAACTTCGGAACATATGAAACGTCTTGATAGGACACTTATATTTAAAGGCAATAGAGTTGAGGTGTATGAAGATGTGATTTTAAAACCGGACGGTGAAGAGGTTAGATATGATTATGTTCATAACAGAAGCGGTGCCGGAATACTTCTTGTTGATAGAGCTTCTGTTAATGGAGAAGAGAAAGAAGAACTGATATTTGTTAAGCAGTATCGTAATACGCTTGATGATTATGATATTGAGATACCGGCAGGATGTCAGAATTATCCTGAAGAGGATTTTAAAGAATGTGCTTTAAGAGAAGCGGAAGAGGAAACCGGTTTTATTCCTGAAAAGGTGTTTTATATTACAAAGATGATAGCTGCAGTTGGATTGTTTGATGAGCAGACGGCTATATTTATCGGAACTGATCTAAAAAACGGCCAAATCAAAAGGGATGATGATGAATATATAGAACTGATCAGAATGTCGCTTGATGAGGCAGTAAGAAATATATATGAGCATAAGATAATAGACAGTAAAACAATCATTGCAATTTTAGCATATAAAGATATGAAAAATAAATTAAAATAGTTGTTATGTCAACTGAAAATATAAATATTACGAAAATATTACAATTATATTGTTAATATTTTGATTTTTTCCTCGAATATTTTTCAGCAATATATGGTGCAAGGTTACGTAATGCTATACTTGATTTTGTGAAATTGGCTATATGCAACGAAAATGCGTTGTTTTTTGTGAAAAAATTACATTGATTTTATGTTAATTTGTAATTATACTGTAACAAACAGTATTATTTTGGGGCTGGAGATTTATGGGAGAAAATATAGAAAACTTCATTCAATATCTTACGAATGTTAAACGTTCAAGCAATAATACCATTGCTTCATACAGAAGGGATCTTAACAAACTTACAGAGTATATGTCTTTAAATAAGATTTCTTCTTTTTGTGATGTCAATAACACAATGCTTAATTCTTATATTCTAAAGCTTGAAAAGGATGGAATGAGTTCGGCTACCGTTTCAAGAAATGTAGCCAGCATCAGATCTTTTTTTTCATTTCTACTTAATCAGGGAATTATATCAAAGAATCCTACTGAAAATATAAAACCACCAAAGGTTGAAAAGAAAACTCCTGAAACACTCTCTATCGAAGAGGTTTCACTTCTTTTGGAGCAGCCTAGTGGCAAATCAAGCAAAGAAATTAGAGATAAAGCCATGCTTGAACTCTTATATGCAACAGGTATGAGAGTAACTGAATTGATTTCACTTAAAGTCTCAGATGTTAATATATCACTTAATTTTGTGCAGTGTATTGATAATGGTCGTGAAAGAATTATTCCATTTGAAAATGCTGCAAAGAATGCTCTTACAAAGTATTTGTATCAGGTAAGACCTTCAATGTGTGGTGATTCTGAATTCTTATTTACAAATTGTAAGGGTGAGCAGATGACCAGACAGGGATTTTGGAAGATAATTAAGTTATATGCTACAAGAGCTAATATCGATAAAGATATTACTCCACATATGATAAGACATTCTTTCGCAATGCATATGGTTAATAATGGGGCTGATCTTAGATCGCTTCAGGAAATGCTTGGTCATTCTGATATTTCAACCACACAGATTTATCTGAAAAGTAAGAGAAGCAAACTAAAGGAAGTATATGATAAAGCTCATCCAAGAGTTGGTGTTTAATAATAGTTTTAAGAAAGGAACCGGCAGATTTTCAGCCGGATAAATATATGGCAGGATCGGTTTTTGGTAATATTTTAAAATGCACTACATGGGGAGAGTCCCATGGTCCTGCGCTTGGGGCAGTTCTTGATGGTTGTCCGGCAGGGCTTGCTATTGACGAAGATTATATTCAGATGTTTATGGATAGAAGAAAGCCCGGCCAGTCTGATTTTTCCACGAAAAGAAATGAATCTGATAAAGTTATGATTTTGTCCGGTGTGTTTGAAGGTAAAACTACAGGCACGCCTATTTCTTTGATGATCAATAACAATTCGCAGATTTCAAAAGATTACAGCAATATAGCTGAGTGTTACAGACCCGGACATGCTGATTATACTTTTGATGAAAAGTACGGATTCAGAGATTATAGGGGCGGTGGAAGATCCTCCGGAAGGGAGACAGCAGGAAGAGTTGCTGCCGGCGCAATAGCTATAAAGTTACTCAGTGAGTTCGGGATTAATTTCACGACTTTCGTTGAATCGGTTGGAGATATATCAATCGATTATAATAAGTTTGATAAAAATGAAATCTCAAATAATAAACTATATATGCCTGATAAGGACGCGGCAGAAAAAGCTGCGGAATATCTTAAAAATGTTTCGGCAGATAAAGATTCTTCGGGCGCAGTAGTAAAATGCATTATTGATAATGTGCCTGCAGGACTTGGCGATCCTGTATTTGATAAGCTTGATGCAAGGCTTGCTTCAGCAATAATGTCCATCGGTGCCGTTAAATCATTTGAAGTTGGAAACGGTAAGGCTGTTTCGAAACTTAAAGGTTCGGAAAATAATGATGAATTCTATATTGATAACGGTGAAGTAAGGAAAAGAACCAATAATTCGGGTGGAATTCTCGGCGGAATAAGTGACGGAAGCAGCATTATTCTTACTGCGGCATTTAAGCCTACACCGTCAATTTATAAGAGCCAGAAAACAGTAAATAATAAGCATGAAGATATAGAACTTGAAATAAAAGGGCGTCACGATCCGATTATCGCACCAAGAGCTGTTGTAGTAGTTGAAGCTATGTCGGCACTTGTTATTGCAGATGCATTACTTATGAACTGTAGTTCCAAACTCGATAATTTAAAGAAAATATACGAGGTTTAAGCGTGTCGATTTATTGACAATAAAATGAGGTATGATCAATATCTGCATACAGAAGGGTGTGCCGTGATCAATATTTTTAGCGGCAGGATATGATAAAGTTGATATTTTTATACGGCCTGATGTAATAAAGTCAATATTTTTATATGGCCTGATGAAGTAAAAAATATTAATAAAATACAAGTTGCAAAATACTTATATATTTGCTATCATGCTAACGAATTGTTGTTTATTCAACAATCGTATATTAAATAAGCCGTTACTTAGTTTGAGGAAGACTCCGACCTTATTCCCGGTAACAGGCGATACTATTATGAAGGAGGTTGTAACTATGATTACAGCAGAACAGAAGAAAGAAATTATTGCAAAATACGGTAATGGAGATGGAGATACAGGTTCTCCTGAAGTTCAGGTAGCTCTTCTTACAGCACGTATCAACGATCTTAATGAGCATTTTAAGGTTCATCCTCATGATCATCATTCAAAGAGAGGTCTTCTCAAGATGGTAGGTCAGAGAAGAAATATGCTTGCTTACCTTAAGGCTAAGGATATCGAGCGTTACAGAAAGCTCATCGAGAGTCTTGGACTTAGAAAATAATTTTAACTTTCGGAAATTAATATTGACCGGCTTGTTTGTTGGTTAAAGAAAGATCGAAGCAGACTGTATTATTTATAGACTGCGGAGAAAAAATCACGGATCACCTTGCGTAAAGGATTATATTCCTGAAGTAAGATAATCCGTGATTTTTTATTTTCATAAAGTGCTGATTTGCTTTATGAATATTGAGGTTTTAAATGGCTTTAAGGCTTGAAGAATCTTGATTACTATGATAAAATAACTAAGATTGTTTTAAGGTTTGTCCGAGACTACTGAAAAGGGCATTTTCATGACTTAAAATGTAATTTTCAGTCGTTTCGGAACCTTGGAATAAAAATAATGTTTAAGGAGAAACAAAATGTACAAAAAGTTTGAAATGGAGCTTGCCGGAAGAACTCTTCGTGTTGATGTAGACAGAGTTGGTAAGCAGGCAAATGGAGCAGTTCTTATTCACTATGGAGACACAGTTGTACTTTCAACTGCAACCGCAGCAAAAGAACCAAGAGAAGGTATTGATTTCTTCCCACTCTCAGTTGAGTATAATGAGAAGATGTATGCAGTAGGAAAGATCCCTGGAGGATTCAATAAGCGTGAAGGAAAGGCATCGGAGAATGCTACACTTACATGCCGTGTTATCGATCGTCCTATGAGACCACTTTTCCCAAAGGATTATCGTAATGATGTAACACTTGAAAACCTTGTAATGTCGGTTGACCCTGAGTGTGCACCTGAACTTACAGCTATGCTTGGTACAGCAATCGCAGTATCAATTTCAGATATCCCATTCGACGGCCCATGTGCTACAACACAGGTTGGACTTGTTGATGGAGAATTCATTTTCAATCCAAATTCTACACAGAATCTTAATTCTGATCTTAAACTTACAGTTGCTTCTACAAGAGAAAAAGTTATCATGATCGAAGCTGGTGCAAATGAAGTTCCAGAAGATAAGATGCTTGAGGCTATATTTGCAGCTCATGAAGTTAACCAGAAGGTTATCGAGTTCATCGATCAGATTGTTGCTGAGTGTGGTAAGCCAAAGAGCAGCTACACAAGTTATGCAGTTCCTGAAGATCTTATGGCTGACATAATGGCTGAGTATCCAATGGAATCAATGGAAGAGGCTGTATTCACAGATGATAAGCAGACAAGAGAAAATAATATATTTGCAATGAAGGAAAAACTTCGTGAGAAATATGCAGATAATGAAGCTTGGCTTGGACGTCTTGATGATGCTCTTTATCAGTATCAGAAGAAGACAGTTCGTAAGATGATCCTTAAAGATCATAAGCGTCCTGACGGAAGAGCAATCAACCAGATCAGACCACTTGCAGCAGAAGTTGATATCATTCCTAGAGTTCATGGTTCAGCTATGTTCACAAGAGGACAGACACAGATTTGTGACGTTGTAACACTTGCTCCTCTTTCAGAGGCTCAGAAAGTTGAAGGACTTGATGTAAATATCACAACAAAGAGATATATCCATCATTACAATTTCCCTTCATACTCAGTTGGTGAGACAAAGGTTTCAAGAGGACCTGGACGTCGTGAGATCGGTCACGGTGCACTTGCAGAGAGAGCGCTTCTTCCTGTAATTCCTTCAGAAGATGTATTTCCATACGCAATACGTGCGGTTTCAGAAACATTTGAATCAAATGGTTCTACATCAATGGCTTCTACATGTGCTTCATGTATGTCGCTTATGGCAGCAGGTGTTCCAATCAAGGCTCCTGTAGCTGGTATCTCATGTGGTCTCGTTACAGGTGAGACAGATGATGATTATGTAGTACTTACAGATATACAGGGACTTGAAGATTTCTTCGGAGATATGGACTTCAAGGTTGCAGGTACAAAAGAAGGTATCACAGCAATTCAGATGGATATCAAGATTCATGGTCTTACAACAGATATCATCAAGGAAGCTATCAGAAGAACAAGAGAAGCAAGAGTTTATATTCTTGATGAAGTAATGCTTAAGTGCATTCCTGCTCCAAGACCTGAAGTTAATGAATATGCTCCAAAGATCCTTATGATGCAGGTTGATCCTGATAAGATTGGTGAGATCATCGGTCAGAAGGGTAAGACAATCAATGCTATTATCGATGAGACAGGTGTTAAAATCGATATCGATGATGACGGAAAGGTTTCTATCTGTGGCGTTGATAAAGCAGGTATCGAAAGAGCAATCGAAATCATCCATTCAATTGTTGATCCAATCGAAGTTGGTAAGACATATGTTGGTAAGGTAGTAAGAATCATGCCATTTGGTGCATTTGTTGAACTTTCACCAAATAAGGATGGCATGATCCACATTTCTAAGCTTGATTCAAAGAGAGTTGCTAAGGTTGAAGATGTTGTTAATATCGGAGATACAGTAAGAGTTAAGGTTCTCGATGTTGACAGAATGGGCAAGATCAGTCTTAGTCTCAAAGATGCAGATAAATAAAAGTATAGCTACGGCGGGGAGAAGAATAATTAAATGAGATTTGGCTTTTTTGATGAAATAAACAAAGAATATGTAATTGATAAACCAAATACACCGGCACCTTGGGTTAATTACCTTGGTTCACCACTTTACGGTGCTATAATCTCTAACAATGCAGGCGGTTACAGTTTTGAGAAGTCCGGAGCAAACGGACGTATTCTCAGATATGTATTTAACAGTTTTGACCAACCGGGAAGATATGTATATCTTAGGGACAATGAGACAAAGGATTACTGGTCTGCCACATGGCAGCCGGTAGCCAAGCCTCTTGATACATACAAGAGTGAATGCCGTCACGGTACAGGATACTCAAGAATGAAGGCGGAATATTCCGGAATTGAATCGGAAGTTCTCTATCTTGTTCCTCTTGATAAGAAATATGAAGTATGGAAAGTAAAGGTTACTAACAATTCTGACAAGGACAGAAGTCTTACTGTTTCAGGTTATGCTGAGTTTACTAACAACAATAATTATGAGCAGGATCAGGTTAATCTTCAGTACACACTTTTCATTACAAGAACTTATTTCAGAGAAAATCGTATCAGACAGGTTATTAATGAAAATGTTAAAAATAATGCTGTTAATGGCGATGCTGCAACTGATAGATTCTTTGGACTCGCAGGCGCAGAAGTATCATCTTATACAGGTAGTAAAGATGATTTCCTTGGAAGTTACAGAGGATACGGAAATCCTGTAGGTATTGAATCAGGAGATCTTGGCAATACTCTTAACTATAACGGAAATGCATGCGGTGCTCTTTCAACTGTTATTAGTTTAAAAGCGGGAGAGTCAAAGGAAATAGCATTTATCGTTGGTATGAAGGACGATGAAGAGGCTTCACAGATTGTTGCTTCTTATGCTGATCCCGGAAAGAAAACTGAAGAAGATTGTGCTGAACTTATTAAATATTGGCATGAGAAATTATCTCATCTTCAGGTTAAGACACCATGTGCAGAATTTGATCAGATGGTCAATACATGGAATGCATATCAGTGCTTCATGACATTTACATGGTCAAGAGCAGCTTCATTCGTATATTGCGGCCAGAGAAATGGTTACGGATACAGAGATACAGTTCAGGATATACAGGGTGTTATTCATCTTGCTCCTGAAATGGCAAAAGAGCAGATTACATTTATGCTTTCAGCTCAGGTAAGTAACGGTGGTGGACTTCCACTTGTTAAATATACTCATAATCCTGGTCATGAGGATACTCCTGATGATCCTTCTTACGTTAAGGAAACAGGACATCCTGCATATAGAGCCGATGATGCATTATGGCTTTTCCCAACAGTATACAAATATATCGCTGAAACAGGTGACACAAAGTATATTGATGAGATTATTCCATATGCTGATAAAGAAGAAGACAGTGTTTATGCACATCTTAAGAGAGCTATTAATTTCTCTATGGAGAGACTTGGTAATCATAAGATGCCTGCAGGACTTCATGCAGACTGGAATGACTGTCTCAGACTTGGAAAGGCCGGAGAATCTACATTCGTTGCAATGCAGCTTTATATGGCGTTTTCAATCATCAGCAAATTTGCTGAATTTGAGAATGATAAAGAATATATCGAATATGTAAATAAAGAACAGGAAGCCCTTGGTAAGATTCTTAATGAGCTTTGTTGGGAAGATGATAGATTTATCAGAGGTTTCACAGAAAAGGGAACTGTTATCGGTTCTAAGAACGATCCTGAAGCAAGCATGTGGCTTAATCCGCAGAGCTGGTCTGTAATAAGCGGACTTGCTACAAAGGATCAGGCTGAAGCAGCTCTTGAATCTGTTCATAGAGAACTTGCAACAGATAATGGTGCAATGCTTATGGCTCCTGCGTACAGAAATCATGCATTTGACGGAGCTCTTATGCTTCTTTTCAATGCTTCTACCAAGGAAAATGGTGGTATATTCTCTCAGCCTCAGGGATGGCTTATCCTCGCTGAAGGTTTGATGGGACATGGAAATAGAGCTATGGAGTATTATCTCGATTGTGCTCCTTCAGCTATGAATGACAAAGCGGAGATAAGAAAACTTGAGCCATATTGTCATGGACAGTTTACTGAAGGAAAGGATAGTCCTAACTTTGGTAGAGCTCATGTTCATTGGCTTACAGGTACAGCATCTACCGTTATGGTTGGATCTGTTGAAGGTATACTTGGACTTAGACCTGATTTTTATGGTATTCATATCAATCCTTCTATACCATCTGACTGGAAAGAATTTGAAATGAAGAAATTCTTCAGAGGAAAATGGCTTAATATAAAGGTTGTTAATGAAACAGGATCTGAATCAGGAGTTAAGAAACTTGTTTTAAATGACAAAGTTGTGGATGGAGATTATATCAAGGCAGAAGATCTGACTGATGTAAATGATATAGTGGTTTCACTATAAGCTGAAACAATAAAAATATCCCTCCGTATAGCGAATAAGCTTTAACGGAGGGATAATTATGAGGTGAAAAATGGCTGCAAGCAAGGGAAGAAAAACTTCAACTGGCACAAGAGGCAGTAATTCAACTAAAAATATTAATTCTAATGCAGAAGACAGTAGAAAGGTTGAAAGGCAGAAGGAAATATATCTTTTTGCATTTCTTGCTGTCTCTGTTTTTTTGCTACTCAGCAATTTTAAATTATGCGGTTTTGTGGGTAATGTGATATCTGGATTCTTTTTCGGACTTTTCGGAACTATCACTTATCTTATTCCTTTTTATCTGTTTTTCTCTGCTGCTTATCTTTTATCAAACGGAACTAACAAGAAAGTCTTAAAGAAGATTATCTGGGTTGGTATTGCGTTGCTTTTGATAGGATTTATCATGCAGTTAATTGCCGGAGCCGGCAATGTGACGGTTAAGTCGCTTTACATGGAAGGATATAAACATAAAGATGGTGGAGGAGTTATCTTCGGCGGTCTTTTGTCACTTTTATATAAATTGATCGGTAAAGTAGGTTGTATCATATTTACAACATTATTTGTAATCGTTGCCATAATTGAAATAATCAATATTTCATTTATCAAATTATTTAAACGTATGGGCAGCAGTATAAAAGAAACTGCAAATTATGATTACAGCCAATATGAGGATGAATATGACGATGAGAGATATGAAGAGGCTCTTTCCGGTGGAAAGATTGTTAATCATGAGCCAAAGCATATTCTTAATAATACGACAATACTTAGTGAGTCCGGAATTCCTGTTCCGGAAAAACCAAAGAGAAGAAAGAAAAAGAAAAATGTTGAGTATCCGGCTGATGAAATGATGGAACTTAACGGTGATGGCACTGTTAAAGATATCTATGTCAGTGGTGAAGATGAAAATGATATGATGCCGGAATTCCTTAAGGACAGCCATGAAAAAGTTAAGGATAGGAAGGGCAAGAGAAAGAAAGATAAGGCATATTCTGCTGAGAGTGATAATGATTCGGAAGATGCTTATAATTCGATAAATAGTCTTAGCTTTAAAGAAAGAAGCAAGGCAAACGGCGGTATTTTTGATGAACCGAGTGAAGAGGTATATAATGACCTTTTCAGTGAAGGTATAAATGATTCGGACGAGATTTCAAGCGACTCGGAAGGTGAAGCAGAAACTTCGGAAGAAATATTTGTCGATAATGGATCAAAGGTTGAAAAGCAGCCCGGAAGAACCGGTGTTCATACAAGGAAACAGCCGATTAAAACAGATATTTTTGATCTTAAATCAGGATCCGGCAGGAAGAAGTCTTCCTTCGGAGAAAGCGGAGATTTTGTTAAATCTGTAAATGAATCTCTTTTTGGAAGCTCGAGAAAATCAGATGAAGTAAAGATATTTAATGATGATGAGAGCTCTTTAGCTAAAGATGCATCCGGTTCAAATGGTAAAGATGATTTGAATGAGGAACTTGACTCATCTTCTATAAAAGAAATTAAAAGAAAAGAATATAAATTTCCGCCGGTTTCGCTTCTTGAAAACGGTAAGAGTAAGAAGTCAAAGAGTAATGAGGATTTTGTAAGAGAAAATGGTGTGAAGCTTAAGGAAACATTTGAAAGTTTTGGTGTAAATGTTACCATTACAGATTATAGCGTCGGACCTGCTGTTACAAGATTTGAACTCCAGCCTGAGCAGGGTGTTAAGGTAAGTAAAATCGTGGGTCTTCAGGATGATCTTAAACTTGCTTTAGCGGCTGAAGATATACGTATTGAAGCACCTATTCCGGGAAAATCTGCCATTGGTATTGAGATACCGAATAAAGAAAATCAAAAGGTATTCTTTAGAGAAGTTATAGATAATGATAAGTTCAAAACATTTGGATCGAATCTTGCATTTGCAGTTGGTAAGGATATCGGTGGACAGGTAGTTGTTACTGATATTGCAAAGATGCCTCACCTTCTTATTGCAGGTGCTACGGGATCGGGTAAATCCGTATGTATAAATACTATTATTATGAGTATTTTATATAAGGCAAAGCCTGATGATGTAAAGATGATCATGATAGATCCGAAGATGGTAGAGCTTGCAGGATATAATGGTATACCACATCTTTTGATACCTGTAGTTACCGATCCTAAAAAGGCGGCGGGGGCTCTTAACTGGGCTGTTGTCGAAATGACAAAACGTTATCAGCTTTTTGCTAAAAATAACGTAAGAAATATCAGTGGATTCAATCAGAAGTTTGAAAGTGAAGGACCACGTGATGATGATCCTGAATTCAGAAAGCTTCCTCAGATTGTAGTTATAGTAGACGAGCTTGCAGATCTTATGATGGTTGCTCATGCTGAAGTAGAAGATGCAATCATAAGACTTTGCCAGTTGGCAAGAGCGGCCGGAATACATCTTATTATAGCTACACAAAGACCGTCGGTTGATGTTATTACCGGACTTATTAAAGCCAATGTTCCGTCAAGAATAGCATTTGCGGTTTCATCAGGTGTTGATTCAAGAACAATACTTGATATGAATGGTGCGGAAAAACTTCTCGGTAAGGGTGATATGTTATTCTATCCAACCGGTTATCCGAAACCTGTCAGAGTTCAGGGAGCGTTTATTTCCGATGATGAAGTTGTTTCTATAGTCGGATATATAAAGAAAAATAATGATGGTTCATATGATGATTCAGTAAGTGAATCCATTGAAAATAATTCAGTTTCGTCAAGTTCCCAAGGATCTGCCGGAGGTGATGACGGAAATAGATATGATGAATTATTTGAAGATGCTGCAAGGCTTGTTATTGAGAAAGATAAAGCCTCAATCGGAAATCTTCAAAGGGTATTCAGAATAGGCTTCAACAGGGCTGCGAGAATAATGGATCAGCTGTCCGAAGCCGGGGTTGTGGGACCTGAAGAAGGTACAAAACCAAGAAAAATACTTATGACTATGGATCAATTTGATGATTATATAAGTTTGTAGTATTATAGTTTATGCTTTACAGCTTACTAAGGTTTCTGTTATAAAGATATACGATTAATATTTTTTAAAAGGAAGGTTATTTTCATGTTAAGTGATATCGAAATTGCACAGCAGGCAAAAATGAAAAAGATTAAAGATGTGGCTGCAGGAGTCGGTCTCGGAGAGGATGATATTGAACTTTACGGTAATTATATGGCTAAGTTCTCTGATTCAGCTCTTGAGAGACTTCAGGAAAAAGAAGATGGAAAACTCATCCTTGTAACAGCTATTAATCCTACAGCTGCAGGTGAGGGAAAAACAACTGTAACTATCGGTCTTGGACAGGGGCTTTGCAGACTTGGCAAGAATGCTGTAGTTACACTTAGAGAGCCTTCACTTGGACCATGTTTCGGTGTTAAAGGTGGTGCAGCAGGTGGTGGATATGCTCAGGTTGTTCCTATGGATAAGCTGAATCTTCATTTTACAGGAGATTTCCATGCTATCACATCGGCTAATAACCTTTTATGTGCTATGCTTGATAATCATCTTCAGCAGGGAAATACATTAAGAATAGATCCAAAGAGAATAGTTATAAAGAGATGTCTCGATATGAATGACAGAGCTCTCAGAAATATTACTATTGGTATGGGTGCAAGAACTGACGGAGTTGTAAGAGAAGATCATTTCATAATTACAGTTGCATCAGAAGTTATGGCGATTCTTTGTCTTGCAGAAGATCTTCCTGATCTTAAGAGAAGACTTAGCAGAATGATCGTTGCTTATACTTATGATAATGAACCTGTTACTGCAGAAGACCTTCAGTGTGTTGGTGCTATGGCACTTCTTCTTAAGGATGCAATAAGACCAAATCTTATCCAGACTCTTGAGAATACACCTGCCATAGTTCATGGTGGTCCATTTGCAAATATTGCTCATGGATGTAATTCTATCAGAGCTACAAGAACAGCTCTTAAGCTTGGTGATTATGCAATTACTGAAGCCGGTTTCGGTGCAGATCTTGGTGCTGAGAAGTTCCTTGATATTAAGTGTCGTAAAGGACATCTTAAGCCGGATTGTATCGTCCTCGTTGCAACAGTAAGAGCGCTTAAATATAATGGTGGCGTTAAGAAGGAAGACCTTTCCAACGAAAATATGGAAGCTCTCGAGAAGGGTATAGTTAACCTTGGAAAACATATTGAGAACCTCAAGAAATACAATGTTCCTGTAGTTGTAACTCTCAATAAATTCATTTCAGATACAGATGATGAACTTGACTTTGTTAAGAAGTACTGCGAAGGCTACGGATGCAGCATGACTGTTTCCGAAGTTTGGGAAAAGGGTGGCGAAGGCGGAATCGCTTTAGCAGAGGAAGTTCTCAAGACACTTGAGACAAAGAAGGCTGATTTCAAGCCTCTTTATGATGATGATATGCCAATCAAAGATAAGATCAGATATATTGCTGAGAATATCTATGGTGCTAAGAATATAGTTCTTTCAAAGAGCGCAGAAAATTCTATTAAGAAGATTGAAGAAATGGGATTTGGTAAATTCCCTATCTGTATGGCAAAGACTCAGTATTCACTTTCTGATGATCCGACTCTTCTTGGCAGACCTCAGGATTTCGTTCTTAATATTAGAGAAGTATATGTATCTGCAGGAGCAGGATTTGTAGTAGCTCTTACAGGCTCAATAATGACAATGCCCGGACTTCCGAAACATCCTGCAGCAGAGAGTATTACAGTTGATGATAACGGAATAATCTCGGGATTATTCTAAAGAATAAATAATATGATTGCACGAAAATATTATAATTGATAAAAGAAAGGGAGAGAAAAATGGCTGATTTAATCGATGGAAAGAAAATATCTCAGGATATTAAAGACGAAGTCAGGGATAAGGTAACATGGCTTAAGGAAAAGAAAAATATTGAGGTTTCATTAGCTGTTATACTTGTAGGAAATGATCCTGCTTCAACAGTATATGTTAACAATAAGAAGAAAGCATGTGAATATACCGGAATTAAATCTGTTTCATATGAACTTCCTGAAGAGACTACTGAAGAAGAACTTCTTAGTCTTATAGATAAACTGAACGAAGATAAGACTATTAACGGTATCCTTGTTCAGCTTCCTTTACCAAAACACATAAATGAAGATTCTGTTATTAAGAGAATCTCTCCTGATAAGGATGTTGATGGTTTCCATCCTGAAAGCGTTGGAAGATTAAGCATCGGCGAAAGAGGATTTGTATCTTGTACACCTGCAGGCGTAATCCAGCTTCTTAAGAGAAGTCATGTTGAAATATCAGGTGCTGAATGTATTGTTGTCGGAAGAAGTAATATTGTAGGTAAGCCTATGGCTATGCTTCTTATCAGAGAAAATGGAACAGTTACTGTTTGCCATTCTAAGACAAAGGATTTAAGAGAAGTAACAAAGAGGGCTGATATCCTTGTTGTTGCTATTGGTAAGCCTGAATTTATAGATGCATCATATGTTAAAGAAGGCGCAGTTGTTATCGATGTAGGTATTCATCGTAAAGAAGACAAGAAACTTTGCGGTGATGTATTATTTAATTCTGTTTCAAAAGTTGCTTCACAGATTACACCTGTTCCGGGCGGAGTAGGTCCTATGACAATAGCAATGCTTATGAATAATTGTTATGAAGCCGCAGAAATGCAGAATGGGATTGAAGCTATTTAGTTATGATTAATATATTTTTTGTTTCACTTGGTTGTGATAAGAATACAGTAGACAGCGAGGAAATGCTCGGTCAGCTTAAAGATAAAGGTTATAATCTTACGGATGATGAAAATGAAGCGGATGTAGCTATAGTAAATACATGCTGTTTCATTAAGGATGCGGCAACAGAAAGTATAGATACTATATTTGATCTTGCGGCACTTAAAAAGGATCGTCTTAAATATCTTATAGTTACCGGTTGCATGGCTGAAAGATATAAAAAAGAAGCTCATGAAGAACTTCCTGAAGTTGATGCATTTGTGGGTGTTTCTGCGATCAATAAGATAGCTGATATAGTTGACGGACTTGTATCAGGTAAAAAAGATGATGCTTATGAGACACTTGATCAGCTTCCTGTATTTTCATCTAACAGAGTTCTTACAGGTGCGGTTCACAGCGAATATTTAAAGATTGCTGAGGGCTGTGATAAAAGATGTACATATTGTGCGATACCGTCATTTAGAGGTAAATACAGAAGTATTCCGAAAGAGATACTTTATAAGCAGGCGGAATATCTTGCTTCACAGGGCGTGAAGGAACTTATTCTCGTAGCTCAGGAAACTACATGTTACGGTATTGATAAATATGGTAAAAAATGTCTTCATGAACTTATACATGAATTATCTAAGATTGAGGACATTAAGTGGATCAGACTTCTTTATTGTTATCCTGAAGAGATATATGATGAGCTTATTGAAGAGATGGCAACCAATCCAAAGGTTTGTCATTATATAGATATGCCGCTTCAGCATACTGAGACCAAGATTCTTCGTAAAATGGGAAGAAGACTTGACAATGAGGATATAATAGATATTGTAAGTAAACTTCGAAAGAAGATTCCTGATATAGCGATAAGAACAACATTTATTACCGGATTTCCGGGAGAAACTGAAGAAGATCATAAAAACCTTATGGAATTCATTGATAAAATGGAATTTGACAGGGTTGGTGTTTTCACATATTCGAAAGAAGAAGGTACACCTGCAGCTTCATTTGAGGATCAGGTTGATGAAGATGTGAAAGAAAGATATAAAGATGAGATAATGAGTCTTCAGCAGGAGATTTCTTTTGATATTAATCAAAGACTTGTTGGCAGTACAATGGATGTAATGATTGAAGGTTATATTCCGGATGAAGATATATATGCTGCCAGAAGTTTCAGAGATGCGCCGGATGTTGATGGTTATATATTTGTAAAATGTAATTATGAACCTATTTCCGGAACCATCCTTAAAGCAAAGATAAATAGCGCCAATGAGTATGATCTTATTGGGGAAGTGGAGGAACAATAAATGAATTTACCAAATAAAATAACGACGTTTAGAGCTATACTTGTTCCGTTTTTTGTATTTTTCATGGTATTTGATAAAATACCTGGCAATAAATGGTATGCTTTAGGCGTATTCATAATCGCCAGTTTTTCGGACCTTGTGGATGGAAAGCTTGCAAGAAAATATAATCTTGTAACAGATTTTGGAAAATTCATGGATCCTCTTGCGGATAAGCTTCTTGTATGTTCGGCTATGATTGCTCTTTGCGGCATTGGAAGACTTTATAGTGTGGTAGTAATAATTCTCATTGGTAGAGAATTTATCATAAGCGGTTTCAGACTTATAGCTGCTGACAATGGTAGAGTTATTGCAGCAAGTATGTGGGGCAAAGTAAAAACTGTTGTTCAGATGATAATGGTTTGCTTCCTTATCGCTGATCTTGGTGCTGAGTTCGGTGGAACAGTTCATGATGTGATCGGATGGCTGGAAGCAATCCTTGTAGTCGGATCTACAATGCTTGCAATCATTTCACTTCTTGAGTATATCGTAAAGAATAAAGATGTTATTTCAACACAGAAATAATTAATGAAAAATGAACCAATCAGACGTTTTAAAATATGTCTTTTTGGTTCGTTTTTTTATTTATTTTATTGCAAATAAAAAGACAGACAATACAAAATTAAATGCATAAATAGAATGACAAAAATATAGAAATATTATATAATAAAAATGTATTTGATTGATTGTTGCGATACTTTTAAAGAACTGCGCAGTTGATGATACTTGAAGATTAAAATGGGTATTGCAGGTATAGAGATACTTGTTGTGCCTGTTTTTTTATTTCAGCAAAAAAACAATATTTATGGGGAATATTTTTATTAAGGAGGCTATGAAATTAACATGAACATTAAGTAAAAATATTGGGCAATTAGAGGGGTTGCCTGTAGCAAAGAAAGGGGAAAGGTTATATGAAGAAATTACGTAAATTTTTGGCTATGATTCTTTCGGCAGCACTTATTGTCGGTACTATTAATGTCAAAGCATATGCTAAAGAAAATGATGATCTTAATTCTCTCATTTCCAATATTACTTTAGGTAATACAGTAATATTGGAAGGGGATAAGTATGAATCAGGACCGGAAGAATATCGGTATAGGTTTGATCCTTCAAGTCTTGAGATAGAACTTTCTACCGGTGAGGTTTTTAAGAATGATGGGCCGTACGGAAGTATTTGGGATGTTCAGGAACAGTTTAGACATGCAATGATTGATAAATATCCTGAAGTAAATTTTTCTTTTGTTTGTGAAGATATATATGGTGATAAAACCGATTTGGATGTGGGCGAATATAATGTGAATTATTATGTTTATGCTGATGATGAAATCATTGCCACAGGTCAATATTCATTTGAAATAGTCGAAAATGACATAGAAGCAGTGCGATTAGAAGACAAAACTTTGGTTGAAGGGAAGACTCAAGAAAGATGGGATGATAAATTAGATCAGTCTTATAACGTTTATGATGTGTCTCCGAGTGGTGTGACCATCGAAACTTCTTCGCATGGTATTTATTCAGGAAATTTCTATGACACTATTGATGAGTTTCAGAAGGATTATGGTTTAACAAGTGTTAGTCGTGATGTATATGATGATTATCAGAGTGTTGATCAAAGTCTTGGTTTAGGTGATTATTATTTCCATGTTTTATTTGCGGGTCAAAGCTACGAATACAGTGCAAGTATTATCAATAATCCAATAACCTCCATACAAATATCGGATAAGGTTTATCTGGAAGGTGAGTACGAAACAAGAGATGAATATTTTGTAAATGATGAAAGTGTTAAATATGATTGGTATGCGTATAATACTTGGCCGGAATATATAAAAGTTACTGCAGGAAACGTAACTTATGAAGGAAATTATGATGAAGTCAGTGATAAAATAAAAAAGGATTATCCATATATGGATACAGGATTCTGGAATGATGATGGTAATCAGGAAGTGGATAAGCTTTGGGGTGCAGGACAGCACACTGTAAAATTCAAATTCCTTGAATTGGAAGGAACCTACGAAATTGTCATTAAGGCTAATCCTATAGATCATATAGTTGTACAGGATTTTGAAATTTTGGAAGGAAATACCCGTACAGAAAAAGAATATTGGGATAATGATGAAAGAATAGAATTAGATTGGGAAAGATATAATGTTGAACCGGAAAAAATTGATGTGTATTTAAAAGATGACACAGTTATATCCGGTAACGTATGGGATGTCAGAGACCGTCTGGAAGATATATATAAATTAAAATTTGATACAGGATTTGATGATGATCAAACACCTACTAACATTTGGGAAGCCGGAACAGAGCATGCGGTTAGACTTTTTATGGGTCCTGTTTCATGCGGATACAAAGTTAAGATTTTAGAGTCGCCTATAGCTAATGTTGTAGTTAATGATAAAACTATAATTGAAGGTGACGTTCATAAAGAATATGAATATTGGGTAGACGGCGAGAGATATGAGTATGAATGGGAAAAATATAATGTTGATCCGGGTGAGATCATAGTTACTTTAAAGGATGGTACACAGATTACCGGTAATGCATGGGATCTTGGACAGCAATTAAGTGATCAATTTGGATTAAAGTTTGATGTTTATACTAATGATGATCAAACACCATCAAATATTTGGGAAGCAGGTAAGACTTATCCGGTTACATTGAAATTCGGATCTGTATCATGTAATTACAGTGTTAGTATTATAAAATCACCTTTAAAGAATGTGACAATACTTGGTGATGTATATATGTTGGATGACGACTATGAAGTGATCACTGAGTATAATGGCGATAAAGAAATTACATATAAAAAGTATAATTATTGGCCTGATGAGATTGAAGTTGAGTTAGTTAATGCTGTTAACGGTAAAAGCAAGATCAGCGGAAGAACAGATGATGTTATTGATGAACTGGCTTCTATATACGAATGTGACAGAAGAGATATTTCAGCTTATACCATTGACGGACAGGCGGATGGTGAAAGCTTTGAAATGGGAGAAAATACTGTTTCATTCAAGATCCTTGGAAAAAGTGCGGAATTTAAGGTTGTTATAATAAAAAATATCATCGATAAGCTTACAGTTGGAGATGGATACTGCGATATTAAAGATAAGACAGTGCTTTATTCGTATTTTGATAAAGACGAAAAAGAAGTATTTGAGCAGTTTGACGGATACTTTGTTATGCCTGAGAAAGCGAAGATATTCTACACTGACAACACTTCATTTGAAGGAAACTTACAAGAAGTATATGACGACCTTATTGCAAAATATAATATTACAAATGGATTTTTGCATATAAATAACAGCGTTGTTACCAATCAGAGACCGGATAATTCTTGGGATAAAGCAGGAAGCTATGATGCAGTATTCTATTTCGGGAATTTTGTATGTCCATTTAATATAATTATCTATGATGGAATCCAACCTGATGCATTTATGATAATATCAAGTCCGATTGATACTACGGCGTTTGAAGGTGACTATGCTAATTTTTCTGTAGAAGCACAAGGTGAGAATATTTCTTATCAGTGGATGCTTTCTAAAGACGGAGGAAAAAACTGGACTAACAGTTCGGCAACCGGCAGTAAGTCTAAAACAGTTAAAGTTTTGGCAAAAGAAAGCAACAGCGGATATTTATACAAATGTGTTGTTAAGAGCGGAAATGAAACTCTTGAAACTGATCCGGTGATTCTTATAGTTGACTCAAATATTGCATCAAGTGTTTCAAGTTATGAAACTTGTGCCGGGGATACAGTTAAATTCAAAGTTAAACTGAATTCACCAAATAATGCTTCATATCAGTGGCAGATAAGTAAAGATAACGGAAAGAGCTGGAAAGACAGCGGGTCTACCGGAAATAAGACAAATGTATTGCAGATCACAACAAGATTTGATCTTGATGGAGCCAAATACAGATGTAAGATAACCAAAAACGGATATACGATCATTTCTGATGCCGGAGTGCTGATTATAAATCCTAAGATCACTTCTGAACCTGGTTCTGCATCTGCATATTATGGTGAAACGGCAACATTTAAAGTTGTGGCAAGAGGAACAAATCTTAAATATCAGTGGCAGGTAAGTGGTGACAACGGAAAGAATTGGTCAAACAGCGGGTCTACCGGCAATAAAACATCTACTCTCAAAGTGATTGCAAAATCAACCAATAATGGTAAGAAGTTTAGATGTGTTATTACTGACGGTGTTAATATGATGACATCGCAGACTGTTACTATAACTTCAAAGAATAATATTATTTCACAGCCTATTTCAAAAACAGCTAAATCAGGAGCAAAAGCTATATTTACTGTTAAGGCAAACGGAAGTAAGCTCAGTTATCAGTGGCAGATAAGTAAAGATAATGGAAAAACCTGGAAGAACAGCGGATCTACAGGTAATAAAACGGCAACACTTACTGTAAAGGCTGAAACAAGATTAAACGGTACAAAATACAGATGTGTTGTCACAAACGGTACAGTTAAAATAAATTCAAATGTTGCAATTTTAACTGTAAAGTAATAAGATAATCAATGTTTTTGTTTTCTTTGGCCCGGGTGCTAACTTATTCATTTAAGTGGTGCCCGGGTTTTTAAATTTGAAGTTGAAAAAAATGAGCAAAAGTAATACAATATACTAGGCGAAAATTGGGTCTGTAGTTATGTGAAAATATAGTTACAGAATCTGGTAATATAACAATAATGGAGGACTGAAATGAGTAATCAAGGTTTATCAGCGAGTGAGCGTATTGCCTGCTTACTTGATGATTCAAGTTTTGTTGAAGTTGGTGCTTATGTAGAAGCCAGAAGTACAGATTTCAACATTCCAAATTGCGAAACACCTAAGGATGGAGTCATTACAGGTTATGGCCTTATCGGCAATAAGCTTGTATATGTTTACAGCCAGGATGCAAGTGTTCTTGGTGGAGCTGTAGGTGAAATGCATGCAAAGAAGATTTCCAACATCTACAATATGGCAATGAAAGTTGGAGCGCCTGTAATTGGTCTTATTGATTCAGCCGGAATCAGACTTCAGGAAGCAACAGATGCACTTAATGCATTCAGCAGACTTTATCTTAAGCAGACAATGGCTTCAGGAGTTATCCCACAGGTAACCGCCATTTTTGGTAACTGCGGTGGTGGTGCGGCGATAATACCTGCATTATCTGACTTTACATACATGACAAAGAATAATTCAAAGCTCTTTGTTAACAGTCCTAATGCTCTTGCAGATAATTATACTGAGAAGCTTGATACTGCCGGAGCTGCATATCTTAGTGAGAATACATCTTTGGTTGATAATGCATTCGATACAGAAGAAGAGGTTCTTGGTGAGATCAGAAACCTTATAAGCATTATCCCATCAAATAACGTTGAAACAGCTATCAATGAAAATGATGACGATCTCAACAGAATCATACCTAACCTTGATGGTTTTGCTGATGATGCGAGAGCTGTTCTTCAAAATATTTCCGACAATTCACTTTTTGTAGAAATTAAGAAGGATTTTGCAAAAGACATGGTAGTAGGATTTATTTCACTTGGCGGCGCTACAGTAGGTTGTGTTGCTAACCAGGTTAAGGACGGTGGAAAAGCTCTTACAACAAATGGCGCAAAGAAGGCTGCAAAGTTTGTTAACTTCTGCGATTCATTCAATATACCTGTACTTTCTCTTACAAATGTTGAGGGATATGCTTCAACAGTTGAAGAGGCAGGAACAATTGCACCTGCAGCAGCAGAACTTTCTTACGCTTTCGCAAATGCAACAGTTCCAAAGGTAAATCTTGTTATCGGTAATGCATTCGGATCTGCATATACTGTAATGAACAGCAAGGCTCTTGGTGCTGATATCGTTTACGCTTGGCCAAATGCTAAGATCGGTATGATGGATGCAGAGATGGCTGTTAAGATCATGTATGCTTCAGAACTTGAAGCTGCTACAGACAAGCAGGCATTTATCTCAGAGAAGATTGCTGAATATAACAATGTTCAGAGCAGTGTATTAGCTGCTGCTAAACGTGGTTATGTCGATGATATCATTGAGCCTGATGCTACAAGAAAGAGAATAATTGCGTCACTTATCATGCTTGCAACAAAGGATGAGCAGAGACCATTCAAAAAACATTCCAGCCTGTAAAATCTAGGTTTTATGATATTGCAGAAGAGAAAGGGTTAAAAAATGAAGAAAAGACTATTACTCATTTTAAGCTTAGTTATGCTCCTTTCACTTGCAGGATGTAAGAGTTCTGATGATGGAAAGCCATTTGATTATAATGAAAATATTATGGCAACGATGACCGCAAGCTACATTAACCAGTTTAAAGATGTAACAGGTGATGAAGCTGAATATTATATGACAAAAGGTACAGAACTTGAATCCAGCTTGGTTAAAGGTTTTAATCAGTTAGAGTCAACTGATAAGGTTGGAGCATTTGTAACTATTCCGGGTGGCGGAAGTGCAGAACAGGCTAAGTTTAAAAACGGATCAAGTAATGATATTTTATGTACTGTAAGATGTACATATGAGAACAGAGATGTTGATGTTACTGTTTCATTTGTAAAAAATCTTGAGTACTATAAAGAAACAGCTGCTTTTCGCAGACAGTTAGAAGCATATTGCAAGGATAATCAGATCGATCCTGATGAAGCTGCAAAAGAAAGCGGATATGAGAGTTTTGATGAATTTATTGATGCACAAATGCTTCAGCAGGGTATTTATCCTTACACACCTGTTCAGGGTGAAGTATCTGCGGTATACAGTAAGAGTGAACTTCTTAAGAAAGCCGGAGCAAATACAGCTATCGGTATGAGTACAGTATTCTGTGCACTTATATTTATTTCATTTATTATCTCTCTTCTTAAGTTTGTTCCAATGCTTTTCAATCCTGACCGTAAGAAGAAAGCGGCAGCTGAGGTTGGAAAAGTTGTAAATAAACCTGAAGAGATAATTCCGGAGAAGGTTGCTGAACCGGTTATCGATAATGAAAATCTTGCATCTGACGATGAACTTGTTGCTGTAATTACTGCAGCACTTTATGCAGCATTATCAGATGAGAGTAAAACAAATGCAATCAGCAAGGACAAACTTGTTGTTAGATCAATCAGAAGAGTAAGATAATCAGGAGGATTATTATAATGAAGAATTATAGAATTACAGTAAATGGTACAACATATGATGTAGCTGTAGAAGAAGCAGATGGATCAGCAGTTTCAGCAGCTCCAGCTCCGAAGGCAGCAGCTCCTGCACCAAAGGCAGCAGCTCCAGCTCCAAAGCCTGCAGCACCTGCAGCATCTGGTAGCGCAGGTAGCGTAGTAGTAGCAGCTCCAATGCCTGGAAAGATTCTTGGTGTTAAGGTTGACAGTGGTAAGGCAGTTAAGAAGGGTGAAGTTCTTCTTATCCTTGAAGCTATGAAGATGGAAAATGAGATCGTTGCACCTCAGGATGGAACAGTAGCATCTGTTAATGTTCAGGTTGGCTCTCAGGTTGAAGCCGGCGATACACTTGTAACACTTAACTAATATAAGTTGTTAATTGTATTGCGGTAGATATCCAGAGGAGGTAAAGAAATGCTCGATATATTAAAAAATTTGGCAGATCAGACAGGCTTTGCTACTCTTGGCTGGAAGAATTACGTGATGTTACTCATTGCATTTTTCTTCATGTATCTTGCAATAGCTAAAGGGTTTGAGCCTCTCTTGCTCGTTCCTATCTCTTTCGGTATGTTCCTTGTGAATATGTTCCCAAGTATTATCGAAGAGGGCGGATTATTACATTATTTCTATAAACTTGATGAGTGGAGTATTCTTCCTTCACTTATATTCATGGGCGTTGGTGCTATGACAGACTTTGGTCCGCTTATCGCTTACCCACCAAGTTTTATACTCGGTGCAGCCGCTCAGTTTGGTATTTATGGTGCTTACTTCCTTGCAATCGTTCTTGGATTCACAGGAAAAGAAGCAGCAGCTATTTCAATCATCGGTGGTGCGGATGGTCCTACATCAATCTTCCTTGCAGGAAAGCTTGGTATGGGTAGTACACTTCTCGGACCGATAGCCGTGGCGGCGTACTCATACATGTCGCTGGTACCTGTTATCCAGCCACCTGTTATGAAGCTTCTTACTACAGAAAAGGAAAGACTTATCAAGATGCCACAGCTTAGAAAAGTTACAAAGCTTGAGAAGATTCTTTTCCCAATCATTGTTACTCTTGTAGTAGTTATGATCCTTCCGACAACAGCTCCACTTGTTGGTATGCTTATGCTCGGAAACCTCTTTAGAGAGAGTGGTGTTGTTAAACAGCTTACAGAAACATCTTCAAATGCACTTATGTATATAGTAGTTATCCTTCTTGGTACATCAGTTGGTGCTACAACAAGTGCTGAAGCATTCCTTAAGCCAACAACACTTAAGATAGTTGTTCTCGGACTTGTTGCATTTATCCTTGGTACGGCCATGGGTGTCGTGTTCGGTAAGATAATGTGCAAAGTCACGCACGGCAAGGTTAATCCGCTTATAGGTTCTGCCGGAGTTTCAGCGGTTCCTATGGCTGCCAGAGTTTCACAGAAGGTTGCTGCAGAATATGATCCTACAAACTTCCTTCTTATGAATGCGATGGGTCCTAATGTTGCCGGAGTTATCGGTACTGCAGTTGCTGCCGGTTCATTTATGGCGATATTTAATGTTCACTAATCCTGATGGGAATTTAATTTTGTTATAAATAAATCTAATGTGACTTTTAAATTGATCTGGATAAATAAAGATATACAGAAAGGACAATAAAATGGCTGAACAGATTAAAAAGGTTGGTATTACCGAAACTGTTCTTCGTGATGCTCATCAGTCACTTATAGCTACACGAATGACAACAGAGGAAATGCTTCCTATTATTGATAAAATGGATAAAGTCGGATATCACTCAGTAGAGTGCTGGGGTGGTGCTACATTTGATGCATGTCTCAGATTCCTTAAGGAAGATCCATGGGTAAGACTTAGAAAACTTAAAGATGGTTTCAAGAATACAAAGCTTCAGATGCTTTTCAGAGGACAGAATATTCTTGGTTACAACCATTATTCAGATGATGTTGTAGAATATTTCGTACAGAAGTCAATTGCAAATGGTATTGATATCATTCGTATATTTGACTGCTTAAATGACCTTCGTAACCTTGAGACAGCTGTTAAGGCTGCAAACAAGGAAGGTGGTCATGCTCAGATAGCTCTTTCATATACACTCGGTGATGCATATACTCTTGATTACTGGAAGAATATTGCTAAAGAAATCGAGGATATGGGTGCTAACTCAATCTGTATCAAGGATATGGCAGGTCTTCTTGTTCCATATGAAGCAGAGAGACTTGTTAAGGCTCTTAAGGAAGGTACATCACTTCCGATTCAGCTTCATACACATTACACATCAGGTGTTGCTGCAATGACATACCTTAAGGCTGTTGAAGCCGGATGTGATATCATCGATACAGCTATGTCACCTATGGCAATGGGTACATCACAGCCTGCAACAGAAGTTCTTGTTGAGACATTTAAGGGAACACCTTATGACACAGGAATCGATCAGAACCTTCTTGCAGAGATAGCTGATTACTTTGCTCCACTTCGTGATAAATATATTTCAAGCGGACTTATGAGCACAAAGGTTATGGGTGTTAATATTAAGACACTTCTTTATCAGGTACCTGGTGGTATGCTTTCAAACCTTGTTTCACAGCTTAAAGAAGCAGGACAGGATGACAAGCTTAGAGCCGTTCTTGAGGAAGTTCCTAAGGTTCGTAAAGATTTCGGTGAACCACCACTCGTAACACCATCTTCACAGATCGTTGGTACACAGGCAGTTCTTAATGTTCTTTACGGAAATGGTGGAGAAGGCGCTGACAGATATAAGATGTTTACACAGCAGTCTAAGGACCTTCTCGCAGGTAAGTATGGACAGACAGTTAAGCCATTCAACAAGGAAGTTCAGAAGAAGGCTATCGGCGATGTTGAACCTATAACATGCAGACCGGCAGATAATATTCCGGCTATGCTTCCTGAATTTGAGAAGAAGGTTGCTCCTTACAAGCAGCAGGATGAGGACGTTCTTTCATACGCACTCTTCCCACAGGTTGCTACTGAATTCTTCAAGTACAGAGATGCACAGCAGAAGAAGATTGATACAACTGTAGCGGATACAGATGCAAAAGCTTATCCTGTATAATAAATAATTAAATGCTCCCTTGATATAAAAGTGTTGCAGTGCCTGTCTAAAGACAATTACTATTATCTTTTATATTTAGGGGGCATATTTTCTGGGTTTATAAATTTTTACAAGGTCGATGTATCATATCGATATATCATATCGGAAAGAAAATTATATGAAAAAAATGATAATTATAGGTGCCGGAGCTGCCGGGATGATGACAGCTGTTCACGCATCAAAAAACTATGATGTAACTATAATTGAAAAAAATGAAAAACCGGGAAAGAAGCTCTTTATTACCGGGAAGGGAAGATGTAATGTCACTAATAATTGTGATGAAGAAACATTCCTGAAAAATGTCATAACAAACTCTAAGTTTTTATATAGTTCAATTTATAATTATAATCAGAGTTCCGTAATGAAGGATTTTGAGAAATGGGGAGTTAAGTTAAAGACTGAAAGAGGTAACAGAGTATTTCCTGAAAGCGACCACTCATCGGATGTTATAAAAGCACTGACTGAGCAGATGAAAAAATGTTCTGTTAAGGTTATTTATAATACTGAGGTTGTCAGGGTTATCACAGAAAAAAGAACAGAATCAAATGACTCTTCGTATGACTCTTCACATGACTCTTCACACGACTCTGTAAATTGTTTCGGTGAAGCAAATAGAAACTCGAGTGATTTGGTTGCTATCGGGGTTGAAATCATTTCTCAAAATAGTAAGAATCGAAAAATATTAAAAGCCGATGTTATAGTTATAGCTACAGGTGGATATAGTTATCAGACCACCGGATCAACCGGTGACGGATATAAATTTGTAAAAGATATGGGTGTCGATGTTACACCGATAAGAAGCGGCCTTGTACCTATAGTTACAAGAGAAGCTGAAGTTAAGGATCTCATGGGGCTTTCTTTAAAAAATGTTTCACTAAAAGTAACTGCTTTAAAAGAAAATTTCCCTAAACTGAAAAAGGATAAAGTTATCTTTGAAGATTTCGGAGAAATGCTTTTTACCCATTTTGGTATAAGCGGACCTTTGGTTCTTTCGGCGGCTTCATATATAAGCTTATTTGTTTATAAGGAAAGGCATAAGATGATTTCAGCAGATGAGGAAGAATCATTTATCATGGATAATAATATCTCCGGCATCAAAATGGAAATTGATCTAAAGCCTGCCTTATCTATAGATGAACTTGATAAGCGAATACTTAGAGATTTTGATGAGTTTCACAATAGAGAATTCCAGAATAGCCTGGGTAAACTTCTTCCTAGACTCCTTATACCTGTAATAGTAAAAAGAAGCGGAATTAAGGCACAGAAAAAGGTAAATGAAATTACTGCGGAAGAGAGGATAAAGTTGAGGGATACACTGAAGCGATTTACTCTAAATATGCATAGTTTCCGTGGCTTTAATGAGGCTATTATTACCGGTGGAGGTATTTCGGTAAAAGAGATAAATCCGCAGACTATGGAACTGAAAAAGGTGAAAAATCTCAGGGTGGCAGGTGAGGTTATAGATGTTGATGCACTCACTGGCGGATTTAATCTGCAGATTGCATGGTCGACTGCGAAAATTGCAGCCGAAATATAATGTTTAATAAAAAATTATTTTTTGTAATATGATATATATGGTACAATAGAAAAATGAAAAATACAAAATATTATATGGGGGTGCGTTATGAACATAGCCATTGATGGTCCTGCCGGCGCAGGCAAAAGTACTATCGCAAGACTTGCGGCAAAAAAACTTGGATTCTTGTATGTTGATACAGGAGCGATGTATAGGGCCATAGCATTATATTTACTTTGGAACGAAACTGATATTGATGATGAAGAAGAACTTAAAAAAGCTCTTGAGAGAATCAATATTAATATAGTTTACGAGAATAATGTTCAGCATGTATTTTTGAATTTCCAGGATGTTTCTGCAGAGATAAGAAGTGAAAAAGTCAGCATTATGGCTTCTAAGACATCAGCTCTTCAGCCTGTAAGAGACAAGCTTCTTAATCTTCAGAAAGATATCGCAACCAAGAATAATGTTATTATGGACGGCAGAGATATCGGAACAAATATACTTCCAAATGCTGAAGTAAAAATCTATCTTGATGCTTCCGTTGAGGTTAGAGCTAAAAGACGTTTTGATGAAATGAAGAACAAGGGTGAAAATCCTGATCTTGAATCTATCAAGCTCAATATTATCGCGCGTGATGAACAGGATATGAATAGAAAGATTGCTCCGCTCAAAAAGGCGGAGGATGCTACTCTTATCGATAGTTCATATATGTCAATTGACCAGGTTGTAGATAAGATCATAAGTCTTGAAAGAGAAGCAAATAAAGATAAATAAGACTTTTGAAACAGAATCAAAAATCTTAAAATATATTTAATTTTATAAAACGACTCGTACAAAGTAAAAACGACTCGTACAAAGTAAAAACGACTCGTACAAAGTAAAAATGACTCGCACAAAGTATAAATGACTTGTACAATTTATAATTAAAAAATGTAAAACTTAAATCGGAAAGGTATGGATCTGTATTCCGGATCAGGATTATTTATGGAAGTTATACTTGCTAAAAAAGCAGGATTCTGCTTTGGTGTGGAAAGAGCTGTAAATGCAGCATTTTCTGAGGCGGATAAAGCTAAAAAAGAGAATAAGCCTATCTATACATTTGGTCCTATTATTCACAATCAGATAGTTGTGGATGATCTGAAGGCACATGGCGCGGATATGATAAGTTCGGTGGATGAACTTGATAAGATTCCACCATCCAGGATAATAATCAGATCTCACGGAGTAGGAAAAGATGTTTATGAATGCATTACAAAAAACAGACATGAGATAATTGATACGACTTGTCCTTTTGTAAGTAATATTCATAAGATAGCGCATGATACAACTGAATCAGGGGCTGATCTCATAATAATCGGCGATGCATCTCATCCTGAAGTTATAGGAATAAAAGGATGGTGCACCAAAATGCCATTTATAATAAATGATGTATCAGATATCGACGAACTTCCTGATTTTAAAGGAGATGTGACAGTTGTATCGCAAACAACATTTAATTCAAAAAAATTTAATAATTTAGTTGAATTTTTACAAAAAAAATATTATAATATTCGTGTTTGTAATACTATCTGCAATGCGACTGCAGAGAGGCAGGAAGAAACAAAAAAACTTTCTTCCGAAGTTGATGTGATGGTTGTCATTGGGGATCCTAGTAGCTCAAATACTAAGAAGTTATATGAAATAAGCAGACAGCAATGTGAAAATACTTACTATGTACAGACACTTAATGACTTGGATTTAACTGTTATTGAATCCGCTAGTAGGGTAGGTATTACTGCTGGGGCATCTACCCCGAAGAAAATTATTAAGGAGGTTCATGACAGTATGTCGGAGACTAATGAATTTGAAAAATTATTACAGGAGGAAGAAGATTTCTCTATCAGAACAGGCCAGATTATCGATGGTACTGTTATAGGTGTTAAGCCGGATGAAATAATTGTTGATATTCACTACAAGTCAGAGGGTATCGTTACAAGAGAAGAATATTCGAACACACCTAACATCGATCTTACAACAGTAGTTAAAGAAGGCGACCCAATTACAGTAAAGGTTGTTAAGACTAACGATGGTGAAGGTCAGGTTGTTCTTTCTTATAAGAGAATTGCAGCTGAGAAGGCATATGCAAAGCTTGAAGAAGCTTTCAATAATGAAGAAGTTCTTAAGGGAACAGTTACACAGGCACTTAACGGTGGTCTTAGCGTAACAGTTGATGAGTGCAAGGTATTCATCCCTGCAAGTCTTGTATCTGATGCATTTGAGAGAGATCTCAAGAAGTATGAAGGTACAGAAGTTGAATTCGTACTTACAGAGTTTAACATCCAGAAGAGAAGATTCATCGGTAACAGAAAGAAGATTATCGTTGAGAAGAAGGAAGCTCTTGCAAAAGAACTCTTCGGACGTATTGAAGTTGGTCAGACTGTAGAAGGTACAGTTAAGAACGTTACTAACTTTGGTGCATTCATCGATCTCGGTGGTGCTGACGGACTTCTCCACATCTCAGAGATGTCATGGGGAAGAGTTGATAATCCTAAGAAGCTTTTCAATGTTGGTGATAAGGTTAAGGCATTCATCAAAGATATCAATGGAGACAAGATTGCTCTTTCTCTTAAGTTTGATGATCAGAATCCTTGGCTTTCAGCAGAAGAGAAGTATGCTGTAGGTAATGTGGTAACTGGAAAGGTTGCTAGAATGACAGATTTCGGTGCTTTCGTAGTGCTTGAGCCTGGTATTGATGCACTTCTTCATGTTTCACAGATTGCTCTTGAGAGAATCGAGAAGCCTGCAGATGTTCTTAAGGTTGGTGATGAGATCACAGCTAAGGTTGTTGATTTCAAGCCTGAAGAGAAGAAGATCAGTCTTAGCATCAAGGCATATCTTAAGGATCAGGGAATCGAAGCTGAAGATTCAGCTGATTATGATGATGCTGAAGCAACAGATGCTGAGTAATTATTCTGAATAATATATAAAACGAAAAGAATGAGTTTTTCTCATTCTTTTTGTTTGTAAAATATAAAATATACTTGCATTATTTTATTTGCTATGATATATTATAACAGTTGTTTAAGAAAGATGGTCCGCTGTATCGCATAGATAGTAAGAACATCGAATATTATAAATGGAGGAACATTTCGATGAATAATTTTGAAATCATGAAGAGCATTGAAGATGCTCAGCTCAGAGAGCAGACATTTGATTACAATGTTGGTGATACAGTTAAGGTATCAGCATTGATCAAGGAAGGTAACAGAGAAAGAATTCAGGTTTTTGAAGGAACTGTTATCAAGATTCAGGGTACAGGTTCAAGACAGACATTCACAGTTAGAAAGAACTCTAACGGTGTTGGTGTTGAGAAGACATGGCCAGTACATTCACCTCTTATCGAGAAGATCGAAGTTGTCAGAAGAGGTAAGGTAAGAAGAGCTAAGCTTAATTATCTCCGTGACAGAGTTGGTAAGAGTGCCAGAGTTAAAGAGATTGTTAAATAAGCAATTAATTTTGACCGGAGTATATTTATACTCCGGTTTTTTGTTTTATAATTTTCAGATAAGGATTAGATGACTGTATGGATGATTTGAAAAGAAGAAAACAAAAAAATATAGTTGATTTTAGTCTCGTTAAAAGTGAGAAGAAGATCAAAGGGAAGAAGAAACCACTCAAAAAACTCGAGTTTTACATTATTCTTATAGCATCTGCTCTTGTATTCGGTTTTGCTTTCGTAACCTTTATGTATCAGACTGTTACCATGAAAGGTCCTTCGATGCAGGGTACTATTGAAGATGAAGATGTAGTTGTTGTTTCAAAAATGCGTAAATTCATCAAGGGTGTGCATGTTAATGATGTGATTGCTGTTAAAAGATCGAAGGATACTTATTACAGTATTAAGAGAGTGGTTGCAAAACCGGGCGACTCAGTACAGATAATTGGTGGAAAATTATATGTAAATGATGAGCTGCAAGAGAAGTTTAAAGATCAAATCATAGTAAATCCCGGTAATGCATCGAATAAGATAGTACTCGAAAAGAATCAGTTTTATGTACTGGGTGATAATGTAAATAATTCCGATGACAGCAGATTTCCTGCAGTAGGAATTGTCCAGAAGACGGATATTACAGGTATAGTAATTTATAAACTTAGTCCAAAAGAACATAAAGGCAAAGTCAAATAATAATGCAGATTATATTAAAAAACCATTGACTAGCCTTGAAATATATGTTATAACAATTTAGTGCAATTTTGTTTGACCCAAACAGTTGTTATGCACAAAATTCATTTCACAACTGGAGGGAGGGTGGAAAATGTCAAGCGTAGTAGTAAAAGAAAATGAGACTCTCGACAGCGCTCTTAGAAGATTTAAGAGAAACTGTGCTAAAGCTGGTATCCAGCAGGAAATTCGTAAGAGAGAACACTACGAAAAGCCTAGCGTAAAGCGTAAGAAGAAATCTGAAGCTGCTAGAAAGCGTAAGTTTAAGTAATTTAATTTGAGTTTATACAAAGTCCTTTGCATATTTATGCAGAGGACTTTTTTCGTGCAAATAATAATCAAATTTATATTAAAAATCATATAAATGTAAAGATATTTCGGGAATTCTCAACTAAGGTTTCTTAAGGTAATTTACTTTGACATACATGGGGGATTATGGTAATATTGTGAGTGTTTGCGAGAGGAAGAATCTAATGGAAAAAGATAACAAGAAAAAAGGTAATAAACTTCTTTGGTCTATACTTTTTATTGTGATTGCGGTGCTAAGTGTTTGGGCTGTCACGCAGCAGAATAAAAGCTTTTCCGTGAAGAAATTTGCCCAATTCATTGATGGCGCTAAGCCTTCATTTATTATCGGTGCTTTCATTTCAATGCTTATGTATATCGGATTTGAAGCACTCGCTCTTAAGTCAATAACACAGATATTTGGATATAAAACTGATTTTTTATCCAATTATTTTTACGCTTCGGGAGATTTGTATTTTTCAGCGATCACACCTTCGGCAACCGGGGGTCAGCCGGCATGCGGATATTTCATGAATAAAGACGGAGTTCCGCTTATGGCAACAACAATAGTGCTTGTTGTTAATACATTTCTTTATACATTTTCACTTGTAATCCTTGGAGTTGGTGATCTTATCATCAATCCGAAAACAATACTTAGATTTGGTCCATTATCAAGATTTTTCATAATTTTTGGTATTGCTATACAGATCGGACTTGCGGTTTTCTTCTACTTACTTATCAAAAAAGAATACCTTCTTGAAAGAATTCTCAGATGGTTTATCAGAGTACTCGGAAAGCTTCATTTTGTTAAGAATGTTGATCAGAAGACAGAAAAGATCAAGAAGAAGATGGACGAATACAGAGAAACGTCCGAAATGATAAAAGGAAAAATGAATAAGCTGTTTATTCCGCTTATTTATAATATATTTATGCGTCTTTCCCTCATTGCCGTAAGCGTATTTGTTTACCTTGCTACAGGCAATTTGGCTGCAGATGTATGGAAGGTTGTATCTATTCAGATATTTGTAATCATCGGTGCATATGTAATTCCTATACCCGGTGCCATAGGTATAACTGATTATCTTATGATCGATGGATATAAGAGTCTTTTTGATTCAGAACAGGCAGTTAATCTCGAATTACTTAGCAGAAGTATTTCATTTTATGCATGTATATTGCTATGTGGAATTTTAACACTAATCAGATTTATCTGGGTTAACAGGAGGAAGAAATAAAATGATCGGTTTTTATGACTATACAATGTTTTTAACATATATGTCACTTATCTCTGCAGGTACCGGAATTATAGTTACCCTTAGCGGACATGGACATCCATTTATAGGAATATTTTTCCTGATGTTAAGTGGATTTTGTGATGCTTTCGATGGAAGAGTTGCAAGAACTAAGAAGGATCGTACACCTACTGAGATGAAGTACGGAATGCATCTTGATTCATTATCGGACATCGTTGCATTTGGTGTTCTTCCGGCATGTATCGGTTCTGCTCTTATAAAGACTTCACCGTTCCTTGATAAATCATGGCATATTTATGATGGTTCTGTAAGAGCTGTTGTTATTCATGTTATTCTTAATGCAATTCTTGTATTTTATGTGCTTTGCGCACTTATCAGACTTGCTTATTTCGATGTGACTGAGGAAGAAAGAATTAACAAAAATGAAGGCCCAAGAAAGAGCTATACAGGACTTCCTGTAACTAATTCAGCTCTTATTTTCCCTACAGTTATGCTTCTTCAGTATATTACTAAGATTGATATCACACTTGTTTATTTTGTTATAGCACTTATCACAGGTTTCCTTTTCATATCAAAGATCAAGGTTGTTAAAGCCGGCCTTAAGGGAACTCTTATGTGCATTGGATTTGGTGCGGTTATATTTGCGCTTATGTTAATATACAGATATGTAATAAAATAATTGTGATATTAAAGTAATTTCATTTCATTTGAAAGATTTTGAGGGGTTAAAGATTATATTGGAAAATGAAGAGAAAACACTTGAATTAAACATCCCTGATGATAAGATTCAGAATATCTTCGGGAATTTTGATTCAAATATCAGAAAGATTGAAAGATCATTTAATATAGATTATTTCCAGCGCGGAAGTAATCTTGTTCTTAGCGGCAGTCCCTCAGGGATAGAGTCCGCATCTTACGTTATAAACGAAATGCTTAAGGTCTTATCATCCGGCGAAGAGATTAATGAACAAAAGCTGGATTATATTATTTCCCTTGCTATAGAAAATAATAAAGAAGACAGTTTGTCCGATCTTGACAGAAATATCATTTGTCATACTGTTCAGGGCAGACCTGTAAAAGCAAAGACTTTTGGTCAGAAGAAGTATGTTGAAGCTATAGATAAGAGTATGATCATTTTTGGTACGGGACCTGCCGGAACAGGAAAGACTTATCTTGCCATGGCGAAAGCTATTTCAGCATTTAAGAAAAATGAAGTGGAGAGGATCATTCTTACACGACCTGCTATTGAGGCGGGAGAGAAACTTGGATTTCTTCCGGGTGATCTGCAAAGTAAGATAGATCCGTATTTAAGACCGCTTTATGATGCTTTATATGAGATAATGGGTGCTGAGCAATTCATGAAAAATATGGAGAAAGGGCTTGTTGAAGTGGCTCCTCTTGCATATATGAGAGGTAGAACTTTGGACAATGCATTTATAGTTCTTGATGAGGCTCAGAATACAACACCATCTCAGATGAAGATGTTTCTTACTCGTATTGGATTTGGTTCAAAGGCTATTATTACAGGTGATCTTACACAGAAAGACCTTTCTGCAGATACTAAATCCGGTCTGGAGATAGCTCTTAGAGTTGTAAGAAATATTGAGGGTATCAGCATATGCGAATTTACAAGTAAGGACGTTGTAAGACATCCTCTTGTACAGAAGATTGTTGAAGCATATGATGAGTATGATAAAAAGACAGTATCCAAGAAACCGGATCAAAAGAGGCGTTATAATGATAATAAACATTGATTCTGAATATTCTGGAGAATTAATAATTTCCGATGAATTTTATGATATAATAAAAGACGTGGCTGAATATGCATGTGACTTTGTCAAATGTCCTTATGAGACTGAGGTGAATGTACTTCTTACAGACAACGAAGGAATCAGGGAGATAAATAAAGACAATAGAAATATCGATAAGCCAACAGATGTATTATCTTTTCCGATGCTTGATTATAACGAGCCTGCTGATTTTTCCCTTGCAGAAGAAAATACATATGATTATTTTGATTCTGAAAGCGGAAATCTTATGCTTGGTGATATCGTTATTTCAATCGATAAGGTTTATAGTCAGGCAGAAGAATATGGACATAGTCCAAAGAGAGAGATAGCATTTCTTACTGCACATAGTATGCTTCATCTTTTTGGTTATGACCACATGGAGGATGACGAGAGGGAAAGAATGGAACATCTTCAAGAAAGAATACTAAACGAGAAAGGATATACTAGAGATTATGAATAAGAAAATTATTACAAAGGCATTACTCGTAGGAATGAGTCTTATGATGCTTACAGGTTGTGGAAAGAAAAAGAAAGAGAAACCTACTACTGAAGCTCCTACTACAACAGAAGCAACAACAGAACAGACGACAAAGGCAACAACGGAGGCAACAACAGAGGATGCACACCATGGGCTTGTACAGAGCGACCTTAATGGTGAATGGGTTAAGCCGGAAGTGGCTAAGAAGAGACCTATTGCAGTAATGATAAACAATATTGATGTTAGCTGGCCTCAGTCAAGTATTTCTAAAGCAGATGTTATATATGAAATGACAGCAGAAGGTGGTATTACAAGACTTCTTGCAGTTTATTCTGATTATTCAAATCTTGAGAAGATTGGTTCAGTCAGAAGTGCCAGACAGTACTTTGTTATGAAATCAGTTGAGCATGATGCTATCCTTGTCCATGTTGGTGGATCTACATGGGGTAAAGAAGCTATTGCAAATAATAATGTAGATGATATTGATGGACTTGATGAGACATATTTCTACAGAACTGATGACAGAGAAGCTCCACATAACTGCTATATAAGTACAAAACTTATCGATGAAAGTATTGATTATCATGGTTATGAAAGAAATCACAGTTCATCATACAAGAATGTATTTGATTTCAATGAGGAAGATACACCTCTTGCATCAGGTGAAGATTGTAATAAGTTAACAGTTAGATATAACTCATTTACAATTCCTTACTTTGAATATGATAAGGATAAGAAGGTTTATAAGAGATTTGAGTATGACACAGCTCATATAGATGATACAAATAATGAGCAGGTAACATGTAAGAATATATTCGTTCTCTTCACAACAGTATCTATAATGCCTGATGGCAAATATAGTGATGTTGAACTTAATGGTTCAGGAGAAGGGTATTATGCTACAGACGGTAAGATCGTTCACATTAAATGGGAAAGATCAGGCGATGATAGTGTTACAAGATTCTACACAGATGATGGTAAGGCTATAAAACTTAATCCAGGTAAGACAAATGTCGAATATTTTGACGTTGAAGATAGTGAAAATGTAACTTGGGAGAAATAATAGATTTTATATGGATCTTTATGATGTATGTATAATTGGTGCCGGAGCAGCCGGAATGACAGCAGGAATTGCTGCTTCCGGATACGGCAGCAATGTTATAATTATTGATAAGAATAAAAAGGCCGGAATGAAGCTGTATGCAACAGGCAATGGTAGATGTAACCTTGCCAATTCGCATATGGCTTCTTGTTGTTATTATGATAATCAATTTGCACTTAAAATACTCGGTGAAAAACCACATTTAGAAGTGCTTGATCTTATGAATAAATTCGGTATTAAGTGCATAGAAAAGAATGGATATTATTATCCAAGATCTAATCAGGCATCATCAGTTGTTTGGGCATTGCTTGATAAGCTGAAGGAAAATAATTGTGAGATCAAATTAAATACTCTTGTTACAGATATTAAGCCGGAAGAGGATATTTATAGCATTTCATTTGAAAAAGGCGGATGTATAAAAGCTAAAAAGGTTATTTACACAGGTGGCGGTTTATCAATGCCAAGTCTTGGTGCTGTGGATAAGAAGATTGCAGATAAAATTCTAAAGTCCCAAAATATAAATATTAAATCATATAGGCCGATACTTTGTCCGCTTATAACTAATGTGGATGACCTTCATAAGGAATTATTGAATGGAGTCAGAGTCAGTGCTGAAGTAAAGATAAAGAATAAAAATACCGGCGAGAATGTAAGTGAAATTGGCGAGGTTCAATTTACTGACTACGGCTTGTCCGGAATAGTTATATTTAATATGTCTTATTATGAATTTGATAAGATTAAAGTAGATGTTTTATATGATATTTCAAGAGATGATTTCATTGAACAATATAGAGAAAACAGTGAGAGTTTAAGAAGTATTTATGGATTTCTGAATGGATTTTTAAATGATAAACTGGCTTTGTATATACTGGAAAGATACGGAAAATACAGCAAAAAAATACTGCTTAAAGATTTGAATGAGAATGATATAAATGATTTATATGATTTTATAAAAGAGCTTAGTTTCACATATAAAGATAATTATGGATATGATCATTCTCAGGCAACAAGCGGAGGCGTTGATGTATCCGAATTAAATGAAAATATGGAAATCACTCGTTTTAAAAATATGTATGCTGCAGGAGAAGCAGTAGATGTTGTAGGAAAATGCGGTGGATATAATCTTATGTGGGCATTTATTTCCGGTTATAAGGCAGGAGGAGCTGCGATATGCTGAGAATTGATAATATAAAATTAAAACCCGGATATTCAAAAAAAGATCTTGAGGACAGCATTAAAAAGGTTCTTAAAAAGGTTGAATATAAAGATTATAAGATTTTACGCCGTTCACTTGATGCAAGAAAAAAGGATGATATTATCTATTTACTATCAATTGGAGTAAATATAAAAGGAAATGAAGAAAAATGCGTAAAGATGATTAACAATAAAAATGTTATGTTGATCAAAGGAAAGAAATATCGTTTTCCTTATAGTATGAATCAGTTTAATCTACGAGATGAATCATCTGATAAACATTCAGATAAATCATTCGAAGATCATTCTGATGAATCAATCAATAAATTATCAGATAAATTAATCGAGATATCATCAGATAAATTATCTGAAGATCTTCGACCGGTTATAATTGGTGCAGGGCCGGCGGGATATTTTGCGGCTCAAATTCTTGCCGAAAATGGTTTCAGACCTATCGTTATTGAAAGAGGCAAAAATGTTACAGACCGTAAGAAGGATGTAGAAGCATTTTGGGCCGGAGAGAAACTAAATAATGACAGCAATGTTTCATTTGGCGAAGGTGGCGCCGGCACATTTTCGGATGGTAAATTAAATACCGGAAATAAGGATAAATTCGGCATATTTGCTCATATTATGAATGTTTTTCATAGGTTTGGTGCTGATGAAGCAGTAACTTATGATGCAAAACCGCATATTGGTACCGATAGATTAATACTTATCATGGAAAATATGCGTGAGAATATTCTTAAAAATGGTGGGGACATCAGATTTGGACATAAACTTATAAATATTGAAGAGGCTGATGATCAAAAGGATTCGAATAAGATTTATGATCTTGAGATATCAGATGGTAAAGATATTTATAAGTTAAGAACAAGAAATGTTATTCTTTCTATTGGCCATAGCGCCAGGGATACATTTGAAATGCTTTACAATAAAGGATTTAGAATGGAGCAGAAGCCATTTGCTGTGGGATTAAGAATCGAGCATCCGAGAAAGAATATCGACAGAGCACAGTATGGTGATAAATATATGGACAAGCTGCCCGCTGCCGATTACAAGATGACATATCATGCTACTAACGGACGAAGCGTATTTTCATTTTGTATGTGCCCCGGTGGCTATGTAGTAAATGCATCTACAGAAGATAAAAGGACAGTTGTAAATGGAATGAGTTACAGTGGCAGAGACGGCGATAATTCAAATGCAGCTCTTGTTGTAAATATACTTCCGGAGGATATTGCAGGTAACAATCCTCTTGATGCAGTCGAGTTCCAAAGAAGGCTCGAAGAAAAGTTCTATGAGGCAGGAAATGGGAATATTCCTGTTCAAAGATTTGAGGATTTTTCGGTTGGAAGAAAAACCGAGAAACTGGGAACTGTGATGCCTGCGATTAAAGGAAAATACGTGCTTTCAGAGCTTAAAAGCTGTTTGCCAGAATATGTTTCAGATGCTATAATTGAAGGAATAAAAAGTTTCGGAACAAAACTGCACGGATTTGATAATAATGATGCAATTTTATCAGGAATCGAATCAAGAACTTCATCACCTGTAAGGATTTGCAGAGATGAGGATCTTATGATGAATGATCATCCGGGAATCTTTCCTTGTGGTGAGGGTGCAGGTTATGCCGGAGGTATTACATCAGCAGCAGCTGATGGTATAAAATGTGCTGAAAAGGTGGCACAAAGAATAATTACTAATTTAAATTTTCAGGAGATTTAGAAAATGTCAGAAGATAGGTCGTTTATTAAGGACAAGAAGAGAATAGTTGTTAAGATCGGTTCTTCATCACTGATCCATCCCGAAACAGGTGGAATTGATTACGTGAGATTAGAGAAACTCGTAAGAATACTCAGTGATCTTAAGAACAGAGGGAAGGAAGTGGTTCTTGTTTCATCCGGTGCCATTGGTGTCGGAAGAAAAAGTCTTGGCCTTAAGGAAAAGCCCGAAAATCTCGCTCTTAAGCAGGCTTGTGCTGCTGTAGGTCAGGGACAGCTTATGATGATCTATCAGAAGTTATTTTTGGAATATAATCATAAAGCAGCTCAGGTTCTTCTTACATTTGATGTTATTACATCAGACGAAAGACGTAAAAATGCCAAGAATACTTTAAATGAGCTTATCGGCTTAGGTATTATTCCCGTTGTAAATGAAAACGATACAGTTGCTACAGAAGAAATTGAGTTCGGTGATAATGATACTCTTTCTGCTATTGTTGCAACTCTTATAAATGCAGATCTTTTAATAGTTCTTACAGATCAGGATGGATTATTTACAGATGATCCTACTAAAAATCCTGATGCAAAGAAGATTTCTGTTGTTAAGAAGATTGACGAAAGTCTTGTGAATATGGCTAAGGGATCGTCTACAACCTTCGGTACAGGTGGTATGTCAACAAAGATTGCCGCTGCACGGATTGCGACAGATACAGGTACAGACATGGTTATCTGTAATTCCAACGATCTTACCAATATTTCCAGAGTCGTTAACGGTAAAGATGTGGGTACACTGTTTATCTCACATGAGCAGGATGATTTCGACGCTAAGGACTTTATAATCAATAAAAAATATATGGATTGATGATCATGTCTTCCGTATATTTTGCGGAGGATTATGATGGATAAGGATTTACTTAGAAAAAAGAATATGAATATTCGCGACAGTCTTGATGCATCAGAGGTCGAAATGCTTTCTCATAAAATCTGTGAGAGATTAAGACAGCTGGATGAATACAAAAAGTCCGGTGTATTTCTGATGTTTTATCCCAAGGGAAATGAAGTAAGATTAAACGAATTATTTACAGAAAATGAGGTATATCTCCCAAAAACTGTTGGGAAAGATATGACTTTTCATAGATACACAGGGGAAGAAGATTTAGTAAAGGCGAGGTTCGGTATCATGGAACCGAGTTCTTTGGAAGTCCCCGATTATGATAAGAATATATTTATGATCATGCCCGGACTTTGTTTTGACAGATCAGGCGGCCGAGTTGGTTATGGCGGCGGATTTTATGATCGCTTCCTGGAAAAGTATAAAGACAAGAATATATTTAAAGCTGCGGTTGCATTTGATTTTCAGATTATATCTGAGGATATTCCAACTGAAGAGTTTGATATTAAACCGGATATGATCGTCACGGAATCCGAAGTAATAATGATTGGTAAATCATGTATATAATTACATAAGCAAAACTAATAAAGATTAATTAGCAATATATGGAGGACAGTTATGTTTGATCTTGAGAAAATTTGTGAAACGGCAAAGAATTCAAGCCGTATTATAGGAAGAGCCGGAGTAGAAGCCAAGAATAAAGCGCTTCTTAAGGTTGCTGATGCACTTTGTGCCAATAAAAGCGATATCATTAAAGCTAATAAAATAGATATGACTAATGCAGAAGAGAACAATATGAGCCCTGCACTTCTCGATAGACTTAAATTAACAGATGAGAGAATTGAAGCTATCGCTGAAGGAGTTAGACAGGTTGCAGCTCTTGAGGATCCAATCGGTGAAGTTCTTGGGATGAAAAAGAGACCTAACGGACTTATTATTGGTCAGGTAAGAGTACCTATGGGTGTTATCGGAATCATTTATGAATCACGTCCAAATGTAACTATTGATACATTTGCATTATGCTTCAAGTCAGGAAATGCAGTAATCCTCAGAGGTGGAAGTGATTGCATTAATTCGAATATTGCACTCGTTAAGGTTGTAAAAGAAGCGTTGGCAGAGACAGATATTACACCTGATGTTATCAGTCTTATTGAAAATACAGATAGAGAAGTTGTAAATCAGTTCATGAAGATGAATAAATATCTTGACCTTCTTATTCCACGTGGAGGAGCAGGTCTTATAAATAATGTTGTTATGAATGCTACAGTACCTGTTATCGAGACAGGAACAGGAAACTGTCACATATATGTAGATAAGGATGCTGATTTCGATAAGGCTGTTAAGATCATAAGAAATGCAAAGCTTCAGAGACTTGGAGTTTGCAATGCTGCAGAGTCACTTGTTATTCATAAGGATATAGCTGAAGAAGTTATTCCTCTTATTGCTGCAGATCTTGCAAGTGAAAATTGTGAGATAAGAGGTGATGAGCGTGCTCAGGCTATAAGCAATATTATTGTTCCTGCAACAGAAGAGGATTACGGAACAGAATATCTTGCAAAGATTATTTCAGCTAAGGTTGTTGATTCACTTGATGAAGCTATCGATCATATCAATAAATACAGCACAGGACATTCAGAAGCTATCATTACTGAAAATTATGAAAGTTCACAGAGATTCCTTGCGGAAGTTGATTCTGCATGTGTTTATGTAAATGCTTCCACAAGATTTACAGATGGTTTTGAATTCGGATACGGAGCTGAGATCGGAATTTCAACACAGAAGCTTCATGCAAGAGGACCAATGGGTCTTAATGCTCTTACATCAACTAAATTTATAATTTACGGAAACGGACAGACACGTTAGTCAGAGCCTTGTGATATATGACTTAAAAACTATTTATAAAAAACGACAAGAATGCAAAATAAGGGGACAATTATGAAGAGTAAAAGTAGTAAATTCTTTTTAAGTAAGTTATTTATCATGTTTTTATTTGGAATCGGAATGATCATAGTTCCGAGCGTTAAAAGTATTGCCGCTGCAAAAAACGGTTTTGTTAAAGAAGGTAATTCCTGGATTTACTATGTTAACGGGAAAGTATCTGACAAGACGGATATTGTAAAAGGAACTGTCAATAAAGAAACCGGTTGGTGGTATATCAAGAATGGTAAGGTTCAGTTTGTTAACAGTGTGGAGAAGAATTCCAACGGCTGGTTCTATGTTAAAAAGGGAAAAGTTGATTTTTCTTTTAACGGAGTTGCCAAGAATTCATACGGATATTGGTATTGTAAAAACGGCCAGGTGGATTTTTCGCACAGCGGTATAACGAAGTGTACTGTCAAAAATAAAACAGGCTGGTGGTATATAAAAGGCGGCCAGGTTTTATTTATAGATTCCATCGGTAAAAATGAAAATGGCTGGTTTGCGGTTAAAAACGGACTGGTTGATTTCAGTTTTACAGGAATAGCTAAAAATGAATATGGATATTTTTATTGTAAGAATGCCAAAGTTGATTTCAGTTATGAAAATATAATAAAAGCCACTGTTAATAATGTCACAGGTTGGTGGTATGTAAAAAATGGTGAAGTAAAGTTTATCACTTCAATCCAGAAAAATGAAAATGGCTGGTTTTACATTAAAAATGGTATGGTGGATTTTTCTTTCACCGGTATTGCAAAAAACGATTATGGCTATTTCTACTGCAAAAATGCAAAAGTAGATTTTAATTATACAGGACTTGGTAAAAATGAATACGGCTTATGGTATTGTAAAAATGGCAAAGTGGATTTTAGTTACAAAGGTCTTGTAAAATATAATAATGAAATATATTACATTTCCGGAGGTAAGTTCCAGAGTGATTATAGCGGATATTATACCGGGAAAGTAAATGGAGTAAACGGAACATATCAGATAGTTAAAGGTAAAGTTTCCAAGAACTCCGGAATAGTTACAATAAACGGTAAGAAAAATTACATTAATAATGGTCGTGTTGATAAACGTTATACAGGTCTTCAGGCTGATAAAAGCGGAACATACTGGTATGTGGAAAATGGAATTATCGACTGTAAACATACTCAGGTTGTTAAAGGTCGTGTTAAAGGCGTTGATGCATGGTGGTATGTAGAAAACAGTAAAGTTGTATATAAAACTGCTGTTGCCAGAAATCAATACGGACTCTGGTTTGTTAAGTCAGGTAAAGTTGATTTTTCATTCTCAGGAAACTTTAAATATAATAATAAAATTTACAGAGTTGAGTCAGGCCGTGTTGTTGCTGATATAGAAGAAGAAAAGAAAATGGTAAAAAAGGCGCAGAATTACAGTAGCAGTACAAGTTATCTGATACTTGTTGACAAGGCTCAGCACAAGACCATGATCCTTAAAGGAAGTAAAAATAACTGGAAGGAACTGTATTACTGGGATTGTAATGATGGTGCTCCGGAATCGGAAACTCCAACAGGTGAATTTACTACAGCACTTAAAATTCTTTATTTTGGTGAAGATGATTATAGATGCTGGTATGCAACTCAGTTCTGGGGAGATTACCTTTTCCATTCAGTATTATATGAAATTGATGATGCTCCAAAGGTTATAACCGACGGACGCATGGCAATGAATACATCTCACGGATGCGTAAGACTTGATCTTGAAAATGCAAAGTGGATGTATGACAACATTCCTGAGGGAACAAAGGTAGTTATATATTAATCAAAAAATATCCTGTTAAAGGAAGAAAATAAAAACTAGGAGAATAGGAAATAATGAATTTCGACGCAGAAAAATTTAAAGGTTCTGAAACTTATGTCGCTTCAGAAGAGCTTATGAAAGCTGTTGATGTGGCAATCGCACTTGAGAAACCGCTCCTTATAAAAGGTGAGCCGGGTACAGGAAAGACGATGCTCGCACAGGCTATAAGCGATGCACTTGATAAGAAACTTATAATCTGGAATATTAAATCAACAACCAAGGCTCAGGAAGGACTCTATGTATATGATACAATTCAGAGACTTTATGACAGCCAGTTTGGTGCAGAAGGCGTTGATGATATTGCTCATTATATTAAACTCGGAAAGCTCGGTGAAGCTTTTAGAGAAGAAGAGCAGTGTATCCTTCTTATAGATGAGATTGACAAGGCTGATCTTGAATTCCCGAACGATCTTCTTTGGGAACTTGATAAGATGGAATTCTTTATAAATGAAACTAAGGAAACTGTTAAAGCAAAGACAAGACCTATTGTTATCATTACTTCAAATGCCGAGAAAGAACTTCCTGATGCATTCCTCAGAAGATGTATTTTCCATTATATTTCTTTCCCTGAGAAAGAAGAGATGGAAGAAATTGTAAAGGTTCATTTTAATGATCTTGATGAAAATCTTCTCAAATATGCTATGGATACATTTTATTGGATAAGAAGTATCAAAGAAGTAAGAAAGAAGCCAAGTACATCAGAACTTATCGATTGGCTGCAGGCTCTTATGGTTGGCGGAATTGAACCTGAGACTATAAGAACAAAGCTTCCTTATCTTGGAGTATTGATCAAAAAAGATGAGGATATAAATGTGGTTAACAAGAATAAGATTATGTAAACTATTATAAGGAGACTCTTTTGTTTACTGAATTTTTTTACGTTCTAAAAGATAAAGGACTTAATGTATCTATGACTGAATGGATTACATTTATGGATGCTCTTAATAAGAATCTGTCCGAATCCAGTCTGGATGTATTATATTATCTTGGAAGAATGATACTGGTTAAAACTGAATCAGATTATGATAAATATGATCTGGCATTCATGGAATATTTTAAAAATATAAAGCATACTGATGAAGTTCCTGAGAATATCATGAAATTCCTTGATAAAGAGGGAATGAAGCCTGATGAGCAGAATATTGCCTTGTATGGTTATGATCAAAAACGTGATATGAATGAGACAAAGCGTATGTTCCGCGAAAGAATTACCGAACAGAATTCAGAGCACAATGGTGGTAATTACTGGATTGGTACAAGCGGCGGATCTGCATTTGGACATTCAGGAAGAAATAAAGGCGGTATCAGAGTCGGCGGTAAAACCGGAATGAGATCTGCATTTGCTGTTAATGGTGAGAGAAAATATGTCGACTTTAGACATGATAAAACTCTTGATATCAGACAGTTTCAGGTAGCTTTTAGAAAGCTTAGACAATATTCATCAAAGCTTGATGTTCCGGAAACAGAGCTGGATCTTGATAAGACTATAGATTCGACATGTAATAACGGAGGATATCTTAAACTTGAATATATGAAGCCAAGAAAGAATACCGTAAAACTTCTTCTTTTATTTGATTGTGGTGGTACGATGTATCCTTTTATGGAATTATGCAACTCCCTTTTCCAGGCGGTTCATAAGGCAAATCATTTTAAAGAGGTTAAAACCTATTATTTCCATAACTGTATTTACAGCAAGGTTTATAAAACTGCCGAATGTGAATATGGAGATTGGATCGATATCGAAGAGGTATTCAGACTGACCGATAAGGATTATAAAGTAATCATTGTAGGAGATGCACAGATGGCTCCAGAAGAGCTTTTTGATGTGAATGGTAATTATAGAGGTCCTAATGATGGAAAAAGCGGATATGAGTGGAATATGATGCTCAGCAAGAAATATAAGAAGATCATATGGCTTAATCCGAGATATCATGCCGGACTTTCAAGCAGACTTACATGGATGGAAGCTGAGGATACGCTTTCTCAGATTTATCATATGTATCCGCTTACCGTAGACGGATTAAAAGAAGGAATCAAGAAACTGATGTCACCAAGATAGAGAAGAATTCGTATTGGGGAATATGTATTTTCCTTAGAATATCTTGAGTATTACCTTTAAGGAGACGAGATAAATTTATGGAAAACGAATTTGAAAATGAATTTAGCAGTGATTTTGAAAGTGATTTTGAAAGTGATTTTGAAAATCCATCTGATAATAATACTGTGACAAATGATGCTAATGAGAATATTCCGAAACCCGGAAATGAGAATACATCAAATGATAATAGCATAAATATACCAAATGCCGGCAGTGAAAACGTTTCAGATAATGATGACAAAAATGCGCCAAACGGCGATAACAAGAATGTTATTGATAATGGTAAAAAAACAGGTCTGATACTTGCGGGAGGCGGTGCTAAAGGCGCATATCAGGTTGGTGTTTTAAAGGCGCTGAAAGAAGCCGGACTACTTGATGATGTGGGCTATGTTTCCGGAGATTCCATCGGTGCAATAAATGCAATGTTATTTTGTCATAATGATATTGATTTCATGTACAAAGTTTGGGAAAATATAAATATGCCTGAAGTATTTGAACCGGAGATGGATCTTTTTTCCGAAAATCCAAATCTATTTTCAAGAAATCAGGTTACTGATATGATGAATAAATTTATATCGGAAGATGTGGTACGGAATCTTCCATATACTGTATTTGCCGGTGTTTCACGTGTGGAAAACGGTGAATATTATCCTGAGTATATGAAATTAAATGGACATACAAAGAAAGAAATGATAGATATTCTGCTTGCTTCATCAGCAATGCCGGTTGTATATGAGTCTGTAAATATTAACGGTAAGGAATATCTTGATGGTGGGCTTACAGACAATGAACCGTTAAAACCTTTATATGACATGGGTATAAGGAGATTTATTATTATAGGTCTTAATCATGCAAGACAATTTCCAGCTCATAAATATCCGGGTACTGAATGCTTTGTAATTTATCCGAGTCATGATCTTGGGGATCTTTTTTCCGGAACTATGAATTACAAAACTGAGGCTAAACATTTCAGACAACAGCTTGGATATAAGGACGGACAACTTGCGATAAAGACTGTATTTGAGAAGGATCCTATCTATATCAGTCTTATAAATGAAATCAATCGTACTAATTATCTTGAAATCAAGAATAATATGAAGGTTGAAACCGCTCAGCGTGAGCTGGGTGCTTCAATAGATAAACATATGGAGTATTTTAATCAGATAGCTGACAAGTACAAGAATTACTAGAGGAGGATTTATTATGGGAATGAAGATAATCACAATCGGAAGACAATTTGGCAGCAATGGAAGAAACATTGGAAAACTGGTTGCTGATAAGCTCGGGGTTAGTTATTATGACAAGGAAATCCTGAAGCTTGCTGCAAAAAATTCAGGTGTATGTGAGGAATTATTGCAGAATCTTGATGAAAAGCCAAATAAGAGCTTTTTATATTCTGTTGTCATGGATCCATATGCATTCGCTTACAGCTATAATAACAGCGGTTACAGTATGAATCTTAATCAACAGGCATTTCAGGCTACATTTGAAACCATCAGGGATCTCGCTGATAAAGAATCCTGTGTAATAGTCGGTAGATGTTCAGATTACATTCTCCGCGAAAGAAATGACGTACTTAACGTATTTATCTATGCACCTTTAGAGGAAAGGATAAAAATCGTAAGTGAACGTTTTCCTGAGCTTAGCGAGAATAAAGTAAAGGATCAGATCAATAAAGAAGATAAAGCCAGAGCGTCATATTATAACTATTATTCTTCTAAGAAATGGGGAAAAATGGAAAGCTATGACCTGTGTATTGATAGCAGTATCATGTCACTTGAAAACTCTGCAGATCTTATTATAAATGCCTTCAAAAATGGCAAAAAATCAACAAATAATTGAAAGGACTAATGGTGAATACAAAAGTGGATAATAAGAAAGAAGCATTAAATCCATATCTTCCTTCATGGGAATACATTCCGGATGGGGAACCTTACGTATTTGATGGACGTGTTTATATATATGGATCTCATGATATTTATGATGGACAGGTTTTCTGTTTAGGAGATTATGTATGTTATTCTGCACCTGTGGATGATCTCGGAAACTGGAGATATGAAGGTGTTATCTACAAAAAGACTCAGGATCCTTTAAATGAAGATGGTCATATGTGCCTTTATGCACCTGATGTGACTATTGGACCTGATGGCAGATATTATCTTTATTATGTACTTGATAAAGTAAGTGTAGTATCTGTTGCTGTTTGTGATACTCCTGCAGGTAAGTATGAATTTCTTGGATATGTTCATTATAGTGATGGAACTTTACTTGGAGATAAAGAAGGCGATGAACCTCAGTTTGATCCGGGTGTTATCACAGAAGATGGAAAGACATATCTTTATACAGGATTTTGTGCAAGAGGAGATAAGAGCAGAAGTGGTTCATTTGTAACTGTTCTTTCTGAAGATATGCTCACTATCGAACAGGGTCCAAAACTTGTTGCCCCTGGTATCGAAAATCCTGAAAAAAGAGGATTTGATGGACATGAATTCTTTGAAGCTTCTTCTATCAGAAAAAGAGGCGATACTTATTATTTCATTTATTCATCAATTGTTATGCATGAACTTTGTTATGCAACATCTAAGAGTCCTTTCGGACCATTTAACTATGGTGGAGTTATTGTAAGTAATGCTGATATTGGAATTGGTACATATAAGGATTCAAATATGCCTTCAATGTATGGTGCCAATAATCACGGAAGTATTGTTGAAATTAATAATGACTGGTATATCTTTTATCATCGTCATACACTTAATAATTGGTATTGCAGACAGGGATGTGCTGAGAAGATTCATTTTGAAGCTGATGGTTCGATTCCTCAGGTTGAGATCACAACCAGTGGATTAAATGGCGGACCGCTTGTTGGTAAGGGCGAACATCTTGCTTATACAGCTTGTAATTTATTTACATCTGAACCTTCAATCTATGTAGGTGCACCCGGAGCTCCAAGAATTAAGCAGAGACAGGATGAAGGTATGGAAAGACCTGAAAGCTTTATTTCCGGAATTAAAGATACAACAACAATCGGATTTAAGTATTATGATTGTAAAGGTATTACTAAATTTGGTATTAAGGTTAGAGGCTACGGTGATGGTACATTTGAACTTCGTACAGCTATTGATGGCGAAGTACTTGCATCAATCAAGGTAGAAAATACAAATATCTGGACACTTAAAACTGCAGATATTGATCTTAAAGATGGTGTATATTCGATTTATATCAGCTATAAGGGACCTGGAGACCTCCAGATGTATAGTTTTATACTTGAGTAATCCTATTTAAATATTTTAGTAGAAAAGATGCTGCTATATTTATCTATAGCAGCATCTTTTACTGTTTATTTACTGTTTTTGTTACAAATCTATATATGTCGTTTTTTTATGTGTTTTTACTGTTCTTCACGGAGTTTTACAGCATTTCTATTGGCTCGTTTTTTGTTTTCGTCCATATCAGCATAATGTTTACGGGTTGTATTTACGTCTTTATGTCCAAGAATGTCGGCAACAAGATAAATATCGCCTGTTTCCTGATAAAGAGCTGTTCCGTATGTACTCCTTAATTTATGAGGAGTGATATGCTTAAGTGGAGTAGCAGTACGTGAGTATTTCTTGACAATGAGCTCGATAGAACGTACACCAAGTCTTTTTTTCTGAGATGAAAGGAAAAGTGCGTCTTCATGACCGTCAGCAGCTGTAATATTTTCCCTTTCTTTGAGATAAGCTTTGATTGCTTCACCTGCTTCGTCACTGAAGAAAACAAAGGCTTCATTTCCACCTTTTCTGGTAACTTTTATACGCATATTATTGAAATCAATGTCATAAATATTTAAGCCAACACATTCAGAAACACGGATGCCGGTACTTAACATGAGAGTCATAATAGCAAGATCTCTGGTAGATAACTTTTCGTGAAACCTTTGCTGATTTTTCGTAAGACCTATTCCAAATTCGACATGATCAAGGAAATCAGCAGTTTCATTTGCATCCATTCGAATGATTGCTTTATCACGTATTTTAGGCAAATTTACCTTGGTTGTAACATTTTGAGAAATAAAGTCACTTTTATAAAGATATGCGAAAAATACTCTGAGTGCGCATAATTTACGTTTCTTGGAACGTGCATCATTTGTATATTCACGACCATTTCTGGTATATAAAGTAATGAATGACATATATTCATCGAAATCAAGAGCTGTAAGCTTATCCAAATCCTGAAGGGATATATCCTTAATAGGTTTATTGTTTAATGAAGGATTTTCTTCATGAAGATATTCAAAGAAATGTTTAATATCATATGCATAAGCAATTCGTGTACGTGGCTGAGTTGTTTCCTCAATGCTGCGAAGGAATAAGTTAACATATGATGGAAGTATACTTGTAATTTCACGAAGACGAAGAATTTGTTTCTTAGACAGTTCTTTAGCATAAGGTACATGTATGTTTTTATTTGTTGTTTTTGGCTTATTTTCAACATTTTCTGACATAATATACACTCCCGGTAAATTACGCGAAATTATTTCGCTAAACTATGGTTTCACGAATAAATAGATTAATACTCCTCTGTGAAGAAATGTCTTTCTCCATCTTTTTTATATCCAACGATTGTATTCATATTGACGTTTTCAACACTCTTAAAAATATTACCTTCAACAAATGGATTGATCTTTTTCATTTCAGCAATTAGATGTTTGATTTCCTGTCTCTTGGAATTGAAATGTGTTGGATCGGTTTGTATAGTACATGTTTCTGTAAATCTGCAGGCACACTGGAGGAAATGAAGTTTGTTATAATCCCTCCACCATCTGATATCTGATTCTCTGATCATATACATAGGTCTGATAAGTTCCATGCCTTCAAAATTAGTACTTTTAAGCTTTGGCATCATTGTCTGTACCTGGCCACCGTAAAGCATTCCCATAAGAATTGTTTCGATTACATCGTCATAATGATGTCCAAGAGCAATTTTATTGCAACCAAGCTCTTTTGCATTGCTGTAGAGATAACCTCTTCTCATTCTTGCACATAGATAACAAGGGGATTTCTCAACATTGTATACACTGTCAAATATATCTGATTCAAATATTTTGATTGGAATTCCAAGAGTTTTGGCATTACTTTCGATTATTTTACGATTGTCTTCACTGTATCCCGGGTCCATAACAAGGAATGTAAGCTCAAAGTCAAACTTATTATGCCTTTTAAGTTCCTGGAAAAGCTTTGCCATTAGCATTGAATCCTTTCCACCGGAAATACATACAGCTACATGGTCTCCCGGCTGAAGAAGATCATAATAATTTATGGCTTTTGCAAATGGAGTAAATAATTGTTTGTGGAATTTCTTACGTATACTAAGCTCGATTTCTTTTAATCTTTCGTCGGACTCTTCTGTATTTATATCTTTTAAAACGGCCTTTGCAAGCCATTTGTAATATCCTCCGTCAAGATTATATGCATCATAGCCTTTATCACAAAGTAAACTGACAGCATCTTTACTGATAATGCCATTTTCGCAATAAACGACTATTTTCTTACTTTTATCGAGTTTTATTCCATTGATTGTATCTGAGTCATTTAAAATATCAATATTTTTTTGAAGGATGTCCATCGGTATATTCTGTGAACCGGGAATAAGCCCATATGACATGGATTCAGGTTCTCTAATATCTATTATCTGGCAACTTCCCTCAGGTAACTGATTAAATTCTTCTAATTCAACTGTATTATTTTCCATTTCAAATCCTTGATATCTTTATAAATCTATACTATATATCCGTACATTTCAGGTCTTCTGTCTCTAAAGATTCCCCATTCAAGGCGAATATCTCTAAGTGAAACAAAATCATATTCGGAATAAAGAATCTCTTCTTTATCACGACCGGCTTTGGCTATTATCTCACCGGTTTCATTTGTCATAAAGCTTGAACCGTAAAAGTTCAGTGAGCTTTCCTGATTCGAATTTTCCGGACAAGGTTTTACTTCTTCCAAGCCATAACGATTGGCTGCAACAACTGGAATAATATTTGCTGCAGAATGACCCTGCATTGTTCTTGTCCAATGACCCGAACTGTCCATACCGAGTATTGGCTCAGAACCGATTGCTGTAGGATAAAGAATTATATCCGCTCCGAGAAGTGCCAAACTTCTGGCTGTCTCCGGGAACCACTGATCCCAGCAGATTCCGATACCAACTTTACCATAAGTTGTATCAAACACTTTAAATCCGGTATCTCCCGGTGTGAAGTAGAATTTTTCCTGATAGAAATGGTCATCAGGAATATGAGTTTTTCTGTATATTCCAAGATTCTCACCCGAATCAAGCATAACAACTGTATTATATAGAGTTGTATTATCTCTTTCATATATGCTTACAGGTATTACTACGGATAATTCTTTGGAAAGCTGTGTAAATCTTATGACAGCTTCATTTTCTTCTACAGGCTTTGCAAATGTATAATAACTATATTGTCTTTCCTGGCAGAAATATCTTCTTTCAAAAAGTTCAGGAAGAAGGATGATTTTCGCACCATTTTCAGCAGCTTCTCGAACAAGTTTTTCTGCTTTATCGATATTTTTATTTAAATCCGTATCACAGCTCATCTGAACTGCGGCTACTTTGATATTCGACATTTTATCCTCCGTAAATAAAATTGTAAAATCATAATGAATGATGTTATGTTTTATAAATCCAAATACTAAAATGTATTATAGTGATCTACTTGATTCATATATATAAATGTACATTTATATATATGGAATTTGCTGAGTTATGCAATGTATATTTCCGCCTCCAAGAAGAATACTGCGAGTATTTATCAGGATGATCTTTTTATCGGAGCATATTTTTTCAAATATTGCCTGTGCCCGTTTATCGCTTTCTTCATTTTCACCACCGAATTGTGGAAGGAGTATACATCCGTTTGCAAAATAAAAATTCACATAACTTGCTGCGAGGCGCTCTCCTGCTTCTCTTTCATCCTCTCCCGGTTCAAAGATATAATTATCAATATCTGCCTCTGTACATCGTACAGGAATATCCGGAACAGGAATCTTATGTATTGTCAGTTTTCGGCCTTTTGCATCTGTTTCCGAAGACAAATAATCATAATCAGCCTTTGACATATTATATTGTGGATCGGATTCATTTTCTGACCAAGCGAGAACTATTTCACACGGTTTTATGAATGCTGCAACATTATCTACATGTTCATTTGTTTCATCATTATAAATACCAAAAGGAAGCCAAAGAACTTTCTTTACGCCAAGAAATTTTTTTAGTGTATCTTCTATTTCTGTTTTGGTAAGAGATGGATTGCGGCCTTTAGATAAAAGGCATGACTCAGTAACCATAAGAGTTCCTTCGCCGTCGGTATGAATGCTGCCGCCTTCAAGAACAAATGAACCGGCATCAAGTATTTTATCACCTAAATAATTAGTGAAATTCTTAGCTACTTTATCATCTTTATCCCAGGATGCATATAAACCGTCATATTCGCCGCCCCATGCATTGAAAGTCCAGTTTATACCTATTCTGGATAACACATCGCCGTTTTTATTAAACACAAATGTAGGACCTGTATCTCTGGCCCAGGAATCGTCTGTTTCCATCTCGATTATATGAAGATTAAATTTGCCAATCTTATACGATACAGATTTTGAAGTGGTAATACTATGATCATCAACTGATTTTTTATCAGATGAAGATTCAGAAATACTATGATCATTAGATAAACGCTCAGTATTATCATGATCATCAGAAAATATATCGCGTAACTTTGTACTTATGGCCTCAAATGAAGCTTTACTGACAAGCAGGTATACATCTTCTACTTGAATAAGATTTTTAATAATATTTATGTATGCTTTTTCGGCTCCGGAAGTATCTTTGCCCCAACTTCCCGGTCTTTCAGGCCAAATAAGCAATGTTCCGTGATGAGGCTCAAATTCCGCAGGGAATCTTATCTCACCAATTTTTTCCTCTTTTATATTAATGGACATTTTACGAAAGCCTCATCTTAAAATCTAAATAATCAAATTGTTTTACAATCTCAAATCTATCTTCCAAATCACTGTCATGTTCGAGAACAATATCAGGAAGCGCCATTCCATTGAATGTATTATTCTTGACCATGCTATAGATTGCCATATCTCCAAAGGTTAAAATATCTCCGACAGAAGGCACCTCAGGTAAACAGTATATTCCGATTACATCGCCTGCAAGACATGTTCTTGAAGCAAGACGAACTTTATATAACTTTACACCTGATTTTCCTTCATTTGGCTTAACGTCAGATTCCTCAGATTCGTCTGATTCTTCAGATTCTTCTTCAAGAGCTCCAAATAATGGTGGTGTATACGGCATTTCGATAACGTCAGGCATGTGGCATGCAGCTGATGCATCAAGAATAAGTGTCGGCATATCTTCTGTGTCCACAATATCAAGAACGGTTGTAATAAGAGTTCCTGCATCAAGTGCTATTGCTTCGCCGGGTTCAAGATATACTTCAAGATTCCATTTTGCCTTTATTTCTTTAATAAAATCAATAAGACCGTTAACATCATAATCTTTTTTGGTTATATGATGTCCGCCGCCCAGATTGATCCAACTTACAGTCTCAAGATATTCAGGGAAATTATCTTCTACACTTCTAAATGTATCTATAAGAGGCTGAAGTCCCTGCTCACATAATGTATGAAAATGAAGTCCCGTCACGCCCGAAGGAAGTGTCTTTGGTAAATTACATTTTCTTATTCCGAGTCTTGATCCTGTTGAACATGGATCATAGATTTCATGACCTTCCTGAGTAGAAAATTCCGGATTAATACGTAAGGCTATTTTAACTAAGCCTTTCGATACCTTAGGCTCCCATATTTTTCTATGACATTCAAGCTGCGAAATTGAATTAAAATAAATATGGCTGCATATATCTGCAAGAACTTTCATTTCATTAGATTTATAAGCCGGTTCAAATACATGATTTTCCTTATTTTCACCGAATTCTTCATGTGAAAGTCTAGCCTCATATATGCCTGAAGCCGTGGTTCCGGACAGATATTTACTGATAAGAGGATAAGTCTTATACATTGAAAAAGCCTTCTGCGCAAGAAGGATCTTGCAGCCGGCTTTTTCTTCTACATTATGCAATGTTTCAAGATTTTCTCTAAGTTTTCCTTCCTGAATTATATAGGAAGGTGTTCTAAGTTCATTATATTTCATGGTTATTATTCAAAATAATTAATATATGATCAATCAACTAATACAGGATTCTCATCAACTACCCAAGGAAGTCCGTATTCATTTAACATTTCCATGTATGGATCCGGATCAAATTCATCTGTTGTAAATACGCCCGGCTTCTTCCATGCGCCATTAACAACCAGTGCAGTTCCTATCATTGCAGGAACACCTGTTGTATAACTGATAGCCTGGCTTCCAAGTTCTTTGTAGCATTCCTGATGATCGCATACATTATAAATATAAATGCGTCTGTCCTTGCCATCCTTTTTACCTGTAAAAATACATCCGATATTTGTTTTACCAACAGTTCTTGGTCCAAGACTTGCAGGATCAGGTAAAAGAGCCTTTAAGAACTGGATAGGAACTATCTCGTGACCTTCGAAATTAATAGGGCTTGTTGAAAGCATACCTACATTTTCAAGGCATTTCATATGTGTAAGATAACTCTGGCCAAATGTCATGAAGAATCTTATACGCTTAACATTTGGGAAGTTTCTTCCGAGAGCCTCAATTTCTTCATGATGAAGAAGATACATATCTTTTTCACCAACTTCAGGGAAATTATAAACTCTCTTTATTTCCATAGGTTTTGTCTCAACCCATTTACCGTTTTCCATATAACTTCCGTTTGCTGAAACTTCACGAAGGTTTATCTCCGGATTAAAGTTTGTTGCAAATGGATAACCATGATCTCCACCGTTACAATCAAGAATATCAATTGTTTCGATTTCATCAAAATAATGTTTAGCAGCATATGCAGTAAATACACTTGTTACACCCGGATCAAATCCTGTTCCGAGAAGTGCTGTGATACCGGCATTCTTGAATTTCTCTTCATATGCCCACTGCCAGCTGTAATCAAAATAAGCTGTGAATCCTTTATCTTTGCATCTTGCTTCATATATCTCACGCCACTTTGGATCGTCAGTATCTTCCGGTTCATAATTGGCTGTATCAATATAATCAACTTTACATTCAAGACAAGCATCCATAATAGTAAGATCCTGATATGGAAGTGCTACATTAAGGACTGCATCAGGTTTATAACTATTAATAAGTACAACTATTTCATCTTTATTATCAGCGTTTACTTTAGCTGTGCTGAGTTTAACATTTGTTCCTGCTGATTCTATCTTATTCTTTAACTGAATGCATTTTTCTTCAGTTCTGCTTGCAATCATAAGTTCTGTAAATGTCTTATCATTCTGACAACATTTCTGTATTGCAACCTGTGCAACACCACCGCATCCAATAACAAGTAATCTGCTCATTTGTCTATATCCTTTCATCAAACGGTACTTACATTATTTTCGTACTACTCTTCTTCTTTGAGAATATCCTCTACATACTTAGGAAGCATGAATGCACCCTTATGAAGATGAGTTGTATAATACCAGGTTTTTATATTTCTGCTCTCCCATCTTTCAGGATTAAAATCCTTGATCGGATGGTATTTTTTGGAAGCAAATCCAAATAACCAATATCCTGCCGGGCAGGTTGGAATATGTGCCTGGTACACTCTCGATATCGGGAATGATTTAAAAGCCTTTCTATGCATAGCCCTGCAGTTTTCTTCGTCTTCATCAAAAAATGGACTGCCGTGCTGATAAACCATTATGCCATCGTCATGTAAAGCTTTATAACAATTGCCGTAAAATTCTTTGGTGAAAAGCCCTGCTTCATGGCCAAGCGGATCTGTTGCATCATTGATGATCAGATCATACTTATCTTGACATTTACGTAAAAATCTGAGGCCGTCTTCGTAATATATTCTTACTCTGACATCTTCAAGACCTATTGCATTGTCAGGGAAATATTTGCGGCAGACATCCACAAACATTTTATCAGGCTCAGCTATATCTATAACTTCAATCTCTTTATAATGTGACAATTCTCTGGCAACACCACCGTCACCACCACCTATAACAAGAACCCTTTTTACATCAGGATGCACGGCCATAGGAACATGAACTATCATTTCATCATAAGTAAATTCTTCCTGTTCCGAGAAGATAACATTACCGTTTGAAGTAAGAAATCTTCCGAATTCAGGGGAATCAAATACATCTATTCTTCTAAATTCACTGGTTCCACTGTAGAGGTGCTGGTCAACTCTTATGGACATTTTTACATTTGATGTATGCATCTCTTCAAACCAGTATTCCATTTTGCTTTTAGCCATTTTAAGATAATCTCCTTTCAGAGAATCAATTTATAAAATGAAAGCCTACTTAAGGACACAAAGTTCTGAAATATCTTCGCTTTCAGGTCCCTGCATAGAACATCCTTTTTCTTTCGCTAATTTAATATAATCTATAATCTCGCATGTGATCATCTCGCCCGGTGCAAGGATTGGTATTCCGGGTGGATAACACATAACAGATTCTGCACAGATTTTTCCGACGGTTTCATCAATAGGAAGCTTAATCTTTTCAGCATAAAATGCTTCCTGCGGAGTTGCTTTAACTATCGGTGTTATATATTCGGCACTGAAGAAACTTCCTTCAGGCTTTGAATAAAGTCGTGCTATATCACTTAAGGCACCTGCAAGTCGTTCGATATCCTGGAGTCTGTCCCCGATGGAAATATATGCAAGAACGTTTGACAGATCACCGAATTCCATCTGAATATCATATTCTTCACGAAGAAGATCATAAACTTCGATACCTGTAAGACCGATACCGCGAGTATTTATAACAAGTTTGGTCTCGTCAAAATCATAAATGCTTCCGCCGTTTATAAGTTCCGAACCAAATGCATAATAACCATCAATTTCATTTATCTCGGATCTTGCATATGAAGCCATCTCACATACTTTTCCAAAGCTTTCCTCACCATGAAGCGCAAGATTTCTTCTGCTTATATCAAGACTTCCGAGCAATAAATATGAAGCGCTGGTTGTCTGAGTTAAATTGATTATGTTGCTGACATAACCTTCATTTATCTTATCTCCTATAAGGAGAAGTGAACTCTGTGTAAGTGAACCACCGGATTTATGCATACTTATGGCGCACATATCGGCTCCTGCTTTCATACCGTTAAGAGGCAGGTTTTTACCAAAATATAAATGTGTTCCGTGAGCCTCATCTACTAAAGCAAGCATTCCGTGTTCGTGAGCAAGATCTACAATTGATTTAAGATCTGAACAAATACCGTAATATGAAGGATTATTAATGAGAATTGCTTTTGCATCAGGATTAGCTTTAATAGCATTTCTTACATCTTCAAGCTCCATACCGAGAGGTATTCCAAGTTTTGTATCAACCTTTGGGTCGATATATACAGGCTCTGCTCCGCAAAGTACAAGAGCATTTATGGCGCTCTTATGTACATTTCTTGGCATTATTATCTTGTCACTTCTTTTACAAGCTGTGAAAACCATGCTCTGAACAGCACTTGTAGTTCCTCCAACCATAAAAAAAGCATGAGCAGCGCCAAATGCATCAGCCGCCAGATCCTCAGCTTCTTTGATAACAGAGATAGGATGACACAGATTATCAAGAGGTTTCATGGAATTAACATCTATTTCAACACATTGTTGCCCAAGAAAATCGACAAGTTGTGTATTTCCTCTGCCTCTTTTATGTCCGGGAACATCGAAAGGTACTACTCTTAACCTTCTGAATTTTTCAAGCGCGTTATAAAGAGGCGCATCATGCTGAAGCTTAATATTCATCAATCAAATCTCCTGTTTCATGTTCGAAATTGCAATAAACATTGTATCACATATTATTCTGTGTTTCTATTATTTTATAGTGAATTTACAAAAATCCTTTTCTAAAAAAATAAACTTAAGGCACCCTCTAAAGGATGCCTTATAAGCTTATTTGATTTTATCAAATTTTATATAATAAAGTTTTATGTTCAAATAAATATATTATAGATTTATAATTAGCCAAGCATAGTTTTTGCTTCTTCTACACCAAGTTTTAATGCTTCATCTATCTTAGAAGCATCTTTACCACCTGCCTGAGCCATATTTGGACGACCACCGCCGCCTCCGCCTACAACAGGAGCAATTTTCTTGATGATATTTCCGGCATGGATTCCTGAAGCTACAGCATCATCTGAAGCCATAACAAGGAGGGAAACCTTACCATCTGCATCTGAAGCCATGATAATAACCGAATTACCGAGCTTAGCTTTATAATCATCACCGAGATTTCTCATAGAAGCAACATCGGCACCTGAAAGCGCAAGGCTGAGAATGCTGGTATCTCCTACCTTTACTGCACCTGAAAGTGCATCACCTGCAGCATCTTTAGCAATCTTATCCTTAAGCTTTTTATTCTCAGATGTGAGAGCCTTTATCTCAGCAAGAAGTGACTCAATTTTATCGGCAAGCTTTGAAGGCTCTGATTTAGCAACTGCAGAAGCTTTAAGGATCTCAGCTTCTAATTCTTTATAGTAGCTGATAGCACCTTCGCCTGTTAATGCTTCGATACGCCTTACACCGGATGAAATACCTGTCTCAGAAACAATCTTGAAAAGTCCGATACTTGAAGTATTTGAAACATGAGTACCACCACAGAACTCTCTTGAGAAGTCACTCATCATAACAACTCGAACTGTTTCACCGTACTTTTCACCGAAGAGCGCCATAGCACCTGTTTTCTTAGCTTCATCTATAGTCATAACTTTTGTTTCAACAGCTATGCCTTCTTCAATTTTAGCATTAACAATCTTCTCAACTTCAGCAATTTCTTCAGCTGACATTGCATTATTGTGTGAGAAGTCAAAACGAAGTCTTCCTTCTGAAACGAATGAACCCTTCTGCTCTACATGATCACCAAGGACTGTTTTAAGTGCCTTCTGAAGAAGGTGTGTTGCTGAGTGGTTCTTGCATATAAGTCCTCTTCTCTGACTATCTACAGTAAGTGTAGCAATATCACCAACACTTATCTCACCTGACTCAACATATCCATGATGAGCAATCTTATCTCCGGCAACCTTAGTTGTATCCTGAACAACAAATACACCATTCGCTGTCTTAATAACACCTGTATCACCAATCTGTCCACCCATTGTTGCATAGAATGGAGTTGATGCAACGATTACGGCACCGTTTGCACCCTCTGTGAGCTTATCTTCAACAGTACTTGCAACCTTATCTGTGCCATCTTCTGCCTTCATAAGTGTATTTAATGTAAGAGCAAGAATCTTGTCATCCTTCTCTAACTTGTCATAACCATCAAATTCAGACTTAATATCAAGTGGAAGAAGCTCAAATACAGTAGCATCTGCACCCATGTAATTTGTAACCTTACGAGCATTTCTTGCTGTTGTCTTCTGAACTTCCATGCACTCATGGAACTTATCTTCATCTACTGAAAGGTTATCCTCTTCAAGAATATCCTTTGTAAGATCAAGAGGGAATCCATATGTATCATGAAGCTTGAATGCTTTTTCTCCGTCGAGTACTGTAGAACCCTTTTCTTTAAGTTCTTTCTTGTACTCAGCAAGGATTTCAAGACCCTGATCGATAGTCTTGTTGAAGCTTGATTCTTCATTTTCAATTGTTGAGAAGATAAATGCTTTCTTTTCAACAAGTTCCGGATAAGCATCCTTTGAATTTTCAATAACTGTAGCAACAATGTCATTTAAGAAAGCGCCCTTGATACCAAGAAGTCTTCCGTGTCTTGCTGCTCTTCTTATAAGACGTCTTAATACGTATCCTCTTCCTTCATTTGAAGGTGTGATACCGTCAGAAGTCATAAATGTAGCTGAACGCATATGATCTGTGATAACTCTTATAGAAACATCAGAATCATAATTTGTTCCGTATGAAACTCCGGCCTTCTCAGAAACCTTATCTCTGATTGCCTTGATAGTATCTACATCAAAGATAGAATCTACATCCTGTACTACTACAGCAAGTCTTTCGAGTCCCATACCTGTATCGATATTTTTATTCTGAAGAGTTGTATAATTACCCTTTCCATCATTTTCAAACTGTGTAAATACGTTGTTCCAAACTTCCATATATCTGTCACAATCGCATCCTACAGTACAACCCGGCTTACCACAACCATACTTTTCTCCACGGTCATAGTAAATCTCAGAACATGGTCCGCAAGGTCCTGCACCATGCTCCCAGAAGTTATCTTCCTTACCGAATCTAAAGATTCTTTCAGGAGCTATACCAACTTCCTTATTCCAGATTTCAAATGCTTCATCATCATCCTGATAAATAGATGGATAAAGTCTGTCGGCATCAAGTCCTACAACTTCTGTAAGGAATTCCCATGACCACTTAATAGCTTCATGCTTGAAATAGTCGCCAAATGAGAAGTTTCCGAGCATTTCAAAAAATGTACCATGTCTTGCTGTTTTACCAACATTTTCAATATCACCTGTTCTGATACATTTCTGGCATGTAGTAACTCTTTTTCTTGGTGGAACTTCCTGTCCTGTGAAATATGGCTTAAGTGGTGCCATACCCGCATTTATAAGAAGAAGGCTTTTATCATTATGAGGAACAAGCGAAAAGCTGTTCATCCTGAGATGACCATTCCTTTCTTCAAAATATGAAAGATACATCTCTCTTAATTCATTAACTCCGTACTTCTTCACTGTTCTTTGCCTCCTCAACAGTCTTCATATCTTTTGATTTTCTCCATTTTGTACCTGCAATAAATCCTAAAACAGCAAGTACGAGAAAAACTAAGTATTTAATAATATATGTTGCAAATTCAGATAATACCTGATCCATAATCCTATCTCCTTATGAACAACAAAATACAAAATGATTTGTATATCTATAATTATACTTATCTACGTTCTGCTAATTCTTTTGTGATGTCTTCCCAGGTTGTTCCGCGATCAGCCATAAGAACCATTAAGTGATATAAAAGATCTGAAATTTCATACTTCATTTCTTCAGGATCAGGATTCTTAGCTGCTATAACAACTTCAGTACACTCTTCTCCGACTTTCTTAAGGATCTTATCAATACCCTTATCGAAAAGATAATTTGTATATGAACCTTCCTTAGGATTCTTCTTTCTGTCCATGATGATATTATAAACATCACTGAATACAGTAAGCGGATTAGTATCATTATATTCTTTACTTACAAGCGGTGTGAAGAAACATGATCTGTTGCCTGTATGACAAGCAGCTCCGACCTGTGAAACCTTTGCAAGTATAGTATCATTGTCACAATCAATTGTAAGAGATTTTACAAACTGATAATGTCCGGAAGTATCACCTTTTGTCCAAAGCTCATTTCTGCTTCTTGAATAATAAGTCATACGTCCTGTTTCAATCGTTTTATTATAGGACTCTTCATTCATATAAGCAAGCATAAGAACTTCGCCTGTCTTATAATCCTGGGCGATACAAGGAACAAGTCCGTTTGCATCTGTCTTAAATTCTGAGAATTTCTTAGAGCTTTCAAAAAGATTTACATATACATTCTTCTTTTTACAAGCCTGCTTGATCTGCATAACATCATGCTGTGCAAGATTATAAAGGCTTATAGCTTCTGCATTTGTATTTGAAAGCATCTCAGCTATCTCATCACCATCTGTGGAATATGAAGATACAACAGTTGGAAGCGGAGCTTCTTTTCTGATCTTCGCTACTATCTCTTCATAATTATCTACTTTATTGTGATGAAGGATAAGGAAATTTCCTGCTCCTGCCTGCTTTACTTCCTTAGCATATTTAACAGGATCTATATCTTCTGTAAGATCGATAGTAACTATGATCCTTTCAGAACCAAATCTTTCGGAAGCTTCGGTAACTATAGAAATATCCTGCATAGGAGCTGATTTCATACAAACTTTTGAAGCACCGGCATAAAGAAGCTTTTTAACATCTTCAAGTCTTCTTACTCCTCCGCATGCGATAAGAGGAATATCGATATTTCTTGTTATCTCTTTAATGATAGGTATATTTTTATCAAGTGATTCACGACTGGCTGCACTGTCGAAGAATGCAACCTCATCAGCACCTGAATCATTATAGAATTTTGCTTCTTCTATAGGGTTTTCCATAGTTACACATGGAATTATCTTTCTATAATCCATAAAAGCCTCCTAAAAACTATTATTTCGGACATATATTCTCCGGTAATAAATATCAGTAATTTATCTGAATAAATATAGTATTATTTATAATTTATTATTTAAAATGTATTTTAAAGTGCACCCTTTGTTGAAAGAAGGTTTCCGTCAAGTCTTTCATCCAAACGAGATGCTTCTTTAACTGCATTGGCAAATGCCTTAAATGCAGCTTCAATTATATGATGATTATTATCTCCTGAAAGCTGCTTGATATGTATGTTCATCTCAGCTGCATATGAAACTGCATAGAAGAATTCTTTCACCATTTCCGTATCAAAATCACCAACCTTTGGAGTTGTGAGATTAAGATCGTAAACAAGATATGGTCTGCCGGAAAAATCTACAGCTGAAAGAACAAGGGCATCATCCATAGGCATAGTAAATGATGCATATCTCTTAATTCCCTTCTTATCTCCTAAAGCCTCTTTAATGGCCTTTCCGAGCACGATACCTGTATCTTCGATGGTATGGTGTGAATCTACATAAAGATCTCCTTTTGCCTTGACAGAAAGGTCAAAAAAACCATGCTTTGCAAAGCTGTTGAGCATATGATCAAGAAAACCGATTCCTGTATCAACCGAAGCAACTCCTGCACCGTCAAGATTAATGGCTATAGTGATATCTGTTTCACCTGTTGTTCTAGTATAAGATGCTTTTCTTTCTTCCATACCATTTTCTCCTTGTTTTATATATTAACTAATCTTCAAATCTTACTCTGATTGAATTAGCATGAGCTGTCAGATATTCTGAGTCAGCAAATTTAGCAACATCTTTATATACATCCTTAAGAGCATCTCTTGAGTATGAAATGATGCTTGATTTCTTTATAAAGTCATCAACACCAAGTGGTGAGAAAAATCTTGCTGTTCCGTTTGTAGGAAGAACATGATTTGGTCCTGCAAAATAATCACCGAGAGGCTCAGATGAATATTCGCCAAGGAACATTGCACCTGCATTTCTTATCTTGGTCATTGTATCATATGGATTCTTTGTCATGATCTCAAGGTGTTCAGGAGCGATTTCATTTGTAACATCTATTCCTTCTTCAAGAGTGTCTGCAAGTAAAATATATCCGAAATTATCAAGAGATTTCTGAATGATCTCTTTTCGGCTGAGCTTTTCAGTAAACTTATCAACCCATTCAGATACTTTATTTGCAAATTCAGCATCTGTAGTAACAAGAATAGCTGAAGCAAGCTCATCATGTTCAGCCTGAGATAAAAGATCTGCAGCAATGTATTTCGGATCGGCAGAACCGTCTGATAATACAAGGATCTCACTAGGACCGGCTATTGAATCGATACTAACATGTCCGTAAACAGTTCTTTTTGCAAGAGCAACAAAGATATTTCCGGGACCTACTATCTTATCTACCTTTGGAATACTTTCTGTACCGAAAGCAAGGGCAGCGATAGCCTGAGCTCCACCTGCTTTGTAAACTGCTGTAACGCCTGCTTCTTTAGCAGCAACAAGAGTTGTAGGATAAACTTTTCCTGTTGCATCACAAGGTGTTGTCATAATGATATTCTCAACTCCGGCAACATGTGCAGGAACAACATTCATAAGAACTGTTGAAGGATAAGCAGCTTTTCCGCCGGGTACATATACACCTACATATTTGAGAGGTGTGATCTTCTGACCAAGCATGATACCGTTTTCCTTAGTTGTAATCCAGCTGTTTCTCTTCTGAAGCTCGTGATACTCTTTGATATTCTTGATAGCTTTTCTGATAACTTCAAGAAGCTCAGCATCAACTTCCTTATAAGCCTCTTCTATCTCTTCATCTGTAACCTTAACATTCGAGGCATTAATATCAGCTTTATCAAATTTATGAGTATACTCAAAAAGTGCCTTATCACCGTTTTGATGGACATTTTCCACGATTTCTTTTACGGTTGCTTCATAAGTCCCATAGTTGTCAGGACTTCTTTTAAGCATATTTTTAAGTATATCTTTTTTTGATTCCTCTGTGAGTTTAACTATACGCATATTATGCCTCCTTAGTTATTAGTTAACATAAAAAATTTATTGTAAATTATTATAATACAGTATTAAGATCTGTGAGAAGTTTTTGAATTCTCGCATGCTCCATTCTAAGGCTAACCTGGTTTACTACCATTCTTGCCGATAATGGACAGATCTCTTCAAGCACATCAAGTCCGTTTTCTCTAAGAGTTGTACCTGTCTCAACGATATCAACTATTACTTCTGAAAGACCTACTATAGGTGCAAGTTCAACAGAACCATTGAGTTTAATTATCTCAACTGTCTGATTCTTCTTATTGTTAAAATAATCTTTTGCGATATTAGGATACTTAGAAGCTACTCTTATAATCTCATTTCTTTTAAGTACTTCTCTGGCAGATTCAGGACCGCATACACACATACGACATTTTCCGAATCCAAGATCCATAACCTCAAGAAGGTTCCTACCCTCTTCAAGGATTGTATCAAGTCCTACAACACCGATATCAGCTGCTCCGTATTCAACATAAGTTGGAACATCTGATGCTTTGGCAAGAAAGAAACGAAGTTTTAATTCTTCATTTGTAAATATAAGCTTTCTTGTATCAGGATCCTTCATCTCTTCACATGTGATCCCTATCTTCTCGAATATATCAAGAGTTTTTCTGGCAAGTCTTCCTTTAGCAAGAGCAAATGTTAAATATCTCATAATGTACCTCCTGCTTTATTATCATTATATTTATCTTTAAGAAGTGATATTTCTTCTGACATTACCAAATGCTCCTCAACTTCTTCATTTTCTTTAACAATATATAATCTGTCGAATTCATAACGTCTTGCATATTTGAAATATTCTGATATTTCATGACGCTTTGATTTTCTAATAAGTGAAGCCTCAACATTTCTCATTCTGAGTACTTCTGCAAGTCTTACTGCTTCTTTCTGATTTTCAATCTCATAGATAACAAGAGCTCTGTTTGTATCTGTATCAACATAAATATGCTGTCTTGAGATCGCCATCATAAGATCGTCAACCATTATCGCAAATCCGATAGAAGGTGCGTCCTTACCGAATTTGGCAAGAAGATTATTATATCTTCCTCCGAGTACTACAGGACTACCTGTTCCATATGTATATGCTCTGAATACTATACCTGTATAATATCCATAACCATTTAACATACCGAGATCGAATCCGATACAGTCTTCATATCCGTAAAATTTAAGTGCATTATAAACTTTTCTAAGTCTGCCTACAGCAGTTAAAGCTTTTTCATTTGATGTATATTCTTCAGCTTTATCAAGCATTTCAACACCGCCAAAAAATTTATCAAATGAGCATAATGTTTCCTTTGACTTATTGGAAATATCAAGATTCTTTACATATTCTGTAAGTCCGAAGAAATTCCTTAACTGAATAAGTTTTCTTATCTCTTCTTCCTCTTCTTTTCCGATGCCGGCTTCTTCGATGATTCCATTGAAGAATTCAACCTCACCGATTTCAATCTGAAAATCCTTAAGTCCGGTAACTTTTATAATATCAACTATGCAGGCAAGCATTTCTGCGTCTGCAGCGGAACTGTCATCATTAATAAGTTCGCAACCGATCTGTGTTGTCTCATGAAGTTTTCCCTGATGCTGAGGCTCATTCTTATATGTTCTGCCCATATAGCTGAGTCTTATAGGAAGTTCTTCATCAGGAAAATATTTTGCAGCACTTCTTGCGATACTTGGTGTGATATCAGGACGAAGCACTAATGTATTATTATCTCTGTCAAAAAACTTATACATCTCATTTGACGGTGCAGAGCCTTTATCCATATTAAAAATATCAAAATACTCAAATGAAGGTGTTTCTACTTCGCTATAAGCATAGCTCTTTATAACCTTCTGTATACGACTAACGATCTCGTGTCGCGCAAGGCACTCTTTTCCATAAATATCTCTGACTCCCACCGGAGTATGAAGAAGTTTTTCGTTCATCTTTTCGTCTCCTTTTTTTGCCATAAATCCATTTATCTCATTTATGACTATTTTGTCTAAAAGTTTGTAATAACTAACTCTAGACAATACCTCTCTATATAATAATTCAAAACAATTAACTATTCAAGCTTCTTTTAAACAATATTTTTAGGAGTTTTCCGGCAGTTTTCTAAGTCTGTATCCCATACCCCAAATTGTTTCGATATAGTCAAAATCATCTTTTGATTTTAATTTTGATCTGAGATTACTCATATGAACCTTCAAAGATTTGTCTTCAGGGAAATATTCCTCATTCCATATGCTTTCATAAAGATTGGCTTTTGAAAAGATCTTCATGGGATATTTCATCATAAGTTTGAGGATATCCAGCTCCTTAGATGTAAGAAGCAACTCTTCGCCATTTATCGATATTGTATTATTTGAAGTATCTATTTTAATATTTCCGTAAGTAAGTACTTTTGCAGTTTCTTTATCGGTTTTATCGATGACATTTTTATTATATCTTCTTAGAACAGCTTCTATCCTGGCGAGTACATCAGGTAGTTCAAAGGGCTTTATTATATAGTCGTCAGCTCCGTTTTTCATCATGTACAGTCTTTCATCAAGAGCTGAAACTGCAGAAATGACTATTATCGGAACATCGGAAATACTGCGTATCTTACCGATCAATTCATTTCCTGAAAAACCGGGAAGCATCATATCAAGAAGTATTAGTGAATATTCATTTTTTATAATCTTGTTAAGCCCATCTACTCCGTCATAAGAAGATACGGTAGCATAATCATGCTTATTCAGATAAACCGACAAGATATTATTTATTTCTTTATCATCTTCTATAATAAGTATGTCCATTATTTAGTCCTCTTATTGATAAATGTGTGAATATACTATTCAGTCCTCTTATTGATAAATATACTATTTAGTCTTTATCATGATTAAATGAATCAACTATTTAATCTTTATCATGATTAAATGAATCAACTATTTCGTCGGCATATTAAGAACGATTGAAAAATTATTGTTCTTTATATCACCGCTAATTTTGAAATTCATTGCATTAGCAAGTTCTTTACATACATATAAACCAAGACCTGCTCCCGGTCCGCTTCTTCCTTTAGCACGGTAGAACGGCTCAAATATATGATTCACATCAAATTCCAGCATATTATCCAAGTCATTTATAATCGTAAGTATTACTTCGTCATTTGAAATATTTACGGAAATATCCAGATGATTCTGCGCATATTTTTTTACATTTGTAAATAGATTATCAATGATCCTTCTCAAATTATGCTCATCTGCTTTGACATATATTGCTTCATCCGGAATATCTATAATGGTTTCCAAATCTCTTTCTTTCATCCAATCATGATTATCCATAAGGACTTCCGAGATAATCTTGTCAAAGCGCACATTTGATAACGAATCTTTTTCGAGAGCATTGATATAAGTTACATCAAAAAATTCTTCTGATAAAAGCTTAAGATATTTGATTTTTTCGTTGATGATATTAAACTGCCCGATGATCATACTGCTATTTTTATCATCTTTTTTAAATATATCGCATTCCTCCAGGGTTTCGTTTATTAACTGGAGATATCCGTCAACAGTTGTAAGAGGTGTCCTGAAATCGTGAGAAACTCCCGCCATTATCAGCTTATTATTCTTCTCGGACTGTTTGGCTCTGCGGGCCATATCCTTTAAATCTTTGATAAGATAATTTATCTCATTTGCAAGATCAACTGTATTTGCATCAAAAGAAGCAACCGATAACGGCTGCTCCCTTTCTGACAATCTGACTTCTTTTATCTGTTCACAAAATGATTTCATATTATTTTTTATATAATAGCATTTCATAGAAACTGATATAAGCAGAATCAAAAATATAGTTGATGATAGCAATAAAATTATATCGAATGTCGTCATAATTTAAAAATCTTTCTTTTTATATTGTCTGTATGTAATGAAAATAAGTGCTGAGACTGTAATAACAAATCCTAAAATCACATCTGTAACAACTTCCGAATTAACAGGTATTGAATTGATCTTTTGTATTTGAATTGATGTGAAAAGAATATTAAATATTCTTGGTATAGGTGATTTTCCTACAAACGAATCCATATATTCCATTATTTCTTTAAAATTATTATTTAAAAGACCATATACCAATAAGATAATCATTTCCATTTCTAAAATAATATATGAAATTAATATTGAAATATTACTTCTAAATATAAGTGTTAAAAGAACAGACACTATGCTGCATCTGTAAATCATTGTGATAAATAATATTTCACTGTATATAGATTGAGTCGTAATATTTCCATCTATAAATAATAATATAAAAAATATATAAAATAAATGAATTAATGAAACGATCGTAGCAACAATCAATCCGGAGGAAATAATTTTTGAGATGATTATTTTCATCGGTCTATTGCCGGACATTATCTCATAAAGGTGTGTTCGTTGCGAGAATCCATGTCCTATCATCATTGCGGACATAGCCATTACAACAACGAAAAAAAGTGATCCGTATCCTAATGATGTCTTTATAAAATAATTCGGATTTTTTTCGGGGAATGTTATTAAAAGGAGTAAATACCACAAAAATATACTGAAAATAAATATCCAGAATGATGTCAGTCTTTTATATTTATATAATTCAGCTTTTATTATCTTATTCATGTTTATGCTCCTTTCTTTCTGAACAATTTAAATCTTTTAGAGTTGTTTTTTGTATCTACTGAACTATCAACTTTAGAAAGGTAATATTCTTCAAGGCTTTCATTTTGTATTACAAATTGAAGAATAATGAATCCCGAATCAGTAATTGTTTTTGAAATCTCAGCAATATTATCAAGTTTTTCATAAATTCTAAGTTCATTATCATTGTACATTTTATAATCGGAAAGCTGCATATTTTTTTCAAGTGTTGCTGCTGTCTTATTGATATTATCTGTTTTAACAGAAATATAACTTCTCGAATGAGAAAGCAGTTCTTCAGTTGAAATGGATTCAACTATCTTTCCCTTATTTATAATAATATAATCAGTACAAAGTTCTGAAAGCTCTGAAAGGATATGGCTTGATATTATAATTGTTTTACCCTGGTTTTCACAAAGATCTTTTAAAATATATCTGATTTCATAAATACCTTCAGGATCGAGACCATTTATCGGCTCATCAAGAACGAGGACATCCGGATCAGGCAAAAGTGCCATTGCTATTCCAAGCCTTTGCTTCATACCAAGAGAAAAATACTTTGCATTTTTATTAACGTCATTTAGTTTAACATAAGTAAGAAGTTCATTTATCCTTGCTTCATCAGAAACTCCTCTCAGCATCCTCATATATTGCATATTTTCATATGCAGTAAGACTAAGGTCAATGATTGGATTCTCAATCATGAAACTGATGCGGTTTCTATTCTTATGAATATCTCTATTACTTTCAAAAAGCTTAAGCTCTCCACCGCTTCGATGTATAAGCCCCGAAATTATTTTCATTATTGTGGACTTACCTGCACCGTTAGGTCCGATAAGACCTACGATATGTCCTTTCTCTATCGAAAAAGTCACATTGTCAAGAACTTTATTCTTTCCATATGATTTATCGACATTTTTCATCTCAATAGTATTCATTAAGTTTTTCCTCCATATATCAATTTGAATTAATCTAATTATAAAAATATATAGTAAAGAAAAGGTAAATTTTAAAACAGAACATTTGTTTGCAATCGAACACATGTTGTGTTATACTGATCTCTATAAAAATATAATTTTTTATGCTTTCAGTGATTTAAATCAGGAGGTTATATATATGTCAAAGGATAAGATTTCCGCAAAGCAGGAACAGATTCTGAATATTCTCAAAGAAAATATTCTAAAGAAAGGTTATCCTCCGACCGTTAGAGAGATTTGTGAAGCAGTAGGCCTCAGTTCTACTTCTTCAGTTCATGCTCATCTTAATTCCCTCGAAGAAAAAGGTTATATCAGAAGAGATCCAACTAAGCCTCGTGCAATTGAGATACTTGATGATGATGGATTCAATCTTACAAAACGTGAAATCGTAAATGTTCCTGTAGTAGGAACTGTTGCTGCCGGTCAGCCAATCTTCGCTGAAGAAAATATAACAGATTATTTTCCTGTTCCGCCTGAATATCTTACATCCAATGAAACATTTATGCTTAAGGTAAGAGGCGACAGTATGATCAATGCCGGTATTCTTTATGGCGATACCATCATAGTTGAACAGACAAATGTGGCTAAAAACGGCGATATTGTCGTAGCGCTTATTGAAGATTCTGCAACAGTCAAAACATACTATAAAGAAAATGGTCATTACAGACTTCAGCCTGAAAATGATACTATGGATCCAATCATAGTTGATGATCTTACCATCATCGGTAAAGTAATTGGTCTTTTCAGATCATACAAATATTAATCAATTTCATAACCAGGTTTATAATTTTATTTTTAATTATATTGATGTTTATAAAATACAGCTATACATAACAATCCGATTGATCATGTTATATATAGCTGTATTTTTTAGTTCAAAATTATATCTGCATAAACTGCACTTTTATCTTCTTTTGAAGTCACAAATCTATATCTGACTCTAACTCCTTCATTATATCTTACAAATATCGAAGAATAAGAAAATTCCACAGCTTTTACAAGCTCTCTGAAAAGCTCATCTGCGCTTTCAACAGAATACTTATCCATCTTAATATCTATAATATATTTATTGTAATTCTCGTTGATGCAGAATTTCTTTATGTCTTTTCTGTCACTAAGAAATATCTCTGTGCTTGCTTTGAAATTCTGATCAGCAGAAACATTTACTACAGAAAGATATTGATTTATGATCCTAAACATGTTTAAGCCTCCGCGCGGAATAAATATTAGTAAATTTTCATATCCGGAATCTTCTCTCTTATTTCTTTGAATTTATCAAAATTCTGAATAAATAATTTGACAACTTTCGGATCAAATTGCTTTCCGCTATTTGTTATTATCTCATTATATGTATCTTCAAGGGACCATCCCTTTTTATACATTCTTTCAGCAGTAAGGGCGTCGAATACGTCGCAGACAGCAACTATTCTTGATATATAAGCAATTTCTTCACCCTTCATACCAAGATAACCTCTACCGTCCCATCTTTCATGATGTTCTTTCGCAATTATCATGGCGAGATGCATAACCTCACCCGGACATTTCTGAAGAAGGGCTTCACCATAAAGAACATGGTTCTTCATTATCTGATATTCTTCATCAGTAAGCCTATCAGGTTTATCAAGTATATCATCGCTTATGAAAAGCTTTCCGATATCGTGCATCATGGCAGCGGTTGCAAGCTTATCTACATATTCCTCGTCAAAGCCGGAAGCTCTACCGAGAATTTTAGTATATTCTGCAACTCTCTTGATGTGTTCACCGGTTAACTTGGATTTATTTTCACTTATTTCCGAAAAGGCAAAGCAAAGACCCTTTTCATTTTCCACTGTGATAAGTGCTGTCTCGATATTTCTGTCGATCATAAGAGCATTTCTATCTACGATGAAATATGCAATGAACGACATAAATAAGATGATAAGTATCGATGGAATTGTAAAGTTCATAAGAACTTCAATATAATCTTTTTTACCTTCAATCGATACTATGGTTTTGTAATTAACCTGAATGAATTCAGCTATAACAACCATAGCCGTTTCAAGAAGCGATGTATAAAGTATAAAGGTTCTGTTGTAGTAAAGTGATGCAATAAGTATCGGGAACAGCATCATAGGAAATGCATAATATGTTAGCTCGGTAATATATATACCGGTTATGATGACTGTACATATTATGATTATATGTTTTGTTAAGATGCTTTTATCGAATTTCAGAATATTTACAATAAGAATAGGAATAAGCGAAATGAAAAGACATGCCGCTGTTAAGATGCCAAGAAATAAAGCATCATATTTGTTGAGAATTAGCATGAACGAAAAAAAGACCAGCAAAAAATACATGATAATTCTCATACATCTGGCTGATACTCTATTTACTTCAGCTATAATTTTTTGTTTTTCTCTGACTTTATCCATCAGACCACCCTGTTATATTTTTATAATCATCAATAAATAACTATAAATATATTATAACTCCATTATATAAATCGAGCAAACTTCATATAAGAGTTTATAATCATAATAACTTTAAGTATTAAATTATTTAATTAAAACTCTTTATAATCATTTGAACGAAAAATTATCAAGTTTCAATTGTAAGACTGGCTTCTTCCATTGCCTGTCTTCTGAAATCTTCAATCTTATCAGATGAAACAACAGGAAGATCTTCCATTGAAGATATACCAAAACTTCTAAGGAAATCATCTGTTGTACCAAAAAGTATAGGTTTTCCCGGAGCATCAAGTCTTCCAACCTCTGTTATAAGATTATATTCGATTAACTTATTAACAGCATGCTGGCAGGAAACGCCTCTGATCTGTTCAATCTCAAGTCTTGTAACCGGCTGTTTATATGCAACGATAGAAAGAGTCTCAAGAAGAACATCTGTAAGGATATATTTTTTTGGAATATTTACCAGATTGATAAGTTTATCGTAGTACATATTCTTTGTACAAAGCTGAAGCTTATCATCTAATTTGATTATACGTATTCCGTAATCATCGCTGTCATATCTTTTATTCAGTTCTTCATAAGCATTTTCAACATCTTTTGGTTTGACACCGATTGAGTCTGCAAGCTTATTGATTTCTACCGCTTCACCGACTGCAAACAAAAGAGCCTCTAAAGCCCCAACACAATTTATATTACCGAAAGCATCGTTTACAATAGCTGATTCGTCATATAAATCTATTGAATCATTATTATTAGTATCACTCATTATAAATACCATTATTCCAATGAATCTATTATGATTTCATCGAATATACCTTCCTGTCTGATCGTCAGAACACCGGTTTTCATTAATTCCAATATGGCGAGAAATGTAACTATTAAGTTCATCTTGCCCTTACGTCTTCCAAGTAAAGTTCTGAAATTAATGCTCTTAAGTCCTCTGATTTCATCTCTTACTTCAATCATCCTGTCTTCGAGCTTAATCTCTTCTCGTGTGATCGTACCGAAACGACTTCTGACAGGGTCTATTCTGTCGATTTCTCGTTTCATGATCTGCTCAAAGATTTCTTTCAGTCTTACCAGAGTAAGATCTCCAACCAGTTCAGCCGGATCAACTTCCTCTTTATAATTCTTTACCTCTGCAGGGATGGTTGAAGGTTTAAAATATGCGCCTTCCGCATCCATTTCCATATCTTTAAGTTCATAAGAAGCGTATTTATACATCTTATACTGAAGGAGTCTCTGAACAAGTTCATCTCGAGGATCGCCTTCCTCCTCAACTTCCTCTTCTTCTTTCGGAAGAAGCATCTTGGCTTTAATGCTTATAAGCTGTGCAGCCATTAAAAGGAAATCACTCATTCTGTCATAATCTTCTTCAGAAAGATCGTCAAGATATGCAAGATACTGTGCAGTAATTTCTACAATAGGAATATCAAATATACTGTATTTGTTTTTATCTATAAGATGCAGTAAAAGATCAAGAGGTCCTTCAAAATTACTGATCTTTACGTCTACAGTTGCCATTATTTTACTCTCTTATATGTATGTCTGAGGATATACTCAAGTATACGTCTGCTATAATCAGCCGAACAATGCTTTCCGTCAGAAGTACCTTCCTCAGGAAGATATCCATCACTATTTCTTACTGAAGCTGCATAATCAAGATAGACAACATCACCTCTATCCTGACATAACTTATAAAGTGCTTCATTGAACTTATCTACATTTTCTTTATTGAATATTTCATCTGTATCCGATACGCTTTTTGAAACAGGTACTATCTGAGCTACGTAAACTACTGCATCAGGATTATGCTTGTAAATAATATCTATAAGTTCATTTATGTCATCTACGAATACATCAAGATATACCCAACCAAGTTCATTTATACCAAATGAAATATAATAATTATCGTACATTGTACTGTTGATTGCTTCTTCAACAGTTAATTTACTATCACCGACTTTAATGCATTTTTCATCTTTGATAGAACCTACATCAAGCCCTTTATGGGCAAATGCATTGATATTATCATAACCTGAATATAGTGCTAAAGCTTCTGTTCTTGAATCACCGATAAATACTGAATTATCAAAATAATCTTCGCCTACTACTTTATTTGGTGTAAATAACTTTGGATCAGCAAAATCATTTCCCTTTATCTCAGCTACAGCCGGAAGTTCAGGAACGTCAGTATCCATATCAAGTTTAACATCTTCTTTTGATTCAGGGTTATCTTTCTTTTCTGCAGTTTCTTTAGTAGTTTTTTCTGTCTTATCTTCTGCTTTTTCTGTAGTCTTTTCAGTCTTTTTTTCCGTTGGCTTCTCAGTAACCTTTTCTGTTGGTTTTTCTGTAACTTCAGTTGTGACTTTTTCAGTTGACACTGCTTCAGTAGTAGAAACTTCTGTTTTAGCTTCGGTCTTGTCAGATACAACATTTATTATTTCGGTACCAACAGGAGAACCTTCAGCATTCACAACTGTTCCACCCGGGAAATATTTTTTAACATTTATAAACTCCGAAATTAAAAATGCAGCAGAAATCAGAATAAAGAAAGAAAGCATCGTAATGATAGCTCTTCTGTTATTTTTGTTTAATTTGAATTTATTATTGTTATTATCGTCTACCATGTTAATCCTATCACTTCTTTAGTTTTATCTCGAGTTATGAGATCAAATAAAGCATCTTTTGCAGAATAATTTTCAAAAAGAACTTTATTGACCTGCTCGGTTATAGGCATAGAAACTCCATACTTGAGAGAAAGTTTATATGCAGCCTTTGCAGAATAAACGCCCTCAACTACCATTTTTACTTCATCCATAGCTTCGTGATATGTCTTTCCCTGACCGATAAGATAACCGGCCTTACGATTACGGCTATGAATTGAAGCACAAGTAACAATAAGATCTCCTATACCCGATAAACCTGAAAAAGTTTCCGGACTACCACCCATTTTAATACCGAGTCTGCTTATTTCGACAATACCTCTTGTAATAAGGGCAGCCTTTGTATTATCGCCACATCCAAGACCGTCAGCGATACCTGCGGCAAGAGCTATAACATTTTTAAGAGCTCCACCTAACTCGATACCTATAATATCAGGGCTAATATAAACCCTGAAGAAATCATTCATAAATGCATCCTGAATCATTTCAGCGATTGCTTTATCTTCGCAACCTACAACTACTGTAGTTGGAAGACATTTACCAACTTCCTCAGCATGGCTTGGTCCTGAAAGTACAGCAACCTTAGCTGAAGGAATTTCATCCTTTATAACTTCAGAAAGTCTCATAAGAGTTTCATCTTCAATACCCTTTGAAACACTTACGATAATCTGATTTTCTTTGATAAATTCTGCAGCTTTCTTTGCAGTATCTCTTACAAATGGACTTGGTACTGCCATAACAACAATATCTTTACCTTCAATAGCTGCCTTTAAATCAGTTGTAAATGTAACAGTTCCGCTGAGTATAACTCCCGGAAGTTTTGTCTTGTGCTCACAATATTCATTTAACATATTTATTTCTGTAGCATCTATAGACCAAACTGTTACTTCATGTTCATTTAAAGAAAGAAGCTTTGCAATAGCTATTCCCCAGCTACCGGCTCCTAATATACAAATATTCATTTGATCAAACCTCCTAAAATTTTTCAATTTACAGGAAAACTTGCTTCTGTAATAATATTATTTTTTTTCTGACCGAGCTTATTCTCTTCACCATGAATAAGTCTGATGATATTTGCTTTATGCTTATAGATAGACATAACTGCAAATATACCGGCAAGAACAAAACTTTCGATCATAGCAGATCTTGAACTGCCATTAGGATCGAAACATAGCATCTTATTAAGAGCCATAACAACATAAGTTATGAAAAACTCTATCATAAGAAGAATCGAACCGAGTGAAACATATTTTGTAGCTGCTACTACAGCAACAAAAAGTACAAGTAAAATAAGTATCATAAGTGGTATAAAGAGCCCGAATATTGTTCCGGCTGTGGCTGCAACGCCCTTACCACCCTTGAATTTCAGATAAAATGGAAAATTATGTCCCATTACTACACCAAGACCTATATATAAAACAAATAAAAGAAATCTGTCAGGATAAAGACCCTGTGTTATAAACCTGACTATAAGACATGGAATTGCAGCTTTAAAGAAATCACCGATAAATACAACAAGACCGGCTTTTTTGCCAAGTACTCTCAGTGCATTGGTGGTTCCGGAATTACCGCTTCCATAATTACGAATATCAATACCTTTTAATTTTCCATATATATAACCTGTTTCAAGAAGGCCGCAGAAATATCCGCTGACCAGACAGATTATTCTTATCAAGACAGTCATTAGTTATCTTTCCTTTCACGAATAATAAATCTAAGAGGAGTACCCTTAAATCCAAAGGCTTCACGAATCTTATTCTCTATATATCTGATATATGAGAAATGAGCCAATTCTTTATCATTTACAAATATAACAAATGTTGGCGGCTTAACAGAAACCTCAGTAATATAATACAGTCTGAGTCTTTTACCCTTATCTGAAGGTGGTTCTGCAAGAGCAACCGCTTCTGCAAGGATCTCATTCAAGATACCTGTAGCAATTCTGAGTGTCTGATTCTGAACAACCATATCGATTGTTGTAAATAATTTTTCAAGTCGCTGTCCTGTCTCAGCAGAGATAAAGAGCAATTCAGCATAAGGCATAAATGAAAGAGTCATTTTGATGTCATTTTTGAATTTATTCATGGTCTTGTCATCTTTTTCAATAGCATCCCACTTATTAACCGCAACAATAACACCTTTACCTCTTTCATGGGCAATACCTGCAATCTTTGCATCCTGCTCAGTAACTCCCATGGTTGCATCAATAACGAGAACAGCAACATCGCATCTTTCAACTGCGGTAACTGTTCTTATGATACTAAATCTTTCTATTTCATCTTTTATCTTACTTTTACGTCTAAGACCTGCTGTATCGATAAATACATATTCTTGACCATTTCTCTTAACGGCAGTATCGATAGCATCTCTTGTTGTACCGGCGATATCGGATACAATAACTCTGTCTTTTCCAAGAAGCTTGTTAATGATTGATGATTTACCAACATTAGGTTTACCGATTATGGCAACCTTTGGTCTGTCATCCTCTTCATCAATATCAGCCTTCTTGTTGAAATGACTGCATACTTCATCAAGCATCTCACCGAATCCAAGCTTTCCTGAAGCTGATACAGGGAATGGATCACCGAGGCCGAGATTATAAAATTCATAAACATCACCCATGAATTTCTCGAAATTATCAACCTTATTTACAACAAGAACAACCGGTTTATGAGAACGTCTAAGCATATCAGCTACTTTAGAGTCCGCATCAACCAGTCCCTGTCTAACATCTGTAAGAAAAATAATGACATCAGCAGTATCAATAGCAATCTGAGCCTGCTCTCTCATACTCTTAAGAATGATGTCGCTTGACTCAGGTTCAATACCACCTGTGTCTATCATAGTAAAACTCTGGTCAAGCCAGGTTATATCTGCATATATTCTATCCCTCGTAACTCCGGGGGTGTCTTTAACTATCGAAATCCTTTCTCCTGCCAAAGCATTAAAAAGGGTTGATTTACCAACATTAGGTCTGCCAACTATGGCTACTACGGGTTTACTCATCTTTATACTCCCAGTATATCTTTTAAATATTCAATACCATATGATTTTACAATAACCGTCTTTACTTGTAAAGCGTTCTTTAATTCCTCCAAAGTCATGTCATCAAGGAATATTTCCTCGTCTGCCTTAAGGCAACTGGACGGGATCAGCAGTGCATCTCCCAGCTCTTTCCCCTGCAAACCACTTACTATATCACTTCCGGTAAGAAGGCCTGTAACGGTTATCTTAGGTCCGAAAAACTTGTTCTCCAGAGGATAAACCATGAATTCTACATCCGGTCTGACACGCTTTAATTCATTACATATATGAATTCTGTTGTCCTTAGAAAGCATGCCGCAAATAGTTGATGCTTTTCGTCCCTGATTCTTATTGATCATAGCTTCAAAAAGTTTTTCTTCCTTAGTCTTTCTATGGAACAGTTTCTTTTTTCTGTTCTTATATTCGAGAACCTGATCAACGGCATCAGTAAATTCATCATACAGAAGTCTTGTCATACCCACACCGTTCTCAAGCTGATTGTAACCGTCATACTTATCTTCGGAAGGCAACTCCCTTCCTGCAAGTATATACCACTCATCACTTGGATGCGCAAAATGGATTCCGTATTTTTCATATACTTCGTCCTGGATATACTCAATCATGTCTATTACTTCTTCAGCATCGCTCGGTGTGAAATCCTTCATAGGGAAAAGGCCTTCTCTATATCTTGTAACTCCGACAGGAACGACTGAAACACTTCCCATTATCGGAACATATTTTGCAAGATCTCTTAATGAACGAAGAAGCTCCTCGCCGTCATTTACACCTTTACACAGAACTATCTGTGAATTCATAGGAATCTCAGCCTGATAAAGCTTCTCAATCTGATCCATGATCTTTCCCGCAAATCTGTTATGGAGCATCTGACATCTAAGCTCAGGATTAGTAGTATGAACGGAAATGTTGATCGGTGCAAGTTTATATTCTATGATTCTGTCAATTTCCGAATCCTTCATATTGGTAAGAGTAATATAGTTACCCTGGAGAAATGAAAGTCTTGAATCATCATCTTTGAAATAAATTGTTTCTCTCATTCCCGGAGGATTCTGATCGATAAAGCAGAAAATACATTTGTTGTAGCAGGATTTATAATTATCCATCAAAGATTCTTCAAAAAGAAGGCCAAGATCTTCACCCTCGTCTTTGGTTATCTCATAATGCTTTTCTTCGCCACTTTCAGTTCTTATATCGAGAGTGACACTGCTGTCTTCTGCAATAAAATCATAATCAAAAATATCGATGATCTCTTTACCGTTTAATGAGATAAGAATATCACCTTTACAAATACCGGCTTTATCAGCAGGACTATCTTCAATTACACTTACAATAAGATGTTCTTTCATAATATTATCCTTTTATTGAAAGAGCAGCATTTACTGTTTGAGCATAATAACAGCTGCCAAATTGCCTCTCTTACCATTTGTTTTCCTGTGTGAAAATAAAATATCACTGTTGCAGGCTGTGCAAATATCGGAAATTTCAATATTTTCTTCTTTCATTCCTTCCTTAATCAGAGTTTTTCTGATAGCCTTCTGAAGCGAAAGATTATATTTACCATTATGATTATCTCTTAAAATGATTCCGTCATTAAAATCCATGAAATTCTCTGCGGTATCAGGACCTATTTCATAACAGCCACCACAGATTGAAGGCCCGATATAGCAAATAAGTTTACTTATATCTGCATTTCTGTCTCTGAAAAGTTTCACGGTTTTAGGCCCGATTCTTAAAAAAGTACCCTTCCATCCGGAATGTACAGCTGCCACTGTATTAATATCAGGTGCATAAAAAAGAAGCGGAACACAATCAGCAAAGAAAGTAATAAGGGGAAGCCCCTTAACTTCTGTCATAAGTCCGTCTGTTTCTTTGATATCACTTTCAATTATTATACCTTTTCCGGCATCTTCTTCTGTACAGATCCTTATATGATCCTTATGAACCTGGTCCGAAAAAACAAGTTTCTTTTCATCATAGCCCAGTGCCTTTGCAAATCTTCTGTGATTTTCAAGAACATTATCTCTTTCATCGCCTCTGCTAAAGCTAAGATTCATCGAAGAAAGATGATCTTTACTTACACCACCGAGTCTTGTGGAAAAGCCGTGAACTATCTTGTCATCAAATTTAGATAGCAACTTTGATTTAATGACAGAAACGGTAGTATCATTATCAATTTTTATTTGAGTTAATCTTTTTTCATCTATCATATTGTTAATTCATCACTTTATTAGTGCATATAGTTTTCTTGTTAATATTGTATTATTAAATATAATATACATTCAATAATCGAATAAATATGTGCTGCTACAGTACTATTTTCTCGTCTTATTAAAAATCTCAACCTACATACATAAATGCATTTTCAATATGCGTTATCTTATCTCCGTCGATACCAACCACATCAAAGCGTATATTAACAGTATCCGGATTGATTTTTTTGTAGTTAAGATAATAAAGAGCTGCTTTACTTACCTTTCTCTGTTTAGCAAGACTTACAGCTTCGAGCGAAGAACCGCTTTTGGCAGAACTTCTGTATTTGACTTCAACGAAAATAAGGATTTTCCTTACTTCATCATAAGCTACTATATCAATTTCAGCCTGCCTTATATAAAAATTCTTTTCTATTATGCGATAGCCTTTATTTGCAAGAAATTCAGCAGCTAACTCTTCTTTTTCACTTCCGACAGATCTTTTATTCATAAATTAAATATAATTCTTTATAAATGATCTTCTGTGTATTTCACATGGACCATATTTAACAAGAGCTTCCAAATGTTTCTTTGATCCGTATCCCATATTATTCTTAAAATCATATTCAGGATAAAGATCATCATATTCTTTCATGAGTCTGTCTCTTGTAACTTTGGCAATAATGCTGGCAGCTGCAATGGATACAGATAAGGCATCACCTTTAATGATCGAAACCTGCTTAATATCCATTTTAGGAATTTTGACAGCATCAACAAGAACAAGATCGGGCTTTATACTGAGGTTGGAAACAGCTTTTCTCATTGCATCATAGTTGGCTTCCTGAATACCGTCAGTATCAATAAATGATTCAGAATTCATACCAAGCCCAACAGAAACAGCATTTGCCATAATGATATCATAAAGCTCTTCTCTTACTTCCTTTTTAACCTGCTTAGAATCATTAAGACAAGGGATAACAAATCCTTTAGGAAGTATTACTGCAGCAGTGACAATAGGGCCTGCAAGAGGTCCTCTTCCAACTTCATCTGTTCCGCAGATATACATATAATCACTGTACTTTTCTTCGAATTTCATCATGTTTTTAACACGTTTCACTTCATTATCGATGGCTTCGACAGCTTTCTCAGCCCTGTTTCGTACAGCAACAACGCCTTTACGCTCATCACTTTTGATATTTTCTATCAGATTAAGATACTGATTCTTTTTTTCCTCATACTTCATTATCGGCAGAGTATTTATTGAATCATATATTTTTTTTATCTCACAAATATTCATTCAAACACCACTTTAATAAATTTATTTATATAAAAAAGTTCTATCGACATAGAAAGAGGGAATAAATGTTTACTCATATATTCCCTCTTATATAACTACTTGATTTTACCAAATTTCGATAATGGCGACAATCTAAATATTGCCTTGCCGATTATCTCTTTCTTTTTAATATTTCCTATGGATGACTTTCTACTATCCTGACTGTTATTTCTGTTATCACCCATTACAAAGTATTCATCATGTCCCAGAATAACTTCATTGCTGGCGACACCTCTTGTTTCAGGTGAAATAACTTCAAGTCCGTATGCTTCTTTAAGCTCTTTTCCATTAATATAGATGATTCCCCATTCATCAATTCTAACTGTTTCTCCGGGAAGACCGATAACTCTCTTGATATATAAATTATCCGGATTATCCTTTGGAGGAAATACAACTATATCAAATCTTTTTGGATCTGAGAATCTATAAGTTATCTTATCAATCCAAAGACTTTCGCCATTATGAAGCGTCGGATTCATAGATTCACCGTCTACGGTCGTTCTCTCACCGACGAAAGTTACGATAAGATAGCAGGCAAGAATTACAACACCTATATAAATAGCAAGATAATAAAGTTCTTTAACTATATTAACCTTCTCTTTTCTTTTACGGCGTCCTCTGTATTTCTTTTTTCCTTCTGTTTCATCCGTTGTTTCTTCTTCGGAATCTTCTGTTGATGATCCATCATTTTCTAAAGCCGAATCAGAATCTGATGATTCATCATTATCTTTATGTTTAGATTTAGATTTCTGAAGTTTAGCTTCTTCCTTAGCAGCTTCTTTAGCAAGTCTTTTTTCTTCCTTAGCAGCTTCTTTCAGAGCTCTTTTATCCTGTTTTCTATCTTCAGCAAGACCATAGAAAAGCTCTTTGGCTTCATCTATACTCTCGATATCATTATTCTTTTTGCTACTCAATTGTCTTACTCCTTATCAGCAGAAGGCTCTTCAAGAGATATCTTTCCAAGACTTCCGTTTCTTAGGTCATCTATAAGAATAGTGGCTGCTTTCTCAATATCCGGCTCACCACCTTTAAGAATACATCTTCTTGTATCAGCTATCGAACTAAGTACTTCATGACCTTCTTTAACCTCTTCAATATTATACCTTTTTGAAATAATACCGCAATAGTTATTTTCTAAAAAATCGATCAGGTGAAGTGCAAGATCATATTTGCTGAGTATATTATCATTAATAGATCCTATAAGCGCAAGATTGATTCCTGTTATCTTATCATCAAACTTTGGCCATAAAACTCCGGGTGTATCCAGAAGATCCAGATTATTTCCGAGTCTTATCCACTGAACACCTTTTGTAACGCCCGGTTTATTACCGGTCTTGGCGCTGGCTCTTCCTGCATAAGAATTGATAAATGTTGACTTTCCAACATTTGGAATTCCAACTATCATGGATTTAATAGGTCTTTTAAGAAGGCCCTTTCTTCTGTCTCTTTCAAGCTTTTCCTTGCAGATTTCCATAACTATAGGTGTGATATTTCTTGCATCTTTGGTTTTTCTTGAATCCATAGATACGGAAACCCAGCCTTTTTCTTTATAATACTCTTCCCACTTTTTTGTTAAAGCAGGATCGGCAAGATCTGTTTTATTAAATACAAGAAGACGGTATTTATCTTTAGCAAGTTTATCGATTATCGGATTTCTGCTTGAAAAAGGAATTCTTGCATCAAGTATCTCTATTACAATATCTATAAGTTTAATGTTCTGCTCCATTTCCCTAACAGCTTTTGTCATATGTCCGGGAAACCAGTTAATATTAGCTTTATTATCGCTCATGAGATCAATCTCCTTGTTGTTTCTTAAGTCTTCATTTTAAATACATTTATATTCTAATGCATTTTGGCTGAAATAAAAAGAACTCTTTTTAGGAGTTCTTTTTATAAAACTATGAACTTACTTAGGTATTCCATAGCGAGCAAGATGTCCGTTCTTATAACGAATATCATCAGTAACATCTTTTATAACCCATGACGGAGTTTCAAAAGCATCACTTTCTTCTTTGTTCGGAAATTCTATTTCCATATATGCCAGTCCGTCCAGATCATCATGGAATATATCAATACATATAAGCTGATTATCCGCATAAAACTGATATCTGGTCTTATGAATAGTATTACCTTCCTGCTTTGGTACAAGATTTTCATATTCTTCTTTTGTGATATTCAGGTTATACTCATCTCTGACAACACCATCTTTTGACATATTAGTCTTGATGGTAAATTCATAATCTGAATCATAATTATAGTTTCTAACTCTGATTTCCGGATCAAAACATAAATATGTCTGTATAATATCATATACATAAACATCTTTATCATTCAGATCATAAGGAACCTTATCTTTGTCAATCAACCATTTCCTTTCGACTTCGATGTCATCGGCCATTATTTCATCCATTCTTTGGTCATATTTACCTTTATCAAAAAGCTTTTTGCCGCAGAATAATCCGACAAGCATACCAAGTATAAAAATGGTAATACCTATAAAAATCTTTTTTACCATAAAATACCCCCAAATAGATCAAAAAGGTTTTAGTAAAGTTTATTATTATCCTCATCATTGCTAACCATGGCAAAAATAAGAATATTTACAACATTAAGTCCCAGACCTGCATAAAGTAAAATCTTTGATAAAGTTCCGGTTGTGTTGAAATACATCAGAATGCAAATGATTGCAATTATTTCGACGATTATTCCTATAACAAATCTTATCTTACTCTTCATTTAAAAATACCTCTTTCAATTAGTCATCAATACTGCTGATAACAACCTTGCCGTCAACGACTTCAACTTTAACACGTGTAGATGTTATTCCTGTCTGCTCTCTGATCTCATCTGAAAGCTTAAGACGTCCGGCTTTATCAAGTACAGAATATTCTTCATGAACAAGAGACATATCAAATGTTTCTGAATCCAAAGAAGAGATACTCTTCTGGTATTTCTCCTTCATGACCTTTTCAGTGGTTACTCGACCATCCGAAATCATTACAACACGGTTAACTTTATTAGCAAGACTGATATCATGTGTTACTATTATAACAGTTATTCCGCGTTCTTGGTTAAGTTTTCTGAAAAGATTTTGAATCATATCAGATGTTTTAGTATCCACAGCACCTGTAGGCTCGTCGGCAAGAAGGATTTCCGGATCTTTTATGAGGGCAGCCGCAATAGTAACTCTCTGCTGCTCACCACCTGACATTTCTCTGGGAAATGAATCCGCCTTATCTTTAAGACCTACTTCATCTAAAAGCTCCAGAGCTTTCTTTCTTCTTTCCGCCTTAGACATTTTCTGATAATAAAGCTGTGATTCCACATTCTCAACAGCAGTCATATAAGGAAATAGATTCTGTGAAGATTTCTGCCAAATAAATCCAATCTTTTTTCTTCTGAGCTTTTCGAGTTCCTTTCTGGACATAAGACTTAAATCTTCACCGTCTATAATTATCTTACCTGCAGAAGGCTGCTCAAGGGCACCTATAATATTGAGAAGTGTTGATTTACCACTTCCGGATTTACCAATAATAGCTATAAGTTCTCCTCTTTCGATATTAAGTTCAAGCCCCTGTAATGCCATTGCTTCAACTTCATTTGTCTTATAAAGTTTAACAAGACCGTCGCACTGTACGATATAATCTTTATCTTTCGGAGTATTATCTTCTTTTGATTTGCCGCTTTCTTCAGCATCTACTGATTTATTCGGATTTGTGGTACCTAAAGAATCATCGGAATCTGTTATATCATTAGATTCATCATCTGCTGAATCATCCATGCCGGTCACATTACCGTATTCATCATTTAATGATTCATCTTCACCGGTTCCTTCATTATTTTCATCTTTAAATAAGGATGTATCGATTAAATTGTCCTTTTCATTTTTATGTTTTTTTCTCTTCATAAGCCACCTACTGTTAATCATTGTCAATAATATTGATTATCTTACCATCATTCATTTCAAGAACTCTGTCACCCATCTGCATAAGACCGGGATCGTGAGTCGTCATGATTATGGTGATTCCTTCTTTTTCAATCAAATGCTTAAAAAGCGATACAACCTTAATACCGTTTTCTGTATCAAGAGCTCCTGTTGGTTCATCAGCGAATACAACATCAGGCTTTGGCGCAATTGCTCTTGCGATAGCAACTCTCTGCTGCTCACCACCTGACATTTCTTCAGGATTATGCTTCATTCTTTCCTCTATACCAACCATGCTCATTGCTTCTTTAATTCTTTCGTCTCTATTATCTTTATAATCAGCAAGCCTGAGCGCAAAATCAACATTTTCATAAGCACTCATTATCGGGAATAAAGCCACAGACTGAAATACAAATCCCATATGAATTCTTCTGTAATCTTCAAGCTCATTTATATTCATTTCATTGATGCAGACATCATTCATACGAATAGTGCCTGAGGTAGGTGAATCAAGTCCACTGAGCATATTTATAAGAGTTGTTTTTCCTGATCCTGATCGACCTTTAATTATAGTTAATTTCGATCTTGGAATCTCGATAGAGACATTATCAAGAGCGGGAAATGATTCATTTTTACCATTTTGATATATCTTGGAGATGTTTTCTCCTGTTATGATCACATTATTATCCATTTTAGCCGATCCATCCTTTCAGCATTCATCATTCAGCAGGAATCAGACCTGCGATATAGTAATTTTTGTCAATATATAAATAAATATAGAAATCATATCTTGTATGATCTGAAGCATTCGATCCTACGCTGATTTTACTAACCTTAAGCTTACTTAAATCATAATTTTCTATCTTCAGTTCTTTGCTTGTTACATAATCATAAATAGTATTATTAAATATTTTATCTTCAAGCTGCTCATTTAATCCATTTGCAGTTTCAATTTTTGATATAGAATAATCGGGACCAAGCATGATAGATGCCAGTGCTATGATCTTACCGTCAGGGTAATATGGATTGAAGCTGGCGATAACATTATCATCTTTTGTGTATATTTCCAGCATAACCAAATTATCTTTATCGGTCTGGCATACAAGTATCTTAGTATCCTTGATATAATGATTAAATTCCGTCATATTCATGATTCCGGCATAAGTAAGAAGATTTGTATCAAGAGCCATTAAAACTTTAACATCCCAGTTGTACCATTCGTTATAATCAGAATTCACATATATTGGACTAAATCCTATACCATAAAGATTATTTAATTTTTCTTTTGCTGATTGAGATATGAGGTATCCGCTTTTATCCCAATAATCATTTGAAAGTTCGCTGATTCTACTTTCCCATACTCCTGAAAGAAGCTGCCTCACCTGGTAGTCAGTCAATTTTTGAGAAGAATTCTTGATAACATTATAATTTGAGTTTGTAGGATAATACTTATCAGGAACTTTTTTTACGCTGTTTATTTCTTCCTTATAATGACGATTTATAAGAATTCCGGGCAGAATCATGCTGCAAACAGCAAATATTAAAGCAGTAAATATTAAAATAAAACTTTTCTTATTCCAACGTTTCTTCATTTGATTCCATTCCGGTAATCGGCCACTTGATCGTAAAAGTAGTTCCTTTACCAAGTTCACTATCAATCAGAACTTTTGCATTATGTCTGTTGAGAATGATAGATACAAGTGACATTCCAAGACCGGCTCCACCTTCTTTTCTAGCTCTGGATTTATCAACCATATAAAATTCATCAAAAATCTTTTTCTGATCTTCTTCCGATATTCCTATACCATTATCTTTAATGGTCACTTCATACATTTTTTCGTTAGCTTCGTCTTCTACAACATGTCCGTTAAAATAAATATCGCTGCCTTCATTTGAAGCTTTTCTTGCATTATCAAGTATATTGATAAATACAGTCTTGATCAGTTCCTTGTCTCCGTATATATCACCTTTTTCGAAGTTGGATATGACCTTTATCTTCTTCCTGTCCATAACAGGTTTCATAAGAAGCACAACTTCTTTACCCATTTCATCCGCACTTACTTCTTCCATCGGTATATCATGGCTTTTCAGATAAATAAGTTTGAATAGCTTTTGTGACATGGTTTCAAGACGTTTACCTTCGGAATATATATAATCAAGAGACATATTTTTCTCATCTTCCGAAAGCTCTACATTTTTTAATGTATCTGCATAACCTATAATTGTCGTCATAGGAGTCTTCATCTCATGAGTAAAATCCGCAACGAACTGGTCTCTTCGGTGAACCATATCTTTTAGTTCGCCTATATATTCTTCAACGGAACCTGCCATGGTATTGAAATTATCAGCAAGAATACCAACCTCATCATCTGATTTATTGTCTGCTCTTACATCATATTCACCTCCCGATATACGGGTTGTTACTTTGTTGAGCTCTTCAAGAGGCCTTGTCAAATAATAGCTGACAAGATAGATGATAATTGCTGCAATTACCAAAACTATCAGGGACAGAATTCTCATGAAATTAAGATTGTTTTTTAACTGCGTATAAACCTTCGAGATGTTTTTTTTCGAAATAATGGTGAAATTATATTTATCAAAGATACTTTCCGACCTGATAAATATATAATGCTTATTATTTATTTTTTTAATGTAATATATTTTTTTATGATTTTCATTCGACGTAATTTCCTTCGGAATACTTTCGACATCGTCATCCCCTGTATAGATAAGTTCATCATTATATATTACATATAAAGAACTTTCTGAAATAAGTACTCCGTTATGTACCTTTTTAACCATATCATTCACAGCGCTTGTAGGTATATAGCTGTTATATGTAGGATTATTCAAAAGAGACAGAAACTCATATTCAAGTGAAGCCTTAAAAAGATTATTCTCAGAAACGGCGACACTAAGCTCCGAATCAATTGAATTGAAAAAATCCCTTCTAACAGACAAATATTCTATGACACCAAGCGCAATAGATAATACTATTAAATTGATCAAAAGTACTTTATATCTGAATTTCAATTAATTAGTCATCCTTCAATTTGTATCCCATGTTATATACTGTGACGAGTGAATTTTTAAGTCCTGCTTTTTTTCTGAGTCTTTGGACATGAATATCAACAGTCCTTGTTTCATAATCAGATTCACCGCCCCAGACTTCTTCATATATCCTATCTCGATATATTGTTATATTCTTGTTGCGAACGAATAAAACCAGCATCTCAAATTCCTTAGGAGTAAGTTTTATGGTTTCATCATTCTTTTTAACTTCCATACTTTCGGTATTGATACTGAGATCATGAAAGCTAAGAATTTTTTCGGTTTTATCAAATCTTCTTAAAACGATATTTACTCTTGCAAGCAGTTCCGATATTTCAAAAGGTTTGATCATATAATCTTCTGCACCAGAGGTAAGTCCTTTTATTCTGTCATCAAGAGCAGATTTTGCTGTTATAAATATTACCGGTATATTAAGCGGCTTGATGTAATCCATAACTTCAAAGCCATCTGCTCCGGGAAGCATTATATCAAGCAGTACTAAATCAAATCTTTCTTTGTCAACGATCTCTATTGCATCAACTCCGTTATAAACTGCTTTTACTTCATATCCTACTTTTCTGAGATTAAGTCTTATGAGATCTGAAATAGGTTTTTCGTCTTCAACAACAAGTATTTTTATCATTTATATTTTGTTTCCCCTTCACCTTGTTGATTATTATTTTGAATTCCACCGAAGTATATTTCCATGCTTTCATTTCCATGGTAGAAGCCATCAGGATAATCAGTAAGATTATCTTCGATTTTTATTATACTTCCATCTATGGCATTTACAAGCACAAATGGTTTAATATATCTCTGATAGCTCTTTGAATCAAAAGGAGAATTAGGTGCTAAAAACTTGCTGTAAAGTAAATAAGCAGGAACATATTTATATACACCCTTTTCATCTGATTTAATCGGAAAGCTTGTAAGTAATATATTTTCAAGGTTTATAACTGTAGCTTCTGAATTGGTTGGTATATTATATATAGATTCATCGTTATAATTATTCTGATATATATCCTTGAAATCATTAAAACTGATGATCGAACTGACATCTTCTGATTTAATGAGTGTTGCCGGATTAGTAATGCTGCAACCTACTACACCATTATCTGTCACATAAACCGAAATATATGATCTAGGATCTGCACAATCGAGTTTTTCGGTATAAGCCGGCATGATAAGGTCGTAGGAACCAAATATTTTTGAAGTTTCACCTGTAATACTGAATACAAATGCATATCCTTCAAAATCAGATATTCTTGTAAACTCAAGATTCTCATCGTAAACTTCCAGTGCTTTGAAGACATCACGGTCTACACCCTTATAATATAAAATATTATAATACTGGCCGTTATACATATAATCCGAAAATCCAAGCTGATTTACGAATTCTTTAGCCTTCTCAAGAAGAACGTCCTGTTTGCTGTTCGCTTTATTCTCAATGTTTTTAGGCCATCCGAGAGATGAATCAAAAGGATACTGTTCAAAATATCTGACTTTATTAGCTTCTGCTATTTGATCATCATTATAAGAACCCTTAAAACTATTTGAATCATCCGAATTAAACATAGACAATGAATCGCTTCTGAATAAAGATATTATTCTACCGTCAAATGCAAATGTTGTCGGGAGCTGTGTCATCTCATCAAAGTTTCTATTGCCGAGACACATATAATATTCTGTTCCGTTTATGTTTCCGATGTATCCACCATAAGAATAATCATTATCTACATTTTCGGGAGCATTTTCCATCTCGTCTTTTAATGTATTTATATTCTTATTGAGTTTTTCTATATTATCCTTATTACCCGGCATGAACTGATTATAAATATTTAAGCAGTCTTCATTTAACTTTATCTTGTCTTCGTAATATCTTTTTGTTTTGGCATTTGCATCATAAACAATAGGTTCTGAGTCAAATACTTTATCACAAAGATTCTTTATATAGTCTTTATTCATTTCCTCAAATTTAACTGTTGAAATGGTCTGCTTTTCATCGTCAGCATTTTCATAATCAACTCTGACGATTACATTTGTAATCTTACTATCACTTAATGTATATTTTTCTGACCAATGAACCGGTTCATTTGAATCATTGGTTTCAACAGTCGCAGCTTCGGATGAAATATTTGTATCATTATCAATATCATAATCATCTATTGTTTTTGATTTTTTTCCGCATGATGCGAATGATAATAATGATACAGCTGCCATAGTTACAAGCATTCTTCTTTTTTTCATATACCTTCTCCTTAATACCTCTTAATGAAGTTAATTAATCCTCTTTATTAAACATTTCCCACTGAAGTTTAGATAAACTTTCATACCCTTTATTTCCATTCGAAGCTCCCATAGGATAATTTTCCAATTGTTCGCTTACATTTATATAACTTCCATCTAATGCGTTGATTATTAACGTTGGATAGAAATAGTTTTTGTTAATTGCTAATCCGCCTATATTTATATCTATATCATGATAGACAACATAACACGGAATATAACTATATTCTGATGGGTCATCTTTTGAACGAATCGGGAAATAAGCGAATTGCATTCTATCAATTTCCACAATATCGCGATCATTTCCGTTAGTATTCCATACAGATTTGTCATTTACGCTATTTTTTACAATGTCTTTAACATCTTCATAGTCTAATAATTGTTTGACCCCTTCACTTTTCTTATGTGTAATTGGATTTAAAATCTGGCATCCGAGTATTTCATCACCCTTTATAAATACATCTATATTATTATCAAAATGATATGTATCACCGGATTCAGCGAAAGCATCAAAATTATAAGTTTCTGAAATAGAACAATATTTACTTGATTCTGCTTTGATCTTATATGATATTTTTATACCACCGGTTTCATCATATAATTTCATATCAAATGGCTGAAATTTATAATCTCTTGAAAGAAATAGTGCAGCTGACATTGGTGTTGACCAACAAATAGGTTCAATTGATTCTACATAACAATCAGTATAACCAAGTTTTCCTATAAACTCTTCCGCAAGTTTCATCTCTTTATCATAATCATTTAAATTACTGTCATCAGGAATTACAGTATGATCGCTAATACTTAATCCCGTATAACCAATAGAATAATGAGAAAAATTGTTAATGCAATTGAATTTAATGTCAAACTTTTCTATATCGTCTACTTTGAGATTAATATCTTCATGTGCATCGTTTAAAAAAATGTTCTGATTCATGTTGTCATCACTTAAAGCAACACCTGTCAAATCATAATTCAAGTCTTTTTTCATGATAGTTATAACGCGGTTATTAATCTGATATGATCTCGGTGAATTTACATATTCATCAAGATTTCTGTTGCCAAAATACAGATAGTAATCTTCATTATTGATCTTACCTAAATATCCCTCATATGAATAATCATTTTCTATTGTTTCAGGAGCTTTTTCATATGATGATTTTAAATCTGATATTTTATTTACGATTGCATCTTTACTTGCTTTATCAAGAGATTCCTGAAATGTATATTCATCATTCAAACTAATTAATTTATTTGGAAAATAATACATTATCTTTCTGGTATCAGAAGCTTTATCATAATAATTCAGAATACTTTCATATGTATCAATCTTTTCCTGTAAAGCTTTTTTAGTCGGATTCTTATGATCATATACTTCTACTTTGCTCTGATCAAAGATGCTGTCACATATTTTTTTATGATATTCGTTTGTAAATTCCGGTACATCAAAGATATCTACTGTAATAGGAGTTTTATCAAATCTATTATATCCACAGTCAATTTTTACTGTATCAAATCCATCATTACCACCGTTTAGAGTTTCTTTCCATGTTTCATCATAACTCATTTCCGCAGGATAATAATCATCCATGTCTGAAGTATCACCCGGATATTCTGTATCTTGCTCCGTATTATCCATAGATTGATTTTCACCGTCATTTGTACTATCGACATTATAATCTTCAATAGTACCTGCTTGTTTTTTACCGCAGGAACATAAGGATAAAGCTAAGATTAACCCTGCTGCACATAATAAATTATTTTTCTTCATATTCTTTAAACCTTTCCCATTTATAATCTTTTAAGTTACCATATCCAATATTTCCGTTATTTGCGCCTTTGGGATAATCATCAAGAGTATCTTTTATATTTACAATACTTCCATCAATTCCATTAATCACCAGACAAGGAGTTACACTAACTTCGTCTACCACATATAAATCTTTATCAAGCGTAACATTAGGATTATATTCGCCTGTTTTTTTATAAATGATATAACAAGGGATTAACTTGTATTCATCATTATTTGTATCTGACTCAAAAGGAAAATATGTTAATTTTACTGAATCAATATCGAATGAAGATAAATTATAACTTGTTATATTCCATGAATTTTTGTTATTAACACTGTTTTCGGTAATCTCCTGAATATCTTTTGCAGATATAAGACTTTTTACATTTTCTGTTTTAATAAGTTGTGCAGGATTATATATCTGACAACCTAAGATTTTATTATCATCATTTACAAAAACGTATATATCACTATTCCTGTCAAAAACGTCTTTGTCCTCAGAATAATTATCTAAAGGAACATCATAATCATTAAATCTATCTGAATTATCAGAAATTAGTGAATATCTGAGTGCGTAGCCACCTTCTATTTCATAAGAGGTTGATGGACAAAACTTAAATCCTTGTGAATAAACATATGACAGATTAAGTTTATTGCCCCACTTAAGCCTATAGGTTTCTTTCTTTAATTGATAATCACCAAAGCCTATCTTTTTGACAAATTCATCTGCTGTATTTATACATTCATCTGATACATTCAAATCGGTATTTTTATATTCGTATGAAATTACAGCATCAAAATTTGCTTCCAGGATATCATCCATATTTTTTTCGGTATTATTTAATCCTTGAATATCCTTTTTCATCAAGGTAATTACTCTGTTGTTTTTTTGTACAGAAATAGGTGAATTTAAATATTCATCATAATTTCTGTTTCCGAAATACATATAATATTCCTCACCATCTATAAGTCCGGAATAACCATCATACGTAAAGTTATTATCTAACTTTTCGGGTGCTTTTTCTTTTTTTGACTCAAATTTTTCTATCCTTTTTAAAATCTCATTTTTATCAAAGGCATCAACTTTATCCTTAAGTTCAAAATCATAACCGTACCCTCTTGGTGATGCAGGATAAAAATTCTCAAATCCTGTTTCATTATAAGTTGGTTCTTTATATAAAGCATCCAGATCACTTATCTTTTCATCATATATCGATTTAGTAGGATTACTATAATCGTAAACATCAACAGTCTTCTCATCAAAAATATCTTCACATAATTCTTTTTTATATTCAGGATTAAATGCTTTATATTTCACCGAATATATATTTAAATCCGCAGGATCATATTCACTTATTGATGTGTTGATCTTGATTGATGAAAAACCATCATTGCCACCTCGGAGATTTTCATTCCAAGATTCTGTTAAAACACTTCTTTCATTATCTGAATCGGAATTTCCGGAATTTAACTCAGTACCTTTCCCCTGTTCATCTTCGTTATATTCTGAAATATTCTTCGACTTTTTCCTACAAGCTGTCATCGATAATGATATGATGACAACTGACGAGAACAAAATGATTTTACCAACCTTCCTCTTTTTAATCATATAAATCACTCCTATTAAATTACTCTTCACCCATTTTAATCGCTTCAGTTATATTCATGTCTTTAATGTATTTAATGATAATGGTCATACATAAAACTATGGCTATAGCTATAAAGATTCCTATTCTTATAATTCCTTTCTGTGAAACAAGTATCTCAAGCGGGATACTATGTTTCTCCGGAAGATATACACAGCTTATAAGGTCAATGAAACACTTCGATGTTAAAGCACCTACAATAAAACTTGAAATTACCGAGAAGAATGTACTAAAGAAATGTTCCTTGATAAGCATACGATTAATCCCCTTCATGCCAAGTCCCATTGCCCTGTATATACCAAAATACATTTGTCTCGAACGTATAGATGTAAGCCAGTAAATAAGAAATCCTATTACGCAGATGATCATCGATACGATAAAACTTATATTGAATAAACCATTTGTTATAAGGATAACAGCTGATGAGAAGAATTTTTCAATCTCTATGTCATAACTTGTTATTGATGATTTTTCGATATTATTATCGTTTAAAAACTGTTTTATATCATCTACACCTTTTCCTTCAGCAAGATCGATCCAGTATTCAGGAACGACATCACCATAATTAAGTGAAAGAAGTGTTTCATTTACAACACAAAGATATTTTTTCTTTTCTTCTATCTTCTTATTATCTTTTTCGTAATAATATCCGTTATATCCCGGGAAATTGTCGACTATCGCCACAACATTTACATTGACAGTTGTTTGTGCTGATTTTGAACTGTCATCATGTACAACCGGAGACTCAATATTAACTCTGAAAGTTGAATCTATATCAAGGTTATAATCTTCAGCAAAATCTCTTGAAATGATTGCACCCTGAGATACCTGCGAAAGAGCATTCAGATCATTAAACCAGTGTCTTTTATTTAAAGTTGTATCGAATTTGGCTGATTTACCAAACTGGTAACTGTTGATACTGTATAATTCTATTTTTTCAACATTACCCTTATCGGTAGAAGCCGATGCTCTGTCTGTTTTATAAACAGAAGCCATATTATCGGCGATTCCGTCATTTAACATTCCCTTGAGTTCATTAAATGTCGGACCTGATACAACCCAGCCACCATCTTCGCCTTTTTCGGTTACACTGTATACCGGTTCAAGTATGATCTCCGTTCCTATATCATTTGAAAGTCTTACTTTCTTATTGGTATTAACTGTTTCTGCAAGGTTTGCATTATAGATACCCATTGAAATAGTAAGTATAAGGAAAACAGAAATAACCCATGATTTCTTTCTTGTTCTGAGAACTTCCAAAAATGCTGCTAAAGTTCCAGGCTTCCATTTATTCTTCCTAAGCTTAAAGACCAAAAGAACTATAAGTCTTGAAAGTCTTATCATCAAAAATGCTGCACCAAAAATGAATAATTCAGCATTGAAGAAAATAAACGGATCCATCATCTTGCCACTGAGAATATCGGTGATCATAATACCTTTCTGCTTGATGTAGTTATATAAAAGGTAAATAGATATTCCGAGTAAAATGATATCCAAGAAATATTTCTCGATAAAATTTTTGCCTGTAATCTTATGATTACGTCCACGGTTTGATATGGTTGTATTTTTCGACATGATAATAACCGGAATAATAGATATTATCACTGATATCAAAATTGCAGCTGTAGCATAGACAGCAACCATCGGATTTAATGTATATGTCGGTGAATTCCTGAATTTAAAATCGAGGAAACTTACTGATGAAGCACCAAGCTTAGTCAGTCCGTATCCAAGAAGAACTCCAGGGATTAATGCTAATAAACCAACCAGAAATGACTGCAAAATGTACTGTTTTATAATCGTATATCTTGATATACCTCGGCTTCTCAGAACATTTATTTCAGTTTCTTCCGCTTCTATTATTCTGTCCGAAACCATATAAATGAATAAAAGGAGAAGGACAAAAAGCGGTATAAGAATTGAAATGATGATTATCTTTATATTTCTTTCAATATCTGAGTAATTTCTAAGCACTTCCAGGAATTTACATTTGAAAGATTTATCTTTTCTCTGAAACTGTTTAAGATAATCAACTACCACATAGATATTATCTTTAGTAATATATCTGTAATCATATAAAACATTGATCTCATATGCGACGCCGCTTACCTTATGCTCTGTCATCATCTTTTCGAAGGTATCATTTTTAACGAAAAGTGTATAAAGTCTTGTTCTCTGCTTTGTATACCAGAAATATTCATTCGGATCTTTTTCTTCTACATAACCGACGATCTTAACTTTAACATCGTCATTTTTCTCATCGGAAAATGATGACAATGTAAGAACTTCACCGATTGTAAGATTCAGTTCATCCATAATAACTTTTGACATATAAACCGGATAAGCTTCATTTTCTGTTACCGATTTATTAATATCTGTCTCGACATCATGGAAAACCATATGATCTTCGATATTCTCAAAAGTTCCTATCTCAATATTCTTTTCTTTTGAATCAAGATCCGCCTCAAATCTTCCTGCATTAAATTTATAGAAAAGCTGCTCAGCGATTATTGGAAGTTCAAGATATTCATTCCATTTATTTATGTATTTATGTACATGATTTTGGAATGCTTCATATGTTATATTCTGATTTTCATCACCTTTATAAGTATCCCATCTTGAAATAGTTGATGGGAAATTTGAATTTTCCTCTGAATAATCTTCGAATTTATATTCAATAACATTATCCAAAGCACCGCTTTCAAACATCGGAATAACAGAGAATACAGCAATAAGAATAACTATTCCGAAAAACAAGCAACCATTTAAAAGCTTTTTACTTCTTAATTTTTTACGTATTATCTGAAGCATCGGTTATTCCTCCGTATTTATTTCTGTTTCTGATGTCTGTGTATCTGCTTCCGGATTTGTACCGGAAGAACTATCATCACTTATCTCTCTGATAACAACGTCTCCTACTTCGATTCCGTCAAGTATCATATATTTGGAAAGATTATTGCCTTTCTCATCCTTTATAGGTGCAAGTTTGACATATTCTTTCACAACTTCATCACCTACTTTTTTCCAAACATAAGTAAGTTCCGTTTTGTGAAACATTTCAGTATAGACAACACCGGCATCGATAAGCGGAATGTCATAAAATTCGTTGAAATTAAAATGTATCATGAGGTCCCCGTCTGCTCTGGACTGGAATGCTTCCTCATAATTGAAATCCTCTTTAAATTTTTCAATATGGAACTGGTCATCAAATCCTTCGTTAGGAGTACAACTTACAATAAATACTTTTCCGTCCTGCTCGACAGGATATATAGCACGTCCATAAACACCATTTTGGTTAACAACCCCGCTAAATCCAATTGACTTGGTTTTATAGATCTTTCCGTTAAATTCAACAGATATCTCTCTACCCAGTTCAGCCTGTTTCATTGGATATTCAGGTACTTCACCCACATAACTCGTGTTCTCATTCTTTTTCCTGATCTTTCTCATTTCAACGACAACTTCATTATAACTATCATCTCCTATAGAAACGACATGCTGTTTCTCTGAGTAGAATTTACCTAAATGTATATATGGATTAATGAGTTTTACGATGCCGTCTCTATCCGAATAAACACTGATAATACCATTTCCATCATTATTCTCTTTCATAAGATCAAGATTTTTCTGTAATGATTTAAGCATTGAATCGTAAATGAGATTTTCCAGCGAAATATCATAATCTAAACTCTGTAATGAAAGATCTTTACGTTCTTCAGCATATAAAACTTTGCGTTCGGGAATTACAGGTTTCTGTATTTCATCCTTGTTTTTTTCGTCTTTATTATTTTCAGTTGATTCCTCATTATGTTTTTTAGCATCACTGGATGTTGCATCATTTGGCGTAGCAAGTTTTTTATCATCAGGTACAATATCCGAATCTATCGAAGGTGACGCATTTTGATCATTACTGTTATTTAAAGGATTGCTTTGTGAATCATCAGTATTATAAATACCTGGTACATTTTCTTCCTTGATCGGAGGGTTTTCGATATTCTCTCTTAACTGACTATACATTTCCAAAGCATCTTCATGATTCTGCTGGAGAGAACGTATCCTCTGCTCACATTCTTTTATAGTTGCTGCAGTAATATCAGTTTTATAAGTAAAAAGAAGATCTCCCTTTTTAACTTCCTGACCGAATTCAACATCTATTGATTCAAAAACAACATTATTATGTTTGTTATAGAATCCGTAAATATTAGTATTTTTAGTATTAATGTTTTTGCTCTTTACTTCTGAGATAAAATCTTCAGTTGTAATAGTATAGTCTTTATAAGTTGAAGGCTTTACATTTGAGAGTTCCGTATGAACTTCATCATCCAGATCAAGGCCGTATTTAACTTCAACATACTGTCCGTCATTTTCTCCAAGCTCTATATCTCGTCTCTCAACGCTTTCGTTGTTCTTAACATAAACATATGCAATGGTTCCTTCGTATTTGATACAGTTCATGCATATGGATAATGCATCTTTAGCTAAAGTCTCTTTAAGAATAATGAAGACATTTTGTCCCATTTTGTATTTCTTTATATCTTTTGTAGTGAATTTAAGCGGAAGGCCGGAATTGTTTATACTTGCCAAAGATTTAACATTCTGAGAATACTTTATTTCTTTTGCCTCAACCTTCTTACCGTCTACATATGTATATATTTCATCATAATCATCACAATCAGTATTGATGATATTACTGTCACGGCAGATGATATATGGATCATCATAATCACTTATAACAGCAACAACTTCATTCGGAAGTGCAACACTTGAAGTTGCAAGTTCCTTTACATATGTTACATATCCCGAATGTGTTGCAACTATATATGATTTATCAATCTTATCTTTGAGCTCGTCATAATTCTTTGTCTTTTCATTAATAGTTCTGTCATAAAGCTCATTTTCGTATCTTCTGTCTTCTTCGCAAAGTTCTATTTCCATTTCAGCTTTTTCCATGGCATCATAGTCACCATTTACTTCAGCTTCATCATAATCATATCGTTTACCCTGAATATCGAGGTCAGTCTTATCGTTTGAAATAGATTTCTGACTTCTTTCATTATTAATACTTTCAGCAATATCATTCAGTTTTTCTTCTTCACTTAACATTAATCCCTCGGCGATAATGTCACCTTTTTTAACATAATCACCGACTTTTACTTTCATATTGCTGATTGAAATATTCTCTGTTGTAAAAACAGGATATTCTTTCGGAACTACTGTTCCTACTAAATAATCAATCTTTTTCAGTTCCCTAAGAGCCGGTTTTTCGAAAGTAACCATAGCATTCTTTGGTTCAAGAAGTTCAGGCTCATCATATGACTTTTTGCCGCATCCCGAAATCGAAAAAGTTGATATAGTCATAATGAAAGCCATTAAGAGGCATTTTATGTTGATTTTATTTCGCAATAACTTTTTCACCTTCGCTCAGTCCTTCCTTGATAATTATATTTTCACCGACTACTTCGCCGACCTGTATTTCTTTGGCTACCCTTATCCCTTCATCATTCAAGGTAAATACATAGTATTTATCATCTTTATTCTTAACGCATACAGAAGGTAAATAAATAACATCTTTCTTAATTTCCTTGGCAATATGGGCAGATAAACCTTTAACAATTATTTTCTTCTCAAGATTATTTTTGATCTTTATATATAAAACAGTTCCTGCAGCACTTTTTTCTACTTTAGTTACCGTTGCATCCAGTTTCATATATGCACTGGTTGCCACTATATCCTGTCCCTCTTTAATCTTTACAGGAACCTGTGTTTCAACTTTATATGTATCATCACCGCTTTGGACAACCACATAGTCCGAAACAAAATCTATATTTTTACTGTAAGCTGCATCCGATACTTTCATGACTACGCCATCTTCTTCTGCTTTAAATATAAGTTTATCTTTAAAAGCATTTAATTCTTCAAGATAAGCTTCAGCTATAATGATGGAGTCATTGCAGGAATTAACTTCCTTCTTTATATCTTCATCCGGATTGATACTTTTTCTGTTTTCCAGATGTCTTATTTTTGCTTCTGCTAATTCTTTCTGATCAACATATTGTTTGATCTCATCATCGAGGGATTTTGACTTGAATTTTACAAGCACATCACCTTTTTTAACGCTGTCACCTATATCAACCATAAGTTCATCAAATTCGACATCAGCATATCCGGATGACATAATCTCATCTTCTTTGAGACGGTATCCACGTTCTTTATAATTATCAAGAACCATCTCTTCTTCGATATCATAAATTAGATCACCTTTTTGAACATAGGCCATAGGATATTCCATCCCTTCATATGGCTTCGGCGGTATTTCTACTAAATCATTTTTTCTTTCCATTGAACATCCCGTCAGGCCTGACAGAACTAAGATCATCGCCGAACATGTAAATACTTTTTTTAACCTTTTAAACCGTCTCATAATGTACACTCCAAAAATAAGCTTATTTTCGTTTTACAATACTGATTATTACAGATAAATGTTTCAAACTTGTATCAATTTGTATCAATTTGCATCATTTTTTATAAAAATCATAAATCCGTTCATTTCACTTCATATAAAACCGTATTAATTTGTTTCAGAAATAAAAAAATCTGAATGCCGTCAAATACGACATTCAGATTTAATAGTTTAATCTTATTAATCTTTTTTATTGAGTACCTCTGTTGATTCATTATCACTGTTGTCTTCTTCATCTTCATCAAAATCATCAACATCATCAAGATCTTCAACCACAGGTGCATCAATATGAATCTTATTCTCACTCTTACGATTAAGAGTTTCTTCTTTAAGTTTTTTAAGTGCATCCTTATCGATCTCGCCGCTAGCTACTTTGCTTTCATATTCAGCACGGAGTTCTTTAAGATGCTTTCTATCATAAACCATATCCACAATAAATATTGGGAAATAGAATAATGCACCGACAAAAAGGAATAATCCCATCTTGTCATACATATAATCATTTACATTATATTCATCATGTCCAACACGGAATTTTTTGAAATCCAGTGCAACATAAATATTTATAATAATATATGCTGCGATAGCTACTGCTAAAACAATCCACCACATTATATTATATCCTCCTAAATTCAAGTATTAATCCATAATCAATGATTATTATACAACATAGCCATATTATTATTCAAGTCTTGATAATACCTTATTGAAGTACTCAGGAAGTTCTGAATTAAACTCAATATACTCCTTAGTTGATGGATGAATAAAACCGAGTTTTCCTGCATGAAGCATCTGTCCCGCAAGATTAAAAGGACATTTCTTAGGCCCATATACATCATCTCCCAAAAGAGGATGATTGATACTTGTCATATGTACTCTAATCTGGTGAGTACGTCCTGTTTCAAGTCTTAACTGAACCAAAGAAAAATCATTTTTGAGTTTTCTCAGAACCGTATAATGTGTAACAGCTCTTCTTCCATCAGGAACTATAGCCATCTTCTTTCTGTCATTCTTACTTCTACCTATAGGTTTATCCACTGTTCCTTCAGTTTCCGAAAATGAATTATAAACAATGGCTGTATATTCTCTGGTAATAGAATGAACGCTGAACTGCTCACTTAAACTCTTATGAGCCATATCATTTTTACAGATAACCAAGAGCCCTGATGTGTTCATATCAATTCTATGAACTATGCCGGGACGCATTATTCCGTTGATTCCGGAAAGCTGATTACCAAAATGATACATAAGAGCATTTACCAAAGTTCCGCTATAATGGCCTACTGCCGGATGAACAACCATCCCTTGAGGCTTATTGATTATGACAATATCATTATCATCATAGACAATATCCAGAGGAATATTCTCAGGTTCAATGGATAATTCCTCAGGTTCGGGAATGGCAAGAGTAATCTTATCGCCCTTCCTTATCTTATAACTTGCCTTGGCTTTTTTATCATTAACACTTATATTTCCTGCATCTATAAGCTGCTGAATATATGAACGTGACATATCTTCTCTTTCATCAGAAAGAAATTTATCAAGTCTCATTCCTACAAGGAAATCATCAGGAAATAAATTCACAGTTTCTAACATAGCTGATTCATTATCATTTAATGAAGACATATTATTCACCCTTTGCCTTCTCAATTATCTTCCCATCTTTATCAATTACAGAACCTCCGAGAATAACATCAATATCTTTCATTCCATAACGGAATATCAAAAGGAAAATAATAACTACTATACTTAAAGTTACATATATATCTGCGACATTAAAAACCGGAAAATCAATCAATTTGAAATATAAAAAGTCAGTTACAGATCCAAGTCGGATTCTGTCTATGATATTCCCAACTGCTCCTGATAATAAAAATACTACGCAAATACGAAGGGATCTATATCTTTTATATTTCAGAAGATTAATATAAACATAAATAATCAAACCTATCATTATTACGGCGATTGTTATCGGTACAGCAGGAGTTTTATCAAACATTCCCCAGGCTGAACCTTTATTTCTAATATGCTGAAATTCAAATACGTCTTTAATAACGCTTTTACCTTCGCCGACTTTATAATTTTCGGTGATCAATAATTTTGTGATCTGATCTAATGCAATAAGTATGATTGCTCCAAATATAGTCCAAAGATAAATCCTGCCTCTGTAACTTGCATCAGTTCTTTCATTAGAAAGCTTTTTACCTTTACTTGTCTCTTTTGTATTACGATCTTTTTCTTCTTTTTCTGAAATTTTACTTTCTATTTCTTCTTGGAGTTTTTTATATTTCTCTTCTATTGATTTAATATCTTTTAGTTTTATGTTTTTTAAATTTTCTTCTTCTTTTCCCATCAATAAAACCTATCCATCTGTTATTTAAATATTCAAAGAGATATAATAATCAAGAGCCATTCTCATATCATCATCTATAACTTCTCTGGTTATAAACGCTTCTCCAATGCCCTTTAATAAAATGAATTTAATGCTTCCTCCATCGACCTTTTTGTCATTCTTTGTAAAATCAATAATCTTTTCTATATCAATATTCTTTGGTAAAGAAGGAAGGCCAAATGATTTACAAAGATTAATGATCCTGTTATGATCTTCCTCGGAAATATATCCTTTTTTCATTGAAATGTATGAAGCCATAACGGTTCCCGAATGAACACACTGTCCATGAAGAAGTTTTAAATTCATATATTTTTCAACTGCATGTCCGATAGTATGACCGAGATTAAGAAGAGCTCTGTCACCTTTCTCTGTAGGATCCTTTTCCACAACATTTTTCTTAACAATGTTGCTGCATTTGATCAAATGGATCAAAGCATCTTTATCACGTGCATTTATCAAATCAATGTTTTCTTCAAGCCATTCGAAGAATTCTTTATCCTTTATAAGTGCGGACTTAACTACCTCACCCATACCACTATAAAACTGATCTTCATCAAGTGTTTTGATCGTTTCATAATTTATATAAACAAGCTTTGGCATATGGAAGGCTCCAACCATATTCTTGTATGAATCAAAATCAACACCGGTCTTTCCGCCTATACTTGAATCAACGTCGGCAAGGAGTGTTGTAGGAACCTGAATAAAATCTATTCCTCTCAAGTATGTTGCAGCTGTAAATCCGGACATATCTCCTGTAACGCCGCCACCTAAAGCAAGTATAAAATCATGTCTGTCAAACTTCTCAAGGATAAGCTTCTCATAAATATCTCTGACCACATTCAGATTCTTACTGCTTTCTCCTTCAGGAAATATAAAATATGATAAAAACTTACATTTAGGCTTGGTAACACGCAAAATAGCATCCAGATATAAGGATGCTACTTTGGAATCTGTAACCACAAGACACTTTTTATCAGATGCATTAAAACCATCCAGAAAAGTTCCGAGGTCATCAAATGTATTATTGTAAGTAATATCATAAACAGGAACATCATTTAAATTTATAATCAATCTGTCACTCATAAAACACTCCTACTTATGTATTATTGTTATTTATAAAAATGTAAAACCATCTTCATCAGCAACCGGGAAAATATCATCATTACCGCTTACCTTGAGATTCTGCTCAAGTCCACTTCCGAGACTTCCCGAAGCTTCTTCATCTTCAACATGATGTCTGAGATTATCTGAACTACTAACCCTTTCCGACATCATTGATTCTATATCATTATATTCACTTGCCGGACGAAATGATAAAGTCTTTGAAGCTGAAGAAAATGCATCACGCTTTGGCTTATAATCTTCTTCTTTCTCTTCTTTTATCGTGAATGTCGGCTTTGGTTTTTCTTCCTTACTGTTCTGCTTATTTGCAAAATTTAAAACCTTTTCATCGTTAGAATTCGCAGCAGAATCAGTTTTGGTTCTGCTGCTTAAATGGGGGGAGTTGTTGTCTCCGCTTTTAAACGGATCTATACCTGTCCCTCCAAGCATTGAACCATATACATCATTCGTGCTATTTGTATTATTTTTACTGCCTTTTAATTCAAGATTAGTTCTTCCAAGTTTGGAATTTGATCTTTTTTCAGGTAATGAATTATTTCCAAATACTTTTTCAAAATCATCGAAATCTTCTTTAATATCAAGATCATCCAGAGTCTCAAATCCTACACCTAAAGCGCGACCGAAATTTGTACCCTGCATATTCTTCTTATCATTTCTGTTTGAAGACGCAAAATTGGGATCAATCTTCGCATCAGGATCGATATCATGAAGATCGATTACTTCAAACATTTTTTTAACAAGAGTGGCAAACTCACTTTTGTACTCAGCATATCTTGTTTCAAGAGCTCTGAGTTTATTCTCCATACGCTCAAGATCTTTGTATGCCTGATTTACAATTTCATTTGCTCTATTCTTTGCTTCCAACTCAATATTCTTTGCTTCTTTAGCAGCATTTGTTACCGACTGCTGTGAATTTTTTTCAGCAAGCATAAGATTCTTCTGAAGCTGTTCCTCAGTCGTCTTATAATGCTGTAATCCATCATTAAGTGTGATGACTTTTTCCTTTAATTCCGCATTAGAACGATAGAGCTCTTCATAACTTCTTGAGACCTCTTCGAAAAATTTGGTTACGTCATCTTTGCTGTAGCCAAATCCGGTTTTGAACTTTTTCTGCTGTATATCAACCGGTGTTAACATTTACTTTTCCCTCCGCCCATATAACCTATAGCGTTTTATCAATATTTACCAAGTTGTGGTGATAATGTCGATTCATTAAGAATCTCATCTCTGAGATCCCCTGATACTTCGATATTATGTGGTGCCGCAATAAAAATATTTGCTGAAATAGCTTTAAGGTCGCCACCCAAGCCATAACATGCACCGCCAATAAAGTCGATGATTCTCTGTGCAGGATCAATCTGGACCCCCTCCATGTTAATTACGATTGTCTTGCCAGCCTTAAGGAAATCCGAAACTGTTTGAGCATCATCAAATTCAAGTGGTTTAATTACATAAACCTCACTGTTAGGTTTGTAATTCTGTCTTTTATCAAAAGAAACAACATTTTGTTCTTTCACTTCATTATTCATCTGCATATCTTCTCTCGTAAATCGATTGTATTTTCTATTTCCAAATGAAGTCTGTGACTGCTGGAAAGAAGATGCAGGCTTGGAATAAGTATTATATGTAGAAGCCTGTCCAAATCCTGTTCCTGTATATGCAGAATCGAAATTATCATAATCCGGCTCTGAATACATATTATCTAAACTAGTAGTCTTCTTTTCTTTTAACTTCTTAACTTTCTTAGGCTTTACATAAACTTCTTCTTCCTCATCATCGAAAAGATCTTCTTCCATTCCATCATATTCTTCTTCATAGTCATCCTCAGAATCCACTCTGAAATAGTCGAGAAAACTCTTCTTGCCTGATTTTTTAGCCATTAACTTTCTCCTTCTTCAGTACAACATTACTAGATATTATAGTTTCTTTCGCCAAAAATTGCTGTACCGACTCTTACTATGGTGGCACCCTCTTCGACGGCTACAATGTAGTCATTGGTCATACCCATCGATAATACCTCCATACTAACATTATCTATGTTTTTAGATTTTATGTCAAGTGATAATTGGCGCAGCTTACGGAACACAGGCCTGTTCTCCTCAGGGTCATCAACAAAAGGAGCAATGGTCATAAGCCCTTTAATTTTCACGTGTGGACACTTATTTGCAATGTCTGAAATAAGTGCTGTGACCTCCTCAAGCTTAAGTCCAAACTTGGTATCTTCCTCAGCTACATTTACTTCAATAAGTACATCTACAGTGGTGTCAAGTTTAGCCGCCTCAACCTCAATCTTCTCTGCAAGATGGAATGAATCCACCGAATGAATAAGACATGTTTTACCTATAACCTGCTTAACCTTATTGGTCTGTAAATGACCTATTAAATGAAAATTAACAGGCTTTGAAACTTCAGCATATTTCTTACTGAGCTCCTGAACCTTATTCTCACCAAAATCATTAACACCTATTGTTATAAGTTCTTCTATGTCAGAAAGAGGCTTTGTCTTACTTACAGCAATAAGAAGGACCTCTTCCTTTTTTCTGCCGCATTTTTCACATGCTTCATCTATTGCTGCCCTAACCTTCTTGTAATTCTCTTTAAGCATTAATTACTCACCTTCATTCCTAATAAATAATTTGATTTTCTTTTACTTTATTTGAATTTAAAATGATATTATCATACTTTCTCAGCGATCCATTTCTACTGACAATAACGAATTCATCGCCTTCTCTAAGGATTTCTACCTGATGAAAGTCTGCAATACCTTCATTTGCCTGATAAACTCCGTAGATATCATCGGATTTTAAAAGCGATACACTGATAACGTCATTTGTATCCATCTGAACTATTACATCTGTTGATTCAAACGAATCCGGATTCACCCAAACATTATCGTCATCTTCTTTATAAATTTCAAGTGTTAATTGTTTGATAGTTGAAGAACCATCTTCATTAACTGCTTGTTTATAAACTTTATTTTTTCTGCTGGAATTTCCGCCTGCTGTAATAAACTTCTTAGGAAGAACATATGCTTTCTTAGTTGCAAGGCTTGTTTTAGGAATCTTTAATCCTTCAAAATCATCCTTTATAATCTCAATATTTAAATATCTCTCATTAGCGAAAAGTGACATATATTTTGTTAACTTGATGTCGACTTTATATTTATCTCCTTCCTGCGTAGCGGTATAAGGAGTATAAACAGTAAAGTTTGAATTATTGATATTTATCTCAACATAATCATCATCTTCGAGTTTCTTCGCTTCCTCTTCATTAAGGTAGCAAACAATATGCCATTCTTCATTTTCAATCATTTTGAAGATAGGTGAACCGGAATTCACAATATCTCCGGTTGCAAATGTTGTTCTCTTATATGCTGCTTTATCCATATCTTCTGCTTTGATACTCTCAGCAGTTCTATTCTCAAAACCATCTGTATAAAAGCAAAGGATACCACTTAAAGGTGCATATGTGTAATTAAGAGAATTGCCCAAGTTTTTATCAGCTTTCATTCTTGCAAGTATAAGCTTATTTGCAGCATCAAGAACTCTACCTTGAACCTCACCCTTAAAATTGTAGACACTATTAAAAGATACATCCGAATAATTGCTCTTATAATTCGAGATTGTATCTCTTACCTGCTGATAATCCTTACCTGAAAGTTCGATATTGATCCCGTTTTCTTCATCACTAAAAAGTTTGGAAAAATCACCGGAATTATCTATACTGCAGACCGGATTACTCTTTTTTATTTTTTCATTGTCTCTTGCGAAATATGCTATATATCCTGAAGCGGATGAATTTACAACGAGTTCACTTCTTACAGCAATACCTGTGCAATTGATATTATTATTGACCTTACTTTCACCAACTCTGTAAAGTGTTACAGGTTTCTTCCTGAGAGAAATGATGACACTGAGTGTCACATAAAGAAGAATTGCCGCAAAGACAACCATAGCGGCATTAAATTTGGAAATATTATTAAATTTTACAACATTACTCTTCTTTTTTGATTTAATAGTCTTCATAGTATTATTTTATAAGACTGATAAGATATTCAATAGTTTCATAGAGATCCGAGCTGCTTACCTTATCAGTAACCACTATAGTATATTTTTTTTCTTTTATTGTAAGATTCATGGCAAGACAATAACCTGCCATGCCTGTTGTTCCTGTTTTCCATTCATGGATAGAAACTCCCTCAGGGATATTTCTCCATCCGTTAAGGAAACCATTTGTCGGATATATATCTGATATTTCCTGTTCTCCTTTTGCATTCTTATAGAAAAAAGGATATGTATTATGGCTGTCAATTTCGGTTATTAACTGATGCTTTGACGCCTCATTGATTATTAGATACATATCATAAGCTGTTATATAATGATCATTATCATGAAGTCCATGGGTATTTACAAAATGACAATTTGTAGCACCAATCTGATAAGCTTTATCATTCATAAGTTTGCAGAATTCAGATTCCGAACCTGCAACCAGCTCTCCGAGTTTAACTCCGAAATCATTATATGAGCACATAAGATATCCGTATAAAAGATTACGAAGCGATACAGAATAGCCTTTTTCAAAGCCGCTATGCATCGCATCCGGATATCTCTCAAATATTATATCATTTGACCATTTGACTTCCTGATCAAGATCAAAATCGCCACGTTCTATCGCTTCACATACAACAATAGCTGTCATAAGCTTTGTCATACTTGCAGGATAAATCCTCTTTAAAGCATTATGTGCCACTATAACTTCTTTATCGGTATCATTTACAAAAAGGACGGAAATGGTATTATCACGGAAGAAATCCGCATTTACTTCCTCATCCGGCCCAAGAACAGCATGTTCTTTATGATATCCCTTTAAATCATATTGCGGAAGTTCCTTATCATAATAAACTTCCACTACATCATCATTATATGCATTTTTATATTTATTATTATCGACAGCAAGATATGTTATTATCCCGCCAATCAATATAAAAAGCAGAAGATAAAAAAATACCGCCTTCATGCTTCTACTTCTCCTACATTAACAATTCTGATATAAAATCAGTGCTTATATAAAGATCTCCAATCCAGATCTCCTCTTTCAAGTGCCTTGATCATAAGTTCTGCCGAAGCAAGATTTGTTGCAATTGGAATATTATGATTATCACAAGTTATAAAAACATTATAATATGCATTATCATGCAATCTTGGTATCATAGGATCATGCATAAATATAACCATATCCATCTCATTACTGTCTATACGTGTAATAAGCTGTTCAACGCCTCCAAGGTGTCCTGCATGGACCTTATGTACATTAAGTCCGGATGCATCTTCTACTAACCTTCCGGTTGTTTCTGTTGCAAAAATCTCATGTTTGCTAAGGATAGCTCTATATGCAATACAAAGGTTTTGCATAAGCTTTTTCTTTGAATCGTGTGCTATCAATACAATATTCATTGAAACCCTCCGTCCATCCTGATATAGGATTAATTGATCAGTAAAATCTTTTATGCTGCATACTTATATTCATAGTCATACCGAGACCAAGCGATAAACTGACAAGGGAACTCAGTCCATAACTAATAAACGGCAAAGGGATTCCGGTATTAGGGAGCAATGCCGTTGCAACACCGATATTTATAAATGACTGATAGCCTATAAGACATGCAACTCCGGCCGCAAGTAACATACCGAGTTTGTCCTTGGCTCGTCTCGCCACTCTAATACATTGTAGCACTATAATAAGTATTAATGCAATTAAAAATATACATCCTGAGAATCCCAGTTCCTCTCCTACGATTGAAAAAATAAAGTCTGTCTGCTGCTCTGAAATGAGCTTGGTTGCTTTAACCGTAGCATCACTTGTATTGTTAAGTCCTTTACCTGTAAGCTTACCCGAACCTATGGCCATTACCGAGTTATCCTGCTGCTGATTGTCATCATCATATTCAGAAGGATAAATGAATGACATGATTCTGTTTACCTGATGTTCATAAAGAAGCTTCTGGTCCGGTCTTTGAATATACCAAAGGAATCCACTTACCAAAGGAATAAATATAAGAAGTATTATTCCTATGGCTTTATAGCTTAAACCTGCAAGATAATACATAGTTATCATAACCATGATTATACAGATTGAAGTTGAAAGGTCAGGCTGCATAAAGATAAAAAGAATCGGGATTCCGAGGAATATACCAAATTTAATTATAGTCCTAAAATGACTGAGTTTTTCTTTTTCATCTGCCCTACATAAAAACTTCGCCATGAAAATGATCATAAATATCTTGGTAAGCTCTGAAGGCTGGAATGTGATTCCGGCAAATGTGAACCATCTTGTAGCATTATTAACATTCTCTCCGAAAAGAAGAACTGCCGCAAGAAATACAAGATTTAAAGCATAGATGATCATATAAAATTTACATATAAAATGATAATCAATAAGTGCTGTAACTATAAGTATTGTAAGTCCAAGAACAACTCCGATTATCTGTTTTGATGTATAGTTGCTGTTGGCACTGTTGATTATGACAACACCGATGATCATAGCTGATATGATCAACAGAAGCAGAAAATAGTTATAGCTTTTTAATTTAATCTTTCCAAACATATTAATTCCTCTTTTGCCGGAAACAATCAGTATAGCTTAGTCTGATGTATCTGTTTTACTTTGTCCAAATGAAGCATCTTTTAAGGCTTCCTTATCATACATATAAGCATATATAAATGATGCAAGCTCTGCTGCATTTGCAGAAGCATATCCATTCTGGATTACGCAAGTAACGGATACTTCCGGTTTTTCATAAGGTGCATATGATATAAACAGAGCATGTGGAGGTCTTGAAGTATCTTCCTGGGCTGTACCTGTCTTACCTGCAACCTTAACTTTAAGATTATTAAGCAGTTCATTATGATCAAGGTCGTCAGTAACAACCATTCTCATACCATTATGAATCTTATCCCAAAGTGCGTTATCAATATCAACTGTAGAATGAACTTTAGGCTGTGATGTCTTTTTGATATTTCCTTCATAATCCGCAACCTTATCGAGTAATGTCAGATCATAACATGTTCCGCCATTTGCAATGGTTGTAATGTATTTTGACATCTGAACCGGGGTATAACTGTTTGTACCCTGACCAATGGCAGAAACAACGGCATCCCGGTCGGACATATGAGGTTCCGTTTCATCTATCTCAATTCCCGAATATCCGTCAAATCCGAATTTGGCTGCGTATTTATTTAGCCTTGTAAGTCCTAAATTATCATTATAATAGCCATCATCATTTGCCAGTCTGTAACCGACTTCATAATAGAAATAGTTACATGAAATGTCGATAGCTTTTGATATATCGATTGTTCCGTGTGTTGTATTGAAATCCCTATATACCCAACATGCCGGTTTTGTATAAACCTTATCGAAGACACCCATGTCGGTTATATATTCATCAATGCCAAGAACACCCTCTTCAACACCTGCAACTGTTGAAATGATCTTAAATGTTGAACCCGGTGCAGTACGCATCATACTTGCTCTACTGTATAAAGGTGTTGTCTTGTCCGTCAGAAGCTTGTTGTAATAATCTCCGTCAACACTGTTGGTAAGATAATTATTATCATAACTTGGATAACTTACAAATGCTCTTAATTCACCTGTATAAATATCTGTTATTATTACAGCTCCGGAACATGGATCAAGTGCCAGCATAGCAGGCGTAATCTCAAGATTTTTAATCTTTCTTGTCATGAATTCATAAGGTCCGAATGCTCCATTTTTAAATGCAGCATAGTCCTCATCATTTTCTTCATTAAGAACTTTCTGAATATAGATAAGATCAATCACATCACTTCCGCTTATATATCCCTGCTGGATCATGGAATGAACTATCATATTCTTAAATTCTTTGTTACCGTTTAATTCTTTGATTATGTAATTTACAAGCTCATTATATATCTCTTCAGAATCATAATATTTATCTTCTTCAATGATCAAAGAAGTATCAATATAATAATTCTCAAGACAGAATCTAAGATAATCAGAAATAGGTTTATTACCGTTGATATAGCTGTTAAATTCTTTGCTGTCTCTGTCCACTTCAGATGAAAGATAAACACCTTTATCTCCAAGCATTTTGAAAATAAATTCAAGATACTCCTGATATTCTTTCGAAAGATCGTTATTATTTACAGGATTTTCCTTAAGAAGACTTCGGATATAAAGGATTATCTCCTTTTTCCTTGATTCAAGATTATTGTAAATCCCCTGTTCAAACTCTGTTGAAGACTTCTTCGACATTTCTTCTATATCAATATAGTTATTATTAAATAAAGCAAAATAAACATCCGTTATAGGAATCTCATTATCTTTATTATTTTCCGGTGCATATGCATTCGGTGTGATATGACTTAAAAGAATTGATGTTATCTCCTTCTCAAGCATATCATAGCAATACTTCTGAAGATCACTGTCTATAGAAAGATATACATCAGACCCTGCAGTTGCGGGAGTTTCCTTGACAACGTCAATAACCTTTCCGAGATTATCAACATACATTATCTGCTCACCGTCTGTTCCGCGAAGATACTCTTCGCAATGTCGTTCTATACCGATTTTTCCTACAACATCATCACTTGTATATGGAACCTTGCTGTTCTTATTGAAATATTCAAGATCCTCTTCACTGGCTTTTCCAACATAACCAATGATCTGAGCAAAATATTTTGCATCATTATATACTCTTTCCGATCTTACGATAATGTCCATTCCTGTAAGATCATCCTTATGTTCAAGTATCATTGAACGGCTCTTCTCGGAAATATCGGAAGCTATTGTTACAGGAACATATTGCTGATATCTGTTTAGCCATAAAGCATATCTGCAGGCAAGAATTACCATTGCATCTTCATTTGTATAATCGGTTGAAATATCAAAATTCGGAACATCCGAACCACCGAATCTCATATGATAAACGATATCTTCAGCTTTAGTAGCAAGTTCTTCATCTGTAAGTTCATCAATAGAATTCTTTGAATAAGCATCACGAAGGAAATTCTTGAGTGTGATACCTGAAACTGTATATTTATAATTTCCGTTCTTAAATTCAATAGGAAATTCTGCAGTTATCTTATCATTATTCTGCGCAAGAACCTGCATGGTATTATAAACTATTTTATTTTTTAATTGGTTCTCTGAAATACCAAGATCTTCGGCTCGATTCGTGAGATAGTTATTATTTCCAAAGGTCAGATCATACGTTAATTTGTTATATGCAAGAAGTTTGCCGTTTACATCATAAATATTGCCCCTAACCGAATCAACCTTAAGTTTCTTTTCGGTACGGACAGTAAAATCGACCTGATAATTATCACCGTTTTTTATTTGAAGTATAAAAAGTCTTCTTCCAAGCAGAAAGAATAATATTATCATAAGGACAGTAACCGGAAAAATCCTGCTCTTCAAATAATCAAGAAGAATATTTTTAAGGTTTTCCAGAAATTCCTTTATCATTTTTAACGGATTCATTTTTTAGCTTCACTTACCTTTTTCTTTAAATATTTGTTTATTCTAACGTAAACCCTGTAAACGATAACCGTAATAAGAACTGTATAAACCGTTCTCGGAAGTATTATATGAATAAGATAATATCCGACAGAAAGTCTATTTCTAAGAAGAAATGCAAATATATAAATCATAAACTGAATAAGCATTTCATCTACCATGGAAATGATAACCGGAAGCATTACATCTTCCATCATATAATTTCTGTGGAAAAATCCATTTACATATCCAATGACCATATAAAGGAACATGAACGGTCCAAGGAGGGTTCCGTAAAATACATCATAGAGTAAACCGCAGAAAAAGCCTGTTAAAAGGCCTTCTCTTCGTCCACGCATTATTCCAAAAGACATAGTTATAACCAGTAAAAGATCAGGTGCGACCCCTACAACATCATGGTAATTAAACAATGTTGTCTGAAGCACAAAAGATATGATTATAAGTACTGCTATAACTATAACTCTTCTCATCAGTAATCTACTACTCTCTTTCTGTCGATGATAACAAACACATCCTTAACATCCGAAAAATCTACTGCCGGTGAGATCTTAGCAGTTTTTGTAAGGTTGTTTGAATCATACGAAATCTCTGTAACATAACCTATTGTAAGTCCGAAGAAATATCTGTCCGAAACATTTGAGGTTATGACTCTGTCGCCAATTTCCACCTTGGCGTCTTTATTGATATCTTTAACAAGAAGATATCCCTGCTCCATAGTTTTAAGACTGCCTTCAACATTACAAAGTGCATTATCTCTACCTACTTCAGCGGTTATATTGGATCTGTCATCGATGATTGCTCTAACTTTGGCATAATCATCATAAGACTCAACTACTATACCTAAAAGTCCATTATCACAAAGGACATTACATCCTTCATATACACCGTCATTCAGACCTTTATCTATATAAAGTTCATTGAACCATGTACTCGAATCGGTTGAAAATACCCTGGCTGCTGTTTTATTGTATTCAGGATATTTTTCATCAAGTTCATATAAACTTCTTAATTCCTGAAGTTCAGACAGTTCAGCCTGATATTTAGCAGCTTCATTTTGATAGCTTTTTAATTCTTCTTTGAGTTCTTCATTTTCTTTACGAAGGGATTTAACATCACCAAAATAGTCGAGGCCTTTCGAAATCTTACCGCCTAACTTGTCTGCTCCTTCCTGAACAGGGACAATGAACTCCGCAAAGAATCCTTTGATTCTCTTTGTCTGATCTTTAAAGAAAATAGAGAAAACCAAAAAGATCACACATATAATTGTCAGCGCCAGGAATAAATATCTTGGGCTGATATCGCTTTTATTCTTCTTACTTTTCATTATATTAATCCTCTTTCATGGAGACTTACGTAACATCTGTCTCCGATGATAATATGATCAAGAACTCCTATACCAAGGTATTTTCCTGCCTCTATCACTCGTTTCGTAATGACTATATCCGCATCACTGGGATCCGGATCACCGGATGGATGATTATGAACCAGGACTATATTTACAGCATCACATTTAAGTGCTTCTATAAAAATCTCTCTTGGCGAAAGCAGCGACCGATTGACGGTGCCCTCTGAAAGAGTATTCCATCTTATTAATTCATTTGATGCCGAAAGAAATATAACTATAACCTTTTCTCTGGTAAGGAATCTACAATATTCCATATAATAATCAGCAATTTCAGCCGGAGATGAAAGATTTACATCTCGACTTTTTTTACTCATGGAAATGCGTCTCGATAATTCTGAGACAGCCATTACCTGACAGGCCTTGACACGACCGATTCCGGATATTTTGATCAGGTCATGATAAGACATATAATTTAGACCCACAAGCCCTTTTTGAACCGGATGAGTATTTAAAACTCTTTGGGCAAGATGGATAACATTTTCATCTTTATTGCCACTTCCAAGAATAAGACTAAGGAGTTCCGCATCCGAAAGGCTTTCGATTCCTTTATGAAGAGCCTTTTCTCTGGGCCTTTCATTGGTATCCATATTGCTGATCTTCATCAGATTATTTTTTTCACTCAACTTATACCTCCTTCTCGCCTCTCCAAGTGCAAAAAGAAGTCAAGTCAAAACAAACTATACTAGAGTTTACAATATTGCCAATTTTTTTTCTACAATTTTCTGAACCGACATCATAATACCGAATTTAGCATGCGGATATGTAAGTCCACCCTGGAAATATACGGCATATGGTTCTTTCATAGGTGCATCTGCAGATAATTCTATTGATGAACCGGAAACAAAAGTACCGGCAGCCATTATAACATCACTGTCATATCCCGGCATAGCCCATGGTACAGGCTTAACAAAACTATCGACCGGTGCTGCAGCTTGGATACCTTCACAGAATGCTTTAACTGCTTCAGGATTTCCGAGTGTTACTGCCTGAATGATATCAGCTCTTTCTTCAACACTGTTAGGAATCGCTGTAAAACCAAGTTTTTCATATATATTTGCAGCAAAAATTGCTCCTTTAAGAGCACTGGCTGTAACAGTAGGTGCAAAGAAAAGTCCCTGAAGGAAATCTCTTGTTGCTCCCATACTAGCTCCCACTTCTTTACCGAGTCCCGGAGTTGTAAGTCGTATTGCTGCATTTTCAACACATTCTTTAGTACCGCAGATATATCCGCCGCACTTAGCAAGTCCTCCTCCCGGATTCTTGATAAGAGAGCCGACAACCATATCAGCTCCAAATTCAGAAGGCTCAACTGTTTCCACGAATTCACCGTAACAATTATCAACCATAACTATCACATCAGGTTTTATGCTTTTAACAAATTGTATAGCCTCAGCTATTTCTGAAACAGTAAGACTCTTTCTTGTATCGTAACCTTTGGAACGCTGAATCTCTATAAGTTTTGTTTCAGGTTTAATTGCATTTTTAATATTTTCAAAATCAAATCGTCCATCAGGTAAAAGATCAACCTGGTCATATCCTATACCAAACTCGGCAAGGGAACCCTTTTCAGGTCTTACACCTATAACTCCCTGAAGAGTATCATATACCTTGCCTGCTATAGATAACATCCTGTCTCCGGGTCTAAGATTACCTGAAAGCGCAAGTGTCAGCGCATGTGTACCGCATGTTATCTGACTTCTTACAAGAGCATCTTCTGTTCTAAATACATTTGCATATATTTTTTCAAGAGTATCTCTTCCTGTATCCGTATAACCGTATCCGGTTGCTCCGTACAGATGGCTCTCCTCAAGTTTTGCTTCCTGCATCGCCCTTATTACTTTAACACTATTTTGCTCTGCAACAAGGTCGATTTTATTAAATCTTTCCTTAAGACTCTCTTCTGTTTCTGCAGCAAAATCATAAATCTTACTGTCTATACCAAGAGATATATAATATTCTTTTAACTTATCCATTTTCAAATCCTCTGTTACTTTTTATTTCCAATGTTCTTATCATATATTTCAAGTATATATTTAAGCATCATTTCTTCATTTTCAAATTCATCTTTATTGATCCAGATTACATCTTTTTCTCTTCTGTACCATGTAAGCTGTCTTTTGGCAAAATGCCTTGTATTTATCTTAATATTGTAAATGCATTCGTCCTTCGTGCAGTTACCGTTAAGATAATCAATGATTTCCTTATATCCGATGCCCTGCATTGATGTAAGGGATTTATCATATCCCATATCAAGAAGCATTTTCACTTCTTCTATGAGACCGTTTTCTATCATAATATCAACTCTTTGATTAATCCTGTCATAAAGCCTTTCCCTGTCCATAGTCAGAACAAAATAAAGGAAATTATATGGGGATTTTTTACTTTTCTGAGTCTCATTATGTTCTGAGATCTTCATTGAAGTCTTATGATAAAAATCAAGAGCTCTGATAACTCTTTTTACATTATTTTTATGAATGATCTCTGCTGACTCCGGATCTATCTCCTGAAGCTTTTTATATAATTTATCAGGCCCGTCCGGCATTTCGGAAATTCTTTGAAGTTCTTCCTTATAACCGTCCTCTTCTTCAGGATCAAAACTTATATCATTAAGAAGAGCCTGAATATAAAATGCAGTTCCACCGGCTATTATCGGAATATTTCCTCTATTATAAATTTCTTCTGTAATCTTCTTGGATATATTCTTAAACTCGGAAACGTTGAAACTATGATCCGGCATAAAAATGTCTATCATATGGTGTTTTATCCCGTTCATTTCCTGAGGCATTATCTTGGCTGTTCCAATATCCATCTTCTTATAAACTTGCATAGAATCAGCGGAAATGATTTCTCCTCCGACCTTTTTTGCAAATTTAACAGACAGATCTGTTTTACCCACAGCCGTGGGACCTGTGATTATCACGAGAGGTATTCTGTTGTTATATAAAACCGTTTCACTCATATCCTGATATATCCTGACTATTTTCTAATCTTCTATATATTTAATATACCGGCTGTTAATTATAGATACTTTTAACATCCCGACTGTTGATTATAGATACTTTTAACATCCCGACTATTTTATTACAGATAAAATAAAATTTCCTGATATTTTTTTAATTAACTATACGTTTAAATTTTTTCTCAAGATCCTGCTTTGTCAGCTTTATAATTGTAGGTCTTCCGTGCGGACATGTATATGGATTTTCAAGAGTAAGTAAGTCTTCGATAAGATGCTGTGCTTCTTCGAAACTTATTTTCTGATTACCCTTTACTGCCGCTTTACATCCCATAGTTGCCAGTCTATGGACAAATATATCTTCATTTATTCCTGAAATATTTTGAGTCAGATATGATACAAATTCAAGGAAAACATCCCTTCCCGAAATGTCAATAAAATTAACCGGCATGGCGCTTAATTTAACTTCATTTCCACCAAATTCATCAATCTCAAAACCTGATTTCAAAAAATATTCTCTGTTCTTCATGACAGCATCCATTTCAACAGCCGAAAGCGATATTACTTCAGGCGGAAATATCTTCTGCGAAACAATACTTCTTTCCTTAAATGCTTTGAGGAATCTTTCATAATTTACTTTCTCGTGTGCCGCATGCTGATCCATGAGATACAAAGTATCATTATACTGTGTTATCCAATAAGTATCAAATACAAGTCCGATAATTTTATGATGAGAAATAGCTTCTTTCGAAATATAGTCATCATCAAAAAGATTCTTTTGGACTGTTTCTATCTCTTTTTGTTCATGTGTTTCATTAAAGATCTTTGCTGATTCATCTTTATAATCTTCTGTTTTATTTTGAGCAGAATCTTTTTCTTCGCCGTAAATCTTACTCTTTTCGTTTACTTCCGCCAGATATTCTTTAGGAAGCAGTTTTTCAAGAATTGAGTAAGACCCCATTGAAGGCTTTTTAATATTCGGTTTTAATGTATTATTGTTGCTGCTGTGCTTACTGAAATTTGAAACAGTACTGCTTGATGTACTTGCTGAATCACTTACAGTATTACTCTTACTTTCTGCAGTATTTTCTAAATTACGTATATTATTATTTATACCGCCATCTGACGTATTCGAATTATTTACAACTTTTTTCTCGGCCTCGGTTTTATTTTCACTGATATTAAAACCTGGCATATATTCTCTTTCGGAAAGAGCATCAGAAACAGCATGAAAAGTGGCTGAAAACAGAGCTTTTTCATTATAATATTTAAATTCCTTTTTGGTCGGATGGATATTTACATCGCACATTGTTGGATCCATCTGGAAGAAAAGTGCTGTAAAAGGAAATTTATGCTGCATGATTCTTGTTTTATACGCTTCTTCTATAGCCTTTGCGATAACAACATTTGTTATATATCGGCCATTTACGAAGTAATTTTCAAAACTTCTGTTACCTTTCGAAATGAAAGGCTTTCCGATATATCCGGATATCTTGATTCCATCCGAAGTATGATCTACAGGAAGAAGGTTATTACTGATATCTCGTCCATATATACCATAAATAGTATCTTTTACCTTACCATTTCCCGATGTACTGAGAACAGTTTTACCATTTGATATCAGTCTGAAACTGATTGAAGGATGCGATAAAGAAATTCTGATCATAAGATCATTTATATATGAACCCTCTGTTACTGATGTTTTCAAAAACTTAAGGCGGGCCGGAGTATTAAAGAAAATATTTTTCGAAATGATAGTTGTTCCGTCAGGTGCACCGGCTTCAGAAAACTCTATTTCCTTGCCGCCGTTGATCATATATCTAACACCTGTCAGACTGTCTCTTTTCTTTGTTACCATTTCAGTTTCTGTTACTGCAGCTATTGTTGAAAGAGCCTCGCCTCTAAAACCAAGAGTCATAATACCTTCAAGATCTTCCGAAGTAAGAAGTTTACTTGTTGCATGACGCATATAAGCCTTTCTAACTTCGTCTTTATCAATGCCATCGCCATTATCCGTAACTCTTATATAAGAAATGCCGCCGTTCTTTATCTCAACAGTGATATTTGTGGCATTGGCGTCCAAAGAGTTTTCCACAAGCTCTTTGACGATAGACATAGGTCGTTCTATAACTTCACCTGCTGCTATTTTATTTATAGTATTTTGATCAAGTATATTTATCACTTTATCTCTCCCATAAATCAAAGGCTCTTAATCGAAAAATTTATTATGAATTAAGCCTTTTCTTAAGCTCCTGAAGATACAGCATCGCTTTCATCGGCGTCATATTATCAAGATCCATATCCTTTAATTCGGCAGCAATGCTTATCTCTTCACTGCTTCCGAAAAATGAAAGCTGACCCGGTTCTTCATTTTTAACCGTCTTTTTATTTTTTACTTTATTTTCAATAGAATTATTTACTTTAAGGTCTCTGACTTTTCCTGTGAGATCCTCTTCAGCAAGAAAATCCGAAATCTCCCTTGCTCTGTCAATTACAGCATCAGGAACTCCTGCAAGTTTTGCGACTTCGACACCGTAGGACCTGTCTGTCCCGCCCTTAATAATCTTTCTTATAAATACAATTGAGTCGCCCTGCTGCTTAATGGCAATGCAGTAATTATTTACAGATGAAAGCTTGCCTTCAAGTTCGGTAAGTTCATGATAATGCGTTGCAAATAAAGTTTTTGCACCAAGAATATTACTGTCTGCGATATATTCAACCACAGACCATGCTATAGCAAGCCCGTCAAATGTAGATGTTCCTCTTCCGATCTCATCAAGGATTATAAGTGAATTTCTTGTAGCATTTCTAAGAATATTAGCCACTTCACTCATTTCAACCATAAATGTTGATTGTCCGGATGCAAGGTCATCGCTTGCTCCGACTCTTGTAAATATTCTGTCGCAGAGACATATTTTAGCAGATTCACAAGGTACAAATGAACCCATCTGTGCCATGAGAACTATTATGGCACTCTGTCTCATGTAAGTTGATTTACCTGCCATATTCGGACCTGTTATGATCGCAATCCTGTTCTCTGTGTTATCAAGGAAGGTATCATTCGGAACAAATGAATCATTACCAAGCATATTTTCAACCACAGGATGTCTTCCGTTTTTGATATCTATAACACCGTCTTCATTTATATCAGGTCTGACATAATTATTTCTGACTGCAACAAATGAAAGTGAACTAAGAGCATCAGTTAAAGCTATATCATCCGCTGTTTCTTGAACTCTCTTGGTTTCAGCTGCCAGCTTTTCTCTTAATTCCACATATTCATCATATTCAAGGGCATATAATTTATCTTCAGCACCGAGAATTTTATCAGAAAGTTCATTTAACTCATCAGTTGTATATCTTTCGGCATTTGCAAGGGTCTGCTTTCTTATAAAGTAGTCCGGAACCTTATCTTTAAATGAATTAGTAACCTCAAGATAATATCCGAATACTTTATTATATTTAACTTTAAGATTCTTGATGCCTGTAGCTTCTCTTTCTTTATCTTCCAATGCAGCAAGGAGGTCTTTGGCATTTTTTCTTATCATCTTAAATTCATCAATGGCCGCAGAATATCCCGGCTTAAAAATGCCGCCTTCTTTAATAGTTATAGGTGCATCTTCATCGATGGATTCTTCAAGAATTTCATATATATCTTCCAATGGATCAAATGATTCATACATTGATTTGAAAATCTTACAATCGAATTCATTTATAAGATTTTTTATAAAAGGAAGAAGTTTCAGAGAATTTTTGAAACTGAGAAGATCCCTTGGATTTGCTGTTCTTATGGATATTCTTGTCATAAGCCTTTCAAGATCGTAAATAGAGCTGAGATATTCTCTCATTTCATCACGGCTTATGAGATTATCATTAAGCGCTTCTATCGCATCAAGTCTTGCATTTATATCATCTTTACGAAGAAGAGGCTGTTCAACGAATGTACGAAGTTTTCTGGCACCCATTGCAGTCTTTGTCTTATCAAGCACCCATAAAAGAGAACCTGTTCTCTTCTTATCACGTAAAGTTTCAGTGAGTTCAAGATTTCTTCTTGTTGAAGAATCAATAAGCATATACTGATCTGAAAAATATAAATTCACATTATTGATCTGCTCCAAAGCATTCATCTGTGTATCATAAAGATATCTGATAAGTGCACCGGAACTTATTATACATGCAGGAAAATCCTTAAGTCCAAGACCTTCCACCGAAGAAACCTTGAACTGTCTGTTGATCATTCCTACAGAATCATCATAATTAAAATAGTGCTGAGGAGCTACGCTGCTTATTGTATTATTCTTCTCCGAAACGAACTGAATATCGACTCCTGACATTTCGAAAGCCTCCTGATATATGATCTCACGAGGCTCGAATTTATTAATCTCATCAACAACTTTTGATGCTTCATTTACAGTTGTAGTCATAAATACACCGGTCGAGATATCGGTAACTGCTATACCGAAATCTTCACCGGAGTATGAAATGCACATAAGATAATTATTTTTATCATCATCAAGGGTTTCGGCAGCCATATTGGTTCCGGGAGTAACAATCTTAATGACCTTTCTTTCAACCAGACCTTTGGCGAGTTTCGGATCCTGAACCTGCTCACATATAGCTACTTTATATCCTTTATCAACCAGTTTTGTTATATAAAGATCTGCGGCATGAAACGGTATTCCGCACATAGGAGCTCTTTCACTAAGTCCGCAATCCTTACCTGTTAAAGTAAGCTCAAGCTCCTTTGATACAAGTATTGCATCATCGAAGAACATTTCATAAAAGTCTCCGAGTCTGTAAAAAAGTATCATGTCTTTATATTCTTCTTTTGTCTTTAAGTAATGCTCCATCATTGGAGAAAGTTTGTCTGCCATTTTTTTACCTTTTAGTTTATTTTATAATGCAGGGAAATACTGATATTTATACCATTTCACCGATATAATAAAAACCTTTTTCCTCAGTAAGTTTTACATTAACATATTTACCTATAAGATCCTTGCATCCTTTAAAATGAACAATAGTATTGTTACTCATTCTTCCTGTAACCATATTTTCATCATGGCTGTCTACATCTTCAACAAGGACTTCATTTATGGTATTTTTAAATCTTCCGACTCTTTCAGCCGCTCTTTCACTTACTTTTTTCAGAAGTCTGTTAAATCTTTCCTTAACAACGTCTTCCGGAACCTGCTCCCACTCTGCAGCAGGCGTACCACTTCTTCTTGAATAGATAAATGTAAACACCTGATCGTATCCAACCTTATCTACAACATCAACTGTTTCAAGGAAATCTTCTTCAGTCTCACCCGGAAATCCAACCATTATATCAGTTGTAAGCGAAACATCCGGAAGTTCCTTCTTTATCTTATCAACAAGTAAAAGATAATCTTCTTTTGTATATTTCCTGTTCATAAGCTTAAGGATTCTGTTGGAACCCGCCTGAATAGGTAAATGAATATGTCTGCAAACCTTAGGATTATCTCTGATAACTTCAATAAGTTTATCCGAAAGATCCTTCGGATGACTTGTCATAAAACGAACTCGTCTGATTCCGTCAACTTTACAAACATCTCTAAGAAGATCAGGGAAATCATAATCCGGATTATTTTTGATCATCTCACTGTCTTCCATATAATTTACGCCGTAAGAATTAACATTCTGCCCAAGAAGCATAACTTCCGTTACATCATCCTTCGCAAAACGTTCAGCTTCTTCTATTATATCTTCCGGAATTCGGCTTCTTTCCCTTCCTCTTACATGAGGAACAATACAATATGTACAGAAATTATTGCATCCGTACATTATATTTATACCTGTTTTAAATGGATATTTTCTCTTTTCAGGAAGGTTATTTTCAAAATTCTTAATAGGCTCTTTAAGCACTTCAATAACCTGCTTACCATCCGAATATCTTCTGCAAAGAAGCTCAGCAAGCATAAATACATTGAAAGTACCGAATACTATGTCAACGAACTTGAATTTATCCCTAATATAGTCAACAATATCAGGCTGCTGCATCATACATCCACAGAGACCGATTATCATTTCCTGATTTTTCTTTTTCTTTGCTTTCAACTGGCCGAGGTGTCCATAAAGCTTTTGATTGGCATTTTCTCTTACAGTACAAGTATTATAAATAACAATATCAGCTGTATCCTCATCAGAAGCTGTAAGGCCTGTTAAACTCAGTATACCTTCAAGTTTTTCCGAATCATGTGCATTCATCTGACAACCAAATGTTATAACCGCATAAGTTAAAGGTCTTCCTATAAGATTTTGTCTTTCTTCAAAAGTTTTCTTTAATAAAGCCATATAATATGACTGTCTGGCCGGTTCATCAGTAGGAATAAAAGAAAATGCTGAAATATCCGGTAAATTGCTGTTATCAAGTATATCCATTAAATTACTCCTGTTTCAAAAAATAGAACATATTTTCGATTTTCTTATTGACAATCGAACATGCGTACTGTATTATAATCACATATAGAACAGTTGTTCGGATTGGAGGATTCAATATGAAAAGTAATAGATTTGTTTTAGTATTAGTTATGTTCTCTGTTTTATCATGTGTTGTACTCTTTGGTATCAATGGAAAAAACTCAAAAGTTGAAGCCTCTTCAACCAAAGAGAAATATTATACAAGTATTCGAATTGAGGATGGTGATTCATTATGGTCCATCGCTGAAGAATATGCTGCTCCGGGAATCGATTACAAAGATTTCATTATGGAAGTTAAGCAGATCAACTCCCTTTCAAGCGATACCATCAATTATGGTGAATCACTGGTTATTCCTCAATTCAAATAAATTCTAATTAAGTTTTTCAATCTCATTAAGCCAGATAGCTGAAGTTGCATCACTTGGCATACGTAAATCTCCCCTCGGTGATAAAGCAACACTACCAACCTTTACGGAGTCAGGCATGCAGCTTCTCTTGTACTGCTGAGAGAAAAATCTCCTGTAGAATAATTTCATCCATTTTAAGATTTCTTCTTTAGAGTAATCACCATCGAATGCCCTTCCTGCAAGTAAGAAAATCTTTGATGGAGAATATCCAAAACGCATCATGTAATACAGGAAGAAATCATGTAACTCATAAGGTCCTACACTTTCTTCCGTCTTCTGGGCAATATTGCCATTCTCATCAGGCGGAAGTAATTCAGGACTGATTGGTGTATCTATTATATCCTTAAGAACTTCTGTGCACTCAGGGAATATATCATTTTCAACTACACTATCTATCATCCATTTAACCAGAGTCTTTGGTATACTTCCATTTACACCATACATACTTATCTGATCACCATTATATGTGCACCATCCAAGAGCAAGTTCAGATAAATCTCCTGTACCTACCACAAGACCATTTACCATATTTGCATAATCCATAAGGATCTGTGTTCTTTCTCTTGCCTGGGTATTCTCATATGTAATATCTTTTAATTCATTATCATGCCCAAGATCTCTGAGATGTATTGTACAAGCCTCTTTAATATCAATAATTATCGGCTCTGTTCCCAGATTCTTAATAAGAGAAAGTGAATTATTATATGTTCTTCCTGTTGTACCAAATGCAGGCATTGTTATTGCAACAAGGTCACTTGCAGGTTTACCCATAACCTGAAGAGCTTTAGCAGCTACAAGAAGAGCAAGTGTGGAATCCATACCACCGGATACACCTACAACAGGCTTACATCCGGTAACTTCAAGTCTTTTAACAAGACCACCAACCTGCATATCAAATATTTCATTACATCTCTTAAGTCTCTTAGTCTTTGTTGAAGGAACGAAAGGATGCTTATTGATTATATAATATTTACCGTCAGCTTCAGGAAGTTTAATCTTTCTTCCGCCCATAACATCAGTCACTCTGTAACTATTAGTTACTGAACTGCACATTACAGCAGCATCTTTAAATGTCTTATTCTTAACTCTATCACTTCTGATCTTTCCAAGATCTATATCAGCAATCATAAGATAATCATTTGCAATGAAATCTGCATTTTCATTTAACATGCTTCCGTTTTCAGCAAGCATACTATGTCCTGAGAAGATAAGATCCTGAGTTGATTCAGATGAACCTGCTGAAACATAAAGATAATTGCAAAGCCCTCTCGCTGAAGCATTTAAAACAAGACTTCTTCTATATTCTCTCTTAGCAATAACTTCATTACTTGCAGATATATTTACTATAAATTCTGCTCCTGCCAGGCAGTAATATGTACCCGGATTAATAGGTGACCAAAGGTCTTCACAGATTTCAACTCCAAATTTCAAACCGTTAAGATCATAAACTATATCATTTCCGTAAGGTACTTTATAACCTTTGTAATATATGTATTTCTCACCCGGAATACTTATATCATTTGCAGAATCAAACCACCTCTTCTCATAAAATTCATTATAATTCGGAATATAAGTTTTAATTGTTATTCCGCAAATTCTTCCGGCAAATATAACATAAGCTGCATTGAAAAGATGATTATCAATCTTGAAAGGTGCTCCAACAATGATAACCTGTCTTATAGTTTCAGATCTACGTAAGATCTTTTCAATTCCTTCATTTGACTTATTGATCAAAGTAGTGTTAAAGAAAAGATCCTGACATGAATATCCGGTAACCGCAAGTTCAGGAAAAGCAATGATCTGAGCTTCATAGCGATCAGCTTTTTCAATCTTATCAATAATTTTATCAGTATTGTAGTCAGTATCCCCAACTCTGACATCAGGTACAGCAGCACTTACTCTGTAAAAATCGTACATATTACCTTCCTCCTAACGACTATTTAAATCAATTTCCAGTCCTTTAAGATAATGAACCAAAGCACCACCTTCGGACTTTAAAAAATAATCATCATTTAACTCATTATATTTAAAATTCTTTGCATGCCCTTCTTTAGTTCTTTCAATGAAATACTTTAATTCTTTAAAAGGCATATAATATAAATCATTTCTTACACTGAATAAGATGATCAGAAATGAAACGCCACCCTGTTCTTCAAATTCTTTCATAAAATTGTACTGATGCTCATGAATATTTTGAAGCGAAAAAGTATCCGAATTACATTCTTTTGCATCAAAACATACAGGAACCTCCTGTACAACACCTATATAATCGACTGTAGAATCTTTCTCAAAGAATGCCTTTGTGATCCTTTTGGTTGAAGAATCAAATTCAACAGGTGTAATTGGTGTCGGAATCTTCTGAACCAACGCCAACTTTTTCTTTCTATAAAATTCATTTGTATTATTTATAAGCTCTTCAAGGGTTGAACCTCTCAGGCCTCTCGAATTCCATGTTGACATAATATTTTTATATTAAACCATTTGACTTTTATGTTTTAATTTATATTATTTGATACATTTATATACTTAAACCAAGCTCTTTTGCTATACTGATAAATCTTTCAGGAAATGGCGCCTTAAAGATTTTATTACTATAATTTTCACAAGCCATGGAAAAATGTATCTCTCTGGCATGAAGAAGCTGGCTGTTTAAACCGAATTTCTGCTTGATTATATCATTTGTCTTTCTACTGCCATATTTATAATCACCTATAACAGGATATCCCATTTCAGCGAGCTGTGCTCTGATCTGATGAGTTTTTCCTGTAATCAGTTTAACTTTAATAAGTGTATATTCACCATTACTCTTCACAGGTGTGAATACTGTATGGATATGATCAAAATCCTTAGGTGAACCTTTTTTCTTATAAAGAGTTGTATTGATTATCTCAACAGTATTGTTCTGATGATTCTTTTTAAGAAAAGATTCAATATCATACTCTTTATCCATTTTGCCATTCACTATTGTATAGTAATATTTGTCTATACTTTTATCTTTTATATGCTTTGATAAGAATTGCAATCCTTTCATGGACTTTCCGGCAAGTATAATTCCCGTTGTATTTCTGTCCAACCGGTTACAAACAGAAGGTTTATACGTTTGATCATTCTTATCATATTTACCATTTTTAATAAGATATTCAACAAATAATTCATTTATCGAAATATCATCAACTCCGGCTTTCTGAGATAAAATACCATAGCCTTTATTTAATATAGCTATATCGTTATCCTCATATAAAATATCCAAACTATCACTCAAACTATAATCTTCGGAGCTTACTTGATCACCGAAATATCCTCGATTCTCAGAATCACGTTGATTCATTACATTAGCACTTTGTCTATTATCAGAAACTGTTTGGTTTGAAGCTATCTTATAATCAGGTGAAAATTTGGAAAATGTTTCATCTGAAAGAAAAAATTTAATGCTATCTCCGTTTTTCAGCACTTCTTCTCCCGTTGCCTTTTTACCATTCAGAGTGATATTTTTCTTTCTGAGCATTTTGTAAGTAAAAGACTGTGGAGCTTCTTTTAATATTCTAAAACAGATCTTTTTAAGTTTTTGTCCTTCATTCGAACTATTAATAATTATTTCCTGCAATCTTCTACACTCCAATAACAAGAAGTTTATTCTTTATTTTCTTTTCATCTTTCTTCTTAGCATCTGATTTTTCATGATTTTCTGAAGAAAGACGTTTCATAGCATTTTTAAATTCTCCAATGTTCGAAACAATATTTATCTGAACTTTGTTCTTTTCGTTATCATTTATCTGCGAAAGACATTTCTCATACTTTTTATAAAATTCCATATGAGCGCCATCTTTTCTTGCTGCATTCTTTGAACCTGATTCTTCAGATATTGATTCACCCTTCATAGGATTAATCAATGCAGTTACATTATTTCCGGCAATTGCAACACATGGATAGAAAAGCATTTTCTGCGAATCCGAAGCAGAAATATCATAACACATCGTGATTTTTTTCTCATCCGCAAATGTCTTAACTTTTTCATAATCACTCTTTGAAAGAGGCTTAAATCCAACAACCATTAAATATCCAATTAAATTCTTGGCAAATGGTAATGACATTACGCAGGCCACAACAGTAAATAATGTCTTTCTTGACTGAAAAGCTATAAGCCCTATCAGAATATCTGCCATGATACATGCAAAACAAAGCAGTGTTATTATGATTCTTTTATTTTTGTATTTTCTTGCATAACCATAATCACCTTTTTCTATTTTCTTTTTGCCACCGGATTCACTATTGTTATCACCGTCTGTGCTTCCACTGTAACCACTGTTATCATCACTACTACTGCTTGTGTTCCTGTTGTTATTATCTTTGTTTCTTTTGATATTCCCAGTGTTGTTATCGTTACCTAATTCAATATTTTCAGTATTGTTATTGTCATCAATATTCTCTGTATTAATATCGTTATATATTTGACTATTTTTGATTATATTGCTTATGCTATTATTTCTTATACTTTTATTGTTGCTAGTACTGCCGTTACTACTCATGACATCATTCTCCATCCCGGAAGGTATTTATTTTTAATGCTTCCATTCGAAAGTTTTCCGAATCCAAGCGAAAATCCGTCAACACATATAAGCACATATCTGTTTGTATTTTTCTGCTTTCCTGTTACTTTTAATTCGGTATCATCATAATCGATAGTCTCGCCTCGTAAGTATTTTGATACACGAATATCATCATTTTTAAGATCAAGAACAGTATCAAATGTGTCAGGAGTAAGCATTATTGAAAAAGCCTGACTCGGTTCGAATCTCTTTTTCTTAATCTCGCCAAGGAACATACCTCTTCGAAGTATTCTTAATCCTTTACAATTCGGACAGCCATCAGGAATATAAAATAATTTATCACCCAGCTGTTCAAATCTTCTTGTATCAAAGTCCATTTTTACATGAGACATAAATTCAGCAGTTTCTTCATTTATCTTTGTCTTTTCCGGCATGTAAAGAGAAACCGAAGGTTTATAATCATCATTTGATTCTCTTTTGAGAAGTGCAACGTAATGACCTTCTCCTTCAACTTTATGAGGGAAAAGATGCATAGTTCTATCTATGCCATCTGTTTCATATACAGACCAGTCATTATTACCCGGCACAAATCCATCATGCTTTTCAATCGGTACAAGCGAAAGTTCACTGCATAATGAAAGCAGATATCCGACACTGTCTTCATCTTCAAGAGGCGAAAATGTACATGTTGAATAAAGTAACATCCCTCCCGGTTTAAGCATCTTAACAGCTTCTTTAAGGATACTTCTTTGGATGGCAGCAAACTCAGCCGGACGTTCTTCCGACCAGGCAGTAATCATGCTATTCTTTTTACGGAACATTCCTTCACCTGAACATGGAGCATCGATAAGTATTTTATCAAAATATTCTGTAAAATATTCGGCTAATCTGTCAGGTGTTTCGCATGTAATAAGAATATTTTTACCGCCAAATACCTCAATATTTTTTACCAGAGCTTTTGCTCTTGAAGCACTGATATCATTTGTAACCAGGAATCCTTTATTATTTATCTTCTGCAATAATTCAGTTGATTTTCCACCCGGAGCCGCGCATATATCAAGGACCTTATCTCCCTCATCCACAGGTAATGTGGCTGCAGGAAGCATGGCGCTTGGTTCCTGAAGGTAATATAAACCGGCATAATAATATGGATGTTTAGAAGCCTGAAATACATTCTCATCATAATAAAATCCATTTTTGCACCAAGGAACAGGAGTTAACTCCGCAGGACAGATTTTTATAAAATCTTCTACGGAAATCTTACCGGTATTTACTCTTAATGCATGCCTTACCGTTTTGGCGAGAGCTTCTTTATATAATTCGAAATCCTCTTCGCCTATCATTTTTATCATATTATTTTCAAATGCTGATGGCAGTTTCATCAATCAACGTCCTCTTTTATCACAGGTTCCGGATCCATATTGATCCTGGTGAACAGATAATTATATTCATTCTCAAATTCTTTATTGTTCGGCTCACTTTCATAGATTGAAGTCATCAGTGAAAGTGCCTTCTCGTAATCCTTAAAGGATTCATAATATACAACTTTGTTATATAAAAGTTTGGACTTCATGACATTATCATCATCCTTTATCTTAAGTCCATCCTCTATATATTTATTTGCAGTTTCATAATCACCGGCCTCGATGTAATAAGACGAAAGCTGGTAGGCAACATAGTAGCTGAGCCCCTCATCCTTTATATAATCATTATAAATAGACAGCATTTCATCATAATAACCGGCTTTATAATAACTTCCTGCCAGAAGAAGCCTTACTGACATATTTCCTTCTTTTAAACTTTTTTCCAATGCCGGAATATTAAGTTCCGCATCCCTTGAATCATATCCATCCATCGCAATCGAAAGCTGAAGATATTCCTCAATCTTGTTGGAATTTATGCTCCCGTCATTATTTTCCTTTAGCTTATTGAAATTGAAAATAGCATCTTTATATCTCCCGGTCTTAATATCAGCCGATCCAAGATACATTCTTGTATCAAGATCCATCTTTTTGGAAAAAAGCTGCTTTTCATTTAATGACTTATCAAAATATCTGATAGCTTCTTCGTAATCGCCAACTTGATAAGCTTTTATTCCTTTTTCACGATACTCACCTTTTTTCGATGTGATCAGTGAAATAAAAAGCAGAGCAATTATGATAAGTACTATCGAAGACATAACATGAATCAAGATAAATGAAGCTTTGCTTTGTTTTATCTTTGTTTCTTTAATTACCTCTGTATCTTCATCGTTTATCATAATTACTCCGCACTAATAAATCGCATTCAAATCAAAATATATTGCCCAAAGAGTTAGTCTTCAGAATAATATTTCTGAGCAAAATTCCATGAATCCTTACACATTCTTGTAAGATCAAATTCAGCCTTCCATCCGAGCTCTTTGTAAGCCTTTGCAGGATTTGCATAACACATAGCAATATCTCCTGCTCTTCTTGGCTTTATACTGTATGGAATCTTTATATCATTTACCTTTTCGAAAGTCTTAACGATATCAAGAACACTATATCCGATACCTGTACCAAGATTATAGATATTTACTCCTGTTCCTGACATAACCTTATCTACTGAATTAACATGTCCTTTAGCAAGATCAACTACATGGATATAATCTCTTACACCTGTTCCGTCAGGAGTATCATAATCATTTCCGAACACACCAAGTTCAGGAAGTTTTCCTGATGCAACCTGCATGATGTATGGCATAAGATTATTTGGAATGCCGTTTGGAACTTCACCAAGGAGTCCGCTTTCGTGAGCTCCGATAGGATTGAAATATCTGAGAAGTATTACGCTCCACTCATTATCAGCTGTGTAAAAGTCTGTAAGAATCTGCTCGATCATATGCTTTGTCCAGCCATATGGATTTGTGCAGATACCCTTTGGACACTCTTCTGTTATAGGAATGAAGGCAGGGTCTCCATATACTGTAGCTGAAGAAGAGAATATGATTCTCTTACATCCATATTCATTCATGAGTTTGCAGAGATTAAGTGTTCCGGCAATATTATTTTCATAATACATAAGCGGCTTTTTGACTGACTCGCCTACAGCCTTAAGTCCTGCAAAATGAATAACAGCATCGAATTTATTTTCTTCAAATATAACCTTCATGCTTTCAGGTTTAAGCATATCTGCTTCATAAAACTTTACAGATTTACCTGTTATCTCCTGAATCTTGTCCAATACTTCAATTTTTGAATTATATAAATTATCAAAAATTACAACTTCATGACCGTTATTAATTAACTCTACTACTGTATGAGAACCAATGTAACCGGTTCCTCCTGAAACAAGAATTTTCATTTAAATGACCTCCATCTAAGTAATAATTAAATTGACATAACCACTATGGCTATGTTAAGATTCCATTGTTGCAAACAAGCCGGCATGTCGGAATGGCAGACGATGCAGACTCAAAATCTGTTGCGGGTAACCGCGTGTGGGTTCAAGTCCCACTGCCGGCACTTCAAATACCTAACACAGTGTATCATATATGATGCCAATTAACAAGAAAAAACACGTTTTTACGTGTTTTTTTTCTTGCTTTTATCAGTCTTCTATCCTCTTTGCAACAACCACAAATCTACCGTCATCTGTGTGATATGAACATGTAGATAAAGTAATAAGTTTATCACCATATTCGGCTGTCACAGGAATATTATAAGGTGTAAGGCTCTTTACATTTGATACATATTCATCAAACTCTTCTTTACTCGCAGCATTGAAAAACTTGTAATACTTAAAGCTTGTATCATCTTTAGCTTTAATATTTGTTTTAAATGCAGCTATGACCTCATATTTGTTATCACTGAAAATAGTATTAAAATTTATATATTTGTGGGATTTGTAAAAATCCTCATCTTCATAATCAACCAACTCACGGAACATTGTCTTGGTCTTCATATGATGTCCGTAAATGATTATATTGTCTGAAGGATTTTCAACCGTACTATGGGCTGAAACGAATAATGTTCCGGCTATACTGTAATCCTTATTGAAGTCCCTTCTGAGATAATATTCTTCATCTTCCGGAGTATACATTACCGGATAGTCGATATTGGTTCCCGGAATCTTAAGCCATCCAATGAAATCATTATTCTTATCAAAGATATTTTTATATTTATACTGGACTTTCACACCATTTACGAAAGCAAAAAGCTTTTTCTCAGCCTTTTCCTTATCTTCTTCCACAATTGCATCCTCCGGCAGATCCGAATCATTTACATCAACGACCATACCACGTACTTTTGCAAATCTTTTTTCATTTTTATATGTTCTGTAATAATATAAACCGATATATCCAGCTGAGAAAAGAAATACAGCAGCAAAGAGTGCGATAAGTATATTATAAATCTTATTCTTACTCTTCTTCTTGGATAATTTAGCTTCTTTAGCCATCTTTTCGGCAAGCTTTTTATTCTTCTCTGTCGATGTTTCTGTCGGTTGTGACATATCATTCAGAATCTTATCGATTTCCGAATCAAGTTTCATTCTCTCATCTGTTCTCTTATCACCTGTTAGCTTCTCAGTTTCAAAATTCTTTTTATTACTGAGATAACTGTCAAGTTCGTCATTATTTATAGCTCTTGATGACCTTTCAGAAACCTTCTTCATGATTTCTTCAGCCATCTTCTCCCTACTGTTCTTATTCTTACTCATAAATACTCATAACTCCAACTATAATAAAAATGGACCTGAATAATCAGGTCATTTTTTTAAAAATATTTTTTACTTCCCCAAAGATTAGCCTGCTTCATAACAGTATATTCATTGTATGCCTGTTCAAGAATCTGCTTCTCATTAGGAAACTTTAATAAATGATACGCCTCATGATACTTGTAATAACCTGAGTCCAAAAAATATTCTTCCCTCTGTGGCTTACTATAGTAGCTGTCAGCCTGCATCAGATACCAGTGAACATCCTTATTCACCACATCATATGAAGTATTAAATGTATAATTGCTCTTTCCTACATACTTAATTATCTGGGCTGTAACACCTGTTTCTTCCTTAACTTCTCTCAGAGCGGTCTCACTATACTCTTCGTCCTTCTCAACCGTTCCCTTTGGAAGTACCCAACCTTCATATTTGTTTCTGTAATTCTTGTAAAGTAATAATATTTTTCCTCTATAGATTACCACACCACCACAGCTTGTTGCTTCTATCATTGCAAAACCTCCTGTTTCGGACTTTTAATCCGATGAGTGTGTTTCAAAACATGAATAAAGTATAGCAGTATAAATGGCAATTTTCAAGGAATTTATTAACTTTGCGGTGTCTTTATTTATTTTTCATGATATTCATAATAAGCATCAAAAATCTGCTTTGCTACATATGAACCTGAAGTCTGATTGGTTGTATAATCTTCAACAATGACACTTACAACAATATCAGGTCTCTCAATATTCGAATATCCCACAAACCAGGAATTGCAATTACCTTCATTATCATATTCGGCTGTACCGGTCTTACCTGCTACAGTATAATCGGAATATTCAAAATATGATGAAGCAGTTCCGTATTCACATACACCTTTAAGCATTTCGGTAAGGTTTTTAGCCTCGTCTGAAGACATGATCTTAACAGAATCCTTACTTTTATATTTCTTAACCTGGATTCCGCTGACATTTTTTATAGAATCCACCACATATGGTTTCTTAACAAGTCCACCATTGGCAATACCACACATGATCATCGCATTATGAAGCGGAGTAATATTTGTATCGCCCTGTCCTATGGCTGTCTGTGGAATCGAAGAAGAACTCGACTGCTCATTTATAATAAATGATGATTTTTCATAACTACCATCATATGGAAGTTCTTTATTGAATAAAAGCTCTTCAGCGGTTTTTCTGTATGAACCCTTATCCAGCTTAGAGCCAATATTACTGAAACTTGTATTACATGAATAAGCAATTGAATCCGCAAGAGTAACTGTGCCATGTACATTATCATTTGCACAACTTATCTCAACACCGTTTACAACAGTTGTTCCCTCGCATTCAAATTCATAATCCTCATAATTCGGGTTTTCACGCATATATTCAAGCGCTGTTACGATCTTAAATGTTGAACCCGGAGCATAAAGTCCATTGGTTACACGGTTCAGCATTATGGTACTGTCCTTACCCTCATCAGAATGAATATAATCCCAAACCTCATTAATCTCATTTGGATCAAACGAAGGTTTTGAAATCATAGCAAGAATCTTTCCTGTGTCAGGTTCAATTACAATAGCTGCACCCGAACAATCTCCCAATGCATAATAAGCTGCATCCTGAAGTCTTGAATCTATTGTCAGTACAACTGTATCTCCCGGATTTTTCTTTTCTTTAAAATCCTGCTGAAGCTTACTTACAATATTGTCGTTAGATGTAAGAAGTTCGAAATTATAATCAAGTTCAACTCCCGATCTTCCGTACTCATTATATCCTACAACATGAGCATATTCGCTACCTTCCGGATAATATCTGGATTCATTTCCATCTTCATCAACATCGGTTCTGGCAAGTACAGTTCCGTCTATAGATTCTATATTTCCTCTAATAACATATTTTGAAAGATAATCCTGCCTTTTATTATTGGCATTTGCAATTACTTTCTTTGAATCATGTATCATATAGAAGATGATATGGCCGAAAAGCGCCAAGAAAAGAACTGCCATTATATATGTCATGACCACTATAGGACGATTTTTTCTCTTAAGTTTTGCTTTTACATCCTCTTCATGCTTCATGAAGGAATCAATACTAATTTCCTTCTTCGGCTGATTCAAGGATTCGTTGTTTTTCTTTTTCGACATGATCTGCCTCTTCATAAACTAAAATATTAGTATATTGTACTAATGCAAACATTATAAGCGTACTGAATACTGAACTCATTCCGTTACTTATAAGCGGCAATGTTACACCTGTTGAAGGAACAAACTTCGTTACTCCTCCGATATTTAAAAATACCTGTAATACCATACAAATAGCAAATCCGAATGACATATATTTATGGAACGGACTTCTGCATTTCATGGAAATATTACACATTGCAATAAATGAACTGAGATAAATAAGTATAAGCGCAAGACCGAATACTACACCAAGCTCTTCACAAATAGCTGAGAAAATGAAGTCACTTTCAACAACAGGAATATATCCCGGAAGTCCATCACCCAGTCCGGATCCGATAAATCCTCCTGTACCGATGGCAAAAAGTGATTCACTCATCTGATATCCGCCGCCATAGATGTCCTTAAACGGATTTTTCCAGGCATTATATCTTATCATTACATGATCAAAAAGAGATGTATTTTTAAAGAGAACATATCCAATGATCACGGCTGCAACAGCAAGTATAATACCGCCGTATAAAAATCTTGACCTTGAGGTTGCAAGATAAACCATGGATATATAGCAAAGATAGAAAATAATCATTGCACCAAAGTCTTTTTCTAAAATAAGAATAAGCATGAAGACGACTGAGATTATACCATTTATTATAATCTCCTTCATTGTCTTTGCCTTATAAAGACTGCTGGCAACAAAGAATACAAATAGAATTTTAACGAATTCCATCGGCTGAGCCGTGAATCTACCGATATGTATCCAGTTTCTCGAACCATAGATACTAAGTCCAAGCCCCGGAATAAATACAGTCATAAGAAGGAAAATACCTGCGACACCAAAAAATACTGTCCAATTCTTCATTTCCTTCATTTTTCTCATTATTGCAGGTATAAATGAAGTAAATACCAGTGCAATCGTTCCCATAATAAGCTGTTTTATCGCCATCGATACTTCTATTCTCGTAAGCATTATATATCCTATCAAAAGCAGGAAAAGCATATTATTGATAAGAAGTCTCGAAACGTTTTTATAAACCTTAGCAAATATCAGCATATATAAAATGCTGGAAACAATAGAAACGCCATAAATTATCAGGAATTTTACATTTTGTCTCCAAATGAAAAGCTTGGCATAACACATAAGGTGTATCGCAAATATATAAAATACCTGTCTGTTAACAATAGAATTCCTTTTCTTTGTAGTTTTGGCTACAAAATATGAAAAGCATTTCATCGTATATAATGCCATAAATATGAGAGTCAAGTATTTAGTTACGATTGAAAATATTCTACTCATCTTTGTTGTCCCACACAAATGCTGTATTCCGAAGTCAGTTATAATATTCTCAGTAAAATCTTATATATGTACAGGTATATAATTATAATATAGAACTATTATAATGTCCTTCGGTTAAAATAAGTTTTTTTCTATTTTTTACAAGAAGTTCATTTCCGTTATCAGGATTCACAATTTGATCTATGATAGAATTTATCTCAGCGATGGATTCATCCAGAAGATCCACCTTAAGATATGCATATCTTTTATCAGTTATAAATCCCGATAAAGCACTGTCTAAAACAGTCAACCTATTATCAAGAATCCTATTATAACATAAATTATTATTTTTTATAAATTTAAATATTCCATTACGTTCATCTTTTAAAAGATAATTTCGGCCTCCCGGATCCTGAGCCGTAAGCATAAGGGTTTCATGGCCATAAGCATAAATCTCACCGGAAATATTTTCTGCAAGCGAAATATCATTATTCTCATCAATACTAAGCTCATGAGACATTTCAATTATCTTATCTTTATCACTGCCCCCGATCAGCTTATTAAAAAAGCCAACAGCTTTATCATTATAACAATATAATGATGATGCGAGTATGATTTTTTTGTTAAATGTTCGCAGTAATGAAATATCATCTATATTCCTTACGTAAAATGTATCAAATAAATCATCAAAAGATTTATCATTTAACAATTCATCATAAAAGTTGTTATCCTGTTCTCTATGAATGTAAGGAAATGCAGCGGCAACCTGCGAAAAAAATGAAAAATCTTTTGCTAGTTCACATAATCTATTTATGGTAAAGCAATCAACATCCAAACTGACAAGATATTTTACTTTATCATTTTTTGAAATACTTAAAACCTCAAGAAGCTTAGATGCAATATCTTCATTCTCTACCGAAAAATGAATATATTTCTCTTTAATCTCATTTTTTTCATGATTATCTTTTTTGATATTATCAAAATTTCTCTGCCTTGCAGTTCTTCTGTGATCACTAAGAACTCTTTCTTCAAGAAGACTTATAAGTTTTCTTCGAAGACTTTTCAGTTCCGAAAAGCTGACAAAACTTTTATTATCATTAAAAATACCGACTTCTTCCGGATAATATCCTGAATCACCGAGAGCTGTTATCTTATCTCTTATGATCTCAGTATCCACAGGAATTGATTTAGCCTCTTCCACTACTCCGCCGATAGCTGTGGCTGTAATATTATCTAAAACTATCTCCATTCGCAGTTTTTCACCGGCTTTAATAAATGCATTGATCTTAATAGGCATAAGCTTATCATTGTTCAGTATGTCATTTTTAAGATCAGTCATTATCTTATTATTTATCTTTCGATATACTTCCGAATCAAGAAGAATGGTTCCGGACTTCGGACTGTTTAATTCTATATTTTTATATGCATCAACAGCCTTATCAGATGTTAATTCGATAGCAATCTTATCCTTGGTCTTTATAAGGAGAACATCTTTCTTATTGATGCTTTTTGAAGTCTTTATATTAACTTTTCCATGACCGGCTGATGTCACTTTACCCACAAGTACACCTTTATGGCCCGGACTTTCAGTATCGATCATATCATCACTCGGATAATAATATCCGCTGACAAAACCACCTCTGTTAAATACATCAGCAAGCCTTTCGGTGAGTCTCATGCATTTCTTTTCGCTGAAGCAGCCGTTATAATAATCATTTGCTACTTCCTTATAAGCCGAAACAACGGCAGCGGTATAATATTCACCCTTCATCCTACCTTCAATCTTAAGGGAATCAACCCCTGCTTTAATTATCTCAGGTACAAGATTTAAAGTGCACATATCCTTCATGGACATAAGATATTTGCCATTATATTTCTTTCTGCACGGCTGAGCACATCGTCCTCTATTTCCGCTTCTGTCACCGATCATACTGCTGAGAAGGCATCTTCCACTATATGAATAACACATAGCACCATGAACAAAGGTCTCTATCTCCACATCAACCTTTTCTTTAATACTTCTTATCTCATCGAGAGTAAGTTCCCTGGCAGGAATAACTCTTGAAGCCCCAAGTTCTTTAAGAAGAGCCGCTCCGTTAGATGAGCAGATATTCATTTGTGTACTGGCATGTATAGGGAGTTCCGGAAAAAGTTCCTTAACAACAGAAAAAGCACCCATATCCTGAAGAATGACTGCATCAAGTCCTGCTTCATACATAGGCTTCAAATAACAATATAAACTGTTTATTTCTACATTTTTTAAAAGGGTGTTAACAGTCATATAAACTTTAACACCCTTTAAATGAGCTTTATCTATTACATAGCAGAGTTCATTCTGATCGAAATTATCTGCATAAGCTCTTGCTCCAAATCTTCTTCCTGCAAGATAGCAAGCATCAGCACCGGCATTTATTGCCGCTTTAAATGCTTCCATGGATCCGCACGGAGCAAGAATCTCAACTTTATTATTCATATATTCTATCCTTTTCAGCCTCAAGCTGAACGATCTTACGCTGTAAAGCTGTTATCTGTTCTTTATATTCTTCAACAAGTTTAAGACTTGCCTCATGTTTGATCTGAGCTTCAATAACCTCATGTCTTAAATCATAAAGCTGCTTTTCTTTCTCTGAATCATCTTTAACAACTTCATCAGCAATTTTCTTTGCTTTAAAATAATCATCTGCTATGTTCAGAGCAAGAAGTATACCCTGATATTCAGTATTCATTCTACGATACTGTTCAGAAGTTTTGCATTCTGATATTTTACCATTTATATAGCTGGCAACATTCTGAAGATAATCCTCACCTTCAAATCCGCTAAGTGTATATACCTTACCGTTGATAACAACTGGAATATCAATTTTCTGTGCCATTCCCTTCTCCTTTTCATATAAGCTTTATAAATATCACTGCGCAGCCGGATTGACAAGCCCAAAATGATCATAGCATAAATCAGTCACAACTCTTCCGCGACCGGTTCGATTAATGAAACCATTTTTTATGAGGTATGGTTCATAAACCTCTTCGATAGTACCAGAATCTTCACCTATGGCAGCTGCCAAAGTATCCACGCCAACCGGTCCGCCACCGAACTTTTCAATAATCGTAGTAATAATATTACGATCTGTATCATCAAGCCCTGCTGAATCAACATCAAGTTTATCAAGGGCATCCTTCGCCATATTATAATCTATATTATTCTTTCTTTCAACCTCTGCAAAATCTCTTACTCTTCTGAGAAGTCTGTTAGCAATTCTTGGTGTTCCTCTGGATCTTCTTGCAAGTTCAAATGCACCTTCTTCATCGATTTCTATGCCAAGAACTTTTGCCGATCTGATTATGATCTGCATAAGCTCACTTACATTATAGAATTCGAGTCTGCTTACAACTCCGAATCTGTCACGGAGAGGCGCAGAAAGCATACCCGCTCTTGTAGTTGCACCAATAAGAGTAAATTTAGGAAGATCAAGTCTTATGGACCTTGCTCCCTGACCTTTACCAATTACTATATCTATAGCAAAATCCTCCATCGCCGGATATAAAACTTCTTCAACCTGACGATTCAGTCTATGAATCTCATCAATAAATAAAACATCATTTTCTGAGAGATTATTGAGTATAGCAGCTAATTCACCCGGTTTTTCTATAGCCGGACCTGATGTGATCTTGATACTTACACCCATTTCCTCTGCAACAATATTTGCAAGAGTTGTTTTTCCAAGTCCCGGAGGTCCATATAACAGAACGTGATCAAGATTTTCTTTTCTTTTTTTTGCAGCCTCAATAAAAACCTTCAGATTCTGCTTAACTTTTTCCTGTCCGATATATTCTCTTAAACTCTTAGGACGAAGTCCTTTTTCAACATAATCCTCTTCAGGTATTATTTCAGTTGTGATAATTCTCTTCTTTTCCATTATACAGATATCCTGTTAAAACAAATATTTTAATGCCGCTTTAATAAGCTTATCGGCTGACATATTTTCCTTACCTTCAATTCTATTGATTGCTTTCATAGCATCAAATTTTGAATATCCAAGTGAAGTAAGTGCCGAAGCCGCATCAGAAATTTCATTATGAACATTATCTTCATCCATAAATGAAACATCCCCTGCAGACATATCCTCAATATTAACCTTATCTCTAAGATCTATAATTACTCTTTCCGCAGTTTTAGCCCCTATACCGCTAGCCTTACTAATAGCCTTAGTATCCTTTGAAAGAATAGCCATATATAATTCATCAACAGTAAGTTCTGAAAGTATAGAGATTGCTCCCTTCGGACCGATACCGCTAATACCGATAAGACTAATAAATGCGTCTTTCTCACGAATATCATTGAATCCGAACAGAGTCATTGCATCCTCACGAACGTGAAGATATGTATAGATTTTTACCTCATTCCCGATATCAGGTAATCTTTTTATAACATTGGAAGATACTGTTATCTCATAACCGATTCCATTTTGATCAATGATGATCGATGAACTGTCAACAGTATCGAGTCTTCCTTTTACAAAAGCTATCATAGTAAAACCTTTCAGGCAAAATATATAGATTCAGATTATATAAAAAAGGTGCTACAACTAGCAGCACCTTTACCGCGATATTTTTTACAGGAATTCGAAATCTGCATCTTCCTCTTCTTCGCCATCGCCTATCATGACCTTTGAAGGCTTTCTGTTGTCTTCAATCTCACCAACGAATACTTCATCATCATCAGCTCCGAAAAGATCTGCCATCTTATCTTTCTCTTCTTCAAAGAACTTAGATGCAGCTGATCTCTTATCTTCACTGCTCTGATCAGGCTTTACTTCTGTCTTAGGAGCCTCAGCCTTAGCAGCTGTACCTGCAGCACCACCTGCTGCGCTAACAATTCTATCTCCTTCAGCTTTAGCTCTTGCGAGTATCTCTGCAGCTGACTTCTGAGCTTCTTCAATAATCTTCTTTGCTTTAGCTTCGTCAGCGCCACTTCCACTATTTGCTTTCTTCTCTAAATCGAAAATCTTAAGTCTCGAGTCTTCAACTGTTTTCTTAAGCTTTTCAACCTCCTCAGAAAGTTTAGTATTTTCTTTAATTGCATCTTCGTAGGCTTTATATACTGTATCCTTGAATGAATCAACATCCACCTTATTATATCCAAAAAGGCCTTTTTTAAATGTTTGTGATCTTATGTCGACTGGTTGAATCATGGCTGTATACCCTCCATACATAAATTTCTAATAAAATTATATCATATTTTTAAATAGTTTCAATATTAAAATTTCAACAAAAATTGCGTAAAATCTACTAACATTTGTAACTTCCGAGCAATCTGAAAGCTTCTGTTTCATTCATAAGCTGGTATATCAAAGCCTTAGTAGACTCTTCTGTAAACGCCGCATCGAGCTCAATCATGAAGAAATAATTCCAAATTTCGCTCCTGTCAGGAACCGAATGAATCTCTGTCAGATTGATATCATAATCAGCAATCATTGATAAGATTGATGCAAGACTTCCGCTTCTGTTAGGACACACAAACATGAGTTTAAGTCTGTTATCTCCCTCCGTCACAATAAGGTCTTTTGAGAAAGTTACGACCTTCTTACGAACATTATTGTCAACCACTATCTTGCATGAATTAATATAAATATCATTATTTATCAGCATCGTATGTAATCTATCCGACACACCGATTCCCAGATCTTCCATTACTCCGATACCGGCAGTATTAGGGTTATTTAAGATAACTTTTGCAATATCATCAAAGCTTTCTTCCGAAATCATTTCGTAGTCATATGCTTTCCTGCAAATATCTTTTTCTTCGCCAATAACATGATATTCACTTCTTTCAACAGGTCCTGTCTTAAAATCAATTTTCAAAGGATCCGTCATTGTAAGTGTTTTACCGTACTGATATTTACGGCTTACTTCCATTATCTTTTTAATGAAAGCTGTATATTCTTTTTCAATCTGAGGCTCTATATCCCTAGTAAGTTTATTTATTATCTCAACTTCTCTTTCAGGTTTAAATATAGAATCTCCGGTTTCGGCTTTTACTCTGGCGACATTGTCAGCCAGTATCATTCTTTTTTCAAAGAGTCTTTTGATCTCATTATCAACTTTATCAATCTCAACTCTTACTTCTTTAAGATCCATAAATATAGCCTTTCTGGTATAAAATAATACTTTATATATTTCTAATAAAACATCTTGTAATATTTTTCGGTAGTAAGAAAATCAATATTATTTATTAGAATTACTTTCTTGATTTCTTTTTCTTCCATGAGCATTGAAACACTGTCATGATAATATCTGAGATCAACTACATAAATATCACCGTAATTGTCAGCAAGATATGGAAGAAGCGAATGCGCATATGAATCCTTTACAACAATTATAGGTTCTTTATCCGGCGCATTACTAGTTATCCTTATAAGTGCATGATTACCATCAAGATAAACTGTATATTTATCCTTTATTGAAAGATTGCTTACATGGAAAAGTGAATTTTCTGACCATCCCTCATCGAGATATTCAACATTATATTCTCCACCATCATGCATGAATATAGTTACTGTGTCGCCTTCCGCAAAATGATTTGGCGCTTTCGAATAAAGCGTACCAAAGAATTCCTTGCCGGCGTTTTTATATGAATATTCAGATCTGTCATGAACTTTAAGTCCAAGTTTCTCAGCAAGGCATTTATATCCAAGATATGCACCGTATTCAGTCCAGTGGTGATCTGTTTTATAGAAAATATATTCATCTTTAGCCTTCTGAAGTTCTTCTGTTACGTCAGCAATCCTAATATCTTTATCAAGATTGTCATGAACAAACTTAAGAGCTTGTCCCTGATCGTCTACAGGACAATTAGCCGGAAGTTTATCTTTCAGTATATAAGCTGCTGTCGGAATAACGAGCATTGTTATATCAACATTTTTATATTCTTCTTTAAACTGATTGATGAATTTTATATTCTGTCCAAGAACTTCTTCATCATATACATAATCCTGAATTATATATCCGTCTTTTCCGAAAAAGATTCCGTGTTCGAATTTCTGTCCTGACATTCTCACCATGTCATTATGGAGCTTTACATAGTCATCTTTTAAAATAATCTGATCGGCCATGTAATCCTCGAAATCTTTCATGTACTGTCCGCTCACAATATTTTCTGCGCTTGCATCCGGATATTGCTTTAAAACTCTATTTTCATTATCGGAATAATCTCTGTCTTTAACAATTATGGTCCCTATGAGTATGAATAAAATATAAAACAGAAACGTAACAATTATCAGTATATTTTTACCTTTCTTCATTCTAACTCCTTCTATCAGAATCTAAAATACATAAACGGATTAAATGCATCACTTGCAAGTCCCGCCGTCGAAAGTGTCATCACGATCAAAATAAAAATAACCGCCCCTATTGCTCCGGCCTTACTATCATCAATTTTCTTACCAATCTTCTTTGGAATTTCCGTCGATCCTATAGCAGCTAAAATGATCATTACAATGAATGATAAAAGATAAAATGCCGTAGTTTTATTATATAAATCAATATTGCCTATTCCAAACATGCAGCGAAGTGTTTTCCCGAGTTTATCCAGGTTATCATTTGAAAAGATAACCCACCCCATATTTATCAGGAAAAGACTGTAAATATGCTGCAGTACAGCCGGAAGTTTCTTAAGTACCCTTAACAGGAAGCTTTTTTCAAGCATGAGGATTATGAAATAATAGAGACCCCATATAATGAAGTTCCATTCTGCCCCATGCCAGAATCCTGTTAATAACCATACAATAAATATATTAAAGAACATTCTGGATTTTTTGCATCTGTTACCACCCAGCGGAATATATACATAATCCTTAAACCAGCTTGATAACGATATATGCCATCTTCTCCAGAATTCCGTAATACTTTTTGAAATATACGGATGTTCAAAATTTTCCAAAAATTCAAATCCAAATAAACGTCCAAGACCTATAGCCATATCTGAATATCCGGAAAAATCAAAATAAATCTGAAACGAGAAAAGCAATGATGCTACCCAGTAAAGAGCAACCGAGCTCTTTTCATCCGGTAAAGCCTTTATGGTTTCATACATGGAAGCCACAGAATTGGCGATAATTACTTTCTTACCAAGCCCGATTACGAATCTCATGACTCCCGAAGCAAAAAGATCAATACTTTCTTTTCTTTCCTTAAGCTGTTTCTCAATGGTCTGATATCTTACGATAGGACCGGCGATAAGCTGCGGAAATAAGGTTATATAAGCAGCAAGATCAATAATATTCTTCTGCGGCTCAACTTCACCCCTGTATACATCTATACTGTATGAAAGTATCTGAAATGTATAGAATGATATACCAAGTGGTAATGCCAGGTCAAGTAATTTTATTCCGAAACCACCAACCTTATTAATATTACTGATAAAAAAGTCTGTATATTTGAAAAATATCAATATGCCTAAATTAACAATCGTAGATAGAACAACACATAATTTTGCCGTCTTATCCTTCGACTTTTTCTTAAAACTTCCTGTCAATCGACCGAATATATAACCAACTATGATCGAGACGACCATTACAATTATATATTTAGGTTCTCCCCACCCATAAAAGATAAGGCTTGTCATAAGAAGTATTAAATTTCTGATCTTACGGGGTGCTATAAAATACAGGAGCAGCACCGCCGGTAGAAATACATACAAAAATGTTATGCTGGAAAATAGCATACTATTCACCCTTTACAATTTCATCTATAAATCTGGAAATTTTCACGCTATGATCAGCCATATGTTTAGGAGAATAAATATAAAGCTTCTCTCTGGCTCTCGTCATAGCTACGTAGAACATACGTCTTTCTTCTTCCATCTCGTATTCTTTTCTGCTTTTTCTGTGAGGAATCTCACCCTCGACACAATTGATTATATGTACAGTATCAAACTCAAGTCCTTTTGCGCTATGCATGGTCATCAGCTGAACTGCATCATCATTTTGCAAAGTTTTATTTTTTTTATTTTCCGCTTCGATGAATCTTTTTTCGTCTTCTGCAAAACCCGCCAACTCCGGAAAGGTCTCAAAATTTCTTGTAAGGCTCTGAAATTCATCAAGCATATCGAATATCTCTGCACTATCAATATTTCTTTCTTTGCAATAATCCTTTATATAATCATCGAATCCTACTACTTTTCTAATATAATTAACAGCCGCAAAAGGATTATATCTTCCTATACTTTCCAAATGATTTCTAAGAAGCATAAGATTCGACTGTAAATAATCTTTCGCCGAAGTAATTTTTATTAGTTTATGTATATCAACTGTTTCTTCAGTAAGAATATTTCTCGGAACATATCTTACAGGTTTATTCATAAACCGCAAAAATCTGCTTCTTCTTGTATCACCCGAAGCAAAATACATATAATCCATTAAGGTAGAAACCATATTATTGCTGAAAATATTTGAAATACTGTCTCTTGCAACAAATGGTATATTGTATTCTTTTAATTTATATATAAGCCTTCTCGGACTAAGATTCGTCCTATATAGCACCGCTATATCTCCAGCCTTTTTTCCACCGTCAATCTCTTCTTTGATTCTCTTAACAATAAGATTATTCTCAGCTTCAACATTCGAAAGCTGCTGAACTTTTATTAGTCCGCTTTCATTACTTGATGACAAAAGTTCCTTATCATATCTATTCTTATTGTTTGAAATAAGCTTCGAAGAGAGTCTTGTAATATCCCTTTTACATCTATAATTCGTTCGTAAAGGGATTATCTCTGCATTATCATAATATTCTTTAAATGAAAGCATAATGTCCGGTCTGGCGCCTCTGAAGCTGTATATAGACTGATCATCATCACCGACAACAAAAAGATTGTTCTTCGGCGCAGCGAGCATTTTAAGTATCTCGTATTGTAATTTGTTGGTATCCTGAAATTCATCGACCATTATATATGGATATATCTCTCTGATCCTATCCAGGATATCAGGCCTTTCGGTAAGAAGTTCATAAGTCATGAGTAGCATATCGCCAAAGTCAAGCCTGCCTACATTTTTCTTATATTCTTTAAACTTACCATATACTGTTCTGAAATGATTTTCAGGAAGATCGTAACTGTAATAATTTTTAATATCCATCATTTCACAGTCAACAATTTCAATCTGTCGTAAAATGCTGTCGATTAGTTCATCGCCGTTTTCGTGCATCACTCCAACAGTCCTCAAGATATCCTCTATAATATTACGTCGTTCATCTTCTGTAAGAATGCTTTCATTTTGAAAACCATAAGCGGTTTTTAATATCCAAAAGAAAAATGAGTGAAAGGTGCCGAATCTGACTCTTCGTCCAGAAAAATCAGAATCAATTGACCTTTTTAAAAATCTATCCTGCATAGATTGTGCGGCCGCTCTTGTAAATGTTATAACAAGTATCTTGGATGGATCCACCTTATGCTCAAGAATAAGATTCCTTATCCTCTCAACGATAACAGTAGTTTTTCCGGATCCCGGAGTTCCTATTACAAGAACCGGTCCGTCATACCATTTTACTGCTTTTTTCTGATCCTCATTTAAAAACAAGTCCATAGCACCCTCTAACAAGATAAATCGAGCTGTGCTATCTGATTCTGATCTGACACCACAGCTCGTTATTATTATAAATTAGCTCCGCAACACTTTTTATATTTCTTTCCAGAACCACATGGACAAGGATCATTTCTTCCTATCTTCTGCGGCTTAACAACTGTATGTGAAGATTTCTCTGTCTTATACAGTTCGCTTCTCTTCTCTTCTGAAAGAAGATCATTCCACTGTGGAAGTTCATAAAGCCACTGAGCGTTGCATCCTACCATGTTCATGTAAAGCTTTTCTTTATCATATTCAAGAGATACAACCGAATCCTCTGTAATCTCTTCAAGATTATTGCTCTTTACAAGACTTTCATCGATTCCATCAAGGAAACCAACCATTGTCTCAATATCAAGTTCAAATCTTTCAGCAAGTTCTTTAACGGTTCCTGTTACTATATCATCAGGATTTCCAAGAATAATCTCGTAAATTGCTTTTTCTTTATTGAAATATTTGAACCAGAAATCCTTTCCTTCAGGAGTTCTATCATCAAGTCCATATGCATGATCACGCCAATCTTTAAGTAAACCCATTATATCCACCTCTTATCTTTAAAACTTTAATCCTATTTGTCGAAGCCGTTTAATCTCACCCAGAAATCAAACATTCAAATTATATCAGATGAAAAACAGCATCGCAACTATTTATTCATATCGAAGAGCATCGATAGGATTAAGGTTTGCAGCCTTAACTGATGGAAGAAGCCCGAATACGATACCGATTACCATTGAAAATCCTACCGAAACGATTATAGCAGGAACACTGATAGCAACAGGAACTGAAGCTACATTACTTATGAAATAAGATAATCCAATACCTGCACCTACTCCTATAATACCTCCGATACTTGTAAGAACCGCAGCTTCTGTAAGGAACTGCCCGAGAATAACTTTCTTTCTGGCACCAAGAGCCTTTTTCAGACCTATCTCCCTTGTTCTTTCTGTAACTGATACGAGCATGATATTCATAACACCAATACCACCTACAAGAAGAGATATACTGGCAACCCATATAAGCTGCTGGCTTGTTGAGTTACTGATATCCTGGAGAGCCTTTACTTTCTCAAGTGTATTTTCTCTCTTATATTTAACAGTTTCCTGTTCTTCACCCATATCATTTCCAAATGAAGATGAAGTATCAATCATCGAATTAAGATATTCCTCAACAACTTTACCCGCAGAAGAAATAGATTCTGTACTGTTAGCCTTAACGATAACCTGATATGGCTGATCATAAGCAAATACATCAGGCCAGCATTCATCAGGAATTATTACTTTTCCTGTTCCTGAATAAAAATCATCACCATAAATAGTCTGATATTCCTCAATAGAATTAATTACAGGTTCAGCCTCATCTTCAGGAGAAACAACACCTACTACAATAAAAGGCATTCCTTTGATGATTATTGTCTTATCAACCGGAGTTTCACCTTCAAATAATGAATCACTTGTATCTCTATCGATAATACAAACATTTCTATGTTTACTGAAATCGTCAGGAACAAAAAATCTTCCGGAATTCACCTGATAACTGTTGATTGTTAAATATGAATTATCAGAACCGATGACTTTTACACCTGTAAGTCCATTATCTTTATATGATACTCCTTCATATAAAACAGAATCGTGATAAGCACAGATATCTTTGACATCTTCAAGATCCTTCATTTCATTTATCATATCGCCATTAATGATAGGCAATTTACTCATTGTCTCTTCAGGCATTTCATTTACGGAAATATCATAACCACCGCTGGACAATTTAACATTTACAAGATTATTTCCTGCTCCTATAAGATTGTCTTTAATCTGATCATTCGTTCCCTTTATAGTTGAAACTATGGCTATAATAGCAGCAATACCTATAATGATACCAAGCATAGTAAGGAACGAACGCATTTTATGTCCAAATATACCCTGAAAGGATAATCTAATATTCTCAAACATTTATAAGTCCTCCTTAATATCCAAGCGCTGATAAATCTTCGGTATTTACAGCTTTCTTACCATCAACAACATCTTTTCCATATGGGAAACAAACAAAATCACTTGTACTGAGACCGGCTTTGATCTCTACAGCTCCCCACTGTGTCTTACCTGTTCTGATAAAACGCTTCTTTAATCTACCGTTTTCATTTACCATTACATAACTGTTTCCATGTTCTTTTCTAATAAAGAATTTAGGAATCATTAGGGTATCATTGGAGTTCTCCATGCCTTCATCCGGTCCATTCTGTCCTATGATCACACCGGCATATGAATTCATCTTTATTTCATCATCTGTCTCATCCAAAATAACAGTTACAGGATACATAGACACGTCTTGGCTATTATCCATTAAATATCTATCTCTTCCCTCCGCAGGGCTTGTAGCTATACTTGAAACTTTACCTGTGTATTCTCTACCGGTCTCATAATTTCTTATAATTGCAGAATCACCGATTTTAACTTTACCAAGAAGCCACTCATTTATAGCAGCATCAATCTTATAACCGTTATTCGATGAAATAAGAATGATAGGATTTCCGTTCTCGATATTATCATCAGATGTATCAATCTTACGGACTACACCATTTATAGTAGCTTTAATATCCTTATTGCCTATTTCTTTTTCTTTCATGGCAATATCAATGGCATACTTATCATTTCTCTGCTGTAATTTTTCGATTTTCAGCTTCTGTTTCTTTATAGCCTGTTCAAGCTCTTCTTCTGTATAAGAAATCTGGAAATCATCCTCATTATTAAATTCATCTGAAAAATCGTCAGAAAAGTCGTCAGAAAAATCGGCAGGAGAATTCTGATTAGCACTTTCAGGAGGCCCATAGCTTCCATCAGGATATAATATCCAGTCAGGATGTTCCTTAAGGATTTCCTTTTCCGTACTATCTTCAGAGTTATTATCAGAATTGTCCTCTTTATTTTCTTCTTTATTATCCTTATTCTCGGCCTTTTCAGCGTCAGTAGGTGTAGCTTTTCCCTTATTATCTTCTGTTGTACTCTCAGTAGTAGCTTCTGTCGTAGCTTCAGTAGTTGGCTCCTCCGTTGTAACTACTTCCTCAACAGGTTCCGTTTCATAAAGCTTATCAAGCCATTTTTCAGCTGTAGTAAGTTCATCTTTATATACTTCATACTGAGCTTTCATTTCCTCTAACTCAAGCTCTTTTGGGGTATCATCGAATGTAACTATTACATCACCTACAGAAACTTTGTCGCCTTCTTTAACTTTGATCTCTTCAATGTTTTGACCAATTGAACCATAAATCCTTTGATCGTCGGCTTCGGTTATGATTCCTGAGGAGTTATTTGCTCCTTCATATCCGTAATAACCACCTTCATTAATCATTTCTACCGGGTAACAACTTACAGGATTTGAATTGATCCTGTGCTTTTTATAAAAATACACACCAAGACCAATACCTACAATTACAAGAACTGTGACTATAAGTGAAATAATAACTTTTTTCATTATCTTTCACCTCCGTTCACGCCTGAAGCCGCAAATCCTTCAGCTTTTGCACCATCATTATCCCCCGATAAATTACCGTTATCATTTGAATAATCCTCAAATGATTCCTCGGCTTCAAATGAATTTTCATCCTCAAATTCATCATATATACTATCGGCATTAAGTATTTTTTCAATTATATTAGGCTCATTTGTTCCTTTTACAACTTCAGAATTCCCCTGTGCAGCATTAACTTCTGAAGTATTGTCAGAATGTTTGACAACGACCTTATTCTTATTAATCTCGTCACTTGTAATTCGTCCGTCAAATATTGTGATGATTCTATCCGCATACTCTGCTATTTCTCTCGCATGAGTGATCATAACAATAGTAACGCCCTCATTATGAAGCCTCTCAAAAAGCCCCATAACCTGGATACCTGATTTTGAATCAAGGGCACCGGTAGGCTCATCGGCAAGAAGTATCTTCGGAGAATTAACCATTGCTCTTGCTATAGCAACTCTCTGCTTCTGTCCACCTGAAAGCTGTGTAGGCTTAAATGACATTCTTTCCTCAAGCGCTACACTTGTAAGTGCCTCAACACATAAATTTTTACGGAGTCGTCTTGGAACATTTGCGTACTGCAGCGGTAATTCAACGTTCTGAAGTGCAGATTGTCTCGGAAGGAGGTTAAAGTTCTGGAATACAAATCCGATACACTTATTTCTGACAATAGAAAGTTCCTTATCTTTCATATTTGCAACTTCATTGCCATCAAGAACATAACTTCCCGATGTAGGTTTATCGAGACATCCTATAATATTCATAAGTGTTGACTTTCCGGATCCGGAAGGACCCATTATCGCAACATATTCACCTTCTTCAATATCCAGATTGATATCATGAAGTACAGGTACATCCATCTTTCCCTGTATATAGCTTTTATTAATATCTTCAAGATGTAGGAGCATTCTTAATTCACCTCCTACTCACTTTTTTCACCGGCCTGATCATCGGAAGACTCAGTGCCGTCTACAGGTTCATCCGGATTCCCGATAGTTCCATCCGGAAGAAGAACATCCCCATCAGGAATTTCATTGTCAGGTATCATCACGCCAGGTGCCTGTCTACCCGGCATAACATCGTCATTAGGCACTTCTTCATAAAAAGCATCTCCGTCGGTTGCTACTCCGTCAGGCATCATATCTCCGTCGCCACCCATATCATCAAGGGCTCCGTTTTCCATAGCTTCCATCATGTCTGTAGTTGTTTTACTTCCTTCAACTATATTATCTGATGGAAATGCTATATAATCTTCCTTTGTTAAACCACCGAGAATTTCATATGAATCATTATTTTCATCATATTCTCCGATGTTAAGTTTTCTTTTTTCAATCTTTTTATTCTTTCCTCTGGCCCATACATAGAAATCAGATCCATCTTGTACAAGGTAATATGAAGAAAGATATAATCCGTTCTTCTTTTCAGACTGACCGTAATCAGGCTCTATATAAAGGTGCTGTCCAAGAATAAGTCCTTCAGAAGTTTCAAGTTTTACATAAAATGAATACTTAGATGATCCTTCACCCGAATTCATCCCATAAAAATCATCGCCTTCACTTTTATTCGGCTCATAATCAAGCTTATCAATAACACCTGCCCAAGTCATTGTCTCATCTACTCTTGATCTTATAATTACCGGTGTGCCACTAACTATAGATGCAAGATTTGTTTCAGATACAGTGCCTTTTACATGGAATTCTCCATTTGCCATAATAGTAATGAATGCATCTTCGGTTCCACCACCCATATCTTCATCCATGTACATGCCTTCATTATTGGAATTACTATCGGCTTTACTCTTATCGATTTTCTTAACAACACCATTCATTGGTGACTTAACTACTGAATTCTTTATTGATTCTTTTTGTTTTTCTATCTCAAGCTCTTTCTGCTGTTTTTCATATTCATAAGATTTTATCTTCTGATAAGCAAGATTGATACTACTTGTATAACTGTATTTCATATCGTCAGGAACAGTTTCACGCTGCTTATCTGTCTCATCAATCTCGTTATAAAGTTCGGAAATATTACTTCCTATCTCATCAAGCTCAATTTCCTTCTTCTGAAGTTCAAGCTCCATATCGTCTGTGTCGTACGAAAATAAAGGATCTCCTTCTTTAACGGAATCCCCTTCTTTGACTTTAATTTCTTTGATCTTCTTGTCACTGTCTTTATTTACTTTTTTAACTTCCTGAGATTCAACAATTCCCATGTATCTGTTATGTAAGCCAACATATACTCCTGTTATGTCCTTTACAGACTGAACATAAACCAACTTCCCATTGTCTTTCTCAGTTTTCTTCATGAACTTTTTGGCGAATATTATGCCTGCCACTGCCAGAATAGCAACGACCAAAAGAACAATGCCCACCTTTACCTTTTTATTCATTGCGAACTCCTTTCATAATTCAAGTAATCATTTCGGTTTATCCGATTTTCCAGCTAGGAACTTCTCATATACCCCACTATTATAGCAAAATTTAATATAGCAAAATTATTGATTTGCTGAATATAGTATTAACATTTATTAACCAAGTGAAGATTTTTATTTACTTAATCACTGACATTATTATCGTTAATAACTAAAATCTTTAGATTTTTTAAAAATTATGCAATTATCGATGCATCTTTCCATGTATGATCAAGATTATAAAATTCTCTCATTTCACTTGAGAAAATATGAACAATAATATCACTGTAATCAAGAAGGATCCAGCCGCTTTCAGCTCTTCCTTCTCTTTCTTTCAGCTTAATACCATTATCGCTGCACACTTCTTCCACAGCATCACAAAGAGCCTGAAGCTGATTTTTGTTGCTTCCGCTTACAATGACAAATGCATCGCACATTGGTGACACATTTCTGACATCAAGCTTTTTAATATCATACCCTTTTCTATCTTCCAATGCATTGCTGATCATTTCAATCTTACTAATCAAATCCATATACAGTTCTCCTTTATCTATTTCTTATTATTTGAACAATAGTAATAATATGTTTTTTCTGTCATCTCATCAATTTCACATGATTGACTTTCAAGATATACCAGAATATTTTTTAAAATATGCAGCAATGCTTTATCAATATCCTGAAAAGCTTCCTTGCGTATCTCAGGAAGCTCATTTAACATCTTTCTGTTTGGCTCAATATAATCAGCCACATAGATGATCTTATCCATGAGAGTCATTCCGGGTCTCCCCGTCGTATGATAAGTGATAGCATCAAGAATCTCTTTATCATTTATGCCATACTTTGTACGAGCATAATAAGCACCTAGTTTCCCGTGCAAAAGATCCGGATTTGCTCTTTCACTGCTATTTACAGGCAGACCGTATTTTTCAGCTTTTGTAAGCTTTTCTTCCGTAGGAATACATTTAGCACAGTCATGAAGAAGACCCGCTATTCTGGCTTTTTTCATATCTGCTCCATATAAAAATGCCATACATGAAGCTGTATATTCTACTCCTACCGAATGAACAAACCTTTTTTCAGTAAGCTTATCCTTAAGCTTTTTAATCATCACTGCTCGTTCCATACTTTGACTCCTTATATAATCTATTTTGCAAAATATATTCCTCCAAATAATCAGGAAGCATATTTTTTATACTTATTCCTGAATTAATATTTTCCCTGATCTTTGTTGAAGAAATAGGTGCTACAAATGAATCCATAAGATAAATATGAGCATTTGAATGACCATTTTTTATCCTTTTAATTTCATTCGTAGCATTATCCAGATTATCATCATCTCTTGCATATGCAATATATGTAACATTATCAAAAAGCTCATCTGCTTCGATCCAGTTGTCGACCCATTTAAGCGAGTCACCTCCGATGATAAAATATATCTTCCTATCCGGATCAACTTTCTTAAGCTCTCTGATAGTATCAATCGTATGAGTCACTCCCCCTCGGCGTATTTCCATATCTGAATAAAACAGATAATCGTATTCCGAAGCAACTCTACGAATCATCCAAAGTCTGTGCTCATCTTCGACAAATTTCTTATTGTCTTTATAATATGTGGATTTATTAGGCATGAGGACAACATCTATATTGAACTTTTCATGAACTTTAACAGCCATTTCAATATGAGAATTGTGGATTGGATTGAATGATCCACCAAGAATAGCTATATCTCCCCTGCTATCATCTCTATAATAACTATCTAAAGTATCATTATGCTTAATCTTCAATATGCAACCTCCACCTTCTAAATTACATAACAAGAACCTTGTCAAAATCTGTTAAAACAAAAAATGGCAAGGTTTTTATAATTTATTTCTATAAGATGAACTTTGAGAACTCCTTAACATAATGAACCCCTTTTATTTTTTTGGCAATTCAATAACCGGTTTCTCATTATTTCTTTTATATAATACTATCTTTCGTCCGATAACCTGAACAACAGTACTTCTTGTTCTTTCAGCAAGAGTTTCTGCTATAGCTCGTGGATCATCTGCACAATTCTTAAGAACATTGATCTTTACAAGCTCTCTCTTCTTAATAGCTTCTGCAACTGATTCACAAAATTCAGGTGTAAGACTGGCTTTACCTAGACTGAGAATTGGATCCATAGTCATAGCAAGTCCCTTAAGATATGCTCTTTCCTTACTTGTCATAATAATCACCTATCATTCATGATAATAATCAAACTCATGGCCATACATCTTAACTGTATCACCATCTTCTATACCAAGTTCTTCCAACATAGTAAGAATACCATTCTTCTTAAGGAAGTTCTGGAAGAAAATAAATCCTTTTTCGGCTTCAAGATTTGTATAACCGAGCATCTTTTCAATACGTGGTCCTTCAATGATAAATGTATGATCATCTTTATCGCTCTTCTTAACTTCAAACGGAAGTTCAGGACTGTCGATAAGATCATTAACATCAATCTCAGGTTCAAATATGATAAGATCGTCCGGTGCTTCTTTAACAAGTCCGTCTACATAAAGGAGCATTTCTCTGACCCCTTCACCTGTAGCTGCCGAAATAGGGAAGATCTTAGCATCCGGAAATTCATCTCTGATAAATGAAAGAGAGATTTCTCTTTCTTCCGGTGTAAGAAGATCAAGTTTATTCGCCGCAATAACTGTAGGTCTATCAAGAATATTATAACTGTAACTAGCCAATTCTTCATTTATCTTCTTGATATCATCTACAGGATCACGTCCCTCAGATCCTGATGCATCCACAACATGTATCAAAACCTTAGTTCTTTCTATATGTCTTAAAAATGCAAATCCAAGGCCCTTTCCTTCAGAAGCCCCTTCAATAATACCTGGGATATCAGCCATAACAAAACCTTTGCCGCCGCCAAGATCAACAACACCGAGATTAGGTACAAGTGTTGTGAAATGATAATCGGCAATCTTAGGTCTGGCATTGGAAACCCTGGCAAGAAGGCTTGATTTACCAACACTTGGAAATCCTACAAGACCTACATCGGCGATCATTTTAAGTTCAAGTATGACCGTTTTTTCTATAGCAGGCTGTCCCGGCTGAGCATATTTCGGAGCCTGCATGACACTGGTAACATAATGCTGATTACCTTTACCGCCATGTCCTCCCTTAAGTATAACTACTGGTTCAGTCTTGTCAGACATATCCATTATGACTTTTCCTGTCTCAAAATCCTTGATAACCGTACCCTGTGGTACCTTAAGAATTATATCTTTGCCGTTAGCGCCGTGGCAGTTTTTCTTACCGCCCTCCTGGCCGTCTTCAGCTTTGAATTTCTTGGAATTTCTATAATCCACAAGTGTATTAAGCCCTAAATCCACAGCAAAAATAACACTACCGCCGTTACCGCCGTCTCCACCATCCGGTCCGCCGTTAGGTACATATAATTCTCTTCGGAATGAAACATGTCCATCTCCGCCTTTTCCTGATCTAATTGTTATTTTAGCTCTATCTGCAAACATAATAGCCTCGTTGATTTCCTTTTAAAATAGGGAGCTGCATAAAACAGCTCCCTTAAACTTTTCCACAGAATTCTCAGAATTATTCAGCAGGATGTACTGATACCTGCTTCTTGTCTCTTCCAAGTCTCTCGAATCTTACAACACCGTCAACTAATGCAAAAAGTGTGTCGTCTCCGCCACGTCCAACATTAAGTCCCGGATGAATCTTCGTTCCGCGCTGTCTATATAAGATATTTCCAGCTTTTACAAACTGTCCATCTGCTCTCTTGGCGCCAAGTCTCTTAGACTCAGAATCACGTCCGTTCTTTGTAGAACCAACACCCTTCTTATGAGCAAAGAACTGTAAATCCATTCTTAACATCTGTTTTACACCTCCTTGATGCAAACTTTCAAAAATCTCTGTCCATACTCCTTTTCAATATTGGTAAGTCCAATATATAAGGAATGTATCAGCAGTTTTGAATCACTGCTTACATCGGATATGATCTTAAATTCCAGGTCACCATTTTCAGCTGCATCGCAACTGAACTTATCATCCGTTAATTCCTCAATAGAATTAGCCGTATTGATTGCAAGCGCTGAAACCGCACTGCAAACAATATCTTCGCCATAATCAGCAAAGCCTGCATGACCTTTAATCGAAAATCCGAAATAGTAATCATTCTTCTTGATAAAATCAGCTTTAATCATAATGATTATGCATTGATTGAATCAATCTTTACACATGTATATGGCTGTCTATGACCATTCTTCTTGTGATATCCTGTCTTTGGCTTGTACTTGTAAACAACAACTTTCTTTGCTTTACCATCTCCAAGAACAGTAGCCTTTACAGTAGCGCTCTTTGCAGCATCACCGCAGATAATATCTGAATCTTTACTTACAACGATAACGTTATCAAATGTAACTGTCTCGTCCTTCTCTGCATTAAGCTTTTCTACCTTAATGATATCTCCTTCAGATACCTTGTACTGCTTTCCGCCTGTAGCTATAATTGCGTACATATGGTTTCCTCCTATTATCATTACTCGCCAACTGTGGCGGTGTCCAATCGACACACTTCTAGCCTCGTTGTGCGGCATACTCATGTAATATAGCATCTGTATATATACATGTCAAGAACATTTTTAAAAAAATTAAGACCGCCTGATTGCTCAAGCGGTCTTAAATCCATGTATAAATTTTATGGAAATGAGTATCTAACTGTTCTATTGTCTACTGACTTAACAAGCTCAGAGTTTGTATCTGTACCAAACTCAGCTACAAGTGGGTTATCACCAGGATTTACAGATGCTAACCAGAATGTGTAGCAGATCATAACGATATCATCATATGAAACGCTCCATCTCGGTCCTGTAACCTTGTAATCACATGCTGCATAGTGCTTACCGAAATCAGCGAAAAGATCACGGTGTGAAACGAACTGATCCTCGTTTGCATAGAAGTTATCTCCACTCTCTGTCTTGTACTGTAAAGAAAGTGTTCTGAACTGATGATCGCTTGTACCAGGAAGAAGTTCATCCTTGTAGCAGCTAAGATCAATTCTTGTTACCATGTTACCATCTCTGTGAGTATACCATTCTGATGCAAGTGCATCTTCGCTAGCTTCCTCAACAGGCTGATTATACATATCCTTACCAAGCCATCCATAATCATTAGCTAACTTGTAAAGGTCAAAATTCTTTCCGTAAGAATCAGATGTTACATAATCCTCAACTTTAACATCCATAGAAATCTTTACTCCGTATACTTCATATGAGTAAGCTCCCTTAGGTGCTTCTGTTGTAACTAATTCATCACCGTTAGGTCCGATGTCATAATTTTTTGCTTCTGCATTAGCACCCTGTGCCTGTGCACCAGCCTGTCCATCAGACTTTCCTTTTCCACATGCAGCTAAAGAAGAAACTAACATTGTGGATACCATTAACATACACATTGCCTTTTTGATTTTCTTTCCATTAAATATTGTTTTTAGTCCAGAAATTTTTTTCATATTGTTGTTTGTCATACCTCTCACTTACCCTTTCATAGTTTAAACAAAATCGTTTAAATTTTTTACCCATCGCTTACAGTTGCGGATAATATCACGGTAAAAATAATAAGTCAATACCCTTTTTTTGAATTATTTTTTCAAAGCACCCAAAAAACAGCACATTTCTTCGTTCAATAAAAAAAGCCCCCAAAACCCAGTATTTTAGAGACTTTTTCCGATTTTTATCATAATCAAACGAAATGAGTTTCTTCTATTATAGAACACCCCAAAATTATCAAAAAATTTTTTTAGAAATTTTTGTCGTATAAAAAAAATACGACATTTATATAGAAAATATTCCCAGTGCTCTCGGCATTCCATAATCGTACTATGGACATCATCACAAACATTCAGTCAGGTTATTTATGAACAGCGATGCCTATACTCTTTTTTACCTAGGAATAAATTCATGAAACATTATCTCATTGTTAAAATATATAAGCGTGAATAAAAATTTGGATATTATGAATCACGTCATTTATTTTTCCTGATTGAAAATCTCGAACGATAATCTTTAATAGAAATACATGTGAAAATAAGAACAGCTGTGAATAACAGAATATAAATAATCTCTATTATATTTCTGACAATAAATTCTTTAGACATATTATCGGTATTGTAATTTCTGACAATATCAAAAATATTTCTGCAAATACCGATCATTCCTGTTATTGCAGAAAAAAGCATAACAACAGTTGCATATCCTTTATTGTTAGTTATAAATATGATTGCGAGCATAGCAATAAGCAGTAATGCCAGGACAATAACAGCAATACCAAATATCGCATCAAATAATGCAAATAGTTTTTCTCTGATATCTTTCTCATCAGTCAGCTTTTTTGCAAATTTAAACTTTTCAATAATATCATCAAAATTGTTGATATACTCAATACTTCTAACTATAAAATATATCATAATCCCCACAAAGGTATAATACCTGCTGCCCAACATGGCAAATACAGCTATTACCGCAGAAAGAAGCATCAAGCTTATCAACTCAAACCTGATATATGTATTGCTGTTTCCAAACCGTTCTTTAATCTCGTAGATCCAAAAAAAGAAACAGATTGTGGATAGCAAAGCTATTATAAAGAGAGAAAGATCCTTTCGTAATTTCTTCATAAAATACACCCCGCTTCCCCAAAGAGACAGTTCCCCAACTATCATCATATCTTACAAAGAATTATATGCATCGAAAAATTAAATTCTATCTATTTAACAAAATATTTTTTTATATTCAAAAAAAAATTGTTTTATTTTACTATAATCGGATTCTTAATCCCAAAATATAGTTGTAACCATATATATAAGAAGAAACACCTGTTTTATCCTCTTACACCACCATAAACTCCGAGCATTTGATTGTCATAATAATCAATTTTATACCTGCTGGTAGCAACGATACAAAGATTAACAAAAAGGAATAAACTCACAAAACTTACTACGATCATAAGTGAATATTTTATCCATAACCAGATATCGTAATGCACCTCTTTATTAATTGCCGGATAGATATAATTAATAAAATAGATTGCTATGCAAACAACTTCCAAAACAACTTCAAATATAATAGCAGGAACAGAAACTGTTTTAGCCTTAGCATAAATTGTAGTTATAAAAAGTGCTACAAATAAAACAGTTACCAAAAATACTAAAATCGGACGAATTCCGGTCAAAATATCATTTATCTTATATATATCTTTAGAGTATCTGTTTTCACTCTTTAAAGCCTTTTTCAAACAGTCAAAATTCTTGGAAAAATGTACGATTTCAGTAATGGAATTTACAATCATTACAGCCATCCCGAAACCAACGGTTTTTACGCTGTTTATCTTATATGCGCTATATGAAACAAGCCCTAAAAATACGATAGATAATAGTCTTGTTATATTGGTAAAATAAAAATTAAAATTCAGTACTTTTACCTGTTTATTTAATCCAAGTACGGAAAATAAATCTTTAAAACAATAAATCTGATATATTATAAGCAAAAATGCGAGTGTCATCACGGCATTAAATGATTTCTGTTTACTTCCGTCCGTTCCCATTAAAATGTCCTCCAAGCAAGTATATGAACCTAAATTTTTCGTCAAAAATTACAAATCCAAAAAATTGTATAATATGTACAAATCCATATACCCGACGCGTGTATTTATATATTTATATTATAATATTTATATTATGATTTGTCGCTATTTTTTTTCTTAACGGTCATCAAAAAGAAGATCTTTCAGATTATAAGGAATCCTGATTTTATGCCTTGTGATTTCAGCAAGTCCAAGCCCTGTCATATCGACGAAGAAGCATTTATTACTGTCTCTTGATATATATTCTTTAAGGACCTTTATAACTTCTGTAAGGTCCTCATCATTTTTCATATTTATTAGATCCACGATCATTATGCCGGAAAGGTTTCTAATTCTCATCAAACGGGAAATAGCTTTCACTGCTTCTATATTTGTCTTCTTAAAATGATTACTTACACTGCTTCCTTTAATATCTTTTCCGGTATTTACATCTATTACAGTTAGAGCTTCCGTTGGATCAACAATTAAATATCCACCTGAATGAAGATAAATCTTATGCCCAAAATTAACCGATAATTCTTTATCAAGATTATAAAGAGCCCTTAATGACTGCATTGCATCCTGATGCATCATAACTTTTATTTTATTGTCGGTTTTCTCATCATTTAATTCAGCATTTTTATAGACTAATGAAAGTTCATCATATACAACCTTTTCATCAGTTATGATGCATACTTCGTCATAATTACTCTTACCAATCTTTTCTATAATATAATCAATATACTTTTCATCATGACTATATATACATTTTCCGGGAACACTAAATGTTGCAGAATTTCGTACTTCTTGAAGAGCCTCCAAGGTCAACTTCAAATCTTCTATTATTACTTTTTCATCCATATAGGCTGAAAGTGACCTAAAGATCGCACCTTCATTACCATTAAAGAGTTCCGGATTATCTTTTTTAAAGTTTTCAAAAATCTCTTTTAATTCATTTCTTTTATTTTCATTTTTTATCTTTTTTGAAATCCCGATCTTGCCACTATAATTTGCTACAGTCATCTTTCCTCTTATAGCTAATTCTGCAGTGGCTTGAGACTTTTTATTACCGGTAGTTTCTTTAACAACCTGCACGAGAAGTTGGTCGCCTTTTTTTACTTTTCCGCTTCTACCGTTCTTCAAAAATATATGCTTATTCTCATTTTCTTTCAGAGAATAATAAAGCATATCTCCGTCATCTATCCTGAGAAATGCAGCATCCAGATTATTTACTATATTTTCAACAGTTGCTACATATATATTTCCAACTTTACTTTCATCAGAAAAAGGATGAACCTCTGAAAGAACTTCATCCTCATATATATACGCCGTCAGGCCGCAGTTCGCTTTTATAATAAGCATCCTACACTTCATATATTTACCTCCGGATCAAAACCTGTTACCTGCTTCACTAAGCGGTTTAAATCCTGTCTTCTTATCGCCGAAATATGTCTCGAGTCGTAAAACATTATACATGAATCTATCATATTCTGTTCCGAATTTATCGCACAATGCAGTAAGCACATTTTCCGGCTTTATATTCTCATGGCTTCCTGTTGCAAGAAGCATATAAATACCATTATCACGGAAATTCATATCATATATTAATGGCTTGATATCTGTTACAACTTCCGACTTCTTGGTTTTCTTAAGTACATTTATAGAGTCTTCACCTTTTAAATCTTCTATAGCCTGACTGACCTTCTCCAGAATCTCCGAATCGTCAAGCTGAAAATGATTCTTATAAAAGGCAATTCCTTTATCAGTTAAAGTGACCAGATAATCAGATGCAGTTACAGCTGCCATGGAATTTATAGCATCATCCGGAAGCTCGACAATATCGATCATCTTTATAAAAGGTGATCCCACATTATTAAATCTCTCAATTATATCATCGGATGTTGTTACCGATTCAAATTCAGCATCACAATATTCCCCAACGGATTCCATCATAAGCGGCATAGGTGCAGCAAATGAAATGATCTGATGAGGACTCATACCTGTACTGTATTTAATATCCAATTCAGCTCTTCTGATGGCTTTTTGGAAATATCTCATAACATCAAGATGACTTATGAACTTAAGAGGTCCTGTTTTACTGTATTTTATCCTAACTTTCATTGTCCAAAGCACACTCCACTTCCGAAAGCCGCTCCTCCGCAGCCCTGACACTTGTCCCGACAATTAGATGTCACAATACCTTTTCTGGCTGTTTCCCATTCACTTTTAAGGAATGATTTGGAAACACCGGCATCTATGTGATCCCAAGGGAATACTTCATCAATATCCCTTTCTCGTTCAGTATAAAACTTATAATCAATGCCATTATCTCTGAAAGCTTTATAATATCTTTCCATATCAAAAAATTCTGTCCAGGCATCAAATATAGAACCGGCTTTATATGCATCATAGATTATTTTTGCAAGCTTTCTGTCTCCTCTTGCAAAAACACCTTCAAGTACAGAAATATCCTGGTCATGATATGCAAATCTAAGTCTCTTTTTATTTAACTGAAGATTGAATGTATCCTTTACATGTCTGGCTCTCGCTACATATTCTTCTCTTCCGAGCATAGGTGCCCACTGGAAAGGAGTAAAAGGCTTAGGTACAAAATAAGAAGCAGATGCAGTGATCTGAAGTGTACCAACTCTCTCTTCCTTTGGAACTGTTTCAAAATACAGTTCAGAGATTTTCTCGGAAAGAAGCGCAATACCTTCAGCATCTTCATCTGTTTCAGTAGGAAGTCCAAGCATGAAATATAATTTTACTTTATTCCATCCGCCCTTAAATGCATCTCTTGATCCATTTAAGATATCTTCCTCTGTTATGCCCTTATTGATAACATCTCTCATTCTCTGACTTCCGGCTTCAGGAGCAAATGTAAGAGATACCTTCTTGATGTCCTGAACTTTCTTCATGACATCCAAAGAAAATGCATCAATCCTGAGGGAAGGCAGGGATACATTTACATGTTTTTTATCCATTTCATCCATGAGATACTCCAAAAGATCCTTCAACGAAAGATAATCACTTGTAGAAAGAGAACTAAGTGATATCTCTTCATATCCGGTATTTTTAAGCATCTCATTCGCATACTTTTTAAGAAGCTCAACATTCTTCTGTCTGGTTGGTCTGTAGATCATTCCCGCCTGACAGAATCTGCAGCCTCTGATACATCCTCTCATAACCTCAAGAACAACTCTGTCCTGAGTCGCTCTAAGGTATGGAATCACAGGCTTCATCGGATATGGAGCCTTATTAAAATCCGTTACAACAACTTTTTTGATTTTCTTTGGAACATCAGGATAAATAGGCGAAACATTATTCACTGTTCCATCTTCATTATATGTACATTCATACATAGAAGGCACATATATACCCTTTATCTTCGATGCTTCATGAAGAAATTCATGTCTGGTCATATCAGATGCTTTATACTGCTTATATAAGATAAACAGATCATTATAACTAACTTCACCTTCTCCAATATAGAAAATATCAAAGAAAGGAGCAACAGGTTCAGGATTATAAATGCAAGGCCCTCCGCCGATAACTATAGGGTCATCTTTAGATCTTTCCTCTGCATAAATAGGAAATCCCGAAAGCTCTATCACTTGAAGAATATTGGTATAACACATTTCATACTGGAGGGTTATGCCAAGGAAATCAAAGTCTTTGACAGGACTCTGAGTCTCAAGAGTGAATAAAGGAATATTCTTCTCCCTCATGATTTTATCGAGATCAGGCCATGGGCTGTATACCCTTTCGCAATACGTATCCTCTCGTCTGTTAAACATATCATAGAGAATCTGGATTCCAAGATATGACATGCCTATCTCGTAGACATCAGGAAAACACATGGCAAAACGAATATCGATCTTACTAAGATCCTTCTCAACCATGTTTACCTCATGTCCTATATAACGTGACGGCTTTTCAACCGCCATAAGTATTTCATCTGATAAAGCCAATTTACTCATTTAATTATCCTTACTGAGTTTTATATAAATCATATTAGTTCGTATATATCGAAAATTCATTAATTCTCGAACTGTATATTTTTCATTTTTTGAAACAACGAAAATATTAGTTCTTGAAACTATGAACAGGAGCAGGTATTCTACCTGTTCTGTTTACGAAATTAGAACAATCGTAATTATTTACCTTCATAATAGGAGCATATCCGAGAAGACCACCAAATTCAGCACTATCTCCCTCTTTCTTACCAATAACAGGGATAATTCTTACAGCTGTAGTCTTCTGGTTGATCATACCTATAGCCATTTCATCAGCAATGATTCCGGAAATAGTTGTAGCTTTTGTATCTCCAGGGATTGCGATCATATCAAGGCCTACCGAACATACACAAGTCATTGCTTCAAGTTTTTCAATAGTAAGGCATCCGATCTCAGCAGCCTTGATCATTCCCTGGTCCTCACTTACAGGTATAAATGCACCTGAAAGTCCACCAACGTATGAAGAAGCCATGATACCCCCTTTCTTAACCTGGTCATTTAAAAGAGCAAGAGCAGCTGTTGTACCAGGAGCACCTGCATATTCAAGACCGATTTCGTGAAGAATATCCGCTACCGAATCACCTATAGCAGGTGTTGGAGCAAGTGAAAGGTCGACTATACCAAATGGAACATTGAGTCTCTTAGATGCTTCTTTAGCAACAAGCTGACCAACTCTTGTAATCTTAAATGCAGTCTTCTTGATAGTTTCACAGAGTACTTCAAAGCTTTCTCCTCTTACTTCTTCAAGAGCTGTCTTAACAACACCCGGACCTGAAACACCGACATTAATAACTCTGTCTGCTTCAGTAACACCATGGAATGCACCTGCCATGAAAGGATTATCATCAGGAGCATTACAGAATACAACAAACTTAGCACATCCGATAGAATCATTATCAGCAGTAAGTTCAGCAGCTTCCTTAATCTTCTCACCAATGAGCTTTATAGCATCCATATTGATTCCTGTTTTAGTTGATCCACAGTTAACAGAACTGCAGACAACATTTGTCTCAGCAAGAGCTCTTGGTATAGATTCAATAAGAAGCTTATCAGCGGCTGTCATACCCTTTGATACAAGAGCAGAATAACCACCGATGAAATTAACTCCAACTTCAGCTGCAGCTCTATCAAGAGTTTTAGCTATTTCAATAAAATCATCTATAGTCTTACAAACAGATCCACCTACAAGTGCAATAGGTGTAACGGAAATTCTCTTATGAATAATAGGAATTCCGTACATCTTTGTTATCTCATTCCCTGTTGCAACGAGATCCTTTGCACTTTCAGTAATCTTCTTAAATATCTTATCACATGTTTCCTGAACATCTTTTCCGACACAATCAAGAAGGCTTATTCCCATGGTGATCGTTCTGACGTCAAGATTCATCTTGCTGACCATTGAATTGGTTTCTATAACTTCATTTAATGTAATCATTTTTTATCCTTCTTCCCTCAAATATAAAGTATTGATCAATTTAAAGGATCAATTAGATTCTATGCATCATATCGAATATTTCTTCCTTCTGAGCCTTGATCTCAACGCCGATCTCATGGCCGACAGAACTAAGTTCTGAAGAAATCTCATCATGGGATTTAATAGATTTGGATGTATCAACCAGCATCATCATATTGAAATACCCCTGCATGGTTGTCTGCGTAATATCACAGATATTGATATTATTGTTTGCAAGATATGTACATACCTTAGCTATAATACCTACTGTATCCTTACCTATAACCGTAATAATTGTTCTCATCTATTTATCCTCCCTAAATATGAATCTCATTAAATATATTACAGCTCATAAAGCCTGTCATTTCTGTCTCTGAAAGCTGTATGAAGATCAAAATCTCTTACATCATCGGTAAAAGAATTTCCTTTAAGTTCATTTTTAACCGTTTCAAAGGCAAGTTCAGGAAAATTATTTTCACTGCTTAGATGTCCGAGTATAACTGTTTTTATATGATCATTCAATAAATTTTTTATGAATTTTCCGGCAGTTTCATTTGAAAGATGCCCTTTTTCTCCAAGTATTCTCCTTTTCAGATCATATGGATAAGGCCCCGCCTCAAGCATTCTTATATCATGATTGCTTTCTATAAGTAAAACATCACTGTCTGATAATGTATTCACAAGATAATCATTATAATTACCAAGATCCGTCGCAACTGATACCTTATTCTTTCCATCCGTAAACGAAAAGCAAACCGGTTCATACGCATCATGCCATATGGATCTCGGTGTGACAGTGAGATCCTTTATACTGAATGCCACGTCACTTTCTACCACATTATACAATGAATCATCTATCATGCCAACGCTTCTGCATTCACCAATACCTTTTATAGTACCGGCAGTCGCATATATCGGAATATGATATCTTCTCGATAAAACCCCCAGTCCCTTTATATGATCACTATGCTCATGGGTTATTACAACAGCATCTATATCTTTCCCGGACATATCGGCATTTTTCAGCCCTTCTTCTATTTTTTTAAGACTTATGCCGGCATCAACAAGTATAGCCGCATTATCAGTAGTTACAACGGAAACATTTCCACTGCTGCCACTGGCTATATTCATGAATTTCATTAAGTAAACTCCTAAAATCTATCTTTTTTCAAATGTCATATTCCCGGCAAAAAGATCTTCGTACATTTTATCACCTCCGGGCTGGAATGTAACTATACTCTTTCGGAATATATCATATTCACCAAACTTACAGTCTGTACCAAATTTCAAACAATCATTTATCAGCATCTCTGACCCAAGTAATGATGTATTGCCGGAAATTTCTGTCTTATCGATCAATTGAGACGGTATAATACCGAGATTCTCCGCATCTCTAAGAGACATGTGAAACCCAAATCCACCTGCTACATATAATCTGTCAACATCAGTAACTTTGATACCCGACTTTTCCAAAAGAAAAATAAGTGAAGCATAAATTGCTGCAACAGCAAGCTGTATCTCTCTTATGATTTTTTCTGTAAGATGTATCTTTACTCCGGAAATTGTTATATCCTTGCCGGACTTTATAAATTCATCACTCAGAAATAAATCCCTTCTTAACTCACCTGTGCTGATAAGCCCTGAAATAGCAGAAATGGTAGTCTTTCCGTATATTCCCGTTGACCTGGTACTATTTTCAAATGCAGGTCCGCAGGCAGCGGAAATGGCAGTAAGTCTGCCTTCATGACTAAGGATCATTTCTCCATTAGTCCCCATATCGATAAGTAATTCTGTTTTATCTGTTTTAAATTTATAAAAAGCTCCTATCACTGAGTCTCCGCCTATAAAGGCTGATGCGCCTGCAAGTACTTTAACAGGCACTTTATCAAGCAGAGTTATCTCCTCATTTTCGGTAAAAGGGCAGGTAAATGGCGCCTTTCCGAGAGAAGTAATCTCCTTCCCGAGTATTATGGAAGCCATTACGGTATTTGCAGAAATAATTCCGAATTTTAAATCATCAGAAGTATATTCATTGCCAAGCATTTTTCTAAGCGAATCCTCTATACTTTTAATGATAAGATCTTTCATCATCTTAAGATTATCATTTCTTTCAGATAATGTGATCCTACTTATAACATCAGAACCGAATTTAACCTGAGGATTTATGAAACCGTCCTTAATGATAACTGTATTATTCTCATCAATCAGTGAAACTGCCACCGTTGTAGTTCCTACATCGATGGCAGCAAAAAGCTTTTTATCCATTATATTTTCGCCTTAGGAGTCTTTTCAATTGGTCTATATCCTGTTTTCTCAAGCCTGTTCATAATCTTCTTCTTATGTTCAGGTCCGAAAGCTTCCATTGTGATAACAAGCTCTACAGCATTATTACGATTCAAGGAAACGAACTGGTTATGATCAAGCTCAATGATATTTCCCTGTTCTTCTGCAATTATCTGTGATACTTTAACAAGTTCACCCGGCTTATCCGGAAGAAGAACTGAAACCGTAAATATTCTGCTTCTTGCAAAAAGGCCATTCTGTACAACTGAAGAAAGAGTTATAACATCCATATTTCCACCTGAAAGGATGCTGACAACCTTCTTATCTTCACCTTTTATATGCTTAAGAGCAGCAACTGTAAGAAGTCCACTGTTCTCAACTATCATCTTATGATTTTCGATCATATCAAGGAAGGCAACTATAAGTTCACTGTCTTCAACTGTGATAATGTCATCGATATTTTCCTGAATATATGGGAAAATCTTTGAACCCGGTGTCTTAACAGCTGTACCGTCTGCGATGGTATTAACGCTATCAAGAGTAGTTACCTTTTTCTTCTTAAGTGAAACCTGCATACAATTTGCTCCGGCAGGTTCAACACCGATTACCTTTATATTTGGATTAAGCATCTTAGCAAGTGTTGAAACACCTGTTGCAAGCCCGCCTCCTCCGATAGGTACAAGGATTACATCAACAAATGGAAGATCTTTAAGTATTTCCATAGCAACCGTACTCTGACCTGTTGCAACCTCAAGATCATCAAATGGATGAATAAATGTATATCCTTCCTCTTCAGCAAGCTGAAGTGCATATTCACATGACTCATCATACACATCACCCTTAAGGATAACTTCAGCTCCGAGAGACTTAGTTCTATTAACCTTTATAAGAGGTGTAGATGTAGGCATAACTATTATTGCCTTGCATCCGAATTCTTTTGCTGCATATGCAACGCCCTGCGCATGATTTCCTGCAGATGCTGTAATAAGTCCTCTTCCTCTTTCGATATCAGAAAGCTGACTCGTCTTATAATATGCTCCTCTGATCTTATATGCACCTGTAAGCTGCATATTTTCAGGTTTAAGGAATACCTTATTGCCTGTTAATTTACTGAAATATTCACTTTCGATAAGAGCAGTATTACGTGCCACTTTAGACACTATATTGTATGCTTCTTCACATTTCTCAAGTGTTATCTTATCCATCATATCAATTTACCCTTCCTATCTCATCCTTCATCCGAAACGGTTTCAGGATAAGGATTTATATATTCGAAATGAATTACAGATCAAAGAGATCATCATCTCTCTGTATGCCTTCGTTTGCTTCAATGATTCTTTCAACATCAGACATATCAGCTTCTACACTGAAGTCAGCAAAAAGTGCTGTAATGAACTGACCCGGATCAAACTTCTGAAGGTCATCGACCTTTTCACCGATACCGATATACTTAACAGGAACCGATAATTCAGACTGAATAGCTATTGCTATACCACCCTTTGCAGTTCCGTCAAGCTTTGTAATGATGATACCGTCAATCTCTGAAACAGTACTGAACTGTCTTGCCTGTTCAAGCGCATTCTGACCTGTTGTACCGTCAAGAACAATAAGAGTCTCAACATTTGCTTCAGGATATTCCTTTGAAATGATTCTTCTCATCTTAGCAAGCTCATCCATAAGATTTTTCTTATTATGAAGTCTTCCGGCTGTATCAACAAGAAGAATATCTGTATTTCTGGCCTTAGCCGCATTAACAGCATCATATACAACAGCTGAAGGATCTGATCCTTCGCTCTGAGCGATTATATCAACTTCAGCTCTTTCTGACCATGTTTTAAGCTGATCGATAGCTGCAGCTCTGAATGTATCCGCAGCAGCGATAAGAACCTTCTTACCTCTTTTTCTATACTGTGAAGCAAGCTTTCCGATAGATGTAGTCTTTCCAACTCCGTTTACACCGATAACGAAGATAACCGTCTTCTTCTCCTCGAAATCATAAGCAGAGTCATCAACATTCATCTGATCTCTAAGGCTGTTGATGATAAGTTCTTTACATTCAGCCGCATCCTTAAGCTTAAGCTCTTTTACTCTTGCCTTAACGTCAGCAATAACCTTTTCTGCTGTTTCATATCCCATATCAGCCATTACAAGTGTTTCTTCAAGCTGATCATAAAAATCATCATCAATCTCATTTGCTTTGAAGAGATTTGAGAAACTCTTAGAAATATTATTTCTTGTCTTTGCAAGACCTTCCTTTAACTTTGAAAAAAATCCCATAAATTTTGTCCTTTCTTTAAAGCCTAAATCTAGTCATCAAGCTTATCTTCAATAAGATTAACCGATACCAGAGTTGAAACACCTTTCTCCTGCATTGTAATACCGTAAAGGATATCAGCAGATTCCATGGTGCCTCGTCTATGAGTAATAACTATAAACTGTGTGTCCTTTGTAAGTTTATCAAGATATTTAGCAAATCTCTTAACATTCGAGTCATCAAGGGCTGCCTCAATCTCGTCAAGAAGACAGAATGGAGATGGTTTAAGACTCTGAATAGCAAAAAGAAGTGCAATAGCTGTAAGACTCTTCTCTCCACCGGAAAGCTGCATCATATTCTGAAGTTTTTTTCCCGGCGGTTGTGCATTGATAATGATTCCGGATTCAAGTATATCCTCTTCATCAACAAGAGAAAGTGTTGCCTTACCGCCTCCGAAAAGCTCATGGAATACCTTTTGGAACATTTCCTGGATATCCTTAAACTTCGCATTAAATGTATCCTTCATAGCCTTTTCAAGCTCGGCTATTATATTCTTGAGATTATCTTCCGCTTCAACTATATCATCTCTTTGAGCACTAAGGAAATTATATCTCTCAGACACTTCTTTATACTCTTCAATGGCATTGACATTGACATCGCCAAGTCCTTTGATATCGCTCTTAACAGTAGCTATCTCTTTCTTTAATGCAGATCTTGATAACTCATCCGCAGCATTTTCACTATTCTCATTTACAAGCTGACTTGCAGCTGAATATGTGAGTTCATATTCTTCCCACATATAATTTATCTGGCCGTCTTTCTTTTCGGTTACCTTCTCGATATTATTATTGCATGTAAATATCGCCTTATCCATACGACCGATCTCAGCAGTTAGTTCTTCTCTTCTGTTGAGGAATTCTTTATGCTTTTTATTTACTTTATCTTTTTCATTAACAAGAGCTTCAAGTTTTTCTGTATTCTCACTGATTATCTTATCATTTGATTTCTTGATCCCACTGAGTTCATCAATCTTAATCTTAAAACTCTCACTATTTGAACCTGACTGATCAAGTCTGTCAAGATAACTCTTTTCGTCACCTTTTGTTCTTTCGATTTCATTATTGATACGTTCAATATTCTGATCGATGAATCCCGACTGCTGCTTAATATTTCCTGCCTTAAGTGAAAGGGAAGCAAGTTCTTCATCCTTATGCTTTTTACTTTCACGTAGGCTGTTTACCTCAGATTCAAGAGTTGTAATATAAGACTTTCTCTCTTCGATAGCATTTTCTTTCTGCTTTCCTTCATCAAAGAGTTCGTCTTTATTTACATTAATATCTTTAACCTGTTCATCAAGTTCTATATTTTCTTTCTTAACCGCTTCAAAAAGTTCAAGAGTTTCATCAAGACTTCTTGTAGCATTTTCAAGACTGAGTCTTAAAGTATTCTCTTCAATACCCTGACGCTGGATAACCTGATTCAGTCTGTCTCTTTCTTCTTTGAGAGATTCCCTCCTCATTAAAAGTTCTGTCTCTTTCTGTCTTGCCTCCTGGAGCTTTACACTTGCTTTCTTGATATCTTCAGAAAGCTGATCAAGCTCTCTTTTACGTCCAAGAAGGTTACTCTGATTTTTGAAAGCACCACCGGTCATTGATCCACCCGGATTAATGAGTTCTCCTTCAAGAGTAACAAGTCTGAGAGACTGATTAAACTTAGCCGCTATCCTACTTGCATTATCAATATTATCAACAACAATGCTTCGTCCAAGAAGGTTATCAACAATATTCTGATATTTACTGTCTACAGTTACCAGTTTCGAAGCAATACCGATTACACCTTTTTCCTTAAGAGCTTCCGGAGTTACGCTTCCTTTTGCTACAACCTTAGAAGCAGGAAGAAATGTAGCTCGTCCCAGCTTATTTTCTTTAAGGAAACGGATCATTTTCTTTGCTGTTTCATCTGTATCAGTAACGATATTCTGAATACTTCCACCAAGTGAAGTTTCAATCGCTATTTCATACTCGGACTGAACCTTAATAATATCTGCAACAACACCGACAATTCCTTTATTCTTTTCCTTCTGCTCCATAACCTTCTTGATACTGTTGCCGTAGCCTTCATATCTTTCAGTAAGATTTACGAGAGCATCATGTCTTGATCTTAAGCTAATAACCATCTGATTGTATTTGGTTATATCAGATTTAACGGTTGCAGCTTCTTCTGTATTATTTTTAATGCCATTCTCGGCATTTTTATGCTTTTCCTGATTATCACGAAGAAGTTCGGATGCATTACGAAGAGAGTCTGCAAATCTTTTCTTCTCCTCTGTAAACTTCTCTTCATCACTCTTTAATGAGAGATACTTCTGTCTTAATTCAGTCTTTCTGAGCGAAATATTTTCGAGCATGGTATCATATCTTCCGACTTTCGCCTTAAGAGTACCGCCTTCATTAATGAAATCAATGATCTCGCCCTTAGCATTTTCAATTTCTTCTTCTTTAGCAAATATCTTGCTTTCAAGTTCGTCACATTCTTTTTTCTTATCAGCAACTTCCTTCTCTGCACTTGAAACTGTAGAAGAGAAATTATCTTTATCATTTTTATATTTCCGGAGTTCACCGGAAAGTCTTTCTATCTCGGTTCTGATACGAGAAATCTCACCTACAATAAGCTCTTTATTCTTATTTTCGGAAGAAATCTGTTCAGTAAGAACTCTGATCTCACCATCAGCTTTTTCATTTTCAAGCTTCTTATCCGTAATATCATTTCTTGCTGCTTCAATCTTGGCATCAAGTTCTTCTACGGATTTTTCAAGTTCATCATACTGCTGTCTTGTATGTTCAAATTCTGACTTAAGTCTGTCAGAATCATCATTCATGATTTTAAGTTCCTGCTCATACTTTTCAAGGAGAGCATTGATCTCTTTAATCTCGATAAGGAATGAACTCACTTCGAGACCTTTTAATTTTTCCTTATAAGCAAGATATTTTCTGGCCTTTTCAGACTGTCTTTCAAGAGGACCTACTCGTCCTTCCAACTCACTTAAAATATCATTTACACGGCTTAAATTCTGATGTTCGGAAAGAAGTGCTTTCTCTGTAGCAGCTTTATTCTTCTTATATTTTACAATACCTGCTGCTTCATCAAAAAGTTCTCTCTTTTCCTCAGGTTTACCGCTAAGGATCTGCTCAATCTTACCCTGTCCGATTATTGAGTAACCTTCTTTACCGATACCTGTATCGAAGAAAAGCTTTGTAACATCTTTAAGTCTTGTAACTGTACCATTAATAAGATATTCACTTTCACCGGATCTATAAACACGTCTTGCTACAGTAACCTCATTATAATCAACAGGAAGCTTGTGATCGCTGTTATCGAGAGTGATAGCAACATAAGCTGAACCCTGAGGTTTTCTAAGCTCAGTACCGGCAAAAATAACATCTTCCATCTTGGCACCACGAAGGTTCTTCGCGCTCTGCTCACCCAGTACCCATCTTACCGCATCGGCGACATTACTTTTACCTGAACCATTCGGACCAACAATAGCTGTAATTCCGTTATTGAATTTAAAATCTATTTTATTTGCAAATGATTTAAAACCATTTACCTCAATACTCTTAAGATACATAATTAATAAACCCCAAGCGTCAAAAGTGTTTTATGTGCCGCAATCTGTTCAGCACCTTTTTTAGTATTACCGACGCCCTTCTCGTAAGTTTTTTCTTCTCCGTCTGCTCCTGTTATCACAACTTCAACTTCATATGTTTTATTGTGATCCGGACCGGTTTCACTTATCTCTCTGTAAGTAAGTGTATTTCCGATTTTTTGGACATATTCCTGAAGCAGTGATTTAGAATCATGAAAAAGCACCTTATTCTGTATATCTGTAAGAAGATGTCTTACAACATAATTCTTCGCTTCTTTGATACCACCATCAAGATAGATAGCACCAAGAACAGACTCAAAAAGATCGCAGAGTATGGAACTTCTGTTTCTTCCTCCTGTAACCTCTTCTCCATTACTAAGATACAGATAATCACCAAAACCGAATTTCTCTGTAATCTGTGATAATGTATACTCGCAGACAAGGCTTGCTCTTAACTTAGTAAGCTCGCCTTCAGACTTTTCAGGATATCTTTTAAATAATTCATTACTTACAATGAATTCAAGAACAGCATCACCAAGATACTCATACCTTTCATATGATGGAATCTTCTTTTTCCTATATTCATTTACAAATGACTTATGTGTAAATGCAATATCCAGATGATTCTTATCCTTAAATGTATAATTTATTTTCTTTTCCAGTTCTGTATAATCATTTTCACCGAAAACCATTTGATTACTCCAGTAGTCTTACTCCTCAGACTTCTCTTCTTCCTTTACTAATCCGCTGATGATCTTTCCACTTACATCATTTAAAACGAAATTGTTGCACTGCTTAATAGCACTTATAACTTCGCCTTCTTTTGAATTACCGTGAATCTTAACTACAAGACCTTTAAGACCGAGAAGCGGTGCACCGCCCTTATTGCTGGCAGAGAAAGCAGACATTGTCTTCTTAAGGTTCTTCTTGATAAGAAGAGCACCAATCTTACTTTTGAAACTGCTCATCATAGCACCCTTCATCTCTGTAAGGATCATCTTTGAAAGTCCTTCGTAGAGTTTCAGGATTACATTACCAACAAATGCTTCTGTAAGAATAACATCAGCTTTTCCGAAAGGTATCTCTCTTGATTCAATACTTCCGATAAAATTAATATCTTTACATGCTTTAAGAAGTGGATAAGTTTCCTTAACTAAAGCATTTCCTTTTTCTTCTTCTGTACCTATATTAACTATAGCTACTGTAGGCTTTTTTATTCCGACAACATTCTGCATATAAATGCTGCCCATCTTTGCAAACTGAACAAGAACTTCAGGTCTTGCATCTACATTAGCTCCACAGTCTATAAGAAGCGAAGGACTTTTAGATGTAGGAATAAGCGGTGCCAAAGGAGTTCTTTTAACCCCTTTTGCTCTACCTACTATAAATTGTCCGCCTGCAAGTACAGCTCCTGAACTTCCTGCAGAGATAAATGCATCAGCTGTACCGTCTTTTACGAGATTAAGACCCACAACAAGTGAAGAATCCTTCTTCTTTTTAACAGCTTCTACAGGGCCGTCATGGCATGTAATCTCTTCAGTTGCATTAACAACCTTAATTCTGTTCTTATCATATGTATATTCGCTTAAAAGCTTATTTAATTCATCTTCATGACCGGTGAGATATACTGTAACATTACTATTCTCTTCTATTCCTTTAACTGCACCCTTAACTATAACAGGAGCACCATTATCTCCACCGATAGTATCTATGACGATATTAACATTTTTCTTTTCCATTAAATGAATTCCTCCACACAAAGTAAAAAACGCCTTATATATATTAGCCTAAAACAGCCTTCTATGCAAGTATTAGAATATGAAGGGATGGAGTAAATCTGTTGTCAGTTGGGAGAGCATAAAAAGAAAAGCTTCTAGATATAATGATTTAGAATTGTTTGCCTTATTCTACTTTTATCCGTCTGCTTTGTCAAACCCTAGAACAACAACTGATGCAGCCTTATTGAGGCTGTCTTTCGCACTGTCCCCTCCGGTACATGTACCTGTATTCGATCTATATAACTTTTTGCTTGATCATAATGTTCAGAAATGATATCTCTAAGGGTAAATTTTTCAGGCGTAACATTTGTCAACGAAGCTGTATCTATTCCTCTGTTTTCTCTGCTGTACTTTACCAGATTGATG
>NZ_FUXA01000020.1 GCF_900167085.1 Eubacterium ruminantium
TATCATTTCTGGCAATGGTGTATCTGCCTTTTCGCCAATCGCTTTCTGATATATGTTTATTAACACTTGAAAGCACTTCACCAAGAAATCCGGCAGCAAATGCCTCAGTAGATGCCTTAGCTGATACTTCCAGGGATCTGAAATCCATAGGGTCTTTCAAAAATCTTTCTTCAGCCTCAACTAAACTATTAACTAATCCTTCCAATAGTGCTACAATGTTCATGAGAGTATCTTCCTCCTTGTTTTGGGTTTTTTGGTCAAAATCATTATATCAAAGAGGCTTGATACTCTCTCTTTATTTTTTTATTAAACTGACAAAAACTTTACTCTATTCACCTTAACATATGTCTCACATCTCTTTAAATTTGCACAATATCTTCAATACGGCAAAGTTGATTTTTAATGCTAAAATTGTCTCAATACTTCTTTCATGTCAATTTACTTTTTAGTAAAAATATAGTAAAATTATTATATAAAAAAATTGTGGTGAGTGCCTATGAAGAGAAAAACCGTTTTAAAAAGAATCATACCGGTTTTATCTGTTATCGCCATATTTACTTTGGCGTATTTTCTTTTGGTGATACCATATAAAAAGTCTGTCGCTCGACGTACACACGAACGTATCGATTCTTACATCAATAGCAATCTGAGCTATGAAGAAGACTCCTATGATACTTATTTATCTGAATTAAATGAGCTTCTCGAACTCCCTTATATAACTGACTATGACAAAGGACATTTATATGAGCGTATTGCTCAAATCTATAATTTCCGAGAGGATACACTCAATTTTTATCACTCTCTTGGAAATGCCCTTTACTATTTAAATAAAGCTGAAGACAAATCAATAGCCGTCAATATATATGAAGATATTGCCAACTATTATCTGACCGATTGTAATCTTAAGCAAGCAAAATTATATGTAAATAAAGCATCTGAGTTCTGTCCATTGGAAGATATACAGGATCCTCAGGTTAAATCTTATTCCTACAGAATGGAAGCTATCATGAAGATATATGACGGAAACTTAGACGACGCCAGACAGATGATTGATATATCAACATCAATTCTATCTGAAAACAGTGACGCATTATGGGCTCCATCCTATATTGCTATAAATGATATGGTTTATGCTTCTATCTTTTATGCTGAAGGCAACTACGATGCCGCAGCATCTCTTCTGGATAAAAATAAAGACAGTGAATTTTTCTCATCACCTATATATGCCGATATTATAACACGCGATTTTGTACTACCTTATTATGACATAGCATGCAAACTGGCTGCTCAAAAAGGTGATGAAGAAAAGCTCATACTCTATCTGACAGAATACAGAACCGCCAGCAACAAATTCGGATATACCAAGAAAGAACAGCAAATCCTTACCGAAATATCAGAAGGTGGCTTCAACCTTTCTGAAAATACTAATGCAGAAATAAATAATCGTATACTTGACAATTATAAGCGCATTGTTGAAACACAAAGTAATGACTATGCAGCTCTTATTACTGAGCCTTTAGAGAACGGAATCAGTGAACAGGCCGAGCTTAATGAATCACTGAAAGAAGCTCGCCATAAAACCAAACTCCGTCTCCTGGAAATCATAATCGTAATCACAATCCTTTTAATTATAATATTGATCATCTCACACAGTTTAAGAGATCCTCTTACCGGTGTCGGCAATAGAAGAAAACTTAATTACAGTCTTTTTACAGGATTTCGCGCTTCAAAAAATGTATCATTTATCATGATGGATATAGATAACTTCAAAAAAGTTAATGATACATATGGTCATGATAAGGGAGATGTTGTATTAAAGCGCCTTGGCACCTTACTTAAGGTTATGCAAAGCAGCAAAAACAGAAGTTTTCGCTATGGTGGCGAGGAGTTTGTCATGATCGTATATGATCCGGATCCTTCAATGGCATTACGAATAGCTCAAAATATAAGACGCGATTTTCAATGGCAGCAGTGGGACTTTATGGATGGTGTCACTATAAGTCTGGGTGTCTCAACAGGCCGTTTATCACAGGCTACTTTAGTAGAGGCAGATAAGAACCTCTACTATTCTAAAAATCACGGAAAGAATGCCGTGACATACACCATTGATGGTACTCCGACAATCATCCCAGATTAATATTTTATCAAGAGAGAACTTTACCCAATCCATGCTTGTAAAATAAATAATTGATTCCGTATAAACCTCTTCAGAAGTAGATTCAAATAAGCTTTATTATATACACATCTGCTTCTTCGCCTTCAAATGTAAAGCTTCTCTCATACTTTCCGCCATTTTTAACTATGGTTTTTATGGATGGCTCATTGGATCTTTCCACGGAAAGCTGAAGGCGATCCATTCCTATCTCAGCCGCCCTCTGCATGATAAGGCGAAGCATTTCTGTTGCATAGCCCTTCTTTCTTTCTGAAGGTCTGACGCTATATCCACTGTTGCCAAAATCCTTCAGAAAATCATTTAATTCATAACGCAGGTCTATAATTCCAACTATTTTTTCATTATCATCAAATGCAAAATATGTATCGGTTACTACCCAGGATGGATTCACTGTCTCAGGAGACATATTATCAGTAACCGACTTCAGCCACTCATCGTAAGAATCCATCTGATCAAGCAATTCACTTCCATTTATAGTTAATTCACCATTATCAAAAAACTCCTTTTTAAAAGCTATAGCCTGTTCTTCATATTCTTTTGTTGGTCTTTTAAGTGTTATCATGATCATCCTCCTATCAATTAAATCCCTACCGGTTCTTATTCTGCTTTATCAGCAATTGAATTTCCGGTCCTTCACTTGTTCCCTTATCAATTTTAACGTTCGGTCAACTGCCTCTTTATATTGTCCAATATTGAATTAAATGTTTTCTGTTTCATAGGTATTATCCTGCTCCACATTCGAACACCCTGATATGAATATAAAATTATATTTACTATCTCATTTACATTTACATCATTAAACTCTCCTGTTTTAATCCCGTAGCGGATTAGCTTTGCCCACCTCTTTTCACCGGATTTGTTCATCTCTTCCATCACATCAGAGTCAACTGTCTGGGCATATTCATATATTGCAATACCAAGAGAATCTTCCGGATGCTTCATCTCACTTTTAAGCAGCGATAATGCTTTATCCAGAATTTGAACAGCCGGTATTCCTTTCTTTATCTCGCTCTCAAAATCCAGGGCATCCTTTTCGGTTATCTTTTCAAGTATTGCCTCAAAGATCTGACTTGTACTTGAAAAATGACTATAAAGACCGCCTCTGCTCATACCAACCGTTTCACATACATCTTTCATTGTTACCTGTTTAAAACCCTTCTCTGCAAAAAGAGAATACGATACATCCAATATATTTTCTCTTGTTTTTTCTCCCTTGATACCCATGTTCCACCTCTATATTTTATTTCCCAAATTTTTCGCAAATCAGAAAAACCGACACTCGTGTCGTTTTTTCTGATTTTAGATTTTAGACACGTGTGTCGATTTTGTCAAGGACAATCTGAAATTATTCTGATTATTTATCTTTATATCTAAAGAATTTAACCAAATAGTCGCTTCGCAGCTTCTTCTAATTCTTTTCTCTCTTTGTAATTGTCGTAACCACTTTCTTTGTCATCTACGCCTTTTACTACATCGATATAATATAGGCCATCATGATTGCAATAGAAGAAAATCTTCTTTACTCCTCTGATTTTAAATCGTGCCTGGGCATCTCCTTCCGGATATAGCTTAACCAGTTGGATATCATTTGATGTCACTGCTGCCATAAAGGATATGTAATGTCCCTTTGTCATACTATGATCAAGTCTTACAAAGTACTCATCCTCTACTCGCTCTATAAAGATCATATGTTCTTCATCTGTAGGTTCAGCTTCAAGCGGAGTAAGCTGTACACCATGACAACTGATCACTGACTCCCCTATGCTATGAATTACATTTCCACATACTGGACATACATAAAACTTAGAACGAAGCATATTGGCAGATACATTTGCATTAGTTACAGCATTACCTGATATCAGCTCCGTAACTGATATTCCGAATGTTTCTGCAATTGGCTCAATAAGTGTTATGTCAGGATATCCCTTTGCGGTCTCCCACTTAGACACTGTCTTATCACTTACTCCAAGCTTCTCTGCCAGAGCCTGCTGTGTTAACTTGTTCTTTTCACGCAGTTCTTTTATAACCGTACCTGTTACATATTGGTTCATATTTCTTACCTCCATGAACATATTGTATGACATCGTACTTCTATAAACCACCTACGTAAAGTAGAGAATATAATTCTTATAAAAACCTTGTCCAATTACTTAAAGAAATTCAAGAACTTGTTTATATCATATTACTTAAACAAGTTCTGAGTGACTAACAAATATTTTAATTGCCTCTTCTACAAAGGCTCCTGTTCCTGAACCGCCTGCTTTATCAATATTCTCTGTCATCTCTCCACCAGCACTGTACGCTGAACCCAACTGCAGAAGTATCTCATTGGTACAGGTATACATATTTTCTGTTATATAATCCTGCAGTTTCTTTACTCTTCATAAAGCATTTTCATCCACTTACATCGTCACTCTCTTAATAGGCTAAGTATCTCAATATCTATTAATTCCCCTCGACACATTTCATGCTTACGAAGAGTTCCTTCCATGACAAAGCCAAGCCTTTCAAGTAACATATGAGACGCTGTATTAGGTGGTTCAACAAATGCCTCAATCCTGTTCACATCAGAATTCTCAAAAGCAAAACTGATGATCATGGAAAGTGCTTCTTTCATCACCTTGTTTCCCCAATAATCTCTGTTAAGATCATAACCAATTTCTATCCTCTTATCATAATCAGATATAGCATGAAAGCCGCAAGTTCCAATAAGCTTACCGGTTTCTTTTAGAACTATCCCCCAACGCATAGACCATTTATTTTTTAAGGCTTCAACATAATCCTTCGCCATCTTTTCTGCTTCACTTATATCCTTAAAAGCTTCTCGGTCATCGAAATATAGCATAACCTCTTTATTCGAATATATCTCGAAAAGATCAGAAGTATCATCAAGCGTTATCGGTCTCAGTGATAGTCGATCTGACTCAAGAGTTTTATAATTTGCAAATAATTCGTCCTTCATTACATTTTCTCCTGTGTGATTCGATCTGCCAGCATCCTGTCAAATGTCACAAATGAATAGCAGCTTATAGCCACCTTCGGAACACCTGGCAATTTTTCTATAAAGTTCCAAGGATTGATTATCGAATCTTTTTCCTTGCTAAATTCTTCAAGTACCATATCTTTCCTCCATCTAACTCTTAACCAATTAACCTCTACCCACAGATTAAATGTCTCATATCTAATAACTGTACTTGGGACGAATCATTATTTTTTCACCTTCAGATCTGCAATCGATACATAATGCTTCACCATAAATCTTTCTGGTGCATTTTCCATCATCATCTGCATATGTTCCTTATCCCAGGCTGCAAGTTCTTCTGGCCCCATACCTGCTCCTACACCTCTGCTTGCTCGCATCCTTCCGTGCCAGCCCTCTCTTGTAAATGGAATATCAACCCTGAACTCATTCTGAGATAATAAATCAAAATGATTCAGATACTGATCAGGTACCCATACCGGATGAACCGTGTCACCATATGCATTCCATACTGGATTATACTTAAGTATTATCTCTTCGCTCTTTCCGGCAATCTTGTCTTCATACGGAAGCCATCCCATATAGAGAATCAGAAAGTGTCCGCCCGGTTTTAACATCTTTGCAAACTGAGGAGCAGTTACATCATGGTTCAGATACCAGATACACTGGCAGGCTGTGATAACATCAAATGTCTCCTCCGGAAATGACACATCCTCCGCTTTGGATGCAAAGAACTCTATATTCATTCCCGATTCACCAGCAAGGGCTTTTGCCTGCTGAATCTGATTCTCAGCTATATCAGTTCCAACCCATGTAGCTCCATACTTATACATATTTCTTGGAAGTACACCGGTTCCTGTTCCAATATCCAGGACCTTCTGACCATCCTTGCAAAGTCCGAGATTTAAAATGTAATCGTAGAACTCCTGTGGGTATATATCTCTATACTTCGCATAATCCTTTGATGTCTTGCCCCAATCAAAAGACTTTCCATCATCTATATCTTTTATAATCATAACCTTATACCTCCATTCTTAACTATACTCAATGTCTCTCGAATCCTAATCTCTCAATCCACCTATATCTATAACTTTAATCCTGTTTTCATTCTCCTGCAGGAATCTCATCATTTAAACTATTGTTTCGGTAATTGAGATTTGTCTTATATCAAAATCTTTACTCATTTATAAACTGCTCCTTATCTATATAAACATCTCCATATCTATACATTTCCATTTTCCAATTGGCAGTTCACAGTCTCTTATAGCGTATTCTTTAAAGCCAACTGCTTCGTAGCAGTGCTTTGCACTTTCATTATTATCAAATACTCCAAGATCAATCCTTTTGACAAATAAATTTTCTTTTACGTACTCTACTCCCAGAAGGAGCATCTCTTTTCCATAGCCTTTTCCACGAAGCTTGGGATCAACTACAACGAATCCGAATCTTACACTGCTGTCATCATCTTCTCTTGGGTATCTTATAATAAAATGTCCTATAACATTTCCCTCTTCATCCTCTGCTGTAAGTGGGAAGAATCTTCCTGCTTCTAATTGAGGTGCATAGTTTTCTTCTATATCGTTTTCTTCCAGAGGAAATTTATTAAATCTGTCAGACGACCACTTATACAGCTCTTCTTCCGTTCTCAGCCATGTGGCAATTATTGGCGAATCTTCTTTCTTATAATTTCTTAGTATCATATTCATTTCCTCCTCTTGTAATCAAAAAACCACCTATCCGAATTAGATAGGTGGTTTGAAAATACTAATATATAAAATAAATTATATAAAATATTACACTTCTCTAATTCCCGAACTTTCACATATCAAATTAAAACCATACACTAGTCTGACTAGAGATGATCTACGTGATGTAACATGTGAAGTTGCGAGAACTGATCTACGCATGTAATATAACTCCTAGATTTTTAAAAAGATGTTCTTAAGATACTCTTCATTTTTTTATCTGTCAACACATTATTTCCAATATATAATCGCAACTGTTGTATTCAGCATTCTCATAAGTATTCTACTCCTAATGCTGTTAACCGCTGTCTCATGTTTTGGACTTTCCCTTCTGGAAATCTGCTGCCGATACATTCTCCCAGCATTTTCACCTTGATTCCTGTCTTTACTGCCCCCTTTGCTGTAGCTCCCACACAGCCACATTCATCAAGTCCTGAAAGGATAACCTCACTATATCCTGTCTTTTCCATATGTTCTCGAAAGGCTTTTGAAGTGTAGGAGTCTGAACGGTTCTTCTCAAAACATAGGTCGGAAACTATATCCAGTCCTTCGTAAAGCTCTGCTCCTTCAGTTCCCTTAATCGAAAAGCCAACTCCCCACATCACCTTAGGCAAAATGTGCTTGATGTAAATGATATCGTAGCCCTCTTCCTTATAAGAAACTATGGCTCTATTTACATTTCCCACAAGCTTTTCTGTGTCATAAGTAAACATATCTTTTCTTTTGTCCCACAGATAATCCTTCTGAAGATCAATAATTATAAATGCTTTCTTATCTGGCATTTCCGTCTATTCCCCCTTCTTATCTACCAACGGATCATTTCCTTCAGCTGCTTCCTTCACTAGCCTGCATAATTCATTTTCAGATAGTATTCCCTTATTAATAAGTGCGTCAGTCATTCCATTTTCAATCATATAATCAACCCCTACCATCTGCATGATATCTATGGCCGCAATCATCTTTCGTCCACGCCTCTCGGTTATCGAATATTCAACTCGAAGGGGATATCCGTCAAAGGACTTCTTTTCCACTAGACCGAATTCAATAAGTTCCTTCAATTGTTCAAGAAGCATCTTCTGCGTAATGCCTTCAATCTCACGCTCCAGTTCGGCAAGCCCCTTTGGGCCGTCCTTCATCTGATACAAGATTATAGTTTTCCATTTGCCCTTTATAATGTCATGAACTATTTCAAGCGGGCAAGTGTAGTCATCTCTTATCTTCATAGATATTTCTCCGTTTTAATTACATTTGCGAAGCCATCAGCAAGTGATGCCATATATACAGCATGTACCGTCTCAGCATCTATCTTTTTCCCATCATGTTTAAGCGACATAGTAGTACAAGCATCATCTATTAAAGTAACATTATATCCATAGTCCTGACAAGCTCTAACTGTTGTATCTACACACATGTGGGACATCATCCCGGCAACCACTATGTCTGTAATCTCGTTCTCCAGCAAATACTTACGAAGATCAGTTCCGAGAAATGAACTCGGGTATTCCTTATGAATTATCTTCTCTCCTTCTATCGGTTTCACAAGACTATGAATTCCTGCTAGAACCTTGAAGTTATGCTGGACATGGATTACAGTTTTATCCTCTGATCTGAACTTCTCCAAAACCCGCGCAGCATTCTTGGCTGCACACCTTGGATTATGCAGCAGCATCGGCCCCGGCGTGAAATAAATATCCTGAATATCAATCAGTAGTAACGCTTCTTTTATTCGCTCATTATTATTCTCAGTAATAATCTCCTTTTTCACCTTGATTCTCCTCCTGCAAATGAATTACAAATTCTTCTATGTATTAACGGAAGAATATCGCATTTTCCAGGAATTGAACATTACCCACTTTTTTGTGGGTATGAAGACCATGAATATTTACATTTAAGAATCAATTTAGAAATACAGAAGAATCATATAAAGAACTATTCTTTGTAATACTGTAATATATCCTCAGACGCAGGTAACAAGTTAATTACTCGCTACAGATTTACACAGGAGATTAAAATATATGTCAGAAAGAATCAAAAATAACGCAGTTAAATCTTGCCTTATTATATTTACAGTATTAATTCTTGTTCACGGGTTCGAAGCCATCTTCCTTCGAATGGATGAAACTGTACTCGGCGAAAACTTCATCAACAAAGTATTCGGAATAATCATGATAGTTTTTATTCTGAAGCTTATCAACTGGAAAGGTGAAGATATAGGATTTAAGAAGGGGCTCATTACAGGCTACGGATTAAAGAACATCAGCCTTGGTCTTCTTCTCGCTTTGGTTTCATTTGCAATTGCTTATAGCGTAGAAGTTATCATTCTCAAGAGCCAAGGACACAATGTTAGTTTCGGTATCTTTACTACAGGGTTCTCGCTTACCGGAGATGCAGAAATCCATACCGGAATCGGTTTTATCCTTATGTGCATTTTCTTCAATATAATAAACGTAATCATGGAAGAAGGAACTTTCAGAGGACTTTTTAATAAATTGATTGCTACCAATCATTCTCCAAAGTTTGCACTCCTTTTCCAGGCACTCCTCTTCGGAGTATGGCATATAGTAACACCTCTTCACAATTTGCTCGACGGCGATATCGGTATCGGTGCATTTATCGGACTCGGTGTTGGATATATCATCCTTGCAGGAATGATGGGTATAAAGTGGGGGCTTCTGTATAGAATGACCGGCAGCTTATATGCAGGAATGGCCGACCATTTCTTCAATAACTGTATCGCCACTAATCTGCTTCATATAACTACAGAAAGTGGAACAGATGAAATGATGATCGTGCGTGTATTGATTGCACAGCTTCTCTCATTTATCGGAGTAATTATCTTCTCCAAAAAAAATGTATAGTATATATACCTATCCACTTTTCTCCAGCACTCGGTCACAGTCTGATGCCGGACAAAAGAATCCAGCGAATGAGCGTTAAAACAGTCCGTATCTAATCTTTTATACTGTATTTTCCTCATCTGTATAATCTCCCATTTTTTTAACATCGCAGCCCTTACCCGCATAATACGCAAACATTTCATCAATTTTTATGATTTCTTAGTTCATTTTATTGCCGATATTTCCTACAAGAGCATTGAACTTCTCATAGGTATCTTTTGAATTGGCTGAATAAGTTCCGTTAGGATCTTCGCTCATCATTATAAATAGCATTTCATTGCCGGAATGCGTATAGAAGTCTATCCTGTCGCAGTACCAGTTATAGATGTGGTAATGAAGCTTTTTAAGGAGAGACTCGATTCGCTTAATGTTTTCGAATGAATAACAGATGATGATGTCAACACATACGATCCTCTTCCGTGATCGCACGGATCACGCGGCACGGATTACCTGCGGCCAGGCTGTTTGCTGGGATATCTCTGGTCACCACACTGCCGGCTCCGATCACACAGCCCTCACCGATCGTGACGCCTCCGCAGATCGTAACATTTCCCGCAATCCAGCAGTTATTTCCAATCACTATGGGACTACCGTATTCCCTGTCCGTGCGCACACCGTCTTCCCGCTGGTAGGTATTCCGCTCCTGCCACCGTAACGGATGCAGCGGTGTTAAGATCGATACATTCGGTCCCATAAATACATCATCGCCGATCTGCACCGGACAGGTATCGAGGATCGTCAGGTTAAAATTGGCATAGGTTCGTTTGCCGATGCTGGTAAAACAACCGTAATCGACCTGGATTGGTCCCTGCAGATAAGCCTCCTCGCCGATATCCGGAAACAGTTCGTGCAGGATCTTCTTTCTTGTATCTTCATCCGTCTCCAAAGTCGCATTGTATTCTGCAGACAATCGATGTGCCTTTTGTCTTAGTTGCAGCAATTCCGGATCTCCCGGATCATACAACTTCCCTGCAAGCATTTTTTCACGTTCGGTTCTCATTTTGATTCCCCTCCATTTTAACATCCCTTTTTCAAAAAAGTGTTCCTACAGTTATTACCATCTATTCTTTATGGCAGGTGATAATAGTATATCTACTCCTCTTTAACCCTGTTTTGCAACAGCACTCTGTTTCCATCGTCTCTGAAAATTTTATATCCAAGTCTTTCATATAAACGAAGCGCTGAAGTATTAGTCTTTTCCACATGAAAAAGAATATCCTCAAGTCCAAGCTCCATTGCATAGTCTTCGGCCTTATGAATCAAAGATGTCCCGATTCCATTACCACGTTTTTTTTCAGTAACCGACAAGTCATCCAAATAGATATAATCCACATCTTCCCGATGGACTTCGACTGCAAGGTAAGCAATAACATCATCATCAGCAGCCACAAGAATAATATCCTCTCCATTTTTCCAATACCTGTGTAAATACCCAGGCTCATACCCTTGAACGTCTTCTGTGTGATAGATGGTTTGTAACATTTCTATAAACAATTCACAAATTCTCTGCTCATCTCCCTGAACAGCTTTTCTAATACTGTATGTCATTTTTTCTTTCTCCGATTATTCTGTAATTCAAGCCTCATCCATTATCAGCCATTGATCCATTCCGGGTCCAGCATCATCATTAGGGCGTACTCTGAATCCAAATTTTTCATAAAATGACTCTTTTCCTTTAGCTGAATTCAAAGTCAGTTTAACTTTATAACCGGGTTTCATTCCGTCTTTCAGTTTGCTGATACTTGCTTCAACAAGTTTGCGGCCTATTCCCTGTCCTTGGTATTTCGGATCAACAATAACATCTGACAAGAAAGCGACATACCCTCCATCCCAAAGCAATCTAACAACTCCAATAGCTTTTTCATCATCACGAACACATTGAATCATATAGGCTTTCTCTATACATGCCCTGGCTTGTTCAATGGGGAACTCAACCCATCCAACCATTTTACGCAATTCCATATATTCTTCCGGTGTAATAAATTCTCCGTATTTAATCATGTTTTTCTTTATCCCCCTGCAAATTCTATTCATGTTTAATGCAACAATATTCTGCCGGATACATTACATAATCCTTAAATAACAACATATCAACAAAACCATACGATATGGATTCAAACTGCTTATATCTCATTTACAGAAAAACTTTCCCACTCCTATATAACATAATATAGATCAACCGACATATCTTGATTATATACTTCGTATACTCGGTCCGAAAGTTCTATTAAATGTTCTTCCGCATACTGGCGCATTATCTTATGCGCATCAGAAACTTTCGAAAACCCTCCTTGAAAGTTTATATGAAGACAGCTTTCTTCAAATAATTCTATAGTATCCTCACCACGATAATCATTAACCGGAAGACAGGTTTTCATAGCAAACTTTGCATCATCCATTAATCCATCATATCTTACAAAATGACTTCCTGCTACTTCGACACCTTTATGAGCCGCCACTTCGTATAGCTTTCCAACAGATATCCCAAGTTTCTCAAGTTCAACATTTTCATCAACATATAAACAGATACATTTTTCAAAAGGTCTGATATCCGGTTCTATCGGGAGGTTATCCGCTTCTTTTACTCCATCTATTTTCTTATCTGAGGCCATTTTCTTCATATCTCTTAGCAGGTCATCAGTTTCTTTAATCTTGCTCGAAAGAATCTCTTCCTCAGATACTTCTCCACTTAGAATCTGCTTTATCTCAAATAAAGAAATCCCTATACTTCTTAGGCGTTTTATTGTCGTAAGTTTTGAAAGCTGTGATTCGTCATAATAGTAATATCCATTTTCTTCACATTGCATAGCAGGAATCAGAAGCTCCTCTTCACGATATAAGCGAAGAGCTTTTCTTCCTACATTTCCAATCATCGCAAATTGTCCACTTGTATACATTATCCCGTCACCTTCTTTCTTTTAACTTTTCCAAACATCCTTCTCCACCGCAATCTGATGCTGTGGATCTGCATGAGATGTAATCATTATAACATGCTTAAATCTCATACAACATAGACTATCTAATATTCCATAAGCCACTTCATATGTTGTCCGCATACTGAAGTGAAATGAACCATAGATTCCCAACTTCGTCCACTTATCAATCACTCCCTGGTATAGCTTTCCCTTCTTTCTGACAAAGGATCTTATTCCTATATTTAGAACAATAAAATGTATCAGACTTTGCATAGGATGCGCCTTTCCACTGTGCATGTCTCTTATCATTTTCCTGGCAGCCTTGCGACATTTTTTATTAATATGATTTAGCGCGTCATTCCTAAAATCTCTGTATTCTATTCTAGAATTCTTTCCACCATGATCAACCACTTGTTTTTCTGTAGCCATGATATTAAATGGCGCTTTAAAAACTATACTGCCGCTGAGTTTTCCGCCTGAATATATCACAAGTTTTTTAAGAACCTTTGCCGCATCCTTATTTCCATAGTTCTCACCTGTTGCAACAATAACACATGCTTTCCCATGCAACAACTGCTCTATAACAAAATGACCTCTATCGATAAAATCCTTCATAAGACCTGACACATTACTTGCATAGGTTGGTGTCCCCAGGATTATTCCATCCGCTTCCGCTATAAGCTCGGATAACTTCTCTGCATCATCTCGTATACAGCAATGTCCGGTCATGAAGCAGGAGCAACATCCCAGACAGTGGGCCATCTCAATCTCAGCAAGACTCACAAAGTCAACCTTCACACCACTATCCAGCAGTTCCTTTTCCAACACATGTAATGTAGTTGCTGTAATACCCTGATTTCTTGGACTCCCGTTTATTATTATGACTTTCATCTTCCTCTACCTCATCACATTTTCTTCAATATGCATTCTACCATTCACAAAATGAGCCAGCTTATGAGCCAGTTTTAGATTAAACATCATGAGGATAATACTCAGAGCAATTGTAAGAATAGTTACCAGATCAAAGTCCATCACCCTCGTACACCTAAGAAGTATGCTGACGCTGACAGGTAAACATATAAGACTCGTAATAAAACTTGGGATATATTTCTTTAGATAAATAGTTTGTCCAATATGAATTATGAAATGTCCCGCAAGTGCAAGGAACAGTCCGTACCACATAGAAATAAGCACCTTATTTGGAAAATAATATGCCAGCAGGCTCACTCCAAAAAATGGAATAAACTCTTCATAAACAGCCGCCACAAAGCCTTCCGTCTTAAAGTTCCGATAGGCCTTCATAACTCTCGGAAATCTATCGTATAGATCAGGATTCTTCTTAAAGAAATATCCAAATCCCACCACTTCCTCCATATCATGAAATATAAAAATTATAGGCAATATCAAAATATATTCTTTCATACAGCACGTTACCTCATCTTTTGATCGAAAATCATAATTACTCACTTGTGTACTTTTGACCGCTATGATACATTAATTCTTGGCAGGGGTAAATCCCTATGAGAAAAGATACACAAACTTATAAATATGAGTAATTTACCACAATATCTGCTTCAAGAAATAATTAAAAAGTAGTCAAAAATCCATCTCGATAGTTTATATGAAATTAGTTTTAAAAATGAAAGGTCGAGAATAATCATGAATATTTCCCAAAATCCATCTGCATTAAGATCAAAAAAAGAGATCACCGATGCATTACTTAAACTAATGCAGGATCACTCTTATTCTGAGATATCTGTAAAGCAGATAGTTCTGGAAACACCACTGGAAAGAAAAACATTTTATAATAACTTTTCTTCAAAAGATGATGTTCTGGATTCTATTATAACTAACGCGATACATGAATATGTAGTTGCACTTACCGAGTCACACGACGGACCGCTTTCGGTAATATTTCAATTCTGTGATAAGAACAGGGAACTGCTTAAACTTCTTCATAAGAATAACCTTCTCCATCTTCTCCTCCAGAAGCTTAATTCAGTAATACCGGAACACAACCATTCTCTGGATATGACCAAAAATCCATTTGCACAAATGATTGGTGACCTGGAACCCGATTACCTGATAGCCTTCAATATCGGAGCCATCTGGAATGTTATATTTAAATGGGTTGACCGTGGAATGGTCGATTCACCCGAAGATATCAAAGCCACCCTTGAAGCATATCTGAAAAAATTCAAATAGATACTTCATTACGCTAAAAGCGCCGGTATCAAGAGCCGGCGCTTTCATAATGTCTAATTCCTTTATGCCAGAAGATGTAAGTCATTAAAATGGTTTTAATCCATAAATAATCCGGCCATAAATTATGATATCATTCGAACTATCATTTCGACTGTATCTTCAACAGATGAATTTGTCTCGTCTATGGTTATATCTGCGTATTTTTCATACAACGCACATCGATTATCATACATTTCTTCAGGAGTTTCGCCGGCCTTCAATACGACACCTCTTTGTTTAATATTGTGAAGGCGTTTAAAAAGTTCTTCTTTTCCAACTTTTAGATATATAACCTTTCCGATACTCCTAAGATATTTCATGCCCGCTTCACTATAGACAACAGATCCGCCTGTAGCAATAACTGCCTTTGATGGATGTATGGATAATACAGCCTTCTCCTCAGCTTCAAGAAATCCTTCTACACTGCGTTCCTTTATAATGTCACACAAAAGTTTTTCTTCACTTTGCTGGATTACAAGGTCTGTATCTATAAAATTCATCCCCAACAATTTGGCAAGAATAACGCCTGCGGTACTTTTTCCGGATGCCGGCATGCCGATCAATATTATATTTCCACGATTTTTGTTATCTTTATCAAAATTATTCATTAGCATCACCTCTTTCACCATTATGTCACAGGAACATTTCGCTTTCCACCTGTTTATTGATTTTTCCGTATCATCCGGTTTTTATATCAAAATATATATTATTAATATAAGTACAAAATCATAACCTTATGCTATACTAAAATCAGTTTCATTATTCAATTCCTGCAACATAAACAACTTTCACAAGGAGGATTTGCTAATGGCTGAAATAGCATATTTTTGTTCTGAAGAAATCGCTGAAAAAAGCTGGATGATTAGAAATTTCGGAGATGCGACACCGGCTATCTGTTATCTTGTTGAGGGTAAAGATTATTCGCTCCTCATTGACTCCATTATAGGTATAGGAAATTTAAAAGCTTATTGTGAGACACTTACTCAAAAACCTATTATACTTGTAAATACTCATGCTCATTCCGATCACGTCGGAGGTAATTTCCATTTCGACCACTGCTATATGCATCATCGTGACATAAGTTTCATGCAAAAGTCATATGTGGGCATTACAAAAGAAGTGATCTTTCAGACAGCAAAGAATATGGCACCTAAAGAAATCAGTGAAATGATGGTTCCTGATGACAACTTCACAGACTGGAATCCAATAAAAATATATCCTCTCTATGACGGTGATGAATTCGATCTCGGTGATCGTAAAATAGAAGTTGTTTACGTCGGAGGTCATACAGAGGGTTCAATCGTCCTTATCGATCATAAGACAAGAATATGTTATTCGGGAGATGCTTGTAATGGAAATACGCTCCTGGAATTTCCAAACTCCACATCCATTGTAGAATATATGAAAAATCTCCTTCATTTTAAGGAACATCAATCTGAATTCGATAAATTATATGGTGGTCATGAGACTTTTTCTGACACTTCCATCATAGATGAAGCTATAGAAACCGTAGCAAAAGTTATCGCCGGAACGGACGACAAATGTGAAGAAACCGGTATGTTGGGAACGCCTGTGTTATACGCGGCAAAAAAGAAAAAAGACAGCTACGGCAGAGAAGACGGTAAGCGCTTCAACATGAGTTATGTTCCGTCGCAGATTTATGGTCCTGCGAAAACAAAACAAATTCTCGATGCGAAGCAGCTATTACCGGCTCAGCCAAATAATCAATAATTATTTGAATTACCTCCTTCGCCTTTAAATTTAATGTTCCTTCAGAAAATCCTTAACGATTTTAGCAAATTTTTCAGGAGCATCATCATGAGCATAATGTCCGCATCCCTCTATCAGTTCATATTTCGCACCAATCAAATTAGCATAATCCACCATATCCGGAACCGCGCAGTTCCAATCACATTCTCCGGAAACAAAAAGAACCGGAACATCATAATGTGTCTGTGATTCTCTAAGATTTACATTCTGCGTATAATCCATCAATTTACCACAGTACTTCATAAATCTTTCGTAGCTGAGTACATTTTTATACCATAATACATCTTCGCTTGAAAGTGTCGGAGAAAATACTGCCGCGAGGATTGTACTTTTTTGACGTGGAGCCTTATGATATTTAGCTGCATATTCACTTATTTTAGAAGATGCATCAACCGTCTTCTCTCTTTGATATGCTTCATAAGCATTTGTAAGTTTGGTTGTATCATCTCCTGCTGCCTTCGCTTTTTCAAGTGCATCTTTATATTCATATTCAGTTGAAGAATCAAAATTCACAAACTGCCCGATACCTATATATGCAGCCACATTCTCAGGATGCTCATATGTATATGTACTTCCAAGTATTGAACCATATGAATGTCCCATGATGATTATCTTATCTTTCCCAAATCTATCCTTAAGATACCCTGTGAGAACATCCAGATCACTAAGCGCCTGGTCAAAAGTCACTGTTTCATTTTTTTCATCGATATCCTTATTCTTTACATATGTTCTTCCGCATCCTCGCTGATCCCAACATACAACTGTATAGTCCTCTATTAATTCATTTGTAAATTTATATGTCATAGCGCTGTCAGGTGAACCCGGACCACCATGAAGGTAAATGATAACAGGGTTAGACACATCTCTTCCTCTTATCGTAATAAACTGCTCTTGCCCATTTATATCTATGTATTTACTATCGTCCACACCATTATCCGTATCGATGTAACATACGAAAAAGTTATAATTTCTGACAGCCACTATTCCTATTATCGCAAGTACAATTATATAAACCGGCGTCAGTAGAATTGCTTTAACGATACGGCCTTTACGCTTACTATTATTCCCAAATATCTCTCGTTTATGAGCACGATGAATCCCAATATGTCCTATACCAAAAATGATTGCACTGATGATAATGAAAATATTACTTGCATATATTCCAAGTGAAATAATCGCAAAAAACGGAAGAGACGCACCAGCCATGGTAAAACCGCCAAAAGAAGAATACATATCTTCCAGCCTCTTCTCGCTCTTAAAATATCTTACCCAAAACAACTCATAAATTATCATAAAGATAAATGCAATGATCAGCCAACCAAGCCATAAAGAATGAATTCTCACATTACAGTCTTTGAAAATAAGAATAAGCACTAAAATAAACGCTTCTCCTATCCTTTCCATAATCTGGAGAAACTTATTTTCATTTTTACTATGTTCGTCATATCCTTCAGGTTTATGCTTTGTCCATATAATGTTTGGAATAATGAGCATAGCTATAAAAATTAAACCTACATAAGAAAATCCAAAATTCAATTAATTATCCCCCTTTTGTAATTCCCGGTTGCTTTTAAATTCACCATACACTTATTGTACGCTATTTTAATACTTTATCTTTAACGTTTTTAGATACTCTTTTTGTTCAGGTGTTATACGGTAACTCTCCACAGATTTCTGAATAGCTTTATTATGAGTCCATTTATCAAGTTTCTTCTCTTCAATAAACGGAAGTACCGCATCATACTGCTTTGCAAGAGCTGTAGCAAAATACCACGCAATCATCATATTTATGTAGAATTCATCCGAACGGATCTTTGCCACCATTTCAGTATATTTAACATCATAATCCTCATCAATGAAATGCTCCATCAGCATCCTAATAGCGAATCTAACAGTATATGTTTCTTTTGATTTAATCCACTTATTTATCTGCTTTAGCAGTTCCGTACGGTGCTTCTTAAAAACCTTAGGAGAAAGCTGGTCGCAGGTTGCCCAGTTATCCACAAATGGCAGGAACTTATCAACCTCCTGCATACATTTATCATAATCCTTGATGCCAGATATAATAAATGCATGGAGCTGATCCTCATCAAAATATTCATGTGGAAGTATCTCAAGAAATCCCCCGATATCTTCTCTTTTCAGAAGCTCCTTTGCATACTTTCTAAGCTCAGGAGTTCTGACTCCTATCATATCATCCGCTGTTTTGGATGGAATAAGCTTTGCCTGAAAATCTCTGTATTTAATATCCTGTTTATTAAATAGTTCTTTTATTATTTCATCACGAATCATTTCCTAATCCTCCTCTTTTACTACCTTAGAGCACATAAACGCTCTCTGGTTTTCTGAATATATTACACGCCAATCATCAGTTTTATTATGTATGCCACCAGCAGATGAAGATACAATCTTTTCATCAACTTTCACCGAATTCAGCTTCTGAAAGATTTATCAAATAAACTCATCTGCTGATACTTATCCGGAAGCTCATTCAGATATTTAAAACATTCATACGGATTTGAAAGCATGCCACTCTCTTTACATATTCTGTGAAGAATTCCCTGCAGAGCTTTTGTATTTGGGCTTGGAATTTCATACGAATTTCCAAATCTCTGAATATATCTCTGCTTCATTCCCGGAAAATGCTTATCAAGTGCCGCGTAGTAATACTCCCTGTCGCCTTCACGTAGCGTGAGTCCCATTCCAAAATTAATAATTCCTTTCACACCCACACGCACACATTCGTTCAGGATGGAAGTTACATTTTCTTCCGTATCATTTATAAATGGCAGAATCGGTGTAAGCCACACAATTGTAGGTATACCTCTTTTCTGCATTTCTTCAAGAACCTCGATGCGGCGCTTGGTGTTACATACATTCGGCTCAAGTATCCGGCACAGGTCATCATCATAAGTCGTAAGTGTCATCTGGACCACACATTTTGCCTTTTGATTAATCTCATCGAGTAGGTCGATGTCACGCATTATTCGGTCTGACTTAGTCTGAATCGCAAGACCAAACTCATAATCTCTAATAATCTCCAGACACTTCCTTGTCAGCCCCAACGCTTCCTCGCAGTGCATATATGGATCCGACATCGCTCCGGTTCCAATCATGCATTTCTTCCTCTTAGATCTAAGCGCCTTCTCAAGAAGCTCCGGTGCGTTCTGCTTTACCTCGATATCCTCGAAAGGATGCGTGAACTGATAGCATTTGCTTCTGCTATCGCAGTATATACACCCATGGCTGCACCCGCGATATATATTCATTCCATTTATACCATTTTTACTTGTAAGTATTCCCTTAGCATCAACAAAATGCATCTCTTATCCCTCACTACACATTTCAATCTCACTCATGATTTTATTTCTTTTCAATCCTTATACATCTTCCGCATGGCATCGGCCAAATCTCTCAGCCTTTCTCTCGCCACCTGTGGTTCAAGCACTTCCACCTTGTCACCGAAAGTAAGCAGCCACATGATCATATTTTCCAATTCATAATATTCTTCCTCTAAAAGCAATCTTCCATCTTCAGCTACCTCATAGCAATCCGGTCCGAATTCTTCAACCAGACGCCACTTCATATCCGGAGCAAAAAGCGCTTTCAAAATAATCTCTCTCGGTTGTGCCGATTCCGCCGAAAGTTCAGGCTGAGGCACATTTCTGCAGATAAATGTATCCTCCGTCCGTGCAACTTTATCCATTCGATTCAACTTAAACAACCTGAAATCTTTTCTCTTCAGGCACCAACCATATACATACCAGCTGGTCCATTTATAAATGATATAGTACGGTTCTATCGTACGTTTACTTTCTCCCGAAGGTGCATAATACTTAAACTTCAGGTGATTTCGATTTTCGATTGCATCCTGAATCACTTCAATCTTTGGCGCAAGTGATCCCTTGTACCATGACGAAAGATCGATTAATATAGAATCCCTGCCACTGACTAAATTTGAAGATCCTGTCTGAATCTTCTCCATAAGCTGCCCATAGTAGCTGCTTCCGCTGACACTGTCCAGACTTCTGAGTCCGGCAAGTATCACCTGCATATCCTTCGATGTAAGGATAGTCCTATCCATGCGGTAGCCTTCCATGATACTTATGCCGCCACCGCTTCCCTGAGACGTTTGTATAGGAATTCCGGCTCTGCACAGGTCTTCTATATCTCTGTTAATTGTTCGTCTTGAAACCTCAAAACATGCAGCCAGCTCCGGAGCTGTTATTTTTTCCTTCTGCAGAAGTACTGAAAGTATTCCGATCAACCTGTCAATCTTCATTCCTTAATTTCACCCTTTCCCCAACAAAAACCGGTATAGTATCTCATTCATCTCAAATACTCTAAATCCATCATATCAGATATAACACGCCATGTATATGTCATGTTTGTAATAATAGTTTTACTATTATTATTTGCCCTCAACCTTATTTGCCCTCACCTCAACCCTCAATTGTAATCCGAGATTCCATACCCAGTATCTCGGATGAGTAGTACAAGTTAATAATTATAGGTGTAAGAGAGGGGTATGGATTCTCCCTTACAAACATGTGAGGCCGACTGGAAGGTTGGTCTCATTTTTGTTATACTTTGATTTCTGGCGGCTGGAAAGGAGCTACCATGTCAAGGTTTTTATCATATGAAGATCGTTTGATCATAGCCCAGCGACTCCAGGAGAGTGCCTCCTTCGGAGAGATTGGCAAAGAACTGGGACGTGATCGCACAACCATTGCGAAGGAGGTAAAAAAGTATTCTTACGACAAGAAGAGCGGTCGTCCCGGCTATCCA
>NZ_FUXA01000019.1 GCF_900167085.1 Eubacterium ruminantium
GTGAACTACTCGGCAATTGAATTGCCAAAGCATCTGATTTGCGGAGCTTTCGCTCCGTAGATTCAGGGTGCGTCCATGACACCAATACTGCTTTTTACACAGCTACTTTTACCACATATGGATTGTTAATCTCATTTGGATTAAGATTTATATTTTTACTATTATTTGACAAATATACTCTTAGTATATTGTATGCTCCGACGCAATCTGCATTCCATACCTTGTCTCCATCTTTATATAGACCTCTTTTTATTCGATTATTCTTCTTTGCCGATTCTTTTGTTACGCTTTCACATAGTGGACTGGTCTGACTGGTATATGCTTCATTTTGTTTGATCAGCGTTATCCCATTCATTTCCAGCTTATACTTAAGCATTATATATATCTTTGCATATGGAAGTGAATGCAATTTTTGATTTGTTACATTTCCCAAATCATTGTCTTTACGTATATTTGTGATATCTCCAATAACTACCGTATTTATCTGATTTTTAACACAGTATGAAACTATATATCTGGTAACTTTGTGCAGATAATCATTTATAGTATTATTTTTCTTTTTATGAATTCTTTGGATATGCTTTGATGATTTTGGAAATTTAACACCTTTTCCATTCTGCAAAGATGACCACTGAGACTGTACACGCGCAATCTCCTTATTAAAATAGTTGCATATAGAAAGATATTTTCTTCCTACAATAAATGTATCACCACTTGTTGAATCATAACAGGTCATTAAATTATGAAGTCCTAGATCAATAGACAGATATCTGCCATTATCCGAAAGAGGCATTACATCTTCCACTTCATAGATAATTATGATATCGCATTTGTTCCCTTCCGGTGGATATATCTTAATCTGCTTTATGGCATCTGTGTTCTTAAAAATCATATTTTTAAGATAAATGTAATTATCACTTATACCATATGTTTCAGACATAAATAACTTAAGCTGCTTAGGAAGAGACAGACGAATAGTATCAGAGTCTTTCTCGTGAACTATAGCATTCTGCATATATGTTATAACTATAGGAGCCTGTTTGAATCTTGGTGGTTTAGGATTCTCTATCCCATGCGTTTTCTGAAGAACATAAAATGACTTCCATGACTTATCAAGAATCTTCAAAACCTCTTGTGCAGTCTGCGACGGAAGTTGTTTATACCATAAATCATCCTTATGACATTTTTTCTGATAGTACCAGTCTGGATATTCAGATAATCCAAGCTCTTTATAATTCATTCTTTCATAATTGCCAACATTCCAAAGCTTATATGCTGCATAGCACATATGACCTATTATATTTGAGTAACCATTATTCAGCGATACTTTTGTCTTATGTGATAGAAGCATCGATCATTCTCCTTTTAGTAAGATTTGCTTTGGTGTTCTATATATCGTTTGATATTCTCTTCCGATACCGAACCGATTGTTTCGCAATAATAAGAGTGATTCCACAGCTGTCCCTTCCATAATTTATCCTTTATTTCCGGGAACTGTTCAAAGAGCTTTCTTCCTGTTATTCCTTTAAGATACTTTACAATGATTGTTACAGAAAGCTTCGGTGGTGCAGTAATAAAACAATGTATATGGTCACATTCGCCACATTCAAACATCTGAACTGTAAAGCCTTTTTCCTCTGCAATCTGCTGTACCAGTTCCTTTAAATACGCTTCAACATCAGCAGTAAGAATCTTACGGCGATACTTAACGGACCATACCACATGGTAATTAATATTGCACACCGAAGTTCTGTAATGAATTAGATTATTATTCATACACATAGTATAACATATTTAATGAATTATTGCATTAAATTTGTAGTTCAATCAGGGATAACATGACGCTTTCATCTCGGTAATTGAATTACCGAGGATTCCCGCTTAGGTATCCTAAAGCCTTGATGAATTGTGATTATTTAACGCGAATGGGCCTCTCGCAAAAGGTCTACGCAAGGTATAAAGCGCACATGCCGACCCCTTGAAAACCTACTATTTTAGCCATTTTCATAGTCACGTACAAATATTGACGTGGCAAACGAATAGTACTTTTATCATTAGCTTTTTTCCTCGATTTCCCTTGATTTATAAAGGGTTGTACAACAGATTTACAACACGTATTTTTGCAAATATTGGCAAATATCAGCATGTCCCATAATGTACTGAAGTATCTTAGGATTCATTCCTGACTTTGCCATCTTACTGCAGAAGGTATGTCTGCATACATGTGGAGTAACACAAGGCATCTGCACTTTATAGATGTTGCTATATGTATTCCATACATGATTTTTATGATATAAGCGTTATCAGTTCTTCTATTGCTTTACTGAGATGTTTATCTTTATGAATGAACACCTGGGAATATATAGGAAATGTATCCCCTGCCCAGTTCAGTCTTTTCAGTTTTTTGTTCTGTATCTCATCGGTCGCTACCATATCCGGCATGAATGCAACTCCCAGCTGACTTATAGCAAATTGTTTTAGTATTTCTTTGCTGCTTGTTTCTAGTTCTATCGTAGGTGTGATTCCATGTTTTGCAAAGTCATCCAGAAGCATCTGTCTGAAGCTGCAGGTATGGGATGTAAGAAGAAGTGGAACCCCTTCCAGGTCTTCTTCTGTAACTTTTCTTTTCTTAGCAAGCGGATGTCCAGGACTCACATAGAATCCAAGTGATTCTTCTTTTTTATCAATCATATTCAGTTCAGGATTTTCTATCAATGGATTAAGGGTGTATACAAGATCGAGTACACCCTTTTTTAGCATGACCGGAAATGTATCATGATTGATAAATTGAAGCATGATATCCACCTTCGGATACTTTTGCTTATATTCCAGAAGAATTTTCGGAAATCTATTATAGCATAATGATTCTGAAACGCCCAACTTTATAATTCCTGACGGTTCCTTAGTGGTTGGAATCTCAAGAAGAATCTCTCTTTCCAATTGAAGCATTTTTTCTGCATATATGGAAAGCTTTTCCCCCTCAGCTGTAACTGTTAATGATTTTCCAAGTCTTTCGAAAAGAAGACATCCAAGTTCTTCTTCAAGCTGTTTTATCTGAGTTGTAACGGTTGACTGGGCGTAACCAAGCAGATTAGCAGCTAAGGTAAAGTTCCTTGTTTCTGCTATTTTTAGAAACGTTTCCAGTTGTGTATTGTTCATAAGATTACCTCGCTATACTTATCATTACTCAAGTAAACATCACTAATTCATCATTGCATCATTTTTTTTGATGATAATCTTCATTTATTTCAATTTTTCCGATTGATATATTGATGTTATTATACAGAAAAGAGTTCGAAAAAACAAGAATAATTAATAGCTGATTGTTTGAAGAAGGGAGAACAAAGAATATGAGTATTGAGGTTGAGAAACTAAGTAAAGTGTATAAGCTGAAAAAAAGTCAGAAGAAAGTTGCTGTGGATGACATTTCTTTTACTATTCCATCCGGTGAAATAGTTGGATTTATCGGACCTAACGGAGCCGGCAAATCTACAACTATAAAAATGTTGACGGGAATTCTGGTTCCTGATGGTGGAACAATCTCAATTGATGGTATGAATTTCAAAAAGAACAGAAAGCAGATCATGTACAAAATCGGAGTTGTTTTCGGTCAGAAAAGTGTTCTCTGCTGGGATATTCCTGTTCTTGATACACTGAAACTTTTTAAGGATATGTATAAGGTTTCTGATTCTGTGTATGAGGAAAATATGAGGCTATTCAGGGATGTACTTGGAATAGATGAATTCATCAATCAGCCCCCAAGACTTCTTAGTCTTGGTCAGCGAATGAAAGCAGATCTTGCAGCGTCTCTTATATATAACCCTGACATATTATTTCTGGACGAGCCAACGATTGGAATTGATGTTCTCTCGAAAGAAAGAATTCGAGATTTTATACAGAAGATAAATCGCGAGAGACATACAACAATTATACTCACTACTCATGATGTTTCTGATATTGAAACCCTTTGTGAAAAAATGATCATCATTGATAAAGGAAGTCTGATCTATGATGGAACTCTTGAAGATTTAAAAGACAAATATAAGACAACTGATCTCGAAGAAATCATAAAGAATATCTATAGGAATGGTGAAATGAAATATGCGTAAATATATTGATTACATGAAAATCGGAATAAAGGAACATATGGTTTATTCCAGTTCAATATGGGCTACATTTCTATCCAAAGTAGTTTATCTCTATATGCAGTTTGCTTTGTGGAATGCACTTTTTGCATCTAATGCAGAGAAGAGCCTTGCACTTAACCATGAAGAAACAATACGATATATCATCGTTGCAACAGTTCTATCGACTATCATGGAGTGTAATGTTATAGGATGGATTAATTCTGAGATTCAGACTGGTAATATAGCGAACCAGTTAATCAGACCTATGGATTTTAGAACCATGATTTTTTCAAAGCATTTTGGTACTACATTAATCAAAACAGTGCTATATTGCATCCCTCTTTGCGTAGTGACCGGAGTCGCATTTCATAAACCAATAGTGTGTGATGGACAGTTGGGCTTCGGATTCGTATCAATTATTTTGGCTTTTATTATTCAGTTTCTTTATTCACTGATTATCGGTCTCATGGCATTTTGGCTTATAGTAACTTGGCCTTTAAATATGCTCCTGGCTGCAATTTACAAACTTCTTTCCGGCTCATGGATTCCGGTAGCTATGTTTCCGGACTTATTAGGAAAGATAAATGCATTCCTGCCATTTCGTGCCATCTATTCCATACCGGTAACTATCATAACTACACCTATGAGCCAGGAGAACATTCTAAGGAATCTGATAGTTCAGATTGTATGGATTGTAATTCTCTATATTGTGATGACAGTAACCTGGAGAATTGGTAAAAAGAAACTTATCGTTCAGGGCGGATAAAATAAAAAATTATCGCGCGGCGCAGATAGAATAATAAGCTTATTGTACGGGACAGATAGAATAAAGGAGAGCATCATATGAATCTTATTAAAATGTATAAACATTTTGTTGTCATTTACATGAAAGGAAAACTAGCCTATCATTTTGCGCTGGTCTTTGAACTTATCGCAAATACAATTCAAATAGGTGTATATTTTGCAGGCTTTATGGTTATCTTTCATAACTTTGAAAGTATTGCAGGATGGAGTGAGTATGAAGTTCTATTCATGTTCACAACAAGCTGGCTTGCCTACAGTTTCAGTTGTTTCTTCTTCTGGAGTCCGATGAAGGATATGGGAGAATTGATACGGAGCGGAAAGTTTGATCTGTACCTTACCAGACCTATAAGCCCACTAATGTATATGGTACTCTCACAGTTCCAATATACATTTATACCAAGACTGGTTTTATCTATAGTATTCTGGGCTTACAGTATGAATAAGCTTTCTATTGATTGGAATCCTTGTAACATTGCATTTTACAGTATTAATATGTTATCGGCATTTGTTATATTTTCAGCTATTACAATATTTACCGGGACTATCAGTTTCTGGACAGTAAAAAGCGAAGAGATAGTATCACTGCTTACAAACAACAATCATGGACTAAAAAACTATACAGACTATCCTATAACAATTTATTCAAAAGGAGTACAATTTATTTTGATAGCTATTATTCCATATGCCTTTACAGGTTACTACCCGGTTGCTTCTTTGCTGGGTAAAGAATTGACATTTCCAATATTTGCTTTTCTATCACCGATTATCGCGCTGATAGCAGCAGTCGGAGCTTACCTATTCTGGCACTACGGACTGCGTCATTATGGAAGTGCCGGATCATAATGAATCATGTAACAGAGCATTAAGTGAGTATGTGAAAAAAGTCTGTAAATATATAAATAACAAATGGAGCTTCAGCCCATATTGGACTGAAGCTCCGATTGATCATTTTCATAGAATTTCTAATATTTCTCTGATACTGTCTGCTATAAACTCCGGTTTGATTTTTATAAGATCAATGTTTCCATACGCAAAGGAACCCTGCCTGACCCAAATCGTATGCATTCCAAGTTCTCCGGCAGGTTCAATATCATTATCCAATCTATCGCCTACCATATATGCTTCATCCGGATTACACCCAGCTGACTTTATTGCAAGTTTAAATATCTCAGGATTAGGCTTTTCTAATCCAACTTCAGCTGAAGCTATAATAACGTCAAAAAAATAATGAATCCCATATTCCTTCAAGCGCTGTTCAGTTCCGAGGCTCTGATTTGCTATAATACCCAACTTGTACCGTGTCTTAAGCTTATTCAGTAGCTCAGTCACTCCTTCATAAAGCTTTTCCAAGTGTTTGGGCTATCTTATAGTCTCAAGACCGTATTCTTTAGCTGCATCTTTGTACGGAAGTTTATTCTGCGAGGCAAGTTCAATCATCTTACGTTCCAAAGACTCCCTGTCAGGTGCATTAGGCTGCTTCAAGAGATTTTGGATTCTGTATTCTATACACTCGCTCTCGTCTATCAGAGTTGAGCCCAAATCAAAAAATATATATTTTATCATAGAGTATCCCCAGTAAAAACATCCGGAACTCCTTGTTCCTTTAATGATTTTCTTTTTTCACTATCAAGAGGATTATCATGTAAAACTCCGTCTGAAATGTATTCTTTAGGGATTTCAAACCCAGCTTCATCCCATTCACCATAATTAAGTCTCTCAGGTATTTCTTCCATCCTATTACCTCTGAATATATATCTTCTATATAAAAATGAAATATAATTATATATTAATTTTATCATAATTCTTGACGAAATCAATGGATTAGGTATAGTCAAAACGAGCTGGACAACGGTAATCTTACCGCCATACAGCTCGTCAATTATCTTAGGATATCTTATTTACAAAAAACCTTTCACACACTCCAAGCAACTGAATCCGTATCTTTAACATTTTCAATCTTGTTATCAATTTATCTTTCAATAATAAATCTAGCTAGTTATACATATGCCTCTTTCGCCTCAGCATTTCCTTCGCATGGACGCACCATATAAAATTCCAACGTATGTTTTTTATAATTAAACCCACTACGGAGAATCGTAATAACACCATTATCCGAAATTTTCTTTGATAATCGATCTAAGAATTTCTTTTCTCAATCTCTGATTCTAAAATGCGCAGTTCATCCATCTTCTGTTTCTGAGTTTCGTTTAAAAATCGAAACAGACGAGTTTCATCTATAACATATGTTTTGTTGTAATCCTCATTCGAATCTTCTTCATATCCGTTCTGTGAAACAAGATATTCCACAATCAATGTCTCGAATCCATTTTCCTTTATATTTGTTGGCATGTAATGCCCCCTCCAATCCTTTAGAACCCACCTGCTTGATAAGCTCTTGCAATAACGTATGATGGCTCATAAAATGCGCTACAATTGTAATTATCAATCACATCACAAAGTTCGTTGTTATATACTCGAAGAATTCCATCAGCATAATCTTCCTTGGAATTCATCGTATCAACAATAAGCCTCTGATACACGTTCCCCATCTCAAGAGCAGTAGGTATTTTTCCCGCCAAATCTTTATCAACGTTTGTAATATCAAAATCACTAGTTTCAAGGTTGTATTCTTTAATCCAATCATCTTCTACTTTCAAAGGATTTTCGGCATGCAATACATTAGCAACACTCAATAAATGAGATAAACCTTCCTTCCCAATTGCATTTACCACATAGCGATTTCTTTGATGAAGATGTCGAGCCACGCGCTCTATCATGTAGCAAACAAAATAAAGATCATTCTTTTCTATATCTTCTTCCGGGAAATATTTATTTTTCATAACGTATCACTCCCTTCGAATGTAAGTGTCTTTAATGCGGCTTCTGTACAATAAACAATCTGATGTGTCGGATGATTAAATTTAACAATCTCCCAAAATGCTTCTCTGGTAATACGACCTTCAATATAATCTTCTACGAAGTTCCAAATCTGATCGTCTGCCATAGGACCTTCCACAATATCATAATCATGGAGTGTTCCTCTTCTACACTCTGCCACAAAATCAAGCCATTCATCTGTCATCTCAGGAAATGTTTTGATCTTTAATCCTGTATTTTCAGTATAACTATACCTGTTAACAACAGATTCACCTTTTCGGGTTAATGCCCATCGTTTTGCTTGTTTGTCATATTTGGTGCAATAGAATCCATATCCAAAGTCCTTGTAAAAACCATTTTGGAGAATACGAGGTTCTGCCACTTCTACATTGCTACCATGATATACAATAATCTTCTCCATTATTTCACCCCCTAATCTTCAGATTCTTCTATTTCTTCATCATCTTCAATTTCATCCGAATCAGTATCTTCATCACGAGAATATTCCGGTATTACTACATTGCGAACATCAATTTGTCCTGTGACTACATCCGCGATTATTTTTGTTCTTAATTCTTGCATAAGATCTATCTCTTTTTTTAGTGCATCTATCATTTCGTCAACGTTTTTTTCTAATCGTTTACATTCCTGCTCAATAGCTTTTTGCTCTTCAATCGGTGGTATCTGAATTGAGAAATTATAAAAAGCTCTTTGAGGCAATCTCCAACGTCCTTGATTAGCAGCACCTTTTCCAAATTTGTAAAAAATTCTTCTTTTATATGCCACCTGAAAAACTCTAAGATAGAATTCAGGATAACAATTATCCGTATCCTCCAGTGTGAAAACTCTATAATCCGGGCTTGTAACACCAAACTTATCAGAAAGATCTACATACCCAGTAATCAAGTCCATATGACTCATTGCAAATTCCCCTGGATTAACAAACTGATATCCCGAATAATCCATAGCCATCTGGCCTTCATTAGAAGAAATATCTTTAACTTTCAAACCTTGCTGTGTAATAGAAAGCACATCATATGTTGATTGTTTCATTTTAATAAATTCTCCTCATTTTCATCTATTAATCCAAGATTTTGAAGTCTATATGACATAGCCTGCTTTGATACATTAAAATCATCTGACATATCTTTAATTAGATTCCACATAAAGCCATAATTGTATCTCGTAAAACCAGCACTTCTATATTTTTCTTCATAAATCTGCTTTGTCAAATCCGCCGGCATAAGGAATGCCGCCGCACAGGCATTGGCCTGCCGTTCAATTATTTTCAATGCGTAACTTGCACATCTGATATTTCCATCAATTGTTCTACTATAGGTTTGATGCATATAGTTTCGCCCTTCGTCGCGAAAGCATTTCCTATGCAATCTTTGATGAAACACTTCATGCATTACCGTAAAATTCTCCCTTCCACGGTTATCGCCCTCTGTAAGTGTTGTATCAATTAAAATTGTTCCTTTTTCAACGCCTACTTTATATGGCATCATTCCTTCTCGATAGGTACTCTCCGGCCACGCCCAGAAATATCCATCACTAAAAGCCGTTGCACCTAGGACCGATTGATCCGGTGTTAAATATTTCCAATCGTAAGGAACTCCCAGACATTTTTCTATTACTTCATATACATCAAGTGGTTTTGTCTTTTCTAATCGTTCTTTGTCAAATTCGATTAACAATTCTGTCGCTTTATCTTCAAGCTGTTTTATAGAAAAATCGTAATAGTGCATCTATCATTCTCCGTTTTCCTTCTCCAGCATGTCGATAATCTTCTGCCAAGTCGCATCCGTAGCGCCATTATCGCGAGCCATACGAAGAGCTACGCGAGCCTTCTCTGTACCCATAATATATTCCGGCAAATCCGGTGACACAGAATTATCCTTTTCTCCGGCAGCCAAATCAAACATTTTATTCTTTTCTTCTTCAGATAAGTTCAGTAATTCTGCCATTTTTTCCAACTTATCCTTATCTGGTGGATATCTATGTCCTTTTTCAATGTCGCTCATATATGCCGGAGCAATATCCAAATCCGCAGCCAAACCACGTAAGGTTTTATTCAACGCTTTTCGCTTTGTCTCAATAAATTTACCAAATTCGCCTGTCATGTTCCCCACTATCCTTTCATATGTGCATTAGTATGTTCGCATATATGCTTACATTATACTCTCGAATGTAAAAAAAGACAAGGCAAATCAGTGATTTGCCTTGTCCAAAACACACATTACTCATTTTAATAAATCCAAATATCCTCTTCTGTAATTGACTCCAACATGTGAAGCACAGTGACTCCATCTCGCTCTACTTTTATGAGTTCATCAACAGTCTCTACTTCCGTTGTCTCCTGATAAAACTCACAGAATGAAATCACGTTTTTACCATCAATCACTCCATACGTTATAGAATACTTTTTTCCATTGAACTTAAATTCAATCTCACGTCCCTCAGAAACATATTCTCTTAACTGATCTAAATTCATTTATTTTACCTCCGTATCTGAACTATCTCTATGCATCTTTCCATTATCGTCGTAGGTTATCTTATGCTGATGCGGAACATTAGGATGCATCTTAGGATTTCCATGATTTGAATAATCTATATCCAAATAAGACTTTCCGTCATCCCCGTAATATCGTTCCTGGTCAAGTTTTCCATCTTTGTAGCTCTTCGTAACCGAATTCGCAGTGCCTTCCTTCGGTAACCCGTGTGTATCCGCCACTATGCTTACACTATCTACTTTTCCAACAGAACTTGAACCTGCTGTATTATAATCCTTTCCATTAACCAGGCTTGATGAATTTGAAGAGCTACCTCCTCCACCGTAGTCGCTATTATATCCCTTCATGATTCTTACCCTCCTTCTCGGCCTTATCTTTTGCGTTCTGTTTCATAGTGTAAGAATCATATTGATATATAGGTATTCCGGCTTTTATGGCTGCTTTAAAAACATATTCCGAAGCCGGTCCATATACTATTATACCTGACGGATGAAGTACATCAACCACTATCGCAACCTGGTCTCTGAAAATCTTTCGATTTTCCAACTTACGCGTAAAGCCATGTGAGCCAATTGCAATCAACGTTCCTTTCGGATAGGCTGCCAACGCACCTATTGTCTCATTATTACCAATTCTTACATTAGGAATAACCTTCAGCCCTTGCAATCCGTAATAATATGTAATTGCCAAATTATTAAAAATCTGGCTTTTCTGAACAACTAGTGGCATATTATCATACGGACTTGGATCAATTCCAATCACGCAATAATATTTGCGAAGTTTCTCAACATACCCTTGCGGATTATTTAGGATTGGAATAAATCCACTATCATTACAATAAAATGACATGCCTGATTCTTCCGGTACAATCACATCCTGTCTTCTGTCCCATTGGAACACATCTTTCGGTGGCTCCTTTGGGACCATCCATTCTTCAATAATAGGATATCCATCAGGCTTTGTTCTCGCCGCACCTTTTGTTAACTCAGCCTGAAATACATCCCTAATAAAAGGTTTTTTTGGTTTTCTGACCAATTTAATCACCTACTTTCTAAACATCGTTTTTGTTTGCTTGTTCGCTATTTTCTAACACCGGTATAAAAAATATATGGGATTTCTCCCGTAGATTGTAGTTACTCACACAGACTGCAGTTTACTTATGTTTGCATGTTCGCTAACTTCTAACATGATATTACATCTATTTTATTTGTTTGTCAACAAGATAATGTACAATTATTTTTTTAACCGCTACATTTTGTGCATCCATAATATCAGAAATAACAAACCCGCCCCAGAATGTCAATCTACAGAATCATTTTCCTGCTTTTGCCCCCCCTGAGACGGGTTCATTTTATAGTAGCCAAGGCCACTTAAGGATAAGTGTCCATCATATTCATTTTTATAATTCGTATCGTAGCAATTTTAAAAGTTGTAAACTAGTTGTAAATCCATTTCTTTCTTCTGTCAAACGCTTGAAAATAAAGGATTTCTAGCCATTGGTTAATACCATACCGTGACATACAAATAGTACATTTATCATTAGCTTTTTTCCTCGATTTTCATTTTCTTTTCAATTTAATTAGAGCCTTTGGAGCTTCGCATTGTGTAACCACGATATACTCCTTTTATTCATAACACTAACAAGTTATGAGCAGATGTTCTTCTGCAACATCATTATATATTTCACATTTGCGGTCCGATACATCATAAACATGAACAACTCCTTCCAGCACATCTGAAAACTCCAATTCACCTATTAAATCCTTAGAGCTCTCAAGCTTTTCGGGTGAATAATGCTTAGTTTTCTCACCTTGGAAAATTGCAGTATACAAAATCTCAGCTTCAACAAGATCCTGGAATATATGACTTCCATAAGAAAGTTCCGGATTATATCCCGCTCTGGATTCTTCAGTTTCGCAGATAATGTCATACGCGCTTATATCCGCAAATGAAGTCGGCACACCAAGCTCCGGAGAAGTTGTTCCAACCCTTCCGGGAACTATCAGCATCATATGCTTATCCATATCTCGAAAATGCCAGTTGATTTTGCCTATAAGCTTAGCCACAAGATCTTTATCCTTAAAGGGCAGTTCATAGTATTTTACTGGATCAACATAGACAATCAGATCAAACGACGAGGTCTTGGAAATACCCATAGATGCCCCTACACTTTCAAGCAGTATCCTTTCTTCTGGGATATCTTCTGGCACTACATTTCCAGTTTTACCTTTTTGAACCTGAAGAGGTCTGCATTGAAGCAGGTCTATGGAGTATTCTCCATTTTCCGAAATATTAATAGTAAATTCGGTATCTACCGGATACTCATACTCTTCCTGTATACAGTGAAGCATTCTCCGCATCTGATCCATCAGAGGAGCATTTGCAACAAGCCCCTTACAGGAAATGAATTTAACCTCTCTACGCCGTCCCATCTCTCTAAGTCTTGACTCTGCCTCAGTATCATGTTCCAACAGAATCTTCTCAAGATACTTAGGTATATCCTGCTCTATCATTTCATATGACATTTTTTCCAGCTCACGCGTAGTCATATTAATAACTTCAGCTTTCCCCTGAGAAAATTTATGTTTATCCGCTGAGGAAGAATATGATGATTTTTCAGGCATATCAAGATTGACTATTCTCGGATAAGAGCCCTCAGTTCTATCAACTGCAGATGTCCCCAGTCCCATAACAAGTCTAAGCATACCCGCCGTAGGATCCGTATCCTTCATAATTCTGTACGGACTATATGAATATCCAACGCCAGCAGCACATGGCATATAATAAGATCCATAATAGGAGCCTGATACTCTCTGAATTAAGAGCGCCATCTGTTCATCTCTTCCGTCAAGCCCACGCCGCTTCCTGTAATCCAGAGCCGAAAGACTCATGCTGCTTGCATATACTACTTTTATTGCATGTTCAAATTCATTTAGTCTTTCTTCAAGACTGCCCCTGTTAGCACAAAAAACAGATTCATATTTGCCAGCAAATGCGTTCCCAAAACCGTCCTCCAGAATACTACTGGAACGGATTATATAAGGATCCTGACCATAGTATTCTATAATTCTGACAAATTGTTCCCTCATTGCTTCAGAAAAGCTGCCTTCCATCAGTTTGTCTGCAAACTCCTTAGCCAAGGAAAAATAGCCTTCCTCAGTTCTCTGCTTTATTCTTAGATTCCACAGATTATTATCTACTATGTATGTATAATACATATCTGAACCTACATAAAATGAATCATGCGGTTCAAGCACTTCACTAATATCAGGCTCTTTATTCCTTATGATAGCTCTTGCCAGCAGCATGCCGCAGGACTTACCTCCAATCATGCCAGTTCCAACCATGTGATCACGTACAGCAAAATAGTCTTCAGGAGTAAAATTCTTCTTAACCATCTCTCGCATCTTCGTATCTCGTGTCATCATAATATTACACATTCTGCTGCATTCTTTAGTTATATCTATCCCATTTTCCCTGAGCATTTTTACGCGGATAAAAAATTTATCCCAGGAATCAGAATACTGTTCTTCTGCGGAACGTTGAGCGAGGCCTAATGCCTGATAGAATCTGCTTGATTTTACACCATCAAGAATAGGTCTGAATTCTCCACTCGCCGGATTATAAGTATGTGGCAGAAACATGGTATCAGAATTTCTGTTCCATACCTTCTCAGGACGAACATAAACATTTTTCTTGTCTGAATAAACATCTAAAAAGAGCTGAGTCGTATCAAGGATTTTATTTATTGCCTGAACTGAATGCTTTCCCCTTATTATTGGAAAAAAAGCCACTGTATCTAGTATAAAAAGAAATGGACATGTCACACGGAAGAAATTGCCCATCATAAGATCAGTCGCCCATGCCGTCTGAAGCTCTGACAAGCAATCGAAAACATAGAAGGCATCTCTTCCAGCTTTCTCTATCTCATTATGAATATCTACTGTAAATGTCTCAAATCGATGCGATAAAGGTACATCAATCTTTTTAATGTATGGACTCTCTTCAAGTAATGGTTCGTGACTTGCAAACCTGAAATATATGATGTTCCTTTTATCCTCTATCGCCTGTTTGATATAAGGCTCCATAAAGAGCTTAAACTCAGAGAGATCAGATACTCTCCATACAACATTATCCCCAAGTCTGATGTTATCAAGAGCTGTATCCATTTCTGATATTCCACTTTTAATTCTATCAAATGCCGCCATAGTAACCTCCCATCAAAATCAAAAAACTATAATGATTTTCCTATTCGATATCATTTCCACTGGTTCACTTATATATAAGCATTTCACCCCCTCCAAAAACAAAATAGGCGCCTCATCTTTTAAGATGAAACGCCATTGCTTCCTATAATAAATCTATCATATTTTTAACATTTGTCAATTTTTATATTGAAGACTTTATTTGCTACTTTATCCGCCACTGAATTGTTTCTTCCTTTTTTTCTACTTATCTGAACATCCTTCCAATACATACGGTACATATTCACGTTCTTTATAGTGCGTTATCTGAAATTCAAGTGTCGGTATTATCGTAATATATTCCTGTATCCCATATTTTTTTATTATCTTTGGTGTATATGCCGCACCTTCAGTTATGATAAAATCAGAAAATTCATAACCAATGCAACCATTATATCTTTTTCTTCCGGTCTTGATTCTGCAAAAGGTATACGCAAGGTATAAAATCCCCTGTTTTGTTTTCATAAATGTACTAATTCTGCGGGTTCTAGGATTTTCGGCAAATATTGCCGTGGCAGACGAATAATACATTTATCATAACTCATACCTCATATCTCTGTATCTGGCTTCTACCTCTTTAAAACCTACCTTCTCATAAATTGGATATCCGTCATCTGTTGCTTTTAAATCTATTCGTCCTAGTCTAAGTTTTTTACTATGTTCAATAAGATTCTTCATTAGAGTAGTACATAGTCCTTTACCGCGATACTCGGGCACTGTATAAACGCTGAGTACATCTCCGTAAAGCCCGTTCAGAAGAACAGAATTAGCAGGCATTTCTATAATATGCAGATATGCAACTGAAACTATCCTGTCGTTATCTCTTGCAACAAACGCGATAAGTTCAGTTCCAAGTTTTCTTTCAAAATAACTAGGAAGCTGTTTCTCCATTCCATCCTTTTCTACTTCAGATACACTGCCAAAATCATCTATCATATAAGCTATTCGGAGTTGTATTAACTCTTCTATGTCATCTTTTGTAGCTAATCCGTATTCTAGCATTAGAATTCATACCTCCTATTAATTCATATACAGAGCGTAAATAATAACATTCTTCATTATAAACAAAATGTCTTATAAGATTGTCTTATATTCTCACATAAATGATAGAATTCTTCATCATCCATACGTAATAAATTTGTTGTTGTAACATATTCATCATCTGTAGGATCTATAACAAATGGCGGAAGTATCGTAAGCCCTTTGACTAATTTATGATATACAGTCTTTAAATCCGTCTCCATATGTTCTTCTTCTATAAATGCATCTATCAATTCTGAAGGCTGCTTGTCAAATAAATCATCATTATATTCTTCCATAAATACGTCAAAACTCTTTACTGATTTCTCTGAATAACAGAAGAATTTAAAGACCAACAGAATATTAACAAAGTCTTCTATCGTTTCAGCTATATAACCTGCACTTCCTTCTGAATCCATATATGCAATATGCATATCATTTACGAGAACAAATAAACCACCACTCCCATCATTCATAAATGGAATCAAATCATAATCCTGTTTGCATCCGCCTTCAAGAAGCCAGTCTAAATCTTCAGCAAGTTCTTCTTTCAAATAAAAGCAATCCGGATCACATCTTTGATATATTTCTTCTTTTAGTTGGTCATTCTCATTTATCTTTTTTATAAAATATGCTAGTTTTTCCTTTTGTGTCATTTTATTGTTGTTTTCCAATTTATCTTTCATAGAAAAACTCTATCTGTTCCCCCAAAGGGCCAATGCAAAATGCCATTCTAATAGGATATTCCGGAACCGACTTTATCACCTTATCATTTGGTTCTACGATCAATTCGTATCCGGCGTTTTTCACCTTTTCTGCTAACATATCCACATCATCAGTAAGCAATGCAAAATGGCGAATCGAGCCTAAACGATGCTCTCCATCAGCATTTGTAAAGATCTCAATATATCCGTTACCAGTATAAATCATAAATCCATCTGGCCATTCGCGAACTATCTTCAGGCCCAATACAGAGATGTAAAAATCTTTTACTTTATTTATTTCCTCTTCAGTATTGCACTTCATAGAAACGTGATGAATTCCTTTTATCATGGCTCCTCCCTCCTGTTATAAAAGAGTTGTATTCCGAGATATCATTTCAATGACATCACATAGATCTGACAAGGATTAGCCTCATCCCAGTAAAGAGGAAATACTTCTAACTCCTTAAAACCACAGCTGATGTAAAACCTATTTGTTATATCATAGTCTTCATACACGCCCATCTTAACGGTCTTAACCTGCATGAATTCATAACCTGATGCCTCAGCCACTTCAATCGCTTTATCAACAAGCTGACGGCCAATCCCATTTCTGTGATAATCCTTAAGTACTCCCATTACAGCAAGCTCAACCGTGGCATTCCCAGTTTCCTTTAGACACAGAAATCCCATTACCTTATCATCTTCCTTTGCCGCAAGGAATATCCAGTCTGCACTATCTCTAATATAACCTTCCCTGCTCTCCTCGACCTCAAACCATTCTTTCAAGCCTTCAAGCACAGTTCTTGCTATTCGCTTTTTTTCATCTGAATCCTTTATAATTTCAATCATCTATAATACATTCCAATTTTATTCAAACTAACAAATCTTAATAATCACCATCTATATGTTCATAAGATTCATCCTAAATTGGCACAGGCACAATTATCGTATCAATCTTGTCACTATCCATACCATCTTCCTGCCCTTTATAATTCTCATAAATTCACTTTTTCGCCTTAACCAAAAGGAAATCCGGCTTATGAAAAAGATCTTCCTGGTCAGGAAACTTCTCTAATATCTCATCAGTAGGGATAGGCTCTATCATCTTTTCTATAATGAACCCATTTTCAGTTAGGGTATTGATGATGGTTGAAAACATGCGATGATATTTCTTTATTCCTTCAACAAACCACTCAGACTCACGTTCTCCCTCCCTAGCATAGTTGGCTAGATTAACATAGATTTTCTTTCCATTTTCATCTTTAGTCCAACGAGGAATTCCACCGCAATAGGTTGTATTAATGGGATTTTCCTGTGAAAAGATAAAACTCCCATCCGTATCTAGCTTGTCATAAATTTTTTTAACTACTCCCTCAAAATCCTCAACATAATGAAATGCGAGCGAGCTTATTACCACATCAAACTTACCTTCCACCTCTTCAATGTCTTCAATTGGAAGAAGCATATAAGTAATTGCTGGATTGGAGTGCTCCTTCTTAGCAACCTCTAGCATCTTCTCAGATATATCTATACCAACAACCTTAGAGGCACCTTTATTTATAAACTCAACGCAGTGCTCACCAAAGCCACATCCAAGATCTAATACGCTCTTCCCCTTGAGATTAGGAAGTAATGAAAAAAGAGCTGGTATCTCAAAGAGATCATTTGCGTTGCCTTCCCTGTCCCTTATAGTCTTATACCCTTCAAAGAAGGTCTCATTATCAAAAATATTCTGTTTTGCCATTTTTCATATCCTTAAAATATTTAATCTCTTGTGCATTAAACTTAAAGTAAAATCTTCTTAAACAAAATATTGTTCACACGCTCTGTAATATACAGTTCTGTATCTGTCTCTACCAAATCATAGCTCTCTATTACAGCCTTATCGTGCTTCTCCAGTACTTCCTCGTACCCTAAAGCTGTGTCCTTCTTCTTAGGAAATCGTATTGAACTGTCAAAACTGTCCACAGTAACGAGACCCTGCCTGCTACAAATTGCATTCCACTCTTCCTTGGTATAAAACTTAATATGCCCATCCTTCTTAAGCCGCATATAATCATCAACAAATCTTTTCGAATCACATTCGTTTGGGCATGGATCTGAAATGAAGAATTTACCACCATTCTTTAAAACTCTGCTCACTTCACCAATGCTATGCTCTATATCAGGAAAATGATGCATAGCGTATCTTGTCACTACAAGATCAAAGGTATCGTCTTCAAATGGAAAATCGATTCCGTCATAACTTACAAACGACAGATTTTTAATTCCTTCGGCATCTGCTCTTGTTCGGTTTGCCTCAAGTGCGGCATTCACGATATCCAGCCCGATCACATCACAGCCGGGATTGTTCTTCGCAATAGGAAAAGAAAGATATCCACTCCCGGTTCCGAGGTCAAGAATCCTCATTCCATCACTTATTTTCAAAAATCCGAGTATTTTTTCCAAATGCTCTGTATCTTGTGTATGTCTATTATAAAAGTCACCAGTAGCAAAGCTTTCTTCAAACCCTTTTCGGGTATCATTTATACTTTCTTTTATGTTCATGTCATCATCTCTCCTCACATTAGTCGAACTCTTCTGAGTCAAACTACGATACATAATACTTTATTGGTAATCGATTTCTTTGATAATCGAATAATACATCAAGACGAGGTTACATATATCAAATCTGGTGTAAATGGAAATTAAAATGTCGTGAATAAGAATTTATATAAGCAGCACTCACCTATTATTTTCTTGTTTTCGCCCTATGAATTACAGATACGTGCGTGATCTTATTTGCTTCATCAGGATACTCTTTTTCAAAATGCATACCAATTGCTTCTGCTGTTCTGTATGAAGCCTCATTCGTATATTTACAGTACGAATATAGTGAAGGATAGTTAGTATTTTCAAAAGCCCAATCACTCACAGCCTTCGCCGCTTCCGTCGCAAAGCCCTGTCGCCAATATTTCTTATGAATATGGTATCCTATCTCAGGCAGTTTTTCTCCGTCTATATTCTGTATGGTAATGCCGCAATCTCCGATAAATTCACCTGTTTCTTTCAGCACTACCGCCCACAATCCAAATCCATACTGAGCATAGTTTTCAAGATTCCACTCAATCCAGCGTCTTGTTCTCGCTTCATCAAACGGTGAAGGATAATGCTGCATTGTCTCGGTATCCGACATTATTTCATACAGGGCATCAAAATCATCCATTGTATACTCCCGCAGGAGGAGTCTTTCCGTTTCTATCATTGTAATTCCTATTCTCCACTAACATATATAACTGTCATTCAAATTTTTCTCCTGTACCATGATAAAGATACTTTGGAGGCTCTAATTTATCCAAATGTTTTGCAGTTATTATATACTTTTTTTCAACTTACCGTCTCTGTGCCAAAAGCCATCCCATCACATGCATTGCCTGCTTAAACTCGCCATCGCTTATGAGCTTCTCAATTTCATCTGCATCAAGTCGTACAGCATTTAGAAATTCCATCTCATCAAGCGACTGTCCTGACATCTTTCTGCAATTTTTAGCAACATAGATATATGCCAGATTATCGGCTATCGTAGCATTAGAAGGAATTGTAATAAGATGCGACCAATCATCGGAAACGTATCCTGTCTCCTCAAGAAGCTCTCTCTTTGCAGCAGCCAGAGCATCTTCTGCAGCTGACTCTCCGCTTTCCTCCCTTTTCCCATACTGCTTTCCGTCTTTACGTTCAATTCCGCCGGCCACGAATTCAGTTGTAACCTCTCTGATACCCTGACGAAACTGTCTAACACAGAGATATTTTCCTTCTTCATCAGATGCGATAATTACAACATAATCCCTTCTGCTGTAAGTATAATAAGGTTCAAATATATTTCCGTCCGGGAATCTGAAAGCTGTCTTTCTAAAATCAATCCACTCATCCTGCACAATGTGCTCGGTTCTGACTTCTTCCCACATTAAATCTTTGTCTTTTATATCCACTCTATTACTCCTATCCATGCATTAAATATCCATGCATTAAATATCCATGCATTAAATATCCATACATTAAATATGTCTCTTACGAAACTCTTCATTTATCAGTATCCGTATGATCAAGAAATGAAATTTCTCTATTCATAACTCCATAAATTATTTTAATAATCTTCACGTCTTCCGTCAAATTCTTATCTTTTTAAATTTCTATTAGCTAAATAATAAAATAGGTGACAAAAATTCTGTCAAATGCCGCCATATTTACCCTCTCCAATCAATATCGAAAACTATATAGCTTTCCCTACTCTATCATCCTGAAATCTTGATAAATGCTCAAATGGCAGAATCTGCCTACCCCTAAAAAGTCCACACCCATCATTAATAAGTTGATTGTTATAAGCCTTAAACATATTTACATTAATCGAGACAAGATCAAGTTCCTGAAGCATTACCAGTCTTTCGTATGCTTCATCAAATATTTTACATTCTCCTTCCGGAATCATTCCCCTCCTGGCTCGATTTTCTTCCTGCAGTTTCTCGTACCCCAGATGATTTGCTCTTCCTATTTCCGCAAGATCATCCATATCCTTTGTCCTCAGCTGTAATTCGGTATAGCACCTTGCAAAATTATCATAAAATGTTATGTGAAGAGATCTATATCCCGAAGGCCGTGGAGTATGAACATAATCTCTGTAATAAAGCTGATTATCCTCAGTCAGCAGCTCACTGCTGTTTTCGTCAGAAAGGCCTGCCAATACAGCTGTAAATCCTCGCTCCTCAAGAAACTCCGGAATAACATTCGCTATCTCATAAAGAAGCTTAAGCTCCTGCTCCTCTCGATTTTCCTTTTCCGACACATGACACTGCGGCAACGAAATAACTATTCGATATGCAATCAGATCCCTGAAGCAATTGAGATTATTCTTAATCTCGGCTTCATTAGGATATCTTCCGTTCATCTTATAATAGTTATGAATATACTCCAATATATAACCATTGAACTTTTCCTCAGCACGTATAAGCGATTTAATCCGGCCCTTAAATGTGAAAGCAAGATACTGATACTTATCTGCCATATACATATAGAATTCATTTATCCTCTGAGACTGCGAAGTAAGGAATTCCGTATGTTCGAGAATTTCAATGATCTGAATCAGGAAATTGCTATGTGCCATATCTATTGTATTATGATTTTTTATCGCCTCATCTTTTAAATCTGCAGAATACTGAAGCAAGATTTTCAGAACAGTATCCCCGGAAAACAAATAATCATTTAGTGAAATCATATATCCCCCTTTTCCATTATAACAAACTGCATTTCCCACAGAAAAAAGGCGCTCCACCCTTATAGGATGAAGCGCCTTTGCCTCTATGATTAAATCTATCACTTTTTTATATTTTGTCAATCCGTTTTCACCTTAACGATGGAGTAAATCTGTTGTCAGTTGGGAGAGCATAAAAAGAAAAGCTTCTAGATATAATGATTTAGAATTGTTTGCCTTATTCTACTTTTATCCGTCTGCTTTGTCAAACCCTAGAACAACAACTGATGCAGCCTTATTGAGGCTGTCTTTCGCACTGTCCCCTCCGGTACATGTACCTGTATTCGATCTATATAACTTTTTGCTTGATCATAATGTTCAGAAATGATATCTCTAAGGGTAAATTTTTCAGGCGTAACATTTGTCAACGAAGCTGTATCTATTCCTCTGTTTTCTCT